>NZ_JANJQP010000007.1 GCF_025758695.1 Oenococcus kitaharae | reverse complement strand
CATCACAGATTGTGACTCAACTCAATGGTTTCGATGTATCTAGCTATCAGTCCGGTATCTCCAGTCAACAAGTGGCTGGAGATTTTACGATTATTAAAGCGACTGAAGGGGACTATTATACAAATCCTTATATGGATCATCAGTGGCATGACGCGCAAAATACTGGTAAAAAATTAGGGTTATATCATTTTGCAACTGTCGGAAATGCATTGGATCAAGCTCATTTTTTTGTGAATGCAGTTCGTCCCTATTTGAATGGGCAAAGCTTATTAGTTTTGGATTGGGAAAGTGATGCATTACCTCAGGGCCCGTCTTGGGCTAAAACTTGGCTAGATGAAGTATATCGAGAAACAGGTATTCGCCCTCTCATTTATATGTCTAAAAGTGTCATTCATGACTATGACTGGAGCGCTATCGCCAAAAACTATGGACTGTGGATGGCTCAATACGCCGATGATAATGAGACCGGATATCAGAGTGAGCCTTGGACCGATGATTCTGATTTTGGTGCTTGGATGACGCCAACTATTTTTCAATATACTAGTCATGGGAGCCTAGACGGCTATGGTGGGCCAATAGATTTAGATTTATTTTATGGTAACGATTTTGACTGGGATATGCTGAGCCGCATTGGTCAGCCTTGATTTTGATAATGTAATATTTTGTTAAAGACGGTGAAACTTGAACACGAAATTCATATAACATAATGGGATGATGATACATACGGTTCGACTTAAGAAGATACTTTGGCCACTAGCTATTTTTTGTATAGCTTTTGGTTTGCAAACAAACTATCCAATAGACAATAACTTTAATGTGAAGGATGCATT
>NZ_JANJQP010000006.1 GCF_025758695.1 Oenococcus kitaharae | reverse complement strand
TTGACTCGCTGAGAAGCGGGTTTTTTATTTTTTTGAAAAATTCCCTTGACCTTCGCGTGCAGGGGTTGTAAGATATTTAAGTCAGCTCGGGAGCGAGCGTTTGGCTGCTTGAAACGATCAAGATTGATTGAAAAAAAGCTTGACATTCGTTTGATTCTCTGGCATGATATAAAAGTTGCTTTTGCAAGTGACGCAGCACTTTGAAAACTGAACAGAACAAAGACAAACAAATTGTGTAGGGTTTTGTTCTTACTATGTAAGAACAAACAAAATTAATTAATTTGCGAAGTCAATTCGTAAGTAACAACAATAAATTATTTAACGTTTGGTAAAACAAACAGTCAGTAATTCATGTGAACGCTAAGTTCAAACTTTTAAAATGAGAGTTTGATCCTGGCTCAGGATGAACGCTGGCGGCGTGCCTAATACATGCAAGTCGTACGCTAGCCGTTAACCTGATCTCTTCGGAGTGACGGCTGACAATGACTAGAGTGGCGAACGGGTGAGTAACACGTAAGAAACCTGCCCTTTAGTGGGGGATAACATTTGGAAACAGATGCTAATACCGCGTAACAACTTTGAACTCATGTTCTTAGTTTAAAAGGTCCTTTTGGATCGCTAAAGGATGGTCTTGCGGCGTATTAGCTAGTTGGTAGGGTAATGGCCTACCAAGGCCATGATGCGTAGCCGAGTTGAGAGACTGGCCGGCCACATTGGGACTGAGACACTGCCCAAACTCCTACGGGAGGCTGCAGTAGGGAATTTTCCGCAATGCACGAAAGTGTGACGGAGCGACGCCGCGTGTGTGATGAAGGCTTTCGGGTCGTAAAGCACTGTTGTAAGGGAAGAATGACCGGATTCAGAGAAAGTTTCCGGCTTGACGGTACCTTACCAGAAAGGGATGGCTAAATACGTGCCAGCAGCCGCGGTAATACGTATGTCCCGAGCGTTATCCGGATTTATTGGGCGTAAAGCGAGCGCAGACGGTTGATTAAGTCTGATGTGAAATCCCGGAGCCTAACTCCGGAACTGCATTGGAAACTGGTTTACTTGAGTGCGATAGAGGCAAGTGGAACTCCATGTGTAGCGGTGAAATGCGTAGATATGTGGAAGAACACCAGTGGCGAAGGCGGCTTGCTAGATCGTAACTGACGTTGAGGCTCGAAAGTATGGGTAGCAAACGGGATTAGATACCCCGGTAGTCCATACCGTAAACGATGGGTGCTAGTTGTTAAGAGGTTTCCGCCTCCTAGTGACGTAGCTAACGCATTAAGCACCCCGCCTGAGGAGTACGGCCGCAAGGCTAAAACTTAAAGGAATTGACGGGGACCCGCACAAGCGGTGGAGCATGTGGTTTAATTCGAAGATACGCGAAAAACCTTACCAGGCCTTGACATACCAATGACCGCTTTTGTAATGAAAGCTTTTCTTCGGAACATTGGATACAGGTGGTGCATGGTCGTCGTCAGCTCGTGTCGTGAGATGTTGGGTTAAGTCCCGCAACGAGCGCAACCCTTGTTATTAGTTGCCAGCATTCAGTTGGGCACTCTAATGAGACTGCCGGTGATAAACCGGAGGAAGGTGGGGACGACGTCAGATCATCATGCCCCTTATGGCCTGGGCAACACACGTGCTACAATGGGAAGTACAACGAGTTGCGAACCGGTGACGGCAAGCTAATCTCTTAAAACTTCTCTCAGTTCGGACTGGAGTCTGCAACTCGACTCCACGAAGGCGGAATCGCTAGTAATCGCGAATCAGCATGTCGCGGTGAATACGTTCCCGGGTCTTGTACACACCGCCCGTCAAATCATGGGAGTCGGAAGTACCCAAAGTCGCTTGGCTAACTTTTAGAGGCCGGTGCCTAAGGTAAGATCGATGACTGGGATTAAGTCGTAACAAGGTAGCCGTAGGAGAACCTGCGGCTGGATCACCTCCTTTCTAAGGATAATCGGAAACTACACTGATTTAGATATCAGATTTATTTGTTTGAGTTCTGTTCGGTTTTCAGAGCGCCGCCCTGAAACTAAGCAACTGGGGAATTAGCTCAGCTGGGAGAGCACCTGCTTTGCAAGCAGGGGGTCATCGGTTCGAACCCGATATTCTCCATTGGCGGCTTTGGCCGTCAATTGTACATTGATAACTGAATAGTAATTTAATTTCTTGTTAATTAAAATCCTCGTGTCTATCGACATCGACACGAGGTAAATTGAACCGAGAAATTCACTTCGATAAAAATGTCATTTTTAAAATGACCGCTAATAAAATCTGGAGACAGATCTCATAATTTTTATTGGTTAATCGCGAATCGAAAGATTCCAGGTTAAGTTAATAAGGGCGCATGGTGGATACCTTGGCACTAGAAGGCGATGAAGGACGTGACTAACTACGATATGCCTCGGTTAGCTGTAAGTAAGCTTACCCGAGGATTTCCGAATGGGGCAACCCGGTCTTAATGATCATCATTTAACTGAATTCATAGGTTATTTGAGGCAAAACGCTGTGAACTGAAACATCTCATTAGCAGCAGGAAAATAAAGAAATTTCGATTCCGTTAGTAGCGGCGAGCGAACGCGGAAGAGCCCAAACCTGGATGCTTGCATCCAGGGGTTGTAGGACTGATGTTGAGTTACAAAGGCTGCAGATAGCCGAAGCAGTTGGGAAACTGCACCATAGCAGGTGATAGTCCTGTAGGCGAAATCTGTAGCTCTCTAATCAGGATCCTGAGTACGGCCCAGCACGTGAAATTGGGTCGGAATCTGGGAGGACCATCTCCCAAGGCTAAATACTAACTAGTGACCGATAGTGGACAAGTACCGTGAGGGAAAGGTGAAAAGAACCCCGGAAGGGGAGTGAAATAGTTCTTGAAACCGTGTGCTTACAAGAAGTTCGAGGCCGTTAATGGCTGAGAGCGTGCTTTTTGTAGAATGAACCGGAGAGTTACGATTGCGTGCAAGGTTAAGGTGCAAAGACCGGAGCCGTAGCGAAAGCGAGTCTGAATAGGGCGAATCAGTACGTAGTTGTAGACCCGAAACCGAGTGACCTATCCATGGTCAGGTTGAAGGTGGGGTAATACCTACTGGAGGACCGAACGAGTGGGTGTTAAAAAACCCTTCGATGAACTGTGGATAGCGGTGAAATTCCAATCGAACTCGGAGATAGCTGGTTCTATCCGAAATACATTTAGGTGTAGCCTTGCAATGAGCTTACTGGAGGTAGAGCACTATTTGGTCTAGGGGCCCTTCAAGGGTTACCAAAATCAGATAAACTCCGAATGCCAGATAAGTATGTGCAGGAGTCAGACGGTGAGTGATAAGATCCATCGTCAAAAGGGGAACAGCCCAGATCACCAGTTAAGGTCCCTAAATATATGCTAAGTGGAAAACGTTGTGAAGGTGCATAGACAACTAGGAGGTTGGCTCAGAAGCAGCCACCCTTTAAAGAGTGCGTAATAGCTCACTAGTCGAGTGCTCTTGCGCGGATAATGTACCGGGGCTAAGCATATTACCGAAACTGTGGATGCGTAAGCATGGTAGGATAGCGTAGTTAAGGCGATGAAGCATGATCGTGAGGACATGTGGAGCGTTAACTAGTGAGAATTCCGGTATGAGTAGCGAAAGATAGGTGAGAATCCTATCCACCGAATGAGTAAGGTTTCCCCCGGAAGGCTCGTCCGCGGGGGGTTAGTCGGGACCTAAGGCGAGGCTGAAAAGCGTAGTCGATGGCCAACAGGTTGATATTCCTGTACCAATATTGAATTGCCGAAGGAAGGACGCAGAAGGATAACACAGGCCACGATTGGATTGTGGTTTTAAGCGGTTAGTCTGTATGAGAGTCAAATGCTTTTGTACTGAGGATAAGCTGTGAAGGTACCAAGTTTACTTGGAAATTGTGTGAGTTCACGCTGCTGAAAAAAGTTTCGTAGGAAGAAAATATTGCCCGTACCGCAAACCGACACAGGTACTCGAGTGGAGAACACTAAGGTGAGCGAGTGAACTATTGTTAAGGAACTCTGCAAAATGAGTCCGTAACTTCGGAAGAAGGACTGCTGATTTTATATCAGCCGCAGCGAATAGGCCCAAACAACTGTTTATCAAAAACACAGGTTTCTGCAAAATCGTAAGATGAAGTATAGGGGCTGACACCTGCCCAGTGCTGGAAGGTTAAAAGGAGGACTTAGCTTTGGCGAAGGTCTGAATTGAAGCCCCAGTGAACGGCGGCCGTAACTATAACGGTCCTAAGGTAGCGAAATTCCTTGTCGGGTAAGTTCCGACCCGCATGAAAGGTGTAATGATTTGGGCGCTGTCTCAACAATAGACTCGGTGAAATTTAAATTCCAGTGAAGATGCTGGGTACCCGCGACAGGACGGAAAGACCCCGTGGAGCTTTACTGTAGCTTGATATTGAATGTTTGTGCTGCATGTGCAGGATAGGTAGGAGACTTTGACGTCGGAACGCTAGTTTCGATTGAGTCACCCTTGAGATACTACCCTTGTTGTATGAACGTTCTAACTCTGATCAGTTATCCTGATCGAAGACAGTGTCTGGCAGGCAGTTTGACTGGGGCGGTCGCCTCCTAAAAGATAACGGAGGCGCTCAAAGGTTTGCTCAGAATGGTTGGAAATCATTCGTAGCGTGTAAAGGCATAAGCAAGCTTGACTGTGAGACTGACAAGTCGAGCAGGTACGAAAGTAGGACTTAGTGATCCGGTGGTTCCGTATGGAAGGGCCATCGCTCAACGGACAAAAGCTACCCCGGGGATAACAGGCTCATCTCCCCCAAGAGTCCACATCGACGGGGAGGTTTGGCACCTCGATGTCGGCTCATCGCATCCTGGGGCTGTAGTCGGTCCCAAGGGTTGGGCTGTTCGCCCATTAAAGCGGTACGCGAGCTGGGTTCAGAACGTCGTGAGACAGTTCGGTCCCTATCCGTCGTGGGCGCAGGAAATTTGAGAGGATCTGTCCTTAGTACGAGAGGACCGGGATGGACATACCTCTGGTGTACCAGTTGTTCTGCCAAGAGCACTGCTGGGTAGCTACGTATGGATTAGATAATCGCTGAAAGCATCTAAGTGAGAAACTAACCTCGAGATGAGATTTCCCATTCTTTGAAGTAAGACCCCTGAGAGACGATCAGGTAGATAGGCTAGAAGTGGAAGTGCAGCGATGTACGGAGCGGACTAGTACTAATAGGTCGAGGACTTAACCAAGTAAGTGGTTTGGTTCAATTGCTTTTTTAACAGAGATAAATTACTATTCGGTTATCAGTGCGCAAGTACTGAGTGTCGTGTTGATTCCGGCAAGGCCACACCTGTTCCCATTCCGAACACAGTCGTTAAGCTTGCCAGGGCCCAAAGTAGTTACAGGAACGCCTGTTGCAAGATTAGGTCGATGCGATGCCAAGGCACCCGAAAGGGTGTTTTTTTGTGCCTGCTTTTATTTTTCCGCGGCTCCTTGTCAGCAA
>NZ_JANJQP010000005.1 GCF_025758695.1 Oenococcus kitaharae | reverse complement strand
CACTATACCTTGCCTGGCCCGTTTTCTAAAAGTGCCTTGAAAGTGGTCTGTTCTGATCTTCTCTTCAATCTGGTCAAGAGCCTGCCTTAATTCTTTCTCTGTTGTACAGGCCATGTGGCCTTGTCTAAAATCTTTTTCAATAAGCAAGATGAGATCTTCTTTCTTCTCTGCTAATTGAAACCACCAAAGAAAGTCATAGCGAGTGCTCAGTGTGCCCACTTTTTCTAAGTCATAGGCTAAATCTGCAAAATTTATCGTCATGTTATTTATTCTCTTTTTAATAGGGGTTTTACCCTACTAAAATATTTATACGAATAAAAGAAGATTAATTAAAAAAACACCCAGATTTCTCTGGGCGCCAATGATTGAATAAAGAGTTTTCAAGTTTGAAGTGGGTACTTACGTACCCAGATATTTTATAGCTCATTTAATTCATTTATACAAGTAGCCAATACCAGTCGTCAGGGATTTCCCGTTGTTTCATCAACCTAATCAAAGCCCAAATATCTCCCTTAAAAACAGATCTAGGTAACAGCCGGGTTGTAACGGCGTCTCATTGTTTAGCAATCGATAGATAATAATACCGATAATGGCCGCCAACTCAATACCAGCCATCAAAAAGATTATGAATAAAAATGTGTTTAGACGTTCCTGTTTAATCTGTTCTCTAACGGCTTGGTAATCAGCGGCCCATTTTGGATCAGCTTCTCTTCGCTCATAAAACTCGGCAGTATGCATACTACCTCGACTTTGTGACCGATATGTTGCCTTTACCACGGATGAATCCTTTCTACAAAAAAATAATGATATAACAAAATTATCACACAAAAAACACCCTCGAACTCGATCAAGGGCATTTGTATAGGCCAATATTTCTTTCGGTGAAAAACACCTTGTTTTAGAGTATAAACCAAAGTCATAAAAAATAGCCGGATTTCTCCGGGCATTATCAGACTAGTTGAGGTGGATACTCATGTATCCGCTTACAATGATACCATAACCAAAGTTCCGCTGTGTTCTCGGTCTTTGGTTCGTTGTTGAAGCACTTTTAAAAAATCCAGTTCATCCAGACCACACAATTTCAGCAGATCATCGTAACGCATGCTAGAAACACTATTGCGATTCAGATCACCTGTGAGATTAATCAGGTTACGCATCTTAATAGAAACAAGTTGTTTATTGGTTAGCATGGGAATAGTATACGAACACGTGTTCTTATTGGCAAATGTTGATGTAATTATACTTTTAAGCCTATCGCATTGAAAAAATCATTTCTATTAATACAATTAACTCCGAAATGATCACAAATATCTGGAATCTTAGCATTTTTTGTTCCAGTTTGAGTTGTTCGTAGCTTGGGATCCCTTAACTCGTCCGTAACTATTGTATACTCGTTCCTAAGCGCAATGGCAATAATCCAGCCATCAGCTATAAAAGAGTTAGCCCATCCTTGCTTAGGATCGGTTACAGCCACATCTTTATACAGAGGGCTCTGAGTGAGATAACCTAGAATTTGCTGCCATTCATTGGTATATAATCTCTCATCAATCAGCTGGTTTTTATAATTATTAGTTATCCAATTCCGAAACCACGGATCTTGATAGTGTTCATCTAAAACTACCTTAGGGATAACGACTTGGTCATTTAAAAAATTTGGAACCTCAGACCAAAAACTAGGAAAATAGCCTACAGCATAGTACCTATCGTAAAAATCAATATAAATATTTGAATCCAGAATATATTTTTTTGTCATTGATTTATACTCTTTTGCAAAGTTTTATAGCCTTTATATCCAACACCTAAGATATTAATTGCATCTGTTGTCGTTATTCTATTTTCTTGCACGGCATTATTTACATAGCCAGCGAACATCTTGTCAATTCTGAACGTCAGATTATTATTGTAGTCACCACCTGGTTTTTTCGCATGCTTGATATTTTGTTGCAGGCTATTGTTCAATTCATCAATCTTTTGATTGTAGAAATTTTTATCAATTAAGTTCAAATCAAGCAATCTTCTAGCGATGGTGAATTTGCTAACTGGGAAGTGCTTAACCAGCTCATCGATATCAATTGTTTTATATTGAAAGAGTTCTCTCTTGGGAACCAGAACCTCTGCGGTAACGCTATTGACAAGAGCCTCTAAAGGATCAAAATGATAATCCTTCGTCTCAACAACGTTAAAAATTTCATCTGCATCCAGAAATAAGTGAACAAATTCATGTACCAATGTAAATAATTGCCCATTCTTACTATCTGTTTGATTAATAAAGATCATTGGTGCTTTGCTATCACTTAGCACAAATCCTCTAAATTCATGTGTGTCTAAAGGGCGGTGCGTATTATCTCCAACTTTTCCATTAAAGAAAACAAAAACACCCATATCGTTAATTTTGTTTCTAAAATATTTTATTGGATTTTGTAAGATGCTTTTTTTGATTTTAGCATCGGCCTTCTTTAGACCAAGAGCTGAATTTACAGTTGATATAATTTCATTTTTATTGGTTTCAAGAGAATATTGACCAACAAAAGTCAATACTTCTTCAATTTCATTGCGCAAAAAATCTTGTTTTGATTCTATTTCCAGTATCGTATCTCTCAATTCATCACTCATATCCATTATTGGTTCAGAATTAGCAGTACGAAATTTAGTCTTGTCAGTTATCAGCTCAATGGGCTGGGACAGCAATAATAACCCAGTAGGAATATTTATTGCTTTTGCAATATCAGAAACTTGGTTAAAGGTTGGCTGCTTATTTCCTTCAAGAAATAAATTAATATTTTTAACTTTATGTTTCAATGTTCCCAATTGAACATGAGAATTAGTAACGTAGTGTGCCAAAACATCGGTGTCAATAGCTACAGTTAAAGCCATATTGTAAGCCTCCTTTCATGTTTTGCTGAAGTAACTGTGATCATTATATCAGCAACATCAAAAACCACATTAAATATTCTTGTCTGAACAAAAAATACCGACCAGTAATTAAGCCAGTGGGTATTTTTAATCTTTATTTACTTAATTCAGCAACTTTTGCTTGTGCATCAATCACAGCCTGCTTAGTTTTCGTGAAACTACTCGATATGGTAAACCATCATTGGATCGTCTCCATCATACAATGGCGACAGCACAAACCCTTGACTCAGATATAGTTGTTTTGCGACTACATTATCTGCCGAGTAACTTAACACAATGTCTCGGACAGGCCAGTGTGCTGGAATAAATGCCTTGAGCAAGACCAAAAATTGTGCACCCAGTCCCTGATGTTGCTGGTTCGCATCTATCATGAAACGGTCAAGCCAAATATATTTTTTTGAGGCATTGAATGCACCAATCATTGTAAACCCAACGACAGCCCCGTCACGTGTTAAAGCAAACGGATGCCAATCAAACTGCGGATCGTACTGCCCTTCCGCTAGCGATTTAGCGTTAGGCTCAATATATGAACACTGACTCGGCGAAACAGTCAACGCCATTACTGCTCGAAAATTATCATGCGTTACCGGTTCAATGCGGAGCTCCATGTGTCTTCCACCTCATTCGCAAGTATAGCAAAGAGCTGTGCCGCATACAATTTAAGCGACGAATTTACAATTCAAGTGCAACAAAAACCCACCGGAAATAAATCCGATGGATTTTAATTTGCTTATTTAATTATTTAGCAGTCTGCAGTTCTTGCAAGTGAGCCTGTGCATCTGTAACTGCTTTTTGTGCAGCTGCCAATGCATCGGCTTTGGCTTTTTCATTAGCTGCCTTTTGATCGGCTTGTACTTTAGCTTTAGCAGCAGCTTGTTCAGCTTGTGCCTGTTCTAACGTCTTTTGTGGATAGACTTGATTCAAGTCAGTAATTAAAGCAGCGTACTGTTTTTCAATTGCACTCTTTAACAATGTTTCGTCAACATCGTTAAAGCCTAGAATCTTTAATGCCTGTTTGGCCCAATCAAAGGCTTTGGACTTTTTTCAGCTGCCCTTCCAGGTAAGTATCAACGCCGAGCTTTTGGATGACGATCACAGCATCGTGGGCAATGACATCCATCCAGGACATCAGCGACATGAGCTTTTTATTACTTGTCAGAAATTTAACCAGGTAGCCGCCAATAATCGGAACAGCAGCCACGGCAATTGAAACAACAATATCCATCATATTAGTCATTATTTAACCCTCAACTTTTGGCCAGCATACAGAAAAAAAGCAAGAATATCTTGTTAGCCGATTATTTTGAAGCTTGGTTTAACAAATATAAAGCCAACCGAACAGATGTCACTTTGCACCAATACCAAAATACGCTCTCTGTTATTAAGCGATATTTGCCCGATGTCAGTTTGAACAAATTTGACCGAGATACTTTTCAAACCTTTTTAAATGAATATGGTGCGAATCATTCTAAAGAAACCGTTTCAAAAAGAAAGGGCCATATTACTGCATGTTTGAAAGATGCTTTGATAGATCATGATATTATCCTCGATCCTACAAAACGATTAAATATTGTCTATAATAACGAAACACAAAAAGACATCGATGATAAGTTTTTGGAAATAGAAGATGCTAATAAATTAATTAATTATTGCTCAAAAAACCTATCTATGAGCAATTTTATGATTCTGACAGGTATTTTGAGGTATTTATTCAGGCACACGTTTTGGTGAGCTAAGGGCTTTAATTGATAGCGATATAGATACAAATAGCCTGACCATATCCATTAATAAATCTGTGGATAGCTTAACCGGCCTTGATAAAGAAACAAAGAATAAACAATCCAACAGAATTATCACAATGCCAAAGGACTGGTTTGGTTTTTATAGAAAGTATCAACATAAAGACAAGAGACTGTTTGAAATTTCTTCAAACGGGATAAATAAAGATTTAAAAAAAATATGTACGGAATTAGACATTAAAAAAGTGACTTTCCATGCTTTAAGGCACACCCATGCCTCTATTTTGCTTGCAAATAACATTTCTATGCAATATGTATCAGAAAGATTAGGACACGCAAATTTATTAGTGACAGAGAGGGTCTATGCTCATTTGCTAGAGACAAAAAGAAGCGAAGAGAATACTAAAGCTATGGCATTATTTTAGTGTGGCAAATTTGTGGCAAATGTGGCAAAAGTTAGTAGCATTTATTGGCATTTATTGGCATGCTATGAGTAAGCAATGAGTGTCCACAAACCTTTTTATACCGGCATTTAGGCACAAAAAAACCGCCATGACGGCGGTTATTCCCAAGGACACCAGATTTGCACCTAGTGCCCCCTCCCGGATTCGAACCGGGGACCTTGGGATTAAAAATCCCCTACTCTAACCAGCTGAGTTAAAGGGGCATTGCTTAACAGCAACAAGAAATATTTTATAGGAATCTAAATAAATTTGCAAGCATTTTTTAAAGAGTTGTATCTTTAAGAACAAATTCATGAGGCAGAATAACAGTCGGATCATCAACAGGATCGCCAGACATGAGCTTGGTCAACAGGCGCATCGACACAGCACCGATATCAAATTTCGGCTGTGTAACCGATGAAACGGCCGGTCGTGTCATTTTGACAAGTTTGGTGTCGTTTGACGAAATAATCTGAAAATCATTTGGTACTTGCACATGATTATCCAGCATATAATTCAAAATACCAATCGCAGGTTCATCCTCGCCGACGATAACGCCCTTTATGCCGTCTTCCAACAAATGATGGGCGAGATTATAGCCAGAACGGTAATCGTCCTCTGACTCGTATATTTTGCCCTTGCTGACAGCCTTCAGAAAACCCTGCTGCCTCAACGCAGACAAGCCGCTTTCTCCAGGATTATCGACAAGCGCAATTTGTGTGTCTGACAAATGCTGTTTCAAAATATTGCCAGCCTGTTGAAAAGCCTGAACGTAATCGATATTAACCGATGGCAGTTTACCATCTTGTGCAACCGAACCGGCGAACACGACTGGTACTGGCGAGCTCTTCAATAAGTCGAACATTTCTTGAGAAGTCTGGTTGCCAATATAGACTATCCCGTCTACATGCTGAGACATCAAAGTCTCAAAAGCCTCTTTCCCAGCAGTGGGATTATTATCCGAAACAGACAAAGAGACCGAATAGTTGTAAATTTTAGCAACAGCATCAATACCTTGTGCCAATTCAGCAAAATACAAATCTGTCAAATCAGGTACCATCATGCCCACCATCGTTGTTTTAGAACTAGCCAATCCCTTTGCCATGGCATTAGGACGGTAATTCAACTCTTTGATTGCTTTAAGGACTTTCCTTCTTGTTTCTTCCTTAACTTTGCCGTTATTATTAACGACACGACTGACCGTAGCTAAGCTGACACCGGCTCTTTCGGATACATCGTAAATTGTTGGTTGCTTATTTTCTGACATCACTTCTACCTAGTATAAATAATCATAACGATAATTAAAAGAGATTACAAACGCTTACAATTCTTATTTAATTTTCGTTACAAAAAAACTAGGATCAAGTCCTAGCTGCTAAATTATTATTTGTCTTTTGTATCGTCGTCGCTTTTGTCTGGTGCCGGCGTATCTTTGGTTAGATCGTCTTTTAGGGCATCGTCTTCTTCTAAATCGATATCTTCTTTAGAAAAGTGCTGGCGCAGATCATCAACGGTTTCCTTAGCTTTTTCCACATAAGGCGTCATGGCTTCTCTGGCTTTTTCTGTATAGGGCGCAGCTTTGTCTAACAAATCACCTGCTGTATCTTTAGCTCTTTCTAAATATGGGGAGGCCTTTTCAGCAAAGTCGCCAGCCTTATCTTTCAGGTCTTGATAACTATCGGCATATTTAGAGTTCTTCAACTGCTCATCTAATTCGCCGACCTTATTTTTGGCCTTTTCTGTCAAATCACCAGCTAAATCAGCACCGGCATAAGCGGCATCATAACCCAAATCTTTCAATTTGCTGCCAGCTTCCTTAGCTTTGCGCGTCAATTCTTCCTGTTTTGCTTGCGGCAATGCCTTAAAAGCGGCATAAGCCGCAGCACCTGCCAATATTCCTGCTATTAATCCTTTTGCCATCTTTTATCCTTTCCTTGCACGACTTTTTTTGAAACGATTCAGAGCTGCTTGGCCGACCGTGAAAAGCACGCCTGATTTAATTGCCGAATCTGCAAGTCCGCTTACCATTTTCTTGACTTTAGTCTTCTTATCGACAACTTCGGTTTTCTTTTTATTAATCTTGTCTGTAAAATGACTAACAGTTGAACCTAAATCTGCTGTTGCCTGCACAACTGGATCCAAACGAGCAACTTTGCTGGTCATATCCTTAAGCAGCGACTTTGTGGTTGAGGTCATCTGGTCGACGTCGCTTGCGATTGGTTCGATGTGCTTTTTTAAAATTAACACAGTCCGATTAATTGAAATTAAAACAACGACGATCGCAATGACCAGAATGGCAAACGCAATTGCGGCAATCAGTGCGGCTATTTGACCAAGTTCCATGTTTCCTCCTCTTGTTGCCTTTATTATACCTAGTTTTTTGACTGATTATCTTGAAAATCTGTGTGCCCAAGCGGTAATTTTCTGAAAATCCCGCGTGTAAAAATCAAGTTGGAAAAACGCTGGGTTGGCCTTTAATATGGCAAAAGTGCCGCCTATTTTGCGCTGCGGACCTCTTGGAAAACTCGTCGAACCCGGATTGATAAACAGCTTATTATCATGCATCTGTGCAAAAGGAATGTGCGTGTGCCCAAAAAGAACAATCTCCGCATGAACTTTCTCAGCGTCCCGGTTCAAAGCTGTCAAACCGTATGCAACCCGCTGCAAATGCCCATGTGTCTGATAAATTGTAAGATGGTCTTGAGGATTTTTGTAAACCTGTTCCACTAGATATCGTGAATCATAATCCATGTTGCCTAAGACGGCGTGAATACCTTGCCAAACAGGATCTGATGCGTCAAATTCTGAATCCCCATTATAAAAAACAGCTGCCAGCTGAGGATCTTGGCGGCCATAATCTAAAATCGACTGAAAGGTATCCCGATCGCCATGGCTATCGCTGAAAATTAAATAATTCATTCAAAAAGGCCTTGCTGATTAATTTTCAACTCTTTGACAGTTAAGTTAGCATTACCTAGCCAGCGTTTTGCAAATTTAGCAAAACGGTCAATGCTGCCCGTAGTATAAAAGGTATCCTCACTGTGCGGATTGATTTTTTTCGAATCGTGCAAAGCATCATCGGCTTTTAAAATCTCGACCGCCTGCCCAATTTCCGCAATGGCCGGATCCACAATCGTGACATCCGAACCACAAGCTTCACTGATTTCTTTGGTCAAAATCGGAAAATGCGTGCAGCCCAAAACCAAGGCATCTGCTTTTTGGCCGTCAACCGTTTCATTCACCCAGTCATGCAGCTGTTCGTATACAGTCGCCTGAGCCTGTTTGGTGCCAGCTAAATCATGTTCGACCATCTGAACGAAATCCGGCAGTGCTTTTTGCCTAACTATTAGATTGGCATTTAAGGATTTAAGGGTATTGTAATAGACTTTTGAATCCACAGTGGACTGAGTCCCAACAATATCAATATGCAGATTTCTCGTTGCGTTGATCCCGCTGATAGCGCCAGCATAAATCACACCAATGACCGGAATCGACAAATGTGCCCTTAAATCCGGCAGAGCCTGTGCGGTAGCCGTATTACAGGCGACCACCAAGATTTTAATATCATGTTTTTTAACCAAAAAATCCGCCATTTGCAGACTGAATTTTACAATCTCGGCATGTGGGCGCGGGCCATACGGCAGGCGGGCTTCATCCCCGACAAAATAGACCGATTCATTCGGTATTTGTTTTAATGCTTCAGCGACAACAGTTAATCCGCCCAAGCCTGAGTCAATATATCCAATTCCACGATTATCCATACCTACAGTATAGAATGTTTCAAAATCTTTTATGCTGAGTGCCAAAAAGCTATACTAAATGATGTGAAAAAAGACGCGTTTAAAAATCTATCAGAAATTGCAAATAATCAAACGGCCTTCTCACTAGCTTTACTCCGGGACGGTATCCTTAATGACATCCTGAGCGACGATGCCAACGATATTCTTTATTACGCCGGCAAGGAAGTGGCCCGCCAATTCTTTACTAAGACCCTAAACGGCATTCAGGAATTCTTTCACGCTGCTGGTTGGGGCGACATTGAAATTTCGTCTCAAAAGGAAGACAAAGAGACTTGGCTTTTAAGTGGTGAAATTATCAAAATCAGACGTTTAGCCACTGAAGAACCCTCTTTTTTTCTTGAAGCCGGATTTTTGGCACAGGAAATCCAGCAGCAGACACACCGTTCGACAGAATGTTCATACCAAGTTGACGACAAGACACGGGTGATTTTTACAGTTTATATTGACTGATAAGATTGATTATCGGCGGCTCTTTCCACCCATTTCAATCGGATCCGACAAAAATTTGATTCTTTCAATAATGCGAGCTGCCTTAATTGGCTCAGAGACGCCGCGCGCAACAGCCAAATACTGTTCTTCAAGTGATTTCATATCAAAATTGGAGGTGAAAAAAGTTGGCCGCAAATCATTCATTCGGTTATCGAGAATAGTTGCCAGCACATTGTCTCTTACCCAAGTGGTTAAATCACCGGCACCGATATCGTCAATCACCAGCACCTCAGCTTGTGAAATTCGTCGAATCAACCGCTGTTTTTCCAGCATCTGCAAATCATTCAGCCGTGTAATTAAAGCCGAAAAATTCACAAAAGCCGTTTTAATATTTTTCATGGCAAGTTCATTAAGCAGCGCTGACATCAAATAACTTTTTCCTACACCAAAATTGCCCCACAGATAAATCCCCTTGTGAAACTTTTTAGTCTTAGCGTATGTTTCTGCAAAATTTATCGCTGCAATCAAAGCTTGGTTACGCTGCTCATCAATTTCAAAATCCGAAAAAGACACCTTGAACAGACTGGCCGCTTGACCGATACGGAGACTGTTTTCCTGAGGACTCGCAGTGGTTTTCTGATAAAAAATATCAATTCTGCCATCCAGCAAAACAAGCTCCGGACGGTAATCAGGAAATAAAGGGTGTGCTAATTGATCCACAAAATCAGACAGAACACCGCTGTTAGTCTCCAATAACACACGATCAGCCGATAAGTGCTGTGCCGCAACAAATTGTGCAACTTGAGAGTTTTTTAAAAGGTCTTCGAGTGTCATTTATCCTTCTTTTCCTGCTGGTACTTGGCCAAAGCCTCTGAGGCCAATTGATTATCCGTTTTTTGAGTGTTGCCGTAATTCATCTTCTTTTCTTTCTGAAGAGGTGATTTTTTATTATAGCTGCGTTTTTGCAACTGCTTTTGCTGACGGTTTTTAATTGATAAAACGGCATCTTGAGCCGTTTTCACCTTGCTTTGTAGAAATGAATCCGCGATAGCTTGCGAAAGCGGACCGGGCAGATTGCTGGATTCCAACCCGATCAGAACCTGGTGAATCAAAATATTGATCACTTCTGGTGCAAGGTCCAGATCCAAAAGCTGCTGCAGAATTTTTTGCTCTGAGCTGGTGATGATACCGCCCTTGTCGGCCTTGAGCTGTCCCAAAAAATCGTAGGGCCGCAGTTCTTTAGCTGCTTGAATTAAAGCTTGCTCATCGGCGGATAACTTGGTCCTAGGCTCTGTTTGAGGCGATGGTGGCAAAACAAACACTGGCTGCGTTTTGCCGGCCTGTCTGTACTGATTAAGCTGCTGGAAAAAAAGGCCGTGATCAATGGTCTTATCATCAATTAACAGCGACTTAGCTAACAATCCCAACAGTTGTTCTTCGTTAAAGCCATAGATCAAATGCTGAGCCAGGATAAAATTATGTTCTTTGGTAACTTCCTGTTCGGAAACACCATATTTCTTAAGGTTCTGTTCAACCAAAGAAAAATTGAAATCAACCGCCTGCAATGGCGCCTTTTCAGTTTGTTTAGCCCGACCCAATCGATCCTGATCTGGTACATTTTGTAAGTGCAGGCTGCCAAACGCTTCATAAAAATTAGCATTGCTCTTCAAACCGCTAGGAGATAAATTGTCCCGTTTTGTTTTTTCCAATAATTGAGAAAAAGTGTCCTGTCCGACAAGACTATAAAAAAAACTGGCCAGCAAGTCGTCACTTAAAAATGCCTGTTCCGATAGCGGCAATTTGACATCAAAAGCGAGCGAAGCACCTTGAAGATAACTGTCTAGCAGTCCGCAGGCTTCTAATTTTTTTTTCGCATTATCAAAATCAGCCAAGGAAATATTCTGGCGATCCAGCAGATCGTTTAGTTGGCCTTTTTGCTGGCCATTAACGGCCAGCTGCAGGTACAAAGCCAGCGCATCACTGCCGATTAAGGGCAGATATAGCATCGTTAAACGCTGCAAAGATTGTTGGCTTAATGATACAGACCGGCTGCTAAAATCCCAATAAGCCTTCAATTGTGTCGTATTTTCGATCATGCTTGTAAACTATTTTCAGAAATAAATTGTAGCACGCATTGTTTTAAGGCATCTTTATCGCCAGTGTTTTCGATCACAAAATCTGCCATGGCAGCTTTTTGAGCCAAAGGCATTTGAGCAGCGATACGGTTAACAGCATCCTGTTGAGAAAGATGATCCCGCTGCATAATACGGTCAATACGTGTTTTTTTATTAGCGTCCACAACGATAACTGCATCCAAATCCCTTTCCCAATGACGCTCGTACAACAAAGGAATATCAACGATCAGCGTATGGACGCGTCCCTCGTTTTCCAAAAATTCCATGCGCATCTGCATCAGCTGCTTAATTGATGGCTGCAAGATAGCATTCAATTTCTTCAAAGCACGTGGATCGGCAAAAACCATTTGGCCTAATTTTTTCCTGTCCAAAGAGGCGCCTTTCATGACAGAAATCCCGAACGCATTCTTAATTTCTTCTAATTCAAAACGGCCAGGCATTACAACCTCGTGTGCTACTTGATCAGCATCGATAATCGTATAACCTAATTCAGCAAAAATTTTAGCGACAGTCGTTTTGCCACTGCCGATGCCGCCGGTTAAACCAATTTTTTTAATTTTCATTTCTGACAATGTGGACAATATGTCGTTCCTCTTTGTGCAACTTTTATTTTAATAAGCTCATGCCCATCCCGCTGGCATGGCTGACCAACACGGCCATATGCGTGCAGTTTATCCTGCATATGTCCGGCATGTCCGGACGCATCAATAAAGGAGTGGACAGTTGAACCGCCCTGATCAATGGCAAAAGCCAGCTCGTGAATGATATTCTCACGCAATACTTCTGCCTCTGATCGGCTGATTTCACAAGCAGGCCGCAAAGGACTGATTTTGCTCATCCAAAGGACCTCGTCAGCATAAATATTACCTAAACCAGCCAGATTATTCTGATCCAAAAGCCAGCCTTTGATGGCCTTTTTGGATTTTTGCAAACGAGCAAATAAGTAATTCAAGGTCAAGGTGGCCTCGGTCGGTTCCGGCCCCATCATAGCTAAAGATCTGACTTCTTCGGTCTCTTGGCCAGTGGCCACCAGCTGCATTTTACCGAATTTTCTCGTATCATCATAAAATATCTGTGAGCCGTTTGCCAGCTTGAAGATGGCTTCGGTGTGCTTTCTAGGTTGAGCACTATTGTCTTCAATTGCGTAGCGGCCTTCCATGCGCATGTGGGAAATAATCGTCTGTTGATTATCTAACCGTAAAAGAAGAAATTTACCACGCCGGTCTACTTGCCGGACAACGCTGCCAGTTACTTGCTGGATAAATTTTTCCGGGTCGTCCAGCAATAATTTGCGATAAAGAATTTGTACAGAAACGATTTTCTCGTTAGCAAAATACTTGCTCAGGCCACGGCGGACTGTTTCCACTTCAGGCAATTCAGGCATTGTTTCCTCCAAATATTACTGACTCTGCTTTTTTGACATAGGGCAGATTGTCATCAGAAATGTACTGTATTAGTTCGTCAATCGGAACGTATCGAATCTGCTCGATTTCAGATTTTTGAATTTGAAAAGCTGCTAATGGCAAGTCAACTTTTATCGCATACCAATCATCGAAAACCGGCCAATTACGAAAACTTTCAACAAAATTTTCTGTTTTGAAGTCATATTGCAAATTAATTTCTTCTTTGACCTCACGCCGAATTGCATCCAAGGATGTTTCCCCAGCTAAAGCAGATCCGCCAGTTTCCAAATCCCACTCACCAGGCCGACCAATTTTATTAAATGAGCGCTGCTGCAAAAGTATTTCATGTTTAAAATTGAAAATAGTTGCGTTAACAACCAAGTGCCATTCACCTGCAGAAAAAGCTTGACCACGCTTTTTTTGGCCAATTATTTCTCGACGTTTGTTTAGCAGATCCCAGTGTTCGCCTAATTTGTCGGCACGCTGATCCAATTCATTTTTCGTCATACCAATTCGCTCCATAATGCGCCTCGACTCGTAAAGGAACATTCAGTTTGACAGCTGAGTCCATCACAGCAGGTACTAATTTCTCTAAAATTTTGATCTCGCTTTCAGGCGCCTCAAAAATCAATTCATCGTGAACTTGCAGCAGCATGCGAGCCTGCAGATCTTTTGAGGTCAACGCCTCTTGCATCTTGATCATGGCAATTTTAATAATGTCGGCTGCTGAACCCTGAATCGGCGTATTTGTCGCGGTTCTTTCGGCAAAAGAACGCAAATTGAAATTTTTACTGTGGATATCCGGCAGGTAACGGCGGCGATGTGCGATCGTCTCAACAAACCCCTGCTTATGCGCCAGCGCGATGATGGCGTCAATCCAGATTTTCACACTGGGAAATTCGCGAAAATAGGTTTCAATAATTTCTTTTCCGGCTTGCCGCGAGATACCCAAGCGCTGAGCAAGGCCAAAATCCGATATGCCATAGACAATTCCGAAATTAACCGCTTTGGCCATCCGCCTCTGATCAAAACTAATTTCAGTCTTCGAGTCAAGGCCAAAAATTGATCTAGCAGTAGCCGCGTGAATATCCTCGCCTGTCTCAAAAGCTTTTTTTAAATTAGCATCCCCTGTCACATGTGCCAAAACACGCAACTCGATCTGGGAATAATCAGCACCAAAAATTTTCCAACCAGGCTGGCTTGGTACAAAGGCCTTGCGAATCCGTTTACCTTCTTCGTCACGATCAGGAATATTCTGCATATTCGGGTCAACCGATGAAAGCCGTCCTGTCTGAGTCAGCGTTTGGAGATATCGTGTGTGAATTTTGCTGTCTTTTGTATTAACAACTTCTAAGAGCCCTTTGACATAAGTCGAATTCAATTTAGCTAATTGGCGGTATTGCAAGATTAATTGTACAAAAGGATAGTGTTCAGCTAATTCATCCAAAACACCGGCTGCCGTCGAATAACCCGTCTTCGTTTTTTTGATCGGCGGCACGCCCATTTTCACAAATAGCAGATCAGCTAGCTGTTTAGGAGAATTAATATTAAACTCTTCACCAGCTTCCTCATAAATCTGTTTTTCCAGCTCAGCAATACGCTGTTTGAATTCTCGGCCCAGTGCTGCCAGCTCTGGTTGGTCCAGCTTGATACCAGTAAACTCCATTTTCGCGAGTACATCTGAAAGCGGCAGCTCGATTTGCCGATAGAGATCTACTTGCTGATTTTCAGTCAACTTTTTCATTGCCGGTTCATGCAACTTGCTGATCGTAGCTGCCTTCTCAGCTAAATGATTAAACAAAGTCTCATCATCAGCTGGAATCTGAAATTTAGCACCAGTGCCATAAACATCGTCATCCGATTCAAGAAATAAATTAAAGCGGCTGGCCAGAGTGGATAGCTGATTATCGTTATCAGTCGTATCCAATAAATAAGCAACTAAGAGAAAGTCAAAATCGATATTGTTAGCAGTTAAGCCAAGACGTTCCAATAATATCGTCAGCTCTTTTGCATTAAAAACATATTTCGGCAGTTTGCTATTGAACAAGTCTTTGACCGCTGGCTCTTGGAGCAAGGTCAAATCTCGGGAGGCGAAATAGCCTTCCTGCTGATTGCCAATCACAAAGCCAACGATATTGGCTACATGATAATTATCCGAATCAGTTTCAAAATAAATCGTCAAATAATCCTTGATTGAAGCCAAATGATCAAGATTAGCTGCAGTGAGTTCAACCATTTTATCGGTCTGGTCATTCTGCTGCTGTTTTTCGTCAATCATCCCAGCTTTTTGCATGGCATGAATTTTAGCTAGTTGAACTTTAAAATCCAGTTCTTCATAAAAAGGGACCAGTTCCTTGTAATTAATTTCCTGATTCTTCAAATCAGTTAAATCGAATTCGACCGGTACATCTGTTTTAATCGTCGCTAACTCGTGTGCCTGATAAGCAGTCGCTTTATCGTTCAGAAGATTTTCTTTTAACTTGGAAGCCTTCATGCTGTCAATATTGGCATAAATACCGTCAAGACTGCCATATTCGTTAATCAGCTTGATAGCGGTTTTTTCTCCCACTTTCGTGACACCAGGATAATGGTCGGACGTATCGCCAGTCAGAGCTTTCATTTCGATAACTTGGGCCGGTGTGATCCCGCCCCATTTTTCTGCTAAAAATTTCGGTGTGTAAACATCTAAATCCGTGACACCTTTTTTAGTGACGTTGACAGAAACATTATCCGTTGTCAATTGCGTCAAGTCACGATCACCCGTAATAATCGTTGTTTTCAGGCCTGCCTGCTCAGCTAATTTAGCATAAGTACCGATAATATCATCAGCTTCATATCCTGGCAATTCATAAGAATGAATACCATGCAAATCAACCATTTTTCTGAGATAGGGAAACTGCTCCGACAACTCCGGCGGTGTTGTCTGCCGGTCGCCTTTATAATCCTGAAAAATTTTCCCGCGAAAAGTCGTGGATCCTTTGCCGGCATCCCAAGCAACTAGTGCATAATCAGGTTTCATTTTTTCGACAATCTGATCAAAAAAATTGTTAAAAGCTACCAGCGCATTCGTATGAAGCCCGCCGTGGGCAACCATGCGGTCCACTTGATTGTACATTGCATAGAAAGCGCGAAAAGCTAGTGAATTACCATCGATTAATAAAAGTGTTTTTGCCATTAATTTCATTCTAACAGTCGTGTTCCTGCTAAGAATCATCGGTCTAATAAAAAAACTCTGAAGCCGCGGCAAAACCTGTGTTTTCAGAGTCTAAAGAGACTAATATGTTTACTTCTTAATATCGAATTCGCCGAGTTTCTCCGAACCTAGCTCTGTAAATGAATAACTAATCTGTTTTTGACGGTCGAATTCTTCAAAAGCCAGCTCAATCAGTTTTTCAGCTTGCGCTTTTCTGCTCATACCAGCTGATTCAAACAAAATCGGGAAAAGACTCATGTTTGTGTTACCAGGGAGAGTATTGGGCTCGCCAAGGAAGATTTCTCCATCCTCACTCATCAAAAAATCAATGCGGGCAAAGCCTTTAATACCTAAAATCCGATAGGCTTTAATGGCCATATCTGTTAATTCTCGGCTCTTTTCATCCCCGATCTGAGCTGGGATCTGATACTTCATCTTTGAGTTATCGATAAACTTATTATCATAATCAAACCAGCCATTACCATCATTCTGTCCCGGTGCCCAATGTGCACCAATGGGACTAGCCACCACTTTATCATTGCCAATTAAACCAATTTCCAGCTCAGTTGGATTCTTAACCGCTGCCTCAACAATTACCTTTTCATCATATTGGAATGAATCTGCCAAAGCACGCCGATACTCTGCAGCATTGGTCACACGCGAAATGCCCACAGAAGAGCCTTGGTTGGCAGCTTTAACAAAAACCGTTTCACCTAATTTTGCAGCCAATTCTTCCCAGCTTGGACGATCACTATCTGACTTAAATAGAACAACATAAGCCGTGTTTCGGACGTGATTAACCGTCATCAGCTCTTTTGTAATAACCTTGTCAAAGCTGATTGCATGTGCCTTTAAATTTGCACCCACATAGGGTATTTTCAGTAATCGAAAAAGCCCAGCCAAGGTGCCATCTTCACCTAAATTGCCGTGTACCGAGGGAAATAACACATCCAGTTTTAAATCTTTAATCGCATTGATTGAGGATAAAATGCCTGAATCCATTTGCGGCTTTGTTTTAAGCAGCTGATCCTCGTCTTCGCCAAACAATACTTTTTTGGAAGTTTCGGTATCAACCATGTCGCCGTCTTTAGAGATTAGGACAGGAAAAACCTGATATTTTTCAGGATCCAGCGCATCGTAATAATTTTTCGCTGACCTCTTGCTGACATCGTGTTCCGAAGAATTCCCGCCAAAAAAAAGACCAACTCGTACCTTTTCAGTCATAACTGCTCCTAATGATTATTTAAAAATTAAAAAAACGAATTCCTAGAATCTTAAGAATCTCACATCTTGATTCACTTGTCAATTAGTTTAAATAGTCGCGGGTGCTTTCAATATAATCAACAATTGAACCTGGAAAAGCATCTTTTTGCAGTAAAAGCTGCTGCAGCAAACGGTTACGATTATAAATTTTATTCCATCCGGCTTCAGTCGTAACAGCCATCTGGGCAGTTAATCCTTGATGCCAGAATTTTAAGACTCGCAGAAAATAATCTTCGTATATTTCATTGAGATTTGTGATCTCTGCCAAATAAGCTGCGATACGCGCATCTTCGCCGGCCACGAATGGTACCGGTGCATTATGATAGCCCACCAACAGTGTTGCCAGCAGCAAAATTTTGTCGGCGCGGCGAACTTTCGGACTGCTGCAAAGGTTGCTGCAAACATTTCCCAAATGAGTGAAGGCATGAGCCCATCCTTTTTCGCCAACAAAACCACGGCCATCCTGTTCCAACAAAGCATAGGCAGCAACTTGATTAATGATCCGGTCGCGCAATTGCGTATCAATGAAATTCTGCTGAATATCCGCACTTAATAGCTGGCCCAAGATGAGCAGTGAGAAAGACCTCTGAAAAACCCCATCATTCAATGGCTCTAAAATATGCCCGAACAAACGCTCATCGGCTACTAGATAATTTGCAATCCAACGCATCTGTTCGGGACTCAACGCTTTGTTGGAAATAAGATCAGAAAGAAAATAAAAAGCGCCGCGGTCACGATAAGCAGGATTGGTCGAAGCCAATTGCCTCAAAATTTCAAACAACTGGTCATCGGTCAGCAATACTTTTTTAACCTGAATAAACTTCTCTGACGTTTTCTGCATTAAAGCCAAAGCAGAATCACCGCCATCGACGGGTTTAACAATCGTCTTCGATCTTTTGGACAGACTGCCAACCAGATTTTCCAGCTGGCCATTTAGAGACTGATAAATCTGGCCGTTCGCCAATTTCTTCCGAGCTTGAATAACCGTATCTTTAATTAATGCAATCTGGTCATCAATCATTTAAAACTAGTCTCCTTTTTGGCAAACTCGCTGGTAAAGTTATGATACTGCATACTCAAAGTCAAACCAATTCCAATCATGTTAGCCAATAACGCCGACCCGCCCTGACTGATAAAAGGTAGTGGAATACCCGTTAACGGAACCAAGCCGATGCTCATACCAATATTTTCGAACACATGAAAGAGCACCATTAAGACAACGCCGGAGACAACATATGCATAGAAAGAATTTTTCGTATCAAAAACACGGCGGATCAGACTGTAAATGAGCAGAAAATAAAGCAGAATAACGACGAAGCCACCAACAAAACCCAAACCTTCACCGATAACGGAAAAAATCATATCAGATTCACGAACCGGTACATAGACAGAAATGTTATTGACACCGTTGCCAAAGATACGACCGGATCCAATCGCTTTAATTGATTGAAACAACTGGAAACCGCTTTGAGAACTTGCCGCACCTCCGGGATTCAGCCAATCATCAACACGAGCAAATTGATAAGCCTGAAATCCTAAATTAGTCAGAATAGTTCGACCGGTTGTCGTAGTAACGGCAAATATAGCTAAAGCGGCAATGGTACTAACAGTTGCAGTAATGGGTACCAAGATACGATTTAAGATACCGGAAACTAAGAAAATACCACCGAAAATGGCAACAAATACCAACGTGGAACCAAAATCATGCTGCAGCTGCATCAAAATGATAACCGGCAGAGTTAAAGCAATCATTTTTGCTATCAACAGGAAGTCCGAAGATACCGTATGAACGGCATAACTCTGGTTATGGGTATATACAATCCGTGATAACATCAGGATCAAAGCTGGTTTCATTACCTCGGACGGCTGAAAAGTCAAACTGCCAATAGCTAACCAAGACTTTGCATTTGTTGATGCTGCTAAGGACCGGCTATAGGCAAAAAGAACAAAAACTAATAAAGCAATACCTAAGGCGTAGGCTAGAGGGGCAAAACGAAAAAGCTGATCAGCATCCAAGTGCATCAGCAAAATAGCTATCCCCCAGCCAAACAGCCACCATAAGCACTGAATCAGCATTGAATGAGTAATTGAGACCGATGAATCAGCTCTCAATGCTAAAAATAACGCACCAAAGCCAACTGCCATCAACGCGAGTACAACAAAAATGATTCGCCAATCAATTTGCGAATCATCTTTACGACGAAAAGTCGCGGCTCTATTTTTTAAATTCGGATTTTGCATTTTTAAGTTAAGCTTGACGCAAATTAAAGTTGGAAATGACAGCCATTACTGCCTGATCTTGTTTTTTAAAATCTCCCAAAAAATTATCCCAAACATTCTTTGCCAAATACAGACCATCTTTTTGAGTCACATCACCAATGGTCTCACCGGCAATTTGTACATGCAAGATAGTACCTTCTTCAACTAATTCCACCTGATAATTTTTCTCTCGATTAGACATTTGATCAATCACTTTTCTATTTTATTAATGTGAATATTATTAGACTCGATCTGTGTCTCTTTATCGAGTTTTTTCTTATAAGCTGGATTTCCGATTCCCAAGATTTGATGTGCATTGTGCCGCTCGCGTTTTGCGTATTCAAGTAGGGTACCGGCTCCCTTAGCAACATTATCCAAAGGCGCGTCCGAAATATTAACCGGAACATGCAATTCCTGCTGAAGCAGCGTGTCAATACCGCCGCCCTTGACTTTAGAACCCAATAAAGCACCACCACCAGTCAGCATAATGCCGCGATCGATAATGTCTCCTGCCAAACCAGGCTGAATTTGTCCCAAAATTTCCTTGGCTGAACGAACAATCGTCGTCAAAGTAGCATGCATCGCTTCTTCAATGTCGTTTGAATCAATGGTTACCTGCTTAGGCAAACCCTTCACAGAATTAGCATCATTGAGATCCTGTCCACGAATAGTCATCTCAATCGGGTTGGTTACTTGCAAGGCAGATCCGACATCCTGCTTAATGCGTTCGGCCATAGGTGTTCCGATCAAAATACCAAACTGCTGACGTAAATAACGAATAATGTCCTGCGTTAATTGATCGCCAGCCATCCGTAAAGACTGGCTAGCCACGATATCCCCACCCGACAAGACAGCAATATCCGAAGTACCACCGCCGATATCAATCACCATGCTTCCGACAAAGTCAAAAATATCAAGTCCAGCACCAACAGCAGCAACTTTCGGCTCATACTCAAGATAGACGTTTGCACCACCAGCGGATTGAGCCGCCTGAATAATCGCTTTACGCTCAATCTCAGTAATATTTGTCGGCGCACAGATCATAATATTCGGCCGACTCATCCAGCCTTTGACACGCAATTGATTGACAAAAGTAGTCAGCATTGCCTCAGTTGCATCAAAATCAGAAATCACGCCATCTTTTAACGGACGAACAACACGAATATCCTGATTGCCTCGATCAATCCACTTATAAGCATCTGAGCCAATCGCCAAAACCTGATCAGTCTTTGCGTCGATTGCGACAACTGATGGTTCATTTAGCGCAATCCCTTGACCTTCAACGTAGATCAGGACATTCGCTGTTCCTAAATCAATACCAATATCTTTTGCCATAAAACCTCGCAGTCAATTATAACACGGCAATTTTTTCTACCGTTGAAAACTTTGACTAAAACTAATTATTAAATTTCCCATCGTTAAGAAAAAATTGGCAACAAAATAGCCAATCACAATTGCCAAAAAAGCCCTCAAAATAAGTATTTGTCTCTTAGCGCTACTTAACACAATTTTTTCGAATTCAATATTTTGTAAGCTCCAAAAAGCCACATAGACGCAAACCAGGGTAAACATAAATTGGAATAAACTCTGCATGCTTTTGATTGTATACAAAAAAGACACATAAACTGTGTCTTTTAAGAAATTATTATCGAACTTTAGAAGCATTGATACGATTAATTGCTCTTGCCAGTGCAACACGCGCACGCGCACTTTCATCCGTTGTCTGCGCATTTCTGGCACGAATTTTAGCTCGTTCCTCAGCTGCTTGAGCTCGACTGACATCAATATCTTTTGCATTTTCCGCTGAATCCGCCACCACGGTTAACGTATTATTAGAAAATTCAGCAAAACCACCATTAACGGTATATAGATCTTCGTCTTTCCCACGATGAATGCGCATCTGCGAAATCTTAAGTGCAACAACAATTGGAATATGGTTTGCCATGATTCCTATC
Organism: Oenococcus kitaharae; assembly: GCF_025758695.1. Taxonomy (GTDB): domain Bacteria; phylum Bacillota; class Bacilli; order Lactobacillales; family Lactobacillaceae; genus Oenococcus; species Oenococcus kitaharae_A. The sequence goes on along the minus strand of NZ_JANJQP010000005.1, from coordinate 8,554 downwards.
TCGCCCTCAAGTGTATCGAGTACCGCTAAACTCACATCGGATTGATTATAAACTGTTCCATCAGGAGTTACGATATTCGCCGTCAGTTGATTGTCATTTGTAGAAAGATTCTCTGCCATAGTTTTAGCTCTTCATCGACTTTGCTTTTTCAATCGCTTGATCAATTGTACCCACATTTCTGAAGGCTTCTTCTGGCAAATCATCATGTTTGCCTTCCAGAATCTCCTTAAAGCCACGAACTGTCTCAGCTACAGGCACATATTGACCAGGAACACCAGTAAATTGTTCAGCAACTGAGAAAGGTTGGCTCAAAAAGAATTGGATACGACGAGCACGATTAACGATCGTCTTTTCTTCATCTGATAACTCATCCATTCCTAAAATAGAAATGATATCCTGCAACTCCTTGTATCGCTGCAAGACATGCTGCACCTGCATGGCAACTTCATAATGTTCGTCTCCGACAATTTCAGGAGTCAAGGCACTTGAAGTCGATTCCAAGGGATCAACAGCTGGATAAATGCCCTGCTGCGTCAAAGATCTCTCTAGGTTAGTCGTTGCATCCAAATGAGCGAAAGTCGTAGCCGGAGCAGGATCAGTATAATCATCCGCCGGCACATAAACAGCCTGGATGGAAGTAACGGAACCCTTCTTAGTAGAAGTGATTCTTTCTTGCAACTGACCCATTTCCGTTGCTAAGGTTGGTTGATAACCAACAGCTGAAGGGATACGTCCCAGTAAAGCTGAAACTTCAGAACCCGCTTGAGTAAAGCGGAAGATGTTATCAATAAACAATAAAACATCCTTACCCTCTTGGTCACGGAAATCTTCAGCCATAGTCAAACCAGTCAAAGCCACACGCATACGTGCTCCAGGCGGCTCATTCATTTGTCCATAGACCATGGCGGTATTTTTCAAAACACCGCTTGCCTTCATTTCGTAATACATGTCATTTCCTTCACGTGTACGTTCACCGACACCTGTGAAAACAGAAATACCATTATGGCCTTGAGCGATATTGTGAATCAATTCCTGAATCAGCACTGTTTTACCAACACCAGCGCCGCCAAAGAGGCCAGTTTTCCCTCCACGAAGGTAAGGCTCCAATAAATCAATAACCTTAATTCCCGTTTCAAGAACTTCTGCTGAAGTTGTCAACTCATCAAATTTTGGCGCTGAACGATGAATCGGATGGCGCGGTACGCTAGCATCAATTGGATCACCCTCATCAACCGGCTCGCCAAGAACGTTAAAAACACGTCCCAAAGTTTTGTCGCCAACAGGTACTTCAATAGGCGCACCGGTATCTAATACTTTCATACCACGTGTTAACCCGTCGGTCGAATCCATGGCAATCGTCCGAACAACATTATCGCCAAGATCGATAGATACTTCAATGGTCAGCTCTGTGCCATCAGCTTTTTGTACTTTTAAGGCGTTATTGATATCAGGCAGTTTCGCATCATCTGGAAACTGCACATCAACAATCGGACCAATAATCTGAATAATCGTACCCACAGCCAAATTTTTCTCATTCGAAACAGACGCGGTACTGTTAGTTGCTTTGGAAACTGGATCACTCACAGACACAGTTTTCTTAACAGTACTAGCAGTTTTGTCAGTTTTAGCTTTCGCGGTTGTTTTCTTTTCTGCCATCTATTTCTCCTTTCTGTACTATTGTAGAGCAGCCATGCCACCAGTGATCTCAGTGATCTCAGTGGTAATCGCCGCTTGTCGTGCTCGATTATATTTCAATCCAAGGGTAGAAATCAAATCTTTTGCATTATCTGTTGCGGTCTGCATCGCATTAGCTGATGCAGCATGCTCAGCTGTTTTAGAGTCAAGTACAGCACCATATAATAATGACTGGGCAAATTGAGGCAGCACTGCTTTCAATAATGTCTCCGGTGCTGGTTCAAAATCATAATCACGAGCCCTGCTTTGATATTTATCTGCCGATAAATTGCCTTCGGAGTCCCGTTTAAAATTTTCCGCTCTGATTGGCAGCACGAATTGGTCTACAACTTGATTCCGAAGTCGGTTTATAAAGTGATTATACACAATCTCGAGCGCATCAAACTTATGAGCTGAATATTGCTTTGTAATCTCTTTTACCAGGGGTGAGACTTCCCAGAACTTTGGAACATCGGTAATTTCACGATCCTCAAAAGCAATGGTGAAACCTTTTTTGGCATAATAATCAGACCCCTTACCACCGACGGCAAAGATAACTGTATTCTGTGTAGTCAATTTCTGATCAGCCATAATTTGATCTGCCTGCTTTAAGACCTGATTATTATAGCCACCAACTAATCCACGATCTGACGTGATGACTAGCAAAGCTGTATTCTTAACGGGTCGTTGTGTAATAAACGGAATCGTGCCTTCAGCCTGCGAATCCAGCAAATGAGTTGCGGCTAAATGTGCAACAATTGCCTCAACATGGTTCGCATAATCAAGATAGCCAGAAGTGTGCTTTTGGATTTGGCTCAGCTTACTTGAACTGACCATTTGCATCGCGCTCGTAATTTGGCTGGTTTTTTTAGTCGAGTCAATACGTCTGCGGATATCTTGAAGGCCAGCCATTATTCAGCAGCTCCTTGTTTTGCAGCGGGAGCATTGTAGTCATTTGGTTCCACAGATTTAGCAAAATGCTTCTTAAAATCTTCGATAGCAGCATTAATGTCCTTTTCATCTGGTAAATTACCGGTTTTTTTAATGGCTTCGAATAATTTAGAGTAAGTCTTATTGTTACCGACGAATTCCACGAATTCTTTTTGAAATCTTTGAATATCAGTAACATCAATATCGTCCAAATACCCATGAGTTAGCGCATACAATACCAAGACCTGTTGTTCAACCGGCATTGGCTGGTGCAAAGGCTGATTCAGCACCTCCACTGTACGACGGCCACGAGCAAGTTTGGCCTGCGTTGGTGCATCAAGATCAGAACCGAATTGCGCGAAGGCCTCTAGTTCGTGGTACGATGCTAAGTCCAAACGCAAAGTACCAGAAACTTTTTTCATCGCCTTAATCTGAGCATCACCACCAACACGAGATACTGAGGTTCCAGCATCAATCGCTGGACGATTGCCCGCATAAAATTGATCCGCATCCAAGAAAATCTGGCCATCGGTAATGGAAATAACATTTGTCGGGATATAAGCCGAGACATCCCCAGCTTGCGTTTCAATAATTGGTAAAGCAGTCATCGATCCGCCACCTAATTCATCACTCAATTTGGCCGCACGTTCCAGCAAACGGCTGTGAAGATAGAACACATCTCCAGGATAAGCCTCACGTCCTGGCGGCCTTCTCAAGATCAGAGAAAGCTCACGATAGGCTGTCGCTTGTTTAGATAAGTCATCATATACAATCAAAACATTCTTACCGTTATACATGAAGTATTCGCCGATAGCCGCACCAACATAAGGTGCCAGATAAAGCATAGGTGCAGGCTCCGAAGGGCCAGCCGAGACAACAATTGTATAATCTAACGCGCCCATGGCACGTAATGTTTCAACCTGAGTCCGAACAGTGGAGTCTTTTTGTCCAATCGCGACATAGACAACAATCATGTCCTGACCCTTTTGATTTAAAATCGTATCAATAGCAAGGGATGTCTTACCAGTTTTACGGTCCCCGATAATCAATTCTCGTTGACCACGGCCAATCGGTACCAAGGCATCGATAACTTTAATACCGGTCTGGAGAGGTTCAGAAACGGACTTTCTTTGCATAACTCCTGGTGCTTTAAACTCAACCGGGCGTGTATGTGTTGTCTTAATCGCACCATTGCCATCAATTGACTCTCCCAGGGCATTAACAACTCGGCCAATTAGTTCATCGCCGACAGGCACTTCCATGACTCTGCCGGTACGTTTAACCGTGTCTCCTTGGCTAATACCATCAAAATCTCCAAGCACAATAATACCAACTTCAGATTCTTCAAGGTTTTGAGCCATGCCATAGACACCGTTTTCAAATTGAACCAACTCACCGGACATTGCGTTAGCTAAACCACTAGCACGCGCAACACCATCACCAACGTAGGTAACGGTTCCGACTTCATCAATTTTTAAAGTAGCATCGTATTTTTCCAACTGCTGCTTAATTAAAGAACTAATTTGATCTGATTTAATTGCCATTTATTGCTCCTTTCCAGCAGCTGCTTTAATTTGATTATTTAACTGCGTTAACTTATTTTTTATTGATCCATCAATTGTTTTTGATCCAGCCGTTAGGATAACGCCACCAATAATAGCAGGATCGATGATATTCTTAATTTCGACGTGTTCATAATTAAACTTAGCTTGTGCGATCCTGCTCAGTTTGTCGACCTGAGACTTCGTCAGAGCAACGGCTGTCGTAGCCAAGACCAAAGATTGATTTTCAGAAACGTTGACCAGCCTTTCGAGCTGATTAACAATTTCTTCTAACAACGAAAAGTGACGATTATCGGCCAGTGTTTCCAATAAATTCTGAGTGACATGGGAAGTACCCTTGCTAAGGGTTTGGATAAAGACTTCCTGCTGAACACTGGGAACAGAAACATCATCGAGAGTTGGTGCTAACTTCTTATTCTGTTCAAACACTAATTCAATTGTCTGCAATTCAGAAAGAACCTTCGCTGTCTGATCTTTGGAAACCTCGTACAAAGCTTGTGCATAATTACTGACAATCCTGTTTTCGTTGAAAGCCATTAGACCTTCTCCTTGACTGATGTTGGATTATCTTGCTTCTCCAAATCTGAAATAAAATCATCGATAAGCGCTTTATGATCCTTAGCTGAAATTTCTTTACCAATAATCTTAGAAGCAATTGAAACAGACAAATCAGCAATCTGATCCTTAGCCGACTCTAGAGCGGCTGTCTTAATCTGCCGAGCATCAACTTGTGCTTGGCGATTAATTGAATCAGCATGTGCTTGTGCCAGATCAGCAACTTTCTTTCCTTGCGTTTCAGCAGATTTGCGGGTGCTCTCCATCAATTCGGTTGCCTGTGCTTGGCTTTCCTTCAAATTTTGGTCTGCAATCTTTTGAAGTTTCTCCGCTTCGCTTCTAGACTTGGCAGCGGAATCCAAGTCATCACTGATCCGATTCGCTCTTTCGTCCATAATCTTTGTCACCGGTCCCCAGGCCAGCTTCTTCAAACCATACAAGAGCAAGATGAATGTGAGCAACACATAAACTGCTGAACCACCTGGTATTTGAATTGCAATCGTTGTGAGCATACTACCCATCCTTTCTTACTTTTTTATGCATTAATCAATAGGAATGACATCGCAATAACGATGATCGGCATGGCTTCAACCAAAGCCATTGAAATAAACATGTTCGTACGTAAAGTACCTTCTAGTTCAGGCTGGCGTGCGATAGATTCAATCAGTTTAGCCATTAATAGGCCGTTTCCAATACCACCACCAATGGCTGATCCCAATAATGCAATACCTGCAGCAATATAATTCATTAATTTTCTCCTCTTTCTTAAATTAAACTATCATTCTTTTGTAATCATCTGCGAGATATAAACACTTGTCAAAGTCGCGAAAACAAAGGCCTGAATTGCACCAATCAAAAGACTGAATGCCTGCCAAACCAACTCGAGTGGAATGGACAAAATAAAGTCAACCGGCGAACTCAAAGTATTATTTGGTAAGGCGAAGCCTGCAATTAAATTGAGCAGAATTTCCCCAGCAAATATATTACCGTAAATTCGCAAACCTAGCGTCAATAAATTCGTAATCTGATCAATAATTTTAACCGGAAACAAAGCTGCAGTCGGTGCTAAAAAAGTATTTTTCAGATATCCGACAAAACCAAACTTTGCAACTCCAGCAAAATGAGCGACCATTAAACTCATTAAAGCCAACGTCAACGTGATCAAAGGAATCGAAGTCGGGCTCCTGACCTGCATTGAATCATTGCCAAATTCAAGAAATAGGCCTAATTGATTTGATACAAATACAAATAGAAACAATGCAAAAATGTAGAGCCTATATATTGATCCGCTTCGATCCGGTAGTTGATTTTTAACGATGCCGTTAGTGAAATCAATGATCCATTCCAGTAAATTTTGCCTTTTACCAGGCCGAATACTCAACCTTCTAGAAAGAAAAATTCCAAGTGCCAGAACTATGACAAAAGCTGTCGAAGTTGAAATAATCGTCGTCCAATCAAATGTCAAGCCTAGGAATTGGAAGGTCTTCAGTGTACCACTGGGCATACCCCATCACCTCTTTTCCATAAATCACATTGTAACGCTTTTGATTTTAAAAACGATACAAATTGATATATGTAAACGCTTAACGCCAAAATTGTTATGTTTTTCTCTTTATGTTACTCTTTGATCGAAATGCTAAAAAAAATCCTAGAAAATCACATACTGCAAGAAGTTATCAAAAGCCGTCCTTCTCAGTCCAATAAAACTAATTATGGTCGTATCATTCTGATCTGCGGAAGCAAATCATTCGGTGGTGCCGCGATTATGGCCACTAAATCGACGGTGAACACCGGTGCCGGCTTGGTCACTTTGGCTTCCGACCCGCTTAACCGTACTGCCATGTTATCAACTATTCCGGAGGCCATGTTCGTTGATTATTATGATACAAAAAAATTATCAAATATTATCAAAAAAGCCGATGTTATTTTGATTGGCTCAGGCCTGGAAGATTCAGATTTTTCAGAGAAGCTAATCAAAGAAACTTTCAGTATTTTAACGATGAATCAGTTTCTAGTTATAGATGGAACTGCCCTTTCAATGATTGGCAAACGGCATCTTCGCATACCACAAGAGCCGACAAGCGTTCTCACACCGCATCAAGGCGAATGGGAGCGTATATCGGGATTAGAGGTTTCAAAACAGACTGCCGATGCCAATTTTTCAAAACTGCAAAAAATCGGAGCGGACTATCTTATTTTAAAGAGTAATGCAAGTGAGATTTATGCTCAAAAAAATCCTGACGAATACAGTCAATTAACAATTGGTGGCCCTTTTCAAGCCGTTGGAGGAATGGGAGATACATTAGCTGGTATTGTTGCCGGATTTCTTGGGCAGTTCCCGCATGACCCCTTTTTAGCCATTCAAGCAGCTGTCTATTTACATAGTTGGATCGCAAGGCAATTAAGCAAACAAAACTATATTGCTCTGCCCACACGCATTTCTGATCAGATTCCATCCGCTATGAAGCAAGTCATACTCGCCAATGAGCAAAATATTTGAGTGCATTTTTTTCATATTGATTCATCGTTTCTCGCGGAACCATTGAACCGCCGGTAGACCAGATCATATGTGTTGCCTCCGATGGAATAGCTTTAATCTTTTGGGACGCTAGCAAACCTTGGATACCGACAACCGCAGAAGGCTCGGCTTCAATATTTTCTAGTTTTTTCAGCATTCCTTGAAAGGCAAACATGTGCTCATCAGAGACAGTTGCAATACCAAACAGTTTATTCTGCATATACTTACCAGCAATCAGAGATGGACGGCCAACCGCCAATCCATCAGCCGCAGTTTTACCATCAATACCTATATCGTAGACAGAAATATCATGATTAAGGCCACTAGCCATGCCCAAAAGTACCGAAGGCATATGTGTTGGTTCTACGAAGATAGGCATAACACTATCGCCAAATTGTATCTTGAGCCCGAAAGCAACGCCGCTTGGTGATCCACCAACACCAGCAGGCAAGTATACAACCAAGGGTTTCTCTTTGGATACTTCGATGCCTAAATCAGCAATTTGCTGTTTAACGCGCTCTCCTGCTGTTGCATAACCGGCAAATAGGATTTTAGATGCTTCATCGTCGACAAAATAACTATGATCATCTTTTTTAGAAGCGGCTCTAGCCATGGTCACTGCGTTTGAAAAATTGTCGTTATAAATAACAACTTGAACACCGTTTTGCCGAAGTTTATTGATCTTCCATTCAGTGGCATCATGCGACATATGTACGCGTGCCTGAAATCCGAGCGTGCTCGCCATCAAACCTACGCTAAGACCTAGGTTGCCAGTACTTGCTACCTCAATTTTCCATTGTCCAAAAATTTTTTTAAACCGCTCCTGGGCTAAATCCCGGTAATCATCTGTGTTAGGATTAAAGCCATTTTTTGCAGCTAATTTTTCCGCGAATACCAGTACTTCGTAGATGCCCCCACGGCTCTTAATAGATCCGCTCACAGGCATTAAATCGTCTCTCTTAATCAGAACGTGCCCAGGAATGGACAAATACTCTTTAATATTTTGCATTTCTTGTATAGGGGACTCAATAATGCCATTGCTAACTTGTGTCTCAGGAAACACAGTCTCCAAATAAGGGGCAAAGCGTTCTAACAAGCGGTTGGCACGAAAAACTGTTTCCTGGCTGACGTCACTGCTGACGTCACTCGCAGATGCTAAACTTGTACCATAATCCGGATTGAGCCAAAGAGTTTCCTGATAATCACACAATCTCTTCAGTAAACTCTCATCCATGTTTAATTTAATATGCGATAATATTTCAGCCATTCTGTCACTCCTTGTTTACTCCCAGAAAGTATACCCATTTCGCATGTT
>NZ_JANJQP010000004.1 GCF_025758695.1 Oenococcus kitaharae | reverse complement strand
ACCAGTAGCAACTGGTAATGCAAGATTTTCCATAGAACTTTGCCATATGTCACTACTATTCAATGGATCGGCTGAACTAGAAAAGGCATATAGGGAAATATTAGGCACATCCCAGCCCCAAGAAACTGGCACGGTAAATGTAAATCTACCAGTTGAATTGGGAACTATGGTAAGCGAGTTCCCGGCCTGCGTTACTCTAATCCTGAGGTTGGGATCGATATACCAATCATCACTCCCGTCAGATCGAATGCCATATTTAACGGCAGTAATAACACTACCGGTAACCACTCTTTGATTATTGACCAACTGTGCGCTTGCATTAGGAATAGGAAATACACCAATAACGGTGTTATTTGATATGTTGAGACTGTTATATCCAGACCAAAAATGTATTGGTGCCAGATGATGACCAGGCCAAACCGTTTCTACCCAATCAACGAGTGGGTCAACAAACAGGTTGCCTGTGACCGTTATATTTCCAACAGGCGTGGAATGCTGACCAACCCCTGTAGAATAAGCCAAAACATTACCATGATCATCTAAATAAGGCAGGAATTGGTTATTGGAAATAGTGACGTTATTTGATTCTTGCGTCTGAGCATTATGCTCTGCGCTGTCTGAATCAATTTTAGAAATATAATCAGCATCCCAGACATGATTATTAGAAGAAGCATCCAATTGGATAGCCTCAGCATAATAATCATGGCCGTCATTCATATCCAGCCTAGCTACTTTTTTAAGATTTGGTGCATAACCAATAAATTTATTATTTGAAAAAGTCGAATTTTGAATGCCGCCAAGATCAAAAATATGTTCGCCTTCAGTATTCACCATCGTAAAACTATTGTCATGAACTTGCCAATTATTACCATGATCAGCCATCACGATGAAGAAATTGCCATTGACCAAATCCTTAGCTTTCACATTCAAATTTGACATGGTAAAATTTGAAACACCATCAATGGCTCTAAGACCGGTAGCCAAACCTACCCAAATTGACTGGCCATCAACAATTAGATTGGTTTGGTTACCATTAATCGTGGTATTAGAAGATAAAATAATATTTCCAGCAGTAGAGGAGAGGTTCTGTGGCCCTGCTGCGCCCATAGAATAATTTCCTTGCGGTAACTGAATATTTGTACCTGGATGTTGGGAAGCATAATAAAGGGCAGTTTGCAGCAACTGATCATTTTGGCTGCCACTGTTTGTCTGACTCATATTTACGTGATAATCGTTGCCGCTAATAGTTGGAGCTGCCGGCTCCCAACTGGCGGGGACAAGATCCTGTTCTAACACATAATCATTTTCATAACCATTTTGGAAATTAATTTTGTATTCCCAAAAAGAGTGTGAGCCGCTGAATGGCTGTTGGCTGATGATAATTCCGACCCAACCACGATGTGGGACTAAATCATAGCCATTAGATTCATTCTGCGCATAAGACCCGATTTCAACTTTTTCACCCACAGAAAAAACCGGATCCGAATAACCAGATAAATCCTGTTCTAACACATGATCGTTATGTTCGCCATCATAGAAAGAAACCATATACTCATAGCCAGAGCCATTCGATACTGTGGAAATAGATAAAACTTTGCCCACCCAATTTCGGTGCGGAATCAGGTTATAACCGTTAGATTCTGAAACAGCAGATGCGCTGATTTGAACAATGTCCCCCACTTTGAATTTCGATGGAATTGCAGGTGTCTCGTTGGTATCTGAATTATTTGCTGTATTGTCAGACGGTAAATTGCCAGGCTGAGGGGCGTTCTGCTGAGTACTCGATGAATCACTACTGTCCGATGAAGACACCGCAGAAGAATTAGCATCTGCGGTGTTTCCTAATACGTTTGGCTGACTAGTTGCAGTGGTTTCAGGAGAGGTGCTAGTGCTGTTTGTCGCGTCGCTACTGGTTGCAGTATTATCAGCTTGATTATCTTGTTTAACACTTTGAGTAACAGAGGTATTGGGGATGACATTGGTGTCGGCTGACGCGCCAAAACCGAAAATAGTAGGAACCAAGATCAACAAAAAAAAGAAAACAAATGAGATTAAATATCTTGGAACTGATTTGAATAAACTTGTTTCTTCTTTTAAACGCATAAAATCCCTCAAAAACTATTTAACACTTACAAGTCTATTACTAACTAAGACAATTCTGAGAATAGGATTGCAAAAAATCATATTATTAAAGAAAATCTATTATTTAAACAAATGATACAAATTTTTGATCTCACCCATAAAAAATAAAGGGATAATCGTAAAGAACCAAAATAACATTGAATTTAAAAGCAGCTGCCAGAATACAGAACGCAAATCAAGACCAAATATCTGAGGTACCAATATACTCAAGTAGCCGATTAAAGAAGCCACTAATGGCTTGAAAATCATTATGATATAAGACCTTAATTTATCATCTAAAACTCTTCGCGACAGGTACCCAAAAGACACCCAAAAAATGATGTAATAGTGAATCGTCATCATCAAAGCCATACCATTGATTGATTTTGTAAAAACACCAAAAACAATGAAAATAGCCGTAATTGCAAATTCAAAGAATCCTATATTCATTAACTCTTTGGTTTTATTCCTCGCTTGGTAAATCGCTCCTAAAGTGGAAGTTGTCATATGTATCCAAGTCGTTAAAGCCAGTATACGGAATGGAAAAATAGCGCCAGACCATTTCGGCCCGAATAAAAACTCAATGATTAAATCGGCATTCGCAAACAAATACACAGATAGTGGGATTCCAGCAATCATTAGAACGTTAATGACACGATGGTATATTTTCTTGATCGTATCAATATCCGACTCAAAATTGCTAAGAACCGGTTGCATGACAGGCACAATTACCCCAGCAAACATATTGTTGGGATAAACAACGAGTTGAAAGGATTTACCATAATTTCCTAAATCTTTCTGTCCAAAAAATTTACCGATGACCAAGTTGTCCATGTTTCCGGCGAAATAATTAAAGATACCAAAAACCATCTGATATCCAGAAAAAGATCTGATTTTTGTAAAGGAGCCCCTGTCATAACCCTTTAGCAATTTCAAACCTGAAAAATAAAAATAAAAGATAAAATTGATCAAAGATGGCAAAAGGTTAGAAATTACCAAGGCATATATACCCCATCCACCAAAAGCAGCGGCAATTCCTAAAATACCGCCAATGATATAGGCAAATAAACCGGTGAAATTCAGTTTTTTAAAATCTTGTCTTTTTTGCAGAATAGCCACTGGCACAATTGAAACAATCGATAACAAAACTAAAGGTGCCAAAAACCAACTCAGCTGATAATAGATCGGATTTCGATATATCAAAGCAAAGGGAATACCTAAAGCCCCGAAAAGAACAAACGCCACAAGTGAAATCGCAAATAAAATCTTAAATAAAGAAGAATAATCTCGATCGTTTAATTCTTTATTTTGGACAATAGCTGGTCCAACTCCCAAACTCGTGATCAACTGAAAAAATGGCAGTAGCACCAGCATGATGTTTAACACACCATAGACACTGGGTCCTAAAATCCTAGATAAAACAATGCTGATAAAAAAATTGGACACAACACCGGCATATTGGCCAATAGCTGTAAAAAAAATGCCGTGACGTAATTGTTTTTTTATAATATCCATTAATTTTCTTAACGTTGATCCAAGGAACAGTGGGATTTCACTTCCATATTTTTTCCATCACCTCGGCACGATACTCATACTCAGGATCGCCATACTCAATCGGTGGATTAAAGAAGAAGCCATTCCAAGTACCTTTGATAATGATTCCCAACTTCGCAAAACGGAACTTCACGCCTGGTGTTAGTAACACTTTGACAAAATCATAGGCATTATGACCCAGCGTTTTTATGTATTTCGGTAGTGAATGACGGCGCTTGGACGTGCAAAGGCGATTTCTGAATTCATTCAGGTAACGAGGCAAACGAGCTCTAACCTTTTCACCAGAAATATCTCCTGGCAACGGATTCTTCCCGCTGGCATGTACCACGATCGAATTGCGGACAAAAAAACCCGGGAAGAAGTGCGTTACACGTTGGGTATATTCAATGTCATCCCCCCAAATAAAGTATTCTTTTTGCGGCAAACCAACTTTGAGAACCGCCATCCGAGAGATGATTGTTGAGACAAAAGTCGAATGTTTGATGCGGACAAAAGGCGCATCCCCATAATAAACCTTGATTTTATCGGAAAATAAGGGTGCAGCCATGTTCATATTAGCCCAAGTCCCGTCTTTCCAGATATCGTGACTGGCGGCCATACCAGCTGTGGGATCTAATTTCCAAACTTCTAATAGCCGATCTAAGGCATCATCTGTCACCAGCGAGTCATCATCCATCAGCCAGACGAAATCATCATTGGTCTGCTGAATAAAGGCACGCACGCCTTGATTAAAACCGCCAGCGCCACCCACGTTTTTTGGCAGATCAACAAAAAAAATCTTGGTGTCTTTTTTTGCTTCTGCTAAGACCCAATCTTTTGTGCCGTCTGTTGAAGCGCCATTCACAATAATAATGTGTTTCAGACTCGCACTATGCTGGTTCTGCAAAGCGGCAATAGATTGTTTTAGCAAATCCAAACGATTATACGTAACAACCACGGCGCTCACGGTTATGTTCTCAGTATTTTCAATAAATAATTTAGACATCTTTATGATTTTAACACCTGTGTTTCCTTCATACGATATTGAGCAAATCTGACAAAAACAAAAATAGAAATCAATGAATAATAGCTGAACCAATTAAAGTCGAATAGAGCTAACACGCCATACATAATCATCGTATATTTGGCGGCATCTTTGACAAAAATTGTTAAATTATCTTGCGGCATCTTGGTGCGGAAATCATAGAATAGTTCTCTTACCTTACGTATGATCGGCAGGAAGAATAACAAACCATACTGAGCCAGAAAACCACCCCAATCAGACAAAACCGCATAGTGATGACTGAATCCCCAAAGATACTCAACGTTTAATTTTGTGTTTCGTGGTGCGAACTGAACAATGTAATGACTCACATAACCATTTCCAACCCCGAACAATGGATAGTGCAAAAAAGTCAGAAACAAACCTATTGTGCCGCCTGTTCGATTAGAGGCAGATTGGCCGCCTTTGGCAAACAAATAGCCATCCAAAAAACCGTGAATTGAATTAATTGTGAAATAGGCCAGCGTGATTGCTGCAAGACCTAGTATTGCCATCGTGATGAAAAACTTTTGCGTTCCGCCACGCATATCCCAGACCAAAACCAGCCCTGTCAAGCCAATTGCCACCAACCCGGTCGTGGTCTTAGCCAATGCAAAGACAGCGGCAATAAAGAATAGTAGTACGTAGGCTTCAGTCGGAAACTGACCAAATTTATTTTTGATGAAGGAATAGCCGTGTTTGACAGCTGATAGCACCCATGGCAGAAATACAACTGCCAGTTGTCCGGCCAAAAAAGCCGGTTCAATCTCTAGTCCGTTTGCGCGATGCATGGTAGCCGCATAAGAACCTTTCACATAATCACCAACAATCCCCCATCTGGGTAAAATTGATTGGTCGATGTAGTTCACCCAGCTCAAGGTCCAATTCTTACCAGTAGCAACGATCAATTGCGGAACTAATACTAAAATACCCATAACAGCTAAAGTCAGAATCGTACCGCGGATATATCTGTACATATCTGCATCAAATCGAATACTGCAAAATAACAGCAGATACACAATCAACAAAGATAGAATCGTTGAGAGAAAGCCAAAAAAAGAGCCCAAAATATTGAAATCTTGGGAATCAGACCCAAACTTACTATAATTCCAAATCAGTAAAATAATTTCAGAGACGGTGAGCAGGACAAAGTATAGGACAATCTTGCCTTGAAAGATTTTCTCCTGAAACAATTCTTTTGGTTGAAGTGTCACCTTAAAAATGAGATAGGCCGAGAAAACAAAAAAAGGCAACACCGTGAAGGGTTGCGGGATCACATTTGTAAATTGCTTTACAAATAAAGAAAAAAATATCAGCCAAGCCGACATTACTTCAATTTATCCTTTATATCATTCCATAAAAGCACAGCACCAGAAAGAACAAGTCCCAAAGCAGCGCCTATCAAAGTGAACTTTCGTGTACTAGGCCCTGTCTCACGGACTGTGTTGGTCGCCTTTTGTGCAACAATCACTTTTCCGGCAGCGGGCAGGATCCGAGGAAGAACTTTTTTTGTCGACGCAGCTAATGCGTTCACGATACGGACAGCTTTTCTCTTATTAGCAGCACTCGCACTGATATGCATTAAGACGCTATTATCCGGCGAAGTCACTGTCACATCTCCCGAAGAAAACGCAACCGTTTTTTTTGCGTCATCTGTAATCGCTGAATTCTTAATCAGTGCTTGAATCGAATTCTGCAGAAGGATGTCGCTCTGAGTCAGATCAAGCGCATTGGCATCACTATTCTTTTTGTCGTTATCACCGAAATTGCTATAGTTATGCGAAATTGTCAGCACCGCATTAGCGTGGTATGTTCTAAACGCAGCCATCCTAGAATAGGCAAAGCCAAAGCCGGCAAAAATAATCGCCGCTAAAAGCCAAATCCACCATTTTTTAATGAGCAATTTTAATAAGTCTAATAAAGAGTATGTTTTCATATTTTCCAATCCAAGAATTAATTATAACGAAGCTAATGCTATTGTACTTTAAGCGGCCAGTTTCTTTGAAAAAAGATCGTTTGCACGAAATGGCTGCGATTAATCAGAAAGGCAGTTATAAAGGTCAGAAAGGCAATGATCAAAGCCGCTAGGGTCCAGCCTAAATAATTATTTAAGTGCAGTATGTAAAGATATCTATTCACCAATTGGACTTGCAAGAAGATCAAGACCCAGTCGTGCGTCACCATCAGCATTCCCGAATTCCGTCCAATCCAAGCCATCCAGCCGTGAATTTTTTTATCCAGCCAAATTGCCAAATCTAATATCACAATAATCGATGCAAATGCCGCCAGCAGGGTCTGCCAAGCATTTCCATTAATTACAGCTGATACAAAATAAAAGATATTTGTCTTCGATATATATACCCATACAGCCAAACAAAGGAGGGCAAAATAAGGCGTCTGAATAAAATGAAATTGTCGGGTCCTCTCGTCGAATAAATATTTGAACAAGTAGCCCAAAGCCAGAAAAGTGGATCCCAACAGGCCGCTCTGTATGTCAAAGGGCCATAGATAAGGCACAAATTCGTGCCGTACAATTATAAAAAAGATAAGCAGAGATGTAAGGAGAACAATGATGCGTCTGGAAAACTCTGGCAGCCTGGTAAAATTAACCAGTTTCACAAGCAAAGAAAAAGTTAAAACAGAGATTGCCATGGCTAAGAAAAACCAAATGGCACCAATTGGTGCTAAATCGCCCAATAAAGTAAGGTCGTGTCCGCCATTACCATAGATAGCACCAGCTAAAGTGCTTTTAACTGGCCAATTCAATAACCAGGCCAAGGCAACAATCATCAAAGATCCAAATATGTAAGGAACAATCAGATTATTTAGTGTATTAATAATCCGTTTTTTCCAGCTATAGTCGTGGAACAAAAAACCAGATAGAAAAAAGAAAATCGGCAAATTGCCAATCATAATGAAATTCGTTATCCACTGTGCGTAGCCATCATTTACCCACCAACCAATACCTGCGTGAGTGACAATGACCAGCAATAAGGCAATACCGCGAGCAACGTCTATGTAGGTGATTCTTTTTTTTCTTTGTGTTTTTTGCATGATTGATAGTTTATTCATTTTCAAGATACTGTTTTGGATCGTTTCTTTTAATCACGGCTAATGAGACCAAAAGCATGATCTCTATCGGTATTGCATATCGGTGGTCTCCATTAACTGAACCATCAAGGTTGATCAAAAATGTAAGCAAAGAGGGAACTGTGAATATGATGCCCATCTTATTTTTTGTTGCAATGAAATAGATCAATAATGAGATTGCCAACCAATTCCATAAAGCGGTGGACATAAACAAATTAAGCAATGGAATTGACATGATTATATTCAAATAGTTCGTTAATCCTATTCGTTGTTTGCTGGGCACCAACGGCTGTACATGCTCTAAATAGCTGCTATTAATTACAAAGTACGTATCAGATGGAATACCAGTATAAATTGAAGCCGATCCATACGGATCCGCGGTATTGAAAGAACGTACCGGAATTGGATCAATAGATAAAAATTGATTATCTAAGGTAGCATTCAAATATAACAGAGGATGCTTCAAACCAGTAACGAACCAAGAAAGAAGATATTTATGTACGCGTTGTTTATATATATTATTTTTCCACCAATTTGGATTTTTTTTAAAGTCTTGAATACTCTCGGCAGTGATTAAAAACGAATTATATCTAAACAAATTCTTAGCAGAATCCCCAAAACTCGGTTGATAGGTACGAGGAATCTGACGATAATACATAACATCATTTATCGCTTTTTTATCCTGCTTAGTCAAAATATTTGGATAGCGCGTTACAACAAAAGAAGTTTGTTGAATAGGAACAACCAGCATTTCAGCAGGAGAAGAAGGCATTACCTTAAAAGCTGTCAAAAAAACCCTTGTCCATCCTTCATAAAATAGTAAAGATACAATAAGCACAGCGCCTAAAAAGCGCCGACTTTCTTTCATGCAGATAAAGGCTACCAAGAGAGTAACCAAGGTAACATAAACACCATTATTACGGAACAGGCAAACCAGTAGTGTTGCCAAAGTAAGAAAGACAGAACTCCTGACCTTTTTGTCACTCAGCATCAATAGGTCCAACAGATATGTAACAAATAAAGCACTAGATGCTAGAAACCATCCGGTTTTATCAAAACAGACTGCATAAGCAACAAAATGAGGCTCCAGGCCAAGAAACAGCAGAACGAGCCAGCCCACATACGAACCAGCAATTCTTCTAATTCTAGAAATTAATCCCGAATACGCAAACAGAGAAAAAGTAACCAAAAAAAAGCTGTGGGTGTAGAAAGCAGCGGTGTGGCTATGAAATAAAAACAATCCTAGTTTAAAAATGCCGCCCATGACTAATGTTGCAAACCAAGGATGATGATTAGTGGGGAAATAAGTGAAATTCAATCCCGGGATTGAGACATTAAAAAACTCATTAATTTGTCGTGCACCATCATATCCGATAGTACTAGGCAATAAGTAAACGCCTAGAGGTATCCACAAAATTAGCAGTATAAGAAAAAGATATGCTGCGTTTGGAAAGGGTAATTTAGAAATTTTGACCGCAAATTGTGTGCTCAGCATTTTATGAACTAAGAAAACTATAAAATTGATGAAACAGTAAATAAAAGCCGCACAGCCAGCCCAATATACCAAAGAAATCAAAAATGTAATTTTGCTTGAAAAAAGTAAATCTAAAGTTGTTGTCTTGGAAACCGTCTCACCTAAAAGTGCAAGTAACGAGAGTAATAAGCTAACAATAATTTTCCAAGAATTCCCAACTGTACGATTTTCTTTCTTCGCTTGAGACAAAGACACGAAAACAAAAGCGAATACCAACATCACAATTGGCAAATTCGAAACAGCAAATCTTTCAGGAATGACTGTGAAGGCCGAAAAATTATCAACGGGATTAAAGTTGACAGAAAAAGCAGTGGCTGCAAGCAGACTTAAAAGCCATTTATTACTAACGACTTGTTTGAATTTAGTTGATTTGATTGTTAATTTGCCGTTCCGCATCAATGAGCCTATATTCGAAATTCATTTTTTCCTGTGACTGGATCGCATCTAGAATCATACCGCTAAATAATGACACAATCGCAGCTAGGAGCACTATCATTGTCACAACTAGTGTAGGCATGTTAGCAACGATTCCCGTGTGGCTATACGGTACCACGACACGGAACCAAAATGTTAGAAGACTTATTGCAGCTAATAATAGCGATATAGAACCAAAAAAAGCTAAGGGATGATAAATCCTAAATAAGTTCCATATTTTCAGAATCACTTTAAACCCATCACCGTAAGTGCTTAGCTTAGACTCACTGCCTTGTGGGCGATCTCGATATTCTACAACTTGATTTTCGACAAACATATTGCTTTCAGCTGCATGAATGCTCATTTCTGTCTCAATTTCAAAACCCTTTGAAAGAACAGGAAAGGTTTTGACAAAACGGTACGAAAACGCACGATAACCAGTTAGAATGTCTTTAATATTCGTGTCAAAAAGATGATTAATCAAAAATTTAACAGTAGCATTACCCACATTGTGGAAAGGACGTTTATTTTCCTGAAAATAAGTTGAAGAAAGTCTGTCTCCAACCACCATATCCACTTTGCGTTCCAGAACTTTACAATACATTGCTGGAATCTCCTCCACTGGATAGGTATCATCGGCATCAATCATGATATAAGCTCGAGCATCAATCTCACGAAACATACGCCGAATAACGGCACCTTTGCCTTGAACATACTCATGTCTAACAACGGCACCTGCATTTTGAGCGAGCTCAGCCGTGTTATCCTGAGAGTTATTATCATATACATATACCACAGCTTTCGGAATTTCACCGATAACGCCCTTGATATCTAAAACAACTTTCTCAATCGTTTGTGCTTCATTATATGCAGGTATCAATATTGCTAAATTATCCATTAACTCTCACTTCATACTATATTTAATTTAACCTATTTTTAAAAGTTGCTTGGTCAACTTATGCCACACATCCAAGACCACTGACCTTACTTGGGATTATTCAGAAAACCATCATTTTTAATATAATGCCTGCCCTTAACAATATCATATTGAATCATTCTGTAATCCCTTAATAGAGATCTTTGTGCAGGAGAAAATTGGTTATTCTGAAGCTGTTGACCTTGATCATCTAAATAGATATTCTTTCGATTATCAGTCTGCCATATATCAGAACCACTTTTTGCTAGTGCATTGGAGGACGCGGGTAATTGCTGCCGTAACTCGGTCAACATAGCTAAAAATGGCGATACTTTTACATTCATGTGTTCAGCTGACAGAGCCTGAAAATAATTGGGTGAAGTAAAATTATTTTGGTCTTCCAACTTAGTATTATGCGAGGAACTGGCTTTATTAGAGTAAATAAAATAATCCGTCTCATGGAGCGGTAACAAATTATTGGGATCGCTCATTTCACTATCATAAATACCCGGCAAATGGTCGCCGTACCAGACCACGGTAATGGGACGATTAATCCGATCCAATTGTTGCAAAAACCATTCAGTCGCATTATCTGTCATGTTGACGCCTTGAACATAGGTCTTAACATTATCAACTTCAGAATTGGACTGTTGAAGTGTCGAAGTGATATCAAAGGTATAGTTTTTGTACCAATTGCTATAGCCGAGGTGATTCTGCATCGTAGGCATCTGAATAAATTGGGGTTTCGCATTTTTAGACAACTGCCATAAGACATTTTGATAAGCAGCGCGGTCACTGACGTAAGGATTGTTATCAATCCTATCTTGGTATTTAATTTTTGGATTGTAAAGCGTATAAAATTTTTGAAAACCAAATTTTTTATAAACGGAGGATCTATCATAGACCATAGGTAAATAAGGATGAATGGCATTTTTAATAGCCCAGTTATTACTGATATTGGGTAAATAATTGGATGAAGGAACCACCTGCACATACGGTGACGTGACTGTGGGCAGAAAATTAGTTAGCGAGAGACCGGTCAGCGCCTGATACTCCAAATTAGCCGTTCCGCCACCATAGCCTGAACTTAACATATACCCTGAAGTAGTCCTATCTTTAATTGCTCTGATTTTCGGAATTGGATCCGGATTCACATGTAAACCCGGCACGCGCAAGGGATCAGAAAAACTTTCACTTAAGATATAAATGACAGTTTGTTTATCTAAATAATTTGGTCGGCTAGCATTGATTTGGTTAGCAACTTTTTTATATTTCCGATCAATTTTAGCTATTGCTGCACGTGAATAGCCCCGTGGCATATCCATAATCTTATTGTCGAAGAAACGCATGAATGAATATATGGCGCCATTAGAGCGCTGGTCATCGTTAACATCCCAAGGGATGGGTGAGTCATTGAACAGAGAAGCGACGCTATCCGGCAATGTATTATCGGTATAGAGACTGCGCGCCGAAAAAATAATTAGCGCAGATAGGACAAATAAAGGTACGCGGACAAACCACTTAGTAAATTTAATGCGTGAATCAAAGCGACGGAATAAAAAATATAAGATAACAATGACTAGTATCGCAAGAACCACTAGCACCACAAACTTACCTGCGCTAATACCAATAAAATTTACTAACGTAAGCGGATTAGTCAATTGAGACAGATCCGAAGGCAGTATTGATTCATTTCGATAAATCAGCTTTTGATTATCTGCAATCGCAAAAACAATAAAGATGAGATTATTTAAAATAAAGGTTAGCCAAAAACGGTTCGTAATCGCTAAAATTAACCCAAAAAAAGCCAGCACAAAAATCAGATTTAAAATAAATTGATGATTCTGGCTGCCAGGAATGAAGGCATTGACGACAAAATTTGTAGCTGCCTGGACGCGCTCGACAAGTGTTTGATTCATACCGACCTGAATTTGGAATTGAACAAACCAAATATCAAAGGTCGATGAAATGAGTACAATGAGCGGATAAAAAAGCCAACGCGGAAAAGGCGCACTAGCTGACATAGCGGGATTCTGTTTAGACTTAAAATCATTGATGCCGCTAACTATTTTTTTAAATTTTTTCTGTAAATCCAATGCTCAGCTCTTTCATTCCATTTTACACAACCGATGCATTATACAATATTTCAATTAAAATACATTAAAAACCCCGCAAAACAGATAGATGCGGGGCAGCATTGCTATTAATAATTTGTGTCGAAACGATAATCTTCAGCAAGACCGAATTCTTGTCTGACCGTATTAAAGGTCGCATTAATAACTTGGTCCATGTCGAAATAACGATACAAGCCCAGACGGCCGCCAAAGATGAACTGCTTTTTATGCTCACGGGCTAACTTAGCATATTTTTTGTAGATCTCAGTGTTCTTCTGGTTATTGACAGGATAATAAGCTTCTTTGGTCCGATCCCAATTCTGCGGGTATTCCCGTGTGACAATCGTCTTGCCAGGGTCAGCTAGGCCATCGAAGTGACGCCACTCCATGACACGCGTATAAGGCGTCTGAGCATCCGTATAATTAATCACAGAATTTCCTTGATAGTTATCCATGTCCAAAGTTTCGGATTCAAATTTCAAGCTGCGGTATTCCAATTCGCCGAACTGATAATCAAAGAAACGGTCAATCATCCCTGTATAGACAATCCGTGGGAATTCGCGGATGTAATCTTCCTTATGGGCAAAGAAATCCGCATCTGTCTTCACATCAATCAGATCAGAAGCCAGCCACTTGTCAAAAAGCTGGGTATAACCGCCGATCGGAATTCCTTGGTAGCGATGGTTGAAGTAATTATTATCGAAAATGAAGCGGACCGGCAAGCGTTTGATGATAAAGGATGGTAATTCAGTGGCTTTTCTTCCCCACTGTTTTTCCGTATAGCCCTTAATTAATTTTTCGTAGATGTCCGTGCCGATAAGAGAAATAGCCTGCTCCTCTAAATTACGCGGCTCTCCTTCGATACCAGCAGACTTTTTCTGCTCTTCGATCTTGGTTTTGGCCTCGGCCGGCGTCTTGACTCCCCACATCTCGTAGAAAGTATTCATATTGAATGGCAGATTATAGAGTTCGCCCTTATAGTTTGCGATGACTTGATTCTGATAATTATTGAAATCAGCGAAATGGTTAACAAAATTCCAAACCTCTTTGTTATCAGTATGGAAAATATGAGCACCAAAATCATGGACGGTAATGCCATGCTCAGTGTGCGTGTGCATATTGCCGCCAATGTAGGGACGCTTTTCGATCAGCAATGAGCGTTTACCAAATTTAGCAGCCTCATAAGCAAAAATGGATCCAAAGGGACCGGCGCCTACAATCAAGTAATCATAATTTTTCGTATTAAATTTATTTGCCATTTCTTCCTCCTGTGACTTTCCTAGCCAGAAAAAGACCGCCTTTTTTAATCCAGTTCTGTTTTTCTTCAAAAACAAAGGGTATTTCAGTGAAGCTCTTACCCTTGGCATCTAAAAAGATATCCAGCAGCCGCTCACCGACAAAACCAAAAACACGTTTCTCATAAGCATCATAATCGCTGCGGTCAATTTCTTTCTCGAGTTGGAACAAAATCGGAAACAGCCAGCCGGCATACTCATTCAGCTCTTGACGGCTCATGATCATCATATTGAATAAATGTTGACTGCGGCGCTGCATGATTTTATCATAACTAGCCTGAAAGTCCTTGCCAATAAGCGTGCGAACCAGATCAATCGGCTGAGCATGGTGCGCATGGATATAGTGGGAATAATTAGTCTCTATGTAGTAATGGCGCTGTTTGGGCAAAATAATTTGATCTTGCTGCAGCAGTGTATCTAATTGGGCTTGCGTCAAAATATTGGTCAGCCCTTTTTTGTGATTCATGGAAAAATAGCGGCGATAATGAACCAGCCCGATCACATCAGCGTCAGAATTCTTCCAGGCCCAATACAAGGCTGTCAGCTCATTAAAAGAGCTATTTTTGTCGCTGATATTGTCGCCTGTGTCATCCCCGATCCATCCGGCCGGCATGTCAAGCGGATTCTTCGATCCAGCATGCCCGACCCAGATAGGCTGATAAAGCGGGTCCTTTGGCATGGGATAGATTTTATGCGAAGCAACGTAAATCTTAGCTGTCATTAATAGGCACCTTCGCGGCTAAAAATAGCCTTCATCGTCAGGTAGACAATATACCAGTCATACCAAAAACCAATATGATCGACGTATTCCAAATCAAGATCTGCACGTTCCGGATACTTAATATCCGAACGGCCTGTTGCCTGCCAGAGGCCCATTGCACCTGGAAGGACACTTAAGAATTGATCAACGTGATCGCCATAATAACGCAATTCAGGCTCGGTCACGGGGCGTGGCCCAACAATCGACATCTGACCGAACAAAATATTAAAGAGCTGCGGCAGTTCATCTAGGCTAGTCCGCCTTAAAACCCGGCCAAATTTTGTTACACGGGGATCTTCACCAGCAGGGAATTTGTAATCGTTATCGACAAAAAGCTGGTAACTATCAGGATGTTTTTGAAAATACTGGTCAGCATCAGTCCGCATGGAACGGAATTTAATCAGCTTAAAATGCTTATGGTGTTTGCCGACACGGTCATGCCGATAGAAGACAGGGCCTTTAGGGTCATTGATTTTTTGCAAAATAATCAGAATTAAAAAAAGCCAGGACAACAAAATAATGCCGACAATACTCCCGGCAATATCAATCAATCTTTTGAAGGGTAAATAGTGTTTCTGCGACTTCGTCATTCTCTGCTTTATTATAACGAACTTGGCAAAAGCTAATTTTAGAAATTGATAATTATTAACAAAAATTTGCTTTCCGCTAAATTAAGCTAAAATAGTTAAGTCAGCCATGAAAAGCTCTTGGGAACAACATAAGGAATTAATTCTCTATCTAATTTTTGGTGTTTTAACAACCATCGTCTACTTCGTTGCACGTTTTTTAACTGTGCATATTAGCCAAAACGCACTTTTGGCCGTGATTATCGCACAAGTTTCAGCCATTCTATTCGCTTTTATTACGAATAAAATATGGGTCTTTACGAAAGCCGAAAAGAGCTCTCTTCTCAGTCAATTCATGAAATTCGTCGCTGCCCGCCTCTTCGTGTTCTTTTTAGATCTGTTTGTAACCTGGCTGTGCATCGAAAAATTCGGATCTTTCTTTATCAAACTATTTTTGCTGGATCACCTCAACTACCAATCCGGGATCACAACTTGGCCATTGATCAAAAGCTTTATCGGATCGCCGGTGCTCGCCAATACTTTTATTTGGTCCATGGTGATTCAAGTCGCAGCAATTGTTTTAAATTATGTCTTTTCCAAACTTTTTGTCTTCAAAAATAAAAAGCAGTGATTAATTAATCACTGCTCCGGCTTCGATTTCATCAGGCAGCTGGGTGACCATCACGTTCCCATCACTGTTTTCCGCACATAAAATCATACCTTGGCTGATTTCACCAGCCATTTTTCTTGCCTTCAAGTTGGCAACGATCACGACCGTCTTGCCCACTAGGACAGAAGGATCCGGATACCATTCACGAATTCCCGATAAGATTTGACGGCCCTTTTCGCTGCCATCATCAATTTGCCATTTAATCAATTTCTTGGAATTCGCTAAGAACTCGCCCGATTTGATTTTCCCAGCAATCAAACGCAATTTGGCAAAATCATCATAGACAATTTCTGGCTGCTGTTCTTCTTCACGCGCCTTTTCTTTAGCTGCTTCCATATGGGCACGTCCTTTGCCCTTCGTATCTTTTTGGACAAGAGAAGAAATAAAGGCAACTTCTTTTTTAACATCCAAGCGTGGAAACAAAGGAACCGCCTTGGCCGCGACAGTCGCATTTTCAGGCAGATCGGCAAAAGACAGGTCGGCAATTGGGGGCACGTCCTTTAATCCTAATTGCTGGAAAATCTTAGCTGGCGATTGTGTCAGAACCGGCTGCAGCAGGCTGCCGGCAACACGCAGCGAGGCGGTCAGATGGGCCATGACGTCATCCAAAGCTGTTTGATCGCCATTTTTATCCAGCACCCAGGGCTGTGTCTCATCAATGTATTTATTCGTTCGGCGAATTAACGTCCAGACAGCTTCCAAAGCATCCGCCGTATGGATCTGTGCCATCTCGCTTTTGAAGTTTTCAATAGCTTGTGCTGCTGTTTCTTCTAAATCAGCGTCCGAATCAGCTGCATGCCCCAGCGCTGGAATATGGCCATTTTCATAACGGTTAATCATCGAAACCGTACGATTCAGCAAGTTGCCCAAATCATTAGCGAGATCAAAATTGACGCGGTTAACAAAATCTTCAGGTGAGAACACACCATCGTTGCCAAATGGCATACTGCGCAATAGGTAGTAACGAACCGCATCCAAACCATAGCGGCTTTCTAGTGTCTCAGGATAAATAACATTACCCTTGGATTTAGACATTTTCCCGTTTTTCATGACAAGCCAGCCGTGGCCTAAGACTTCGCCGGGCAAAGGCAATCCCAAAGCATGCAGCATAATCGGCCAGTAAATCGTGTGAAAACGGACAATTTCTTTTCCAACTAATTGGACATCGGCCGGCCAGAACTTTTTGAATAAGTCCGGCTGCTGATCAAAGCCGCCCAAATCTGGATCATAGCCTAAAGCCGTAATATAGTTGGACAAGGCGTCAATCCAGACATAAATAACGTGTCTTTCATCGCCAGGCACCGGCACGCCCCAATTGAAGCTGGTGCGTGTCACAGCCAAGTCTTCTAAGCCCGGTTTAATGAAGTTCGTAATCATTTCATTCATGCGGCTTTCCGGCTGCAAAAATTCAGGGTGATCAGAATAATACTGCAAAAGCCAATCAGCATATTTGCTCATCTTGAAGAAATAAGTCTCTTCTTTGACCAGCTGCACTTCGTGTCCGGATGGCGCTTTACCGCCTGTCACTTTGCCATTCTCATCGCGGTAAACTTCAGCCAGCTGCGATTCGGTAAAATACTCTTCGTCGGATACAGAATACCAACCCACATATTCACCTTTATAGATATCACCTTCATCCATAAATTTTTTGAAAATATGCTGAACAGCTTTCTCATGATACTCATCAGTCGTCCGGATGAATTTGTCATAGGAAATGTCCATCAGTTTCCACAATTTTTTAATGCCAGCCGCCATTTCATCCAGATAAGCCATTTCGCTTTTTCCGGAAGCTTCGGCCTTTTGTTGAATCTTCAGACCGTGTTCATCGGTACCAGTCAGGAAAAAGACATCCTCGCCTAAAGCACGATGAAAACGTGCCGTTGCATCGGCAAGCACTGTTGTATAAGTGTTTCCTAATTGTAATTTTCCGGATGGATAGTAGATCGGTGTGGTTATGTAAAATTTCTTTTTATCAGTCATGGCAAATGAGCCCCTTTCAAATACATGTTTCTATTATAAGCAAGGATGCCTTAGTATGTAGAGTAATGAAAAAAATTAACGACAGCCATAATCACATGAAACGCGAATTATCTAACCGCCACGTACAGCTCATTGCTATCGGCGGCACGATTGGGACGGGATTGTTCTTAGGGTCCTCGCGCTCGATCGCCTTTACTGGGCCGTCCATTATGCTGGTCTATCTGTTAGCCGGCACTTTTATGTTCCTGCTCACGCGCGCCATGGGTGAAATGCTTTACATGGATCCCAGCCAGCACACTTTCATTAATTTTATTACAAAGTATCTAGGCCGACCCTTTGGTTTTTTCTCAGGCTGGACCTATTGGCTGTCAATTGTTTTTATGGGGATGGGCGAGCTGACGGCCGTCGGTATTTATTTCCAGTTCTGGTTTCCCAAGATTCCCATGTGGCTGATACAGATCGCTTTTCTTTTGATGATCATGTCTATCAATTTAATCACGGTGAAATTCTTTGGTGAGGCGGAATTCTGGTTTGCCATGATCAAAATTTCGGCTATTGTTGCTTTAATTCTGACTGGTATTTTTATGGTTGCAGTTAATTTCAAGACGCCTGTTGGACACGCCAGTTTAGTCAATATCACGACTCATTTTCAGCTTTTTCCTAATGGCTGGCTGAAGTTTGTCATGGCGTTTCCAATGGTTTTCTTTGCCTACCAAGGAATTGAATTCGTCGGTATCACGACCAGTGAGACGAAAAACCCGCGTCAAGTACTGCCGCGAGCTATCAATCAGATTATCTTCAGAATTTTGATTTTTTACGTCGGTGCCCTGCTGGCAATTATGGCCATCTATCCCTGGCGTTCCTTGGATCCCAAACAGTCGCCCTTCGTCTGGGTCTTTAAGCTGTTGGGCATTAGCTGGGCGGCCGGCTTGATTAATTTTGTTGTCCTAACAGCAGCTGCCAGTGCTCTAAATTCGGTGTTGTACTCTTCCGGACGCCATCTGTACCAGCTGGCTTTAGATTCTAAGGGTCATTTCAAGAAAACTTTTGCAGTCATCAGTGACAAAGGCGTTCCGGCTCGTGCCATCATGTTTTCCGCTTTGGTCGTGGCTGTCTCCCCGATTATCTATTCAATACCGACAATTAATGATGCGTTTTCGGTCATCGCCAGCGTCAGTTCCGGTGCCTATCTTTTGATTTATATTCTGACTCTGCTCGCTCACAGCAGATATATTCGTTCATCTGATTATCTGCCGGACGGTTTTTTAATGCCGAAACCTAAAATTTTAGATCCGCTGACAATTGCCTTTATGGCATTTATTTTCGTCTCGATGGGCTTTCAAAGCGATACCTTGCCAGCCGTTGTCGGGACTGCGATTTGGGTAGTGGCTTTTGGCGGCTATTCCTGGCTGAAGCATCGCAATTAAAGCCACAGACGCATAGTACGGTCATCAGGCTTGTCTTTGCCAGTCTCTTTCTTTTTAAGATAAGTTTTAAAACGCTGCAAAAAATAAGCCAAGACTTTTGCTTCTCCCTCATCCGCTAACAAAGTCAAGACTTTAATCACATTATTGGCTCGCGCCTCGCCTCTAGTTCGATTGCCGGTCGCGATCTCGTATAAAGCTAATTCAAATAAATACTCAGCTTTAAAACGGATATCCGGCCTTTCTTGCAAACGCTCATTGAACATCTCAAGAGTCTTTTTCATACTGGTTAAATCATCGTAAATTTGGTTTGACATGACAGTTAGCAAGATTTTGTAATCTTCAAAGGCAAAATCTCCGTCGTTTGCAATGTCACGAAGGTAATCACTGGATTTCAAAGCTGATTTGAGTAAGAGCATGCGTGTTTCAGGCGAAAAAGCCATTGAAAAACTTGAATATAAATAAATCTCGAATTTTCCCCAAATCTCGACATTGAACAAATAATTCAATATCTCATCACTGGCTTTTTCAAATGCAGCCCGCACGCGGTAATAGTCTGCCATGCGATTGTCCCGAACCAAGATCGCGATTTCATTCATGTAATGCAGCATGATACCGAGATATTTGGCCGCCAGATTGCTGGGATCGGCCGCATAATCTCGGCTGATCTCTTTTTCCAGTTGCAAGTTTGTTTGGATATGCCCAGCTTTGCCATCGTTATTTTCGATTCGGTCAGCCAAACGGCTAAAATAATCAGGCGTTTGGCCACCATACTGTCGAGATAAAAATTCATCCGGCGTGACCTGAATTTTCGACAGCAGGCGAAAAAAGCGATCAGCCGAGATTTTCGTTTTGCCCTTTTCAAATTTACCAATAAAAGAGCGCGAGAGCCCCTCTTCTTCCAAATCTGTCAATGACAGATTTTTTTCTTGTCTAATTTTGCTGAATAAAGGACCATAATCACTTTTAGCTTTGTTCATGGTCATATATTCCCACTTTGATCTGCTTTTGGCAACTGGCTGCATACTAATTTTAGGGTCGATTTTTTATTTAACACATATTACCTTGACACAAACAGTATTGTGTTATAAATTAATGACAAGCAAAAGGAGAAAATACATCATGCGGGAACTCTTATTTCAAAACAAAGCTTTTCGAGCTTTGGCTATCAGTAATCTTTTCGAGACAATCGGTGCCGTCCTGTTCAATATTGTCTTTTTGATTTACGCAGCTCAATTGCCCAACCGGACTTTGGCAATTTCGATTGTTTCGCTAGTCACGATCTTTCCGACCGTGCTGCAGGCACTGTTAGGCAGCGTCGCGGGACGTGTTAAAAAACCGATTCGTTATATGCTGAACCGGCGCTTGTTTCAAACGGTCTTATACATTTTAGAAGGCGGTTTGTTCTTCTTTGGCGATTTGAAATCCTGGGCAATCTTTGTCCCTCTATTAGCGATCAACTTCTTCAGCGATCTGACTGGCGGCCTTTCTTACATGGTCTCGATGCCAATTACCAAACACGTCGTCCCTGATGCAAAACGAGAAGTGGCCAACGGGTTACAAACAGCCATTTCCAGCACGATCAGCGTGATTGGACAAATTGTTGGTGCCACATTAATTGTTTTCATGAATTACCAATACGACGCCTTTGCCCTAATCAATGCTTTGATGTTTGCCATTTCGTTTTTCGTTCTATTGAGTTCTAGAAAAGAACTGGTCGTGGCGGAAAAAGAATCACAATTAGCCATTGAAGCATCTAAAAAGGCTGCTGAGATTAAAGATGATAAAAAAGTGAAGAGTGTTTCTGGCAACTTGGCCAATCTGATCTTTTCTTTGCCAATGATTCTCTTCCTGATTATCTTCGGTACTGCCGTGAACTTTATCGGATCATCGACGGATGCCATCTTGAATTTGACACTCCTATCGGCTAAAGGCCTCTATTTCACGCCTTGGTTTCCAACTTATGGACAGACAGTTGCCATCTACGGTGCCGTTTTCTCAGTCGGCGTCATCATCAGCTCTTTGTTTATGAATGATGCTATTGGGCGTATGAAGCTGACAAGTCTGGCGGCCTTGATGACGCTAAGTTTGTCCTTGGCTTCGTTTGCTTTTGTCCTGATGCCAAACCGCTGGCTGATTTTAATTCTCATGTTTATCACCTCTTATGTGCTAGGTAAGATTAATCCTAAAGTTGGGGCAATGATGATGAGAGTCGTGCCAGAACATCAACTAGCTGCCATCAGCGGATTATTTAGTTCTATCGTCACACTATCCATACCAGTCGGACAATTTCTCTTTCTAGGCATTGCAAACTTTTCCCGGCCTGTCTACGCATGGCTGGCCATGGGCATTATCGGTATGCTGCTGTTCGCCTTCGTGGTGCTGTCAGCAGGCCGCTTCAATACCAAAGAGGCAATCAAAGCGCAGACTGCCAACGCCAAATAAAAGCTCCCAGATGGGAGCTTTTTTGTTTGCTTAAAATGATCTGATATTTTATTAGGCCATTACTCGGCTGCCAGAGACTCGATTGGATCAAGTTTAGCTGCACGCCTAGCTGGCAAAAGTGCTGCCAAAAAGGAAATCACAATCGCTATCACAAAGGCGAATATGACGTTTCCCGGTGTGATAATCACCATGTTGGCTTTAGCTAGGCCGTAAAGCGCTTTATTAGCAATCGCGCCGATACCAAAGGCCAAAATCAAAGCCAGAACCGCTGAAAAGAGTCCGATTAAGACCGATTCTCCTGTGAACAAACGGCTGATATCGCGTTTGCCTTCGCCTAGAGCCCGTAACACACCAATCTCTTTGGTTCTTTCCGAAACACTCATATACATCGAAACAATAATCATTAAAGCCGACACGACTAACGAAATCGCGGCAATCGCTGCTAGAACATTAGTCGCTAAGCGAACATATGAACTGACTGTACTTAGAATATCGCCAACCGTGATTGCACCAAAAGCGTATTTACCTTTGCTGCGAATATTATTAACTTGTTTGGCAACAGAGCGCGTCACATCGATGGAGTCGGCATTCACTGAAACAAAATTAGGATCTGTTATGGCACCGGCAGACTCCAGCATTGTACGCATCGTACCGTAATTCGTTGCCGTAACAGCACCTGCTTGGCCGCCGTTGGCCAATCCGGAAACCTTCAAATTCCTGCTAACCACGACTGGCTGCTGTGCTTGGTTAATCCAAGTAAAGCTTAAGGTCACTGTCTTACCGATCATCTGCTGATATTTTTTAGTACCAAGAAAAGTCTGAGCCTGAGCTCGGTCAATGACAATCTCATTTTGTCCAGGTTTGCGGCCGTTTTTAACCGTACTGCTTGCAAAAGCGCGCGTCCAAGTTTGTAAACCATTAGCTGAAACCGGCGTTTTTTGGCCAGGCAAGGTCAAGGTATACTGACCAAATTGATAACCCGGTTGTACGGCATTAACATTTTTCAAAGATCGCAGCTTGTTCAAATCACCTTTACTGATCAACAGCGCAGATGGGTTAGAAGCAAATTGTCGTAATGAACTCGTGAATTCAGCTTGAGACATTTTTTTACCGGATGGATTTCTCATCACAGAGACCGAAGTTGGATTAATCATCGAAGAAATCTGGTCACTGATGAAAGCTGAAATACCGTTTCCTAAACCAGAAAAGAGTAGGACGGCAAAGATACCGATACCGGTTCCCAGCATGATCAAAAAATTACGCCAGAAATAATACATGGTATGTTTGTAAGCATTCTTATAGGCAGCCAAAGCACCCAGTTTTTTTGAGACGAGCCGTTGATCTGATTCAGGCTCAGGCAGCGCGTATTTGTCACGGTTGCGCTGATTTTTATCGATGACGCCATCAGACATGTGAACAATCCGCGTGCCAAAACGCGCGACTTCTTCTGAATGCGTGACCGCAATGACCAACTTGCCAGATTTAGCGATGCCTTCCATGATTTCCAGAATTTCATCCGTATTTTTGGAATCTAGTGCGCCGGTAGGCTCATCGGCAATAATGATATCCGGATCAGAGGCCAAAGCTCTCGCAATCGCGACACGCTGTTTTTGTCCACCGGAAAGCTGATTAGGATGCTTTTTAATATGCTGGCTCAGGCCAACCTGCTCCAACAATTCTTTGGCACGCTGTTCCTTTTCAGCATGACTCAGAGTTGTCATGTCCAAGCTGACCAAAACATTGTCCAAAACGGTTAAATGCGAAATCAGGTTAAAACTTTGGAAAATAAAGCCGATTGTCTGACGACGGTAGGCATCCATTTGTTTTTCCGTAAAATCTCGAGTAGAGTGGCCATCCAAGATGACATCCCCTTCATAATCGTGATCAAGACCGCCGATGATGTTCATCAAAGTCGACTTACCACCGCCTGATTCACCTAAAATACTGACAAATTCGCCCTTATCAAAATCTAGGCTGATGCCCTTCAAAACGGGAAATTCTTCATTTTTATTCAATATATAAGACTTATGAATGTCTTTTAGTTGCAGATATGCCATCTAGTTCTCCTTTTTCAGCAGCATGTATATGGTATCAAATCTCTCTTTCAAAAGACCCTTTGTTATTCGACTGTTATGTTCTCGTATCACGAGATCAATCACAACACCGCGTACCAAATTAAGATAGACATGACTCAATTCCGTTGCGGGCAGGCCTGTTCGCAATTCACCGCTGGTCATTGCACGCTGGATATTATTTCGCCAAAATGTGACAAAAACCGCTTCCTGCTCTGACAAAACCTGCTTTAACTGTGGGAAAGCCCTAGCAGCATTGGTCATTAGGATCAATTGATCGCTCAGATTAGGTTGGCGATCATTGAGTACTTGATCATAGTGGTCCGCAAAGGCCAGATAAAAAGCATGAAAACTGTCAAAAGCCTGCTGACCAAAATCGGCTTGCATAGATTTCCCGAACTCAGAAAACAGCTGCTGCATCGTTTGCAAGAATAGGTTTTCCTTGCTGGGAAAATAATTATACAAAGCACCCTTTGACACAGCTGCCTGTTTGACAATATCAGCAATTGAGACCGCTTCATAACCATGAAGCAAAAATAGCCTAAGCGCAGATTGTAAAATTTTATCCTTTGTCGTCATGAGGTACATACCGAACGGTCGGTATGTATTTTATGTTATCTTAGTCCAGCACTTTCTTCAAGTCAGGCTCCCAAGGCTTCGGTGTAGAATGGAAAATATGGTACTGAATCCACTGCAGCTAAATCAACTAGACAAAATTCATAACTTCATGAAAACACTGCTAGATCATGATCAATCAGGTCATGACAGCAGCCATATTGATCGCGTTGTCGCAATGGCCCGCAAAATTTTGAAACAAGAAAAAGGCGCTGATGAGTTCGTTGT
This sequence comes from Oenococcus kitaharae, assembly GCF_025758695.1. Classification (GTDB taxonomy): domain Bacteria; phylum Bacillota; class Bacilli; order Lactobacillales; family Lactobacillaceae; genus Oenococcus; species Oenococcus kitaharae_A. Next base: position 55,235 of record NZ_JANJQP010000004.1, on the reverse strand, counting down.
CTTGGCAGCCGCGACTTTACACGATACCTACGATGAGAAATTGTTTGCCGATCCAGCCAGTGCCAAACAAAGAACAGCTGATTTTCTCCTCAGCATTCAAGTTGACCCGAAACCGATTCTTTATATCATCGATAATATGTCCTGGTCGGCAAATACTTTTGGTCAAGCAAAACCGCTTGATTTAAATGGTCAGATTGTTCAGGATGCCGATCGCTTGGATGCCATTGGCGCGGTTGCAGTGATTCGAGCTTTTAAATACGGTTTTAAACACAATCGGATCGACTATGACCCCAACATTCTGCCGCGCGATTTACAAAATAAAGCTGAATATCGTAATGATAAGCAGACAACCCTTAACCATTTCTACGAAAAACTTTTTAAGCTGCAGGCTTCGCTAAATACCCCTGCTGCCAAACAAATTGGCCAAAAGCGCGACCATTTCATGCATGAATTTGTCGATGAATATATCGCTGAATATGAATCGAAAGCATAAAAAAACAACCTGTAATGGTTGTTTTTTTATTTTACAATCGGACTTTGTCTGCTTCGTCATCAGAAAAAATAATTTGGTCATTAGCCTTAATCGTGAAAGTCTTGTCAGCCGCATTAGCTTGCAAGATAGCCGTATCTCGGCCGTCAGTAGAAGTGCGTTTGACCCGAATTGTCTGCTCGCCCTCGGTCTGGACTGTGATCTCACCGTCTAAATCGAAAGCAGCGAATTGATTGCGCCAGCTGAGCAGCTCAAGCAGTTTTTTAACAACCGGCCGCTGAACCTCTTTGGCAACTTCATCTTGACTGTAATAATGGCGGTTAATGTTGCGGCCTTCCTTAGTCCTCTCTAACAAATCCAAATCATTGGCACCAGCCAGCAAGCCGACATAATAAATCTGCGGGATACCAGGGGCAAAAATCTGGAAAATCCTCGCCAACAGATAAGCTTTGTCATCATTGCCCAAGGATGAATAATAGGTGGAATTAATCTGGTAAATATCCAAATTATTGTAAGCCGCGGATGAATATGTCTTTTTCACGTTGGCTCCGACTTTGTAAAGTTCGCTAGAAGTATATGTAATCTCGTCATCAGTCAAAATATCTCGAGCATCGACGACACCGATACCATCATGCGTATCTAAAGTCGTAAATTGCCGTTTGGGCGACATCTTCAGCCATTTAGCCAATTGCGCTGTCTTGCCGGAATAAAGCGTATAAAGTGTGACTAAAGGCAGAACAAAGTCATACGTAAAGTAGCCGTGTGCGTTAATCTTAGCCGGAATTGTGTAATGCTCATGAATTTCCGGCAGAATTTCAGCTTGCAACGGTGTCAGAATGTCGCGAACTGAATCCAGCAGCTGCCAGATTTCCGGTTCGACAAAGAAATCATTCGTATCGATTTTTTTGATTGCATAGGCAAACGCATCCAAACGAATCAAGTCAGCGCCATGGTGAACCATCTCTAGCAACGTCTCTTTGATAAATTTTTTCGCGCTGTCGGCATTAACATTAATATCAATCTGCTCATCGCCAAAAGTGTTCCAAAGATGTTCCTGGCTGCCGTCTGCAAAAGTGATTTCCTGAATCGGCGCCCGATCTTTACGCTTATAAATTAAATCAATATCAGCTTGAGTGGGGCGTCCTTGTGGCCAGAATTTTTCCCAGCGAATAAAGAAATCCCGATACACTGAAGCATCTTTTTTGGCTTTAAAATCCTGATACATCACCGATTCGCGCGAAATATGATTAATCATAAAATCAAACATCAAATAGTATTTTTTGCCCAAAGCCTGAACATCTCGCCAGTCGCCAAAGGCTGAATCAACGCGTGTATAGTCGGATGGCGCAAAGCCGCGGTCACCCGTTGAAGGGCAGAAAGGCAGCAGATGGATACCACCGATGGCATCCCCGATATAAGTTGTCAGCACCTCTTGCAGTTCTTTAATATTCCGACCCATCGAATCGGCATAAGTTATCAGCATTGCTTTGTTTTGCACAGGCATTATCAGCCCTCCACTTTAGATATAGTACCCGCAATCAGGCCCTCATACTATTATAAAGGAAAAATTGTTAAACGATTAAACATTTGTCAGACGCGCACCGTCAATCGACTCGCGTTCAATAAATTCCGATGGCACAATCACCTGCAAAGCGGCTGTCCGTTGTTCAAAAATGCGCTGACGAATCAGCCGCACGGCCTCGCGCCCAATCTCTTTGCTCGCCGGATGCACGCTTGATAAAGCAGGCACTAGGTATTGAGCGGCTTCAATATCATCAAAAGAAGTCACGGAAAAATCCTTCGGAATTTTATAGCCAGCATTTAAAATCGCCCGATAGGTACCGACTGCAATTGGATCAGAAGCTGCTACAAAAGCAGTAGGCAGGTCAGGCAAAGGGAATGTTTTTAATAATTGACTAACTGCCAAATATGCTTTCATCGTATTCCAGCCCGTTAGCAAAATTTGCATATCATCCTCTAAATGATGACGCTGCATCCAATTTTTATACGCCAGCAGGCGCAGATCATCATTTTTGTACAGTACCTGGCCATCAGCATTCACGGCATCGACACTGCCGCCAATGAAAGCAATTTTAGAATGCCCTAATTTATGCAGATGGTCCAATACCTCATCAGTCTGTATATCGAAATCCGGTCGAATAGTATCAATTTGGCGATCCGTTGGAACATCAGAAATAACAACCATGCTGATATTTTCTGTTTGAATTCTTTTTAGCAGGTCTGCAGAAAAGGTACCGATGACAAGAACTCCGCCAAAGCTTTTAAAAGAAGGCAGATCTTGTGTGATTTCGCCACTATAAATCACGCGGGATAGTTTAAATAAATCATGCTGTGCCTGCTCCTCAATGCCACGGCGAATATCGGCAAAATAAGGGTCATCCAGCTCTTGTGCCTCTGAGACAGTATCCAAAACAGCGATTGTCAGCTTAGAACGTTCGTAGGTCTGAGAACGGCCGGCTTCTTTAGCGATATACCCCAGTTGGTTAGCCGACAGACGCACTTTGTCTTTGGTCGATTGTTTAACAGATAATGTTGTATCTTGATTTAAAATTCTTGAAACGGTTGCCGGACTAAAACCGGCCAATTTAGCGACATCACGAATACTGGCCATATATCTCCTTGCACCAATTTTACTCGATCAAAGAAGTATTGCTAATCCGAATTTTCAATCCAGTCGTCGTTCAATCAGTTTTTCCTGCAAGCGGTTAACTTGATCATGTTTTAATTTTTTATTGCTGGCACTTTCAGCCCGATTAAAGTCCTCTGCCATATAAACAGCGGCAGCATACAATTTTAATTGACGTTTTAAATAATGCAGATCGTTTTCTTTTTTCAAACGCTTATTAGCTGACACTGCTGCTTGAGCAAAAGAGTCAGGCTTAATTTGTAAATTATCTTTATCTAACGCGCGATCCATTATTTGCCTCTTTGCTGAGCTTGGACAGCCAATTCTTTGACGATTTCATCGTGTTTGGCTTCGGTTAATTTAACCTTGCTCATGTAAATAATCAAGAAAATAATTGCCAGGATAGCCGGAATAACAAAGGTAATCACTCTAAAAGTCAGATCAGCCGAAGCCGGGATGTCTTTGGCTGTTGTATTACCAGTCATGCCTAACGATGTTGCAACAAATCCAGTTACCACACCGCCAATAGCGCCGCCGAATTTATCAACCATCGGACGAATTGAGGAAGTGGCTGCTTCTGAACGGCTGCCAGTCTTTAACTGACCATATTCAACAGAATCGGAAATCACCAGAACGACAGTCATGAAGACCAGAGGGTTGGCTAAATCAAAAATCACATAAGCGCCAAGCGCCAGAAGTGAATTTCTTGCAAAGAGAAAGACAATAAAAGATAAGGCAATCGCCAAAATACCGGTAATCATGATCTGACGCCGTTTTAAAAACTTGGAAATTAACGGGAAAGACACAATCGATACAAACCCTGTGGCCATACCAATCAGGCCAACATATTTCCACATGTCCTGTGCATTAAGGATGTATCTGAAGAAGTAAATCATTAAATTATTGAAAATATTGTTGCCAAAGGCAAAGATCAAATACGAAAGTGCCATCCACAAAAGCTGGTCATTTTTTGCCAAAGTTTTGAACACCGCAGAGATTTTCATATGTTCAGCAGGATGGTTCACAACACTTTTATCTTCTTTTGTCATTAGGGCCGCTGCATATGCGCCAATTAATTGCACTGCGGCAATTAAGAGGATAAAGCCAGTCCAGCCTCGCTGATTAAATGTCGATGACCCTGAGAATAGCGTGAGCACGTAAACATAAATTAAAGCAACAGCGTTGCCGCCAACAGTTGAGCCAATTCTAGCGAAAGTCGCAATCACGCCGCGACCGTCGGAACTGGTACTTAATGCTGGCAGCATCCCCCAAAAGGCAATGTCTTTGATCGAATACGAAATGTAAAATACCGTGAAGATAACCGCAAAAATTGTCAGATAAAACGGTCCGTTCGATGTTGACAGACCAAACAAGTTTGAAAAAACCAATAAGGACAGGACAGCCGAAATTGTCGCCATACCAGCGATCCAGGGCGCATATTTACTGTGTTTGGTGTGGATGGAATCGATCATACCGCCGAGCAGAGGATCCATGAACAGTTCCACAATACGCACCACGGTAATAATCAGCGTCACAGCCGCAATCATTTGTGCCATATAGGTTTTTGACCCGCCGGCAAATAAGACACTGGTGACAAACATGATCAGGTAGCCGTTTAGCATGCCGTAAAAAGCGTCATGGCCAAAAGCACCTAATCCATATGCGAAAGAAGATTTAAAATTTTTCATGCTCGCTCCTTTGCTGCAAAGTAATCCACTTTGCTCGTCCAATCAGCTGCTTCTAGCGGCACATCGTAAAAACCAATCGACATCAGCTCATCGCCGCCATAGGAATGGCCTTTTTCATCCTCGTAGACAATTTTCGGATCCAATCCAGCCATTTTCGTGACTGTAAATTCCGGTTGAGCCAGAGACATCAGTTTGAATCTGAATAGGAGTGCTTCGGATTTATCTTTGGAAACAAATTCCCAGGCAAAATCATTGCCTTTAAAAGCCGACTTAATCCGGATAAAGTCGCCATATTGAATTAATTGACGGTGCTCTTTATAAAAAGCAACCTGTTTTTTAACGATCTCTTTTTCAGCATCAGTGAGTTTGGCTAAATCCAATTCATAACCAAAGACGCCTGACATAGCAACATCCCCGCGCATCTCAAAACTCGTGGCACGTCCAGTCTGCTGATTAGGCGACACGGACACATGTGCGGTCATACTCGACATCGGATAAGCCAGAGAAGTACCGGTCTGTGTTTTTAATCTTGCGACAGCATCAGTATTATCAGAGGCCCAAGATTGAGGGAAATAGTACAGCATCCCGGCATCAAAACGGCCGCCACCGCCAGAACAGCCTTCAAAAAGAATATCTGGATATCTCTCAATTAATCTTTCAGCTAAATCATAAACACCCAGCGTATAACGGTGACTGACTTCACCTTGCTGATCAGCTGGCAAAGCCGCCGAATACACTTCGGTCAGATGACGGTTCATATCCCACTTGATGTAGTCAACTTTGACATTATCGAGAATTTTGACCATTTGATGAAAAATGTTGTCAACAACTTCTTTTCTTGAAAAATCCAAAACTAACTGATTTCGCGACAAAGTCTTGCCGCGTCCAAGCACTTGCAAGGCGTAGTCTGGATGAGCACGATACAAATCCGAATCAGTCGAGATCATTTCTGGCTCGAACCATAAACCAAAGCGCATGTTCTTGTCATGAACCTGGCGGCTGACTTCCTTTAAGCCGCCCTGCAATTTATGAGCATGTTCAAACCAATCACCGAGACTGGAATTATCATCATCACGGTGGCCAAACCAGCCATCGTCCAAGACAAACATTTCGATGCCCAACGGAGCCGCGTTATTCAAAATTTCCTGGATCTTGCTGCTATCAAAGTCAAAGAAAGTTGCTTCCCAGTTGTTAATCACAATCGGGCGTTTAGCATATTGATATTTGCCACGAGCTACCCGTTCGCGCAAAAGATGATGATAGGTGTTTGACATACCATTAAGCCCTTGGTCAGAATAGACCAGTAAAGCCTCGGGTGTCTGAAAAACATCTTTTGGCGACAATTTCCAATCAAAATCGTACTCGTTAATGCCAGCCAGCACACGCGTCTGATCGATGTAATCGCGCTCCAGCGTCTCTTGGTGATTGCCGGAGTAGACAAGCTGTACGCCAAATGCTTCTCCGGCAAATTCAGTCGTGTCCGGATGAACCAAAGCAATAAAAGGATTCATATGATGGCTGGAAGTACCGCGGCGGCTTTCAAACTGCGTGACGCCATGGGCCACTTCTTGTCGCTCAACTTGTCGTTCGCGCGCATGAGCACCCGGCAGAGAAATCACTTGAAAATCTTGTTTGGGAAAATCAATCTGCATGCTGGCAATTTTTTCGATATGTAGAATATGGCTGCCGTGATTAATTAATTTGGCATTCCGCGCAATCACGGCCCGATTATCAAAAATTGTATAGCTTAAGGCCAGATCACAATTCAAAGCTGTATCAGTCAAAGTGATAATGAGGGTCTGCGCCTCAGAATCGTCAACCACATAACTGTGCGGCAAATTTTCCAGGTCGGGTTTTCCAGCGACGATTCGATAGGATTGGTAACGGAAATCTGTCTGGCGTGCCCCGTTTTCATCACGGATAATCACGGCCGGCACGCGATAATCGCCCGTATTGTTGCCGGACCATTCCTGTAATAGTGTATCTTTAGAATAATCCCGCTCTGAAGAATCGGGCAGGTTGCCCGAAAAACCTCGGTCGCGGCGAGGATAAGCACGCTCGCCAGCGTAATGGCTGACGGCTTTCCCAAAGTAAAGGTGAGCTAACAGATTGCCCTCTTCCACCGACATTAAATAGGAAATCTGCTGGTTATGTAAATGAAAAACTTGTGTACTCTCATCAAATGTGATCATGCTGTGTCTCCTTTAAAAACTGCAATTACATAATATTTGTTTACTAAATGTTTAGTAAAGCGCTTAGATTTACATTTGTATGACATTTGTAATCTTTATGTAATAATACCAACTAAAATAGACTAATAAAAAAACTTCCCAATCAGAAACTAGGAAGTTTTCAAATATTTTTTTAAATTATGGAAGCGGATAACCAGCAGTTTGATACAAGTCGTACCATTCCTGATTTGTGAGATGCACTTTGTCAACATCAGCCATCTCTTTAATGTGATTAGGCGACATACTGCCGAGGATTGCTTGAATCCTGGCTGGGTGCTTCAAAATCCAAGCAGTTGCGATACCATTTTTTGTCACACCGTATTTATCGGCCAAAGTCTGAAGTTCATCGTTTAAGGGCTGGAATTTTGGATTATCAATAAAGACACCGGCAAACATCCCATACTGGAATGGCGACCATGCCTGAATTGTCATCTTGTGCAGTCGAGAATAAGTCAGCACATCAAAAGTGCGCACGTGCGTATCAAATTCTGCTTTGCCATTGATATTCATCTGGATGTTTTCAGCAATCATATCAGCATGGCCAAGGCCGAATTGCAATTGATTAACCTCCAAGCGTTGACTCAATGCCTGCTGGAGCAGATCAACATCGTAAGGCGTGAAGTTGGAAACACCAAAATGCAGCACTTTGCCAGAAGCTTCCAATTGACTGAAGGCTTCAGCAATTTCACTAGGTTCCATTAATGTATCTGGACGGTGCAGCAGCAGAAAATCGACATGATCCGTCTGAAGGCGCTGCAATTCGATATCGACAGCAGAGATCAAATGATCACGAGAAAAGTCATAACGCAGGCCTTTAAAACCATCACCATTAATCTGACCATCTTTTAAGATAATGCCGGCTTTGGTCTGAATAAAGATCTTATCACGGTCAACACCAGCGTCTTTGAGTGCCTGACCAAAAATTGTTGAGGATCGGCCATTACCGTAAATATCGGCTGTGTCAAAATAGTTGATGCCTGCATCAAGCGCAGCCGAAACTGTTTCCACGGCTTGTTTGGCATCACGCTCATTGATGCGCATTACACCTAAAGCGATCTGGCTGGCCTTTAAAGCGGATTGTCCTAGTTCTATTTGTTTCATTAAAATACCTCCTAGGCAAAAAAATCGAAGCAAATTGCTCCGACTTAATTTTACTCTGAAATAAGAATTCTATAAAATGCGGCAGTTTAATTGTCACTGCGGGCAAATTTATTTGTCATCAGATTCGAAACAGTGAACAACACTTTATCCAAGAGATCTTCAGTCTCTTTTTTCACCGCATCGCTGGTCTCGTTGTTTGCTGCCGCTAGAGCATCAGTCAAGGCCTGGCCAGTCTTATTAACAGCTGCTTTGTCGGCATCCAGAAGATTCTCGTGCCCCAAACTTAATGTCAGTTCCTGGTAACGCTCCAAATCAGCAACGACATCATGGTAATGCGGATCAGCCAAAGCTGCGATAATCCGGTTGGCCCAGTAAAAATTCTCAGAACTCACACGTGCAGTCGTATTTTTTACATAATCCGGCGTATCTTCGACGTTCGTATAGAAAGGAATTAAAGTGTTAAAAGCCATTGATCCATAAGCCAGCCACTGAACAGCCCGATTGCCTTCAGGCTGATCCGGACGGATCTGCAAAACGGACAATTCGCTGGTGCGGTTAATCCCGATTGGACGGAAAAGATGCTTTTGGGCTTCAGTTCCCGTTGTACCATAAGGATCATAAGGTGTGTCTTGATAATGACTTGACAACACGTATTTCACATCTTCAATCGTAATCTTGCGAAAAGGCTTTTGAGCAAAGGGAATATTGTCGCTCATGGGCTCCTGATCAATATTTGGTGTCAAAAACTTCTGGATAAACCAGGCACGCGGCGTGTTGTAATGGTGATCAATATCAGCATGCGAACCAAAAGTCAGACGGCTGTTAACTTTACCATCCAAAGACAAATTCAAATGGTTGTCTTCAATAAATTTTGGCAGATCATCTGAATACATAAAATTATCAGGATCATCAAAATCCACGTCCTGAATACCTAACTGGTTAGGAACCGTCACATAATGATCGTCGGGAACACGCTGTGCCAGCCAGTGATGGCCGCCAATCGTCTCCAAAAACCAAATATCATTAACATCAGAAAAAGCGATGCCGTTGCGTTCATAAGTACCATATTTCTCTAAGAGCGCACCTAAACGCTGAACGCCTTCTTTAGCAGAATGAATATAAGGCAGCACAATTGTCAACAGGTCTTCTTCGCCAATACCGCCGGCCACCATTGGATCAGCACCCAGTACACGTTCGTTAGTTGTAATCGTCTCTGTTGCACTCATCGCAACATTTTCAGAATTAATGCCGGCCTCGCCCCAAATGCCTTCATCTTGGACAGCATTGGGAGTTGCTGTATAGCGCAATGCTTTGTCAGGCAAATCAATCGCCACTTTAGAGATCTTGGAAACATAATGTTTAACTTGGTCTTCAGGCTTAACGACAATAAATTTTTTAGCCTCAAAGCTGCCATTACCAGAATCTTCTGTTCTCGCAACGATTGTTGACCCATCATAACTGGCCTTTTTGCCGACCAAAATCGTCGTACAGGAAGTTCCTAAAAATTGATCTTTCATGTTAAATTCTCCTTATTATTTAGCATACAAAAAAAGCCGCCAAGCGGCTGAGACTTTTTACTTGAGTCCGTATTTTTTATTGAACTTGTCAACCGCGCCATCAGCTTGGTTAACTTTTTGCTTCCCAGTATAGAAAGGATGCGAATCAGATGATACTTCAACACGAACCATTGGATAGGTCTGGCCTTCGTAATCAACTTCGCCCTGAGCTTTAGCGGTCGAACCTGCCAAGAACTTAGCACCAGTCGTCGAATCGACAAAAACGACTGGACGGTAATCTGGATGAATATCTGCTTTCATATTTTTCTCCTTAGTGCCCTTTAGCTCAAGCTAAAGAGTCAGTCATAACCCTAATATAATAACAGCTCAACTCACGTATTTCAAGCCAGAAGACCCTTAGGGCATCAAACTAGGCAAATCCACATCCAAAACTTCAACAGATGCACCTAAATTGGTCAACTTCTGCTGGATCTGTTCGTAACCGCGTAGGATATGGTCAGCATGGTCAATGACTGTCTGGCCATCAGCCATCAGCCCAGCAATCACTAAAGCTGCACCAGCTCTGATCTCAGCGGCTTGCACATCTGTCCCAATTAGGCGAGGCGATTCATTGATCTGAATCACACCGCCTTCCAGAGAGGAAATATCCCCGCCCATGCGTCGTAATTCAACTACATGACGGATTCGCTGCGGATAAATCGTATCAATAATTGTCGAGCGGCCATCAGCCTTCATCAATAACGGACTGATTGGCTGCTGAAGGTCAGTCGCAAAACCAGGAAAGGGCGCCGTCGTGATGATTACCGGTTTTAAATGGCCGGTTGCCGGTACGTAAATCTCATCTTCCGAAATTCTCAAACGCACCCCCATTTCAATTAGCTTAGAGGTAAAAGACTCTAAATGCTCTGGGATCACATTTTTCACGGTAACGCCATCACCCATAGCAGCTGCGGCCGTAATATAGGTCCCGGCTTCAATACGATCGGGAATAATTGTATGTACAGCCGAAGAACGTAGAACAGGAACGCCCGAAATACGAATGGTATCAGTACCAGCACCACGAATATTAGCACCCATATTGTTCAAAAAAGTAGCCAAATCCGTAATTTCGGGTTCGCGAGCCACGTTCTCCAAAATTGTAAGGCCCTTAGCGCGAACCGATGCCATAATTAAATTCATCGTTGCACCGACTGAGACTTTATCAAAAAATATCTCTGCACCATGAAGGCCCTGCGGGCCGGTCGTAATATAAATCGTGTCATTATCTTCACGAACGAGCGCACCCAAAGCTTTAAAACCCTTAATGTGCTGATCAATCGGCCGCGGGCCGATATTATCCCCACCTGGAAAAGTCACTGTAGCTTTGCCAAAACGGCCCAGCAGCGCACCCATAAAATAATAGGAGGCTCTCAAAGATTTGATCGCATTTTTAGGAAGCGGCCCTTCGACAATATGCGTCGGATCAACTTCTAAAAAGCCGTCATGAAAAGTCGACGAAACATTCATGGATTTCAAAATTAATTGAAGATTTTTGACATCCAAAATAGCCGGGACAGTATCAAAACGAACTGGTGTCTCAGCAAGAATCGAAGCCGGAATCAGCGCCACAGTCGAGTTTTTTGCGCCTCCGATTGTGACTTCCCCATGTAGGCGCTTTCCGCCATTAATTAAGATTTTGGTCATTAACTTTAATTTTAGCTTAATTTTTAATAGATTTCAGGCTCACTGACAATGCTCATAAGATAAGGCCGCACGAATAAAGGCAGCATATAGACCCTCAGGCCGTTCTGGACGGCTGAGAAATTCCGGATGATACTGCGCTGCTATAAAGAAATCGTTTTTAGGATACTCAATGATTTCCACGAGTGAATTATCAGGCGAGGTTCCGGAAAAGACCATGCCGGCCGCTTCGAATTGTTGACGGTAATGATTGTTGAATTCGTAACGATGACGATGACGTTCGGAAATTTCAAATACATTGCCGTAGGCGGCAGCTGTTCTGCTTCCTGATTTCAAGACAGCAGTATACGATCCAAGGCGCATCGTACCGCCAATTTTTGTAATTTTTTTCTGGGAATCCATCAAACCGACAACCGGGTAAGCTGTCTCTGGATCCATCTCAGTTGAATTAGCGCCCTTTAGACCGACTGCATCACGCGCAAATTCCACTGATGCCATCTGCATGCCAAGACAAACGCCGAGGAAAGGGATGTTGTGTTCCCGGACATATTTGATTGCCGAAATCATGCCCTCGGTGCCGCGATGGCCAAAACCACCAGGCACAATCAAGCCATCAATTTCTTTCAACTGTTCAGCGGCATTACTATCATTGACAGTTTCTGAATTAATACTGATCAATTTTATTTTGGCATCAACAGCATAACCCGCGTGTTTCAACGCTTCATGCACAGAAATATAGGCATCCGGCAAATCCGTATATTTACCGACTAAGGCAATCTTAATTTCTTTAGATAGATGACGAATGCGGTCCACCAACGCCGACCATTGAGTCAAATCGGCTTGCGGCTGATGACCAAGCTGCAGTTTATTCAGCACGACCTGATCCATATGCTGAGCTGCCAAATTTAAAGGCACGGAATATAAAACATCTGAATCAATCGACTGAATAATGGCCTCTGTCGGCACATCCGTGAATTCGGATAATTTCTCCTTCATCGCATCCGTAATGGCCATTTCCGATCTGACAACGATCATATCCGGCTGAATACCCATACCACGCAATTCATGAACCGAATGTTGCGTCGGCTTAGTTTTCAATTCACCAGCAGCACGCAAAAAAGGCACCAGAGAAACATGGATATAAAAGGTGTTAACGGAACCCACTTCCTTTTTCATCTGACGAATGGCTTCAATAAAAGCCATTGATTCGATGTCACCGATTGTGCCGCCGATTTCCGTAATAATAACATCAGCGTTGGATTCTTTGGCACCGCGAAAAATCTTGTCTTTAATTGCATCTGTGACATGGGGGATGACCTGTACAGTCCGACCCATATAATCACCAGTCCGCTCGCGCTCAATCACTTCTTGATAAATTTTTCCGGAAGTCACATTCGAATATTTATTCGTATTAATATCCATGAATCGCTCATAGTGGCCTAAATCCAGATCGGTCTCAACACCATCCTGAGTCACAAAAGTCTCACCGTGCTGGTATGGAGACATCGTTCCAGGATCCGGATTCAAATATGGATCGAACTTTTGTACAGTTACAGTCAACCCGCGAGATTTTAACAAACGGCCGAGGCTCGCTGCAACAATCCCCTTCCCCAGTGACGATACAACACCGCCGGTTACGAAAATATATTTTGTTTGCTTTGCTTCTGCCATAAAATAAAAAAGCTCCTAGCTTATTAGGTTAGGAGCTTGGCTCATTTATTAGAGCGCCCTTATTTACATTACAGATATGCGGGCAAATCGTCAAGCACTTTGCTCAATCTTAAAAGCTTTCAAAAATGATTAAACTTCCTGATCACCATCGCTTAAATCATCAAGATCATTATTATCTTTAATCACGTCTAAGGGCTTATCATCTGTATTTAACGGTAATTCGCCATCATCACTGTCAGAACTATCTGAATCGTCATCATCAGCGTCCTTGCTGTCATCGCTGCTATCATCTTCGGTATCGTCAGTACTATCGTCTTCATCTTCGGTATCGATAACATCATCGTCTTCATCATCGTCAATATCAACGACATCGTCTTCGCTAACAGCCTTCTTGCCACGCTTCTTCTTTGGCTTTTCGTCTTCTTCATCCAAATCTTCATGGATCGATTCATTGATTGAGTCAATAGCAAACCAAGAACGCAAAGCCCACTCATTGTCACCCATGCTGATAAAGGAGCCATCGGCGTTCAAGTCTGTATAAATTTGAACAATCGTCTCATCATCTAACTTGCTGCCGCGGACCTTTTCCAATTCGGCTAGGATATCAACAAACTTGGTCTGCTTGCGTGTTTCATTTAACAGTTCACGAACCAATTCAATGTTGCTTAACTCAGCGATTTGTGTATTTGTATAGTCTTTTACTGCCATTTAGATTCCTTTTCCTGTCTATTCTGCTAATCTATCGTACTAACCGTTGGTACAAATTGCAAGGTTAAATCAAATTTTCCTAAAGAAGCCTCATTTTGGAACAGTTCATACTTAATATGAAGCATACCTTGCCCATCGACCTGATCGAAATCCACACTTGCTGTTTTGACCAGCATATCCATCGCGCCATAATCACTCATATAGGTAGATTTGGCCTGATCCATCATTTCGTCGTAAACCATCACCGTTTTACCATTATGGCCAAAATAGACCGTACGTGTTTTTTCCGGAGCGATCTCCAATCTAACTAGGTCTCCTGCCATATCATAAAGGATCGTATAGGAATGGTCTTCATTAAATAATAATGAACCCTGGGCTTGCTGATGAACGTTTTCTTTATCACCAGCCCGGTCAACATCTGAGGTTATTTCTATATTAATCGGAGTTTTAAATTCTTTTGTCATTACTAAAAATTATACAGTTATTGACCAATTAGTCTAAAATTTAATTAATGACTAGTTTAAAATCTGAAAAAGTCTTTCGTGACCCAATTCTTGGTTTCATTCACGTTGATAATTCCGTGATCCTCGATTTAATTAATTCACACGAAATGCAGCGTCTTCGCCGCATCAAACACCTAGGTGTCGCCAATTTGGTTTTTCATGGCGGTGAACAATCCCGTTTCCAGCATTCTTTGGGTGTTTATGAAATATCTCGCAGAATGATTGACGCGCTGGATCACAATAAACAATTATTTAATGAAAAAAAGTGGGAACATCAAAATGATTTGCTAGTACAGGCAGCCGCCTTACTGCACGATGTCGGCCACGGTGCATACTCGCATACATTTGAGCACCTATTTAATACGGTACACGAGCAATTTACTCAAAAAATTATTACTGATCCCTCTACTGAAGTGAACGCCATTTTGCGGCGTGTGTCCAAGGATTTTCCGGCAAAAGTTGCTGCAGTAATTGGTAAAACCTATCCTGATAAACGCGTCGTCCAGCTAATCAGTTCGCAATTAGATGCTGACCGGATGGACTACCTGCTGAGAGATGCTTACTACACAGGTGCTGAATATGGCCGTTATGATATCGAACGAATCCTGCGCTTGATCCGACCTGTCAAAGATGGCTTTGCCTTTGACATTGCCGGCGTTCACTCAATTGAGGACTATGTCATTTCACGTTATCAAATGTATCTGCAGGTTTATTTCCATCCGGTGTCCCGCGGCATGGAAGTCGTTTTGGAAAATCTGCTGATGCGGGCACAGGAACTATTTGACCAGAATCCCGATAATCCGATTTTCTTCCAATTATTAAAGCCGATATTTTCCTTAAAAAACAAGATCGATGTCCAGGATTATATTGCGTTGGATGACTCTGTTTTCAATACAGCCTTCAATATTTGGCAGAATGCAGACGATCCTGTGCTGGCCGACTTAGCTAAAAGATTCTTGGACCGCAAGCCGCTTAAATCAATGGTATTAAACGCCCAAACCAAACCGCTGCTGGCCGACATCAAACAGAAAATTGTGGCCCTAGGTTTTGATCCAAAATATTATACCGGCGAAAACGATGCAACTGACCTTCCTTATGAAAGCTACTCGCCAAAGACAGGTGAAGAAGGTATTAAATTCGTATACCCTAATGGCGAACAAGCCGAGCTGTCTCAGCTAAGCCCGCTCGTTGCAGCAATCAATGGCAAAGAATCGATTGACCGTCGTTTCTTCTTCCCTAGAGAACTGCTGGCCGACAAAGAAGTGAATGATTTATATCTTAAATACAAGAAAACTTATTAAATGACAAAAGCATCTCCGAGTGATGTTTTTTAGTGTATAGTCGATTTAGCTAGATCTTGTTTATCAGCTATTCACACAAGTGGAGTGACAGATTTTGATAAATAAGGAATAGTTAATTTGAGTTATGATGTCTGTTTAAAACCCGACCGATTTTTTCTGCCGGTTTTTGTGGACTTCATTAAGAGGAGATCCGAACATGAATTTTATTAATAATGAAATAGCCGATTTTAAGGTCAACGCCTATCAGCAAGGCAAGGTTAAAGAGGTAACGAAGAAAAACATTCTTGGCAAATGGTCCATCTTCTTCTTTTACCCAGCTGATTTTTCTTTCGTCTGCCCGACAGAATTAGGAGATCTGCAAGATCATTATGAAGCCTTTAAAAAAGCCAACGCAGAAATCTATTCCGTATCTGAAGACAGTGAATTTGTCCACAAAGCCTGGGCAGAGGCAACCGATACGATCGGAAAAGTCCAGTATCCGATGCTGGCTGATCCCGCTGGCAAATTAGCGCGTTTCTTTGAAGTCTTAGATGAAGATGCTGGCCAAGCTTTTCGCGGCGTTTTCATTATTGACCCTGCAGGCAAGATCAGGTCTTACACAATCAACGACATGGGCATCGGCCGCAATGCAGCGGAAATTCTCAGGACACTAGAAGCTGCGCAGTTCGTTGCTGAACACGGTGATAAAGTCTGCCCGGCAAACTGGCATCCTGGCGAAGATTCAATCACACCAAGCCTTGATTTGGTTGGCAAGATTTAAACAGGACAAACAGTAATGAATCCAAAGCATATTTACGATACGATCATTATTGGTGCCGGCCCAGCGGGTTTAACGGCTGGCATTTATGCCGGCAGAGCCGCCCTGGATACGATGGTCATCGAAAAGGACCAGGTTGGCGGACAAGTCACCACTACCTCAACTGTTTGGAATTATCCAGCTGTGGCCGACATTGACGGTAGTAAATTAATCAGTTTAATGCAAAAACAGATCGATGAATTTCGCGTTCCAATCGTCAAAGATGATATCCAAAGCATGGACTTGAATCAAGAGATCAAGGTTTTGCACGGTCAACAAGATTATTTTGCCCGCAGCGTTATTTTTGCAACTGGTGCCAATCCCAAAAAAGCCGGTTTTGAGGGCGAAGATAAGTACCGAGGCCACGGTGTTGCTTACTGTTCAACTTGTGATGGTGAATTATTCAGCGGTTTGCAAATCTTTGTTGTCGGCGGCGGCTATTCAGCGGCCGAAGAAGCTGACTATCTCAGTCGTTTCGGCCGCCATGTCACAATATTAGTGCGTGGGTCGCAGTTTACCTGTGCTAGCCTGACGGCCCAGCGTGCCATTGGCAATCCAAAAATTGACATTCAATACAATACAGTCTTAAGGAAAGTATCCGGGGATACCTTCTTAAAAGAAGCGGAATTGTTCAATCGAAAAACTGGTCAAAGCACCACTTATCACTTGACTGATGGTGATGAGACTTTTGGTGTGTTCGTTTTTGTCGGTACAAAAGCCAATAGCGAGCAGATCAAAGATGTTTTAGAAACCGATGCCGACGGTTATGTATTGACAAATGCGCGCCTGCAGACTAATTTACCAGGCGTTTTTGCAGCTGGCGACCTCTTGGCAAAGCCGCTTCGCCAGATTGTTACCGCGGCTGCCGATGGTGCTTTAGCTGCCACATCGGCTGAAAATTATGTCATTGAACAAAAAAGACAGCTGGGGATTCCAATCAAAGCGGCTAAAAAGCAGAGGCCCGTCAGTTCGATCACACAACAAGCTACCCTAGATTCTGAAGAAGAAAAAGCACCGCTTGCACCGGCTCATGCAGGGACTTGGTTCCCTGATGAAATCAAAGCACAATTGAAAGCGCTGTTTGCGCGCCTAAATCAAGAAGTAACTCTGTTGGTACTGACAGACGATTCAGCTAAGAGCAGGCAATTACTGAGTTTCACAAAAGAATTAAGTGCATTAGATCCAGCACACCTGTCAGTCCAACAGGAGACAAGCACTGCTACTGCTGATAAACGTTTACCGGCTTTAATTTTATTGGACAACAAAAAACAGGACAGTGGCATTCGTTTTAGCGGGATTCCAACTGGACATGAATTGAATTCAATTGTCCTAGCGATCTATAATTTGGCAGGACCAGGTCAAAGTATTGACACAAAACTAGTTGACCAAATTAAAGCGTTACCGGCTATGCATCTGCAAATAGGTGTGTCTCTGACTTGTCATTTTTGTCCCGATGTCGTGGCGGCCAGTCAAAGAATCGCTGCTCTTAATCCCAAAATAACGGCTGAAATGATTGATTTGCAGCTCTTTCCTGATTTTAGAAAATCCAAAAAAATCATGAGTGTGCCCGCTTTTATGATTAATGAAGGCGATGTTACTTTTGGCAGCCAGACCTTGAATCAAATTATTGATTTATGTCAACAACAAGCATAGAGCATATATTGAATGAATAAAAAACAGTTCCCAATAGAGAACTGTTTTTTTAATACTATCATCAAAACAATTTACCAACGTAATAATGGATGGCAACTGTAATTAATCCGATAACCACGTTTCGGACCACAGCTGCTCTCAAATCCGATTTTCCTAGAATAGCTGACAAACTACCCGTGATGGCGACAGCTAAAGTAGTTGCCAAAATTGTACCAACAAATTTCGCGCCGGCTGGCAAAAAGAACATCGCCGCTAGTGGAAAGATACCGCCTAAGCCTGCACTGAACAAAGAACTAATGGCTGCATCCCATGGATTAACATACTCACCAATTTTAAGCGTATATTTCTCATAGACAACCGAGACAATTTCGTGTTTGGCAATCAGCTCATTGGCGATCTTTTCGGCCGTTATTTGGCTAACACCTCTTTTAACATAGCCAGCTATGATAATACGGCGCGAATAATTCTTATCTGTATTGATCCGCTTCTGCTCGCTGCCAACAACAGCCCTTTCTGTTTCTCTTTGTGCAGACACAGAGGCATATTCGCCGGCAGCCATTGAAAACGCACAGGCAAGCAGATCGGCAAATCCCGCTATCAAGATAATAAAATTATCAGTTGTAGCTGCAGCCGTCGAAAACAAGACGCCAACAACCGTCAAAATACCATCGTTGGATCCTAGAACGCCAGCACGGACAGAATTCATTTTCTGTTCGAGACTTTGTTGATTTTTGTTTTTATTTTTAATTGCAAGGTTGAACATTATCTACCGAATAGCCCTCCAATCAAATACGTTGCCGTCATCGTGAAGAGGCCAGCCACAACATTGCGAGTAATACCATTTTTGACGTTGGCATTACCGATTTTAGCTGCAAAAAAACCGGTCAAAACAAGGGCAATTAAAACACCCGTATACGTGGATGCAATCTTCATGACTTTAGGAACCAGCAGAATCGCCGCCATGGGCAAACAAGCACCCAAGGGAAAACTAATAAAAGAGGCAGCAGCGGCATAATAAGGGCTAATCTGATTGTCCATGCTAAAACCGTGTTTAACGCGAACCGCCGTTTCGATTGGTTTATTTTGCATCATCTCCAAGGCAGCTTGGTGAGCCAAACCGTGGGAAATTTGCTGAGTCTCTAAATCTTGTTCGACAGCCATGATCTGCTGACCCATATTTTCTTTATTTAAAACGCTCTCAAATTGAATAGCCGCATTTTCAGCATCACGCTGTCCATGCACAGATACATATTCCCCGGCAGCCATTGAAATCATACCGGCAAGTGTACCGGCAAAACCGGCGATTAAAATTGCCCAATTGCTGTTGGTACGTTCGCTGGTCGCAGCGAAAACACCGAGCACAATACCTGCTACTGAGATAATGCCATCATTAGCACCCATGACACTCGCACGAATAACATTAATTTTTTCAGCTAAGTTCATGTTAAAGTCCCATCTAGTTTATAAAAAAACGGATTCAAAGATCCATTTTCGCGCTTTCAAATTTTTTGTTTTTTATCGAATAATGAGCACAGAAATCGGTGAGTACTTAGCCATATAGGCAGCTTGAGAACCAAAATACTTGCTGATTCCCCTCTTTGACAAAGAGCCGATAACAAGCAGATCAGCATTGGCAGCTGGAATCACGTTCTTGACAATAGTTTCACCTGCATCGCCTTCATCAACGATCATTTCCACTTTTTTAACGCCGCCTGCCACAGCAATATCGCGATATTGTTTAAGATGCTCTTCCAATTCATCACGCTCGCCATGCACATAATCCTTTGTTAAAGCTTGGTACACATTCATTTCATCGTTTTCCAAAATCGATGTAATGATCAAGACAGCGCCGTCCTTAGCAGCTCTTCGTACAGCATACTGGAAAGCTAATTGAGCGTCCGCTGAGTCATCAACACCAACCAGAATCCGGTTAAAAACCTTGTCCACTGGTTTTTCAGACATTTTTACATCATCCTTTCTGAGACAATTTCCTACTCCTAGGTCATATTATATCCGTGTATCATCACGGAAATAATAATCTAATTTTCGCTTGAAGAGATTAATTTATTATTCAGCGCTAACTTCTGCTGCAGGATGTTCAAGACGATAGCGCCTGTTGCCCTTCATGATTTCATAAATAGTCCATGCCAGCAAAGCTAAGATAGCAACAATCAGCACCCAAGCGATGATATTTGCTAATGTTAATTCACTTTTAGAGGCATTATCACCAAAGAAAGCAGCAATCTGGCCATCATTGCCAGGCAAATTCAGCAGGTTCAAGAAAGTCAAACTTACAACAGAAATCCAACCAAGAACTTTGACCCACGCTGCGTTCCTAAAACGCGTACCCATTTCAATATTGCTATCCGTAAACATTAACAAAGGCAGCATTGAGAATGGCAACGCAAAGGCCAAGAAAACTTGTGAGTTATTCATTAACGTGTTCAAAGCCTCATGTTCGGCAATGGCACTTTCACCACTGGTCATTGATACACAGATTAGAACAGGAATAACAGAAATTAAACGTGTTACCAAACGACGCAGCCATAGAGGCATCTTCATATGGACGAAGCCTTCCATGATAACCTGACCGGTCAACGTACCGGTAATAGTAGAATTTTGACCAGAAGCAAGCAAAGCCACAGCGAACAAAGTTGATAAAATACCAGTCTTTGCAACACTAATTAAAATACCGTTACTCAGAGTCGAAGTATCAGATAAAGCCTGGAATAAACCAAAGAAAGAAGGATCCTTAACAGCACCAGACTTAAAGACTGCGACACCCATGATTAGCAACAGTGCATTAACAAAGAAAGCAGCTGTTAATTGAATATTAGAATCCCAACTGGAAAAACGAACCGTTCTTGCAACATCTTCTTCATCATTATGATCAATCTTTCTGGTCTGCGAAATAGCTGAATGCAGATACAGATTATGCGGCATAACTGTCGCACCGATAATTCCCAAAGAACCAGTTAATGGTGTTTGGCCACCAATATGTGGTGTGCTGGCAAACGCTTTCGCGCTAGGTACTAGTCCGCCAATAACGTTTGCCCAATTAGGATCTGACAAAGCAACTTGATAAACAAATACAAATAGGATAACTAAAATCAAAGCCACCACAATTGCTTCAATTTTTCTAAATCCGATTTTCGTTAGCAGCAATAGCAGCAGCACATCGAAAACCGTTATAAAGACGGCAATGACTAACGGAATATGAAACAGGAGATACAACGCGATCGCAGCGCCGATAACCTCCGCGATATCGGTCGCCATAATCGCAAGTTCAGTCATAATCCATAAAACAACTCCGAGGGATTTACTGGTCCGAGCACGGATAGCTTGGGCCAAATCCATCTGAGAGACAATACCTAGCTTAGCAGCCATATACTGCAGCAGCATCGCAATCAAGCTGGATAATAGAATCGTTGACATCAGTAAATACTGAAAATTTTGTCCGCCAGTAATCGAAGTCGACCAGTTACCGGGATCCATATAGCCAACCGCAACTAATGCGCCTGGTCCTGAATAAGCAAATAGCGTCCGCCAAAAACCCTTTCCTTTTGGGACTGTAACAGTTCCATTAATTTCTTCCAACGAAGGCCCGTTGGCATAGTGAATCAACCCATGATCCCTATGAGTCCTGCTTTTAGCATTATCACTCACAATCAATACCACCTCTCTATTTTCTGAAAAAGAGACACTTAAAAAAGGCGAAAACAAAAAGAGCTATAAAAATATACTTTTAGTCGAAATGCCTGATTTTCAGCTTACTGTGAGTTATTACTTGTTTATCATATCTGTCAATCCACTGGTATGTGGATAGCTGATAAATAAGAACTAACTCGACTAACACTATACACTAAAATTCGCTTCTCATGACGTTATCAAAGAAAAATCGAGTGAAAAAGGCAATTAAACCAGGCTTTCCCATCAATTTGCGCAAATTCCAAAACTAAATATCCGATTCTATATGTGTTTTCTGCTTAGTCTCTAATTGCAGCGTAACGTGATCAATGGCAAATTTTTTTCGTAGGCCATCTGTGGCTGCATCTAAAATCTCGACATACTGCTGCGGATCCTCACATTGCAAATGTGCTGATAAAGCGATTTCGGTTGTCGATAGCGCCCAAATATGCATATCATTTATTTTTTCAATATTTGGAAAACTCAGCAAATATTTTTCGACTTCCTCCTCTTCAATTCCTTCGGGCACGCCATTAGTAATCAAATCAAAAGAATCGTGGAAAATTCTCCAGGATTCACGCAGCACAAAAATAGCAGCCACAATTGACACAATTGGATCAATTACACGCCAGCCGGTCCACACAATTAGCAGGCCAGAAACAACAACACACAAACTAATCAGAGCGTCAGCCAAAAAATGCCAGTAATTAGCTTTTTCATTGAGGTCTTTAGACGCACCAGCTTCAAAAATATAAGCTGTAAAGCCATTTACGAACACACCAATTAAAGCAACAATAGCAACCAGCATACCGTCAATATGATTTTCTGGATGAATAAAACGCAGAAGGGCCTCCCAAATAACAATCGAGAGGCTTGCCACCAAAATTAATGAATTGATGAAGGCTGCTAGGATAGTCGTGTTGTAAAAACCATATGTGTGCCGTTTGGTCGGCTTGCGTTTTAATAAAACGACTGCTACTAAGGCAATTACCAGTCCGAGAACATCACCTAAATTATGAATGGCATCAGTAACCAGTGCCAGAGAATTAGCGAAAGCACCGCACAGGATTTCAAAAATAATAAAAATTAAATTGATCGAAATACCTAACCAGTATTTGTGATCGGAAGACGAATAGTTAAAAGTTTGATGATTATTCATAAATTCATCTTAACGCAAGTGAATTTCTGAAAAGAATTCGGTTGCATCGCCGATGATCTGTTTAATGGGCGCAGTCGTGTTGATATGCTCCATATTAACAGAAATTTTAACTGCAGAATTTTGGGCATAATTGATCAGGCCGGCAAAAGGATAGACTTGAAAACTCGTCCCTACAACCACAAGCAAATCGGCAGCCGCCACCGTGGCAACTGCTTGTTCGACATGCTGCGGCATTTCTTCATAAAAAGTAATATCAGGGCGCAGCAAGGCATGATCAGATTTACGATACATCGATGTCAGATAGTCGGTTACCGGTACAGTTTTATGGTCAATCGGGGCGTACACGCGATACAATGAGCCATGAAATTCAATCACAGTGGGATCCAAACGCGTATGCAGGCCATCAACGTTTTGCGTGATAGTGCGCGCCCTGCCCGATTTTGCAAAAGCAGCCATTTTTTCATGAATAATATTCGGCTTAGCTTGCGGAAAGTACATGTTTTCCTTCATAAAACGATATTGACGCTCCGGTTCGGTCTCAAAACAAGTATGACTTAGCAAATACTCCGGCCGATCCAATTCACTCGTCGTATAAAGGCCGCCTTTACTACGGTAGTCAGGAATACCTGAAGCAGTCGAGACACCTGCGCCGGTCATAAAAACAATATGCTGAGCTTGATCAAACAACTCTTGAATTTCTTTGGTAACGATCAACCTAAGAATCTCCTGAGAAGAGCTTGTTTTTCAATCAACAGGGTTCGTGTCGTCGCATCTGATATTTTAACCAAATCAGAAGCGAGCCTTGCATGCTCCTCTTCATTCTCATTACTTGGCCCAATTTCAAACTGCAAAATCTTCTGCATGTCCTGAATATCCTGACGTACTTCAGCCCAGGCAGGATTGCCTTGAATCAAAGTGTTCAAAGCATCTTGACTGATATATTTAGCCAAATGGACGAAATCATGCTTTAGATTAGGATAATGACGCACAAAAATCGCTAATTCTTTGGCATCCAAATTCATTAATGCCCGGCCAAAACCAATGAATTCCGGTGGCACACCAACCGAATAAAGACTGCCTGTAAAAGTAATCGCACGCGGCATTTTGTAGCCGTCAACCTGGCGGGAATAACCCAGAATACCGACATGCTGACGACGATCGCGTCTTTTAGGAAATGCATCAAACACAGGTTGCAGATCAACAATCAGCTGATCTAGCGTTTCGTGATAATAAACGGCCGATTTTTTAGCCACGTCAATCAAAATCTGCTGTTCTTCTCCGCTCATGGACAAAGGCTTGCTTTCCTGCAGACCAACGCGCAGCTCTTTGATTGCCGCTTGAACCTGGTTAGTCGGATAGTCATAACGAAAAGCCGACTGGACAGTAGCCGTTTTCAAGCCTGGAAATTCCTGCAAATACCTTTTAATCCAAAGTGGCGACAGGCCGCCACGGAAAATAGTTGACCCGGTTCCTGCAATTGGAAAGACAGGCAGATTAATTTCGTCAGAAAAATCAGCCAAACGCGTTAACGCCAGCTTGTTGCCGATAATAGAATTCATAAAACCGTTACTCAAGGCTGAGTCAGAACCAGCTAAGAAAACGCGCAGATACTGCAAAGACTGCCCGAAATGTTTTTCGTACATGCTCAAATAGGTCTTTAATATTTTCGGTGCATTTAATTGTGTTTCAAAGCCTTCAAATAAGGGAATCATGTAGAGCAGATCATTATTATTAGATCCACTTGTAAATTCTTTGGATTTAAAATGCGCCAAACTGGCAAATTTATCTTCGATTTCAATTAACTGATCTGCCGACTGCGCCATGGGTAAAATAGCTTCAAACAAGGGTCTTTGATCAAAAGATAGATCTTTAGCGAAATCTTCGGCTGACAGTATCGTGGCCATGGCCTGCATGAGGCTGTAACCTTTTTCTTCCCATATGTTGGGCAGACGGAAGGTCAAAAATTTGTCGCGCCCTAATTGATTTTTCTTAAAATAGCTATAGTTTTCTGAGTAAAGGCGATCAATTACAGCAGCATCGGCGTGTTTGCCTTCCCAGTCCCACATATATTCATCTGTATCCAGCACAGAAAAATTATTAAAGGCCTCTTTAACCTCGTTGTAAGCCGAAATGAAAGGGCTCTGGCTGTGTTTAAAAAATGGCACTGCGGCGTTATCCGGGTGCTGCGTACCCATTATGTTAGGAATTCTGCGTCCAATTGTTGTCATTTATCTTCTCCTTTTGCGCGTCGCTGCATTTTCATATGTCCCTTTTGAATACCTTCACCGACTAATGCCCTCAAAGCAGCAAGACTTTGGGCAAGCCCGGCGGCCAAAACGATTCTAGCCAGCTCATCTGCAGAATGTACCTGAGTTAGTTTCAGCAACCCAACGGCTACTTTATTTTGTGAGATTGTTCCACCTACTATACCTAATTGAACCGGCATTTTGACACGGCCAATTAATTGATTTTGCGAATTAATGGTCCAAGAAGCTAAAGACTTATAGTTACCATCTATGGCCGCATAGGCGTGCGCACCAGCTTCAAAAGCACGCCAGTCATTACCGCTAGCCAGTACTATTGCCGAGGCGCCGTTAAGAAATCCCTTGTTGTCTGTGGCTGCGCGATGAAAATCAATCGTCGCAAAATGAGACAGTGCAGCGATTTTTTTCATACTAGGCAGATCCAGCCCAGAGGCAACTGCTTTCATTTCAGTCATGCTGGTAGTGGGAAGATTGGAAACAATCGCCGCCAAAACATCCACCTGCCAAGATCGCAATTGTTCTGCTATGGCCTCCACAATCGTATTGACGATATTTGCGCCCATAGCATCTTGCGTATCAATCAGTGCATCAAAAGAAAACGAATTAGCATCCATTTGACGAAAATGCAATTCCTTCAGCCCGCCACCCCGTGCCACAATGGACGGATATACCAATTGTGCTGTCTTTTTCAAATCATCTTTATGTTTTAGATAGACTGCGTCCAGTGTATCAAAATCACCCATCACCAATATTTGACCAAAACGCAGGTGTGTTTGATAAACTGTTTCAATATTTGTCAGAAATCTTGCGCCATTATTGGCAGCGGCAACAACGCTTGGTTCTTCAGTGGCCATTGGAACAAGATAAGTATGTCCGTCAACAACCAACTGACGCAAAAGACCGACTGGCACTGGTAAGTCGGTTAAATAATTCTCAATTACTTTATCGTGAGCTAAATCAGCATGCTGCAAAAATAATTCCTGCAATTTAGGATCTGGAACAGCTTCCTTCAATCTCTGGGAAAAATTTTTTTCGTAGAATTTAGTCATTTTAAACCATCAAAATAGTTAACACCCATCGCTGCCCGGACTTCAGTCATTGTCTTTTCGGCGATCTGGTTTGCGTGATCAGATCCATCTTTTAGCATCTGTAAAACAGCAGGAATATCCTCTTCAAAGCTGGCACGGCGTTCACGGATCGGTTTTAATTCCGATTCCAATACTTCCGTTAAATAGCGCTTTAACTTCATATCTCCGAGTCCGCCTTGTTGATACTGCTCTTTTAAGCTGGCTACTTGTGCTTTATCCGGGTCAAAAATATCCAAATAATTAAAAACCACATTGCCTTCGATATGCCCAGGATCGCTTACTTGGATATGCTGTGGATCTGTGTACATTTGTTTAACTTTAGCCGCTACTGTATCGGCATCATCGGAAAGATAGATGGCGTTACCAAGAGATTTTGACATTTTAGCGTTACCGTCAATACCGGGAATCCGACCCAATCCTTTTGCTGGGAAAACACCTTGAGGCTCTACCAAAATATCAGTGTTATAGGCACTGTTAAAAGCTCGAACAAGTTCTCGTGTTTGTTCCAGCATTGGTTCCTGATCATCCCCAACGGGCACTTTTTTGGCCTTAAAAATCGTAATATCAGCTGCTTGGCTGACTGGATACGTAAAAAAGCCAGCCGGAATTGATTCGCCAAAACCTTTTTGTTCAATTTCAGCCTTCACAGTCGGATTGCGCTGCAAACGCGCAACTGTAACAAGATTCATATAATACTCAGTCAGTTCAAACAAGCCTTTAATTTGAGACTGTACAAACATTGTTGTTTTTTTTGGATCCAAACCAACAGCTAAATAGTCCAAAGCCACTTCTGTCAAACTGCGATGAATTTTTTCAGGATCACGTGCGTTATCCGTGAATGCTTGTGTATCGGCAATCATGACGAAGGGCTCATATTCACCAGAATTCTGCATGGCAACACGGTTTTTTAAAGAACCGACATAGTGTCCGATGTGAAGCTTACCGGTTGGACGGTCACCGGTTAGATAGATTTCTTTTGTCATGTTTTCAATTATAGAATTTTTATCGAAACATTTTAGCCAATAACAGTTTTTCTGCAAACTTATTGTAAATATGCCGCATAAAAATAATCCAGCTAAAGGCCAAAGCCGCCCCTGATACCACGTCTGATAAATAATGGGCTTCCAGATAGATACGTGAGAAACAGACAGTCAAGACGAATAACAATAATATGACTGTCATAACCTTTTTTATTTTTTTAGATACATTCAACAATGGCAGCAAACTAATAATCAAGAATGCAAAGATAACAACGCTGGCAGCATGTCCAGAAGGAAATGCAAAGCTATGATGCATGGTTGTCATTAACGGCCTAGGCCGCATGAAATATATTTTCAAAAGCTGCCAAAATAAGTTTCCTAAGACGGTCGAAAGTACTAACCAAAAAGCCAAAATACGCCGGTGGTTTCCATAAAAAACCAAGGCCAGCAGAATAATAATTGCGGCTGTGATTGTTGGACGGCCGATATCGGAAATGAATTGGAATGCAAATATAAGGTTCCGAGAACGCCTCTCATAGAAAAAAAGAGAAATAGCACGATCCAGACGCGACAATTCAGAACTATGCAATTTAACCGCAATGGCTAGTAAGAAAAAAACAGCCAAAGAAACTGTTCCGAACAAATTAAGCCATCTATTATTTTTAAACTTTAAATTATTGTTTGCCATTTTTTTTGCTTAAAAAACGAAATTTGAATGGTTTTTTAAAAATCAGCCAAGCAGTGAAAAGTGTGATGCCAATACCCCAGGCAAGCCACCAAACAATAGAAGATATCTGGCCGCTCTGGAAATAAGCGTTGCTAGGTGTCCAGGCAGCAAGCGGTAAGGGCAAAATAAAGTCCCACACAGCCAGCAGCACAACAAAACAGAAGAAGGGCTTCTTTAATTTCGGCATACGCACATAACTGCTGTCTGTATCATATGAATATTTTTTATACCAGAAAAAGGCCAAAGCCAACATTAAGAGCGCAATTAATAATTCTACCCAGGAAAATCCGTTGCCATTGGCACTGAATGCATCGTCCACAAAATTAAGAAATGGTTTCATATTTAAATGCCACTGGCGGCTTAATCCTGAACCCAGCATATGGGCCGTGGAAATGAATAGTGCAAGGGCAAACATGCTGACAATCGCTGTATAAATTTTTCCGAAAATTGTGCCAATAAAAGAATCAATCAGCAGGCCAAAACCTGCCAGAGAAAGCCCTAGGGTCAACACAACCAATAGCCCGCTGAACATCGCTCCGTAATCGCTATTAGCGAACGCTGAAGGGACCAAAAAGCCTTTTAACACAAACTCAACCAAGGCATAGAAACAGGATAGCAGGCCCGGAATAACAAACCAGCAAAGTGATTTAGCCAAGGCCAGGTACCGGCCGTCTTTGCTTCGCTGAAGCATATAGGGATTAATCCAGTGAATCTGATCCAGCAAAAAGAAGATGGCACCGATCAAAATTGACAATACAACCGGCCCCGCTCCCATAGGCTGTTTGAATATGAAAGTATGTGTATAAAAACCTTCTTTATTGAAAGGCCCGGAATCTTTAGAAAACCTAGGGGTATCCGGCAAATAAATTTGTTTACTAGTAGGCAGACCAGAAACAACAAAATCTGGGCTATCATCAGAATACTGCACAACATCTTTGCCATTTGAACCATTTGCTGACACATAGTAACGAAGAACCCGATGCCTATATTCTGAAAATGTCTCAGGCAGCGATCTGACCACTTCTTTATAACTAACATTTCTATACGCACTATCAGGTGAGATTGTCAAAATATAAAATGCTAGTTCCGCGTTTTTCGATACATATCTAACTTTGGAATTAGTGACAAAATGAAAGCCTTGAGTATCTGAGAGAATATTAGTCACCTTAGCGGCTTGTTTTCTCTTATTTTTGCTCAGCAGCGTCTGCGCATAATCCCTGATTTCATAATAGTGATGCGCATCAAAATGACTATCAAAAGTGTGTTTAGCTTGATACCAACTGCCAATATTAAACACCATGCTGCTAATCGCAATGATGGTGATAATTGCTAAAAGTGTCCAAATCCAAATTTTGCGCAATTCATAGTAAAGTTTGACTGTTTCTCTCATAAATCACTGCCTCCCTTTAGGCATTGCCTGACGCAGGCGATAATCCTCATCAAAGGTCGCTCGGAAAATATCATCTGAGTTAACTGGTAACTCTTCAATATATTTGGCTTTGCTTCGCTTGATGCGCGCTGCCATTTTACTGTCGTAATCTTTAAACAGCACAACATATAAGTGGCCGCGTTTTTCCAGAATATGACCGCATTCAATGACAACTTTAGGCAGAGCGCCTTCAATGACCATCTGCATTTTGGCAACATTTGCCGTCTCTAATTCTTCACCGGGCAAATAATCCTTTTCGATTCGACCCTCTTTAATCAAGATAATCCGATCAGCAATCGTATCAAGTTCTCTTAAATTATGCGAAGCCAGCATAATGCCTGTCTGATTATCTGAAACGGCCGAAATCAGCATTTGCGTGACTTGATCACGTACAATTAAATCCAGCCCGTCCAGGGGTTCATCTAAAAAAATATACCTTGCTTTGCTTGTGATGGCAGCAATCACCAAAATAAGGCCACGCTGTCCCTTTGATAAACTCGACATCTTTTTATGCAAAGGCAGGTTATTCGTCCTAACCAGGCTTTCAAACCATTCAACATCTAATTTGGGATAACTTACTTTAAAGATTCTGGCCAGTTGCGCAGCAGAATAAGCGTTGGTGAAATTATCAGGGGCATCAAGATAGAAGATTTGTGTTCGTGCATTTTCTGCATCATCGCTAGAAACTCCGCCTGAATCTGACAGATATTCTCCTGATAATAAGCGAAAAAGAGTTGTTTTACCAACTCCATTTCGGCCAACCAATCCGACAATCTGACCGGTCTGCATTGAGAAAGTGACATGGTCAATGACCAACTTGTTTTCCAGCTTTTTTGTCAAATTTTCAATTTTTAGCATTTTTTCCTCCAAACAAATCATCAACAAATTGTTCTATCTGCTTACGCGTTACGCCATTTTTTAATAATTGGTCAACAGAAGAAGACAATTCTGAAAATAGTTGGTTCTGATTCAGATTCTTGACATTTTGCGTGTTGCCCGTAACAAAAGTGCCTTTGCCAGTTAGTGTCTTAATCACTTCCTGCCGCTCTAATTCCTTATACGCCTTTGCGACCGTATTTGGATTGATTCTCTCCTGCAAGGCCATTTCACGAACTGAAGGAAGCTGATCATTGGCTGATAAAATATCTGTCGCAACCTCATTTTTAATTCGATCGACTAACTGCAGGTATATTGGCTTTTTACCGCTTATTGCCATATAGCCACCTCAAAAAATCACAGATTACGTCTATTGAAAACAATACCAGCAATAGCAAGAAAAATACCGGTCCAAACAAGTGATGCAATAATAATTTCTGGTTGGCTTAAGTGTGATAGCAGCGTTAGTGCTTTTGAGTCGCTGAAGGCTTGACCAGCAATATAGGTATTGACATTAAATGGGTTCCATTTGATCAAAGGCAGCTGCTTATAAAACAAATTCATTAATAGAGCACTGATAATTTGTCCTGCCAACCAGATAATAAAAGCTGAAGCAATTGCGATCGCATTCGATTTTAAGAAACTAGAAATCATCAAAGTAATCGAACCAATCAAAAAGATATAAAGCAGATTCGTAACAAAATTTTGCCAGAGAAAGGTAAATTCACTTGGTTTGCCGTTAGCTGCAAAATAATAACCTTTGTTTCCTAAACTAATTGCTTGGCCAAAATGCGTGCCGCCAAATTCAACCAGCCAGCTCAATAAGTAAGATGCAGTTGCAATAAAAAACCAGAAACAATAATCAAAAATTAGTTTTATTACTTTTGCAGAAAAGATCAAACGCCGGGAATTGCCACGTGATGCGATCACTTTGATTGTGTCGAACTGAAATTCTTCAGCCAAAATTGATCCGAAAGAGACCAGCATAAAAATGAAAATAAACGAGTCATAGTATCC
This sequence comes from Oenococcus kitaharae, assembly GCF_025758695.1. Classification (GTDB taxonomy): domain Bacteria; phylum Bacillota; class Bacilli; order Lactobacillales; family Lactobacillaceae; genus Oenococcus; species Oenococcus kitaharae_A. Next base: position 24,022 of record NZ_JANJQP010000004.1, on the reverse strand, counting down.
ATGATGCATGACGAAATCTGCTTCTGCATGCGCGTGATCTCTGATCAGATATGCAATACCGCCCACAAAAGGAATTACCAAAGTTATGAGGCTGAACACTAAATAATTAAGTCTATGAAATGATTTAAAAAACTCCTGTCGAATTGCTTGCATTATTTGTCTCCCCCTTTGATCAAGTCAATAAAGGAATCTTCCAAATGCTGTTTTTCTTCACTGACACTCTTAATTTCAATTTTGTTCATGACTAATTGCTGAAGCATTTTATTCAAATCGTGCTGGTCATCCGTATAAACACCCATCTGTTTACCTTCGTGATCGGTTTGAAAACCTAAGGATTCTAAAATACCCGCGGCTTTTTGGTCATCACCTGTCTTGATTAAAATACGAGTACCATGGCCGCTTTTAGCAGCCTGGCTAGCAAAAAATTCGTCTTTTGTGCCATTAAAAAGAATATGGCCATGATTAACGACGACCAAATCGTCAGCTACAAGCTCCAATTCGCTTAAAATATGCGAACTGATGAGCACCGACACACCATTATCTGCTAAACCGCGCAGCAATTGCCTCATCGAATGAACCGATTCAGGATCCAACCCATTCATAGGCTCATCTAAAATAACCAGTTCGGGATGATCAAGCATCGCAATTGCAACACCCAAACGCTGTTTCATGCCCAATGAATATTTTTTTGCTTTACGATTGGCAAAATCAGTAATCATAGTCTGTTCCATGATCTTCCCCAAATCTTCAGCCGAAGTGTGTCCTGCATATAATTTCAAATTATTATAACCGGACATATATGGATAAATTCCTGGCGTTTCAATCAAAGAGCCCACTTTTTTCAATGGTGTCGTGTGTGTCTTTGAAACCTTTTGACCGTCTATCTCAATTTCTCCTTGATAGGAAGTAAGTCCGGCGATCGATTTCATGATCGTTGTTTTCCCAGCACCATTAGGGCCGATTAAACCAACAATGCGGCCTGGCTTGATATCAAAAGAGACCTGAAAAAGAACCTGGCGTTGACCAAACGACTTGTTTATATCCTTAACCGTTAACAATTTTGCCGTGTTTTCGAGCATTTTGCCTCCCAAAATGTGATATGTACTATGTTACATAGTACAGTTGCCAAAATCAAGTCATAAATTTAAACATCCCCTCATCAAGGCCAATAAAAAACTGCGCAATCAAACGTAGTTTTTAAGTGCTAATCAGTTAGTCACTAATTATGACGTGCTCCCACAAGTTGGGCGCGGTTATTAAAGTATTTGCGATAAGTCATGAAAGTAGCCATCAAACAACTAATACCTGTGGACCCAAGCAGCATGAATGTCACCATGATCTGATATTTAATTGCCGATACTGGCGAAACACCAGCAAAGATCAAACCGGACATCATGCCAGGCAAACTAACGATACCTAATGTTTTAGCTGTATCAATTTGCGGCTGCATGCCAAGCCGTAATGCGTTTCTATAAATTTCATAGCTTGCATCTCTAATCGATGCGCCTAATGCCAGACGTTCCACCACTTGTTCGTGCAGGTCATTATATTGCTGGTGCATATTGCGATAGACCAGCCCCAAGGCAGCCAGCGTATTATTAGCCAGCATGCCGGAAATCGGTACCACCTGCATTGCCTTAAATTCAATAGCACCGCTGGTTACCAAAATTGTCATCGTAATTGAAACCGACACAATCAAGGAAACAAAACTAATCGAAAAAGCCGACCATCGGGACAGGTCGCTAGCTCTTTTACCAGCATTATAAGCGGCATTAAAAATAATAACCAGATACATAGCTAAAGTTAAAAACCACTCTTTAGCATCGAAAATATACTGTAAAACAAAGCCGACGACCACCAACTGAACTACGGCACGCAAGACCGCAATTGCTGTTTCTTTGACAATCCCTAATTTCTGTTTATAGGAAATCAGTAATGAAACCACCACCAAACTGGCCACCAAAGCCAGTGTCGTATTAGAAATATTCAAATTATTCATGAGCGGTCTCCTGCTGAATCCTGCCTTTATCAACGATATAAATTTTCTTTGCTTCGCTGAGATCTTCAGCTTCGTGCGTCACTTCGATCAGGGTCAGTCCTCTGTGATTGTTATCTTCGATTACTTGGCGGACAATTTTTTTGGTTAATTCGTCCAAGCCGGTTGTCACTTCATCCAGCAATAATACCTGTGGTGGAAAAACAAAATTTCTGGCCAAGGCGACGCGCTGCCGCTGGCCGCCCGAGATATCTAAAACAGATTTGTACAAAAAATCTTCGGGTAAATCAAAAGCTGTCAATAAAGATTTCTCATGTTTTTCATCAATCGCCTTTTTTCTAATCAAGTAAGGAAAGTCTAGATTATCCTTGACAGTTTTGCCGAATAACTGCGCCGACTGAACCGCATAGCTCACTTGCCGACGATAATTAATCGGATCGAGTTCTTGAATATTTTTTTCTTGAAAAAAAATGATTCCAGAGTCTGGATTAATCAGATTGGCAATCAGCTTTAAAATCGTCGATTTTCCAGACCCGGACGGACCGGTAAGTGTGATCCACTGCCCTTTTTCCACCGATAAATCAATCGCATTTAAAACTGGTTTTCCGGCCAATGAAAGTGATACCTGTTTTAAGTTAATTTCTGTCATCCGGAACATTCTACCAGTCGTCGAGTCAGACAAAAAGTACCCTTAAAAAGTATTTTTTTCACGATTTCGCGAGCATCATTCGCATTTTTTCATATTTTGTTAAGAAAGCTGACATTTCAATCATTTCAGCATTTTTTCATGTTACCGTAACGTGTAAGATGTTTAAATTTTTGACTAGATCATTCAGCTTTTTACTTATTTTTACGATGTTCGTTCCCTCTGTATTCTCTGCTGCGGACGCCAAGAAAACGACATATAATATTACGACGGATGTCACCTACCCACCTTTTGAATTTCAAAAAGAAAACGGGCAGTATACCGGGATTGATGTCGAAATCATCCGTACTATCGCAAAACGCGAGGGATTTGCCATGAATTTGAAGCCCATTTCCTTTAACTCCGGCGCACAAATGGTACTTTCCGGACAGATGGACGCTATTATCGCCGGCATGAGCATCACGCCAGAAAGACAGAAAGTCTACGATTTCAGCCGCCCTTATTATCGGACAGGTGTTGTGTGGGCTGTTTCTAGCAAATCGAAAATTAAAAATTTGTCTCAGCTACGCGGTCAAACAGTTGCATTGAAAACAGGTACCGCTTCAGCTGATTACGCCAAAAGTATTCAAAAGAAATACGGTTTTAAAGTTAGTTATTTTAATGATTCCAACACGATGTATAACGATGTGGTTGTCGGTAATTCGGCAGCTACTTTTGAAGACTTGCCGGTTATGCAGTATGCGATCAAAAATGGGCTTGAATTAAGAATTCCCAGCAGCAAAGTAGCCAATGCCGGCTGGTATGGATTTGCTGTTAAAAAAGGTAAAAATCGTGCTTTATTGCGTGCTTTCAATAAGGGCCTAGTCGCGATCCAAAAAGATGGTACCTATGACCGTATCGTGAAGAAATATCTTGGCCAAAGTCAAAAGCATTATTCCGGCAACTCGGCTAGTGATGCCAAGTCTTCCGGTATTTGGTCCTTACTAGTATCTAATTGGCCCGGTTTTCTCAGTGGCATTATTAAAACGATTCAGTTAACAGTTGTCGGTATTATTCTGGCTTCAATTTGGGGAGTCCTGCTCGGCGTCTGTGGTGTCGCAGAACTAAAAATTTTACGTGCGTTTTCAAAAACTGTGATTTATATTTTCCGCGGGTTGCCGTTACTCGTACTGGCTTTCTTTATCTACATCGGTCTTCCGCATGTGCTGGATATTAAGATCCCAGCATTTATTGCAGGTATTATCACACTGACATTAAATGAGGGCGCCTATACCGGGGCTTTTGTCCGAGGCGGTTTTGAGGCAGTCGACAAGGGGCAAATGGAAGCCGCGCGTTCTAACGGTTTAACATACTGGCAGTCGATGTATCATATTGTAATGCCGCAAGGTATTCGAATTATGGTGCCGAGTTTTGTTAACCAATTTATTATTACTTTGAAGGATACCTCAATTCTGCAGGCAATCGGCATTGTCGAACTGACTCAGACCGGTAACTTGATCGTTGCCAGAACGCAGCAAGGCTTTCAAATTTGGGCGATTGTTGCCTTAATGTACCTAGTTATGATTACGCTGCTTACTTGGCTATCTAACTGGGTACAATCTAAAGTTAAAGCATAATTCCTATGAAAAAAATTCTTGTATTAGCTACAGGTGGGACTATTGTTTCTACTGCACATAAAAATGGCTTGGCTCCTGGTATGACAATCAACCAGTTGTCAGCTTTTTTTGATTCAGCCGAAGGGCCAATTGACTTCATACCGCTTATGGATAAAGACTCGACCAATATGCAGCCCGAAGATTGGATTAAAATGTCCCAGACGATTAGGTCACATCCTGACTTTGATGCATATTTAATCACCCACGGCACTGATACAATGGCTTACACAGCTGCCGGCTTATCATATTTACTCAGTGATTTTGAAAAGCCCGTTATTATCACCGGATCGCAAATTCCTCTAACCTTTGAACACACGGATGCCAAGAAAAACATCAATGATGCCTTACTCGCAGCACGCACGATTGACTTCCCAGGCGTTTATGCTGTCTTCGATGGCCGTGTCATTGCTGGCACCCGTGCGGTTAAAGTAAAATCAAAGTCTTTTGACGCTTTCGATTCAATTAACTTCCCTTTGATTGCCCAGATCGAAAATCAGCAATTCAAAATTCTTTATCGGCCTAGTTTTAATCCTGGTCCTATCACAAGTAGGACCGGTCTCAATACGAACATCTATGTCATCAGAGCATTTCCAGGCTTATCGGTTAAATTTTTCGATTTTATCGAGCAAGAAAAAGCCGGTCTTGTTATTGAAAGCTTAGGAAACGGCGGCTTACCCAGCGTGGGGCGGAATTTAGTCGCAGGCGTTGAAAAACTTTCTCAAGCCGGCTTACCGGTAATTATTACCACTCAAATTATGAATGAAGGGCAAGATATCGACCTTTATGAGGTTGGTCAAAGAGTTGAACAAGCTGGTGGCATCACGGCTGGTGACATGAATACAGAAGCCATCGTCGCCAAACTCATGTGGGTCATGGCACGAACTCAAGACTTATCTCAGATCAAAAAGATCATGCAAACGCCCATTGCCCACGATTTAGATCAGCTATAGAAAAAATGAGCACTTTTCGTGCTCATTTATAGTTAACGAGGGCTATATTGACTAACATCAATTACCTGATCAGCTTGTCCAGCCACAAAGCTATCATGCGTGGCCACAATCACAATTTTATCCATATCTGTTAAACAGCAAAGACTACGCATAACAATCTGTGTGTTTGAAAAATCAAGTGCGCTAGTTGGTTCACTAGCTAAAACAATTGTTGATTTTTTAAATGAAGATTTGCGAACGTAAGCTGTGGCACTTTGCCGCACGATGGTGTAAAAACCTTACACTTCAAATAGGACTCATCTAATTAGAAATGATCTAATCCAAAACAGAGACCAAACCCTGTTAAGGAAGTGCCAATAGCTATTGCATAAGTCTTACACGAGGAATTTGTTGCATCTGTTTCTGAAATTATTTCTTAGATTTTATCGTTGAATAGAGATCACCCAAAAAAGTATTTTCCTTTTACTCCTGTTTACATCGAAATACAAAAAAATGTCAACAATCAGGTTTATAATAAAAGTAATATTTTATCCATTTTCGCTATAAACTGTTTAGAGGGGCGCTCTCAACAGACAGACGCTTTTTTCGAAGATCCTTGATTGATTTTCCAATTGAATGATTACAATTGGGATCAGCATTTATACTCTCCTTCTAGTAAAACAAATATTATGTCAACATTTTTGGTTGGCGTCTCTTAGTGTTAAAACTTAGATACGCAAAATATGCACAATTTATATTGGCAGTGTTACGGTCAAAGAAGCGCAGATAACTTCTCGAATACAAAAAAATCAAGAAATCTTTTCAGCTAAGAAAATACTTTCTTGATTCTGGAAATTTAAATCGTGATCTAACAAATATTAAATCGATTATGATAAAAATTGGTCCAGGTCGCCAATAACCCGCACAATTTGCTTGTCCCAAAATTCCCATCGGTGTGTTTCCTGGTCAACAGGAATAAAATCACTTTGAAATTTCTTTTCGGTTAGCAGCTGATGGAAAGTTGCATTTTGCTGAAAGAAAGCGTCAGCCGTTCCGCAGGATTGCCAAATATGGGGCTTTTTTTTATCAACGGGCCATTGTTTGACAATTGAAATCAAGTCACTCGTAGATCCTTTTAAATCTGTTTTGCTGCCAAATAAATTTGCGTACCAATCATCACGTTTGGGCTCTTGATTCCATCGATCAAGCAAATCAGTGACTGCTGACAATGCATATCCACGACTGAATTTCTTCGGTTCGTTTAGCACTAACTTTAAAGCACCATATCCGCCCATTGAGAGTCCGGCAACGAAACGGTGCTCAACATCTTTTTTTAAAGGAAACCATTCCGAGGCTTTTTGCAATAATTCATCAGAAACATAATCAAAATATTTCTCACCAGATCGTAGGTTGGCATAATAACTCAAATCAACTCGCGGCATAATTACGGCTAACTGTCTGTTTAATAAATAACGCGATAAAGACGTGTTGTCCATCCAAGAATTCTCATCATCACCCATACCATGCAGCAAAAGCAATGTTGATAAAGTTGATTGGATGTGGTCAGGCAAAATAATATTAACAGTGCTTTTCATACCGAGTGAATCGCTAAAAAAAGATATCTTAAAAATTGCCAAAAGTAATCCTTCCCTTTCACATATCAGATAGAACCAATCCAACTTAATTTTGACTAATAATTGAAGCTTTTTTAACTAATCTTGTTTTAATGATTTTATTTTCAACCTTTCCATCTTGTATCATCGACACGATTGTCTCAGCAGCGCTTTCACCCCACTGCCTCTTTGAATAATCAACTGTTGAAAGTTGAGGATTTAAAAATTGACCAATCTGATCGTTATCAAAACCGATAATTCGTAAATCACGACCCGGTCGAATCCCGAATTTAGCAAGTCCTTCATACAGTCCGATAGCCATTTCATCATTTAAACAAAAAACACCAAGTTTTTTTAAATCCTGCTTAGCAATATATTTTGCCGTTTCAATCCCGCCATCAATCGTAAAATTACTGCTTAAAACCGTTACTGGATTATTCGAAAATTTTTGAATTTCAGCTAAAGAAGCCTGCAGACGTTGCTGAGAATCATACGAATTGCTAGGTCCGGTAACAATCAAATAGTTTTCAACGCCTGAATTGTGTAAAGCATCAATAGCTTGTCCAGCCCCCTGTGCGTTGTCCACCACTACATGACTAATCGAAGGAACTGAGAGGCCTCCCCACATCAATACAATTTTATAGCCTTGTTCGGCATATTTAACGATATCTGCATCTGGAAAATTAGGATCAATTATAATGGCGCCGTCAACAAGCCGCTGAGGAATGAACAAGCGTGCCTGACTACCGCCCGGGCAGACAATCGTTTCAAAACCAAATTTTTTTAACGTACTAGAAATACCATCAATAACGTGACTATAAAAATAACCACTAAAATCATGAACATAAACACCAATGATATCGGTTTTTTGCCTCTTTAAAGTCTTTCCAGCCAGGTTTGGCGTGTAATTTAATTCGTTAGCGATTTCTATAATTCGATCTCTTGTTTTTTTTGAAACTTTATCGCTGCCGTTAAGTGCATAGGAAACCGTCGAGATAGAAACGTTTGCTCTTTTTGCAATATCTTTAATACCAGACATTCAACCCTCTTAACTTTATTTTTCAGACTGAACACTGAAACCTTGAAGAATGTACTTCTGAAAAATAAGAAATATGATAATTATCGGTATCACCATAAACGAAGACCCGGCCATTTGAATGCCATAGTCAGATGTATGCTGTCCCTGCAACAATTGTAAGCCAACTGATAAGGTATAGTATTTTTGATTATTGGCAATGATCAATGGCCAGAGAAAGGAATTCCATCCACCAATAAAAGTTAAGATGCCTTGAACCGCAATTACCGGTCGTGACATTGGCACAACCAAATGCCAAAAGATATACCATTCGCCAGCACCTTCAATTCGCGCAGACTCGATCACTGAATTTGGGATATTGAACATAAATTGGCGAAATAGGAAGATCGAAAAAGCACCCACCAATCCCGGTAACAAAATGCCAAGAAGTGTATTTGTTAGTTTGACTTGGTTGAGAATCAAGTAAACCGGAATCATTGTGACCTGTCCCGGAATCATCATCGTAGCCATAACAGCCAAAAACAAGATTCGTTTTCCAAAAAAATTAAACTTAGCAAAACCATATCCTGCAATGGCATTCAACATTAATCCAAAAAAAGATGAGGCCGTGATAATTAAGGTATTTTTGAGATAAACACCAAAATTGCCACTAATAAATAGGTTTTCATAGTTCTGAAAAGTCCATCTTTTCGGCAAAAAGCTTTGGGTCATCTGTGATATTTCAGCATTCGTTTTAAAGGACGACAGAAACATCCACAGAAAGGGCAGTACCGTGACCAAACCCCAAACAAGCAAGATAGCGCTAATAATTGTTTTATTCCTTTTATCAATAAAATTACGGCTATTGCTCATGGTTAAGACACTCCTTGTTGTTTCTTTTGAATCCTAAATTGAATCGAAGTTGCAGCAATAATCGCAACAAACATGACGAATGAAGCCGCTGCGGCGTAACCAAAATTAGAATTCTGGAAACCATTTTGATAAACGAATAGAGCAACGGAGTTCGTGCTATTCAAAGGGCCACCTTGTGTCATAACAAATGGTTCGTCAAAGAACTGGAACCAACCAATCAACGTCGTGACAAGAACAAAGAAAATTGAAAAACTGAGTGAGGGCAAAGTAATGTGTTTTGTTTGTTCCCATCTGTTCGCTCCATCTAACTCGGCTGCCTCATACAGGGACTTCGGAATTCCCTGCAGAGCGGCCAAAAAGATCAGCATATTTAAACCAATTCCTTTCCAAAGAGCCAAAATGACCAAAGAAATTTTAGCTGTCACCGGATCATTTAACCACTGTAGACCAGGGATACCAATCTTACTGAGCAGTTCGTTGATTAGCCCGTTGTTTGGATTATACATATAGGTCCAAACAACTGCCACTGCAACCGTGTTGGTTATGGATGGCGTATAAAAAATTAATCTCATTAATTTGAAAAATTTATTTTGGCCATAATTAATCATCAACGCTGCGCCAAGAGATAAAACCACCACCAATGGCACACCAATCACAACATAATAAATTGTGTTGGAAACAGATTGAAGAAAGGTCATATCACTGAATAGGTTGATAAAATTGGATAATCCAATAAATTTAATTGAAGACCAATCCCCTAAACCTGTAATATTTAGATTTGTGAAGCTGATAAAAAGAGCTATCAAAATAGGAATTAATGAGAAAAACAAAAGTAAAACAATAGCCGGGCCAACAAATGTATATGGGGTAAGCTTTGACTTTAGCGATTTACGCATTTAAGATATCTCCTTTAATTATAGGAATATTAATTAAAAAGTAATTATTTAATATTCCTATAAAGAACATAATTATTTGTTAATTAATTTATTCGTTTGTTCCGTGAAGCTGGTCATGGTTTTTTGAACACTCGAATTCTTTAGAGCGATTTCTTGCCAAGCCTGCAAATAGTTCGTGCCGATTTCATCCCATTGCTTAATCAAAGGCATTGGTTCAGAATTGTTTAGTTGATTACGAAATACTTGAATTTTTGAGTCACTGAGAGATTTATCAGTCCAAGCAGACTTCAAAGTAGGCATTGAATCGCTATTCTTGTAATAAGCAAGTTGACTACTTTTAGTGGACAAGAACTTCATCAACTTAATCGAAGCAGCCTTTTTCTTTGTATAGTTGAACACTGCGATGTCTCCGCCACCAGTATTGGATGTATTACCATCTTTCCCTGCAGGCAACTGAGCAACTCCCCACTGATTGTTTTTTAGGCCACTATCAGTTTTAATCGAATTCATCATCCAAGGGCCGGAGATAAACATCGGTACCTTACCATTTCCACCGAATGATTGACCAATTGTTAACTTAAGATCCTGTTTTGGAGCGGCACCATTCCTAATAAACTTGTGCAAATAACTGATTGCATTAACCATCGGCTTTTTATCAAATTGAGCTTTTCCATTTTTAATCAAGGCAGCACCATTTTGGCGGGCAAACATAAATCCAAAAGTAGGTTCGGAAGCGTCAACGTTGAACCCGTACATACCAGAACCACGTTTTGACAATTTTAGTGCGGCCTTATACAGTTGCGACCATGTTTTCGGTGCCTGATCATAGCCAACTTCTTTTAATAAATCTTTTCGATAATAGAGAACCCTGGTTTCAACATACCAAGGCAGGGCATAATATTTGCCGCTATATTTAGTCGTATTATCAGATCCTTCAAAAAAGTTGCTAGGACTAATTTTGTTATCTTTCTTCACATATTTGGAAATATTCATAACTGTTTTTGAGCTAACCATATTCGGCATTTCAGTCGTCCCAACAACCAAAACATCAGGACCGGATTTCGATGCCGCTGCCGTTAACAGCTTGTCATTATATTGGCTCCATGGAATACTTTGAATCGTGACCTTGATACCGGTTTTTTTCGTAAAAGCCTCGATAATTGGTTTTATGTCCTTATCGCCATCACCTCCGTACCAAAAATTGATCGTTTCCGATTTGGCAGAAGCGGTGTGATTGGCAACTGGCAAGACAAATAAACTAGATCCAGCAATAACCGATGCCCCCAACATTACTATTGTTTTTTTAAAAATCATTTCTAACCTCCCAAGTAAATCGTAAGAATTTTTTTCGAAACGTTTCTAAATGAATATATTACACCAATTGTAAACGCTTTCAATACTAAAAATACAATTTTTAATTTTTCCTAACGACTAAGTTTGACTAGCAATTGATCCATCGCTGTTGAAAACAAATTTCAAATAGTTACCTTTAAATTCATATCGCAGAACCAATGGCTCTTTCTGAAATATTCCCAAAGGTAAGACCGCTTTAACGGATATACTATCCATATTTGCATTGATACCAATAACTTTGGATAGAAGCTGATTAATATAGATACCAGGACCGCTACTATACAGACGCCAACCACCTTTGACGTCGATGCTGCCCTTGTGAACCTCTGCGAATCGTTTCTCAGCCTCGTATCTGTTATTAAAATTAGCATCTGAACTACTGAAATAAACGTTTGCTTGTCGAATATTTGAATTAGCAACTAATTTATTCAAATTGATTGGATTAATTATTTGCAGAGCATGCCAAGCCTCCGGGTCACCAATCGTAGCAAGCGCTTCTGCATATCTGATATGAGCATGCGTGTACATTAGGCCGATTTCGCGACCAAAATTTGCAGATTGTTCAGCACGCTTAAAAACACGACTAATACCGCCATGATAATATGCTGGTCTGTTCATTAGACGGACACCATCCGGGAATAGCAAATTACCTTTGATAGTTTGGAGTGCCTTCTGAGATTGTTTTTCGTTGAATACGCCACTAATAAGACCGCGCGTTAACGGAATCAATCGATATTCGATTCCTGTAATGTTGTCATTCGGATGAATAATATATTCAGTATGATGATCGGGATAAAGCCTAATAAAGCCGGGTAAGTCGCCATCCTGCATGAAGTATTTTTTGAAATCAGTTAACATACGTGAACTAAGTTCTGATAAGTCGGCGGCCAGGTCAATTCCCTGAAAAGCCCTAGCAGCTGTATTTAAAACCTGTATCGTTAACTCCTCGGTCCACGTACTGGCCATGATCTTTTTTTGTTTGGCATCAGCTGGTTGCAAGGTGTCATCCCAATCGCCATCCCCATAGGCAGAAACGTTTGTGTCATATAAAAAGTTATTTTTGATATACGAGATTTGTTTTTTTATATGATCCAAAAGTGTCTCTTTTTGTGGGCTTTGGGCCTTATCATGCAAACTCATATATGGCAAGATTTTATTAAGAACTTCTTTGTCGCCGGAAAGGCGAATGTAATCGGCCACAACTTTTAAGGGCCAAACAATGACATCTCCGTGGCTTTCATCAGCAAATTGATCAGCATACTCATCAAACATAAACCATTGCGGCCAATTACCATTTTCAATGAATTGATGGCTGTATAATATTTCAATTATCTGTTTAACTTGATCATAATTTTGGGTGGCTAGGAAGAATTCAGTCGGTCCTTGTGAAACATCGCGAGTACCCCAAGCCGCACCACCATACTGTTCCAGCCCGTGTGGAGACAATAGATGAACCAAGGCATCATGGGCAAACCATCGAACAATTAGATTAGTTCTTTCAAGCTGATCACGATAACGACTATCACCACCCGATAGGTTAAAACCACGAATCAACTTTTCAATCACTTGTTGGTGTCGAATTCTAGACTCACTAGACGTATATTGCAATTGTGGAAAATCGGCTTGTTCCGAAACGGTTAAATTAATCGTCAGCTGACTGACATCCTTATAGCTTATCGCTAACAGTTTCGGTAGAAAATTTTCTGGAGTCGTAGCCAATAAGGCGCTTTCGTTACCAGTTGAAAAATATTCAGCATCGTTATCATGATAGTCCATCAAAAAACGGAGTTTTTCATTTCTCTTAAACATGAGCGAAGCATGGTTTGGGTAGAAAATAATTGAGCCTTGGTCCTGTTTCATATCCGGGAGACCATCGTTCTTTTCTGAACCCATGATTATCTGGTCAGTAATAATCAAGTCATATTTTTTATTTTCGGTCGAAGAAAGTTTAAAAGTAATATAAGGTTGTTCAGCAAAAGCATCAACACTAATTTTTATTAAGTCATCAGTCAACTTATAGTACCAATCAGCAGCGTTATAGGTCATCGCAAAAGCTGAAGGTATTCCTAACAAGTAATAACGATCGTTTTGGCGAAGATAGACATGCATACCCTGCATTTTCAAAACATTCAGCGGATTTCTTAAATTAGCTGAAAACGTATTCATGTTAGTATTGCCAAAAACGGTTTGTGAAGCGAAAACCCCCATCATAAATTGTGTCGTTGCTAATACTCGTGTAGCCGGTTTCGAACTTGAACTAGCCATAATGATATTGCCACTAGCTCTTTCTTGTATTCTTTCTTTGGCCTTCAAAACAACGTGAGCACCATCTTTAAGGAAGAACGATAAAAGTTTATCGTCTTTATACTCTTCCTGAATACGATTTGGAAATAAATTTTCAATATCCTGCTGCGAGAAGTCCGAGCTATTTAATGGTAAGTCACTGATAGATTTCTTTTTTGAAACTAAGGGCTGTACTTCGAAATTTTCAGCATTAGCAACTCTTTTTAGAGAATCAAATTCATTGTATAACTCATTTTCCGAAAAGACAGTTCTATCATTTTCCGAAATATCATTTTCTTTGAAAGCCGCATAAAAGACAAGTTGTGTTGGCTTTTTTGTCAAATTCAGCGGCATACTTTGAAGACTGATAAGCGCAAATTCATATTGATAATTGTAATTTGGTAATTGCGTCCTAGTTAGGGATTCCGGGATTCCGGTTGTCTTATAGGATTTGCCAAAAAATTGAAAGCCATCCGTAGCATATGCACTGAGTTGGTTAAACGATCCTTGCTGAAGATAAGGAAGTTTGCCATTTTGGCTTTGATTCTGGCGAGAAGATATGGTAATTTTACCGGCCTTTTCTTCAATATGGTGATCAATATATTGAGATGCATAAGCCTCATTGGAGCTAACAAAAGATGGCAAACCAAGACCTAAATCTTGCGTATAAAAAATTTCAGCCTGCTTTGCTTTATCCGAATTCGAACTCAAATCAATATTCCAAAACCATTTTTCTGTACCTAAATACAACGTCACGGTATACGAAATGCCATGAAAGTTGCCTATCCATTTAGCAGCATTTTTGGTTAAGGAAAACCGGCTTGGAGCATCAGGCCCAATTAATTTGGTGTAATTATACGTGTCGGCTTCTCTACTTCTCAAATATAGATTAGAAAGGCTGCCATCTATCAAATTTCCGTTGACTTGATTGATCATTATACCATTGGCAATCACTTTTTCGATTGCTCCGTTTTGTAGCAAATCTATTTGTAAATGGTCATTTTTTAGTGAATACATATATCTATCAGCTCCTAGTTTTTAAGTAAAAATGATGTTTCAAGCTCTGTTTGGCTAGAAAATCCGACCAAAAGTTTAAAGCTTCCTGCATCCGACACCCGCGTAAAATCCGCATGCACATAAGATAAATCTTGTTTGGAAACTGTAAAGGTAACAGTCTCTTCGGCACCAGCACCCAGTTGAACTCTTTGAAAATGCTTTAACTCTTTAACCGGCCTAACAACCTCACCGACTAAATCGTGGATATACCACTGCACTGTGGCGGTTCCGGAAATCTTACTATTATTTTTCACTGTGACCGATGCCGTAATTGATTCATCAGCGGTAAATTCTTTTTTTGAAAGCCGCAAATCTTTTAAAGTATAATTGGAATAACTTAACCCGAAGCCAAAAGGGTACAAAGGATCATTACTGGAATCAATATATTTAGATAAATATATATTATTCCGATCTTCCAATGTTCCGGTTAAGGGTCGACCGGTATTATAGTGATTATAGTAAATTGGTATTTGACCAACTGATTTCGGAAAAGTCATAGAAAGTCTACCGGCGGGATTAGTTTTTCCAGAAACGATATCAGCAATTGCCAACGCACCAGCAGTTCCAGGAAACCAGGGCAAAAGAATTGCGTCGGACAAACGGTCAACTTCAGTTAAATCCAAAGGACGGCCCGTAATGACAATCGTAATAATTGGCTTGTGTAGCTTTGATAATTTTCTTAATAAATCCAATTGTTCTTTAGGCAAAGAAATATCGGTCATGCTACTGGCTTCGCCACTTTGTGCTGCTGATAGACCAGCAACATATAAAATCACATCTTGTTTTTTCGCTGAAGAGATAGCCTGTTTATTGAGAGACAAATTATTTTCTGCTGATACCATATCATATCCAGTTTCAAATAAAATATTATCAAAATGATCTTCAAGGGCCGATTTGATTGTTTGTGTCGAAGCGGGATCACCTTTCCAAGACCAATTGCCTAGCAGATCTCCAGTATTTGCTTTAGATCCAATCAAAGCAATCGCCTTATTTGAGTCTAAAGGCAACGATTGATGCTGATTTTTTAAAAGAACCGTTGCCTCTTCGGCAGCTTTTTTGGCCAGTCCCAAATTTTCCTGTGACAACACAATCTGTCGTTCTTTTTCTGCATCGACACCCCGGTAAGGATTGTCAAACAAACCAAGTGCATCTTTAAGATTCAATACACGTGTTGCTGCTTCATCAATCAACTTTTTTACTTCTTCATTTTTGATTGCTAATTTTTCAAGAGATCCTAGAAACGCAAACGACATCATATCAATGTCAGTTCCAGCCTGAATCGCTTTTTCAGCGGCCTCTTCTGAATCGCTAGCCACACCATGACTAATCATTTCGTTAATCGCATTCCAATCAGAAATAAGAACACCGTTAAAACCCAGTTCTCTTCTGAGAATGTGCCTCATTAAATACTTATTTCCTGTGGCGGGAATACCAAATAAAATATTGAAAGAAGTCATCACGAGCAAAGCCTTGGATTCAATTGCTTTTTGATAAGCAGGCAGATACTGTTCTCGGAAACGCCATTCAGACATGTCTACCGTGTTATATTCTCTACCAGCTTCAGGCGCACCATAGGCAGCAAAATGTTTCACAGTAGCAGCAACATGTTTCTCATCGACCGGTAAGTTTCCTTGATAGCCGTCCACAAAAGATTCGGCAAACAAACTATTCAAATAAGGATCTTCGCCAGTTGACTCCATAACCCTTCCCCAACGAGGATCGTGTACTAAATCCACCATTGGTGAAAACGTCACATCAATTCCACTCGCAGAAGCTTCTGCTGCGGAGGCTTGAGCGACTCTTTTTACTAGCTCAGGATCCCAAGTTGAACCAAGTGCTAGTGGGATTGGAAAAATAGTCTTATAGCCATGAATGATATCGGCCATGAAGATCAAGGGTATATGTAGGCGATTATTTTTAAGGTATTCTCTTTGAATTTTCAAAACATTTTTTGCACCGGAAACACCCAATACGGAACCGATGTTATAAAGCTGTGTTTTAGAAACCTTATAGGTCGAAAGCGGTCCCGTAATGGGAGAACCGTCATCACCAAAAAAATCACCCGCGATTTGCTGCAACTGCCCAATTTTTTCTTGTAAGGTCATTTTTGATAATAATTGTTTGACATAATTACTCTGCATTGAAATATCTCCTTTTCTTTTTTCTGTAGAAACGTTTCACTAATTTTACTAATAAATAATAGCACATATTTTAAAGCGCTTACATAAAATTAAAGATATTCCGTAAAATTTTAAACAAACAAAAACCACGGACAATTAATCCGTGGTTTTCAATCATTTATTAAATGAACAGATTTACTTCAAAGGACTCCAGTTCCAATCAGTAAATTCTTCGATATCGCGACCTTCATTACGAGTAACTTCGAAATGTTTGTCGAGAATTTTGTTCATATCAGCGATAAAGTTATCAGCCTTTTCGCCATCAACAACGCCTTCATCTTTCAATGCTGAAACAGCATCGATTGCTTGGTGGAAACGATCCAATTCAGAATAAACACGCATGTCATAAGTTGTCGTGATATCACCATCTTCACGATAACCATGTGCATGAAGATTGTGGTGATTACGCTCATAGAAGATTGATTCGATCAAATCTTCAAAGCCATGGAAGCCAAAGACAACAGGCTTGCCAGCTGGGAAGAACTTATCGAATTCTTCATCAGACAATGAACGGTCATCGTTCAAAGGTCCAACTTTCTTTTGCAAACGTCCCAATTCAACAACGTTCACATAATGGAACTTAACATCAGGGAATGCCTGGTTGACAAGCCACAAAGCAGCAAGTGTCTCGATCGTTGGTTCAGTACCAGCTGAAGCAAAGGTAATATCAACATCACCCTTAGGAGCCGTGGATGCCCAATCAACAATGCCAAGACCATCGTTAACCAATTTTTCAGCTTCTTCAGTAGTGAACCACTGTTGACGAGGCTGCTTAGAAGCAACGATATGGTTGATCTTCTGACGGTCAACTAAGGCACGTGCAGCAACGGCCAACAATTCGTTACCATCAGCCGGTAGATACTGGCGGATGTAGTTTTGTTTCTTCTCGGCCAAGTTCGTCAACATACCAGGATCTTGGTGAGTATAACCGTTATGGTCTTGCTGGAAGACCGTAGAGGTAGAAATCAAATTCAATGATTGATACTTGTTGCGCCATGGCTCAGCATCAGCTTGACGGATCCACTTGAAGTATTCGTTGATCATAGAATCAACAACACGCAAGAAGGACTCATAAGAAGCAAACATGCCGACACGTCCGGTCAAAGTATAACCTTCCAACCAGCCTTCAGCTTGGTGCTCAGACAACTGAGAATCAATGATACGGCCTTCTGGGGCAAGCAAAGCGTCATTAGGGAACTTAATCTTGCTCATCCACTGACGAGGTGTCTTATCGAACAACTTCCACAAGCGGTTAGACATCGTCTCATCTGGTCCAAAGAAGCGGAAACGTGTCGGGTTCAACTTAGCTACGCCGGCCAAGAATCCAGACAGAGTAACCATGTCCATGTTCATGTTGCCATCTTTCATTTCATGCCCACGGTTTTCAGGAGTAACACCAGTCGTGTACTCTTTCCAATCAGGGAGTTTCAAGTCGGAATTATCAACACCGGCGTTTGCAAGCGGGTTAGCGGCCATACGACTCTTGCCTTTAGGTGCAATCGCAGCAATTTCAGCCTTCAAAGAACCGTCCTCATTAAATAATTCTTCAGGCTTGTAAGAATTCATCCACTCTTCAAACTGTGGTAATTCTTCCATATGCTCAGCTGAGAAGTTCAATGGAACTTGGTGAGCACGGAAACTATTTTCAATTGGGTTGCCGTCTTCATCAAATTTCGGACCGCCCCAGCCCTTTGGCAAACGAGCAATGATCACTGGCCATGCAGGGACAGTACCATCTTGATATTTATCATTTTCACGAGCATCTTTTTGAATCTGCTTAATATCTTCGATTGCTTTATCAAAAATTTTGGCAGCTTTTTCGTGATAAGCCATGTAATCATGAATATCATCGTTTTCAAGGAAACGTGGTGACCAGCCAAGTCCTTCGAAGAACTTGGTAATCTGTTCATCAGACATGCGGCTAAAGATAGTCGGGTTAGAAATCTTCCAACCGTTTAAATCAAGAACTGGCAGTACGGCACCGTCAGTCTTCGGGTTAACGAACTTCAAACCGTGCCAAGCAGTCATAGCTGGACCAGTCTCAGTCTCGCCATCGCCGACTGTAACGAAACCAATCTGATCAGGGTTATCAAGAATAGCGCCAATACCGTGAGAAAGTGAATAACCTAACTCACCACCTTCATGGAAAGAACCAGGTGTCTGAGCTGTCGCATGTGATCCAATTCCACCAGGGAATGAGAAGCGCTTGAATAACTTAGCCATACCTTTAAGATCCTGAGTAATCTCTGGATAGTCTTCCGTGTATGAACCATCAAGATATGAATTCGTAACCATAACTTGGCCACCATGACCAGGTCCTTCAACATAGAAGGAATTCAATCCATACTTGTTGATCAAACGGTTCTCATGAGCATACAAGAAAGTCTGTCCTGAGATAGTTCCCCAGTGACCAATTGGCTTAAATTTAACATCTTCTTCTTTTAAAGGAGTATGCGTAACACTAAAGAGTGGGTTGCTCTTTAGGAAAATCATTCCGCCAGACAAGTAGTTGGTTGCACGCCACCACTTATCGACGAGTTCTAGATATTCAGTTGAATCATAATCAACTGCAGGTGCATTAGCTGCCATGTATTAATATCTCCTAATCTTTTTTTCTAAAGCACGCTCTGGGCGCACCTTAACATGATCCATTATACAGCAAACTCAGCGCTGGTTAAGGCGTGGAAACGCCTTGTCTCTGCTGTTAACGCTTACAATTAAGAAAGAATTAAAATTTAATTATGAGTAAACATCCAAAGATTAAAAAAACACAAGTTGAGCAATTACTGGATAAAAATAAAATTGTTTATAAACCTATTCAGATAGATTTTTTAAATACTAGTAAAGAACAAATACCACAGATGCTGGTCCGGGCTGGCATTGACCGGCAATCATTAATTTACAAAACACTGGCTTCTAGCGGCGATAAAACCGGGCCGATCATTGCTGTTTTACCTATCACAGCTCATCTAGACGAGAAAAAACTGGCGGCCGCTTCGGGAAACAAGCGTACTGAAATGCTGCCATTAAAAGAACTGCAAAAGACAACCGGCTATGTTCATGGCGCAAATAATCCGGTCGGTATCTGGCACAATCATCACGGAAAGTTCCCAATTTATTTTGATAAACAGGCGTTAACCGATGGCAAAATTTATGTGTCAGCTGGTGAATTGGGCCGTAGTGACTTAATCGATGCCCAACAAGTAGCTGATTTAATTTCGGCCTCTTTTGCTGATCTGACAGCTGACTAGTGATTTTAGTCGCTGAAACAATCCTTGAATATTTCGCGATGCTATCGATCATGCTGCTGATTTTGCCCGGCCTTTTTTCTTGGTTGCTATCTTGTTTATCCAACCGGCTTGCCAGTGTGATCACAGGACGCTTGGGAACAAACTGTTATCTATTATTGGCTTCTTTGGGAATCATTGTTCACGAATTATCCCATCTGATCATGGCATTGCTTTTCGGTCATCATATCCAGCATTTTCGCTTGTTACAGCTGCCGAAAAACAACCAAGTAGGTTTTGTGCAACATTCCGCTAACCCTAGAAATCCTTGGCAGACATTCGGAAATTTGTTAATCGGTACAGCACCAATTTTCGGAAACGGCATCGTTATTTACTTTTTAACTCTTTATCTCCAGCCAAATTTATTCAATTTCACCCTTAATCTGGATTGGCAATTTTTTCTGTGGCTGCTGCTCACATTCTCGCTATTGCTGGGTGTCGGCTTATCCAGCGCTGATCTCCATAATGCTAGTCAAGGGCTTTGGATCGCGTTATTGCTGATTTTTCTAGCAGCACTGGCCATGAAAGTATTTAAAAATGTATCGATGAGTATACTCGTGGAATTACTCCAACAAGAAATGATTATCGGTGCCACTGCTTTTGTGCTTGTTTTTCTTTTCTATCTGCTTGTCAAAATGATCATTTCACTACTGCCATGATTCTGGTACAATGTAGACAATCTCAGCTGACAGTAGTGAATTGGCGGTCATTTAGAGAGTCGGTGCTAGTTGAAAACCGACCCAGAAAATTCACGAATTACACAGCAACTATCTTTTTGAGATCCGTCTCGATAATTAAGCTGGTGTTTGCAAAAACACAATCCGGGTGGTACCGCGGAGAAATTCGTCCCGATCATATCGAGGCGTTTTTTATTATCCGGAGGTTTTTATGGGCATTATCGAAGATCTAAAATGGCGTGGTTCCATTAATCAAACCACTGACGAAGCCGGCCTGACTGACTTGCTGAAAACAAAAAAAATCAGCTTGTATGTAGGTGTTGACCCAACCGCAAAATCGATCCATATTGGTAATTTAATCCCGCTGACAATTTTGAAAAGATTCCAAAATGCCGGCCATCGACCAGTGATTGTGATTGGCGGCGGCACAGGTATGATCGGCGACCCTTCAGGAAAAGCCACCGAAAGGCAACTGTTGCCCCCTGATGTTTTTGATGAAAACGTGAAGCGAATTACAAAACAGTTAACTCGTCTATTCGGTAAAGATGGTTTTGAGATTGTCAACAATTATGATTGGCTATCCAAACTCAACCTGATTTCATTTTTACGCGATTTCGGAAAATTGTTTCCGATCAATGTCATGCTGAAACGAGATGTTGTCGCTTCCCGCTTGGAAGTCGGCATCAGCTTTACAGAATTCACTTATCAAATTCTCCAGGCGATTGATTTTTATACTTTGTATAAAGAAAAAGACGTGCAGCTGCAGGTAGGCGGCAGCGACCAGTACGGCAACATTTCCAGTGGTGTCGAATTAATCCACAAAATGGTTGGTCCAGAGGCTAAAGCTTTTGGCTTGACCGTGCCACTGCTATTGAAATCCGATGGCACAAAGTTTGGTAAATCTGCCGGCGGCGCCATTTGGTTGGATCCAGATCTGCTGTCGCCTTATGAGTTTTATCAATTCTTCTACAATCAATCCGACACTGATGTTATCAAGCTATTAAAGATTTTCACTTTCTTAAATCCAGATGAAATTGATCAGTTAGCCAAACAAGTTGCTGAAGCACCAGAAGAACGCGCTGCACAAAAACGTTTGGCACAAGAAGTAACAGCCTTTGTCCATGGACCAGAAGCTGTTCAAGAAGCCGAAAAAATTTCACAGATTTTATTTACCGGTGAGGTACAGAATCTTACCGGTAAGCAGGTAGCAGCGGCGTTTTCCAGTGTGCCTTCTATAACAATCAATAGTGGCGAAATTCCTGTCTTGGACCTGCTGACGCAAGATAACCTCATTGAAAAGTCCAAACGTCAGGCACGTGAGGATTTGAAAAATGGTGCTATTTCAATCAATGGTCAAAAAATCACTGATGTCGATGCAGTTATCAATCCTGCAGACAAATTCGAAGGCCATTTTGTGGTTATTCGCCGTGGAAAGAAAAAATATTTTCTAGCCAAAGTACATTAGAATGAATATGTAATAAACGAACGCGTTCCATACGCATTCGTTTCTTCGGGCGTTTAGCTCAGCTGGGAGAGCGCTGCCTTCGCATGGCAGAGGTCACGGGTTCGAATCCCGTAATGTCCATACAAATATGCTCTATAGATGTACAAAGCCCATGACTAGGCATTTTTCAGGCTTAATGTTGTTCTGAGTATGCTCCTTGATTACGAAAGAAAGTAATCAAAAAAGTAATCAAATTTATTAAATAGAGAGGTCAGTAAATGACTTCACGGACATGATCATTTCTTAAGAGCAAGTAAAAAAGCAAGAAGTATTTTCTTGCTTTTTGTAATTGATGACAAATCCTTTAAATTTCTCGGAGTGTAAGGGATGGGACTAAACTATTTGTTTAACTCGTTATTTTAATTCAATCCAGCAGAGCTAATCAGCCCCCGTAATAGCGAACCTTTGATACTTTGTATATTGATTTTCTGAAAAACGTAGATTTCCTACTATAACTCCCAGAACCCTGTTTGCAATTTTGATTATACGACAAAAACAGTACAACTATTTAGGCATCAATTCTACTTATTAAATTCCTTGATTAACTAAAATGAATATTTTTCATCAAGATTTTATTATCGAAACCGAGATTGCTGAAGAAAGCTTTCGGGATAAAGCAATCCTACCTTTCTTTGTCGTAGGCGGCTTCCCTGAATTGAACGAGAACCATGGCACGTTCAACAATGAGATCGTAATTAGTTTTCAAATTCTTGGCTAAATCACCAGCAGCTAGTAAATTCATTTGTTACTTCTCCTTGTGGCTTCATGATAAGGCCAAGCTCCCCGTGGGGTCAGCACTTTCCTTTGTGTCTTTCAGCTTCGAAAGCAGACAAGACTTGTTTTTAGGCAAGCAGGCATTTTATAATAATGACGGGTGAGCAGATAAAATGCTTTTAATGGAATTGATGGGACTGCTACTGGCGTTAGTTGGGATTGGTTTCTATCTTTTTCTAATGGTGAAGGAAACAAAACGGCTTAATCAAGTAGTTGCCTTAGCGGTCGCCTTGGCCGGTATGGTGCTCATGCTGACTGCGGGACGAGTGCCTGGTTCCCAAGTCCTTTTTTCTAATTCCGCTTTTCAGCCATCAGAAAACCAGCACGTTGACCAGACAATTGGTCAGGAACGAAATTTGGCTGTTGATTTTACCAATTTGGATTTCAATCACAATAGGCAACACCAATCGCAGCTATACCAAGATGCTCAGTCGTTGAACATAAGCTACCAGAAATTAACCGGACATTACTTTTCAGCCGCTCAGTTGACAGACCTTTTTGCCATTACTCAGCTTTCCTCTAAAGCCGACAATTGGGCATGATACGTTATTTTATTGATCAAGAAGTTAACCAAAAGCTGGCTCATTTCCTTCACAGTTCCTCTAACAAACAACAGCAGGCCATTTCTGACATGATGACCAAACAAGTATTTGGTGATAATTGAAGTTAAGTATGCCGGTTAGAATGATCAAGCAGCTTTTGGCTCCTTGTTTTCAAAGCAAGGCACAGATACAATTCACTATTTCTTGTCCTAGCTGTTTTTCATCTATGATACTTATAGGAGTCTCAATTCTCCTGTTAATCTGGAACGGATTCTTTTAGTTGGTACGCAATAGGAGCTTGTGTTTGTTCATTATGATTACGATGGGCGTTTTTATTTAAATAATAGTTAAGGGCTCGTAATGTTCATCAAATAAAGTAAATTGTTGCTTTTGTCTCTTGAAAGTCTTGTACTTTTTAGTTAGGAACTGTTCAGTACTATTGAATACATTAATAGTTGACGAGAGCCGGTCTCTTGAATAGACCCCAAAAAATTTTTACAATTCCCACTAGATCAAACTGGTGGGAATTGTTTTATAATAAAGAACGTAAGGGAGTGCAAACCCTTACATTCCATAAATCTAAAATCTTTCTTAGTGTCCGTGGCTTAATTGCGATGGACACTTTTATTTCTCAAAATACCTATAGAACTTTCAATTTATTTTGAGAGTTTGGTTTCGCACATTGACGTTTAATTAACGAAAAATTAATGAGTGATTTAAAGGCCACTAGACAAGATATAATA
>NZ_JANJQP010000003.1 GCF_025758695.1 Oenococcus kitaharae | reverse complement strand
AACTATTTTGTAGGGGCTGAGGAACTACTACTGGATGATGCAGGTTGCACCGAAGCTGAGGAACTACTATTAGCGTCACTCTCTTGAGATGTTGTTTTTTCCTCCTCCAGTTTTTGGAAATATTTTTTAATTTTGGAAGGAGACCAAAGCATGACTTCAGAACTTTTATACAATTTCAAAAGTGATTTTCCGCCGTTTTTGGTACGTAATGAACTAGGATTAGTGATTTGTGCTCGCTTCAAGGATGCTAAGCTAGTGCCAAGTGTATAGTCGTAACTTTTTTTATCAACTTTTTTAAAATTATTTTGCTTGTCAAAACGTAACAAGTCGCCGGAAACAACTTGGTCAGAGTATGCCAATTGCTGATCAACGAAATTTTGAGTCTGATCAATAAATCGTTTAGTCTTTTTAGACGCACTCTTGTAACTAATTGCTCGTCCATTATCGGTCCGCCAATAAGTGCCATTCATCTTAATGACAGTAGGGGTAACGAAATCACCGTTTCTAAAACTGACAACTTGGCGATTTTGGTCCGACAACAGGTCATCTCCGAATTGAACGGTGCCGTCGTTAGGAACGCCGAGGAGATCAAACAATGTCGGCAGCACATCAATTTCACCGCCATAAGTATGATTGATTCCACCAGGTAAATTACTGGCATGAATCATAAACGGTACCTTTTGAAATTGTGCGAGATCGTAATTGGTAATCCGGTCTTTTTGGAGAAGCTGTCCAATAGCTGGCTGATGGTTTTCTGAGATACCATAATGATCCCCATAGACGTAAATGAGACTATTATTGTACAAACCCGTTGCCTTTAACCAGTCCATAAATTCACCAAAAGCCGAATCTAAATAATGAGCCGTCTGGACATAGTGGTCCACTGTTCTATCCCCTGTGGTTGTAGCGGGAAATTGATTAGCAATTTCTTTATTAGTTTCATAAGGATAATGATTGGTAACGGTAATTATTTTTGCATAGAAAGGTTGTGGCAACTGTTGAATATACCTAGCCGAGTCGCGTAAAAATATTTTATCCAGCATACCATATCCAACATTATTCTGAGATTTCGTTGATTGCGGGTAAAATTGCTTACTGAAAAAATAATTGTATCCCCAAGATTTATATGTATTATTTCGGTTCCAAAAAGTTGGTACGTCACCGTGAAAAGCCGCTGTCGTATAACCCATTTGATTTAAAATTGCTGGAGCCGCTTGAAAAACATTACTGGTACCATATTTCACCATGGCTGAACCAGATGGCAAACCAAAAAGTGAATTATCAAGCATCGTTTCGGCATCCGAGGTTTTCCCTTGGCCAACCTGATTGTAAAAGTTATCAAACGAAAGCGTGTGCTGATCATGGAAAAATTTATTTAAATTCGGTGTGACTTCCCTACCATTCACACGATAATCAATTAAAAACTGCTGAAAAGACTCAAGATGGAAAACAATGACATTACGGCCCTTATCAATGCCAAAATATTTAACATTGACTGGCGAACGATGCTTGTTAATCCATTTAACAATCGGCTTGAGCTCCGATGCATTAGCCCTTTCTCTACTTACCGCTTGGTTATGGGTCTGCAGGGCATTAAATGCTGCGTACTCATTCAAACCTAGATATTTCACAATATAGTTATTGTCAAAAGATCGTGTCAACAAACCTGATCGATTGGCACTTGCAAGACCAAAAACCAAAAACACCAAGACAAAGCCAAGTGTTGAGGTTAAAACGGCAAACCGCCTACGCAAACCTTTTTTATCAGAAACAATTTGGCGAAAAAACAGTAGCAGAATTAATACCGAAATATCTAAGAAGACCAAGAAATCACTAAGATGGACGATCCCAGCAATAGACTTACTCAAATTTTCGCCAACTGATGACCCGGAGGACATAATCGATAATGAAAGAAAATCACTAAATTCTCGATAATACAGCATATTGGCAAAAAGCCAGATCGTCTGAATCAAATTCATAATGATCATAATCCAATAAGCCAGATAACCACGAAAATATAAAGCAAGGCTGAGCAGAATAATGGCTGTTGGAAGCGGATTAAGCAAGGCAATCAGCAGTTGCATCATACCTTTAATACCTAAGTTGAAACTAATAAAATACTCGATCACAGTCTTAAGTTCAATAAAAAAAAGATTTATCAAAAAAAACGCAACCAAAGGCCTAATCTGTCGCTTAGAAAAAAAATATTTAGTTTTAATCAGTAACTGTTTAATCATTAAAAAGTCAATTTCAGATCACGAAGCGTCTCATAAATATCAATTGCGGCTAAATCAATATTATCAAATTCGAAAAGCTGGTTGCCACGAAATTCCTTCAAAGTAAATATTCGAGTCTCATGATCAAAGGTTACACGCGCCAAATTCAATCCATACAAGTCAAAATTTCGAACCTGGATACGTTTGCTTTCATCCTTAACCATTGCTTCCAAACGATTGATAATTGGTAGAATTTCGGATTCAGTTTTCGACATTATTTTTTCCATCGTAATGACTCGGTACTAAATTATACGCTATCAATCCAGCAAAAATACCGAAATAGTAGGTCAGAATCCGCCAAATCAGCATCGCAAAAATTGTCACAGTATGATTGGCTAAAAAACTCGAGAACAGCAACGAAAAGCCAATTTCAGCGCCGCCGCTACCCCCAGGAACCGGAAAAATCGATATTGCCAAAGTTAGGATAACATTTAGCGCCACTATGAAAATAAAATCAGCATTATGGGCACCTACGGCTAACAAAATAAAGTAAGGAATTGCATAGTATATAAACAGTTGCAGCAAGGTCAACAGTGAAGCGGCAAACAATTTTCTTGGATTTTTAGCTAATTTGTTAGATACTTCGTGAAATTCTAAAATTCGCTGATCCAGTTTCTTGGCAATATCAGCTGTTTGTTGTTCAGAAAGAAACCAATGAAAAGGTGCCAAAACAAGATTGGCTATTTTTTCTGTTATCGGCGGAAAAAACATAATAAAAATGAGGCCCAAGAGAACCAATACATGAATAGCAATGCCAAAAATAACTAGGCTTGTCATTGATAACATATGATTGGCAACATATTGATAACCAAAAAGCAGGCAAATCAAGAAAGCTACGACAATCATTCCCTGATAAATCACAAACTTCATCAGTGATACAGAGGTCCCTTCCCCAACTGAGATACCCGCTTGGCGCAGACCCAAGATTTGCATTGGCTGGCCGCCAACGGAAAAAGGTGTGATACCATTCCCAAATTGTTCCATCCATGGCGTGCGCATAATTCCCCAAAGGCTCGCCTTGTGAGGAGCAATTAAAACTTCTAGGATCCAAGCCATAGTCAAGTAATAGAAAATGACTAATA
This sequence comes from Oenococcus kitaharae, assembly GCF_025758695.1. Taxonomy (GTDB): domain Bacteria; phylum Bacillota; class Bacilli; order Lactobacillales; family Lactobacillaceae; genus Oenococcus; species Oenococcus kitaharae_A. The sequence continues at coordinate 408,054 of NZ_JANJQP010000003.1, read as the reverse complement.
CAAAAGCAAATAGCAGCCAGCCATAATTCGTTTTGGAAATTTGCTGGCAAAATTGCTTTAAATTAACCTGATGAAAGCTGTAAATAAAAACAACCGCACCGATGAAGAGAGTAAATAAAATCCAAAAAATCCGTTGTCTCGTTGTCATTTGCTCTCCTTACTAGGTAGTGTTAAGGCCTGTTCGTACGCATTTCTCAGCTCTTGGCCGATCTTACTGATGTCACGTGCTAGTGCTACACGATGGCCTGCCTTAGAAACGTCTTTCACCTGACCGGATAAAATACGATGCAATTTATCGTCAAAATCATCCAAATTCTTCGCTTTGTAACAATTCACACCATCTTTGAGCCAATCAGCATATACCGGAATATCTCTAACTAGAACTTTCTGTGAACTTGCCAGGGCCTCAAGGACAACAATACCTTCTGTTTCTTCAAAACTTGGATATAAGAATAAATCCGCGCCTGAATAGGCGCCTTGTAATACATCGCCTGTGATATACCCAGCAAAAAGACAATTTTCCGGATGATCGTTTCGAATAATATTACGAATTTTTCGGGGAATAATGCGTAAATCTGTATAACCAAACCAAACAAATAGATAATCCGGATTCCGCCTGGCCAACTCAACAAAATCTGCAATCCCTTTTCTTTCAAAATAGAGACCAACTGAAATGATTATTTTGCGAGTGTCCTCGGGCTCTAGGTTTAAAAATTGACGAAATTTAGTAATTTTAGCTTGGTTCTTTCGGTAGGAAGCTACCTTTACACCATTTGATATCGGAATAATCGGTTGTGTCAGGCCATATCCTCGTAGAAGCAATTTAGCATAGGGTGTAGGCGTAATAATCAGATCAGCCTGTTTGTAGGCATTAACTAAATACTTTTTAAAGGGTTTGGCAATTAAATTAGAACCGATAAAAGAATTTCGAAAATCTTCATAGGTCGAATGAGCATGATAAACAATTGTTTTACTCTGCAAACGCGCTTTTGCCACCATCGCTGCTGACTTGGGCCCATAGGTGTTGACATCAATCAAATCATAGTCCTTAGAAAAAGGGTTTGTATCAAGAACAACATCTGTATAAGACAGTTCCTCTTGCTGTAATCTCTGTGCGTGTCCGATACCAGACCGGCTAATAAGTCCCGGGTTTTCAAAATACTGCAAAACTTTCATTCTGTTAATTCTACTATTTATTGCTGTCGACTTCTTTTTTGCCCTTCAAAATTCTGCGTTTCGCCACTTTAGGCAAGGGCAAACGACCCAATAATTGGCGTGCATAACCAATCTCATCATCAGTTGGTTCATCTGTGTCCTTAGCGTGCGGCGGCCGGTACTCAGCAATGACCTGCGTGTAAAAATGCAAAACATCTTCGCCAAATTTTTCAGCCCCAACTTCTCGCAATACCTCTTGACAATCGTGATCCTTATTTTTATTCTTTGCATCTGCCAGATAATATTCGATTGCTTGAGCCATCTCCTCATTATTCTCAACGATCGTACCAATCATCTTGGATTTTGTAATCTGCTGCAGATAGAGATTTGGCATAGCGACAAAAGGCCGATTAGCATTGACTGCCTCGATAAAGGTTAAGCCTTGTGATTCAGAAGTTGACGGGCTGGCAAAAACATCGGCCATTCGGTAATATGAATAAACATTTTTGTGGTCAACCATGCCGACAAATTTAACATGTTTGGCAAGCCCAAGTGCTTTAGCATGTTCTGTCAATTCTTCGCGAGCCGGCCCGTCCCCAGCAACAACCAAAATAACATTATGAAAACGGTCAATAACATCCGGCAATATATTGATGAGTTCCTCTAAATTTTTTTCAAAAGCAACTCGGCCCAGGGATAAAATGACCGGCTGTTTGGGCCTAATACCTAGTTCTTTGCGCAACTCAGCAGATCGGTCCAGTTGGTTTTTAGGGAAACTGACGCCAGTCGGAATGATCGGCATCGGGGCTGACACACCATATCCACGCAAGGTATCATAGACTCGCTGACTTGGTGCGATCACGCCATTAACAGATTTGAGAAATGCTCGAATAATGACCTCGACGCCTCCAGCTTTGATGAGACGGCCATTCATCACGTAATGCGTGTAGTCCTGATACATCGTATGATAAGTGTGAACAAGCGGGATTTTTAATTCTCGAGCCGTAATTCTACCCATTAAACCAAGACTGAATTCTGTTTGCGTGTGAACAATATCCAAACGGAGCGTTCTGGCAATTTCAATCGCTTCAAAAAAACCTCGAAAAGTGATTCGGCGATCTTTAAATCCTGTATATGGAATAGATGAGAAACGATAAATATTTTTCTCCGGGCCTCGGCCATACTGGGATCTTTTGACCTTAGGATCGGTGGTGGTAAAGATGTACACGTTGTTGCCTTGGGCTTCCAGCTGCTGGGCTAAAATCTGCGTGCTGGTACTAACACCGGACACCTGAGGAAAATAAGTATCAGTAAAAAGTCCTATATTCATGTCTACATTATACTGGTATGACAAAAAAAGACCTAGCGGCCTTTTTAACAAGTATTATTTCGTTGAACTCTTGACTAAATCAATAACTTGCTGATTACTGTCTTGATCCAATGCTGTTTTTGCCAGTGTCTTCAAATCGGAAACCTTTAAATGCTTGATCAATGACCGCGTCGGCAGTACAGACGAAGCGGACATGGAGAATTCATCCAGTCCTAGTCCGGCCAAGATTGGTACTGCGATTGGGTCGCCGGCCATTTCACCGCACATGGCAACGAATTTGCCTTCGTGATGTGCTGCATCAATCACATTGTGAATCAAGCGCAAAATAGATGGATTGTAGGGCTGATACAAATAAGAAACACTATCATTGCCACGGTCGGCAGCCATCGTATATTGAATCAGATCGTTGGTGCCAATTGAGAAGAAATCAACCTCTTTAGCAAATTTATCAGCTAAAACAGCTGAGGCAGGAATCTCAACCATAATGCCTAATTTGATGTGGTCCGAAATTTTGGTGCCCGCCTCAATAAGCTTCGACCGTTCCTCTTCATATATTTTCTTCGCAGCACGGAATTCTTGGAGAGTGGCAATCATTGGAAACATGATCCACAAATCCCCATAAACAGAAGCCCGTAACAGAGCCCTCAATTGCGTCCGAAAAATATTATCTTGTTTCAGAGAAATTCGAATAGCACGATAACCTAGAAATGGGTTGGCTTCCTTTGGCAGTTTCCAGTAGCTCAACTGTTTATCACCGCCAATATCCATCGTCCGAACCGTTACTGGTTTGCCTTTCAAAGCCTGTAAAGCAGCTTTATAGGATTCAAACTGCTCGTCTTCTGTTGGAAGATGGTCTGAATCAATAAATAAGAATTCTGTTCGAAATAGGCCGATACCTTCTGCACCATTAGCAACAACTGCATCTAGGTCTTTAGGAGAACCGATATTAGCTGATATGTCAAAATGAACACCATCAGCTGAAGCGGTTCTCTCATCGCGGAGTTGTGCCTGCTCACGCTTTCTGGCAAAATATTCACCAACTTTTTTTGCGTAAGCAACTTCTTCGTCTTCATTGGGAGAAATTAAGACCTGGCCGGCGTCGCCATCAACAATTAAATTAACGTGATTCGCGATTTCAGCAATCGCGTTACCAGTACCAACAACGGCCGGAATTTCCAAAGAACGCGCCATAATCGAAGCATGGGCTGTGCGACCACCAAGATCAGTTACGATGCCCTTAACGAATTTTGGGTCCAACTGAGCGGTATCGGAAGGCGTCAAATCATGTGCAACGACAATCACATCGTCATCGATCAAGGCTGGGTTTGGTAATTCAACACCCAAAAGGTGGCTTGTCACTCTTTTTGCAATATCTCGAATATCAGCTGCGCGTTCCTGCATATAGGCATTATCAGTCATAGCCTCAAAAGTCGCGATATAACTATCAGTCACATTTTTTAAAGCAGATTCCGCGTTAATCTTTTTATCGTGAATTTGACCTTTAATTGCCGATACCAGTTCAGGATCAGAAAGCATCGTAATATGCGCCTCAAAAACCTCAGCTTCCTCTTTGCCTAAAGTCTCTTCAGCCTTGTTTTTAATCTTTTCCAAATCACTTTTAGAAGCGTCCAGTGCTCGACTCAACCGCGCCTGTTCAGCCTCCACGTCGGTGATCGTCTGATTGTAGGGAAAAGCTAAATCTGGATCAACCAACAAATAACTTTTCGCAATCCCAACACCATCTGATGCGGCAATACCACTTAATTTCTCTGTTTCAGTCATTGTTACCCCCAACTATTAACATGAGACCTGTCCTACTTTCACAAATGGCTTGTTTGACTAGGTATGATTCAAATACATCAGACAAATGCCGACAAACCAGTCAAGTCATCACCATGAATCTCATCAACTATTAGTTTAACATTTGTAACGTAACCGTTTTCATTAATTGCAGTTAAATAATCGGAATGTTTGAACGGTGTACTGCCAACTGCATCATAAATTAAAATAATGTTCCAGAAACACTGCCACACCATCTTCCAAATTATTTTTGGTCGTAGCATTAGAAACAGCTTTAACAGAAGGAATTGCATTTTCCATCGCGACTCCCACACCGGCAGCCTTGATCATTGGCAAATCGTTTTCTTCATCCCCAAAAGACATCACATTTTCAAAGGTCCAACCAAAATGATCCAACAATTTTCCTAAACCAAGGCTCTTATTCACACCATTCGGCAGAAATTCAAGCAAATTAGGCCGGCTTTTAACAATAGTCAGATCTAAATTACTTTGAGTCGCGTTCTGAATCGCTTGCACTTGTGCGGCGTCGGTCTGACTGACAAATTTGAAAAATTTCTTCTCTGGCAAAGCAGCAAATGTGACATCGGTAAAAGGCATCAAATCTCCTATAAAGGACTGATAACCCGACTTTCTGATATCAATGACAGAAAATGCACGATCAATCGTAATGCCATCTAAGGGAAAACGCAATTCCTGTGCTAACTGATTAATGGGACGAATATCATCCTTCGTAATATAACGACTGAAAATCACCTTCCGATCAGAATTTCGTTCAACTAACCCACCATTAAAATTAATCGAATAATCTTCATCATCCGTCAGCTCTAATTGTTTAATAAATGGTAATATTCCCTTGATAGGCCGCCCAGTTGTCAAGACAACTTTCATTCCGTTTGCGTGTAATTGTTTTAAAACACGCTCATTTCTCGGGCTGATACGACTCTGTCCGTTTAATAACGTATTATCCAAATCTAGTGCAACTAATTTAATCGTCAATGGTAATCTCCTTATCTAGTTAGCAAAAAATATTTATTCAGTCAACTCATTCATCACATTGGTACAAATATTTGTTAATATAACGGACAAATCTCATGTCGCTTTTTATTATATAGCTCAGGAAAGAATCTCGTTTACCACAGAAGTTTTATCAGCAAGAACAAATGTCATCTACTTTTGACCTGTGAAAGTTCATTAAACAATCGCTAATATACCAATTCATATACCAATTAACATCTTGAACTTGACAAAACTAAAAGTTATAATTTAAAAGTCGAGGTGATCAAATAATGGAAATTAAATTAGTTCAGTCACAAGCACAGGGTGGCGAAATTGGCCTTCAGTTATTTAAAGAAGCTCTTTTAAATGGTGCGAAAAGCTTTGGGCTAGCTACAGGTTCAACCCCAATCAGTATTTACAAAGCAATATCGGAATCAAATCTTGATTTTTCAAAAGCTGTTTCGATCAATTTGGACGAATATGTCGGTATATCTTCAAATCATCCGGAAAGTTACCACTATTTTATGCGCGAACACCTTTTTGGCAAGAAGCCCTTTGCTCATTCATTTGTTCCTAATGGCGAAGCTGTTGACCTAAAATCCGAGATCGAACGCTACGATGAAATTATCAATGAAAATCCAATTGATTTACAGTTATTAGGCTTAGGACAAAACGGCCATATTGGTTTCAACGAACCAGGAACTTCCTTTGCTTCCAAAACACATATCGTCAATTTGACAGAAAACACGATTCGCGCAAATTCTCGATTCTTCGAATCGGAAGATCAAGTCCCCAAGCAAGCTATCTCTATGGGTATAGCATCAATTTTGCGAGCGAAAGAGATTTTAATCGCAGCATATGGCCAAAATAAAGCCAAAGCCGTGAAGGACTTTATTCAAGGCCCGGTAACTGAAGCGGTTCCAGCTTCAATCTTGCAAAAACACCCCAATGTGATCGTTATTTTAGATCCAGCTGCGGCTTCCCTATTGAAAAAAGTGAATTAAAATCATAAAAAAGCGTTAAGGCCGTTTCCTTAGCGCTTTTTATATTCGCCCCTAAAAGATCATCTTTCTACAGAATTATCTGTTAACCGAAAAATAAAAAACAGCGCCAAAGCGCTGCTAGCAAAGATAGGATCTTAAATTAAAGATTCGCTCTTGAGTGTACCTTCAACACCATCAAGTGCAGCCTGATCATCGCCGCCTTCTGCAACGATTTCGATCTTAGCACCCTTGCCGGCACCCAAACTCATCACACCCATGATGGACTTCAAGTTAACTTCTTTGCCATCATATTTCAGGGTCAACTTTGAATCAAACTCAGAAGCCTTTTGAACAAGCATCGTCGCTGGGCGTGCGTGTAAGCCTGAATCAGCGGTAATCGTAAATTCTTTTGAAACCATAATTCCTCCATATCCTCTATTCTAAGTCTATCAGTAATCTTATAATATGCAAGCGCTTACACGAAAGCTCTCCAGACCAAGTTCAGAACAAAGCTTTAAAAACGCTCTGACATTATTTTACCTTTTCTTTGCGCCGATAAATAACTTTTCCGCCTTTTTGTGCAAAACCTTTGACACCGGATTGATAATTATAAACATTCCAGATTTTATAAAAATCTGAAAAAGTATTACGATCAACCTCAAACTCGTCGATCTCGCCTTTTCGTAGAGCTTCTAACTTGTTCTTAAAATCAGTAGTCATTTCTTCTTGTCTTGATTCTCCTTAACATAAGTAACGATATTTTCATGTTTGCCAGCAGCGGCGACAATCAGCTTCCGAATATTTTCATCTGACATACCAGTCATATCAGCACCCGCTGCTTGGAGATTTTTACGAGCCTGATCGACAACAACGGTTGGGATGCTTGCCGGATCCGTATACTGACGTGTCCAGATATTGGCGGCGGCTGCTTTAGCGGCTGCTTCGCTGCTTGCAGCCGCTGATGATACAGCGGCGGCTGCATCTTTTTGAGCCTGCTCAGCTGCCGCGGCGGCTGCTTTTTGCTTATCAATGGCCACGTTAGCCTGCTTGATATTGTCATTGGACCGATCAGCCAGAACCTGATAACCGTTTCGATATGACGCAACCTTTTGAAAAGTGGTAATTGCATCACTATAATTTTGAACACGCAAAAAATTCAAACCCAATTGAAAACTGCTAATCTGCCTAATGCGTTTTTCTATTGGCGCCTGTTTAACCACAAAATCCAGTGAATCCGTTAATGCCCGCTTCGCTTCCGGATACCGCGCGTTAGTCACGTCTCGCCTTGCTTGAGACTGTAATTGTTGAAACCTATCGGACCGGGATCGTGTCAAATAATTAGCATATAAGTACACACCAGAAGCAATAATCAGCAGCAGTCCGAGAAAAATAAAAAACTTTTTCATCTTGATTGAATTATAACTGAAACCAAGATAAAAGTAGAACTACCGCTCGTTCGACACACTCTGACCTTTATTGACTATTAAAAATGATGGTGTATAATTTATTGCAAAGGTCAATAAAGGTCAAACATTTAGAATCAAAAAATGTTTGAAAATCAACCTTTATTAGACGGAGGAAAAATGGCTGATTACAATGAAAATCCCTTCGTTTTTGGAAACATGAACGTGGATGATATTTTTCGTCAATTAAATGGCCAAATGGCCAATATGCAGCAGCCCGGAAATCAAAATCCGACAGCTGCTCCAAGCCATTCCGGCGGGAACAATAATAATAAGAAACATGGTTTACTTGAACAATATGGTATCAATATCACGGATCAAGCCCGCAAGGGCAAATTAGATCCAGTGATTGGCCGTGATCTAGAAGTAGAACGTCTGATAGAGATCTTGAATCGTCGTACAAAAAATAATCCGGTTCTAATTGGCGAACCAGGTGTCGGCAAGACTTCCGTTGTTGAAGGTTTAGCTGAAGCCATCGTGGCAAAGAAAGTGCCTGAAAAACTCCTAAATAAAGAAGTTATTCGGCTTGATATGGTTTCTTTGGTGCAAGGCACCAGCATGCGTGGCCAATTTGAAGCTAGAATGCAGCAACTAATGAAGGAAGTCGAGTCTCGCGATGAAATCATCTTATTCATAGACGAGATTCACGAAATCATGGGTGCCGGAAATGCTGAAGGCGGTATGGACGCCGGAAACATCTTAAAGCCTGCTTTGGCTCGTGGTGAATTTCAGTTAATCGGTGCAACAACATTGAAGGAATATCGCAATATCGAAAAAGATGGCGCAATTGCGCGTCGTTTCCAAGAAGTCATGGTTGAAGAGCCAAGCAAAGATGAGACTTTTGAAATTTTAAAGGGTCTGCGCTCTAAATACGAGGATTTTCATCATGTTAAATATTCAGATGAAGTTCTCAAGGCTGCCGTTGACTTGTCTGACCGATATATTCCTGAGCGTTTTTTGCCAGATAAAGCCATTGATTTAATTGATGAAGCAGGTTCGCGAAAAAATCTTCATCTGGAATTTGTGAATCCTGAAGAAATTCAACAGAAAATCAATAATGCCGAAGCAATGAAACAGCAGGCGATTGAAAAGGAAGATTACGAGAAAGCTAGTTATTGGCGTGATCAAGTGGACACGTTACAAAAGCAGAAGATTGCAGCTGAGGCGAATCCCGAAAATGTTGCAAATGCAGCAAGTGTTCAAGTTAGCGACATCACAAAAATTATCGAAGAAAAAACACACATTCCGGTAGGTGATCTTAAAAAGAATGAAGCCGGACAACTCAAAGACTTGGATGCTCACTTAAAAGCACATGTCATTGGACAAGATGAAGCTGTCGCACGCGTTGCTAGAGCTGTCAGACGCAATCGAATCGGCTTGACAAAATCCGGCCGCCCAATTGGTTCTTTCTTGTTTGTTGGGCCAACTGGCGTTGGCAAGACCGAGACGGCCAAACAACTAGCTAAAGAAATGTTTGGCTCAACCGATGCCATGATTCGTTTCGATATGTCAGAATACATGGAACCTCAGAGTATCTCAAAATTAATTGGTGCGCCGGCTGGTTATGTTGGTTACGAAGAAGCTGGACAATTAACTGAACAGGTTCGTCGCCATCCCTATTCACTCATTCTGCTGGATGAAATCGAAAAAGCACATCGAGATGTGATGAATATGTTTTTGCAGATTCTCGATGATGGCCGCTTGACAGATTCTCAAGGACACGTGGTTAGTTTCAAAGATACAATTGTCATCGCAACATCCAACGCCGGAACGGGCGATGTTGGCAACAACACTGTTGGTTTCGCCGCCGAGACTCAAAGTATCTCCGCCGAACACCAATTAGTGGAAAAATTGAAGAACTACTTCAAGCCAGAATTCTTGAATCGTTTCGATGCCATCGTTGAATTTAAAGAATTAGGCAAGCCGCAGTTAAATAAAATTGCCGATTTGATGCTGGCAAATATGAACGCAATGCTGGCTGAGAACAAACTGCACGTTGATGTTGAACCTGCGGCAAAAGACAAGATAGTTGAGCTTGGATATAATCCAGAAATGGGAGCTCGCCCACTACGCCGTGTTGTTGAGGAACAAATCGAGGATAAAGTTGCTGACTTTTACTTGGATCATCAAGATGCACATAATTTGAAAGCAATTCTTGATAAGAATGGTGAAATCGTTTTAAAAGCAGAGAAATCCGCGGCTTCGGTGAAAAATATATCAGCAGATTTGCCTAACAACAACTGAAGAATTTTCTCATCGCTTTAGCATCCGTTTTTCGCGGATGCTTTTTATTTGGCCAATAGTCACTAATAAAGGGTTAGAATTGACTTATTATGATGCAAACAATACTTGGGATTCATATTCTTTCCGCTCTTGCGATTGCAGTTTTTGCAACCGCTTCACTAATTCTGCCACTTGAGAAAGACCACGCGGTCATTTTGACCAGCAGAATCATTTATCTGCCGCTCTTCATTACAGGATTAATATTGGCATTCCGAACCGTCCACACGCAACCAGTTATGACAATTTTAAAAATAGCAATTGTGCTCGCTTTTGTGGCCTTACTAGAGATTACCTTAGCCAACAAGTTAAAGCGCCGTCCTGGTATTATTTTCTTAACTCTGATTGCGGTATTATTTTTCTTAGCCGCTCTATTCGGCATTATTCTTTTCTTTAACTAAAATGATGGCAAATAAAAACCCGTGTGAAGCATAGCTCGCACGGGTTTTTAAATTATTATTTATCTGAAATCGCAGCAATTCCAGGAAGTGTCTTACCTTCCAGATATTCCAAGCTAGCACCACCACCAGTCGAAATATGAGTAAACTGATCGGCAATACCCAACTGTGCAACAGCGGCAGTTGAATCACCACCACCGACAATCGTCGTTGCCCCCTCAGCAGTTAAGGAACCAATAAACTTACCTAATTCCAATGTGCCGTTTGCAAAGTGGCTCATTTCAAAAACGCCCATAGGTCCATTCCAAACAACTGTTTTGGCGCCCTTTAACGTGTTTTCAAATTTTTTAATCGTCTTAGGTCCAATATCAAGACCCATCCAACCATCTGCAATGCCATTCTCAAATACCTTGGTTGGCACATCATTAGCAAAGCTCTCAGCGGAAACAGAATCTTCAGGCAGTACAAGCTTGTCGCCAGCCTCTGCCATGATTTCTTTGGCTAAATCAACCTTATCTGCTTCGAACAAAGAATTCCCAATGGAAACCCCGCGGGCAGCTGAGAAAGTATAACTCATGCCGCCGCCAACAATCACTTTGTCGGCTTTCGCCAGCAAATTCTTGATGACTTCAATTTTATCTGAAACCTTGGCACCGCCCAAAACAGCTACAAAAGGACGCTTTGGCTGATTAACGGCAACATCGAGGTATTTAATCTCTTTTTCCATCAAGAAGCCTGCAGCCGTTTTTGAAACATTTGAAGCAATACCGACATTAGACGCATGTGAACGGTGAGCTGTACCAAAAGCATCATTAATAAACAAATCATCACCCAAACTAGCCCAATATTTACCTAACTCAGGTGCATTGCCAGATTCGCGTTTGACATAGTTGCCATCGGCATCAACATCTTCGTAACGTGTATTTTCGACCATAAGGACCTGGCCTTCTTTTAAAGCGTTAACAGCATCTTCAAGTTCGCTGCCTTCAGTTTTTCCAGGAAAAACAACTTCCTGCCCAAGCAGATCGCCCAAGTGCTTAGCAACTGGAGCCAAACTCAGTCCAGGCTTATCTTCAGCCTTCTTCACACGGCCAAGGTGACTGAACAAAATAGCCTTACCGCCCTGTTCCAGAACATACTTAATTGTTGGCAATGCAGCCACAACACGATTGTCATTACCAATTACACCATCTTTGATCGGCACGTTAAAATCGACGCGCATCAGAACTTTTTTACCTTTTAAATCAAGGTCTTTTACAGTTAATTTTGCCATTTGGCCTCCTTACATACTCTTACTATTATAGTGTAAAAACTCACAATTCAGAAACTTTTACGAAAAATCGCGCTAATAGATTGTGCAGCGCTACCATAATCAAAAACGGAAAAAGGCGCTTAGAAAAATGGCTCCTATATCCTAGGAGCCTTTTCAAATTAAATTTACTGATAATTACAATTTTGACATTTTCACCGCTGTCCCATAGGCGACAACGCTCATAATACCGTTGGCCTCATTGGAATCAAAACGCATCATCGTAACTGCATCTGCACCCATTGAAGCCGCATTATCTTTTAAACGTCCAATCGATTCTTCGCGCGCTTGGTCCTGCAATTGCGTCCAAGTTACGACCTCACCACCAACTAACGTTTTCAGGCCGGCACCAAATGTTCGAACAATATTTCTGCTCCTTGTAGTTAGCCCAAAGACTTCGCCCAAAGTTTCATCAATCTGGTAACCAGCAATATTTTCAGTAGTAGCAACAGTCATCGCACCCTCCAGGTGTTTTAAATTTGTCAAAAATCTCAGTCGGTATAACCAGGTTTGCCCAAAATTCTGAACATATTCGTCTTGTAGACTTCGACTCCAGGCTGATTAAATGGGTTAATAGCATTCAAATAGCCAGAAACTGCAACGGCCGCTTCAAAGAAGTAGATAAGATTTCCCAAATTAAACTCGTCCAAATCATCCAATTGCAGCAGGATATTGGGAACACCAGCCGAAGTATGTGCCTGAGCTGTTGCCGTCAAAGCAGCTTCATTCACATCTTTCATTGGCTTATTCAGAATGTAATCCAAATGGTCTGTATTATCATCAGCTTGTGGCACAACACGATCACTGATTGGCTTTGTGATATCCAAAATTGTCTCAAAAAGAATCTTCTTGCCATCTTGAATATACTGACCGATCGAATGAAGATCAGTCGAGAAAATAGCTGAAGTTGGATAAATGCCCTTATTGTCTTTACCTTCGGACTCAGCCATCAATTGTTTCCACCATTCAAACAAGTATCTGAATTGCGGCTCGTAACCAACGATTGTCTCAACGTCAAAACCCTTGCGATAAAGGATGTTACGGTAAATCGCATACAAAATAGAAGGCTTGGCCAAGATGTCTTCATCTTTTGCAAAATCTTCTTGAGCGGATTTGGCGCCATCCATCAATTTTTTGATATCAATCCCAGCAACCGCAATCGGTAGAAGACCAACAGCACTGAGAACGGAATAACGTCCGCCAATACCATCAGGCACGACAAAGCGTTCATAACCGTTTTCCTTGGCCACATCTAATAAAGCGCCTTTATGTGCGTCAGTTGTCGCAAAAATTCGTTTTGCAGCAGCATCCTTACCATACTTCTTTTCAATCAAAGCCTTGAAAACACGAAAAGCGATCGCAGGCTCGGTTGTTGTACCTGACTTAGAAATAACATTGATGGAAAAGTCGCGATCCCCAATTAAATCAATGACATCATCTATATATCTGCCAGAGGCCGAGGTTCCAACAAAATAAATCTCAGGTAAACCAGCTTTAGCCGCCTGCTCGTTATGAAACTCGGATTTCAAAAATTCAATGACGGCACGCGCCCCTAAATAAGAACCGCCAATCCCGATCACAACGAGAACTTTGGAATCAGACTTTATTTTTTCTGCAGCTGTCAGGATTCTGACAAACTCATCTTGATCATAATCTGTTGGGAGCGTCAGCCAATCTTCCATCTCGTTGCCAACGCCGCTACGAGCCAATAGCGTGTCCCGGGCCAGACCGGCAGCAGGCTTTAACAGCTCGACTTCAGAATCATCGACAAACCCTTTTAAATAATCTTTCTTGAAAGTAACTTTCATAAATTTATCCTCACTGTACAGTTACGGATTTTGCTAGGTTGCGCGGATGATCAACATCCAACTTCCGGCCTAACGATGTGTAATAAGCCAAAAGCTGAATTGGAATCGCTTCCAAAATCGGACCGAACATTTCCATCTCACCAGTTAACTCTGGCAAAACAATTTCATCAGTCGCGTTAGCGAGATTTTTGGTTACAATCGTCATCGTTTTCGCACCGCGAGCTATTGTCTCTTCAAGATTAGACCGCGTCAAACCGGCCATTTTCGATTGCGAAATCAGGCCGATCACGGGCGTACCATGTTCAATCAGGGAAATCGTTCCGTGCTTTAACTCTCCGGCTGCAAAACCCTCAACTAAAGTATAGGATATTTCTTTCAGTTTTAACGCAGCTTCCAAAGTTACATCGGCATCTGCACCTCGTCCAATATAAAAAGCCCGATCGGTATTAACTAAATAATCATCTGCTAAAACTTTAATATGGTCCTTGCCATCAATCACCGCCTGCATATCAACAGCTAATCGGCTCAGCTCCCCCTGCAATTCGGTATGGCCGCCTGCTACAGCTGCAGCTAAAATAATTTGAGTAATAATCTGAGCAGTATAGGCCTTAGTCGAAGCCACAGCAATTTCAGGTCCGGCCAACAAAGGCAGCGCAAAGTCCACATCGCGCGTCAAAGTCGAATTCATGACATTAGCCAAAGTCAGACTGGCATAATGCGCCCTTTTAACCAGTTCCAGCACTTGAATACTGTCAGCAGTTTCACCGGACTGGCTGATAAAAATGAAGAATGGTTTTTGAGAAATCAAAGGATGATCATAAGCAAATTCAGAGGCAATATGAACTTCAGTCGGGATACCAGCCCATTTTTCAAAGAAGCGCCTGCCAATCAATCCGGCATGATAGCTGGTACCGGCAGCAATGATATATAGCCGATCTGCCTGTTTAATACTATTTAAAATTGCATCATCAATGTGGGGCAGGCCATCAACAAAATAATGCTGAATCAAATGACGTGCCACGATTGCCTGCTCATCAATCTCTTTTAGCATAAAAAAAGGATAGGCACCCTTTTCAGCCGCCTGGGGATCAATATTCAAATGGAAAGGTTGGCGAGTGAAGTATTCGCCTTGTTCGTTATATAATTTGACATCTGTTTTTGAAACAATTGCGATTTCGCCATCCTGCAGTTCAATAAAATCTTTTGTCAGATTTAGCATTGCCGTTGCATCTGATGTCACGACATTTGCGCTCTTCGAAACACCAACCAATAAAGGACTTTTAGATTTTGCCGTGTACAGCAAATCGGGTGTTTTCGTATCAACCAGCAAAAAAGCATATGACGAATTATCATTTAACAGGTTAATCATTTTGCGAAAAGCAGCTAATGTCGACAACCCTTCTGCCGCGAATTTGCCGACCAGCTGTACTGCAACCTCTGTATCGGTCTGAGATTTGAAAACCACACCCGACAAATAAGTTTGTTTGAGTTCCTTGTAGTTTTCAATCACGCCATTATGAACTAAGTAATATCTGCCGTCATCACTAACGTGAGGATGTGCATTAGCAACACTCGGCTCACCGTGAGTCGCCCAGCGTGTGTGTGCTATACCGGATTTTCCGCTTAAATCGTAGCTCTTTGTCTTCTCTTCCAGATCTTTGACGCGGCCCTTTTCTTTAACCAGCATATCCCGGCCATCATCAGTATGGACGTAAACGCCAGCCGAATCATAACCGCGATATTCAAGCTTTTCCAGCCCACTTAGTAAAAAAGGCAACGCTTCATTAATGCCTGTATATCCAATGATTCCGCACATATTTTTCACTCCTAAATAAAAATTTCTTTCGAATACCGCCCTTTAGGATAACGGAAAAAAATAAAGAAATCAGAAAACATGGAACATAAAGGAACATTGGTATAGGCCATTATCGAACATGTTGATGCTTAAATGCCTGCAGACACATCATCAAAAGAATTAGGCTGGCTCCCAATACATCAATCCCTTGGACGGATAAATGCAGCAGGGTGATACTTAAAATCGCTGCTGTCAATGGCTCGACTGCCGATAATAAGCTCATGGTTGTAGCTCCGACTAAATGCAGGCTCAAAAACCACATCGCTGTTCCAAAAGCTGTACTAACAATCGTAAAGAAAATCAGCAAAAACCAATTGATTCCCGACATTTTGGGTACCTGTTCAAAAAAAGGCCGATAACAGTTGAATAAGATTCCCGAGACAAACAAGGACAACGCTGTGACAGGCAGCGGTCCATATTTGCTAACCAGCTTAATCGGATAGATGGTGCCAAAAGCATAGACCAAGGCTGCAAAAAGCCCCCAAAACAAGCCTGCCAGCGATAACTGCAAATGACCGATATGACCATGGGTAACCAACAAAAATGTGCCCGCTAACGCAACAATGAGTGAAAGCGAATCAATTCTTTGCGGCAAATGACGCTGAACGATCACATAAAAGAAAATGACAAATAATGGGCTTAGAGAAGTTAAAATGGTTGCCAATGCCGCATTTGATTCAGAAATGGCAACGATGTAGCTGTATTGCGACATGAAGTCACCGAAAATCATAAAGATAATCAAACGCCAGCGAACGCTTCTGTCTTTAATTAAGTTAAATAAATTCTGACGATCAAAGACCAGTACATAGATAAATAGAGCCAGCCCGGCAAAAAACAGACGAACGGACAAAACCCAATTGACATCCAATCCAACCTGGTTAAACAAATATTGTGTAACAACACCATTCAGGCCCCATAAGAAAGGTCCCAACACGGCGTAAAACAAACCCAATCGCTTCCGACTATTTACCATCAGCGATTCGTCATCTTGAATTCCAAGAACAAGTCATTATAAATCTGAGTCCAGCGCGAACCCAAATCTGAATAAACTTCCAAGTGTTTGATCGTCTGATCGTCCGGGTAAAACTGCCGATCACTCGTAACTGATTTAGGTAATAGTTTGACAGCACCTTTATTCGGGGTAGCATATTCGACATATTCAGCGTTTTGAGCTGCGTTTTTTGGCTCAGACATGAAATTCAAGAATTTATAGATAGCTGTGAAGTGCTTAGCAGTCTTAGGGATTGCAAGATTATCAAACCACAAATTCGATCCTTCGCTAGGGACGACATAATGCAAATGCTTATTTTGAGCGATCATCTCAGCAGCCTGTCCAGACCAGCTAATACCGATAGGCGCTTCTTCTTGAGCCAAATACATGACCATTTCATCAGCCAAAATAGCTTTGACATTCGGCATTAAAGCATCTAATTTCGCTTTTGCAGCTAAAACGTCCGGCATGCGCTTGCTATTAACCGACTTGTTCATTGAAATCAAAGATAAGCCAAAAGCATCACGTGCCGAATCAACTAACAGGATTTTGTTTCTAAAACGGCTTGACCATAATTGATCCCAATGCGATACCTCCGATTTTTTGACAAATTTATCGTTGTAAATGATACCTAAGGTCCCCCAAAAATATGGAATTGAGTATCTATTATGCGGATCAAAAGCGTCATTTAAGAAACGCGGATCATAATACTTAAAACCTGTAAAACGTTTTTTATCAATCGGATCTAACAAATGTTCCTTACGCATCTTTTCAATCATATATTCAGAAGGAACGATGATATCGTAGGCTGTACCGCCTTGACGAACCTTTGTATACATCGCTTCGTTGGAATCGAAAGTCTCATAGTTGACTTGATAACCAGTTTCTTTCGTAAATTTCTTAATCAAAGCTGGATCAATATAGTCGCCCCAATTGTATACATTTAAAACTTTTGTTTTGTTGGATGATCCGGCTGCAGCGTTTTCTTTAGCTACCAGATAGTGCTGAAAAGCAAAAAGTGCCAAAATGACCAAAATTAAAGCAAAAAAGGCCGATAAAATTTTTTTCATTTCGTGACCTCCAAATCAGGCGTCCTTTTTTTATTGCCAGATCTGGAAATAAAATAATAAACCAGAACTAGGGCGAGACTGACAAGAAACATGAGTGCCGATAAGGCATTGATTTCCAAACTAATTCCCTCTCGAGCACGCGAATAGATTTCGACCGACAGGGTTGAAAAGCCATTACCAGTGACAAAGAAAGTGACCGCAAAATCGTCCAAAGAATAGGTTAAAGCCATAAAAAAACCAGCCATAATACCGGAAGAAATATATGGCAATGTAATCTTGCTAAGGACCTGCAGGGGACTTGCTCCCAAATCCTCAGCAGCTTCAGCTAATGCTGGCGGCATTTCTTGGAGCCTCGGCAAGACCATTAGAACAACAATTGGAATACTAAAAGCAATATGGCTTAACAGCACTGAAATAAAGCCCAAAGATAAGCCGATAGCCGTAAAAAAGATGAGGAAACTAGCACCAATGATAACGTCTGGGCTCACTAATAAGACAGAATTCAAGTTCAGTAAAATGTTTTTACCGAACTGCTTTTTAGCATACTTGATCCACAAGGCACCAAGTGTACCAATCGCTGTCGCCAATAAAGAGGATAAAAAGGCGACAATCAGTGTATCGACCAGAATTTCAATCATGCGGGTATCGCCCCAAAGCTGATTGTAATGAACCAATGAAAAGCCATTCCAACCAGTCATGTATTTGCCTGAATTAAAGGAATACAAAATAAGATAGAAAATCGGTGCATAAAGCAGGACGAAGATAATAAAAAGATAAAGGTGGCTGAATTTAAATTTTCTCATAAGCGGCCTCCCCGACGCAGAATGGTCTTTTTACGGTCACGTGTCAATATCATGGTTGCAACCATAGCAATAATCAGAATCACACCAATGGTAGAACCCATATGCCAATTCTGGGTGGTTAAAAAATGCTCCTCAATCGCCGTGCCCAGCGTGATCACACGATTGCCGCCAATTAAGCGTGTAATCATGAAAAGACTCAGCGATGGAATAAACACGGACTGCACACCGGATTTAACGCCTGGCATCGACAAAGGCACAATAAGGCGCCACAAAGTCTGCCATGAATTAGCTCCTAAATCACGACTAGCCTGTATCAGGTCTTTATCCATATCATTTAAAACGTTAAAAATAGGCAAAATCATAAAGGGAATTTCAATATAGCTCGAGACCAGGATGAAACTGGCGTTTGTAAACAGTAATTGCTGTGGGGCAATTCCAAATAACGAAATGAACGAATTGGCCGTGCCATCCCGCGATAAAATGCCGATAAAAGCATATGCCTTCAATAACAGATTAATCCAAGTAGGCAAAATAACCAGTAAAAGCCAAAATTGGCGATTTTTTAAGTTTGCCAGAAAATAAGCTGTTGGATACGAAATTACCAGCGTAATAACCGTAATCAAAAATGCATAAACAACCGAATTCAAGGTCATTCTCAGATAGGTACCAGAAGCAAAGTAAGCAGCAAAATTAGCCAAAGTCAAATGACCTGAGGCATTGGTCATGGCCTGAAAAAATAAAAGCAGTAGCGGAATAACCACAAAAAAGGCCAGCCACAAGGTATATGGGATTGAAAAAAGCAGTTTTTCTTTTTTCATTGATCTTCGCCCTCATAAGATTCCAAACGAGCGTCAAAATCCTCTTCTGACTCATTCAGACGCATAATGTGTATATCCTCAGGGTCAAACTTAAGTCCGCGTCTCTGGCCTATTTTAGCCGGATTTGTTGCCTGAACGGCCCACTCGTTACCAGCATCATCAATCGCCGTGATTTCATAAAAATCTCCTCTGAATGATTGATCATCAATCGTGACCTGAAGTTTGCCACGACTCGGAACAACGATGTCCAAATCTTCAGGACGAATCACGACTTCAACACGCTCATTGGGGCGCATACCAGCATCCACATTCTTGAAATCTTTTCCTGCGAAACTAACTAGATTGTCTTCTTTCATAATGCCAGGGACAATATTAGCCTCGCCAATAAAGTCAGCCACAAAATGATTGATGGGCTCATCATAAATGTCCACAGGCGAACCTGACTGCTGTATGCGGCCATCATCAATGACAAAAATCCAGTCCGACATTGCCAAAGCTTCTTCTTGGTCATGTGTCACAAAAATAAATGTGATCCCTAGACGTTGCTGTAGTTCGCGTAATTCATACTGCATTTCTTTGCGTAATTTGTAGTCCAAGGCCGACAAAGGCTCATCCAATAAAAGAACTTTCGGCTCATTTGCCAAAGCCCTTGCAATTGCGACACGCTGCTGCTGTCCGCCTGAAATCTCTGAGATTTCTCGATCGGCCAAATCATCCATTTTCACAAGTTTTAACATTGACTCGACTAAATCGTCGATCTTCTTTTTTGAAAATCCTTTAATTGACGGACCAAAAGCCACGTTATCGTAGACGTTCATATTCGGAAAAAGTGCATAGTTTTGAAAAACGGTATTGACCTTTCTTTGATCAGACGGTAAACCATTAACGTTTTGGCCTTCAATTAGGATATTCCCGTCAGTCGGCTGTAAACGGCCGGCGATTAGACTCAAAATCGTCGATTTTCCTGAACCCGATGGACCTAGAAGTGTGTAAAATTTACCCTCTTCAATCTCAAGATCGACCTTTTTTAAAACCTTGGTCTCGCCATAATCCAAGCTGACGTCTTTAAATTCAATCAATGGTTGCTTTGTTTCTTCAGTCATTAATTAATCCCCTAGTCCAAATAAATTCAGATGATTACAAGTATAAAGAATTTTTAATTAATTGTCATATTTTTAAGCACAAAAAAACTCGGCAAAGGCCGAGTAATATCTGTATATATTAACGCTTACTGAACTGAGAAGCACGACGAGCCTTTTTAAGACCAGGCTTCTTACGTTCAACCATCCGAGAATCACGAGTCAGCAAACCTGCTGACTTCAATGCTGGACGGAAATCCGGATCAACTTGAAGCAATGCTCGTGCAATACCATGACGAGTTGCGCCAGCTTGACCAGCAAAGCCGCCGCCGATCACATTAACGTTGACATCGTAAGTACCATCCGTAGATGTGACTGCAAAGGGTTGAGTCACGACAGCTCTGAGGTTAGCAGCTGGGATATATTCCTCAAATGATCGATCATTAATCGTAATTTTACCGCTACCAGGTGTTAAACGCACACGTGCAACAGAGTTCTTACGTCGGCCAGTTCCTGCATATTGATTATTTGCCATTATTTACCAGTTCCTTTCTTAGAGTAAATCCTTGATATCTAATTCGCGAGGTTTCTGGGCTGTCTGACCAACCTTTTCGCCACTTGCATAAACATGCAGTTTCAATCCTTGAGCACGCCCCAAGGTATTCTTTGGCAACATGCCTTGAACAGCAAGTTCGATAAGCTTCTTTGGATTATTCTCACGAAGATCACCAGCTTGACGCGCTTTAAGTCCGCCAGGAAAACCAGAGTGATGATAATAATATTTATCCGTCACCTTTTTTCCAGTCAAACGAACCAAATCAGCATTGACAACAATGACATAATCACCGGTATCAACCGAAGGCGTAAAAGTGGGTTTGTTCTTGCCGCGAAGAACGGTCGCAACAACACTGCTCAGGCGACCCAAAGGCACGTCAGTAGCGTCAACGATATACCAATCGCGTTTAATTTCTTGTGGTTTTGCTAAAAATGTACTACGCATAATTTTTTATCCTTTTCACTACATCCGTACCAGGGCTTGGAGTAAATAAGACCGATAAATATGATACTAGTCTTTGTCCCCTAATGTCAAGCCTCAGGCGTCATCCTTCTGATTCGAATCAGACAGATCCAAAATAAAATCGTTCGTTGTCGGATTCAAAACGATATTCGAAACAGCATCTCCTATGTTACCACGAATTTCCTTCAAACCCTCAGCAGGAACTGCAATAATTTCGGCATTATCATCTTCGTTGTAACCGTTGGCACTTGCAGAGAAATACCACTGTGCTAAATGATCCCAATCAGAAAAAATCGGCAGATAACTGACCTGAGGCTGATCTTGCTGTGACAATAAGAAAAAGTCTATTTTTTCCTGTCGGATTCTCCTTTTTTTGATACGTGTCGGCATCAGGAAAACAGCATTTGAAAGAAGACTATTAATATTTGTGTCATCCAATTGATCAGCATCTAGTGTTGTTTGCAAGGCTGGATTTTCAATTTTTTCAGTATCCTTGGTCTGCAGTTTGTAAAAACGATTCAAGGCTTCATGGCTGGGCTGCTGAACAGTTAAATCCGAATTTTCTTGATCTTTTGCCATGGCCTGCTGGACAAATTGTGCTAATTGTGCTGTGGGTACAGGCAAAAAGCCTTTGATAGCCGTGTCGAAAAATATAACCACATCATAAACGGGGTCGGAACTCAAACGGCTAAATACTTCTAAACCTACTTGTGCAAAAAAATCTTCCGCCATTGTCATGGTCAAAAATCGGTCGTACTTTTTTGTTTCATCATTAAAAGGTGAAAATAATTGCGAGTCTTCCAGTAATTTATCAAGTTGGCGACCATCGGGATCATCTTCAGGATGATTAATCTCGATAACAGCAATATTAGGTGTTTGATCGTCTTGACCAACAAAATATTCGATTGTTTTAATCCATTGGCTCATAGTAAACCTCGTCTAAGTATAACCCAGATGCCGGAGCGGTAAAACGCGCTTGTTGGCGGTCTTTTACTTCGATTAAACGTCGAATATCATGGACCGGACGTGTTTTATTACCAATTTCTAATAATACACCGACCATAATTCTAATTTGGTTATACAAAAATGCATTTCCTTGGAAGATAAATAATAGCTCATCTCGATCTGGAGCGGCTTGCAAACGAGCAGATGTTATCCGCCTAATCGTCGTCGCGGTCTGGTTGCCCGAAGCTGCAAAGGAAGCGAAATCATGTTCACCCAATAGATCAGGAAGCGCTTGATTAATTCTATCTAGATCCAAATGCCAAAAATAGTGGCCAGTATAAAATCTTTTGAAGGGATCAATGAATTTACTCGTTGATACACGGTAGAGGTAACGTTTTTCGTGGCTGCTCCGGCGAGCATTAAAGGTTAGCGGCACATATTCAACCTTCCGAACAAGAATGTCCGTCGGCAATTGACTGTTCATCCCCATTAGTATTGCCTGCTCACTTAAGTTGAAGGGAAAAATAAAGTTAATTACTTGACCATTGGCATGCACACCAGCATCAGTTCGGCTGGCACCAATAACTTTCATTGACCGTTTGGCCATTTTGGACACAACTTTATTCAATTCATCCTGAACAGTCCGACTACCAGGACGATTCTGACTTTGAAAGCCTTCAAAAGCATGCCCATCATATGAAATTGTAACCTTATAATTTTGCATTGAATTAAACGACGATCCAAAGAACAATAACGAAGAAAATGACTAAAATTAACCAATCCAAACTCTGAAAATGCAAATGATGAAAACTGGTTCGATTTTTTGCATTGACAAAGCCACGTACCTCCATTGTATCGGCTAGAGCCAGAGCTTTGTTAAAAGCAACACTGATCAAGGGGATTATCATAGGGATAAGTGCTTTAACTCTTTTAATAAGCCCGCCTGCTCGAAGACTAAGGCCTCGAGAACGCTGCGCATCGACAATGGTCGCAAATTCGTCAGATAAAATCGGTACAAACCTCAAAGACATGGAAATTAAAAGTGCAAACGTTTTTGTATCCAATCCTAATTTACCAAGTGGTTTTAAGAGACTCGCAATACCATCAGCGATGGCCGTTGGCGCAGTGGTAGCTGTCATCAATGTTGTTACCAAAATCATAAAAAAGAATCTCAGTGCGAATATGGCCGCATTGCTTAAGGCAGATAATGAAATTTTAAACCAGCCAAAGCTAAAAAGAATGTCTGCCTGATTAATCGGTGGTGTCAACAAAAATTGAACCAAAATCATAAACGTAACTAGAAAAATAATAGATTTTAAGCCCGACAAAAAAATTTTGAGGGGAATTTTGGAAAAAATAATCGCGCAGATAACAAATAAAGCTAATACGCCATAGTCTAACCAAGACTGGGTTAAAAATAAAATAAGCACGAAGAAAAAGTCAATAATAATTTTTGTCCGAGGATCTAGGCGGGCAATAAAAGAATCAGTTGGAATAAAGCGTCCAAACAAGCTATTCATTAATCGCCTCAGCTAACTCCTTCAATGACAAAGGTGTTTTTTTTAATCCCAGCCGGCGCGCATAATAAACAGCAGTCGGCAATTGAAGACCTTGAATATTTTTTTGGGAATATAGCTGCGCAGGGCTTTGGTCGAAAAGCAATTGACCATCAGAAAAGAAAAACATCCTGTTAGCAAAAGGCACAAAAATATCCAAGTCGTGGCTCACAACAATAATGGTCGAACCATCTTTATGAAGCTGTTCCAAAAGTTCCAGCAAATCCTTTTTAGCGTATTCATCCATTCCAGCAGTCGGCTCATCTAATAATAAATATTGTGGGTGATTCACTAAAGAACCTGCAATAGCAGCTTTGCGCATCTGTCCCACTGATAAATTAAAGACTGGCCGTTGCCAAAGTGCTTGTTCTAATCCAACTCGTTCTAAGATTTCAGCAGCTTTTTTTTCAGCGACCACTTTGCTATCCCCAAAATTAAGAGAAGAGAAGGCAACATCTTCTAAAACCGTATTTGCAAAAAGCTGGCGTTGGGGAAACTGCAAAACGAAGGCAAAAAGACGGCGAATTTTCATCAAAGCTTTCTCAGGGCTTCTATGATTGATGACCTGATCTTGAAAAATAATTTGACCCTCGCTGGGTAGAATTAACGTATCCAATAATTTCAAGAAAGTTGTTTTGCCAGAACCGGTTGAACCGGCAACAAGAATAAAATCACCCTCATTAATGCGCAGAGATAATTTTTCTAACGAAAAAACCTTCTCTTGCGGAAGTGTTTTATAACGGTAATTCACTTGTTGAAATTCAATAGCCATGAGATTAATTGTTCATTGGAAATCACATTCTTTGGAATTTGCGATTGGCTTGGTCTCTTCATGTTTAGTTGTCCTGCCAATTTTGAGGCAAACGTCTCAGCCAAGTGATGTTCCCTTAAAAAGGGTCTATCAGTCATCAAGGCAGCTGTGGGTCTATCTGCAATAATTTTCCCGTCTTCAAGTACCAAAATACGTTTGCCTGAAACGATTTCATCTGCATCGTGGGTAATATTAATGATGGTGAGATTTGGATTTTGCCTATGCAAATCAGACAACAAATGCAGAATAGACTTTCTGCCTACGGGATCTAGCATGCTAGTCGCTTCATCGAAGATTAAAATATCGGCATTAATAATTAGAGCTGATCCAATTGCAATTCTTTGTTTTTGGCCACCAGATAATTGATCCGGCAAGCTTTTATCATATCCCGGCATACCAACTTCATTTAAAACACGCTTAATTTTCTCAGGCATCAAATCCGGATTCAGTTCTTGGTTTTCCAATCCAAATGCTAATTCATCCTCGACTGTCGCTCCAATAAATTGATCATCCGGATTCTGAAAAACGGCACCCAGCCTGCCATTAATTTCAATCGTTCCCGCCTGAGCCGTTTCCAGTCCTAAGATCAAACGCATCAGCGTTGTTTTCCCAGAACCATTTCTGCCTACAACCGAAAGCCATTCACCTTTTTTAATTGTCAGTGAGAGGTTGCGGAAGAGTGGCAACCCATCTTCAAATGTAAAAGATAAATTATAAATTGCAATTGCTGAGGCCATCACTAGAATTTTAACAAAGGCCAGCGTAAAAAAACAAAAATGGCGTAATAAAAAGGCCTCCATTTAGAAGCCTTTTGAATTACGCTTATGATTTTAATCAACCAATTCCAATAAAGCCATTGGAGCAGCATCACCGCGACGCTGTCCGAGCTTATAAATCCTAGTGTAACCACCATTTCTGCTCTGGAAACGGGGTGCAACATCGCCGAACAAAGTTTTTACAGCTTTTTGTTCAACGACATCTTCTGCGCTAGTCGCATTCTTGATTTTATTTTCATCTTCAACATCGCGAAGATATGCTGCAGCTAAACGTCGAGCAGCAAGATCGCCACGTTTTCCAAGCGTAATCATTTTTTCAGCTTGACGACGAACTTCTTTAGCACGAGCTTCAGTTGTCTGAATTCGTCCATTAAGAATTAAATTAGTCGTCAAATCACGTAAAAGTGCTTTTCGCTGAGATTTGGTTCTTTGTAATTTACGATATCCCATGATTACTCCTTTCTGAACTACTTCAATTATTGGTCTTCAACATCCTGCTTAAACGAATGCCCCCGCTCGGCGAGCTTTTGAATGATCTCTTCAAGAGATTTACGACCCAAGTTTCGAACTTCGCCCATATCGTGAAGGGTCTTGTTCGTCAGATCCTCGATCGTATTAATTCCAGCACGCTTTAGGCAATTGAAAGAACGAACTGAGAGTTCAAGCTCTTCAATCGGTTCCTTTTTCTCCATAACGGTCTCAACCGCGTCAGGATCCAACATCATCTCTTTTTGCCCAGCATTACTAAGGTCAATGAACAGAGAAAGATGTTCTGTCAAGATCTTGGATCCAAGACTCAAAGCTTCACTAGGCGTAACAGACCCATCAGTCCAAACCTCTAGAGTAAGCTTATCATAATCATCACGATGACCAACACGTGTCTTCTCGACAGTGTAGTTAACCTTAGAAATTGGCGTGTAAATAGAATCAATTGCGAGCACACCAATACCAAGTTCCATTTTGGCCTTGTTTTCTTCCGCCGAATCATATCCACGGCCACGAACGGCAGTCAAAGTCATATGCAGACTTTTACCGGCCGAAACAGTTGCTAGATGCAAGTCAGGATTCAGAATTTCAACGTCACCATCACCCTTGATATCACCGGCAGTTAAATCTCCAGCGCCACTAAAGTCAACTTCAAGCGTCTTCTGTTCATCAGAATCAATCCTTAAAGCGACCTTCTTAAGATTCAAAATGATTTGCGTAACATCTTCAGTTACACCATCAATCGTTGTGAATTCATGAAGTACGCCATCGATCTGTACGGAATTAATTGCTGCACCCGGGAGGCTGGAAAGCAAAACTCTTCTCAAAGAATTACCGAGAGTCGTACCATAGCCACGCTCAAGAGGTTCGGCAACAAACTTCCCATATTTTTCTGATTCTTCGACGGTCGAAATTGTTGGCTTTTGAAATTCGATCATATATTTGCCTCTCCTATATATTTATTATGCTCGACGCTGTTTCGGTGGACGAGAACCGTTATGAGGAACTGGGGTTACGTCACTGATCGCAGTTATTTCAAGACCAGCAGCAGCAACGGCACGAATTGCAGATTCACGTCCGGGACCAGGTCCCTTCACACTGATTGCAACGCTATGCATATTTTGTTCGATTGCAGCCTTTGCAGCAGCTTCACCAGCAAGTTGAGCAGCAAAAGGAGTAGACTTACGAGAACCCTTAAAGCCCAGCGAACCGGCTGATGACCAGGAAACGGCGTTTCCAACTTCATCAGTAATCATAACGATCGTGTTATTAAAAGTCGAATGGATATGTGCAACACCCTTTTCGATATTCTTTTTAACACGGCGCTTACGACTACTTGTACGACTTGTACGACTTGCCATATTGAAAAATCTCCTTTCTTAATTAGTTACTTCTTCTTGCCAGCAATTGCTTTAGCTGGGCCTTTGCGTGTACGCGCATTATTCTTCGTATGCTGTCCGCGAACGGGCAAGCCACGACGATGACGAATGCCTCGGTATGAGGCGATTTCTTGAAGTCCTTTGATATTCAAACTGACTTCTCTACGAAGATCGCCCTCTAATGTCAAGTTAAGCTTGTCAACCGTGGCACGAACCTTATCCTCATCTTCAGGGCTAAGGTCGCGTACACGAACATCTTCACTGACACCAGCTTCTGCTAAAATTTTCTCAGCAGTTGTATTACCGATTCCATATATATAAGTAAGACCAATCACGAGTCTTTTATCACGTGGTAAATCTATTCCTGCAATACGAGCCATAACAATTCCTCCTTTCTATGTATGTCGGTTCTTTATGCCACCGGCCTGCCAAAAAAAATTACTTGCCTTGGCGCTGCTTGTGCTTTGGATTTGCTGAACAAATGACCATAACACGACCATTCCGCTTAATGACACGGCACTGGTCACACATCGGCTTTACAGATGGACGTACTTTCACAATCTATTCCTCCTATTCGGTTAACTGATTGTTGTCTCGTCTTATTTGTGACGATAAGTGATTCGACCCTTAGTCAAATCATATGGCGACATTTCAACCGTAACACGATCTCCAACGAGAATACGGATGTAATTCTTTCGAATCTTGCCAGAAACCCCGGCCTGTATTTGTGCACCGTTCTCCAACTCAACAATGAAGTTAGCATTCGGCTTCGTCTCCTTAATTACTCCTTCAATCTCAATAACATCGTTACCTGCCACTCTTACCTCCAAATTTTATACGGTCAACCTTCAAATTATATCAGCGAACAGAAAAAAAATCAAACCTTTTATAGATTTGAAACAACTTCTTCTACTTTAGCATAAACGTCCTTAACTTCACCAGCTGCTTCTACAACAAACAAGTTACCCTGATGGCGATAATAGTCAACAAGAGGCATAGTTTCCGATTTAGCGACCTCAATGCGATGCGCAATAACTTCAGGCAAGTCGTCTGCCCGTCCACGGGCAAGCATCCTTGCAGTCACAAGTTCCTGTGATGCCTGAAGATAAATAACCGCATCAACCTCTTGATTCTTTTTTTTCAAAAAAGCTGCCAGCGAATCAGCCTGTTCGGGATTCCGAGGGTAGCCATCAAGAATAAAGCCTGAAGCAGACAAGACATCAGCTTCGTCTAAGCGTTGGTTAACGATGCCGTTAGTCACATCATCAGGAACCAGATTGCCTGCATCGATGAAAGACTTAGCTTTATCACCTAATTCAGTATGCTGGGACATAGCTGCACGAAAAATATCGCCCGTGGAGATATGTGGCAGTTTAAAGTCTTTCGCCAATACTTCGGCATTAGTTCCTTTACCAACCCCAGGGAGGCCCAGCATTACAATATTCTTTGACATCTCAAATTCTTCCTTCCGAAATTTCCTTATCAAAATAAGGATGAGAACGGATTAAACCAATATAATTTTTCTTTTCGGTAAGCCCTTCGATCTGACGCATCAGATCAACGGCCACCCCGATAACAATCAAAAGGCTGGTACCGCCAAGACCAATGCCAGAGTTTGCATCCAAAAATCCAAAGTTCTGTGCAAGCAACGGCACAACAGCGACAACAGCGAGGAATACAGAGCCTGGGCCAGATAAACGATTCAACAAACGACTTAAGAACTTTTTGGTCTCCTCACCCGGTCGGACACCGATGATATATGAGCCCTGCTTCTGTAAATTCTCAGACACTTTTTCCGGGTTAACCTGGACAAAAGCATAGAAGAAGGTAAATAGAACAATCATAATACCGTATGCAAACGTACCCTGCCAAGTTTGCAAACTAAAAATATTGGATGCAACACGATACCAAGGCTGATTGCCCCATGACCCAACAAAAGCCTGCAAAATCGTTTGAGGAGTCGTGATTAGGGACGAAGCAAAAATAACGGGAATAACGCCAGAAACATTAACGCGCAACGGCAAATAACTTTCATCACCATAGTCTCGTTCAGATCGCGTATATTGCATTGGCAGACGGCGAACAGCACCATAAAACCATGTAACCAATGTAATCACAATCAATAGAGCCAGGAAAAGAACACCAAAACTGATCCATCCATTTATGCCTGGGCCCTCTATCACGTCAGCTTGGAAAAGCTGCCACAGACTAGGAAAAAGCTGAGCGACAATTCCGGCGAAGATGATCATGGATACGCCGTTACCAATACCCTTATCTTGGATCTGCTCACCAAGCCATACCGAAAACATCGAACCAATAGTCATGATAATAGCGATCACGAAATAGGAATTAAACGAACTATCCTTCAGCAACGTTACACCAATGGGCTGTCCAAGAGCATTCAAACCAGCGGTTATACCAATCGATTGAAAAAAGGCCAAAACGATCGTTAAATACCTTGTAATCTGATTTGTCTTGCGTCTGCCTGTTTCACCTTGCTTCGACCACTCAACCAATTTCGGTACAATATCCATTTGTAACAGTTGAATAACAATTTGAGCTGTAACGTAAGGACTAACACCCAGGGCAAACAAAGAATACGCCGACAAACCGCCACCTGAAAACAAATTCAGAATAGACAGCAAAGACGTTTGATCCATTAACCTGGTCAAGGCACTTGCATTGACTCCTGGAACCGTTATGTAGGCGCCAAATCTATAGACGAATAAAATAAACAAGGTCCAATAGATTCGAACACGAATTTCCTTTTGTTTAAGGGCTTTTGATAATAAATTAAACATGTAGTTAGTTTTCTGAATCATCCTGAGCACTTGTTAATACAAGTGTACTGCCTGCTTGTGCAATGGCAGCTTGAGCAGCCTTAGAGGCTTTACTTACCTGAATTGTAAGCTTCTTCTCTAGTTTACCAGACGCCAAAACTTTTACGCCTGACAACTCTTTTTTAATTAGACCTGCATCAACCAAAGAAGCAGCCGAAACTGTGTCACCATCGTCAAACTTATTCAACATATCCAAGTTGACAATTGCAAACTCTTTACGAGAAAAATTATTGAAACCTCGTTTAGGCATACGCCTCATCAAAGGCATTTGGCCACCTTCAAAACTCAAACGAAGTTTCTTACCTTCACGAGCCTTTTGACCTTTTTGTCCACGACCAGCAGTCTTACCTTTGCCGCCAAAACCACGGGCTTTACGAGTAGCTGCTTTTCTTGAACCAACTACTGGTTTTAAAGTTGATAAATCCATTTAGTTAACCTCCTCAACCGTCACAAGATGAGCGATCTTGAAAATAATGCCACGAGTTGCGGCATTGTCAGGGCGGACAACAGAGGAGTGCACGCGACCCAAGCCAAGGGACTTTGCGATCACTCTTTGTCTAGGCTCACGGTGTGCAATACTTTTAATTAAAGTAATTTTTAAATCAGCCATTTCTCCTCCATTATTCTCCAAGATCAACACCGCGTAATGCAGCGACGACCTTGGCTTCCTTCAAATTGGTCAAAGCATCAAAAGTTGCGCGAACAACGTTGACAGCTGTAGATGAACCAAGTGACTTAGCCGTAACATCAGCAACACCGGCTAACTCCATAATTGGACGAGTAGAGCCACCTGCAGCAACTCCAGAACCTTCAGAGGCTGGCTTTAAGAGCACTTTTCCGCCACCGTCGACCCCAAGGACATCGTGAGGAATCGTTGTTCCAACAGTTGGAACCTCAACTAAATGACGCTTAGCATCTTCAACTGCTTTTCGAATTGCTTCGGGAACTTCTTGTGCTTTACCTGTGCCATAACCAACATGACCATTTTTATCGCCAACGATAACTAGCGCAGCAAAACGCAAACGCCGGCCACCTTTAACAACTTTTGTAACACGGTTGATCGAAACAACATTCTCTTCAAGATCACCGAGTGCATTTGGGTTAATATATTCTGCCATAACTTATCCTCCTCCCCTTTAGAATTTCAAGCCTGCTTCACGAGCGCCATCAGCTAATGCTTCAACGCGACCATGGTAGAGATATCCACTACGGTCAAAAACAACTTCCGTGATATTTTTTTTCGTAGCTGCTTTAGCGACGGATTCGCCAACTTTTGCAGCTTGTTCAGATTTTGTTCCACCTTGGTTTTCTTGATCCAAAGTAGAGGCACTTGCTAGCGTCACACCCGCTACGTCATCAATTACTTGTGCGTAGATGTTTGAATTCGAACGGAATACGCTCAAACGGGGGCGCTGTGCAGTACCAGAAATCTTTCCGCGCACACGCGCGTGACGCCTTTGACGCGTCTTATTTTTATCTGGTTTTGTGATCATAGCAATGCTTCCTTTTCATTTTTAAGACTGGTTATTTACCAGTCTTACCTTCCTTGCGGCGTACAACTTCACCTTCGTAACGAATTCCCTTGCCTTTATAGGGTTCAGGAGGGCGAACACCGCGAATCTCAGCGGCAAAATCTCCTACTCCTTGTTTAGAGATACCTTCAATTGAAATGTGAACTGAATCAGGCACGTTAACGGTTAATCCCTCACGTGCGGCAAATTCAACTGGATGCGAGAATCCGACTGTTAAAACAAGTTTGTCGCCTTGCTTAGAAGCACGATATCCCACACCAACAAGCTCAAGATTCTTTTTGAAGCCGTTAGAGACACCCTCAATCATATTAGCAACATTTGCTCGAGTTGTTCCATGCAAAGCCTTGTTGCGATTTGAATCATCAGGGCGGCTGAACTTAATTTCATTGCCATTAATTGTCATCGAGATTTCACTCGCGATCGGCCGAGAAATTTCACCTTTCGGTCCCTTCACAGTTACAATCTCTTGATCCTGCTTAACTTCAACACCGGCAGGAACGGTGATTTCTTTATTTCCAATACGACTCATGGTTTTCTCCTTTTCTAGATAAATGAACCATGTATTAAATTACCAGACGAAAGCGATAACTTCGCCGCCAATTTTCTTTGCACGAGCTGCCTTATCAGTTAAAACACCTTCCGATGTTGATAAGATTGCAATTCCCAGACCATTTAAAACTTTAGGAACAGCATCTGAAGAGACATAAGAACGAAGACCAGGTTTCGAAATACGCTTCAATCCCGTGATAACGCGTTCACGATTGGGACCATATTTTAAGTTTAACGAAATCAAGCCTTGCTTGTTTGGTGTATCAACGATTTGGTAATCATTAATAAAGCCTTCGTCCTTGAGGATTTGAGCCATACTAACTTTGATCTTTGAAGCAGGTACTTCAACGTTTTCGTGACGAACCATGTTCGCATTACGAATACGAGTCAGAAAATCTGCGATGGGATCAGTCATTGTCATAATTTTTATCCTTCCTACAGTTGTCGCGTAGCAAATAACTTTTTAGACAAAACATCCTTGGATAATCTATCTAAAAAGCACTCTTGCCCAATAGCGGTACTTTGTTTCTGTTCATAATGATTATTTTGCAAACGGCAAACCAAGCTGACTCAGCAAAGCCAAGCCCTCTTCGTCAGTGTTGGCCGTGGTAACAATAACAATATCTAGACCACGCACGCGATTGACATCATCATAGTTAATTTCTGGAAAAATGAGCTGCTCTTTGATACCTAACGTGTAGTTCCCACGACCATCGAAAGACTTCTTTGATGTTCCACGAAAATCACGTACACGAGGCAATGCAACGTTGATCAGTTTATCCAGAAAATCATACATGCGGTCACCACGCAATGTTACTTTGCTTCCAATACTCATACCTTCACGAAGGCGAAAACCAGCAATTGATTTCTTAGCCTTTGTGATAACTGGTTGCTGACCAGCAATTAATCTGAGTTCAGAAACAGCTTCGTCTAAGTTGTTTGAATTAGTAACAGCATCACCAACACCCATATTCAAGACAATTTTCTCGAGTTTTGGTGCTTGCATTGATGATCGATAACTAAACTTAGAAATCAAAGCCGGTTGAACTTCATTAACATATTTTTCTTTTAATGCATTTGCCATGAAAATGATTTCTCCCGATTATTTTTTAACCTCATCGTTTTTGTTAACACGATGATTCTTTTGAGATGAGGCATCTAACAGTTTCACATTAGAAACATGCAAAGCGGCTTCTTTCTCAACAATACCGCCCTTAGGTTCTGCCTGAGTCGGCTTTTGGTGCTTTTTTACCTTGTTCACGCCCTCGACAATAACACGATCAGTTTTCAAAATAACCTTGGTAACCGTGCCTTCTTTGCCTTTGTCCTTGCCAGCGATCACGCGGACTTTATCTCCGGTTTTAATATTCATGTGATCCTCCTTTATAGAACTTCCGGCGCAAGACTAACGATACGCATGTATTCATTATCACGTAGTTCACGAGCTACTGGTCCGAAGATACGTGTGCCAACCGGTGTCTTGTCATCTCTGACAATGACCGCGGCATTTTCGTCAAACTTGATATATGATCCGTCAATACGATGAATGCCACGTACCGTACGAACAATAACAGCTTTAACGACATCGCCTTTCTTGACAGTACCGCCCGGAATAGCTTGCTTAACTGTAGCGACAATCATGTCTCCGATGTTGGCAAATTTCCTACCGGAACCACCAAGAACTTTAATTGTTAAAATTTCACGAGCGCCCGAGTTATCTGCAACTTTTAGGCGACTTTCTTGCTGAATCATAGTTCCGCTCCTTTCAAATTATTATAAGATCACTGCTTCTTCAACTACGCGAACCAAACGAAAACGTTTAGTAGCGGATAGTGGACGGGTCTCCATGATTTCAACAATATCATTCAACTTAGCGGTATTGTTCTCATCATGTGCCTTAAGCTTTTTCGTGTACTTAACTCGCTTGCCGTATACAGGATGATTCTTATAAGTTTCAACTGCGACGGAAATCGTCTTATCCATCTTATCGGAAACGACGCGTCCACGGTAAACTTTACGTGCATTACGTTCTTCACTCATAATAACCTCCTTATGCCTTGGCCTTTTCAGCCGCGATTTCTTGAGCACGAAGCTCTGTCTTGATTCTTGCAATGTCTTTTTTAACTGTTGAAAGACGAGCAGTGTTCTCTAACTGTCCGGCAGCTTGTTGGAAACGCAAATTGAAGAGCTCAGTTTTTGCATCTTTTTCACGCTTCAACAAATCATCGCGAGACAGACCTTTAAGTTCTGAAGCTTTCATTATGCGCTTACCTCCTCTGCTGCTTCAGCTTTGCTAACGATCTTAGCTTTAACTGGCAATTTGTGCATTGCCAAACGCAAAGCTTCCTTAGCAGTGGCTTCGTTCACACCACCAACTTCGAACATAATTGTTCCCCGTTTAGTTGGCGCAACCCAGCCTTCTGGAGCACCTTTTCCGTTACCCATACGAACACCCACACCTTTTGAAGTGTAAGATTTCTGTGGGAAAATCTTGATCCAAACTTTACCGCCACGCTTCATGTAACGAGTCATGGCAACACGGGCAGCTTCAATTTGGCGATTTGTAATCCAATTATTTTCAGTTGCCTGCAAACCATAATCACCGAAAGCAACCGTACGTCCGCCTTTAGCTTCACCCCGCATATGACCACGGTGAACACGACGGTATTTAACACGTTTAGGAACTAACATTAGTTATTACCTCCTTGTGTTCTTGCTTGAGTAGACTGCTCAGAACGAGGACGGCGAGGACGGTTGCCTTGGCGGCCACCTGCATTGCCACGCCCACGAGATCCACTGCGAGAACCACGACTATTGGCCGAAGCTTCTGCATCTTCATCTTTGATAAACTGGCCATGTTCGGCATCACCACGATAAATCCAGGTCTTAATTCCTAAATTACCGTATGAAGTCATAGCCTCATCCCACGAATAATCAATATCTGCACGCAGAGTATGAAGCGGAACAGTACCTTCGGTATATTGCTCCTTACGAGCAATGTCCGCACCATTCAAACGGCCAGAAACCATGGTACGAATACCCTTAGCGCCAGCCCTTTGTGCTCTTTGAATGGCACCGCGCATAGCACGGCGAAAAGCAACTCGGCGCTCCAAATCAGCAGCAATCTGCTGTCCAACAAGATGAGCATTTAAGTCAGGCTTGCGAATCTCAACAATATTAATATTGACACGCTTTGGCTGTCCTTTATAAGGTGTCGTCAACTTTGATAGTTCACTACGCAGACGCTCAACATCTGCACCGCCGCGACCAATAACAATACCAGGTTTTGCAGTATGGATCGTTAAGTTGATGCGAGTCGGCTCAGTACGTTCGATCATCACACGATCAACAGCAGCATCTTTTAAATTCTTTTCAAGATACTTGCGAATACGCAGATCTTCTTGCAAAGTTGGAACATATTCTTTTCTATCGGCATACCATTTGGCATCCCAATCACGAATGATTCCAACACGGAATCCAATAGGATTAATCTTTTGGCCCATCCTTAAGCTCCTTTCTTATCGTTCTCAGCAACGATGATTGTAATATGACTTGTGCGTTTATTGATTTTGGAAGCAACACCCTTAGCGCGAGGACGAAAACGCTTCAAAGTTGGTCCTTCGTTAGCATAAGCTTCTTTCACAATAAGGTCTGCCCGGTCAAGGGCAAAGTTATTCTCAGCATTAGCAACCGCTGAATTGAGCACCTTATAGACTGGCTCAGTTCCTGTATTTGGCAGGAATTTCAGGATCGCATAAGCTTCGTTGACACTCTTTCCACGAACTGTATCGAGAACCAATCGCGCTTTGCGAGCTGCGATTCGAACCTGATAAGCGGTGGCTTTTGCAGATGTAACATTATCAGCCATTACTTACTCCTTACTTTCCTGTCTTCTTATCATCACTACCGGCATGACCGCGGAAGGTACGTGTTGGGACAAACTCACCAAGCTTGTGGCCAACCATATCGTCTTGGATATAAACCGGAACGTGCTTACGCCCGTCATAAACAGCAATTGTAAATCCAATAAAGCTTGGAAAAATCGTTGAACGACGTGACCAAGTACGGATGACTGGTTTTTTATTTTGGCCTGAAAACTGATCAATCTTTTTTAATAATGACGGATCAGCAAAAGGTCCTTTTTTCAAACTACGACTCATCTAAACCTCCGATTACTTACCCTTCCGTCCACGAACAATGAACTTAGTAGATGGCTTCTTCTTATCACGCGTCTTATTTCCATAAGACTTTTTGCCCCACGGGCTCATAGGACTTGGATGACCAACAGGAGCTTTACCTTCACCACCACCATGTGGATGGTCATTCGGGTTCATAACCGAACCACGAACATGCGGTGTCTTGCCACGCCAACGCGAACGACCTGCTTTTCCCCAACTAATCAATGAATGTTCGGCATTACCAACTTCACCAATAGTAGCTCGTGCAGTAGCTAAGATCATACGTACTTCGCCGGAAGACAAACGGACAATCACATACTTACCGGCATCATCTTTACCAAGGATTTGTGCAGAAGTACCAGCAGAACGAGCTAACTGGCCTCCTTTTCCAGGCTTTAATTCAATATTGTGAATCAAAGTTCCTTCGGGAATGTTGCTCAACGGCAACGCATTACCGACCTTAATGTCGGCATCGGGACCAGATTGGATTTTAGTGCCAACTTCTAGACCCTTAGGCGCCAAGATGTAACTCTTCACACCGTCTTCATAAACAAGCAAAGCAATATTAGAGGTACGATTTGGATCATATTCAATCGCTTTAACTAAGGCAGTCGAATTGTCTTTGGTCCGTTTAAAATCAATAACTCTGTATTGCTGCTTATGCCCGCCGCCATGATGGCGAACGGTCATTCGACCTTCAGCATTTCTCGCTCCGGTCTTTGATTTCTTTGCCAACAAACTTTTTTCCGGAGTCTTCTTTGTAATAACGGAAAAATCAAATCCGCTCATATTACGACGACCGTTGGTTGTTGGTTTATAAGTCTTGATAGCCATGCGTTACTCCTTTCTTATTTTTTTTCTTCTTTATTTTGAAATACTTCGATAGCTTGTGAATCTGCTGTTAAACTAACGGTAGCTTTTTTGCGGTTACGAGTCAGTCCTTCATATCGTCCCATGCGCTTGTTTTTTCCACGAACGTTGGCAATATTAACTTTTTTCACTGTGACATTGAAGATTTCAGCAATAGCAGCTTTAACATCTGTCTTAGTTGCTTTGCGGTTTACTTCGAAAACATAAACCTTTTTATCAGCACCGCTCATAGAAGCTTCAGTGATAATTGGCCGTAAAATAACATCGCGTGCTTGCATTAACTCAATCCCTCCTCAACCTGCTTTGCGGCTGATTCTGCGATAACCACTTTTTGTGCGCGGACCAAGTCATAAACGTTAACGCCTTGGGCAGTCACAACCTGCACGTTTGGCAGATTTCTCGCTGACAATTTGACATTCTCATCTGCTGGATCAATGACTAGCAAAGTCTTTTTTGTCGAATTCAATTTAGACAAATTCTCTGCGAAAAGTTTCGTAGACGGCTTGTCGAAATCGAATTTATCAACAACGATAAAATTCTGTTGCGCGACCTTATCAGACAAGGCACTTTTAAGTGCGAGGCGATAAGCTTTGCGATTGATCTTATAAGAATAAGAACGAGGCGTAGGGCCCATCGAAATACCACCGCCACGCCACTGAGGAGCACGGATAGATCCCTGACGGGCATTACCGGTCCCCTTCTGACGCCATGGCTTTCTTCCACCACCAGAAACAGCAGAACGATTTTTGACTGAGTGAGTACCTTGACGCATTGAAGCACGCTGCATCAAAACGGCATCTGTCACAACAGCTTCATTAGGCTCGATCGCAAAAACAGCATCGTTTAATTCGACTTCGCCAGCTTTAGCACCATCTTGTTTAAATAAAGCAACTTTAGTCATTTGGTTCTCCTTTCTCATTTCGCGGAAGCAGCGCCATTATTAGCATCTGCTTGAGTATTTTGTGTATCAGCCTCTTTGGCTTTGATCTCTTGGCCAACAGTACCAGCCAATTTAATATCGCTTGCTTTGTAGGCTTTGACTGTGGACTTAATTGTGACAAAGCTCTTGTTAGCACCAGGAACATTGCCCTTGATCAAAATTAAGTTACTGCTTTTATCAATAGCAACAACTAATAGTTTCTGAGCGGTACGAATGTCGCCACCCATCTGTCCAGGAAGCAGCTTGCCCTTGAAAACTTTGTTAATAATCGCACCCATAGAGCCAGGACGACGGTGATAACGAGAGCCGTGAGCCATAGGTCCACGGGACTGTCCTAAACGCTTAATAGACCCTTGGAAACCATGTCCTTTTGTAATTCCTTGGACATCAACATATTCACCAGCATCAAAAATGCTGACTTCAACTTGATCTCCCTGTTTGTAATCGCCTTCCGCGTCACGAATTTCGCGAATGTAGCGCTTAGGGGTCGCATTAGCTTTTTTTGCGTGACCTTGTTCAGGTTTGTTTGCAGCAATCTTGCGCTTGTCGAAAACACCGAGTTGAATAGCTGAATAACCATCCGTCTCTGGAGTCTTGACTTGAAGAACTGTGTTAGGCAGGACTTCAATGACAGTTACAGGAACTAATTCACCTTTGCTGGTGAAAACCTGAGTCATACCGATTTTTCGGCCTAAGATACCTTTTGTCATGACTTTCTCCTTTTATAAATTACAATTTGATTTCGATTGCGACACCAGCTGGAAGATCAAGTTTTCTCAAAGAGTCAACTGTCTTATCAGTAGGGTTAACAACATCAATCAAACGCTTATGTGTACGCATTTCGAATTGTTCACGCGAATCCTTATGCTTATGCGGCGAACGCAGAATCGTGTAGAGTGTGCGTTCTGTTGGCAAAGGAATTGGTCCAACTACTTGTGCGCCAGTGCGCTTTGCTGTCTCGACAATCTTTGCTGCTGAGACATCGATTGTACGATGCTCGTAAGCCTTTAACCGGATTCGAATTTTTCTTTCTGCCATAATTTATCCTTTCGTTGATTTTCAAAATCAGCTCGCTCCATTCAAAAACCGACATCTTGACGCCATGGCAACGGTGCCGAGCGTGTCGCAACCTTGAATATCATCACTAAACCTTGATATACCGGCGTTTTTGGCCGTATTAAACCTTAAAACGTAAAAGGCATACCTGTATATAGTACAGTAAAAGCCCCTGCAGGGCAAGGACTTTCATGACTTTTTTGATATGTAATTAATACCAGCCATTCTGCTGCCAAAAAACAATGGCCTGTGCTACAGAACCATAACGGTCCTGAATGTAAGCCTGCATTGCCTGCAGCTGCAAGTCATAGTTACCCTTGACTTGTGCCCAGGTCCGATTTAAATACTTCTGATAAGCTGCTTCCGATAACTGACCAATACCTTTATAGTTACCATTTTCAGCATCAGGATTCCCAGAAGATTCTTTCTGAATCAGCCAATTAATATCAGTTATAGCAGAAACGGCAGATGTACTGCTTTGACTCGCAGCTGATGATTGTATTGATCCAGACGGTTTTACCGGCACCGAAACTTTAGCTGGTACGGACGCCCTAGCAGGTGCAGGCGTCTGAATTTTTGAAATCTGAGATTGGGAACTCGATACAAGGGCTGAAGAACTAACAGAAGTAGTATTAATTGGTGCGCTGGCAGATACAGCCGAACTAACGCTGGCCGAGCTAGCAGGCACCGTTGAAGAACTGTTGACGGGTACAGAGGAGCTGAGGGCAGTTTTGGTAAAGTCCTGATCAAGTAATATTTTTTTATCTTTAACTGGCTGGATCGGTTCCGCAGCGAAAGTAGTGGATGTTTGTTCAATAGATCGAGCCAACCCTCTGGCAGCTGAAAGTGCCGCCGCTGGCGACCTTTTTTCTGCGGATCCCACCGTAGATGGTGAAAAGAAGGTAATCAAACCAAAAAAAGCTAGAACACAAAGTGCTTTAATGCACCTTTGCCTTTTTCTCTTTAACCGCCGAGCTTCCCTCATATAAACCAAATTGTGGCTTTTAATCTTTGCTTAATTATTTCAAAAAAAATCTATTCTGATTTCAATGCAATAATTTTGTAAAATTGCAGAATACAAAAAGGAAATCAAAAGAATTAATTAACAAGGCTCAGCAGTCTTTTTTGTGATAAAAATGTAAACATTTATTTAACACCGGATGCAATTGAATTAATAATCATGGTGGTCATCGCTCGATTTCCCGCTCGCTGGGGGTGCACCCCATCGGGTTCAAACCACTCTGGGTGCGCATGTGCGCCGCTATACCAATCAATCACATGCAGGTTCGAATCCTGTTTGTCGAAACTGCTTAAGAGATTATTATTCGGTCCTTCCCAAGGCTTCCCACCAGAAAAAGAATTAACCCAGAAAACTTGGCGGTTTCCAGCGATGCGCCGTACCTGCTGGATATTATCAGCGGAAATCTCGCCGTTAGTGCCAATGACCATCAAAATAATCGGATCTAACTTCTTCTCATCTTTCAAAGCCTGCAAAGAGTCGATAGCCTCTTGCGTATGCCGGCCAATTC
Source organism: Oenococcus kitaharae (assembly GCF_025758695.1). Lineage (GTDB taxonomy): Bacteria > Bacillota > Bacilli > Lactobacillales > Lactobacillaceae > Oenococcus > Oenococcus kitaharae_A. The sequence goes on along the minus strand of NZ_JANJQP010000003.1, from coordinate 367,451 downwards.
TAGCATTAACAATTGCTTTTGGCATCGCCATCTGTAGATCTGGGCCCACATCCAATAAAACAGAATCGCCTATTGCTGTAACACTAAGCTGACGCACTTTGGCAATATTCTCAGGACTCGTCTGGAAAATGCCTGCCAACTGCTGATCGGCACCTGAAGCCGCACTAGATTGCGAGGATTTAGCAGATTGGCTGGATACCGCGCTTTGGCGAGCTGATACGGCCTGGCTGTTTTGCCGCGAAATTTTTTGAGATTCACTTTGCAAATGCCGACGCAGCTGGTCAGCCGATTTTGAACGTGTGGCATCTTTAGAAATAAAGCCGAGAAAGGTACCTGTTAAGGTCAATACGATTAAAAGCGAAGTAAGCACAGTCTTCACACTCATAAACGACTGCCGCGTCATATGAATCATGCCGTGACGAAATGGCATCTCAACCCAACGATAAGACAAATCGGCTAAAAGCATAATCAGTAATATGCTGAAGAGCGAGACCCAAAAATGAACCAAAGGCGAAAAATTACGAAAGATTTCTTCTAAGATGACAAATACCGGCAATTGATAGAGATAAATCGAGTACGAACGAGATCCGATATATCTAAAGAAATGGTTTCCCATAATGAGATTAAAATGGTTTTCCGGTACCATCACAAAATAGTAAATTAATAAAGCCGTAAAAATACTCAGCAAGAGCATACCGAAATCATAGACCCACGCCTGCACGCCATTTGCAATCACGAACAATATTAATGCACCGCTAAAACTTGCTGATATAATCCACACCGAGTACTCAGCAAGCAACTGCTGAAAACGTCTCAGAATTTTAGGGCAGGCTTGAGAACGAAGCAATGTGATTAAAATCGCCACCATACCGCCTATGATGAACGAAAAAACACGTGAATCCGTTCCATAGTAAGCACGATTAGTTGAAACCGGAGAATACAGTACGGCCAAGAGAAATGATGAGATTAACGCCAAAATCGCCGGTATCAACAAAGAGAGCTGCCATTTTTTATCAGCAAGATAGAGAATCGCCGTCACCAACAGAGGCCAAATCACATAAAACTGGGCTTCAACAGACAGGGACCACAAATGAGTGAAAACAGACCAGTGAGCACCGGCAGCGAAGTATGAGACTTGATGAAGAATTTGATACCAATTATTCACATAAAATAAATTACTAATCAGTGTTCCGCGAATACCGAATAATCCTGCCGGAAAAAAGAAAAATAAAAGCGCCGTTGTCAAGAAAATCATCACAATAAAAGCCGGATATAAACGCCAAAAACGGCGTAAATAAAAGCGTTTCAAACGCAAATGCCCAAATGCTGCAAGATCTTTTAAGACAATGCTGGTCATCAAAAAACCAGAGACCACAAAAAAGACCGTTACACCTGAAAAACCGCCAGCAAAAATTTTCGGCCATAAATGAAAAAGAATTACCCCAAGAACAGAAAGTGTCCGAAGACCCTCAATTCCAGGAATAAAACTTGTCTTGTTTGTTTCTCTGCTCACCATTCTAATATTACATTAATTTTACAAAACAGTATCAATTATTAACCAAATGTGACATACATAACAATCAATCCGGAACACGCAGGCCTAATTCTTGAAGCTGTTTCTCAGAAACGCGAGACGGTGCTTTTGTCATAGGCTCAGTCGCATTCGAATTCTTCGGAAAAGCGATGACTTCACGAATATTATCTTTTTTCGCCAGCAGCATACTCAAACGATCCAAACCTAACGCAATGCCGCCCATCGGTGGAAAGCCGTACTCCATAGCTTCAAGCAGAAAACCAAATGCCTGTTCGGCTTTTTCAGGCGTGAAGCCTAATGCTTTTAACATCTTTTCTTGTATATCCATTGTATGAATACGAATGGATCCCGACCCTAACTCGTAGCCGTTTAGCACCAAATCATAAGACTGGGCATGAGCTTTATGTGGATCTTCACCATCGTCCAAATAGTGAAGGTCTTCCTCATTTGGCATTGTGAAAGGATGATGTGCAGCAATCCAACGGCCAAAATCTTCTGAATATTCAAATAGCGGCCAATCGACAATCCAAGCAAAATCCCATTTATTTTCATCGATTAAATGCAGCTCTTCAGCCACATACTTACGTAAATAACCCAAAGTATCAGAAACAACGGAAAAAGTACCGGCAGCAAAGAAAACCATATCACCGTCTTTCAGAGACAATGCATCCACCAACTGATCTTTGACGGCTATAAGGAATTTAGCAATAGGTCCAGTCAGTTCACCATTATTATATTTGACCCAAGCCAAACCCTTGGCTTTAAATCGTTTGATGTAATCCGTCTGCGCGTCGATCATTTTCCGCGTAAAATGCTGGGAACCATTTGGTGCCACAATTGCTTTAACAAAACCATCTTGTTCGATGGCAGAAGTAAAGACAGAGAAATCAGTCTGCTTCATAATGCCGGAAAGATCGTGCAATTCAATGCCAAAACGCAGATCAGGCTTGTCAGACCCAAAACGGTCCATTGCTTCCTGCCAATGAAGGATTGGGAACTGAGTTGGATCAACTTTGGCGCCAATCACATCTGACATGACCTGTGCGACCCAACGATTGACCAAATCCCTGATCTCACTTTGGTTCATGAAAGAGGTTTCCATGTCCAGCTGTGTAAACTCTGGCTGACGATCACCACGCAGATCCTCATCACGAAAACAGCGTGCAATTTGGAAGTAACGATCAAAACCAGCACCCATCAAAAGCTGCTTGAACAATTGTGGAGATTGCGGAAGCGCATAAAAGCTGCCCGGATACACACGAGATGGCACCAGGTAGTCTCTGGCACCTTCGGGCGTACTTTTAGCCAAATAGGGCGTCTCGATGTTCAAAAAACCATTTGTTTCCATAAAACGCATCGTCGACAGCATGATCTTCGAACGAAGTACGAGCCCTTTTTGCATCTCAGGACGGCGCAAATCCAAATAACGATATTTCAATTTCAATTCTTCATTCACATCGACGCCATCTTCAATATCGAAAGGTGGTGTTTTCGACTCGGCCAGAATTGTTGCCTCGTGAACCAGAACCTCAATCTTGCCAGTCTTCATCTTAGGATTAATAGCCGAATCAGCTCTCAATGAAACTGTACCAGTGACAGCGATCACAAATTCGCTGCGGATTTTCTCAGCTGTTTGCCTAGCTTGAGCCGAAAATTCATCAGAAAAAGTAAGTTGAACAATCCCTTCACGATCGCGCAAATCGACGAAAATTAAACCACCTAGATCACGGCGCTTTTGTACCCATCCCTTTAATGTGACCTGCTGGCCAGCAAGCGTCTCGTCCACCAGCCCGGCATAAATTGTTCTTTGTTTTGTCGTCATGAAAAATCCTCAATTCTTAAATTATCCAATAATACTTTTCTCTGACTGCCATCAGTCATCTTTTTCAATGTCAATTCTTTGCTTTGCACTTCTTGATCGCCAATCACAATCGAATAACGCGCTTGCGTCCGATCGGCAGACCGGAATTGCGATTTCATCGAGCGATTCGTATAATCCAGCAAAACAGAAAAATGGAAAACCTCACGCAAATGTTTTGCCAATAAATTAGCAAAAGCACTCACAGAGGAATCTGTCTGTACGATATAAACATCCACCTGATCTCGCTCTTTGACTTCACCAATTAAAGTAATCAAACGTTCCAGACCAATGCCAAAGCCAATTGCCGGTGTATCCGGTCCGCCAAATTCTTCAACCATCCCTGAATAACGGCCACCGCCGCAAATCGTAGCTGCTGACTTAAGTTTTGGATCCTGCGTTTCGATCTCAAAAATCGTGTTGTTGTAATAATCCAGACCGCGAACCAGCTTCTCGTCAATTTCATAATTAACGCCAAAGGCATCCAGCGCATCCGTGACTTGTTTGAAACGGTTTTTAGAATCCTGATCCAGATAGTCCAAGATCTTTGGCGCGCCAACGAGCAGCTTTTGATCATTAGCATCCTTTGAGTCCAAAATCCTCAGCGGATTGGTCTTCAAACGAATTTTTGAATCCCGGCTCAGCTGTTCCTCGTATTGACTTAAATAATCAACTAATGCTTGGCGAAAAGCTGCACGTGAGGCATCGTTCCCCAGCGAATTAATCTTCACGAGCAAATTATTCAGCTTAAAAGCCTTGAAGAAATCAATCGCCATTTGAATCACTTGTGCATCCAAAAAAGGTGAATCCGATCCAAAACTTTCTGCTCCGAGTTGATGAAATTCCCGCATTCTCCCAGCTTGCGGCCGTTCATAACGAAACATCGATTCCAGATAATATAGATTGACCGGTTTCTCATATTCAGGCCCGTACAATTTATTTTCGACGTAAGCACGGACAACACCGGCCGTCCCTTCCGGGCGCAAAGCCATGTGCCGTTTGCCCTTATCGTAAAAATCATACATTTCCTTACTGACAACATCAGATGAATCACCAGAAGTTCGCGCAAAAATATCGTAATTCTCAAATAAAGGCGTATCAATACGGCCGAAATTATATCGGTGTTCGAAAATTTCTTGTGCAACAGCTGTAATTTTTTGCCAAACTGGCTGGATAGACGGAAGCAGGTCCGCCGTCCCTTTAGGTTTTTGAAAAAGTTTCTCAGACATACATATTGAATTTTAACACTGCGATAATATTTGCCAAAGGTGGCTTGAGATATAATTTGCATGTGCTGAAACAAATTTTAAAAAAACCAGTGCCATTATTCATCTCTGCCGGCTTCGTTTTTGCTTGTGCACTGCTAATCATGTCATTGTATGCGACTGATTCGCCAGCCCTTAAAATTTTTTCTAGTGCCAACACAATCCGTTTGCGAGCCACCCGTACTATCTTAAGAAGCGGCCCTGGACCCATGTACGATCAGCTGGCCGTTCTGCCTCGTAATCAGCGGCTGACGGTCCTCCAACGGGCACACGGCTGGCTGCAGGTTCGAATTGGCGCCCGAGGTGACAAAGGTTGGGTCGCTGGCTGGCACCTAAATAATGAGAACACCAGTGGCACACCTGATCGAATGGCAGAGGCGACCATTGTACTAGATGCCGGGCATGGCGGATCCGATCCAGGATCTTTGGCTGTCGACGGCACAACAGATCCCAGATATTTTGAGAAAACATATACTTTAAAAACCGTCCGTCAAATTAGAGATGCCCTAGCATCCACAGGTGCTCGTGTTATTTTGACACGCAACAGTGACCGTTTGCTTTGGCCTTTATCCAAAATCACAGATATCTCTAAAAGATATCACGCTGACGCTTTTATCAGTATCCATTATGATAACTTTGAAGTGGCAAATGCGGCATCAGGTGTTACAGAATATTACTATCATCGGGATACAAGTAATTCCTATGAATTAGCCAACACCATTAAAAACCATTTCACCAATTTGCCAATTGCTAATCGCGGCGCACAATTTGGCGATTTCTATGTGATTCGAGAAAGTTATCTGCCTTCAGTCCTATTGGAAATGGGTTACTTAAATAATACTAGCGATTTCCAGTACATCCAGTCCGACAGCTACCGGCAAACAGTGGCTAATGACCTAAGAAACGCCTTAGAAGATTGGTTTAACAATGTCCAACCAAAATTGAAGAAGACCGAATAAAAAGCGACTTCCCCTAAGAGAAATCGCTTTTTTAATGAAATGCGCGAGCTGCTTCGTAAACATCGTGGACACCAACAATGGCATCGATAATATGCTGCAGCTGATCAACATTCTTCACGCCGACAGTCAGGCTGATAATCACAGCGCCATCTTTTTCATTGCGAGCCGAAACAGCATTTAAATAATGAGTATTGGCGTTGACCGAACGAATCACGTCATTGAGAATACCCGGCCTGTCTGAACCGGTCACAATCAAATCAGCATCATAATTTGGCCGATTACCATCAGGATTATTCCAATCGATGGCAATAATACGATCATTCTGTTCCAGAGTCTTTTTGATATTTGGACAGTTTGCGCGATGCACTGTCACGCCTCGGCCACGCGTAATATAACCCGTAATCTCATCCCCTGGAATCGGTGTACAGCATTTAGACAGATGGATCAGCAAAGAATCAATTCCGGCAATCGTAATATCTTCTTCGGGCCGGTTCTTTTTAGCGGGTGCACTACCCTTGCGAATCAGGCCTTTAGCAGCATCTTCTTTGCCGGCCAGCAACGCCTCTTGAACTTCTTCGGCTTTCTTCTCAGCTATTTTCTTACGAATATCTTCTGTCAGCCGATTGCCAGCTTGCTGCAGAGAAACTTCGCCATAGCCGATCATAGCCAATAGATCCTCGCCGGAAAAAAGATGCATTTTTGATGCAGCTAGGGTCAAGTTTTCATCGGTCATAGCTTCTTCAACAGGCAATTGCTTGTCCTGAAGATATTTCTCCAGCATCTGCCGTCCGCCCTCGATATTGCTAGCACGATCCTGCTGTCTGAAGTAGGCACGAATCTTGTTGCGGGCACGACGGCTGGCAACCAAACTCAGCCAGTCACGTGAGACTTTCGGTGTCTGTGCTGTAATGATTTCAACAATATCGCCTGTATTGATTTCATAATCCAGAGGAACTATTTTGCCATTCACTTTAGCGCCGACCGTATGCAGGCCAACATCAGAGTGAATCGCAAAGGCCATATCAATCGGTTTGGACCCGACCGGCAGCTCAAAAACATCCCCTTTAGGCGTAAAAGCGTAGACACGATCAGAGAATAAATCGCCCTTGACCGAATCAACAAATTGCTCAGCGTTCGTGGTGCCTTCCTGTAATTCCAAAATACCCTGGATAGCGTTTAAATGCTGCTGATCGGAATCAGCAACCTTGGCGCGTTTGTCGGAACCTTTATTCTCTTTATAGGCCCAGTGCGCGGCAACTCCGAATTCGGCAACGCGGTGCATCTCAAAGGTTCTGATCTGAACCTCCAAGGGGTGGCCGTTTGGCCCAATAATCGTCGTATGCAGAGATTGATAGCCGTTAGGCTTGGGCAGCGCAATATAGTCTTTGAAACGTCCCGGAAGCGGCTTCCACTTGGCATGAATAGCGCCTAAAGCAGCATAACAATCAGCGACCGTACTGACCAGCACGCGGATAGCCAGTAGATCATAGATTTCTGAAAACTGTTTGTGCTTATCGGTCATCTTACGATAAATCGAATAGATGTGTTTAGGACGACCGGTCACTTCGTATGAACCGATTTTTAAGTCTGCAATCGCTTTATCAATTTGTTTGGTTGCAGCAGCGACATCAGCATCCCTTTCCTCACGGCGAGAATGCATCATTTTGGCAATCCGGTGATACTCGTCTGGGTCCAAGTATCGCAGGCTGAGATCCTCCAGCTCCCATTTGATATTAGCAAGGCCCAAACGATGAGCCAAGGGCGCATAAATATCCAATGTCTCACTGGCGATCCGGTGCTGTTTTTCCAAACGATGAACCTGCAGTGTCCGCATATTATGCAAGCGGTCAGCTAGTTTCACAATGATGACACGAACATCTTTGGCCATCGCTAACAACAGTTTGCGGTGGTTTTCAGCCATATTTTCTTCGGTGGATTCATAGTGAATACGGCCTAATTTTGTCACGCCATCCACGATTTGAGCGACATCATCGCCAAAAGCTGCTTGAATTTCTTCATTTGTTTCCGGCGTATCTTCAACGACATCATGCAAAAAGCCAGCAATAATTGTATCTGGATCCATTTTCAAATCAGCTAGGATACCAGCAACCTGAATCGGGTGATAGATATAGTCTTCACCAGTCTTGCGTTTCTGGCCGGCATGCATCTTCTTGGCTAATTCATATGCTGCGTCAATCCGTTTGACCTGATCCGCCGGCAAGTAGCTTTTATACACATCATGAACTTCTTGAAAAGAACGATTCTCAACTTGTGCCATCATTTCACCTCCTTAAATCCGCCATCAACCGGCATATCATTGTGGTTATCACTATCATCTGCATCACTGACAAAAGTAAATAAACTCAGTACCAGGTAAAATGCGGCAAAAAAATAGGCATAATTACGCGAAACCAGCGATCCGCCAAACAAGACGCGCCAAAGCAGATTAATTGTACTGAAAGTGAGTGGGAAAATAAAAATTCCCCAAAATTTTAAACCATAACGACGGAAATAAAAGCCCGAATAAAGAGAAAAGCCGCCGAAAATCAACCCCAACAAAATAACAATCCGTCTAAAACCGTCTAAAAAATTCAACCTAAAAAACAAGGGCCCAAAAATACTGAGAAGAACAGAAAGGATAAACCAGAATAAATACCGTTTTTTAATCAATTTCGCCATAAGTTAGCTCAATTCTATCAAAAGACTGGCTGCAGAGAGCAAATAAAGTGGCGCGGTTTCCGCCCGCAGAATTCTGGGACCAAGACCAACACAAATAAAACCGGCATTTTGAAGGAGCGCGATTTCGTTTCGGCTAATGCCTCCCTCTGGCCCCAATACCGCCACAAGCCCTGAAATAGCGGGATTTTGGGCGGCTTTTTGCAAGGAGGCGTGTAAGTTACTGGTTTCACCGGATTTAGCGCTTTCTTCCCAGGCAACAAGGCCAATCTGGCTGGCCGAAAGCCGAACTGTCTGAAGATAATCTTTTTGAAAAGAGAGATCCGGCAGCACTAAGCGATGCGACTGTTCGGCAGCATTCTTAATAATTTTTTTCCAGCGAGGCAGCTTGCGATCAATTTTAGAAGCCTGAGCCACACTATAAACAAAGTTCGTCAAGATAATTTGTCCGCATCCAAGTTCAGTCGCTTTTTGTATCAACCAGTCGAGATGATCAGATTTAAGCAGCGGCAGCACTAAAGTTATCTTCTTGGGCATTTCCGGATTCTTAGCAATGGCAGTAATGCTTTGGAATTTTATTCGATCAACCGTTAGATCACTGACCGATGCCAAATAAGCGGCCCCTTGCGCTACTAATTCGACTTGGTCGCCAGCACGAGCACGCAAAACATCCTTAAGATGATGAAAAACATCCGGATTATGTGTTTGTGTAATTGAAGCTTCCCTACTAAACTCGGCGGGATCTTCAAGAAAAAAACGTGCTGTCATGCTTGCTCACTTTCAAAATAATTATTGGAAAGGTGCCGTTAAGACAATCTTTCCTTGTGTTTTTCCTGAATCCAACAGTGCATAGGCTTGAATCAAGTTGCCAGCACTCAAATGATCAAAAGTCTGATTCAAAGTTGATTTTAAAACACCAGCATCTAACAGCAGCGCTACTTCGTCCAGAGCTTGCCCCTGGCTTAAGAGGTCATGATTGAAATCCGACTTTGCAAACATATATTCCCAACTAAATTGGGCAGCAATATTCTTCAAAGGCCCCATATTCAGCGGTGTCTCCGTACCGACAATGGAAACCAGCCTGCCGTAAGGCTTGATGTGTTCGATTGCTGTCTGCCAATATGGCGCCGGGTCATACAGGAAAACAATGTAATCAAACTTTTGATCAGCTAAATTCTCGTTTAAATCATGATAATCGTAAATTCGGTCAATCGGGTATTGTTTGAGCCAATTTATCGAAGCTTCTGAATGGGCAGTGACAGACACTTCAATGCCTAAATAGGCTGCCATCTGTACCAAAATCGAGCCTACGCCGCCAGCACCGTTAATCACCAGCATTTTGCTGCCTTGTGCCGACTTGCTTTGAAAATCAAGCCCCAAATGATCAACTAAAATTTCATAAGCAGTCAGACTGGTTAACGGCATAGCAGCTGATCGCGCTGCGGTCAGTTTTTGAGCTGGATGGCCTGCCAGACGTTCATCAACAGACTGATATTGTTCATTGCTGCCGTTTCTGGCCGTCGTTCCTGCGTAGTAAGCCGAATCGCCAACATGAAAACGTGTGACGCTTTTACCGACTTGAAGGACTTTTCCAAAAGCATCGTAACCAAGAACGGCAACTTTTTCTGGATTTGTGACAGTACGTAATTTGCCATCCACAGGATTCACAGAAACTGCTTGCACCTGGACAAAAATATCATGCTCGCCAATAGCAGGCAGGCCGATTTCCTTTTTGAAAATAGCACCTTCTTGTGGAATAAGCAATTTAGGATTAAAAGAATAGGCAGTTTGTTTTTCCGAAACAAGATTCTTAGCAGCCTGCCGAACTTGATTTGAAATATGATTATTCATCAGACACCCCACTTGATTGAATTAATTGCAGCGTTTTGCGGTCAATCACAAAGCGCTTTTTTCTCGGATCAAAGACCATTGTAAAACTTGATCGGACAATTGGGGCCTTCCCATTATAAGTGGCAATATAACGCCGCCAGTTGTTTGAGATCAGAATATATTGAAGCAGCGCAATTTGCGATTGGCTTAAATTAGATAGACGCGGGCTTCGCTGTGCTTTTGTCAAATCGTTTTCAGAGAGACTAATCAAATGATCTAAAATCCGGCCCAGATCGATTTTCTGGACCTGATAATCAACACGTGCTGTATGTGTATTGTTTAGTAGTATACGGCCGAGACTGTCTGGCCTTTTAGAAAATTGCAGACGATACATTTTACCAGCAATATCATGCAGTACCGTTTGCCTCTGGTAGTGAATTTTTTTATAGGTTAAAGATGGGCTTAAAACAAGATTGCGTCCCAAATTAATCTGAATACTATGAATATAGTCAGACTTGTTGACTGGACGACCGGAATAAATGTAGGCCGAATCTAAGCGATTCGTTAAAGCCCCGCGGCAAATAATAGCCGCATCGCGCCTGGCTAATTGACTGTTTGGCTGATTGTAAAGATAGAAAAAAAGTGAAAAAAGGACGACCAAAAAAATCATCCCCGAAGCAAACATGATTAATTTTTTAACATGGCCAATCACGAAAGCCCCTTATTATATTGCTCATCATCTTCGTTTTTCAGAATAGACATGAACGCTGTCTGCGGAATATCGACTTTACCAACTGACTTCATACGCGCTTTGCCTCGACGCTGCTTGTCCAATAATTTAGCACGTCTATCAGGATCTCCTGTATGAATTCTGGCCGTCACATCTTTTCGGTAAGCCTTAATATTGGTCCGCGCGATGATTTTTGATCCAATAGCTGCCTGGATCGGAATCTCAAAATTCTGGCGCGGAATCGTCTCTTTTAGTTTGCTTGTCACCACGCGAGCACGATTCTCGGCAAAATCTTTGTATGCAATAAAGCTCAAGGCATCAATTTTATCGCCATTTAAGAGGATATCAATCCGTTTTAAATCGCTGGCCACAAAGCCATCCAAACTATAATCCAAGCTGGCATAGCCCTTAGTCGATGATTTCAGTTTGTCAAAGAAATCGAAAATAATTTCCGACAAGGGTATTTTATATTCAACATTGACACGGGATTTGTCCAGATAATTCATCGTGATAAAAATACCGCGTTTGGCCTGAGCTAATTCCATGACCGGCCCGACAAATTCCTCGGGTACCATGATTGTCGCATGAACAAAGGGCTCGCGAATTTCTTTAATTTGACTGGCATCCGGTAATTCAGATGGATTGGAAACATCGACTTCGCTGCCGTCACTTTTAAGCACATGGTAAGTGACTGTCGGCGCTGTAATGACAATTTCCAAATCAAATTCGCGTTCCAGACGTTCTTGGACAACATCCATGTGCAGCAGGCCTAGAAAACCAACACGAAAACCAAAGCCTAAAGCTGTTGAAGTTTCCGGTTCATATTCCAGGCTGGCATCATTTAAGCTTAATTTGTCCAGTGCATCGCGCAAATCGTTATAACGGGCGTTGTCACTGGGATAAATACCAGCATAAACCATGGATGTCATCGGCCGGTACCCTTTTAGAGGATGCGCTGCCGGGCGATCTGCCAAGGTAACCGTATCACCAGAACGAGCGCTGTGAATATCTTTAATCGCTGCTGTCAAATAGCCGACATCCCCGGCGATCAATTCCTCTAAAGGACGCGCATCCGGCGAGAAAACCCCTAACTCAGTCACTTCATAATCCGTCTGTGAATTCATCAAACGAATCTTGTCACCGACATGTACCTGCCCTTCTTTAACACGAATAGACAAAACAACACCGCGGTAAGGGTCATATTTTGAATCAAACACTAGAGCCTGCAGCGGTGCTAATAAATCTCCGCTAGGCGCCGGGATTATATGGACAATCTGTTCTAATAAACGGTCTATGCCTAAGCCGCTTTTAGCTGAGACATCGACAGCTTCGCTCGTATCAATACCGATATCATCCTCAATTTCTGCTTTGGTACCGGCCGGATCCGCTGAAGGCAGATCAATCTTATTGATAACCGGCAGAATTTCCAGATTATTATCTAAAGCCAAATAAACATTGGCTAAAGTCTGTGCCTGTACGCCCTGACTTGCATCCACAACCAATAAAGCACCATCAGCTGCCGCTAGTGCCCGGGAAACTTCATAGGAAAAATCGACATGCCCAGGGGTATCAATCAGATGAAAGATGTAGCGTTGGCCATCTTTGGCATCATAATGTACCTCAACAGCATTCATTTTGATCGTGATGCCGCGCTCGCGTTCCAAGGGCATATCATCAAGAATCTGAGCCTTCATTTGCCGCTCGGCGACCGTATGCGTCATTTCCAAAATGCGGTCAGCAATCGTGGATTTGCCATGATCAATATGGGCCACGATACTAAAGTTTCGAATATGTTTTTGACGATCTAATTGTTTTTCAAGAGAACTCATTATCTTAATCTTATCAATCCATTCGGGAAAACAAAAACTCGCAGCCGTCGCAAGCTAATCCAATGATTGTACATGAAAATCACGAATTTGTTTTTCAAAAGATATAGCCTTTGTCTGAGCTGCCAAATGATCATCCAAAACGATTTTGTAAATTTGCTGACTATCGTAGCTTTCATAATAAAGTGTTTTTGATTCAAGTGCGACTGCCGAACGGTAAACTGTGTAAGTCTGCGAGCGAGCTGGCATCTTCGGCACAGTCACAGCATTTAAAATATGCCAAGCTGCGACTAACTGATGCTGTTCGTCTGCAGCTGCCGTCATGCGTTCTTTTAAATAAGCTGCGCGAATGAATCTGGCACTGGGTGTATAACCGCCGGGAAACTGCTTTTTTCCAGAAAAAATCACCAGTCGATACGTGCTGCGAATTATATGGCAGCCGACCAGCTGCATATTCCGGAAGCAGTGTCATATAATCAGCTAGTTTAGCAGCCTCTTTTTGAAAATCACCGGCATTCGTCACAACACCTAGCGGGTTTTCAATCACGCGCATCGGCATGCTTAAGGGTTCGATAATCACAAAACGGCCAGTCGGGTCAGCCGCGGCAAAATGAAGATCAGCCTCTCCATACTCACGGACAGCTTCTTGATCATTCATAATTTCCAATGTCGGCAAAGCTGCCAGCAAGGAGCTCACTGAATCAAACTGCGTCATGGCCCACAAGGGAAACTCAAAAGGCGCAATTTGTGTGTAGCTAGCTTTGCGGCTTTGAGCAAAATGATCTTTGCCAGCCGAAAAAGTAAGTTTCTGGACCGATAACCCGTGCTCATTCACGCCATCAGAAATATCGGCACGGTCGGCAACTGCATGACCGCTGCCAATTAAGGCATAGCGGGAATTGTAGGTTTTCCCATCAAAAGCAGAGCGCCACTGATAGTTGCGTGGTAAAAACGTTGGAAAAGCATATAGGCCTTCCCAATCCATCGTCCGAGAAAATAAATGCTGACCGTTTTTGGCTGTTTGAAAAATTGATGTACACATGCTTCTATTTTAGAGTCGCAGCAAATAAAAAACAGCTTTTCGGCTGTTTAGCAGGATTTATCTGTGAATGAACATCGCATCGCCAAATGAGAAGAAACGATATTTTTCTTTAATCGCGTGGGCATAGGCGTTCAAAATGTTTTCCCGACCTGTAAAGGCAGCGACCAGCATGACTAAGGTCGATTTAGGCAAGTGGAAATTTGTAATAAAGGCATCGACAGTTGTCCATTTAAAACCGGGTTTGATGAAAATATCGGTCCAGCCAGAATCAGCTTTTAATTCCTGTCCATATTGATCGCCATTAAATTTATGGCCAATGGTCTCCAAAGTCCGAATCGTCGTAGTTCCCGTAGCAACAATTTTTCCGCCTTGCTTGCGGACCTGATTGATTTCATCGGCTGCCCGCTGACTCAACTGATAGAATTCCGAGTGCATCTTGTGATGATCGATATCTTCTTCTTCGACTGGACGAAAAGTTCCTAAGCCAACGTGCAAAGTTAGTTCAATCGTCTTGACACCCTTGGCACGGACTTTATCCAGTAGTTCCGGCGTCCAATGAAGGCCGGCAGTTGGTGCAGCGGCAGAACCTTCGACTTTGGAATAGACCGTTTGATAACGTTCTTGGTCGGCCAGCTTTTCTTTAATATATGGCGGCAGCGGCATCTCGCCTAATTTATCGAGCAGTTCCATGAAAATGCCATCATAATGAAATTCAACATAACGTCCGCCGTGCTCGAGTTCGCCAACAACTTCACCAGTCATGACCGTCTGATTTTCGTCACCAAAATCAATCGTTGAGCCAATCGGAAATTTTTTGGCCGGCTTGACTAACGTCTCCCAAACATCACCGTGATCCTGCCGCAGTAACAAGACCTCCACATGCCCTTTCGTATCAGGCCGCCAGCCGTGCAAACGTGCAGGAATCACACGCGAATTATTCATCACCAAAGCATCACCGGGATTTAAATAATCGAGAATATCATAAAAATGCTTGTCCTCATAGGCACCGCTGTCGGCGTTTAAAACCAGCATGCGGGAACTGTCACGCTGCTTTAAGGGTGTCTGAGCAATTAATTCTTTGGGCAGATCATAATCAAAATCGCTCAAAGTGTAGTGTGGTGTTTTTTCTTCAGTCATGTTTCTCCTCTTTTAAATCCTGAATCATTTCTGTTAAATAAGCCGTGATTGTCTGTACATCAACTGCTAAGGGCAAACTGGGCTGATCAACGTAACCCATTTCTGGCGTATAAGGCACATGGATAAAGGCGCCAACCGCTTTTGGATACTGATGATGCAATATGTTTAACAAAAAATAGCTTGTCGCATTGCAGACATAAGCACCAGCCGACAAAGACATGGCTACGGGTAAATGCTGGCTCTGTAAACGATCGACTAGTTCTTTAACTTTATAATTTTCAAAATAAGCATCCGGACCGAGCGGGTCCAAGGATCCAATTGGCTGTGCACCGCTATTATCCGGAATCCGAGCATCAACATAATTAATCGCGACTTTTTCCAACGTAATTTTAGAACGTCCGCCTGCCAGGCCCAAACATAAAACCAAGTCCGGCTGGATTTCGTGAATATCCGCTTCCAGCTGATCTTTTGCCTCAGCAAAAACTGTCGGCAGCATTTTTTTAATAATTTGACTGCCAGAAATCTTGTCCGGCAAGGCTGCTGCAGTCTGCCAGGAAGGATTAACTTTATCCGGGCCGAAAGGATCAAACCCTGTAACCAAAATTTTCATCGTTTGGCTCCCTTTAATTATGCCTGCAGCCCTGTTTGATATGGGATATGCAGATGCTCATAAGCGGCTTCAGTAGCTTGCCGACCGCGCGGCGTTCTTTGAATAAAACCAATCTGCAATAAATAAGGCTCAATCATTTCTTCGACAGTCTCGGTGTCTTCGCCGATATTAGAGGCTAAGGCATTCACACCGGCCGGGCCGCCCTTATACTGCTGAATCAAAGTTTTCAAATACTTGAGATCCGTCTCATCAAGACCGCGGCCATCCACTTGTAATTTATTTAAAGCCGAGTCAACCGTCTGCTGGTCAATTTCAGATTTGCCGGCCACTTGAGCAAAATCCCGCACGCGTTTTAACAACCGATTCACGATACGCGGCGTACCCCGGGAACGCAAAGCCAGTTCAGCTGCACCAGAAGCCGCAATCGAGGTATTGAAAATTTCAGCCGAGCGCCGGGCAATCAGCTGCAAGTCGCTGACCGGATAAAAACGCATGTGAGCGACAATCCCAAAGCGGTCACGCAAAGGTGCCGACAGCATGCCGGCTCGCGTCGTAGCACCAATCAAAGTAAAAGGCGGCAAAGGGAAATGGATCGCGTGCGCTGTTTCGCCTTGGCCGACCACGATATCGACGTAAAAGTCTTCCATGGCTGAGTAAAGAACTTCTTCGACGCTTTTGGGTAAACGGTGAATTTCATCTATAAATAAAATATCGCCAGCTTCCAACTCATTGAGCAGCGCCACCAGATCACCGGCCTTTTCAATCGCTGGGCCGGAGGTCGTCTTAATATTGGCACCCATTTCATTAGCGATCACGACAGCTAAAGTTGTCTTGCCTAATCCAGGCGGCCCGAAAAGCAGAACATGATCCAATGCTTCCTTGCGCTGTTTAGCCGCTTTTAAATAGACTGACAGCTGATCTTTGATTTCCTTTTGTCCGATATATTCGCTCAAATACTGGGGACGCAAAGTCAACTCGGCGTCATTATCATCGGCCAATGCTTGTGCATCTAAAATTTTTTTATCATCTTCATTCATTTAGTTAATAGTTTAAGCCCTTTTTGAATATAAGCGTCCGTTGTTAAGTCAGGCAAAGCTGCCAAACTTTTGTTAATCCGATGCACGTCTTTTTCGGAAAATCCTAAAGCGACTAAAGCAGCTAAAGCATCTTCTAGTGCTTGAGACATGGTCGTGGCAACAGCTAAATCTGTTTGGTCACTCAGCAAAGCGCCTAATTTACCCTTCAAATCCAGCACAATTTGCTGGGCCGTCTTTTTGCCAATCCCAGGGAACTTAGTCAGATAGTCTGGTTTTCCTTGTTCAACAGCTGCGATCAGGCCATTGCGATCACCACCAGCAATAATCGCCAAAGCTGATTTTGGCCCGATACCCGAGACATTTAATAATTTTTGAAACAAATTGCGGTCATCAGCTGTCGCAAAACCATAAAGACTGATCTCGTTTTCGCGAACAATTTGTTCAGTAAAAATCGTCGTTTGGCTCTCTTGCTTGTAGCCGTATGGATTAGGCGTAAAAATTTTAAAGCCGACACCATTAACGTCCAGCCCAATATAATTGGCGCCATGTGTTTTGATCTGGCCGATCAGAAAATCATACATATGAAAATTATAGCGGTAATAAAAAAGACCCGCAGGCGGATCCAGAAAAATTACTGTGCAGCTTCAACACGTTTGAGAAAAGCTGCTAAATTATTATAAAAAGCAACAGGGTGATCGACCGCGTGATGATGGCCGCCATCTTTATTGACAAACAATTCGGCACCAGGAATCTCTTTAGCCGTGGCTTCCATTGACCAGACCGGCATCGTATCTTTTTCGCCCGTGGTTAGCAGCATTGGGCGTGTGATTTCATGCAGACGTGGACGAATATTCCAATCTTTTAAAATACCAGTGACGACAAATTCATTGTTTCCTTGGAAATGGTTGTAAACGTCTGTCGCCAGCAAATCCGGCCCGGCATCAGGATCGTAACTATCGGTTCTCTCAATATTCTCATGGTAGAGTTTATTGACATCTTTGTGATAGCGCGGATCCGTGAAATCGTTTTTCGCTTCAATCGATTTCATATAATCAACTTCATCTTGGCCCAATAGATCCAAACGTTCCTGATTAATCGAAGTCACATAATCTTTAATATTATCGGTCATTGAATAGACGATCGATCCTTTTAAATGCTCCGGATGGGCCAGCGTATATTCATAGGTGAGCACGCCGCCCCAGGAATGGCCCAGCAGATAAAAGTGATCCAGGCCCATCAAAGAGCGCACTTCTTCTAATTCGTCCAAATAATACTCGTAATTCAAATATTTATCAACGTTTTCCTGCTTGCTCCAATCAGGCGATTCAGACCAAAAAGAACCCAGCTGATCATAGGTGAAGACTTGAACATCCATACCAACGTATTTTTGGAAATTTTCGGCCCATGGCCAAAATTCTTTTGAAGTGCCGCCGGGGCCGCCATGTAAAGCTAAGAGTTTGATCGGCGCATCGGGATTACCAAAAGATGCAGACCAAATATCATAGCCGTTTTTTAAATGGAGAATTTTTGTTTCGTGTTTCATTAATAGCCCTCTTTCAAATTAACTTGATTAATGGCTAGTTTTCCAGTCTTCAAATAACTTGTCAAATTTTTACCAAAAATTTTGTAGGCATCCCGGCGATAGTGTTCCAACAAAGCTGACGAATGCGGCGTTACGATTACATTTTCACGATCCCAAAGTGGTGAATCCGATTCTAGCGGTTCCTTTTCAAACACATCCAAAGCTGCTCCGGAAATTAAGCCAGCATCTAAAGCTTTGACCAAATCAGCTTGTACGACACTGGGGCCGCGGCCAACATTAATGAACACCGGTGCCGCCGTTAACGTTTTAAAGAAGTCCGCGTTAAAATATCCCCGCGTCTGATCGGTCAAAGGCATATCGTTGATGACATAATCTGCGTCTCTAACCGCATCTAGCTGATCATGAGTAACAACTTGATCAAAATCCGTTAAAGGCTGGCCGTGACGATTAACACCGATAACCTTCACATCAAAAGGCTTCAGCAGTTTGGCCACAGCCGAACCAATTGCACCAGTTCCAAAAATAGCTATTTTTTTCTGCTGCAATTGTCTAATTCCCGATAGATTCAAATCCCAAACATGTTTGGCCTGATTAGAAAGGGCCTGCTTGATGCCGCGATTCAGTATCAAGATATAAGCCAAGACATTTTCAGAAATTGCCTCAGAATGCAGGCCGCTCATATTAGAGACAATCACACCGCGTTTTGCCAACTCAGTTAAAGGCAGAAAATCAATACCTGCAGAAATTGTCTGCAGCCATTTCAGTGATTTGCCGTTCGGCACCACTTTTTTAAACCAAGGGCTGAATCCCTGGCCCTTAGCAAACTGTCCATAAACAATATCGATCTGGTCAATCAGGTCATCGCGCATCTCATCAACATTAATAAGTTCCAAATCAGGAAAATCCCGACGAATTTGAGCCGCATTCTCTTCCTTGATTTTTTCCAATAGCAATAATTTTGTCATACCTACATTCTACAAAAGTTGTTTGCACTATACTCGAATTATGACAAAATTCAATGAAACACGGCTGAACAAATTGCGCCAATCCATCGTTGACAACAAGCTTGATTTCGCCTATATTTCCGACTTTAAAACAATTCAATATCTGACGACTTTCGGCTCCAATCCCTATGAAAGAATTTTGGCCATGATTGTGTTTGCCGACCATGACCCCTTCATTTTTGCACCGGCTTTGGAAATCGAGGTCGTTAAATCCAGCGGCTGGCCATATGATTTATATGGTTATCAGGATAACGAAGATGGCCTGCAGATGATTTACGACCATATCAAAGAACGTGTTGCTAATCCCAAAAGAATTGCCACAGAGCAAGGGAATCTTACCTTAGCACGCTTCAGCCGCCTGCATGACAATTTCCCAGAGGCTGATTACAGTTTTGACCTGACACCTATCGTCGAACATCAGCGCCTGATCAAGGATGCTGACGAAATTGCCAAACTGGATCAAGCAGGGAAAGACGCTGATCTAGCGTTTGCAGCTGGTTTTAAAGCCTTAAAAGCCGGCAAGACGGAACTGCAGATTGCTGCCGAACTGGAATTTGCAACAAAGAACCGCAACGTGACAGAAATGTCCTTTGGTACCTTGGTTCAAACAGCTGAACACGCCGCCGATCCGCATGGCGAGACTTCCGACCTGCCATTAAAGGACAATGCGTTAGTTCTGTTTGATCTAGGAACAGTCTATAAAGGGTATATTTCTGATGCCAGCCGGACTGTCGCTTTAGGCCAGCCAACTGACCACATGCGCGAAGTTCATGAAGTTGTCTTACAAGCTCAACTAGCCGCACAGGCAGCCGTTAAACCTGGCGTGACCGCTGCTTCAATTGATAAAATCGCGCGCGACATCATCACCAAAGCTGGTTTCGGCCAATACTTTATCCATCGCCTCGGTCATGGCATGGGCATGTCCGAACATGAATATCCATCAATCATGGCCGGAAATGATTTGATCTTGGAACCAGGTATGTGCTTTAGCATTGAACCAGGTGTCTACATTCCAGGAGATTTGGGTGTCCGCATTGAAGATTGTATTCACGTGACAGCCGACGGATGCCTGCCCTTTACCCACATGGATAAAAAACTGCAGCTGTTCTAATCCGGCACACAGGCTTCACAGCCTGTTTTTTTAACCCAAAAAAGGTAAACGCTGTCAAACGTTAACAAGGATTGCAAAAATTGTTAAAATATAACAAGAGGAGATTTTATGGTTGCCAAGTTGCAGGATGTTGCTAAGAAGGCTGGCGTGACGATCACGACAGTATCTCGTGTGTTAAATGATTTTCCGCATGTTTCCAAAAAGACCCACGATAAAGTCTATGCAGCTATTCGTGAATTAAATTATCATCCTAACGCTTTGGCTCGTTCACTGCAGGGGAAGTCTTCCAAATTTATCGGTTTGATTTTTCCGAAAATTGCCAATCCCTTTTTCTCTGAGCTATTAAACGAACTAGAGACCAAGCTTTCGGCCAAGGGCTATAAGATTATCATCGCCAGTTCGGCCAATAATATCGAAGCCGAACGCCGTTATTTGGGAATGCTGGCTGCTAATATGGTCGAAGGTATTATCACCAGTTCGCACAATTTGGGCATTGAGGAATATGATGAAGTTAATATGCCGATTGTTTCCTTTGACCGCTTTCTCTCTAACAAAATTCCGATTGTCTCATCAGATAATTTACAAGGCGGCAGACTGGCAGCAGGCTATCTCATTAAGCAAGGTGCCAAACATATTGCCATTATTGCCGATAATGATAATTCGCAGTCGCCAACCTCTCTACGCGCTGCTGGTGCCTTAAAAGTCCTGCAGGATCATGATGTTCAAAGCGAGACTATCCCGATGTCAGATAAACTTTACAGTGAAGATCAAAAAGTCGAAACTTTAACAAAAATATTAGCTGAGCAAAAATTTGACGGCTTTTTTGCAAATAACGACACAACTGCCCTCCTGATCAAAAAAATACTTAAAGAGAACCATTTGCCAGACCTGCCTGTGGTGGGATATGACGGTACAACTTTCATTCGCCGTTATATCACCGGGGTTGCCACAATCGTGCAGCCAATTCCGCAAATCGCTGATAATTTGATTGAGCTGCTGTTTAAAAGAATCGCAAAACCAGCTGAGCATTTCGATAATCCAGAAGTTTTGCCTGTGACTTTATTTGCAAATTAAAAAATACGCTGCTTGTTTTTTCAACAAACACGTATTTTTATATCCAGATGATTACTTAGCTGTAATTTTGATGCTGCCATCTACCAGATCAGCTTTCAAATGTTTCACATCCAGGTGATCCAGATAAAAATCAGTGACCTTATCGCGAATCTGCTGCTCAATCACACGGCGCAGCGGACGCGCACCCATCGCTTCATCGTAGCCTTGTTCCATCAGATAATTCTTAGCTGCAGATGTCACTTCGAGCGTCAAATCTTTTTTAGCAAGCGTCTGATCAACTTCTGTTAACATCAAATTAACAATCTGTTTCAAATCCGTCTTGCTCAAATGACTAAATTCGACAATCGCGTTAAAACGATTCAGGAATTCCGGACGGAAATATGGTGCCAAACGATCCATAATCGCTTCTTTTTTGGTTGCTTCAATCAGTTTCTCATTGCCAAATCCGGCATTAGAAGTTGCGATCACGACCGTATTCTTAAAGTTGACAACATTCCCCTGTCCGTCTGTCAAACGACCATCATCCAATACCTGCAATAATAACGTCAGCACTTGCGGATTGGCTTTCTCAATCTCATCAAGCAGCACAATCGAATAAGGATTGCGGCGCACCTTTTCCGTTAAGGTATTCTGGTTGTCATCATAACCAATATAACCAGCCGTTGTACCAACCAATTTAGAAACAGCTGTCGGATCAGAGTATTCAGACATATCCAAACGAATAATCGCCTCTTTAGAACCAAACATGTCCAAAGCCAGCTGCTTTGCCAGTTCCGTTTTGCCAACGCCAGTCGGGCCGACGAATAGGAAACTGCCGATCGGCCGATTACCTTCATCAAATCCAGCCCGATTCCGCCGAACAGCGCGTGCCACAGCTTCGACAGCTTCGTCCTGGCCGATAACTTTACCTTTTAAGCGCCCAGCAATGCCTTTTAAACGTTCGATATCACTGGCACCCATTTTGGCAACAGGAATACCAGTCAAACGTTCAACGGACTGGGCAATATCGTTTGCCGTCACAATAACTTCAGTCTGTTTGCTCTGTTCGCTGGCCGTTTTTAATTGTTCTTCTATTTTTTCGACCTGTTTCTTAGCCTTGGCAGCCTGCTGATAATCCTCTTTAGCAACAGCTTGTTGTTGATCACTTTGAGCTTGTTTTAAGTCATTTTCCAGACTGACTTTATCACTGACCGGATGCTGTGCCGATAAGTGTGCAGCTGTCATATCAACCAAATCAATGGCTTTGTCCGGCAGCGAACGCTGTGGGATATACTGAATTGAATAATCCACAGCTGCCTTTAAGGCTGCATCAGGAAACTTAACGTGATGATGCTGCTCGTAAAGGGAACGAACACCCTTTAAAATTGCCAGCGTATCTTCCGGACTTGGTGCATTGACTGTGACTTCATTAAAACGACGTGCTAAAGCCGCATTTTTCATAATCGTATTGCGATACTCGTCTTGTGTCGTTGCACCGATCACAGAAATTTCACCTCGGCTTAAAGCTGGTTTGAGCATATCAGCCATGCCCTTGGATCCAGATTCATCGCCCGTATTGCCGGCACCGAGAATTTGATGAATTTCATCAAAGAACAAGATCACATTTCCGGCTTGTTTGACTTCTTGAATCATTTTTTGAATATTTTCTTCAAAACTGCCGCGATACTGCGTGCCGGCCTCTAAAGATGAAATATCAATCGAGTAAATCTGCTTGCCCTTGATTGCAGCGGGCACGTGACCAGCCACAATCGCTTGTGCCAATCCTTCGACAACAGCCGTCTTACCAACACCGGCATCTCCCACAAGAATGGGATTATTTTTTGTCCGCCGGCTCAATATTTCAGCCGTTTCCTGAATTTCTTTATTTCTCCCGATGACGGGATCCAATTTTCCTTGACGCGCTTCTTCAGTCAGGTTCCGGCCTAACTTGGCCAAAATTCCTGTTTTCTTAATCTGCTCAGGCCGCTGTGCAACAACCGTCTGGCCATCTGCCATTTCCTGGAATTGTCCTTCCAGAGGCTGGCCGCCCTTTTGACGATAAGCGGCAAACTCTTCCGGACTCACTTGCTGACCATTGATCAGATAGCGTGATTCAGAATTTAAACCGTTCATCCGCCCCATTAAATTATTGAATATATCATCCATCGAATTAAAGGGGTCATTATCAAAATAATTACGATCTGCCATTATTTTTTCCTCCAATTAATTTTGTAAATAGTGTGTTTCCAACTCTCTTAATACTTCCCACATACTGGACTGAGTTGCCTGTGCTAATGCATCGAGGTCCCTCAGGTTAAGACTGGTAGCCTCTGTTTGCGGTTTATTAAAAGACTTGTGAATTGTGGTATAACCATATCCGCCCGCCTTAGCGACCTGATAAATTGTTAAGTCGTGGTCAACGAGGTAGGCCTTGATATCGATCTCCATAAGAACCTCCTTTCGTTATCTAATATATCACATATGTGAAACAATGACAAGTGTGAAATACCACAAATGTGAACTAATCTTCTAAATGAGCCACAAAAAAAGAGCTTTTCCAGCTCTCTTCACTCTTACTTTTTCTTATCAGCTTTTTCTTTGTTGATCAAAATCTTATCAATCAGGCCATACTTCAGTGTCTCATCAGAGTCCATCCAATGGTCACGTTCAGTATCCTGCTCGATCTTGGCCAATTTTTGACCAGAATTGTCAGCTAAGATTTGGTTCAAACGCTTACGGGTCTTTAACAGTTGGTCAGCAATAATCGACATATCTGTCTGTTGCGTTCCAGCACCGGCACCACCCATCGGCTGATGAATCAAGTATTCGGCATTTGGCAGCATAAAGCGCTTTGTCTTCGTACCAGACGACGCAATAATTGTTGCCATAGAAGCAGCCATCCCCATCACGATTGTCTGGACATCAGAACGAATAAAGTTCATCGTATCGACAATCGCCATACCGGCTGTCACAGATCCACCAGGTGAATTAATATACATATATATATCTTTATTTGGATCTTGTGCATCCAAAAAAAGCAGCTGCGCAACGATACTAGTTGCCATTTGGTCTTCGACTTCGCCCTGAACCAAAATAATTCGGTCCTTGAGAAGCCGGCTCGGCAAATCGTAACTTTCGCGTCCGTTAGCAGTTTGTTCAATAACTCCAGGCCACATATCATGCCTCCTTAAATTTAATAAAGTAAGTATAGTTCATTGGTCAAGAAAGGTCAAACTTTTTCCTGCTCAATTTCCGATGCTAATTGCATCAATTTACGCATACGATGATTGATACCTGATTTAGTTAATTCTTGGCCTGCTACCATGTCAGCCATATCACTGAGACTGGCTTCCGGATTATTCAGCCGTAATAAAGCAACCTCTTTTAATTTGTCCGGCAGCGAATCAAAATAATTTTTTTCGCGTAAAAGCAGCAGCGCGTCATATTGCTTTTGAGCGGCCTCGGCCATGCGGCTGACGTTGGCATTATCAGCATTAGCCAAACGGTTGGCCGAATTGCGCATGTCTGACATAATTCGGGCATCCTCGAACTGCAGCATCGAGGCAGTTGCTTGAATAATCGACAAAAAATCAGAGATACGTTCACCGGTTTTCAGATAAACAATCAGCCTATCGCGACGTTGAGCAATCTTGGCGCCTAAGTTGAAAAGAGGGTCATTCATAATTGACAAAATCTGCTCGATTAAATCCTCATCGGCTGAAGCAATTTCCAAGTGATAATTTTTGGAATGCGGCGCATTAACTGATCCAGTAGATAAAAAAGCCGCTCGTAAAAAAGCTTGTTTTTTTGCCTGTGTATCCAGAAAAGCCCGCGGCACAAGACGCGAAGCAGAAAAGGGATCTAGCTTTAAATCGGCCAAAATTGTATCAGCATCCGTCATAATGATCACACCATAACGATGGCGGCCAGCCTGTTTGAAAGACCGTCCCTGCTCAATATTGGTCTGGATATCGGCCTGATAGCATTGTGCGAGCAATTGGTAGGTTCGTCTGGCACTCGCCGGATTCTGTGTCTGAATTTCCAGCGTATTGTGCCGGCTGCCGCCAAGATGATAAATCCCGTTTAAGCGCAAAACCGCCGATAGTTCGGATTTAGCAGTATCCAGACTAATCGGCAGAATTGAAAGTTCTTTTTTAACAGCTTGCGTAAAGGTCATCAGACTTCGCCATCAAGGATTTGCAGCAGTTTCTCGGCAATTTTCTGACCGTCATGAAAGGCGCCTTGATCGCGTAATTCCAAAAAATCTCCGGTAATCGGCGTGACACCGAGTTTTTTGTCTTCGGCCAGATCCACTTTGACTTGTGTCGAAATCTCATCCCACTTTTGAAAGTCGATATAATCTTCCGGCACAACCGCTGTGTTTGTCAAAACATAATCAATAATCCCATCCGTCACATTGTGGTAGATAGCTTTGATATGGCTGGCATCCGTGTAATGGTCTGTTTCACCTTTTTGCGTCATGATATTGGCAATATAAACCTTTTTTGCCGGACTAGCCTTAACCGCTTTGCCAACAGATGGAATCACAAGGTTGGGCAGAATTGATGTATATAGAGAGCCTGGCCCGAACACAATCATGTCGGCATGGTCAATCGCCAAAAGAACTTCGGATGTTGGTGTCGGCTGTTCGCCATTCTCCGTCGTGATTGATAGATGCTCAATCACTTTGTGAGCAACTGTAATCTCATGTTCGCCGCTGCCCTGTGTGCCATCTGTAAAAGCAGCGTGCAGCACCAAGGGATCTGTAGCAACGGGATAGACCTTACCGGAAATCATCATGAAACGGCCCAACTTTTGAACGGCACCGAAAATATCACCAGACATTTCGGTCATGGCCGCAATAATTAAATTTCCTAGAGCATGATTTTTAAAAAACTCATCAGAAGATTCAAAACGATATTGGAAAATCTTCAAAAAATCATCCGGCAATAATGACAAAGAAACCAGCGCATTGCGAATATCTCCAGGCGGCACAATATTCATAAAGTTTCGTATCACACCTGACGAACCGCCATCGTCAGCCACGGTCACAACGGCAGTCACTTCGACATTGCAATCGCGCAGAGGACGTAAAATAACCGGTAATCCGGAGCCTCCGCCAATCACGACGACATTTCTTTTTTTGCCAGTACTCATGCTTTGGTCTCCTCTTTTAGCCGCGCGATCTCGCGTTTTTGAGATTTTGCTAAATCCCGATGACAAATGGCTGCGTCATATCCTTCAGCAGCTAAATCTTGACCTAATCTTTGGGCAAAAGCAACTGAACGATGTTGGCCACCGGTACAGCCAAAGGCAATCGTTACTTCATCAGCGACATGGCCACCAGCTGTCTCTTTGGCCTGAGCTAATTTTAAAGCTAGGCCGACCATCTGCTTGAGCTGCTGATAAAAATCTTCAGAGCCGGCAGCTGACATGACAAAATCAAAAACAGCCTGATCCAAACCGCTCAAAGTACGCATGCCAGGCTGCCAATATGGGTTTTTTAGGAAACGCAAGTCAAAAACAAAAGACGCTTTTGGCATATTTTCGTATTTATAGCCAAACGAAATAACCTTAATTTTCATGCTAAGTCAAATTATATCATCAGCTTCAAGCCTTAACCTGCGAATCGGTCAAAGTTTGAATGTAATCAAACAGTAATTTGCCGGCGACAGCACCATCGCCAACTGCTGAAGCAATTTGACGAATGGAAGGCTTGCGGACATCACCAACAGCAAAAACACCGTTCACTTTCGTCTGCATATTCTCGTCAGTCAGCACCCAGCCCTTATCATCCAGAATACCCAATTTTTCTAAACCTTGTGTATTAGGCGTAATCCCGACATAAATGAAGACACCATCGCTTTTAATAATCGATTCTTCCTGCTTGTCCTTATCAAACACGCGAATACCAGTGACTTTTTCCCCATCGCCCAGGATTTCTTTGGTCTCCTTATTCCAAGAAAAATCGATATTTGCTTTATCAAAGGCCCGTTTTTGAGCAATTTTAGAGGCACGAAGCGTATCACGGCGATGAACAATTGTCACCTGTTTAGCCAAATTAGCTAAGTAAGTCGCTTCTTCAATCGCTGAATCACCACCGCCAATAACCGTTACTTGTTCGCCCTTAAAGAAGGCACCATCACAAACAGCACAGTAGGAAACCCCGCGGCCGGCATACTCCTCTTCGCCGGGCACTGATAAATGACGATGTGTAGCGCCACTGGCAACGACAACAACCTTGGTTTCATACTGTTCGTCGTCAGTCACAACCAATTTGCTGGCACCATGGTCAATCACATTCTCGACTTCGCCAAAAACATATTCAGCACCAAAACGCGTCGAACTGGCATACATTTTTTCCGCCAATTCATTACCCAAAATAGAATCAAAACCAGGGTAATTTTCAACTTCGGCCGTATCATTCATTTGTCCGCCGTAGATGCCCTTATCGATCATGAGAACCGATAAATTAGCTCGGCTGGCGTATGTAGCTGCTGCCATGCCTGCTGGGCCTGCACCAATAATGATCACATCATATTTCTGTGCCATAAAATCTCCTGCTTACTATTTGTTAGTTTATCACAGAGCTGTCATTTGCTCAAATATATAAAAAATCGTCCTAACGGACGATCAATGACAGATATGGCAAACTTTACAGAGTCTTTGCAAGCTCTTTGATATACTTGCGAAGCTCGTCACCAGTATCCGGATGAACTAATCCAAACTCAATATTTGTTTCCAAGAAACCGATTTTAGAACCGATATCATACCTTTTACCTGTAAATTGATGAGCGTATACATGCTCTTTGTGATTCAAAGACTCAATCGCATCGGTTAACTGAATTTCGTTGCCTTTACCTGGCATCGTGTTTTCCAGTTCTTCAAAGATTGTCGGCGTAAACAAGTAACGTCCAATAATCGCCAAATCAGAAGGTGCATCTTGCGGACGCGGTTTCTCAACAAAGTTTTTCACCTCAAACAAACCCGGTTTAACTTCTTTAGCAGGATCAATCACACCGTACTTGGAAGTCTCTTCGTGAGGTACCTGCATCACGGCTAGTGTCGATTGTTCAGTTTCGTTATAGCGGTCGATCAGCTGACGAGTCAAGGGCACTTCATCCGTCATCAAATCATCACCCAGCATCACAACAAATGGTTCATCACCAATAAATGATTTGGCCTTTAAGACAGCATCCCCAAGGCCACGCGGATGCGATTGACGAATAAAGTAAATATTCAAATCAGTTGTGTCCTGAACCAGTTTGAGTAGTTTATCCTTACCCTTTGCAGAAAGGTTATCTTCAAGTTCAGCATTGGAATCAAAATGGTCTTCGATAGACCGTTTTGATTTACCATCGACAATCAAAATATCTTCAATACCAGATTTGATTGCTTCTTCAACAATGAATTGAATTGTCGGTGTATCGACAATTGGCAGCATCTCCTTGGCCAAGGCTTTTGTAGCCGGCAAAAAACGCGTTCCCAAACCGGCTGCTGGAATCACGGCCTTTTTAACTTTTTTAAGCATCTCGATTATTCCTCCGAAATCAGTGGTCGATTCATTAGATCGGCAACAACATCTTCTATTTTCGCATTTTCATAGAGAATTTTGTAGACAGACTGGCTAATTGGCATACTAATTTTGTTATTTTTTGACAATTGGTCTACCGCTTTAGCTGTTCGAACGCCTTCGATGACCATACCCATCTCTTTTTGAACTTGTTCTATGTTTTTGTTACCGGCCAATGCGACACCTGCGCGAAAATTGCGAGAATTGGCTGAAGTAGCAGTCACAATCAAATCACCGAGACCGGCTAGACCATCAAAAGTGGCTGACTGGCCGCCTAAAACGATACCCAAACGACGCATTTCTGCTAATCCACGTGTAATCAAGGCTGCTTGTGTATTGTCAGCCATTCCTAAGCCTTGTAGTATGCCCCCAGCAATCGCAAGCACATTTTTCAGGGCCGCAGCATACTCCGAACCCGGTAAGTCAGAATTTGTATAAACACGGAAAAACGAATTGGATAATGCCTGTTGAACTTTTTGTGCATTTCCTTTATTAGCACTTGCAACAGCTACCAAAGTGATCGCATGCCGAATCACCGATTCAGCATGTGAAGGACCGGAAATAAAAAATAAATCGCTCTCATTTAACAATGGCATTTCTTCGCAAATCATCTGACTAATACGTTTATTAGAATCAACCTCAATACCTTTTATTGCATGGCCGAAAAATGCATCAGGGGCAGTCAAAGACAAAAGTTTCCCAACTTCACGTGCGACCTCACGAATTGCTACCGTTGGTACGACAAATAAAACAATTTCAGCGCCATTTAACGCTGCTGCTAGATCAGTGCTCGCCTGCAGCTTATCATCTAAAAGAGCATCTTTTAAATAACGGCTATTGTGATGAGAACGATTGATTTCGTCAACATCATTAGCATTATGGCCCCAAAGCATCACTTGATTGCCGTTGCCAGAGAATGTTGAAGCCAGAGCTGTGCCCCAAGATCCAGCACCAATGACGGCTATTTTAGTTGTTTTGCTGGTCATGGACTTCATTTTCCTTAATCAGCTTGCGCTGGCGTTCTTCTAATGTGGATAATGCGTCAAAACCCATCCGTTCGGTACGATATTTCAAAGCCGCCGCATCAATCACGCTGGCTGTATTACGCCCAGAAGTAACCGGCAGCTCCATTTTGGGAATTTTTATCCCAAGAATTTCAAAACTAGCACCGCCGTCACCCAAGCGATCAAAGTTTGACACTTTCTCATTAGAACGTTTTAAATCGATATTCAGCACAATCGTTGTATGGTCACGAATTGCAGCGGCACCATATGTTTGAAGAACATCGATAATACCAATACCGCGTACCTCCATCAAATTGGCGAGAACTTCAGAAGGAGCCCCCACTAGACGCTGTTCATCTTCGGCGTATATATCAACCCGGTCATCAGCAATCAAACGAGCTTTTCCTTGTTGAATCAGTTCCAAAGCAGCTTCAGTTTTCCCAATTCCAGGGTCACCCGTCAATAACACACCTATGCCGTTGATATCGATCAGCACGCCATGGACAGCTTTTCTTTCCGATAACTGAGCACCTAAATAATAAGTCATATTCAACAGTAGTCTAGACGAAGTTAAGGAGCTGGTCAAAACTGGAATTTTTGCGGCCTTAGCGGCATCAATCAATTCATCAGGGACTTGCAGATCAGTTGAGACAACAAAAGCCGGAGTCAATGGCGTTGACATTTTTTTAAAAACATACATTTTCTGCTCATGCGACATCGTCTTAGCATATTCCGTCTCATTAACACCATATAACTGCACGCGTTTTGGTTCAAAGTAATCCAAAAATCCCGTTAATTGCAAACCGGGACGCGCAATATCAGGAACCGTGATCGGCCGGTCCAAATCATCTTCTCCCCAAACTACACGCAACGCAGTATTCTGTACCAAATCTTTAACCGTAACTGTTATTTGTTCATCCATTTTTTACCTCACTTTCTCAGTACTTGTGATCCAACTTTGTGCAAAACTAAAAATCAAACTCAGTACAAATACCCAGCCCCAACCATGAATCGTCACGCCAGAAACTAAAGCATCGTCAACGGCTAAAACAACCATATTGATAACAATACTAAAAAGGCCAAGCGTCAAAATTGTGATCGGAAAGGACACAATATGCAGCAAAGGTTTTAAAAAGGTATTCAATAAAGCAAGGACGACCGCTGCTACGATTGCAGCTGTCCAATCTTTAACTGTCAGAGCATTAGGAAACAAATAGTGAAACACAACAAAAATTAATGTATTGACAATCAGCCTATAAACAAAATGCATACTGGTACTTCTCCTTAAATAAAACTGGAAGATCCCGGATTTAATTCCACAATTTTGCCGCTTCTCTTGTAGACCAGCCACTCGGCAATATCAGTCGCATGATCAGCGGTCCGCTTAAGATAACCAACTACCACTAAGTAATCAGCGCCAGTATCAACTGTGTCAGCATCATCCTTCATGGAAGCCAAAATATCTTTTCGAATCGTTGATGATAGCTGGCCAACATGCTGCGAGTGCGTGGCAACCTTTTGAGCATCATCAATCGAATCAGAAACATAGGCATCCAGTATTTCATCGACAGTTCTTGTTGCCATCAAGCCCATCTCAGAAATTTTTCTTTCAATCGCAGGCATTCTGCGATCGCCATTCTGCCGGTGATGAATACGAATGGTCGATTGTGCAATATCGCGTGCATAATCGCCCATCCTTTCAAGAACAGAAACAGCTTTTAAGATAGTCACGACTTCACGTAAATCGGTTGTCACAGGCTGATACAACGCAATCATTTCAAAAGTCTTTTTTTCAATAGCAGACTCGCGTTCGTTAATCTCATGATCACGATTAATAATTTCATCAGCGGCCTTGGTATCATGTGCCATAAAAGCCACGACTGATTTATCAATCGTCCGTGCAACCATCTTCCCCATGCTGCGGAACTGGTCGTCCAAATCTTCCATTTCGATGTCAAAAATTCGGCTCATTCCCCATCATCTCCTTTTCTATTCATTTTATCCAAAACGGCCGCTCACATAATCCTGAGTTTCCTTTTCTTTAGGATCCAGGAAAATATCACGAGTATTGCCTACTTCGACCAATCGCCCTTCATTTAAAAAGGCCGTTGTCTGGCTGATACGAGCAGCCTGCTGCATGTTATGCGTCACAACAATTAAACAATAATGATCGCGTAAATCCAGCAACGAGTCTTCAACCACACGGCTGGAGATTGGATCCAAAGCGCTGGTTGGCTCGTCTAGCAACAAGATATCCGGTTTGGTCGCCAACACACGTGCCACACTGACACGCTGCTGCTGGCCGCCAGATAAACCCAAGGCATTGGCACCCAAACGATCCTTGACCTCATTCCAGACACCGGCCTGTGTGAGCGCCTTTTCAACTTCCTCATCCAATTCGTGTTTCGGCATTTTTTTTCCTAATTTAAGTCCGAAAGCAACGTTCTCATAAACACTGAATGGAAAAGGCGTCGGCTGCTGAAAGACCATCCCGATACGCTTGCGTAAATCAACCAAATCGACATTATCGGCGTAAATATCCTGCCCGTGAAATAAAAACTTGCCTTCCACACGAACACCAGGCGTCAAATCATGCATACGATTTATCGCACGAAGATATGTTGATTTTCCGGACCCAGATGGTCCGATTAAAGCCGTGATACCTGTTTTTGGAAAATGAAGACTAATATCATGCAGTGCTTCTTTTTCACCGTAGAAAAGCTTGACATGTTCAGTTGTTAATAGATATTTTTCGTCTGCCATCAGCCAAAATTCCCCGAAACATAATCATCCGTCAATTTGACTTTTGGTCTCGTAAAGATTTTTCTTGTTAAATCGAATTCAATGACTTTGCCCAAATGAAAGAAAGCCGTGTAATCACCAATCCGGGCAGCCTGCTGCATATTGTGTGTAACAACGATGATCGTGTACTTTTTCTTTAATTCCATCATTGTCTCTTCAATCTGCATCGTCGATTTTGGATCCAAAGCGCTGGTTGGTTCATCCATTAATAAAATATCAGGTTTCAATGCAAGCGCACGCGCAATGACCAGCCTTTGAGCCTGCCCGCCTGACAATTCAAGCGCTGATTTCTGCAAGTCATCTTTCACTTGATCCCACAAAGCAGCTTGCTTTAAGGCCGATTCGACAATTTCGTCTAACTGTTCTTTGCTATATTTTTTCCGCTGCGTCAAAGCGAATGCAATGTTATTATAAATAGACTTTGCGAAGGGATTGGGCATCTGAAAAACCATGCCAATATGTCGACGCACTTCGTAAACATCAACATCCGGAGAATTCAGGTCTAACCCGCGATACATAATTTTACCCGTCACACGAGCAACACCATCGTTCATACGATTCAAAGAACGCAGAAAAGTAGACTTCCCTGAGCCGGATGCCCCAATTAAAGTCGTAATTTTAAAACGCTCAAAAGCGAGATTCGCATCTGTTAAGGCCTGATTATCCCCATAGAAAACTGAAACATTTTCAGTTTTCAAAGCTACTTCATGTCTCGCGGGATCAGGTTCGGAAATGTAACTATCCGGATTATCCAAGCGAATCAGTTTTTTTATATCTTTCACATAATTAATTGCAGGTGTTTTTGATTTAGCCATGATCACCTCGCCGATCCCGATGTCATTTTCTTGTACAATTTACTTCCTAGGTATCTCGCCAACAGATTAAAAATCAGAACCATGATAATCAGCACAGCAGACGCACCAGCGGAAATTCGAGCTGCATCCGGCATCGTACCTTCGGAATTAACTTTCCAAATATGTACGGCTAAAGTTTCAGCTGGCCGCATTGGATTCAAAGGGCTATTGGAATCAAAAGGATTCCAATTTAGCCAATTTAATTGTGGAGCCGATTGGCCTGCTGTAAACAGTAAAGCAGCCGCTTCACCAAAAACACGTCCAGCTGCCAAAACAATACCAGTCACGATCGAAGGAACAGCGGCCGGCAAAATCACTTTGCCAGTCGTTTCCCATTTTGAAAGGCCCAAAGCCAGGCCTGCTTCTCTTTGAAGATTTGGAATAGCAGCTAGCGAATTTTCAATGGAGCTGGTCAAAAGAGGCAGATTAAAAAAAGTGAGGGCAACCGCGCCGGATAAAACAGAAAACCCAAAATGAAACTTTAAAACAAAGAGTAAGAAGCCAAACAAGCCAACTACTACCGATGGGAGGGAACTCAAAACTTCGATTGCAGAACGAAAAATCGAAATAAACTCTGATTGCTGATTAGCAAATTCATTTAAATAAATTGCTGAACCCAAAGCAATGGGCAAAGAGATCAGCATCGACAATATCAAGAGATAAAAGGAATTAAACAGTTGATCAGAAATACCACCGCCGGCTGTAAAAGCAGATGAGTGGCTAGTCAAAAAATGCCAACTGACGTTTGGCAGCCCTCTGCCAAGAATCGACACCAGTAAAGCTGCTAGAATAACAACTACTAGAGCCGAAATAAAATAAATCGTCACGATAGCAATCTTATTTGTTGACTTCGTATTCATTATTTCGCTCCTCGAGAAATATTTGTCCTTTTTCCAATCATCCGAATAACCAGGTTAAAGATAAGAGACATGATCAATAGCAGCATCGCTAAAGTCCATAAAACATCGTTTTGCACAGAGCCGTCGGCAGTATTGCCGATTCCCTGAGTCAGCACAGAAGTAAGCGTTGAAGCAGAATTCATCAAACCAGTTGGCATAATCGCCGCGTTGCCGACAACCATTTGCACAGCTAATGCCTCACCAAACGCACGAGCCATGCCAAATACAATAGCCGTCAGGATTCCGGGTGTTGCTGCCCGCAAAATGACTTTATAAATCATCTGCCAGCGTGTTGCACCGATCGCAAGTGCAGACTCCCGATAATGATTGGGAACATTTTTTAGCGCATCAACAGTCATTGATGTAATTGTCGGCAGAATCATAACAAACAGGACAATCGTGCCTGCTAAAATACCAAATCCAGAACCACCAAAAATGCTGCGTAAAAATGGCACCACTATGGTGAGGCCAATAAAGCCATACACAACAGAAGGAATACCAACCAATAATTCAACGACGGGTTGCATAATTTTTTTGCCTAGCGTTGGTTGGAGTTCAACCATAAATAAAGAAGTGGCAATTGCAAATGGTGTGGCAACAAGTGCACTGAGAAAAGTAACAAGAAAAGAACCGACAATCATCGGCAACGCGCCAAATTGCAAGTTCCCTTGTGCATCAGGTGCCGTTGGATTCCAGACAGTGCCGAAAATAAACCTGAAGGGGTTGATATGGTCTAAAGTGAACGTCATCAAGCCCCGGCTGACAACAAAGAAGAAAATAGATAAGACAACAAGACTAATGAGAGTCAGTGCCGAAAGACTCAGACGACTCCCAAATTTGTCTTTTTTAGCTGAAATAGACTTTCTTAATAATGATTCCCTGATTGGATCCTGATTACTCTTGTTGTTTCTTCTTGGCATAGCTTATCTGTCCGAAACCTTTCCTTGCGCATTTTTATCAACCTTCATGCCAGCTAGCGGAATGTAACCGAGCTGCTGTACAATGCCCTGCTGAATTCTTTTGGATTGGAAAAATGTAATAAAACGGCGAGTCTCACCTTGTGCTTTGCCATGTGTATACATAAACTCATAACCCCAAATTCGCCATCTATTAGTTTCGACATTGCTTCTGGTCGGACTAACACCGTTGATATCCAAAGCTTGTATATTCTGAGCAGACATATAGCTGAAACTTAGGTACGAAATAGCGCCCGGAGTCGCAGAAACAATCTTTTGTACCGTGCCGTTCGAGTCTTGTTCCTGTGCTTTGGTGGCAGCTTGTCCGGCTAACACCGCTCCTTCAAAAACCGATCTCGTTCCCGAACCAGCCGAACGATTGACCACTGTAATCGTGAGATTTGGGCCCCCAAGCTGTTTCCAGTTTGTCACGCGGCCTGTAAAAATATCCTGCAACTGAGTTGATGTTAAATTCTTAAGGCCCACGCCTTTATTGACCACTGGGGCTATGCCCACCACAGCAACTTTATGGCCAACGATCTTGCTGGTATCAATTCCGTCACTATTTTCCGCGAAAATATCGGAATTGCCTATTTGCACAGAACCTGCTGCTACCTGTGTCAAGCCAGCACCGGATCCACCACCTTGAACAGTAATTTGGGTGTTGCGATTGGCTTTTTCATATTCGGCACCGGCGCGTTCTGCTAAAGGCTGCAGCGCCGTTGAGCCTACGATCAAGATATTTTTAGTCGTCGCATTAGGCGAGACAGCAGAATTACTGGTCAGGCCGCGGTGGGTCGACCCGTAATATAGTGCTAAAACAACGATTGCGATGATACCGATTCTTGTCAAAAGTTTTTTTCTAGTCATAGTTATGTAGTCCGGGGCCAGCCCCCGGATAATTGTTACTTAGTTGTTACCACACCATCTGCGTCTTTAGTCACTTTCATTTCAGAAAGCGGAATATAACCTAATCGACGAATGATGCCTTTGACACTTTTTTTATGAAAATAACTGATAAAGGCTTTTGTAGCACCCTTGGCTTTGCCCCGGGTATACATATGCTCATATCCCCAGATTGGCCACTTATTCGTGCGCACATTTTTAGCTGTTGGCGCAATTTTCTTTAATTTCAAAGCCCTAAGACCAGTCTGTCCCTTAATGTAGCCAAAAGCTAAATATGAGATAGAACCTGGTGTTGTTGAAATTATTTTTTGAACCGTACCATTAGAATCTTGTTCCTGAGCCGTTGCTGCAGTGGCATCTCCCAGCACAGCTTTTTCAAAAACAGCTCTCGTACCAGAACCAGCTGCTCGGTTAATCAGGACAATCTTCTCGTCTTTTCCACCAACCTGATTCCAATTTGTAACTTTTCCTGTAAAAATATCTTTTAATTGACTCTTCGTCAGACTTCGAACACTTACATCTGAGTTAACCACTGGTGCAATTCCAACAACTGCGACTTTGTGGTCAACTAAAACACTGGCATCAATACCATCCTTTTCTTCAGCAAAAACATCAGAATTACCTACTTGGACCGAACCAGCTTGAACTTGTGTCAAGCCAGCACCGGATCCACCACCTTGCACGGTAACCTGTACTGCAGGATGTGCACTTGAAAAGCGCTCGCCGATCTGCTCGGCAAGGGGTTGAAGCGCTGTTGAACCAACAGCTAAGACCTTTCCAGTCAACTTTGACTTAGAAGCTGCGAAGGCGCTTGTACCATGATTAACGCTCGTCAATGACGCACCGCTAATAGCAACCAACGCAAGTAAACTCAATAACCATTTCCTCATAATTATGAAACTCCTTGTGTCTTATTAATATTCAGTTTTCATGTGCGGGAACGAATGCCTCCGCACATAAAAGATACCACAAAATAGGGTCTCATATGTTTCAGAGATGCAAACTAGTCAGGATTTTTTTCGGCTAATTGCCATTGCAAATAGGCGTTTATGAACGGATCTAAATTCCCATCCATGACGCCGTCAGTATCACCTGTTTCATAACCTGATCGTAAATCCTTAACCATGCGGTAAGGTTGAAAAACGTACGAACGGATTTGTGATCCCCAAGCGACCTCTAACTTCGTGCCAGAAATTTTCGCATGTTCTTCAGCACGTTTCTGTTCCTCTATCTCGTAGAGTTTGGCTTTCAGCATTTTCATTGCAATATCACGGTTGCCATATTGTGTACGCTCT
Organism: Oenococcus kitaharae; assembly: GCF_025758695.1. Lineage (GTDB taxonomy): Bacteria > Bacillota > Bacilli > Lactobacillales > Lactobacillaceae > Oenococcus > Oenococcus kitaharae_A. Next base: position 329,947 of record NZ_JANJQP010000003.1, on the reverse strand, counting down.
ACTTGAGAAGCGACCACAATACCGGTCGGCAGATGAGTGAGTCGTACGGCAGTGGAAACTTTATTGACGTTCTGCCCACCGGCTCCGCCTGAACGGTAAACATCCATTTTAATGTCCTGGGGACGAATTTCAATTTCAATCTCATCGTCATCTAATTCCGGCATGACATCAATCGACACAAAAGAAGTGTGCCGGCGGCCAGCAGAGTCAAAAGGACTGATTCTCACAAAACGATGAACGCCTTTTTCACTGCGCAAAAAACCATATGCATTATGACCAATAATTCGCAAAGTTGCTGAAGCGAGACCGGCTACATCACCAGACTGGTAATCAGTTACTTCCACTTTAAAATCATGTGATTGTGCCCAACGCGTATACATGCGATAGAGATTGCCTGCCCAGTCTGCAGATTCAGTACCGCCTTCGCCGGGATGAATTTCCAAAATCGCATTATTGGCATCATACTTACCGGTTAGCAACTGTTGAAGATTGTATGCCTGTAAATCTTTTTCTGTTTTTTCAATACCATTTTCCAGTTCAGCATGCATTTCCGGATCATCCTCTTCGGATAGCAATTCGATCAATGCTGTCAAATCCTGGACTTGTTTATCTAAACTGAGAAAAGAGTCGCGTCTATCCTTTAAAACGTTTGTTTCATCAATAACTTTTTGAGCGGCTTCGTTATCATTCCAAAAATCCGGCTGGCTCATTTTATCTTCATTATCTGCAATTGATGCATCTAAGGCATCAAGGTCAAAGAGACCCCCTAAAACCGTCAATCCGGCTTTGCATATTCCCAATACTCTTTTTTGCTTCTGCTAATTCCATTATTTCTCCTTATACAAGCGTCTAGCTTCTCCTCGTTACCAACGGTATAGCCATATTTTAACTTTAACAATCATTGAAGGCGATGCCAATAGAATACATGCTTTCCTCGGGATAATTGCAGAATTTAATGGTGATTCATTTTGAAATCCCGTTTTAAATTTTTAGCTGTCCAATAAAGTGCCAGCAAAGCAGCAATCACGTAAATCGCTGACAAAGCCACGCTATGTCCATGCATATAAGCTCTTACAAAAGTCACAGTTCCCATGATCAGCATATAGAAAAAAGCTACGGCACAAACAGAATCGGCCGCAATATAGAGTTGACGTCTCGTTTTGGGATTTTTCATCATGCCTTCTTTCTTTTATTTATAAGCGTTTTGATTCAAGCAATCAAGAGACGCTGCCACCTAAGTGAATAAACAAGGAATACGATCAATAAAGCAAGCGTTACATTGATAAACTAGCGCCCAAAGAGTAAGCAACAAATCGAAACTGGCCTATATCGCTTATCGCGTGTGGCTTTCTTTTTCATTTAAATGTGTTTGATGATAATCTATTTTGAAATTCAAATATTTCATTGTCTCCATCAAATCAGATATCTTCTGATTCAGATCCCGCTTGGCTTTGAAAAGAATTTGTAGATGCTGTTCATCCTGATCGGGAGTCACAAAAATATGTTGAATTTGTTTAATTGTTAAACCAGCTCGCCGATAGTGCACAATCGCATCCACACGCGCTAGATTATCAGCATCAAATAAACGGATGCCGTTCTCATCTCTAGGAACGTTTAATAAACCGATTTTTTCATAATATCGTAGAGCATAAATACTAAGCCCGAATTCTGCTGATACGTCTCCAATATATCTATTTTTTTCAACTTTACTAGTCATGATCTCTTTTTTCTCTTGCACTAGACCAACTCTAGCATGCTAGCATCAATTTGTCATTTGGAAAATGATAATAAATTTTAGAAATCAAAATCTTAAGAGGCACTGGCTATGAACGATACTCAAGAAATAGAAAATTTAATTGATGATTACGCAACTTTTGCCGACACCAGACAGGCTGATTCCCAGTTGGCTTTATTTACTGATGATGCAAAAACAGCTGTTTATTTCCCTGGAAAACCGAATGACCCGCAAATTATTTCAGGATCCCAAGCTTTACTAGATGGTTTTTCGGGACTAAACCAATACGAAAAAACCTTCCATTTTATCGGCCAAAAGAAAATCACAATCAAAAACGAAAATGAGGCCAAGGCTTACGTTTACACAATTGCGCATCATATTAAAAACGAGGGAAAAGACGCAAAGAGTCTAATGGTCATGTATATCCGATATGAGGACACCTTGATAAAAAAAGATAATCGCTGGCTGTTTAAAGAACGTGATTTACACATTGATTTTATTGAAAATAGAAGTTTAAAGTAACTTGCTAAGAGAAATGAAAAAGAAAGAGGCAATTCATGAAAGTTGGAATTATTGCTGCAAGCGGCAAGTCTGGTAGTCTCATCACCGACAAATGTTTACAAGCAGGTATGGATGTCACGGCTTTTGTTCGGCACCCTAAGAAATTAGTAAAAAATGTGCCCTATCAGAAGCGGGATATTTTCGATATTTCAAAAAAGGATGTATCCGATTTAGATATCCTCATCAATGCAATCGGTTTTCCCATAGGTGATGAGAAAAAGCATATTGACGTAGCTCAGCATCTGGTCTCGATATTAAATGGATCTCAGACTAGATTATTAGTAGTGGGCTCTGCTGGCCATTTATATACGGACGACTCGAGGACCGGCAAAATCTACGATAATTTAGGATTTATGAGGACACCTTCAATTAATTTTGAAAAAGCCTATCGATATCTCAAAGAAAATGCCCAATTCCCATGGACCTTTTTTGCTCCAGCTGTCAATTTTGAGTATTCCCGTCCAGAAACGGATGACTATTCACTCGGAACCGATGTTGTGCTAACAAACCAAAATAGCGAATCAATTATCGGCTATCAGGATTATACAACTGCACTAGTTAACGAAATTAAATCACCTAAATTTATCAATAGCATGATGACAATATCCGAAAACTAGATACTGGCAAAGACGATCTACCTGGGCACTGGGATCACAAGGCAGATCGTTTTTGTATATCCTCAAAGGAGCCAATTTTAAATTTAACTATCAGATTCCAGATATATCACATTGAAATCTCATAACTCGAGTTGATGCTGATTACGGTCAGATCAACATAAAACGTTTAGCCAACAAAAAGACAGAGGTTGAACTGTGTGTAATGAAGGTTGCCATAGTACTAAGCAAATTTATATATGACCGACTTCAACAGTTGCAAAAACAAGGCAAAGTAGTAAACGGAACTTTGAATGTCAATCAGTAAAAATAAAAGCGCTCAACCGTACGGTTAAAGTGCCTTGTCAACATATCAATATGGATGGAGAGAGATTCGAACTATAAACGCTCTATCCCTTGTGTCACAAGGCTTTAGAAATTCAGGGCTTTGCGGTATTACTTTTAATATTACTTTCGTTGACGAAATTAGCAAAAATCTTCGCTGTTTCTGTTTTCTGTTTCTTGGTTACTTCAGCGTATATCTGCAAAGTTGTATGCACATCGTTATGACCAAGCTGGTACTGGAGCTGTTTAATATCCATCCCCGATTGGACAGCTAACGTGGCATAAGTATGCCGAAAGCCATGGATAATGATTGGTGGTAGGTCAGCCGCCTTAGCTATCGCTCTCGCCCACGCTCTAGGACGGCTCAAACTAATAAATGAATTGACCTCGCTATTAAAAACGTAGCTGCACGGGGATGCCGAGTAGCCTAGTGCTTTATACAGATCATGCTGCCTGAGCTTCCATTCAGCCAACGCTGACACGGTCTCATCGTCCAACGTCATCAAGCGGTTGCTGGCTTTGGTTTTAGGCTCATCAGAAATAACTTCGCCACTCTCAACCGTGACAACCGTCTTAGAGATCGACAGCGTTTTATTGCTGAAATCAACATCATCCCAGTTCAAAGCTAACGCTTCGCCTTTTCTCATCCCTGTAAAGGCTAATAGCCTGAAAAACAAGTATCGGCTATAATGGTCCTTGGAATATAGCTGATAAGCACTGTTTAGAAACCGTCTGAGTTGTTCGACATCATAGAACTTCACAGAGGCACTAAATGGTGCTTTTTTAGCTCTCGGTTTATCCACATTAGCAAAGGGATTGTCTTTAACATAACCGTACTGTACAGCCTTTTTATAGACTTGATTCACAATATCTAAAGAGTCGGTGTAGCCAACTAGCTTAGCTGCAAGGCCATTAACAAACTTTTGTGCTTTGATCGGCGTGAGTTCATCTAAATAGATACCTTTGAAGTACGGTTCAATATGCAGCTTATAGCGCTCTTCAATCTTCCTGTAAGTGGATGGCTTGACCTCTTTAGCTTTCATGGTTAGCCACTGATCGGCCAATTCCTTAAAGGTTACCCGTTTAACTTGCTGGCTTTCTAGCTGCCCATGCGCTTCAGCCACTTTGTAAGCCCGATAGGCGTTTACAGCCTCTTTATTGCTGATATAACCGCTTTTCATGGTTGGTTTGCCATTCAACACGATTCTAAAATAATAGGACTTAAGTCCATTTTTCAAGGTTTTACTTCTAATTTTCATTGTCATTTATTCAATGACAGTACACACATCATCAGTCACGAGAGTTTTTAAGAGTTGTCTTTCTCTGAAATTGCTGCCCGATATCTAGCTTTAATCTCATCTAATTTCTTGAAATAGGCTTGTGTTTCGCTTTCAAATTCCCAGTAACAATTAGCAACTTCCGAGGAGTCACCTATTGAACCACCCGCACCTTCAGGTAAGTCTAATTGAGCATTGTATTCAGTCTTATTGATTAAATAATCTAACCGCTTGTAGATAGGGCGATAATCTGGATTTTGATAATCGATATCTGTGCTAAGAAGATGATTGATTGAAAAAAGTAGTTGATCCTGAAAACGGTCTTGTATGCTTTGACTACCTTGGATATTAAATGGTATCGACAACCCTGCCTTAAGATCACGAACCAATAAAGTGAACCACTCACTAGTAGTCGTAAATTCAATTACAGCCAGACGCCAATTAGCATGGTCTTTTCTAGATATTTCGTCTTCTCTATACATCAGCATGTTCATAGAAGACTTTTTCATAAGATCAAACCTTGGTTTGTAGTTATCAATGATATAGGAAAATAATTTGTCTAATTGAATGAACAATTTATCATTTTGCGTTTTCCCAAAAAGATAGTTAAAAGTTAGATCATCCTGTACATAATCGTCCAAAATCGAGGACTTAAATTCAATATTTTCAATAGCTTGTTTAGTATATTTAGCAATATCACCATAAAGCAATTCGAAAACAGAAACTTTCAACACTTTAGCCAGAGCGGTAGCCGATTCATCAGACAAGTTTGATTTTCCACTTTCATACTTACTAATTGCCATAGTCGAATAGCCTAAGGTGTCTGCAACATCTTTTTGAGTTAAACCCAGCTTTGTTCTGAGATCGTGAATACGTTGGCTCACTATTTTCTTGTCTATTTTTAAGTTCTTCATAAACTGCCTCAACTAAACTGTTTTAATTTAATGTGTTTAATCTATATTACTCTTTTTATTGCCCTTATGGTTTATATTATTACATGTAAGCAGCGAAAGCAATTAGTTCTTACAAGAAATGAGGAAAATATGGCAAAGAATTACCGAAAGATGATTAAAGATTCAGGAGTAAAAATGTATGAGGTAGCCCACGAGGCGCACACCAACGCTTCAAACCTCTCGGTATGGCTCAGATATCCTGAAGACTTGAACAACAGTCAAAAAGAACGCCTTGAGAATGCTCTACAAAAATTGAATATCGGATCAAGTAATTAATTAGAAAGGAAACAATGGCAGCCACTATGAAAACATCATCAGTCATTTTGTTTCAAATATGGAGGCTCATTTATGAATATGGAAAATGAAAATAAATTCTGGCCTGTAACTTTTAGGCGTAAAGACATCCCCAAGTTATTCGGCTTTAACGTTCGTTCCTTCGACACATTGGTTAATCAAGGCAAACTACACCCGATTGTCTTCGGCAGCTTAAAACTGTATAAAACAACGGATATGCTGGCGTATCTGGATAAAAAACAAATCAAATAGAAATCAGGACAATCAAAAATGACAAATAAAGATATAAAAAAATCTGCTAACGCTTCAGCTTTGGACGGCACTGGCGCTAACAGATCGAAGAAACAGCTAGACAAAAAGAGTCTAACTACCTTTAATAATAGCGAAAACACAAGCGAAAAGCAGGCTAGTAAGTTCCAACAGCTTGAATTAGCTGGCATGCCGGAAATCAGCACACACGGTTATTTCGATAATTTCAAGATTCCCACTTATCTCAAAGTGGTGGCTAACACTGTTCCTCTGGGTCTGGCTAATGCCCGTACAGTTAGTACGCTGGCTAAGCTGCTGCACTTAAACGAGCGGACATTCTCGGCTTACACGCATATTCTCACAGCTAAGTATCATCTACCCCTAGCCACAATTACAGTCGGCGATAACAAAGGCAACTATATCCCGATTGATGATAACGAGTTGGCTGCTTTTGTTGCTCAAGCTCAAGCAAGAGTAGATCACAGCAACGAGCGTATGCATGGCGTGATCGCTGGCTACAATCTCTATAAAAAGGTCATTCAAGCTCTAGCTAACAGCCAACGACAGAAAGGCCTTCAGCATGATTAACGGCTTAACAGAAACCAATTACAAGGCCTTATATAGGAGCTTAGAAACGTATCTACATCGGATCAACTTAAGAGCGTTATTCGGACAGCAGTTCTTAGCTGCTGAATATGAGTCGTTACTAGCAAAAGGATATCCAAAACTGGCAGCTAAGTATTATCGGCAGCTAGAAAATTATGCCGTTATCGAACAACTTGCCCAACAATTAGAGCAGCATTGCGGGGATGAGCTGGTAGATATTCGGGCGATTGATCGGGAGGTAAATTAACATGGCAGACTACAAAACAATCGAGTCCAAAGATAAACAGTTCTTTAGTAACTATTCTTTGAAAGGGCTGAAAATCTTGGCAGAAACTTATCAGCATGCGCTGGCAGAATTGAATAATCAAGTTGCTGGCTATCTGAATATTCCAAATCAAGACCCCGATTTAACAAAACTGCTGGCTTCATTCTATGAGCTGACTCAAAAGGCAGATACGAGATAAGCATGAAGATTGTCAAGCCACAAATTCAGACCCTAGCAAGCGATCAGGAAATCGAGCAATTAGCAACATCCCCGATTCGTGATTCTTTCCATAGAAATATGGACGGTTCTCTGAAAGCCAATGACCTAACCAATGCGAAGCAGATTCTATCTGTTATGCTGCGACCCTTTGGCCAAACCGTGATTAAATATAACGACTTTGCCCAACAGATCGAAATTGTTTATCCTACAGACTTACAAATCGGTTCATTCACGATTCACACAGGCGCTTTCAATGATGACTTGATAAGTGCTTTGATATCTTATGCTGATTCACAATTTATCTATCAGATCAGAACCGACCTTGCTTTTCAAGCCGTTAACGACTTGGCACACGCCAACCACTATAATCCGCTAAAAGATTACCTGAATACAGCGTTTAAGGACTGGGATCAACAAGACCATCTCACAGGCTTTATGCATAAATGGCTAGGCGTGGAGCAGACAGAGATCAATGTGAGAATGTTTGCTATCTGGTTAGTCGGCGCAGTCACAAAGGTTTTTCAGCCCACAGCTAAATTTGACTTTGTTTTACTTTTGCAAGGCGCTCCTGGCACTGGCAAAACAACATTCTTCAATATGTTAGCCATTCGTCCTGAATGGTATACGGATAATATCAGCGACTTTAAGGACAAAGACAATCAAGCCATTATGTTAGGCGCTTGGATCGTCAATGATGATGAGATGAAAGCAAGCAAGCATACAGGCTTTGAAGATACGAAGAGTTTTATCACAGAAACAACTTTGCAATTCAGAGCGCCTTATGAAAGAACCTCCCGTAAGTATGCTAAGAACTTTGTCATCGGCATGACGACTAATGACCCGATACCGTTAAAAGATCGGACTGGTAACCGTAGATACTTTGTTTTACATCCTAACGCTGATAAGCGCACAGCCGATATCACAGACCTTAGTCAAACAGATCAGCTTCATAACGAGATAACACAGCTCTGGGGACAAGCTGTTTCTCTGTATCGTGACGCTTATTCCATCTTCCCGACCAAAGCCGAAACCAAACAGATCGAAAGTTTGCAAAATGACTATCTGGCAAGCGATGATATCACAGACAGCTTGGATGATATTCTAGCCGATACACTCATCGGAACACATTTCTCACTGAGAGAATTATTAGGACAAGTCATAGATCGTACAGGTCAGCAATATCTCAAACCAAAAGAAAGGACAACGATAAGAAATGAAATCAACATGATTATGGCAGCTAATCCCGATTGGCAATATGCTAACTGGAGTCATTTACCAGGCTACACAAAAATAAAAGCCTAAGACCGAAAGGTCTTTTTTATTATCTGAACTCAAAAAACTCACATAAAAGCTTAAATAACTCACATAAAACGACTAAAAACTCACATAAAAGTCAGAAAACTCACATTGTGAAAACTGTTCAAGCCTTGCTATAAAGGCATTTTTAACGTATCTATGTGAGTATGTGAGTTAATTTTCTCTAAAAGTCTTGAAATAGAAAAAATAAAAAAATAAAAAAATAAAAAGTAATTATAGATAGTTTGAGCAAAAATAACTCACATACTCACATTTACCCCTCTAATGCCCGTGGTTGCTGGGTTTGTCCGTGTGAGTCGCCATGTTACCTATGTGAGTTTTTTACCTGATATGTTAAAAATGATCCTCGACGGGGATGGTTTAAATATTTAGCACAATGCCTTTATAATTCCTATCTTGTATCTCATTGCCTAACTGGCTCAGATCAAACAGCTTAAAATGGGCGGCAAAATAAGCCCGTTCAATTCTTAGCCGTCTGCTGATCGTAGTCTCTGAACAATGAAAAGCTGTGCAGAGTTCTTTGATTGATAAAGTTCTTCTGCTGTACTTGGCTTTTAACACAGGGCAAGCCTGAAATAAGTGATACAGCGTTCTTAATAGCTCATCTTGTCTAGCAAACGATTCATCATCATCAGCGCTTCTACGGGCTTTTTTATAGGCAAAATAAGGACTCAGCGTATCTTCAAAACGCCACAAGCGCCGACAAGCTAAGATCAAGTATTGACCACAGACACAGTCAATAGCTCTGTTTAAGGGCTTCTCAGTCAACTTTCATCAACGTCTTTCTCGGGTTATAGGCAAAAATATGATCGAGCATGCAGACCTTTTGTATAGGCGAGCGCTTAACCGCTTCAGCCACTGCCATTACATTCACTAAGGTCAGCGCTTTGATAAATGTTTCCCGTTCAATATTCAGCATGATACAGGTCTGTGTTCGGCCTCTATGGATCATGGCTTGGATATCCTTTAAGGACAAAGCAAGTTTAAACGTATTCTTGGCTTCAGGACTGGTATACCTAGCCGTTAATAGTGGACAATCTTTTAAGGCTGAAACAATGGCAGCAGCCAAGTCGCCACAACGATAAACATTCTCATCAGCCAAGACAAAGGGTCTATCAGGAAACGACTGGCAGTAATGCAGACTCTGGCAAAGAATACGGATCGTTTTAATCACAAACTTATCAATCACTGGCTGACTCATAAGTCTATTTTAATTCGTAGAAGCCAAAAAATAGCGATTACAGTACGTTTAAGCTATTCGTGTGCTTGTACATCTTTAAGTAAAAAGTCATGATATAGGGTCATACGGGGGCTAGGGTGCTGCTAAAAGAAGAACGGCGCATAGATGACGCTTTACGTAAAATTGCCAAAAAATGAAATTTAGGGAGTCAATCTGCTGCAACACAACCTAAAAACGTTGCACACAAACGCTGCAACCAAGAAACAAAAGGTTGCAAAGGTTGCAAGCCGTCATATCGGCACTCTAAAGGCGTTAGATCAGGCTTACATGCTAAGAATTGTTAAGGTTGCATGCTGGTATTTGATGGTCTAAGACCCTTGCAAAACCTAACGTTAAATGATGGCAAAAGATGGCCTAAATGCTTGCTTTTGCTAGCCTAAAACCTGCAAAAACCTAACATAAAAATGACTAAAAAGAGTTAAATAATTCGGTAAAACAGTTCTATTTAGACAGTAAAACCTGCAAAAACCTGCAATGAAACAGGACAACATTTAACCACTATCTTCAGCTCGAGTAGTTGCCTGAACTGGCTGCTGATAAACATTGCCCGCCCCCATGTTGGTTCACGGAGGTACCGTACTCAACAACCCTGACTTGTAAAAAATATCGATTTTGCAAAACTTTTTACCTACCGGGGGGTCAGGCCTACAAACGCCTATCTAACGGCATTTTTGTTTTAAACATGCCGTAATATTCTACCCGTTTTAGAGCATAAAAGCCCCGCACGTATAAGGGCATAACAGAGCAGTAGCCCTTTCAGCGATAGCTATAAGACCATACCACTACCCTCTGACAAGGTAATGGTTCTCTGAGTCGGTAAATAGTCGAGTCAGCTTGTCTGTATGGTTGTTTTGATGACAAGTTTTAGCAGGTTCTGAGCAGCGTTGGCAGCAGCGGCAGATCAGGCCTATGGCCACTTATCATGTAATAGGAAAGTGGTGTTAATCTAGCTAAAACAGCGTAAAAATAGCTAAAAACAAGTCAATAATCGACAGATATCGCCCACTTTACCACTAAACTAGTGATAGTCTGTTGGCTTCTCAGATACGCCATATAACCATAGATATAACTTGTTTCATTGTCTCTACCTAACAGATCAGATTGACTCTAACAGCCTGACAGCAGTCCTTTAGGCTGCCTGAGTGTAGATAGCCATCCCCCCTACGGTTTTTCTGCTAAGCAATGATCGGCTACTGAACGGTATGCTTCACCCTTCTAAAAAAAGTCGTTTTTCATAAAAATTCATTCCGCTAGGCAATAAAAAACCGCCTTAGTATGACTAAAACGGTTGTGGAATGGTTATCTATGCACTCAGATTAAGCAGTTTTAACCAGTCGGGGATGACGATTAATTAAAGACAGTAGCCGCAAGCTGCTGCCTGATGGCTTATTTCTGCCTCGCTCCCATGCTTTAACTGTATTGACTGAAACACCCATAAAATTAGCGAAATTATCTTGGTCCATGTTTAAAGTGATTCTAATTTTCTTCAGTGATTCTTTATTGAAATCGTCATCATTCAGTTTCCTCACTTTAACAGAATGACGGACACGGGTGTTTTCATCAATATGCACAATCTCAGCAATACCACTCAGATCGCCCGTCAATGCTTTAGAAACATCCCCGATACTCTCTTCTAACAACTTCATATCTTCTTTATCCATGTTTTTGTTCAATCCTTTCTACTAACTTTTTGATTAGTTTCTTTTCATCAGAGCTTAAATTCTCTTCAGACGCTTTAGCAAAGATAATGAGTGCAAAGATATCTTGCCCTCTTTTGGCGTAATAGATAATCCGGTAATCGTTCTCGATGACTCTAATCTTCCAAACATGGCCGATACCTGCACCCGACTTAGGAAATATCCTTGTATCTGGTCTTTGAGAAAGGTACTCGATAATTTTATTCTCAAACTCTTGTTTGACTTGTTCCTCATCCCTAGCGAGATGATTCTTCTTGATCGACTTCTCAAAAGATTGTGTGTAGTATATTTCCGTAAGTTCATTATCTAGTATCTAATACTCTTTGTCAATCACTCAAAAGCATATTTCAGCTTAGCTGAATGAACTTGAAAAGCTGCTTTTAGGGTTGGAATAAGCAGTAATTTTGAGTCATTTTAATAGGCAAAAACGCCTTAACCGCATGGTTTAGACGCTGCTAGAGCCCCCTATAAAAAATATTTAAAAATTTTACTTTGACACGAGACAACGGCAATGTGTGCGCTCTTCCTGCAAGCAAAGATAGGGGGGGCAGTCAAAGTTTTAAGCCGGCATTATTTTGATGGCCGTGGATACGTCCACACAGCAAAATATTAACAACCGTGCTTGCAAGCACACTTAAAACATCCCCGTTAAGCAAACAAAAACGCCCATAATGGACGCTTTTTCTTTATTCGTTAACTTGGTCTGGCTATCTGAGTAACCTCTTTAAAGGTCTTGATATCATCTCTAATGGCTTGCGAGAGCGACAAGATCACGCTTAGCCTGATGATAGCTTGCTTGCTATTTAACTCATCTAGTTTTAAGCTGCCGATCATTTTCTCTAGTCGGGTACTGTATGAACTTGCCCTATCGAGTAAGTTCCATGCTTCATTTTCAATCATGACTAGATACCTCTACAGTTTTCCTATAAGCCATATCTTCTTTGGCCATTTTACTCAAATTGCCGTCAATCTCAGAAACAAGGCTGACAATCGTACTGGTCACGCTGTTAACGTGCTGATAAGCGTCAAAGAGCTTTAAAGCCTCATCATGGTTAAAGGGGTTCATATTTTCTGTTCTTAAATCGCCATAGTTGCTCAAGATAAACATTAAATCATGGAGCTGACCAGCTTTGTAATCTGTTTCTTCAAACGTTTCTTTATTTACTGTGTAGGACATATTTTTATCTCTTTTCTAATTTAGTTAAGAGACTGATGGTGTGTGCAAAGTCATATTCATAACCTCACTTTCAAAAACTCATATTACTTTTCGTATTACTTTTGTAAGTAATATCAGGACTTATCCACAACCCTTTAAAACTTATAAAAGCCTTAACCACGGGCTTTATACGCCCTTAGAACATATCATTATGGATGGAGAGAGATTCGAACTCTCGCGCCGCATACACGACCTATCGGTTTTCTAGACCGACCCCTTCAGCCACTTGGGTATCCATCCGAACTTAAATATTCTACACTTTTAGTCTATCAAAAGTCAGCTAATCGTCCAAATTTTCAAAAAAGCTTGATAAAAGGAATCGGGCACGCCTCATCCTGAGCCTAAATGAAGTCATAAATAGTTTAGAATTAGTGCGTGGTAGAAAATCAGCAAATACATATTTCAATTCCAAAGAAAGCTTTGGATAAATTGTCCCTGAATTACGGTGATGAATTGCTGGCTCAAATTGATCGTGACCGAATCATTATTCAGCCAAAGCCTGAAAAAGCCAATAGTCAGACACAATCACTGCGATGGTTTATGCTGCCTGCTCTGTTGGCTGGCGTTGTTGCACTAATCAACTTTTTCATTCAAAAAACACGTTACGTTAAACTATCAGGTGGAAATTCGATCAGTCAAATAACCATCTATCTAGCTGTCGTCTTTGGTTTTGTTGTCTTTTTAGCTGCGCTGCTTCTGTTAGGCGGCAAACAATTAGTCATGGCCAGCCTTTGGAGCAAAATTCGATCCGTTCTGACATTATCAATCGCATTTACGATTTTGAACTTCTCAATCACTTCATTCTGCTTTTATTTCATCGATTTAGCCTTCCATGGCGTCATGCTTGATCGTTATACCAGTTCAGCCTTAATAGCCGGTTTTGTGGGCATTTCCTGTTATTTAATGATGAATGCTGCATTATCGATTAATTTCTCTACAATCACGACTACGCTGATTTTGACCTTAGTGGGCGGCATCTTTTTATCCATGATTACAAATAAACAGCAAAATTGGTGGCAAATTAATTTCTCCTACCTCGGTTCTAATCTATCAAACAACTGGTGGCAGTTTAATTTCACCCTCATTTTTTCAGCCTCGATTATGCTGACTTTGATTGATTATATTTTTTCACTGCTGTCTTTAATTCCTAAATTCATTACAATTCAAACACGGATTCTACGGATTTTGCTGACAGGCTCGTCAATCGCCTTCGGGTTAGTCGGTGTTTTTCAAAATAATCGCGCCATCGATTGGCTGCATCAGCTGCATTGGTGGACATCCAATCTGCTTGTTGCATTTATTCTACTGATAATTATTGGTATTCGCTGGTTGCTGCCAGGTATTACAAGAGAATTTCTGCTAACAGCCTATGGTTTTGCCGGCTTGCTAGCCTTATCGGAAATCTTGTTTCAGTGGGTTCATTACCTGTCGCTAACGGCTTTTGAAATCATTTCATTTGGGCTAGCTTTTGGCTGGTTAATTTTACTAATGCAGAATTTAAATAACCTCTACCTGGAAAACGCCGAAATCTTCACGATTGAAATAAAATAAAAAGCTCTGGCAAGAAATCACCAGAGCTTTTTTAATCATTCTTTTTAGATTTACATATGAGTAAAATCAAAGACTTTACGTCCGGTAATTTTACCTTCTTTCATCTCTTCAATCACATCATTGATATCTTTCAAATCAACTTTTTCAACGATTGGTGTGACTTTGCCTTCAGCGCCAAACTGGAAGGCTTCTTTCAAATCTGCACGTGTGCCAACCAAAGAACCGCGAACTTCAATACCATCTAAGACTGTCTTAGCAATATTCAAAGCCATATCGCCTTGAGGTAATGCAACGGCAACTAGTTTGCCCAATGGGCGAAGAACGTTAACAGCTTGAGAGAAGGCTGCATCATTGACAGCCGTTACTTGGGCATTATGAACACCACCAGTTAATTTGTTAACTTTAGCAACGACATCTTCAGTTTTGCGATTAACAATAATATCGGCACCGTTTTCTTTAGCGGCTTCCAATTTATCAGGGTTGCCATCAATAGCAACAACGTGCGCGCCGAAAACATTATGTGCATATTGAACAGCTAGGTTGCCAAGTCCGCCAGCACCATGGACTGATACCCACTGACCAGGCTTCGTCTCACCGACTTTCAATGCTTTATACATCGTGACACCGGCACACGTGATGGAAGAAGCAGCCGCTGGATCCAAATCGGATGGCACCTTCACTGCATATTTTGCGTTCACAACAACTTGTTGAGCCATCGCACCATCAACAGTATAGCCAGAATTTCTTACCTTACGGCAGAACGTCTCATTGCCTGAAACACAATAATCACACACACCACAAGCATCATAGAACCAAGCAATTGAAACACGGTCACCGACTTTCAAATACTGATCCGCACCTTCACCAAGTTTAGAAACAATACCGACACCTTCATGACCGATAACACGGCGCCAACTGCCGTTGCGCGTTCCCATGGTATTAGGATCACCAAAATCTCCGCTTGCACAATGCAAATCCGTGTGGCATAAACCACAGTATTCAACATCGACCAAAGCATCACCAAAAGCCAGTTTACGAGGCTCCCAGTCATCTACTAAATCAACAAATCCATCATTTTTTTCTCGAACAAGAGCTGCTTTCATTTTTGTCTCCGACCTCTTTTTAGGTAGTTTATTTCGATTTTTGTATTAGTTTGTACAAAAATTTACAAACTCAATATAGCATACATTTGTGAAAATAAAAACATTGTGAAAACTGTCAATAAAAAAAGCTGTCTCATTGGACAGCCTGACCCTCAAGTGCTTGTTTAACTAAAGACCAACGAGCCATGAAAATTGGTTTCGCCTGTGTGGCACGATTGGCTGGCGAAGTCGAAGGCAAGTAAATAGCTTTTTGGCCAATTGTCGGTGCCACTAGCTGATTGAAGAGCTCTGTTGATTTTTTGCCTTCTGTAAAAATCGTTTGAATTTGTGAGCTTGCTAATAAATTTGTAAAATCATTTGCAACCGGGTTTTTAATTGTCGCATCCTGGGAACCGATAATATCGGCTTCTGCGAGCGTCTGCCAAATAGCAACATGATTCCTTAAAGCAAAATTGCGACGCGATTCTATGGTCTTATCAGCCTCTTTTTGGCCGAGGACTTTAGCTAAAGTCTGCCAAAAAATGTTTTGCGGACTGCCATAATAAAAACCGAAAGATAAAGATTTGGGTGATGGCAGCGACCCAAGCAGCAAAACTTGAGAGTGTACATCATAAAGTGGCGGCCAGGGATGCACAACATGCTGATAATCAAGCTTGTGTTGTTTCGTTTGTGCTGCTTGAACCCGTTTCAAAA
The DNA here is from genome assembly GCF_025758695.1 of Oenococcus kitaharae. Lineage (GTDB taxonomy): Bacteria > Bacillota > Bacilli > Lactobacillales > Lactobacillaceae > Oenococcus > Oenococcus kitaharae_A. The sequence goes on along the minus strand of NZ_JANJQP010000003.1, from coordinate 314,033 downwards.
GCAACTCCCTGACGTGTTAGATAATTTGCGAGAACTTTAGCATTATTCTCATGGTTCTCTCTAGAGGCATACAGCAAAATACTATCTGGATGATCTTTTAAAGTCTGCAAAAACTCGACAGTAGCTGGATTGCTGGATAATTCTGTCAAATAAATTGCGCGAAAAGCCATCTCATCTAAATCTTCATCGTGGTACTTCTGCCGCAAATCTTCGGATGGCGCAATCTCTTTTGCCCAAAGATCAATCGCAGCTTTCTCTTTACTGACACCACGCGGCCAAAGCCTATCAATTAAAACCCGATACCCTTTTGATTCGGATCCGTAAATTCTCTCAAATTTGATCATATACCCCTTATTCTAGCTTGCAAATTTTTTTTGGCTAATCATTTATGAGACATTTAAGATTGCCAAAACATTAAAAGAAAGTCTAATAAAGACTAACATGTATTTCTCGTAACACATGAAATAAAGAAAGAATTACTTAAAATTGTAAACACTACTTGAAAAAGATTGTCTCGGCTAATCGCTGGTTTTCGAGCTTCCTTTACATCATTCTCAGCTTTTTGATGTCCAAGGTACCCTCTGACATAGTTGCTGACATAGTTGCATTCATCCGCCGGCTTAGCCCATTGTCACATTATGGCGAGCCTGGCCTGTATCGGGAATTCGGTCCAAGATAGCCATGTCAGCGTCTGAAAGTTGGAAATCAAGCGTCGCATTGGATTTGGCATGTTCGGATCTTGTTGCTCTTGGCAAAGGCAGAATATCTTTTTGCAGCACATATTTCAGCGCGATTTGCGGAACAGAAACCTGATATTTTTCCGCAATTTTCTGGATCTCATCTTGCGTTGCCAAGCCGCCGGTCGCCAGCGGTGAATAGGCTTCGACTTGGATACCGAGTGATTTCGTAAAGGCCGTAATTTTTGGTTGTGTCCAGCCAATATAATATTCAATCTGATTGACAGCCGGCTTCACGGTCCACATGGTTTGCAGATTTTTCAAATCGTGGACATCGAAATTCGAAACACCGATTGCCTTGGCACGGCCGGAATGATAAATCTCTTCCATTGTCTGCCAAGCTTCCTGATTAGCACCATCATAGCGATAATCTAGATTAATATCAGACCATGGCCATGGTGCATGAATCAAATAGAGATCAACATAATCTGTCTGTAAGCGGTCCAAAGATTCCTGGAAATTCTTCAAAATATCATCATGATTTTTAATTTCAGCCGGCAATTTTGTCGTCAGAAAAATATCTTTTCTATCAATGCCAGAATCTTTGATTGCACGGCCGACAGAAGGCTCATTAAAATAATGAAAAGCCGTATCAATGTGGCGGTAGCCAATTTTCAAAGCTTCCGCGACAGCATGATAGGCTTGGTCCCCATCGGCTAATCGCCAAGTGCCAAAAGCAATTTTTGGAATTTTGTTTTGATTATTCAATTGAAAAGTTTCATCTAAAATACTCATACCTCAATTATACGTTGTGCCTCGATTTTTAAAATCTTATTTGAAACTGCCTGAATCAAAGTCAAATCATGAGAAATGATCAGTACACCGCCTGTATAATCAGTCAAGAAATCTTGTAAAGCCTCAATCGCCGATAAGTCGAGAAAATTTGTCGGTTCGTCTAAAATCAGCAGATTAGCATCCGATAATAGGACTTTAATCAAAGCTAATTTGATTTTCTCACCGCCTGATAAACTGCCGCTTTTTTGAAAAACTTTATCTCGGCGTATACCAAAAGCGCCTAAAAAGTCTCGCGCTGTCTGTTCATTTTCCAAAGAACCATCAAGCACATTTTCTAAGAGATTGCGATCATTGCGTATTTGGCTGAGGTCTTGATGAAAGTAGCCGATTTTCAGATTATCGGCTCTTGTAACTTGCGGCGGCTGAGCTTGTAAAATTTTTTCGATGGAAGTCGTCTTGCCAGAACCATTTTCTCCGATTAAAGCTGCTTTATCACCAGCAGCGATGGAAAAAGTCAGATCGGAAACCAGTGTCTGCCCATCTCGGACAACGTCCAAATTCAAAATTTTTATCAGGTTTTTGCCGGCAGCCATATGAAGCGGATGCTGCAGTTTCAGCTTTTTTTGGACAAAAGGTTTTGAAACGTCATTTAAATTATCCATATGTTGGTGCAGATTTTTCGCCACTTGAAACATCTGTTTGGCGACTTTAGCATGAAAAGGATCCCGTACACTATGATTGCTAATCCTTTGTGCTTCGCCACGAACCCTGTTTTCCGCCTTCTGGAGCTTCTTTTTCTTGTTACGGCTTTCCTTGAATGCCGCAGCTTGACTTTCGGCTTGTGCTGCCCGTGTGTCCAAAAAATTTTTTAAAGTTGACGAAAACACTGTCAACTGATGGTTCTGAAAAGCCCAGATTTCTTGAGCAAACTGGTCAAGAAAATAGCGGTCATGAGAAACAGCCAGCACGCTGCCGGAAAACTTTTTCAATCTGCCCAGCAGCCAATTGACGTTTTCCTGATCCAGATGTGTCGTGGGTTCATCCAAGATCAATAAATCCGGACGCTTTAATAGAGCTTCTTCGATCAAACGTCGAACACGCTGTCCGCCAGATAGCTGATCAAAATCATTTATTTGAGCAACAAAGGCCAAAGAACCACTAACGTGCAGCTGCCCGCTAAAATCCTTATCTCGGCCAGCAATTATATTTAAGAGCGTGGTCTTGCCCTGACCGTTATCTCCGATAACCCCAACACGCGCCCGATTTTCGATAAACGCTTTGTCAACTGCAAACAGCTGTTGGCCATCAACTCTTTTTTCTAATTTTGTAATATTTAGAGACATAAAAACCACCTTTTAGAAATCGGTGGTTTCAAACAATATTAAAAATACACCAATCTCGAATTTTATCTATTTAAAATCAATGTATTCTTCACTGGACTTACCTCTTTAAAATTATTATAACAAAGTCTGCAAATAGGCCAGAATTTTTTTGTGTGATGCGAAATGGATCTCAGGCAAATGATCAAAATCAAAAAAAGCGATGGCTTTTGTTTCATGTTTATCAAATGCAGCCGGCTGATTTTTAACAGCTGTTACGAGATAAAAAGGTGTCAATACTTGTGTCTGATCACCGTTTGGATAAGTGAAAAATTCCTGATCAAAATTAGTTAGGAAACGATAGGACAAAATTTCCAAGCCGGCATCTTCTTTAAATTCCCGTTTGAGCGTCTCTTCAACACGTTCGCCATATTCCATATAGCCGCCTGGCAGCCCCCAGCCGCCGGTGTCGGCACGTTCTTGCAGCAGAATTTTATCATCTTTGATATATGCCCCACCAACGCCAACCATGATGAGCGGCATGTGTCCAACCTTTGCACGAATATCTTTTACATAATCAGCCATAATACCATTATATTGAAAAAAGCCTACCAATTAGTGGCAGGCCCTGATCACTCATTTACTTTTTTCCGCTTGTTTGTGGATTAATAGATCGATTTTTCCTTTTTTAGCACCTACCGTCACCGAATCACCAGCCTTGATTCTGCCGGACAGTAATGCGTCAGACACTACATCTTCGACATTATTTTGGAAGGCGCGGCGAATTGGACGAGCACCATATTCGGGATCAAATCCAGCTTGAGCAACTAAGTCAATGGCCGTTTTACTCATTTTAATCGCAACACCTTGTTCAGCGACACGCTCCAAAATACCATGGCTCATTAATTCAACGATTTTATGCAGTTCAGTCTTGTTCAGAGAATGGAAGATAATTGTCTCATCAATTCGATTGATAAATTCCGGACGGAACCTTTCTTTTAAGGCTGCGCGAATTTCACTGGACATCGCCTGATAATTATCCTGCGGCTCAATGGCGCCAAAACCAACATGCTTGTTATCGCGCACACGCGTCGCACCTAAATTCGACGTCATAATGATAATCGTGTTTCTAAAATCAACCTTGCGTCCTTTAGAATCCGTCATATAGCCATCATCAAATACTTGAAGCAATAAATTAAAGATATCAGGATGCGCCTTTTCAGCCTCATCTAGCAAAACAACCGAGTAAGGATGATTGCGAACGCGCTCAGTTAATTGTCCGCCTTCGTCATAGCCGACATAGCCGGGTGCTGAACCGATTAAACGCGAAGCAGAGTATGACTCTTGGTATTCAGACATATCAACACGAATCATATTATCTTCCGAATCAAACATTGCCTCAGCTAGTGCTTTAGCCAATTCAGTCTTTCCAACACCAGTCGGCCCAAGGAACATAAAGGTACCAATTGGCCGACTAGGATCTTTGATACCGGACCGTGCGCGACGAATAGCCCGTGCCACAGCAGAGATGGCTTCGTTTTGGCCAACAACTCGGCGATGCAGAATCGCCTCCAAATGCAGCAAACGATCAGATTCCGACTTCTGCAGCTGTGTCACTGGTACGCCAGTTTGCTGACCAACGACTTCAGCAATATCTTTTTCAGTCACGGTTAAACCATAGCCATGACCTTTGCTGCCATTAATTAACGTATCCGTCTCAATCAAGGCTAATTGTTTTCTAATCTTGATTTCATCCTGACGGATTTTAGTGGCTTTATCAAAATCCCCAGAGGAAACAGCATCATCCAACTGATCCCGCAACTGTGCCAGGTGTTTTTCCAATTCGGCTTTTTTATCTTCGGGCTGAACCGTATCAATTCTGACTTTAGCTGCCGCTTCATCCATCAAATCAATCGCTTTATCCGGCAGGAACCGATCCGTGATATAACGCGAACTTAATTTAACCGCTGCTTCAATTGACTGATCAGAAATATTAACATGATGATGTTCTTCATATCGAGGGCGTAAACCCTTTAAAATCTGTACCGAATCATCTTCATTCGGTTCATCAATCGTTACACTGGCAAAACGCCGTTCCAAAGCCTGATCAGATTCAATATACTTCTGATATTCATCAAAGGTCGTCGCACCGATTGTCTGCAGTTCACCTCGAGCTAAAGCTGGCTTTAGTAAATTTGAAGCGTCCAATGCACCTTCAGCACCGCCTGCACCTATTAATGTATGCAATTCATCAATAAACAGAATGACCTGCCCATCATTGTGAATTTCATTAATAATTTTCTTTAAACGATCTTCAAACTCACCACGATATTTGGTACCAGCAATCAAAGCACCCATATCCAATGCCATTAAACGCTTATGAGCTAAATCAAAAGGTACTTGGCCACTGACGATTTTCTCGGCTAATCCTTCGGCAATCGCCGTCTTTCCGACACCAGGTTCACCAATCAAGACAGGATTATTTTTCGTTCGGCGACTCAAGATCTGAATCACCCGATGGACTTCTTGGTCTCGTCCGACGACTGGATCAATTTGGCCTGCCTGAGCCATCGCAGTTAAATCCCGAGACATTGAATCAAGTGTCGGCGTTCCGGCTTGATTAGACTGATTTTGTACCTGAGCTGCCCGCTGCTGCGTTGGATCAACACCAATTCGCTTGAAAACAGCTTTCGTCAAATCCTGCAGACGAACATCAAGACTGGCCAAAATCCTCGAACTAAGAATGGACTCGTCATTTAGCAGAGCCAACAACAGATGTTCTGTCGCAATTTTTTTTGCACCCAAGCTTTGTGCCTGTAAGGCAGCATTTTTTAAAATTTCCTGTGCCTTTGGCGAATAAGCCAAAAAGCCGGCTGTCACATTCTCATGCGAACCGTAGCCTGTAAATTGTTCGATTTCATTTCTAATGTCATCATCGGTAACGTTATAGTCTTGAAGAACTTTGCTGGCCAAGCCATCTTTTTCGAGTGCCAAAGCCAATAACAAATGTTCGGAACCGACAATTTCATGTTTAAAATACTTCGCCTGTTCTTGGGCTAGAAGTAAAACATTTTTTGCTGAAGTTGTGTATTGATTATCCATGTGTGTTTGTACTCTCAAATCTCAGTCGATTGACCATGCCAACAAGGACACGAGCCCTAACCGTGTTTTCAGATACTTTATCAGAAATCCGCAAAGAATTCTTGTCAATGGCTGCCGCCATCAGATTTGCCTCACGTTCGCTGACCACTTTATCATTCAATAGTGCCGTAATAATTTGTCCAGCATTATTCTCACCAATCGAATCACCGATATAATCGATCAGTTCATCGAAAATTTTGGTATCGTCAACCAAGTCAACATGTTCAATACGAATATATCCGCCGCCGCCTCGCTTGGATTCGACAACATAACCGTTTTGCAGTGTAAATCGTGTATTAATCACGTAATTAATCTGGCTTGGCACAACAGCAAAACGACTGGCGATTTCGCTGCGTTTAATTTCAGCAAAATCATCCTGACTGAGGATTTCCTTTAAGTATTGTTCAATTAAATCTGATATATTCGCTTCTGCCATTATTTGACCATTCCTGACTATTATTATAAACAGAAACGGCCGGAAAGGCCAACCCTAAAAAAACTGGCCCTTGTTTAACGGCCTTCTAGGTGTATATCAACTTCCTGACCATCTTTTAATTTAGTCAATTTTCGTCGTGCCGAAAACCAAGCTGGCGTCAAAGCTAGCAAAGATCCCGCCCAAGCTAAAGGCGACCCAAGAACTGCACCGGTATAACCAAACAAGCCAACAAGAACGAGGCCGGCGAAAGCTCTCATAGATAATTCAAAGATACCGGCTACCGTGGGTACCGATGCATTGCCCAGGCCTTGTAAGGTATACCGTATCAGGAATAGAGTGGCCAGCAAGATATAGGGCCCGCCGTTAACCAGAAAATAGGTGCGGGAAAGTGCCAGTACATTGTTTTGCTGACTTCCGGAGCCCAAAATGAACTGAATCAGATAATGGCCGAAATTAATTTCCAAAATCGACATTAAGACAGCCCAGCTGCCGCTGACAAACAAAGCCTGTTTCACTCCCTCTAAAATGCGTGAGTATTTTTTTGCGCCAAGATTCTGGGCTGTAAAAGTGGCCATTGTGATCCCCACACTCATCATTGGCAAAGTTGCCAGTTGGTCAATTCGTGAAGCTGCACCTGAAGACGCAACAGAATCGGTGCCTAAGGTATTCAAAGCTGTTTGCAGAATAACGGCACCAATCGCGATAATTGAATTCTGAAAAGCCATCGGCAAACCAGAATGAAGATGCTCTTTAATGTCTAACCAGCTTGTATGCCAATCATGGCGATGAACTTGCAAAACAGGCAAAACCCGATAGATATAGACAAAACTAATTGCACCGGAAATAAATTGCGCAATCACGGTTGCAAAGGCTGCACCGGAAACTCCCCAAGAAAAAACAACAATGAAGAGTAATTCAAGAACAATATTGAAAAAAACAGCCACAATCAGAAAAATCAACGGCGCACGCGAATTGCCAACAGCACGCATGGCATTGGCCGCGAGATTATAACTCATCGTTGTAAACATAAATCCTAACAAGATTGTGAGGAAAATATTTGCCTGCTCCATAACGGCTTGCGGTGTTTGCATTAATTGCAGAATTTCCTTATTAAAGACAACAGCAATAAAGGTCATAATAGCTGTCAGCGCGGCTGTACAGAAAATTGTCGTCACCATAGACTGGCGAACGCCTCTTAAATCTCCGGCACCAAAACGTTTAGCCGTAATAATTGCAGTGCCTGCAGTAAATCCTTGTGCAAAACCCACCAGCAGCCAATTGAGAGTTGTAGCCAAAGAGACTGCAGCTAGAGCATTAACACCTAGCGTGCGTCCGACAATAACTGTATCCGTCAGCGTATACAATTGCTGAAAGAGATTCCCTAAGAGCAGCGGAATCGTAAAGAAAATTATTAATTTAAGAGGCTTTCCTTCAGTCAGGCTATGCATAAAGTTGTCCTTTGTTATGTGTAAATTCTGTAATTAATCCAAAGATCCCGGTTTGAAGGTAGTGCTGATTGCTTCTGGCTGAATGCTAAGAAAAAATTAAGGGTTAAAAATGAATGTGACGCAAATGATTTTTTTTGAAACATCAGCTGCTGGGCGTTGCTATAGATCTCCAGACGTTGTGTTTCAGTTTGGTTTTGAAACACTAGCGCTGCTTGTTCCCGTTCATCTCGCGCCGCTAGAGCAAAAAGTAATGCTGGCATGTTATCCGTTTGGTCCAAAAAACTCTGCCAATCAAAAAATTGTGTTCGATCAGGCCAGGGCCGCATTCCGCTGTTAGAAAAATCCGTTCGGATTTTTCCCAGAGACAGTTCGGATAGAGTGATTGGCTGGTAATTATCAGCCCATAGCTGTAATTGAGGCCAAAGACCATGTTCTAAATTCAAATTCTGTTCAGTGGATTGGCCATTACTGAATTTAGCCGATAGAGAGTCATCTTCAAACAAACTGTATGAAATTTGTTTTTCTGGATCACCGCTTTTTTGCTTTAGTGGTGACAACGTGAATGTCAATGAATTTTCATGAACAGTAACTTCTGCATGCTGGTCATGAGCATACTGTCGCGTGTGAAATATGCTCTGGTCCAAAGAGATTGATCGGTCAATCGACTGAGAAAAAGCATACCCGTCCAAAGACGCCGTAAGACCATTGACTGAAATTCGAACACCGTGAGCATTTTCTAGCGAATACTCTTTAATCGCCTGGTCAGAATTGTCATAAATTTTAGTTATTGCGGATTTCATAACTTTTTGTTGACTACTCGCAATCTCGTACCAAAATATTTTCTGGTCTAACGAGTTTGCAAATGAAACATTATCCTAAGTGCAATAAGTATATATTATAGAGTTTTTTTCTCACTTTGAAAGAGAAATGACTGTGTTTTTAAAAGCAATCTTTATCACAATAGTTTTCGTAGGTACCTACAAGCACAAAATCCCAGCAACTCAAGGTTGCTGGGATTCAATGACTCATTTTCAAAATTATCGTTTGATTTTTTTCGCCGCATAGAACGCTAATCCGGCTGTAAACATTGTGACAGCTGCAAAAATAGTTGTCCAAGTGTCAATCAGAGCTGCAGTAGCTGGAAAAGCATCATGCACATTTTTAGATGTGGATTCCTGGCCCGAGCTTGTACTGATTCCAGTGTGATTTTCCGGTTTGCTTGGTGTCCCAGCAGTTCCATCGTGAGTAGTAGAACCATTCGGTCTAGTGTCGTGATGTACAATCTTGTTCTTGACCGTTACTGTTGATTGAGCAGACGTCCCCTTATAGGAATAGACGACTTTATAGCTTCCGGCTACTCGAGTGTTGACTTTCCCTTCGACATGAATGTCTTTGAAAGCAATTGAATTGCCAAAAATATCTTTTGCATCAACGAAACTATCAGAGGGCTGCCACTTACCGGCAGTGTCAATCGTAACATCTTTAACTTTGATGACTGTGTTTTCACCCAAAGGTAGTTGCACAGCAACGTTATGGCCAACATTGCCAGCTTGGTCGTAGCTTCTGAACAAGATATCGCTAGCTTTGCTTATAACAAGCGCAGCACTGTAATCCTGCCATGTTTTACCACCATCCTCACTATATTGAATGGCTGTTATTGCTTGAGCCGATTCGCTCATCTGTTTGTCATAGACTGCGGACAAAGTGACTTGTTTCTTATTTGGATCCAACTGCTGGGTCACAACCACTTGTGCAGCAATAGATGGATAAATATTATCAATTTTTGCCACTACATTCTTCGACTGGTTGCCATACTGATCAACCGTTCTAAATAGAAGCTGACCATTAGTTTGCACATTTACAGCCTGATCGTAAGGCAGCCAAGTCTTACCATCGTCTTGACTATATTGGATTGATAGGTTTTCGTCAGCTGGTGCCGATTCAGCCTTATCTGCCGTCTTAGCTGAAACTTGAACAGTTTTATTGGTTGGTTTATCTGTCGACAAAGAGAAAGTCGGTGCAGCTAATTCCGCTGAATAATAATGAACGTTCAGTTTTCTGCTTACTTGGTTGCCCAATGCATCAATAAGGTCAATCTCAGCAACATTGTTACCATCTGACAAATCGAAAGGTACATCGAATCCGCTCTTTTTGCCGTTCGGACCGTGTCCATAAACAAACGAGAATGGCTCGTTATCAACCACATCCCCATTCACAACTAAGGTATAGCCATCATAATTGTCATCGGCTTCTCCTTTTAAGTGATAGGGGCTTTTATTGGTAAACAAGTTATAAGTCCCATCAGCATCTGCACTCAGCGACTGATCAGAAAAAATATTCAAATCAGGCAAACTTGTATCAATGTAGAACCGCAAACTGTTATCTACGATTGTCTGACCTTGGTATTTAATCTGTACTGGGACTGAAATCTTCGTATTCGGCGCTGCTTTAATTTGCGTAGTGAAAGTCAAGTCATCAGGTTTCACTGCAACAACCTGTCGAGTCGGATTGCTGCCAGTGGTCTCACCGATCATCAAACCATTTTTATCAACAGCATGACGCAGATGTCCACTGATTGTCAGCATTTGCGTTGCTCGATCATAGTAACTGCTTGCAGCTGAAACGATGTTGGAACCATATGCCAATCCATTATCGAAGACAGCCACTGTTGATGGATCGGCAGCAAAACGAGCATCGGCCGTGGAATTGACCGTATATCTTTGGACATTATTCACATTGCCATCTTTATCTGAAGACTGCGCAACAATTGAATTTGTGCCAAACTGCAGGGGCAGATCATAGTCAAAGCTGGCCTTATTGTCAGCCTGCGGCACTAACAATTGAGTAACATCAACAACGTTGCCCGTTGTTATATTGCCCACAACGATATTATCCAAATTAGAGAAATCATCAACCGTACCAGTGACATGGATCGTCGTATCATCACTAGTCAACTGCTGCCCGGCATGATCCAGTGTCATGACAGGTTCAGTAACTGCCAGACGAGTGTGAATCGTTCTGATCACATTTTTTCCATCAGCATCGCTAGAAAAGATAAAAGTGCCATCTTTAGGCAAAGGAATGCCGTTGCGACCATCTTCCATGTCGAAGGTTTGGGTGCTCTTATCAATCTGTACTAGGTGGCCATTAACATAGAAGTCTTCTGGGTAAGATCCCATCAAAGTGACTGTATTGTAACGCTGGTGATAAATAGCTGAATTTGTTGTAATCACCTGTCCTTCAGACAAGTTGTATAAGACCAAACCAAAGGTTGTCTGACCAGGGGCCTGCAGTTGGCTGTCGCCTTCGCCAAAATTACCAGCGTTATCAGTGGTACCCATTTGAATTTGGTTCTTTCCAGCTGTTAAGGCTTGTGCTTGGCTATTATTCAGCTGGATGTCTACTGATTGTTTTGTGACATAACTTTCGTCAGTCGAAATTGGATAAATAGCTGTCACACCATTCACTGCAACAATGGCAGTTTGTGTCGCTGCGATACCACTTAAGTTATCGGTTAAATCTGCTTTCAAGTGAAAATAACCATCAGCGTCTTTGCTCAAAGCATCAGACCCCAGCGTGATCACGGGTGCTGTGTCGTCCACTTTGATAGGAAGCGTCTGTGTTTGGACAGCATTAGGATTGCCATCTGGCGAAGCAGAAATTTGGTAATAATATTGACCATCAGCTGCGGGCTCATCCTGCCCGGATTTAGGATTCCAAAGACCGCCATCCCAAGCGATGGCACTGTTGGAATATGACGTGAATGCTGCACTGCTGGTGTTATAGTAACTTTTTGTGACTGACGGATCAATGTAAAGAGTCCTGACCGCTTTTGCATCGGGTGTCTTGTCCGGATCATTGCGGAAAATCTTTGCCTGAACATGATTGCCGTTCCGCAAAAGATTGAAAATCGGTGTTGCGGTGTCAGCTATTCCGTCGCCGTCGGGAGAAATGGCAACCAACTGCGGATCCACCATAGAACCATCGTGGTTTAATCCAAGAGGCTGGTCATTATCCAAATCTTGAAAATAAGAAGTGTTGAAGACTGAATCTGCTGATCCAACCGGAGAATCAAAGATTTTCTGACTGTCCCAGTTGCCATAATATCCCATGTATGGTATCACAAGATTTTGAACATCTTGGTCGTTATCTGCTGACTCACGTTGAGCCATAAAGCCCAAATAGCCTTCAACAAAAGATTGTGTGGCCTGAGACGGCAGCTGTAGATCGAAATGAACTTGCACTTTTGATCCAGCGGCCACTGTAATTGACTGATCAGCATGCAGCTGATCTTTGCCGGCAGCATCTTGTGCACTGACAATCTTAATAGAAGATGAGGCTAGTTTTTCATCATATGCAGTTGCATCGGCTCGATTGGAACCGGTCCAAACACCACCATAATCATTAAACTTGTAAGCTGCTGATTTTTTGGAAGTGTTATTCAAAGTCACAGTCATATTCTGTGAAGATGAACGAATTTGTTTTAAGGCAATCGCTGCATCCCCTGAAGCATCGCTAGCAAACACCTTATTGTTAACTGCACTATCGACTTGAACCAAACCAGCTCCCTGCTGACGAGGTGAAACGATCGAATCAGGATGATCTTGGTCGAAGAACGGCAGAGCTGTATTCATCAAATCATTCTTCACAAAACGCGCCAGATCAGTTTTAGCAACAGAATGCTGCAATGACTCGACAACCAGAGCTGACGAACCGGCTATAAAAGGCGAGGCCATCGAAGTACCATTCATACTTTGATAACCATTATTATTAGCTGTGGACCAGATTTCCCCACCAGGAGCTGTAATATCCGGTTTAAAATTCAAATCGGGAAGCGGGCCATAAGAAGTAAAAGTAGACATCTTGCCACGGTTCGGATTATCGACACTTACATTCTGAGCCGAGAAAGTGTAACGGTCATCTGGATTAGCTTTGGCATAATTCAGCAGAGTCAAACCGTCAGCATTCAGTAAACCGAAGGTCGGCGTTGTTTCCGTAATCCTGAAGGCTAAAGTGGTGTCGCTCGTGTTATTGTCAATAATAATTACGCCAGCAGCACCAGCAGCCATGGCATTCGCTTGTTTAGCTGTAAAAGCCAAGCCGCCACGCATAACAACAGCTACTTTCCCAACCGCATTACCATCGAAGTCGGCAGGATCGCCAATGCCGGGTAAACCATTAGAACCATTTTTTGCTAGATAGAGCTGCTTGCCATTTAGAACTGAAATATCGGCATTCTGAGAAGTCTGAGTCAGAGCTGGACGGCTGAACAGGCTGCCATGCTGTCCAGCGATTGCAATCGCAGGCGTAATCATGCTGTTATTTTCGGAAGATGCTACGGTAATCGCATTGGCCGCCACACCAGGCGCACCAATACTGCCTTCATCATTGCCAGAACTAATAATGTTACTATTTGTCGCATCGGCAGAAGTCGACAGTCCGTTGTTACCGGCAGAAATAGCAGGAATAACGCCTTGAGCAGCCGCTTGGTTCACCGCTTCCTGCTCTGGATCATCCGGACTTTGACTGCCGGCGACCGAACCAAGAGACATGTTCAAAACATCGGCACCTAATTTAACAGAATCTTCAATGGCTGAAATCAAATCATCAGAAGTCGCTCCGCCGCCGCCATTTGAAAACACTTTCATATCTAATAATTGTGCGTCAGGTGCAACACCAACAACATATTTACTCTCATCATTGCCAGTTGATGCATCCGCTTTTCCATTAGCAGCTGCGATGCCGGCAACGTGCATGCCGTGCATTTCAGAAGCGCCCGTGTCCAGTATCGTATTACTAGTACCGTCGGCATAGTTATAGGCAAAAGGCACTTTATCTGTCTGCCACTTGCCGTAACCTATTTTCTGAATTGCATCGTTTGCAGCACTATGGCTGATCTTTTCGTCACTGTTGTTATCCAGAGTTAAATCTTTATGGCTGGGATCAATACCAGAATCTATGATCGCGATAACTGTACCCTGGCCCTTCATATGATGCTGTTCCCACACATTTTGTACCTTAGCAATACGGTCAGCGGCCGCATCTGCCGGATAAAAAACATTAGCAGCGGTTACGGATTTGACCCCTTTGATTTTTCTAATCGCGTTGAGTTGGCCGACTTTTGCCTGAATAGAGAAACCATCCAGCAAGTAGCCAAATGATCGCTTGACCTGACTGCCTGTCAAATCCTCGACTTGCTGCTGAATCGATTTTTGAGAAGAGATAACTTTATCTGAAGCTTTATCAATCGCATTGATCGAAGCAGCAGAACCAGTTGGCAGGCTGCTGCTTTTGCTAGCGGCCTTGCGATCCAACTCAACAATAAAAGTAATTTTCTGCTGATTCAGTTTATCAGCGGGCACCTTACCATTAAGGCCCTTGGCCGAAAGCTGCGCTTGAACGGCCTTATTAAATGTACTGTTCTGCTGCTTCTTAACCTCATCGAGGTTCTTGCGAAAAGTTTTCTCCAGACTAGTCTTTGAAACACGTCTAGTACTATCTTGGCTAGCCGTATCAGCTTGAGCCGAAATAGACGAAATAGTTGTCGCCGACGTTGCCGATAGAGAGGCTAATAAAGTTCCCAATAATAGTAGTGCTGAAAAACGCTCTTTAAATTTCCTCATGAAGGGTGCTCCTGACATTTGTAAATTAAAGTAATATTATATTATCTTGGTGTTTTATACAATCTTTTTTTGATTTTTTTTGAATCGTTTAACAAAATCCATTTAAGTGACACAAATTCCTCAGAACCATATGTATTAGGATGCCCGAGTTTTAAACTTAGTTTATGCTGCTAAAAGAAATCATTTTCAAGACGAGCACCAAGAAGGCAGATACCTATCCTTTAAATCTGCCCTGGTTTTTGCAAACGAAAAAAATAAGCTTCTCGACTCCCGTGACAATTCTCGTGGGTGACAACGGATCAGGCAAATCTTCTCTTATGGAAGCTATTGCCTTATCGAATCAAGCGATAGCCATGACTGGACAGCCTTTATTGCATAATCCCGAATATGCTGCAATCGAAAAAATCGAACCTTATCTGAGTCTGCACTGGCAGCAGCAGAATAAACGTGGTTTCTTTTTTCGAGCCGATGACTTTATTTCTTTTATCAGAGAGACGCAGCAAAGAAAATATGATGCACAGCAGGAACTAGATCAGATTGACGACCCGCATAGTTTGGCCCGTATTCCCTATCTGCATACCTTGTATGATTTGGCACACTTGTATCCGATTGATTTGGATAAGGTGTCGCATGGCGAGGCTTTTCTGGAAATTTTTAAAACACGTTTCAGGCCCAATGGCCTCTACCTATTAGACGAGCCCGAGGCTCCGCTGACATCGGAAAACCAATTATCCCTTATTTATCTGATTCATGAAGCTGTCCTGCAAGGAGCTCAATTTATTATTGCAACACATTCGCCGATTATCATGGCTTACCCGAAAGCAGACATTATTCAGTTATCGGACGACGGGCTGCGAAAAATCAGTTACGACCAGATTCCGCAAGTATCTTTTTTACGCAATTTCTTGGATTCGCCGGAAAGGTATTTCTCAAAACTTTTTTCTGACTCAGACGATTTGTGATTTCAAAACATCATTAGCAAATGCATACTTTTTGCTTGTACATATTTAAACTAGATGGTGTTTAAGCTATTATTAAAGACAATTATTCGGAGGTAAAAATTGGCAGAAAAAGGAACACAAATCGTTAAAAGAGGCATGGCCGAAATGCAAAAAGGCGGCGTCATCATGGACGTCATCAATGCAGAACAAGCTAAGATCGCCGAAGAGGCTGGTGCAACAGCCGTTATGGCTTTGGAACGCGTCCCATCAGATATTCGAAAAGCCGGCGGCGTTGCAAGAATGGCTGACCCAGCTATTGTTGAACAGGTACAAAATGCTGTATCGATACCAGTCATGGCTAAAGCGCGAATCGGGCATATCGTCGAAGCTAGAGTTCTCGAGGCTATGAAAGTCGACTATATCGACGAAAGTGAGGTTTTGACGCCCGCCGATGATGTTTATCATATTGATAAGAAGGCTTTTACAATTCCCTTTGTCTGCGGCTGCCGTGATTTAGGCGAAGCTGCAAGAAGAATTGGTGAAGGTGCTGCAATGCTGCGTACTAAAGGCGAGCCCGGCACTGGTAATATTGTGGAAGCTGTTCGCCACATGCGTTTGGTTAACAGTCAAGTTCGCAAATTGGTTGGCATGTCCTCAGATGAAGTGATGGTTTATGCCAAAGAATTGGGTGCGCCTTACGATGTTTTAATGGAAATTAAAAAAGCTGGCCGCCTGCCCGTCGTTAACTTTGCTGCTGGCGGCGTGGCAACACCATCTGATGCTGCTTTAATGATGGAATTGGGTGCCGATGGCGTATTCGTCGGATCAGGCATTTTCAAATCCGAAAATCCGGCTAAATTTGCTAAAGCAATCGTTGAAGCAACAACCTATTATAAAGATTACGCTCGCATCGCCGAGCTTTCCAAGGGATTAGGCAACCCGATGAAGGGCATCGATATGAGTGTCCTGACGCCGGCTGAACACATGCAGGAACGCGGGATTTAAGGAGTTGTCCATGACGGTAAAAATCGGTGTCTTGGCGCTTCAAGGCGCTGTTAGCGAACACGTAAAAGCATTAGAAAAATCCGGCGCACAAGCAGTAACAGTCAAACATCCGGCAGAACTCTCTGGTTTGGACGGCTTAGTACTGCCCGGTGGCGAAAGTACAACGATGCGGCGCTTAATGGACCGCAGTGGTCTTTTTGAAGCAGTTAAAAAATTTGCCGAAACAAAGGCTGTTTTTGGCACTTGTGCTGGGCTGATTCTAATGGCTAAACAAATTGAAGGACGTAAAGGTCCCCATCTCGGCTTACTAGATATTGATGTCAAGCGCAACGCATTCGGCAGTCAAGTAGATAGTTTCCAAACAACACTGGATATCAAGGATGTTGCAGAAAACTTTGATGGTATTTTTATCCGTGCGCCATATATAAAAAGCGTGGCGGACAATGTACAAGTTCTATCGACCTACGAAGACCATATAGTGGCCTGCCGGCAGGGCCGCTTCTTAGCCTGTGCCTTTCATCCGGAACTAGCTGGTGATAGTCGTTTCCATGATTATTTTGTGAAAATTATCGAAAACGAAAAGCAATAACTGCTTTTTCTATATTAAAAACACGTCGAATTGGCGTGTTTTTTTGTAGACAGATTCAATCAATCAATAGTCTGATCTTGGACGTGCTTTTTTTCAAACGGGCCAATTCCGCTTCGGCTTTGACCATGTGGTCTTCGTAATGATCCAGTTTCCAAGTCAAATGATCGATGGCAGCTTGCAGGTCATCTCGCTTTTCTTCCATGACCGATAACTGCTGTTTCAATAAATCCTTTTGTTCAGCGATATGGTCCTCACTGGAATCTACTAAATGGATATAGAGCAATAGATTTTCAATACTCATACCAGCCGACCGCATCTGACGAACAAAGGTGATTCTACCAATAATTCGCTCATCTATATCGCGAATACCGGAACTCGTCCGATTAATTGGCGGAATCAAACCAATTTTTTCGTAGTAGCGGATTGTATCAGAACTAACTTTAGTTATTTCACTTGCCTCTTTTATATTCATAAAATAATTGTCCCTTCCGTATTAACTTTTAGGCCGATCAAATGACATACTATCGAGCCAGCAATATTAATTGCGATTATGCCAGAATAATTCATTGCAAAATGGGATGAGAAATTTGCAAAAATACGGTCAATTAGCCTGAAAGTATCGTCCGAAGCGTTTCCTGAACAATCATCACTAACTGATATTCTTTGATAAAGCTCTCAAATGTGCTGTACTGATCCTCATAACTTATCTGGCCCAGTCGAGAAATATTATAGTCCACTAAATTCAGACTGTCTTATCTGCCACCTAACCAATCCGCTGCTTTCTATTTTTTAGCTGATACCAGTCAATCCGACTATTTTAAGTGTTTAGAAAAAAATGAATTTGACGAGTTTTGTCAGCAACATTTTAATTTTTAAGATTTTTTAAGGCAATGAACATAGTCCTAACCAGGTGCTTATAATGAAACAACTGATTTCCTTCAAGACCTTGACCTGGAGTGTACTCCAAGGTTTATCATTTGGTAATTAGATCAAAAAGGAGCAATACATGAAAATTATTATTCTCGGGGCTGCGGGTCAAATCTCGCGGCAATTGACAGAACGATTGCTAAAAGAAACAACGCACGATTTGACTTTATTTGCACGAAACGCTGATACGCGTTTGCAAGATTACGCAGCTAGCAATCGTGTCACACTTATTTCCGGTGATCTGACCGATCAGCAAGCCGTCACTAATGCAATCGCAAAACAAGATTTGGTTTACTCGGACTTTGATCGTTTGCCAGTAGTCAGCACAATGATTTCGGCAATGGATACTAACCATGTGAAGCGCCTAATCATCGCTGGTGCTTTGAGTATCTATAACGAAGTTGTTGGTGAATTTGGGCGTTGGAATAAACGCATGATGGGTGAAATCTCGCCTGAACGTCGCGAAATGATCAATAAGATTGAAAATAGCGATTTGGACTATACCTATATGCGCATGACTTGGTTATATAACCAAATTGGCAACACAAGATACTTTACAATGCAAAAGGGAGAACCATTTCGCGGTGCACAGGTCACACGACAGGCGATCACGCAATATGTCTTAGATTTAATCGCCGATCCAACACGGGATCTTCGAGCTTCGGTTAGAATTGCAGAGCCCGGAACCGAGGACTATCCCAAACCAAGTTTTTACTAAATCGCGTTCTTAAAAAAGAGCGGACCCCCATCCTATTTTAGAAAGAGGTTACTCATGAAAACCCGTGTTACCCTATTTATCGCCGCTATCGCCATTATCGCGACCGCCGTTATCGGATTCGATCTTCTGCGCGGCCAGAACAAAAATTCACCAACCACAACCGTCAATCAAAATGTATCATCTAATAATCAAGGCGGCAAAGTTAAAGGAAAACAGAAAACACTGATCGTTTATTTTTCTAGGCGTGAAGCTGCATCCAGTATTTACAAGGATAGAGTTTTAAAAATCGGAAATACGAAGCAGATCGCCGATATGATCAAAAGCAAAACCAATGGCGTCGAATATGAAATAGTCCCTGTCAAAGACTATCCAAAGAGCTTTGACAGAACATCGGAGGTTGCCCAGCAGGAACAAAATGACAACGCACGACCGAAAATTAAAAATCCTATCCCTGATGTCAGTCAGTATGACACAATCTTTATCGGTGCACCAGTATGGTGGGGAGATTATCCAATGGTCGTTCATACATTCTTGGACGCAGTGGATTTGAATGGCAAAAATGTCGTTCCCTTCTCGACACACGAGGGGTCCGGCTTAGCTAACTACCCCGAAGTACTACGCAGGCAATATCCCAAAGCCCGTATTTTGAAAGGTTTGGCCATTCGAGGAAGCGATGTTGCATATTCCCGCGGCGACGTCCAAGGCAGAGTTGATCGTTGGCTTACGTCACTTGGATACTAAAATTATGAGGTGAATTATGTTAAAGAGACATGAAGCGGCCCTGTACGCAACTTGGCTGATCATCCTAGTAGCCATTCCAGCGCCGCTTGTTTATTTCCTAAATCAAAATTTGGTTGATACCAGACAAAATATTTTAATCTATAGTTTCGGCGTGGTTGCTTATGTCTGGTGGCTGACAATTGTCTTCTTATCGACGAGGCCAAGATGGTTAGATCGTTTGATCGGGCTCCCAAGCATGTATTTTGCTCACGCATTATTGGGCGTCTTGGCTTTATCCTTTGCAACACTGCACAAATTACAGGCTTTTTCGATTGATGAAACAATTAAAAATCTTGGTAACTATGCCTGGTATTTGTCAATTTTCAGCATTGCTTATGCTATTTTCTTCATGTCAGGCTGGCTAGTAGATCGAATGAGGTTCCTTAAAAGAATCAAAAACCAGCTTCATTTTATATTCAAACACCAACTATCTTTGTGGATTCACCGATTGAATTTCGTCATCATCGGACTCATTTGGCTGCACGTTCACTTGATCGGACGAATCAGCGGTATTACAAACTTCATCATCATTTTTGATATTTATACGATCTTCGCTCTGTCTGCTTATGCTTGGCATCAATTCATTTCATATGATCAAAAGAAATATAGCGGACAGGTAATTGGCAACTTCCCACTAGATGCAACCACGCAGCAATTGGTTATTAAATTGGGACAGAAGGCCGCGGATTACCGAGCTGGCGATATTTTCTTTTTGAAATTCAAAAAGAACCCCGTTATATCTAGCGAGGCACACCCCTTTTCTGTCACTTCTTCTCCAGACGAATCACACAGGGTTGTGACTTTTACAATTCAGCGTTTGGGGGACTTCACCAAAGCAATTAATCGCGTTGCTATCGGCAGCGATGTGCAATTAGAAGGGCCATTCGGTATGTTGGACGCAATTGTAGCTGATAGTGCCAAGAAAAAACAGCCAGTGGTTTTATATGGTTTGGGCACTGGTATTGCACCTTTACGAAGTTTGGCAGTTAAATACGCTAACAAGGCAGCAATACATGTAATCTGGAGTACGCATCGCAACTCAGAAATTTACTATGATGAGGACTTTCTTTCGTTAAAAAATAATGATGCCCATTTCAAATACGACGTAAAAAAAGCTCGTTTCGCACAAGAAAATCTGATGTCAATTTTAGACAAAACAGAAATTAGTGCTGCACGATTTATTATTGTTGGTTCTGCTGCTATCGTCCTAAATGTCGAAAGCAATTTAAGAAAAATTGGTGTGGCAGGTAATCGTTTAATTGATGAACGCCTCACGATGTAAAAAAGTGTTAAAAAAAGCCAAGAGCAATAAAAGCTCTTGGCTTTTTTAATTTAAAGATCATTCTCATTGACGAATTTCGTAATAGCTGCTGTTGCATTAGCTGTTAAAGCAGCACCGACATGTGCTCCTGATGCAATCGCCCACTTTTTGACTGAAGGCAGACTTTCTTTGATCGAGCTTTGTCCACTTGTCGTAAAGGGCAGAATTTCCTTGTCCTTTAAGTCGTAATTATCAAAGAAACTAGCGATAATCATTGGTGCTTGATGCCACCAAGTCGGAAAGCCAAGCATGATTTTCGTTTCTCCGGATAAATCAAGTTTCTGATCTTGAAGCTGCGGATGAATATCTTGTTCAACTTCAGATTTAGCCCGATCAGCAAGTGTCGAAAAATCACTTGGATAAGCCTTCACAGGCTCTAAACGATAAATCGCTGCCTGAGTCAGCTTGTGCAGCTCGTTAGCTGCTTGAGCCGTCGTGCCGGACTGTGAAAAATAAACAATAATCATTTTTAAAATTCCTCTTCTTTTCTTTTATACGCTTGTCTGTGCCTGAAAATGATCCCAGTACTTCTGTAAATAGGTCAAAGTGATGCTGGTAGGATGCTGAATTAATTGCAAGGGCTGTCCAAATGCCATCACTTTACCACCGTCACTGCCGCCCTTTGGCCCCAGATCAATTAAATAATCAGAATTAATCATAATAGTCATATCGTGTGTGATCACGATAATCGTTGCACCATTTTCTTTCAGCTTGTCTAAGACACCTAACAGGATCTGAACGTCCCTGGGATGAAGGCCGATGGATGGCTCGTCAAAGACAAACAGTGCCCCTTTTTGGCCGCGCGTTAAATGTTTGGCTAGTTTTAGCCGCTGGGCCTCACCACCTGACAAGCTCGGGGTACTTTCACCAAGATGCAGGTAACCCAGACCAACCTCTGCTAAAAGCTGAAGCTGCCGCTCAATAGCCGTCTCCGATTTAAAAACCGGTAAAGCAGCTTCGACAGACAGATTCAATAAATCAACAATTGAATAACCGTGCCAGAGTATTTTTTGAACATCATCAATGAAACGTGTGCCATGACAATAGGGACAGACCTCTTCAATATCTGGTAAATATTGAACGTCTAGAGTCATTGTGCCAGTTCCGCCGCAGTGTGGGCAAGCGCCTTCTTTGCTGTTGTATGAAAAGTAAGAAATACCGAAATGTTTGGCCTTTGCGGCTGGTAATGACGCGAAAATATGCCGCAAATTGTCCATGATACTTGTATATGTGGCCAAGGTCGAACGGCCATTTTTACCAACTGGCGATGAATCCACACTGATCACTTCATGCAGATCAGTATTTAATTCAGTCACCTGTTTTGGCAATTTGAGACCGCGTTTTTTATCTTGGATCGCATTGACCAAGCTATCTAAAATCAAACTAGTCTTGCCAGCACCGGAAAAACCCGTGACGGCTGTCAGACGATTATCAGGAAATTCGATAGCAACATTATGCAGATTAAAATAATTCGATACGGTTAAATGCGTTTCGTGCAATTTTTTCGACAAATCTGTCAATGCTGCTTGTTTGGGCCGCAAAATCTGAGCCTTGCCTGAAATAAAGGGGCCAATCAAAGATTTTGGATTATGTGTCAAAGATTCAGGCGTCCCTTCAGCAATCACGCGTCCGCCAGCATCCCCAGATCCCGGGCCAATCTCAATCACCCAATCTGCTGCCGCAATAATCGAGCTCTCGTGGTCCACGACGACAAGTGAATTGCCTTGTGCAATCAAGGCACGCATGACATGAATCAGACCGCGAATATTGTCCGGATGCAGGCCAATTGAAGGCTCATCCAAGACATACAAAACACCAGTTGTTTCCGTTCTGAGCGTTCTGGCAAGTTCAATCCGCTGTAATTCACCCGTTGACAGGCTGTTGCCGTTTCGAGATAAAGTCAAATAGCTAAGGCCCAACTCTAATAAAGGCTGCAGATTATTATCAAGATCGGCAAACAAGGCCCCGGCCATCTTTTGCATATCCGCTGGCAGTTGGGCTTTAGTTTGGCGCTCCCATTCGGGTAATTGGCTTAAAGTCAGATTGCCAACTTGTACAATCGTCAGGCCAGCTACTAATTGCGTTAATAAGTCCGGATTCAAGCGTGTGCCATGGCAAACTGGACAAGTTGAAAAATGAAAGAAGACGTTTAATCGAGCTACTGACCGATCGCTTTTAGAACTTTTAACAGAATCATAGACTGCATCATAGGCATTTTCATAGAGAGCTTTGTCCGTATGGAACACGCGGCCTGTACTGCTTCTGAAATCGACTTTGTATTGTTTTTTCTCACCATGCAGGACGATATCTTTTTCTTTATCCGTCAAATCTTTATAAGGGACATCCGTGCGAACGCCGATATTAGCAACCACAGTCGGCATAAAATTCCGTCCTGGCAAACGCCAAGAAGCTACAGCGCCTTCAGCTAGCGTCTTATTCTCATCGTCAATAATTTTCTCCGGATCAAGTTCGCGGATACGCCCCAAGCCATGGCATTCGGGACAAGCACCGGTCGAATTAAACGAAAAATCCTCAGCACTTTTTGCCATAAAAGCAGCACCGCAGACCGGGCATGTTATCTGTCCCATTTTCTCGCCCGACATAGCCATTGCTTGAGCGATCGCCATACTTGGTTCCAAACGATGTCCGTTGGGGCAGACGACCGAACCTAGACGAGAAAAAATCAAACGAACAACATTAAAAATTTCGCTCATTGAACCAACTGTTGAACGATCCGAAGGAATGCTTGGCCGTTGGCGTAAGGCCAAAGCTGAAGGGATATGTTTGACAGACCGTACCTGAGCACTTTTGGCCTGTCCAATACGATTCTTGGTATATGTCGACAAAGCATCAAGATAACGCTTAGAACCTTCCGAATAGAGAATGCCCATGGCTAATGAACTTTTTCCTGAACCCGAAGGCCCGGAAATGGCCACAAATTTATTCAGCGGAATATCAACGTCAATATTTTTCAAATTATTGACGTTACCGCCCCGCACTTCAATATGATCGATCTCACTCACCTGTATTGCCCCTTTTAATCAATTCCAATTTATTTGTTCCAAAGAAAACGCCCGATCAAACGATTAACCTGATTATTGCGATGCAGCCGGCTGTGCTGTGCTTGACGGCCCTTAATCTCGACTTCGCGATAACTTTTATAGCGGCCATTCAACAAATATTTTAAAGAACGTGCCGAGACATTAGTGACATCCCCATCAGAATTGCTGCCGTTTTCCAAATTACCAAAAATATTTAAAATATCAACACGATTTTCAGGAAAGCGATTACGGCGGGCGAGCATCACTCGATAATAACTATTCAAGTAACGCGGCCGACCCTTAGCCAATAAACGATTACGGTTTGGCTGATCGTCGATTCCAACAATGCCGTCAAAGTGCCCGGCAATGTCAACTTGTTTATTAATTTGCGGCAAACGCGGATTATTGCCATCAGCTAATTGATAATACATCAGCGCCAAATTACCCATTGAATGAGCCACAACATTGACGCGCTTGATCTGATAATTCTTTCTCAAATCCTGAAGAATATTGCGCAGCCAACGGCCGTCTTCATTGTAGTTGCCATTGCGGTTATTCTGGAACAGAACTTGGATCAAAGGCTGCTTGGCATTTTTAGGCCAGCTGCCCTGTAAGTGAACTTTGCCAAAAGGCGAAACGCGGGCAGTCAAGACTTTCGTCGCGCCTTGATGCTTGACAGCATAAGCAATCATGTCATTGCTAGAATTGGCCGTGCCGCCGAAACCATGCAAGTACAAAGTCGGTACACTTTTAGCACGATTACCAGCTTTAGCTGGTCGGCCATAAATCAGAAAATAAGCAAGGACAAAAAGAAGCAGCAGCAGAACTGCTGCTGTTATAGTCAGAAGAATTTTTTTATTGTGTCCTTTAGCTTGAACCATCCTTTGATAGATTACTTCCCAGCCCTTTTGGCAAGTTCGGCAGAATAGCGATTGCCGGTAATTTTAATCTCTTTGGAGGATTCATTCAAATTATTTAATTCGTCCTCTGTGAATTTAACATCCAAAGCACCAAGATTTTCTTTCAAACGAGATAACTTGGTCGTACCAGGAATCGGCACAATCCATGGCTTTTGCGCCAGAATCCAGGCCAAAGCAATCTGTGCCGATGTTGCCTGCTTAGCCTTGGCAAAACGATCAATCAGATCAAGCAGTTTTTCATTGGCGGCAATTGCTTCTTTGGTAAAACGAGGCAGATTGCTGCGGCCGTCATTCTCAGCAAACTGAGTGTTAGCATTGATCGCACCAGTTAGATAACCTTTACCCAAGGGACTAAATGGGATAAATCCAATGCCAAGACGCTCCAATAATGGGAAAAGTTCCTTTTCCGGTTCCCTGGTCCAAAGCGAGTATTCGCTTTCGACAGCAACCAAAGGCGTCACAGCGTTAGCGCGTTTAATCGTTTCCAAGCCAGCTTCAGAGAGACCCCAATGCTTGATTTTACCTTCTTTTTTGAATTGGCCCATTAATTCAGCCACATCTTCAATCGGTACTTTAGGATCTACCCGGTGAAGGAAGTAAAGGTCGATCGAGTCGCGATCTAGGTGCTTAAGCGAACCCTCTAATGACTTTCTAATACCGTCTAAATTGGCATCGACAATTTGTTTGCCGTTTTCAATGCGAATACCGCATTTGCTGGCGATCGTGACTTGATCCTTGTAAGGTGCTAAAGCCTTACCCAACAGTGCTTCATTAGTAAAGGGGCCGTAAACTTCAGCTGTGTCAAAGAAGGTCTCGCCTAATTCGACCGCTTGCTGAAGCAGATAAGTCATCTCTTTGGGATCTTTAGGGTCGCCATAAGCAAAACTCATCCCCATGCAGCCAAGGCCCATGGCATCAACTAGTAAGCCGTTACGGCCTAATTCGCGTTTTTCTTTCATTTGTTATTCCTCTTTTCTATGAATTGCAGCTGTTCTATTGGAGCTTGCGATGAAGATCGGCTAGCGTTGATCGGAAGCTGGCCACTGATAACCGAAGATGAATCACGCCCGTTTACAGTACCAGAAGAAGCTATATCGCTTTGTGCACTAGCAGAATCCATATTAGCAAGATTGCCGCGTGTTCCCCGCTTAACAATTAAAGCGACCATTGTAATAACTACAAAAGAAGCAAGTACGATCAGTAATGATCTGGATTTCATCTTTTCTCCTTTTACACGCCTCAATTCAGACTATCATTTGGAGTCCACTTCAAGTCAAGCCTTTTTCCTTGTGAAAAAAGTAATTCATTTTTATTGTATTTTTTCTTGACTTAGAGTCAGCTCCAAGGAATATGATCATTTCTGTTGACCGCTCGCTAATGAAAAGTTAGTAATCAATGAAAAAAATGAGGAGACATTGAATGGCATATCAAACAGTAAATCCATATACGAATGAAGTCGTTAAGACTTATGACTTCGCAACTAAAGAAGAAATTCAAGAGAGCCTAGCAACGACTCACAGTTTATATAAAGAATGGCGCAATCAGCCCATTGCTGACCGGGCCAAAATTTTGCACAAGGTCGCTGACATCTTCCGTCAAAAAGAAGACGAATTAGCTAAAATCGCAACCACTGATATGGGCAAACTTTTTAAAGAGTCAAAAGGCGAAGTTGAACTTTGTGCTTTGATCGCTGATTATTTTGCTGATCATGGTGAAGAATTATTGGCACCAACACCCATTGCAACACGGGCAACCGGTGCTGCCGAGATTGAAAAACAGTCTACCGGTGTCATCATGGCCGTTGAACCATGGAATTTCCCTTATTATCAAATCATGCGTGTGTTCGCTCCCAACTTTATCGTTGGCAATCCAATGATTTTAAAACACGCTTCTAACACACCTGGTTCCGCTGCGGCCTTTCAAGCAGCTGTTGAAGAAGCAGGTGCACCTAAGGGCAGCTTAATCAACCTGTTCCTCGACTATGATCAAGTCGGCGATATTATTTCTGATCCTCGTGTTCAAGGCATTGCTTTGACCGGATCTAAGCGTGGCGGCCAGTCTGTTGCCAAAGCCGCTGGTGAAAGTTTGAAAAAGAACTCCATGGAATTGGGCGGCACTGATGCCTTTATCGTCTTGAGTGATGCTGATGTCAAAAAAGCCGTTGACTTAGCTTGGCGCGCACGTTTGTATAACGCCGGACAAGTCTGCACTTCTTCTAAGCGTTTTATCGTGGCTGATAATCTTTACGACGACTTCTTGGCACAGTTAAAGGCCAAGTTTGCCGCAGTTAAACCTGGCGACCCCATGGATCCCAAGACAACTTTGGCACCAATGAACTCTAAGAGAGCTAAAGACAAGCTGCAGGCACAAGTTGATCAAGCCGTACAAGCCGGTGCTAAAGTGTATTATGGCAATCAGCCGATTGACCTGCCAGGACAGTTCCTGCAGCCGACTATTTTGACCAATATTGATCAAAAAAATCCTGCCTATTATGAAGAAATGTTTGGCCCAATCGCCCAAGTCTACAAGGTTCACAATGATGAAGAAGCGATTGAATTAGCCAATGATTCAGAACTCGGATTGGGTGGTATTGTCTTCTCTGCTGATCCAAAACATGGTAAAGAAGTTGCTAAACAAATCGAGACTGGCATGGTTTTCGTTAATACCTTCTTGAGTTCATTACCAGAATTGCCTTTTGGCGGAGTAAAAGGCTCTGGTTATGGTCGAGAATTAAGTTCGCTTGGCCTGATGGCCTTCGTGAATGAGAAATTAATCCTGACTGCACAAGCACCTGACTACACAAACGGTGCCGGCGGTCTGGCAGTTATGTAATCAATATTATTTGCACACTCGATACAGTAGATAATATTAATTTCAGGAGTAGACAAAGCTACTCCTTTTGTGTTTTTATAACAGGCTGTGTCATTTTCAAAATCTGGAGAGTAAAATGGAAAAAATTAAAAAACAAAGGATCATTCTGACAGCTGTCTTGATCAGCTATTTCCTGATTATTATGAGTAATTCAGTGATCTTTACAGGAGTGGTAAACATCCAACGCGATCTATCACTATCAGCTAAAGCATTGCCATGGGTCAGCAACAGTTATTCATTAACTTTTGGCGGCCTACTGCTGTTAGCTGGCAGATTGGGAGACATTTTTGAGAAAAAACTGATTTTCATTATCGGGATTGTCGTCTTTGGTATCAGTTCCTTGCTGGTCGGGATTGCTAATACTAGTGGTTTGATGATCTTAGCGCGAGCTGTTCAAGGTATTGGTGCCTCGATTATCGCGCCGACTTCATTAGCGCTTCTGCTAGATACTTTTGCCGGCGCCGAACGGACAAAAGCAATCGCTCTTTATGGTGCAACAGCCGGCATCGGATCCAGCGTCGGACTCGTGGTGGGCGGCTTGTTTGCCAGCTTGTGGACTTGGCGGATTGGTTTTTTAATTAATTTTCCGATTGCTGCCGTATTGCTCTATCTCGTTTTGAAATACGTGTCGTCGCAAGCGCAGCACGAAGGCTCTAAAATTGATTTTGGCGGTAGTTTGTTGTCAATTTTGGCGGTAGCCAGTATCTTATATGCGATGACCGCTGACAGTAATCAGTTAATATTCTTAGCTATCGGCATCGTCTTATTAATTGCCTTTATTGTGTTAGAGAAAAAAATTTCAAGGCCGATTATGCCGATAACACTTTTTCAGGATCCGGAACGTATTGGCGCTTATATTGCACGATTTTTTTACATGGCCGCGATGATGAGTTTTTGGTTTTTCACACCGCAATTGATGCAGAACACAATGAACTTCACGCCTCTATGGGTCGGATTCGGCTTCTTTCCTATGACCATGGTCATGTATATTGTTGCAATGCGCCTGCCAATCATGACTGAAAAAATCGGCAATGCCCGTATTCTGCGTATCGGTATGGTATTAACGTTATTGGGTATGATTTGGGTTTGCTGCTTTCAAAGCGGTTTCGGTTACTGGTTTGGCATCGCCGCGCCAATGATTCTTGTTGGGGCCGGGCAAAGCATGGTAATCAGTCCTTTGACAGTTTCCGGCGTTGTCAGGACTCGCGGTGAAGAATCCGGTGCAGCTTCCGGATTAGTAAACGCCGTGCACCAAATTGGTGGTGCTGTCGGTTTGGCCTTAATCACACTATTAGCAGGAAGTATCGGTAATCAGGTTTTCCGTTATCGCATCTCAATGATTGTGGCCACTGTTTTGGTGGGCCTTGCATATATCGCGACGCTGCTGTTAGTGCGTATCGAAAAGAACGATTAAGAAGTTTTGATAGTATAGAGTTATCAAGTTGGTTTGTTGACACAGATCGACTCAATTAAAGGGAGAAAAAAATGAATATGTTAATACTAGCGGCTAACGGTGCGATCGCACGTTTGGTCGAAGAAAAAATCCTCAGTGATGCAAAATATAAAGACGTTCAGTTGACATTGTTTTTGCGCAATAAATCGCGTTTGAGCGACTTGGCTGATAATGCACGTGTGAAACTGGTTGAAGGCGACTTGTTGAACGCAAGCGACGTAAATGCCGCCGCTGCTGGCCAAGATTTGGTTTTCATCGCCTTTGGTGCGACTAGCAATCTTCAGATGACACAGAACGTCGTTGACGCAATGCAAGCAAATCAAGTTAAGCGTGTAGTCGAAATCAATGACCTAGGCATCTACGATGAGGTTCCTGGCAAGTTTGGTGCTTGGAACAAACAGATTATCGGTGCCGGTATCCAAGTTGGTTTCCAAGCCGATGCATTATTAGAAAAATCCGGTTTAGACTACACCACTTTGCGTTTACCTTGGTTGAATAACCGTGACGAAGTTAAATACGTGCTGACTGAAAAAGATGAAACCTTCCCAGGCACATCCGGTTCGCGTAAAAGCATCGCTGATGTCGTTTTGAGAATTGTTGCAGACCCATCTTTTGGCAGCAAAGCCAGCCTTGGTATTGCAGATCCAGCGACTGCCGGATTAGATAAACCCGTCTATTAAACAACAATTAGCTGCTATTTAAAAAACACCTGAGAATCTTTTAAAGAAATTCTCAGGTGTTTTTATTTTCCCCCACACAAAAAGCAGGTTTCCCTGCTTGAGTTGACTGTGTGTTGTTTGTTGTGTCTTAGCCCTGCTGGTTGCTAGGACGCATGACAATTTCATTGATGTCCGAATCAACTGGCAAGTCGACAGCTAAGGCAATGGCGGCAGCTACACGCTGGGCCGGCATGGAGATATGGGCATAGAAGTCGGTTAAGGCTTTTTTTGTGTCCGGATCTGTGACATGGTTGACTAGTTCCGTATCCACAGCACCAGGAGAGAGCACTGTGACTCTGACATGGCTTTTAGCCGCCACTTCTTCTTGCCTTAAGGCTTCAGAGATCATCCAGACACCGGCTTTAGTGGCACTGTAGACGCCACCACCAGCATGGACCGCATGAGCAGCCACCGAAGCGATGTTGATAAACTGGCCGCTTGACTGCTGGCGCATAATGGGCAAAGCCGCATCAATGCCGTAAAGCACCCCGCGCAAATTGATATCAATCATCTGGTTCCAGTCTGCCACCCGGCCCTTGATAAATTCAGAGTGCGGCATCAGACCAGCGTTATTCATCCAGACATCCAAGCGGCCAAAGCTGGCAACAGCTTTATCAGCTAAGGCTTTCACCTGATCTAAGTCAGCGACGTCTGTGACCTGGTAGACTGCTTGGCCACCGGCTTCAGTAATGTCTTTGACAATGGCTTGTAGTCTGGCTTCTCTTCTAGCAGCTAAGACCAGTTTGTTTCCTTTAGAAGCCAGCAGCTTAGCTGTGGCTTCTCCGATACCCGATGAGGCACCGGTAATGACGATGACTTTTGACATAGAATCTCCATTGAATATTTTTGTATATGACAATAAGACTAATTAGTCCCAGATTTCTTTAGCCAGTGTGAAAGCTGACCAGGCCTTTGGCCAACCAGCATAAAAAGCCAGTTGGGTAATCAAAGCGATGATTTCAGTTTTGGTGACGCCGTTTTTCTTGGCTAATGCCATATGATCTTTTAATTGTGGAAAAAGGCCCAAAGACATTAAGCTGGACACCGTGATCATACTGCGGTCATGACGGCCTAACTCGTCTTCCTTATCCCAGACTTGGCCAAAAAGAACATCATCATTTAATTTGGCAAATTGCGGTGCGAAATCGCCTAAGCGATCTTGACCAGCGGTTTGTTTTTCTGCCATTAGTTTTCCTCCAAACGGTTATAGTCTTCATCGGAAACAGCTTCCAACCATTCTGGATGGCCGGCTGTGATTGCAATGTGACTGAACCAACTGTCTTTCGTTGCACCATGCCAATGTTTGACACCATCATGAGTCACAACGACATCACCGGGCTTTAACAAGCGGGCTGGATGGCCAGCTTCCTGGTACCAGCCTTTACCGCCAGTAACCAAAAGAATCTGGAAACCATCATGATGAATATGCCAATGATTACGCGTACCTGGTTCAAAAGTAACGACACCCACACCAACGTTTACGTCCGGGTCATTAACCAAGCCTTCCAGATAGCTTTGCCCCGTGAAATACTTAGCAAAAGCTTCATTCTTATCGCCAAGCGGAAAAATCACGCCTTGGCTGACAGCTTCATTTTCAACCATTGTTTCTCCTTGTGATCGTTTAGATCTTTTCCCTTAATCCACGTGCCGAACTAAGCTGTGGATACGTTCAACAGCGGCCGGGTCACGGTGGTCAAAGAACTGAGACTCTTTTTTATCTAAAGCAGCGATCGCAGTCAGTTCGTCATCCGTGAGCTTAAAGTCCAGGCTGTTGAAGTTTTCAGCCATACGAGTCTGATGCGTGGACTTAGCTAAGGCAATGACGCCGCGCTGAGTCAGCCAGCGCAAGATGACTTGACCCACTGACTTGTTGTACTTAGCACCGATTTCAGATAAGACCGGGTTGGTAAAGATCTCATGCTTGCCTTCGGCAAAAGGCGCCCAGGCTTCCGGCTGGATGTTGTGATCTTCTAAGAAGGCCACCGCGTCTTTTTGCTGGGTCCAAGGGCTGGTCTCAATCTGGTTCACGGCTGGGGTGACGTCGTTATAGAGCATCAAATCCATGACACGGTCGGAATCAAAGTTGGACACGCCAATGGATTTGACCTTGCCTTCTTTTTTTAGATCTTCCATGGCCCGCCAAGAACCATAGACATCGCCATAAGGCTGGTGGATTAAATACAGGTCTAGGTAGTCTAACTGCAGCTTTTTAAGCGAAGTCTCAAAAGCCTTCTTCGTGGCGTCATAACCTGTATCAGAGACCCAGAGCTTAGTCGTGATAAACAGCTCATCACGAGAAACACCTGACTCCTTGATGCCTTTGCCAACCGCTTCTTCGTTGCCGTAGGAAGCCGCTGTATCAATCAAGCGGTAGCCGCTACTAATGGCATCGACCACGGCCTGGGCCGCTTGTTTTGGATCCGGGATCTGAAAGACCCCAAAACCAAGTACAGGCAGTTTGTTGCCATCATTTAATGTTTTAAATTCCATTATGAATAACTCCTTTTTTAACTTACCCATTCAGTAAACACCTTAAAGTCCACTTCAAGTCAAGGGGAAAAAGAAAAAAAGAGAATCTGGGAGAGAAAAATTAAAAAATCCTCGGTACAAAGATAATAATTAACACAATCATCAGCAGAATCCAAATGATCAGGCCGATCGGGTTCTGTGGGTTAATTGTCAAACCAATGCCGATTTGTTTCGGCACAAATATTGGCGCGTTTTTATTGATTGGGCCGGGATAGATAAAACGGTAAAGTATCCAAGAAGCAATCATGATAAACATAACCAGTACGAAAAGTAGCGCGTTTATCAAATGAGAATTCCAAATATTGTGCACCTTAAATAAATTGAACGATACAGGAATGACAATCAAAAGCAGGGTCACAGT
Organism: Oenococcus kitaharae; assembly: GCF_025758695.1. Taxonomy (GTDB): domain Bacteria; phylum Bacillota; class Bacilli; order Lactobacillales; family Lactobacillaceae; genus Oenococcus; species Oenococcus kitaharae_A. The sequence goes on along the minus strand of NZ_JANJQP010000003.1, from coordinate 281,419 downwards.
CAGTAACGAAAATTCCAGCTTTCTAATTTTCCTTTGACGACGAAGTTCTTGTGCATCTTCTTTGACTTTTTTCAAAATACCCACATCTCCTTTAATTAATAAATCCAGAGACAGATCATAGGCCCGACTCAATTCAATCAGAACATCCAAATCGGGATAATTTTTGCCCCTCTCCCAGTTCGAAACGGCCTGGCGATTAACGTGGAGCAGTTGAGCTACTTGTTCTTGAGTCATCCCCAGCTCTTTTCTTTTCTTAGAAATAAGTTCGCTAAAGGCCACGATTTTCTCCTTCAACATAAGCATAACGAGATTGGCCAACTTTACCTAGCAAGTATTTATTGCGTCCAGATATATCTGATTTTTTTAAATGCGGTAATAAAATTTTTTAGCATAATGTGCAGCAATTCATCCAAACACTTTTCACGGAATTTTTAATGGCGTGAATGAGCATACCAGACGCCATGAAAAAACTTTTTTCAGTTCACAGTGTGATCAATGTGGCAAAAAAATTTAAAATGTGGCAAAAGTGGCAAAAAATCAGAGAAAAATAGGGAAACATAGAGAAGGCTGGAATCCTTGCCATGACTGCGTTTAGACGCAAAAAAGCCCCCTATCAGCTTTTACTGACAAGGGGCCTAAATGGAGTAGATGGGAGTCGAACCCATGTCCAAATTATTCAATCACATAAACATCTACGCTTATAGTTAACAAACAAATTCGCCTTAGACCAAGTTGCTAACTTCTGGATAAAAGACTAGTTCGATTCGTTTTCACCAAGTCGGCTCCGAACAGAAGCCTTGTCAGCAGATCCACTATCAAGCCGAAAATGTTGCCGTGGACTCAACAAAGGGCTACGCGACTGCGATCAAGCAGCTAATGCGTAAGATGGTTCATTATTTTTTGCAGTTATTTCTGCAGTCTATGACCCGACAAACGGAAGCGCCGTCCATGTTTGTAATAACCTGTCGAATTCCGGAACTACCCCGAATGGCACACATCTATTATAACATGCCGCTTTTGTCGCTAAGATTGGGGTATCCTGCTTAGCAAACGAGCTGTTCGCTGTTTTTTTTGTTACAATATTAAACGTGCTTTGGCTCCATGGTCAAGTGGCTAAGACGTCGCGTTCTCAGCGCGGAATCATGGGTTCGATCCCCATTGGAGCTATATCAAACATTAAGAGCGTTCGTCTAGAACGCTTTTTTGTTGACTTATCAGCCGGCCTGGAAAAACAAAATCAGCCCTCTTACAGCAAAGATAACCAGCAGAATACCGTTTCCAATACCCGTTATTGCGCTATTAGCAACCTGAAAATAGGTCGCAATAGGATGAGCCAGCAGCGTTACCAACAGCATCGCCGCCGTCAGAATAAATAATCCTGAATCCTGAAAAACAAAAGCCAAAGCAATAAAATGAATCGCTACAACCGCACTGACCCAAACCACGGTCCAACTCATTTGCTTCAAATACACCAGCAGTATGACACCAATGACTGCAAACAACAGTTCCGCATAGAAAAAAATCAGATACCAAACAAAATTTTTTCCTTCACTTAAAGCCGAAGCATCATGCCAATGGTACACGCTTAAAATACCACCCCATATCGCAATTCCTAAAGCCACAATTGACAAAATAGCCAGCCACCAACGCCATTCCGGGCGAGGATTTTCCTGTGCCCAGCCAAACCAGACAAAAGCAAAAAATCCAAAAATGGCGGCATACATTGTATGATCACGAATAAAGTTCATGTGGACCTCCGAGATACCGTTTAATAATAATTACCCGACACGTAGGCACTTCTTCTTATGTAAGCGCTAACAATTCAGGTTCCACGTTCATTATATAATTTATTAACCAACTTGTGAAAATTGAGCAAATAAAAACACTCTTCCCAGAGTGTTTACCAAATCAATCTTCTTTTGCGTAAATATACTTGCGTGTCATCGGCAAGCCGGTCGAACTAGCGCCATTTGAAATCAAGAACTGCATCACGTCAATATTACCGCCTTCAAAAGAGCCAGCAGCCCCCTGCAAATACAGGTCCCACATGCGAGCGAAGGGCTCACCATAGGAATCAATGACCTGATCGTAGACTTTTTTAAAATTAGCATGCCAAATTTCCAAAGTCTTTTGATAATGGCGCCGTAATGGTTCAAGGTCGTCCAACTGTAAACCAGCGTCCATCACATGGCCCAGCATTTCTTCGACGTTAGGGATGTATCCGCCTGGGAAAATGTACTTATTCAAGAAGGGATCGACACCCACACCTTTATGCTGACCGGTAATCCCGTGAATCAAGGCAACACCGTTATCCACTAAGATATCTTTGACAACCTGCAAATACTCAGCTAAATTCTCTTTACCCACGTGCTCAAACATGCCAATCGAGGTCACGTAATCAAATTTCTCGCCTTTCAGATCACGGTAATCCATCAATCGTACTTCAACCTGACTCTCCAGACCTTCTTTTTTAATCTGAGCCTGTGTATAGTCGTATTGTTCCTGACTAAGGGTCACGCCAAGTGTTTTTAAACCATATTCCTTGGCCGCAATCATAATCAACGTGCCCCAGCCACTGCCAATATCAACTAAGCGACGGCCCGGCTGAGCGTCCAATTTATTTAAAACATGATGAACTTTATTCAACTGTGCCTCTTCCAATGAATCGCTGTCGGATTTAAAGTAGGCACAGGAATAGGTCATGCTCGGATCCAACCATTTAGCATAAAAATCATTGCCAATATCGTAGTGACTTTGAATTTCACTTTTGCTGGCTTTTCTTGAATGAGACATTTTTGGCAAAAACTTAGCAAATTTTGCACTGGTTAAAAAACTGCCGTGGGCCTGGTAAGCAGCCGCAATCAATTCCTGAACCGATCCAGAAACCTCAATCTGCTTACTCATGTAAGCTTCAGCCAAGGTCAGTGTCGGTTGACTCGTGAGATCGGAAATCGGAATAGGGTTATGGATAGATATCGTTGCAAGCGGATCACCTTCTCCATATGACTCTGTCGTATCATCCCAATAATTCACTTTGATGCTTTTAGCAAAAGCGTGATTGAACAGCTCACGATATAATGTTTTTTCAAGTACCAAATTGTTTCCTCCATTTATATTTTTCATGATGAATCTATCAAAAAAACAATCTTTCAAAGATCTACTTTGTTTCATTTTTGATAAAAACTTTGACTGAATATTAAAAATATCAGCCATCTTACTTTTGGATAGTCGCCCTTTTAGCATCAGGCATGGGATTATTCTAACGCCAAGGGCGGCAAGACTGCAAACCATAAAATTCTAGCAAATAAAAAAACCGCACAACGGTGCGGTTTTAGAAGAATCTACTTAAGCCAGCGCACCCATTGGATCCCACGGATCGAGAATTTTCGGTGAGGCACTTTGAGCTTGAGCAAGCTCTGGCGACAAGTATTTTTTATTGACAACAACTTGATAGGCATACAAGCTCATCCAGGCGTCAGACATGACAAAGTAGCCGTTTTTCCCGGCTTTTTCGCCCCAGGAATTTTCCACCTTCCAGCGCAAAGGCTTGCCATTCTCATCCAAATCAACACCAGTTAAAACCATGGCGTGGGTCATCAAAGAATCACCGTAATCTAACTGCTCAGCCTTAGAAAGTCCTAAATCAATCCCCAAGGCATCTTCTTGAGCAAAGTTATCCAAATCCATGATGCCAGAATCGCGATCCACCTGAGGACCCATATCGACACCAAACCAGACAGACTGGCCATCCTTCAATTGAGAAACAGCCAATTGCTTGAAAGTATCCAGCTCAACATTTAAATGTTTGACCTCACGGCCGCCAACAACATTGCCAAGATTTTCAATCGTATAGGTCTTGTTGTATGGCTTGTCGGCCGTCGGCGCATTAATGATCGAGACATAGTCTTCTAAGTTCTGATTCACAAACTTCTCAAAAAAGCTCTTTGGTGTCAAACCTTTTTCTAGATGATAATTCTTATCTTCGTCACGATACTCGAAGTCAAAGTGAGCAACATCAGCCGGATCGCCAAAAACCAAACTCAGCAAACGATAGTTATCTGAATTGAATTCTTTGATTTTCTCATCAATTTCAGCTTGATTAGACTTCTGTGCAGCCAAGGAACGCAATTCGACAGCATCTTTGCGCAATTTACGATTAAAAAGCCGGTTCAGAGGAAATGAGTGGCTGGAATCATAGCTTTCAGGAAAAACACTCTGTGGCACAAGGCCGTATTTTTCAATAATGGCGCAAATCATATCCCACTGGCCGCCATCCTGCTGAGGCGTTGCCATCAAATAGGAAACTTTGCGGTCATCAAGCGGTAAATCAGCTGTTTTCACAACATTATTGTAAAAATAATTAGCTTTTTCAAATTTGTCCCAGAAAAAAGTGTAACTCTGCGACAATTCAAATTTGTCTGAAATATTGAATAAATCAGCTGTATGATGCCGCATCGTGTTCAAAGCCGCAAACATCCAGCAGCGGCCTGAGGCCATCTGATTGGCAACTTTTCCTGTCTTAACCTCGACTGAAAAAACCGGCTGGGACTGAATCGCCGCTTTAGGGTCTAAAGTCGCTTTATTGATACCGTTGCTGCTGATGGCACGATGAATCGCATTAGCGGCTGGAAAACTTTTCAAACCTTTGTCGAATTCTTTGATCTGCTCCAATGAAATTTCTGTCATTTACTTAACATCTCCTGCACTTTTTCGCTACCCTTTGAGTAATTAGCCACGTCACTATTAATCAGCTTTTCGAACTCGTCGACAGACATTTCTTGTGTCTTATCGCTGCCGCGTAATCTAACTGTGACCGTCCCATTCTGAACTTCCTGATCCCCAACAACAAGGATATAAGGTGTTTTCAGACTGACTTGCGCGTCACGAATCAAATATCCCAGTTTTTCATCACGCTTGTCAAACTTAATCCGGCGGCCGTCTTTCATCAAGCGGCTGTAAATACTTTGCGCGTAATTGCCGTGAGCACCGTAATTAACTGGAATAATCACAGCCTGTACAGGTGCCAGCCAAGTCGGGAATTGACCCTTGTATTTTTCAATTAAGAAAGCCACAAAACGTTCCATCGTACCGACAACGCCACGGTGAATCAGAACTGGACGATGGTCCTGTCCGTCTTCACCCGTGTATTTCATGTCAAAGCGTTCTGGCAATAAGAAGTCCAATTGGATCGTTGACATGGTTTCTTCGTTACCCAGAGCTGTCCGGAACTGGATATCAAGCTTTGGCCCGTAGAAAGCAGCTTCGCCTTCGGCTTCAAAATAATCCAAGTGCATGTCGTCCATCGCGCGTTTCAAAGCGGCTTGTGCGTGCTCCCACATGGCGTCATCGTCATAATATTTCTTCGTATTCTTCGGATCGCGGTATGAAAGGCGGAAACGATAATCTTTGTCTGTGAAACCAAAATCAACATAAACTTCACGGATCAAACGCAGAATTTCCTTGAATTCAGATTCAACTTGTTCAGGTGCGACAACCGTGTGGCCATCGTTGAGCGTCATTTCACGAACACGCGACAGGCCAGTCAAGGCACCAGATTTCTCCCAACGGTGCATCTGGCCGAATTCAGCAATGCGGTAAGGCAGGTCGCGGTATGAACGCGGTTCATGTTCGAAGACTTCGATATGCGATGGGCAGTTCATCGGACGCAGCTCCAACTCCTCGCCATCATCGGCTTTCATCGGCGGGAACATGTCATCACGATAATGATCCCAGTGTCCAGAACGCTTGTAGAGATCAAGGTTGGAAACAACCGGCGTGTAAACATGCAGATAACCATTCTCACGCTCTTTTTCAGCCACATAGTCCTCAATCGTACGACGAATCGCAGCACCATTTGGCAGCCAGACAGGCAAACCGGCACCAATTTCCTGGTTCGTGAAAAACAGCTCCATTTGCCGGCCGATCGTCCGGTGATCGCGCTCTTTGCGCTCTGTAATAGCTGTCTGTTGAGCCTGCAGATCTTCAGCCGTCCATTCAGACAAACCGTAAATACGCTGCATCATTGGGTTATCAGATTTGCCGCGCCAATAAGCGCCGGCCACTGAAGACAGTGCAAAGTGTTTGATCCAGCCTGTCGACGGCACCAAACCACCACGGTCAAGATCTGTATAATCGCCTTGAACAGCAATTGTAATTTCTTCGTCTTCAGGAAGATCATTAATCAGCTCTACCTTGTATGGGTCATCAGCAAAAATTTGCAAAGCTTCTTGACGTGAAACGGGACGATTATTAATCGGCAAATCTGCTTTGACAATTTTAGCCATCTCAGCTTCGATAGCCGGGAATTCGTCTGCCGCAACTTGTTTGTCTGATTCACCAGAATCATCTGTATCGTAATAAAAGCCGTTTGAAATCGATGGGCCGACACCCAAATGGATCTTCGGGTGCAAATGGCGCAAAGCCTGAGCTAGAAGGTGTGCAGTCGAATGCCGCAGAATGTCCAAAGCCTCGTCTTCGTCTTTTGTGACTAATTTGAATTGGCCGCTAAAACGAATTGCTTCGTTCATACCAATGTAATGCTTGTCCACTCGAGCTGCTACCGACCTTTTTGCTAGTGACGGGCTGATTGCCTGAGCAATCTGCATTGGAGTCGTTTCTTGATTGATGTCTTTAATGCTGCCATCGGGCATCGTTAATTTAAAATCTGCCATAATTCCTCAAAAAATAAAAATGCCCTTCGCTAAAACTAGTGAGGGACGTCTTTCAACGCGGTACCACCCAACTTCATCGCCATAAAAATGACGACCTCTTTGGTCTTTTATTTGTGATTTATTAGAGCTAGTCAGTTTCGCGTTGATCTGTGTCGGCTTTCATCAATCCCGATTTTCTGTAACAAACAACTGCGGCTTCTGGTCTCGATGTCTATAAGTATAACCCGGAATGGTACCTTTGCAAGCCCTTAATTGCGCAAATAAAAACCCGCCCGAAGGCAGGCACTATTTTATAGATAGATTTTCGCAATGAGTTCTATCATGCTTAACAGCCTTGCAATCATCCAGGTATCATTTGGTCGAAAAACAGTATTTCGAAATAGTCAAGTTATCAGATTGCCGGCTACTAGGATCGCATCAGTTATCAGTTGATGCACCAACTCATTGCCTGTTGTTAATATAACATATTTTGTAAGCGCTTGCAATTTCAAAATCGGCTGTTCTTCGTTAAAATTGAAACTATGCAGATAGATATCATTTACACAACGATTACAGGAAATAGTGAAACCATCGTCACAGCCTTGGACGATGAATTTTTCAAACAAGGTTATGAGGCCGATATTCGTGAATTTGAGGAGACTGAGCTTTCCGACTTAAGCAAGTCGGATATTGTTGTTATCGTTCCCTATACTTACGATAAAGGCACCGTGCCCGATGAATCAATGGACTTTTTTGACGATTTAAATACAGCAGACTGGTCAAACAAAGTCTGTGGTGTCATCGGATCTGGGGATAAATTTTATGGCAAAGACTACGGCAAAGCAGTTGAAAAGTTTGCCAATCAAGTCAAAAAAGCCGGCGCTAATCTTGCAACTGCGCCGGTTAAAATCCAGTTGGCAATTGACGATGATGATCTACCAATCATTCATAAGTTTGTCAGCGAACTGCTGGCTGCTAAAAATTAATTTAATTCAACGATCGTAGCACCGTCGCCAGCGCCGTTAGCATTGGCAAATTCATAATGTTTGATACGGCGATCCGAACGCAGCATCTGTGTGACGCCTTCTCTTAAAGCACCAGTGCCCTTGCCATGAATGATTTCAATCGTGTCGATATTGTTCAGCATGGCTTGGTCAATATATCGGTCCAAATCCATCATCGCTTGTTCGTAACGCTCGCCGCGCAGGTCAATATGCCCAGAGACGTTGCGTGAGGCCGTTTTGACGACACGTGTATTGTGCATGACCGGCTTGTTTTTGGCTATTTTTTCCACTTGACTTTCCGGCAGTTTTTCCAAATCGTTTTCATGGACGGTCATCTTCAAAATGCCCATCTGAATCTGCCATTCATGATTGGAAACCTTGTCCGTAATCCTGCCAGGCTGATGGTAACTAGTTACCATGACATCCTCACCGATACGGAACTGTTTGGCACGCTTAGCTTTTTGCAGCACCTTATTCTTTTCAAGGGAATCATTTTGCCTAAGCTTGTCAAACTGATTGACGATCCGGTTCAGTTCCTGCTCATTTTTTTCCGATCCTTGGCCGGCTTTTAAACGCTCGCTGCGAATTTGATCCAGTAATTTTTTGGATTCACTACGAGTAGAAGCCACAATGTGATTCGCCTCATTTTTTGCGTCCAGCAGTAATTTAGCCTTGGATTGTTCCAGTTCACTACTTTGACGATCCAGATTCTCTTTTTCGCTATTGACATCAGCTAGGCGTCCTTGCAAGTCCTCTTGCTGCTGATCGAGATCCTGTCTTTGAAAAACCAGCCCCTGAATCAAATTATTCAATTCTTGATCTTTGGGATCGACATAGGCTTCAGCCCGCTCCAATACCCGTTTATCGACGCCTAAACGGCGAGCAATCGTAATCGCATTAGACTGGCCCGGAATGCCAATCAAGAGACGATAAGTCGGTCTCAAAGTTTTCAAATCAAATTCCATGCTGGCATTGACGGCAAAGGGCTTTTGGTCGGCGAAAACTTTTAATTCCGGGTAATGAGTCGTCGTCAGATTCAGAATTTTCCGCTCGGACAAATTCTCGACAATGGCCATGGCTAGGGCAGCGCCTTCGCTTGGATCCGTTCCAGCCCCCAATTCATCCAGCAGGACCAAGGAATCAGTATCAGAATCAGCGATAATTTCCTTAATATTCATCATGTGCGATGAGAAAGTCGATAAGGATTGTTCCAGGCTTTGTTCATCCCCAATATCGGCAAAAATATTATCAAAGACATAAATTGACGAATTCTTATCAGCCGTGATGAAAATACCGGATTGCGCCATCAGCTGCAACAGGCCCAATGTTTTCATCAGAACTGTTTTACCACCGGTATTAGGCCCTGTGATAATCAGAGAAATAAAATCATGGCCTAATTTGATATCATTTGCCACGGCATCACTAGGCAGCAAAGGATGACGCGCAGCTTGCAGATCAATCTCTTTTTCGCTATTAATTTGCGGCTTGATTGCGTCCATTGTATTGGCCAGCCGTGCTTTTGCCTGAATCAAATCCAGTTCGCCAATCAGCTCGTTATTTAATTTCAATTGTTCATACAGCGGGAAAAGCGACTGAGAAATATCGATCAGAATGGCATTAATTTCACGCCGTTCATCAATTTCCAAATCATGCAAATGGTCATTTAGCGAAACAGCTGCTTCAGGTTCGATATACAATGTCAGACCCGACTGGCTTTGATCGTGGACAATACCACCGAAATGTTTTTTATTCTCCGCTTTAACAGGCAGCACCAAAACACCGTCTCTTGTCGTTATCACGTTCTCTGAAAGATATTTGGCATCATTGCCCTTGGTCATTTTTAAGAGCAGTTCACGAATATTTGTTTCGGTTAATTGAATGTTTTTGCGAATATGCGCCAACTTTTTCGATGCGGTATCTAGCATTTTTCCTTGATCATCAATCGTTTGATCAAGTCTTTGGGACAATTGAGAAAAATCGGTCAAACGATTCACGAGAAACAAAATCTGCTGCAGATTGTCAAACCAGATTTCGTCTTTAATCGTTTGAAAGAAATCAATCACGGCTTGACTGGACTGCAATGAAGCATTTAAGTCAGCCAATTCACTGGAAGCCAGCACTGCTTTAAGCTTGATACGTTTGAAAATTTCCGTGAGGTCGTTAGTCGCCCTGATTGGCAATCCACCACGCCGGCGGTCGATTAACAAAGCATCGTCAGTCTGCCCTAACAGAATACTGACTCGCTGTGCATCTCCGGATGGCAGCAGCTGAGCGAGTTTTTCCTTTCCCTTAGCTGTTACTAAAAAAGAATCGAGTCGATTTTTAATCTCATCAAATTCTAAAGTTGTTAAAATTTTTGTATTCATTTGCGTCTTTTATTTCGCTTTTTCTTAGCTTTTTGAATTTTTTTAAAGGCACGCTTCATGGCGAAATCGGCGACTTTGCCACCAAACCCGCCCTGGTTAGGAAAACTCGGCATCATACCGCCCATTTGTGCTGGATCAGCACCTAACGCACTGGGATCAACGCCCGAAAGCATATCTTCCATGCCGGCAGGCAATCCGCCTTTGCCATTCGTGAACTTATACATCATCTGCCGCATTTGTTTAAACTGCTTGATCATTTTATTGACATCAATCACAGGCCGTCCAGACCCTGCAGCAATCCGACGGCGCCGTGCCGGTGATAGCAGTTCCGGGTCCAATCTTTCGGCCGGTGTCATCGAATAAACAATCGCTTCCATGTGAGCGAAGTCTTTGGGGCCGACTTGAACTTGCGCCAAAGCCGGATTATTGGCCATACCAGGAATCATTTTCAGCATGTCTTCCATTGGGCCCATATTCTGAACTTGTTTGAGCTGATCTAAAAAGTCATTGAAATCAAAACTGTTTTCCTGCAGCTTTTGTAGTTGCGCCGCTGCTTGTTTTGCATCAACATCTTTTTGTGTTTTCTCGATCAGAGAAAGGATATCGCCCATGCCTAGAATTCGGCTGGCCATACGATCAGGATAGAAAACATCCAGATCAGTCACTTTTTCGCCTTCACCGACGAACTTAATCGGCTTACCAGTGACTTCACGAATCGACAACGCAGCGCCACCACGTGTATCGCCATCCAGCTTGGTCAAAACGACACCCGTAATACCCAAAGCATCATTAAAGCCCTGAGCTGTCTCGGTCGCGTTCTGTCCGGTCATGGCATCGACAGTCAGCAGGATTTCGTCAGGTTTGGCAATTTTTTCGATGTCTTTTAATTCCTGCATCAAAAGTTCATCGATTTGCAGACGCCCAGCCGTATCAATGAAAACATAATCATTTTTTTCTTGGTCAGCTTGTTTTAAACCATCCTTGACAATCTGACGCGGATCAACGTCAGTACCCTCATCAAAAACAGGGATTGACAGCTGGCGACCCAAAGTCTGTAACTGTTCAATCGCAGCTGGACGGTAAACGTCGGCCGCAATCAATAGTGGACGAGCATGGTTGTCGTTTTTCAACTTATTAGCCAGCTTAGCAACAGTTGTCGTCTTACCAGCACCTTGCAGCCCAGCCATCATAATCACCGTTGGAATCTTTGGCGACTTATTCAGAGGCACCGCTTGAGCACCCATCATATCAGTCAGTTGGTCGTTAACAATTTTAATGATCTGTTCTGACGGATTTAAGCCCTCAAGAACCTTGGCTCCTAAAGCCTTCTCTCGTACCTGAGCAATAAAACTGCGGGCAATTTTTAAATTAACGTCGGCCTCTAATAAAGCCAGACGAATTTCTCGTAAGGTTTCATCAAGATCGCCTTCAGAAACTTTGCCCTTGCCGGACAGGTTCTTCATTGCTGTTTGAATTCTGGATGTTAGATTCTCAAATGCCATTATTTTTCTTCCAAATCAATTAAAGTAGTTAGTAAACGCGGATCAAATTTTTCTTGCAACTGTGTTTCGATTTTTCTGCGTGCAAGATAATTTTCTCTTAAGTGCAGCTTAGATTCAAATTCCTGCAGGCTATCAAGCGCGCGTTTCAGCTGATCAAACACCGCCTGGCGGCTGATTTCGTCGTTTTCAGCAATTTCCGACACGCTTAAATCATCAATTAAAAATGCCTGCAGGCCGTCCTGTTGTTTATCGGACAACAAAGGACCATAAAAAGCTAACAGTTCTGTTGATAATTGTTTTTCCGCTAATTTCAAATTAGATTAAATCCTTAAATAAACCGTAGACAAATTGGTCGGCGTCAAAGGGCGCTAAATCCGTGACTTTTTCACCTAAACCAACCCATTTGACCGGTAAATGCAATTCCTGTCGGATAGCTAAAACAATACCACCTTTAGCCGTGCCGTCTAATTTAGTCAGCACCAAGCCGGTCACGTCAGTCGAATCTTTGAAAAGGCGCGCCTGCTGCAAGGCATTCTGACCAGTCGTCGCGTCCAAGACCAGCAATACCTCTTGCGGGGCTTCCGGCAGCTGGCGCGTGATCGTTTTTTTCATCTTTTCCAATTCACGCATCAAGTTTTCGTTATTTTGCAAACGACCGGCTGTATCCACGAATAAGATATCATAGTGCTGGTCAACAGCTCGTTTAACAGCGTCGAATACCACAGCAGCTGGATCGGATTTTTCTTTTCCCGTCACAACATCGACTTGATCACGTTTTGCCCATTCAACTAATTGCTCGGTCGCGCCAGCTCTGAAAGTATCAGCAGCGGCTAATAAGACTTTTTTGCCTTGCTGACGGTACAATTGAGCCATTTTGCCAATCGTAGTTGTCTTCCCAACGCCGTTGACGCCGACAAATAAGAAGACCGAAGGATTACCAGCGGCAGCCATGTGCATACTGTTATCTTCACCATTGCCGGCTCGGTCATAAACGTCGACCAATTTTTCAATGATCGTTTCTTGAACTTCTTTTTTGCTGGTCGCGTTTTTTAAACGCACTTCATCTTGGAGTTCATCTGATATTTTTAAGGCAATTTCGAAACCGACATCAGCCGCAATCAAAGTCTCCTCCAGCTCATCAAAGAAATTTTCATCGACGGCGCGGAAATTGGCCATTAACAACTGGAATTTTTCAGCAAAACTTGACCGTGTTTTGGTTAAACCAGCTTCGTAATGATCTTCGCTGCTGGCAGAATCAGATTCTGCGGGCTTTTGCGGCGTCGAAGCTGGTTTGTTCTCTGCTAAGGTCTGATCTTCATCAGCCGATAAAGGCGCCAAAGCATCTTTAACTTTACCTAAAAAGGTCTTCTGCGGGGTTTCTTCGTCTTTTTTTCGTCCTAATAAGCGGTCAAATAAACTCATATCAGCCCTCCAATGCAGCTTTGGCTTGTTCCAAATCCACAGAAACCATTGTCGAAACACCCGGTTCCTGCATTGTCACTCCATATAATACATTAGCGTAACGCATTGTGCCTTTACGATGCGTAATCACGATAAACTGCGTCTTATTAGAAAAATCCTTCAGAAAACGGCCGAAATTGTCGACATTCGCTTCATCCAAAGCAGCTTCTGTCTCATCTAAAATCGCAAAAGGTACTGGGTGAACAATTAAAATCGCCAGCAGCAGTGCAATGGCCGTGAGTGCTTTTTCACCGCCAGAAAGTAGGGACAAACGCTGCAGTTTTTTTCCAGGCGGCTGAACGCGAATTTCGATACCACTCGTCAGAAGATCTTTCGGGTTGTCTAATTCCAAGCTGCCCTGGCCGCCGCCGAATAATTCAGAAAAAGTCGTCTTGAATTGTTCTGCAACTGCATCGAAAGTTTTTTTAAAGCGTCGAACCACTTCTCGGTCAATATCATCCATCACGGTCTGCAGATTCTCAGAAGCCTTGATCAGATCATCACGCTGGCTGATCAGAAAATCGTAACGGTCTTGAACACTTTTAAGTTCATCAATGGCGGCTAAGTTCACACTATTATGTTTAGCTAATTCCTCCTTCAAAGAGGCTGACTGGCGGCTAATATCAGCCAGACTTTCATCGGAATGCAAATCCAAGTGATCAATATCTGGATTTCCTAAATCCTGCAACTGCTGGTCTAGCTCAGTCAAACGACTAACGACAGCTGATTTTTTGGAATCAAGCTGATTTTTTTGATCTAATAGATGCCGCAATTGCTGCTGCTGCTCAGAAATAGCCTTTCTCAGCGCATCGGCCTGCTGCTTTAACTCAGACTGTTCGACAAGAAGCTGTTCACGTTTATCATTAGCTTCTTTTAAGGCTTGTGAAGCTTGGCCAGCGTCCGAAGAGAGCTGTATCTGTCTTTGAAGCTGCTGCAGCTGCTGATCAAGTGTTTGGCTTTTAGCTGCCTGCTGGTTCTGTTCTTGAATAAGCAGTACACGCTCATCATCAAGTTCTTTAAGACGTTTCTCATCGGCCTGTTTCTGTACTTTAAAGGCAGCCAGTTGTTCTCTGGCAGAAGCTAGACGATCATTTTGCTGGTGTGCCGAAGATTGTGCATCAGCCAGATTATCTGTTAAACGATGAATCGTCAGACGCAGCTGATCATTTGTCTGCTGCAATTTTTGCAAACGAACCGCGGCCGATTGCCGATTTTGTTTGGCTTGGGATAAATCCGTCTTCAAGGTATCTTCTTCTAGCTGATTAGCTTTTAACTGCTTAGCCATTTGCTGAAGCGATTCTTCAAGTAAACCCTTCTGAGCACTTTGAAGCTGCAAACGTTCTTTATCCGCTAACAGCTGGTTGCGTAATTTAACAAAGGCTGCTTCTGCTGCCGCAATTTCGCGCTGCTCTGTCAGCACATCCTGATTAGCTTGAATGCCCTGCTGTTTAATTTGGTCTAATTGCGCTGATAAACGGTCCAGCTCAGCTCTTTTAGACAATAATCCGCTTTGATGGCGATTGGCACCACCGGTAATTGATCCGCCAGCGTTAACCACATGTCCATCAAGCGTGACAATCCGGCAACGTTGGTTAGCCGTCTTTGAAAGACGAAAGGCAGCTGGTAGATTCTCGGCAATAACTGTTGTCCCTAGTAAATTTTCAATAATAGCTGAAAATTGATGATCGCGTTCAATTAAGTCGGTAGCCAGGCCAACATACTCGGATTCACCATCCAGACGCTGTAAAAGATTTTCAGGCAGATAACGCGCTTTAATCGTCTCAATCGGTAGGAAAGTGACGCGGCCCAAACGACGTTCAGTCAAAAAGCTGATCGCGTTTTTTGCCGTTTCCTGTGTATCAACCACGATGTTCTGTAAGCCTGCGCCCAGTGCCGTCTCAATGGCAAGTGCGTATGCCGGCGCAACTTTAATCAATTCAGCAACAGTTCCGAACAATCCAGGAAATTGGTTACGACTATTTAATAAATTCCGAACGCCCACGTACAAATCCAAATTTTCATTGGCATTTTGTAGCGATTCCACCCGTACACGCACCTGATTATATTGGCTAACCAAATCACTATGCTTTTGATTTAATGTCGATAAGTGAGTTTTTTTCTCATTTAACGCTTTTTGCGCCTGTTGAGACTGAGCTTCTAAATCCGAACTCTGATCATCATCCTGCTGTTTGCCTTGATTAACAGCCTGTTTTTTTTCAGCAATTTCTTTCATTACCTGCTGACGGTTAAGGTTTAAGCTATCCAGTCGAGAAGTCATACGCATCTGATCCCGATCTAAATTGGTCAGCTGATTGGACAATGTAGCAGCATCCTGCATGGATTGCAGATACTGGCTGCGCGTATTTTCCAATTGATCCTGAGCCGTTAAATCCCCACTATCGGCTAATTCCTGGCTGATATTATGGACAGCATCCTGAGCCTGAATCAATTGCTCCTGCAATTCAACAGTCTCAATATGCAAACTATCAGTTTGCTGATCCAGCTGTGCCAGCCGCTGCGTGTTCTTCGCCTCATCATCTTTAAGGTTTTTCTTATTCTGCGTCAACGAAGCAATTTTTTGTTCTTGGAGCTGATGCTGCCCGATAGCATGCTCATAGCGCTGGGTCAAAGTCTCAATCGTACGGTTCAATTCTAATAAATCATGATCCAAGCCATTGGTACGTAAATTCGTGTCCGTCTGCTGCTGGTCTTGATCCTTGAGAGCTTCTTCCTGTTTCTGAATTTTAAGCAAGAGTTGCTGCAAATCATCTGTAAACTGCTTTTCTTTTTGCGACAATTCTGCCCGGCTGCGAACCAATTTAGCTAGATTCAGTTGGTCAAATTGTTTGCGAAGAGCCAAAAAAGCTTCCGCCTCTTCGGCTTGGTCCTTGAGAGGCTGGAGACGATCAGAAATCTCTTTGACAATATCTAATAAACGAGCCAGATTTTCCTGTGTTTGTGCTAACTCATTCTGACTTTTTAATTTATTCTGCTTGTATTTAAAAACACCAGCGACATCTTCGATAATCGCTCGTCGGTCCTCAGCTTTGGCATTAAAAATTTCTTCTACTTTGCCTTGGTTGATAATCGAAAACGATTCCCGACCCAATCCTGTATCAACAAATAAATCCGTAATGTCTTTTAAACGAGATTTAACCCCATTAATTAAATATTCGGCTTGGCCATCGCGGTATAGACGCCGGGATACCTGTACTTCATCAAAATCTGTATGTAAAAAATGATCCGAATTATCAATCGTCATCGTGACCATAGCGCGGCCGAGTGCTCGGCGATTTTTTGAACCGCCGAAAATGACATCAGACATCGTGCTGCCGCGCAATCCCTTTGCAGATTGTTCGCCCATTACCCAACGGATGGCCTCAATGATATTGGACTTTCCCGAGCCGTTTGGACCGACAATACCGGTCATGCCAGGCATGAAATCAATGACTGTTTTATCAGCAAAAGATTTAAAACCATTAATTTCCAGCGACTTGAGTCTCATTTCGGAAGAACATCCCCATAGGCCACTTTAGCCGCTTTTTTCTCAGCAATTTTAATTGACCGGCCCGAACCAGAACCCAATGGCTGACCGTCTACAAAGACAGCAACCTCAAAGTGCGGCTTTTGCGCGTCAGACAAATCTTCTTTGACCACTTTGTATTCGATATCGACAGAGCCGTCTCTTTGCAATAGTTCCTGTAATTTGGACTTATAATCGATGAACTCTTCAAAAAACCCTGCATCAACAGCTGGGAAAAAAATCTGATTCAAAAAATCAAAAACAGCTTTCGCACCTTGGTCTTTATACAAAGCACCTACAAAAGCCTCCCAAATATCCTCCAATAAACCATCACGATTACGCGCACCGGACAACTCTTCGCCTTTGCCCAATCTAATATAACGGTCAAAATGAGCCAGTCTGGCAAAATGCGAAAAAGACTTGCTTTGGACCATCGCAATACGCATCTCGGTCAATTGGCCCTCTTCCCAATCCGGATAACGCGTAAATAAATAATCAGCCACAATCAGCTGCATGACAGAGTCGCCCAAAAACTCGAGTCTTTGATAATCACGCCCGCCTTCCTCGGGATGCTCATTGAGATAATTGCCTTGTGTGAAGGCTTCTAATAATAATTTTTGATCGGAAAACTCAATTCCGAAGTCTTTTTTAATCGATTCTTGAATACTAGCCATTAACTTGTTAATTATATCAAAAAGCCCCCCAGACAAGGAGGCATGAA
The DNA here is from genome assembly GCF_025758695.1 of Oenococcus kitaharae. Lineage (GTDB taxonomy): Bacteria > Bacillota > Bacilli > Lactobacillales > Lactobacillaceae > Oenococcus > Oenococcus kitaharae_A. Next base: position 264,192 of record NZ_JANJQP010000003.1, on the reverse strand, counting down.
AGTTTTAACGTCTGATTAATTGCAACAAACTAACTCTTTTATGATCTTTTACTCACGTGATCGTACAAATAATCAACTGTTGACTGAAAGGTAATCAATTTGGTTGCATCATCGTCAGAAATCTCGATATCGTACTTGTCTTCTAATTCCATGACTAATTCGACAAAATCAATCGAATCGGCATCGACATCTTTTGTAAAATCCAAATCTGGTGTGATTTTGGATTCCGGTAAATTAAAACGTGCTGATACTTCTTTTGTTAACTGAGCAGCAATTTCTTCTTTTGTCATTTTTCCTCCACATGAACTTCGAACTGGTCTTTATTTTCCTGAACATATTTCGTGATATCCGCCACCAAATTAACCTCAAGAATCGTTTTAATTTGACCAATCGTATTTGCGACAGCCTTTGCTTTGGCTGAACCGTGCGTTTTAACCACTGGTGCTTTTAAACCAGCAATAACCGCACCCCCAGCATTATTATAATCCAGAACAGAAGCGAATTTTTTCAGTGCCGGCTTGACCAGTGCGGCCCCGATTTTAGTCTTTAAACCGCTGTTAACCAAGACATTTTTCAGCCCAGCAAACATCGTTAAAGCCGTCCCTTCAATCGCTTTAAGTGCTGCATTGCCAGAAAAACCGTCAGCCACAACAACATCAGCGTGACCGTTTAATAATTCACGGCTTTCAATATTGCCGGTAAAATTCAATTCTTTGACATGCTTTAATAGCTGATGTGCTTCGATATGAATCTTATCGCCCTTATCTTCTTCAGCGCCATTATTCAAAAGTCTGACCTCAGGGTTCGGGCGTTTTAAGACATGTGTGGCATAGAAATCACCCAAAACGGCAAACTGTACCAAATACGGTGCTTTTACTTCAGCGTTAGCACCAACATCCATAAACACCCACGAACGCTGCGGGTCGTCTACAGAAGGCATCACAGTCAATAAACCAGGTCGTTGAATGCCATCAATCCGGCCCACGATAAAGATGCCGCTCGCAAGCAAGGCACCGGTATTACCAGCTGAAAACAGTGCATCCGCTTTGCCGTCTTTAACTGCATTAGCAGCCACGACCATCGAAGAATCTTTCTTCCGGCGGACTGCCTTAACCGGCTCTTCGCCCATTTCAATGCTCTCAGTGGTATTAATGATTGTCAGCCTGTTTTGATCACTATCGCCAATAATCTCTAGAATCCGGCCTTTATCCCCATATAAATCCAATTGCAGATTATCATACCGGTCTCTAGCGATTAAAGCGCCCTTCACAATTTCTTCAGGAGCGTTGTCGCCCCCCATTGCGTCGATCGCAATTGTATATAATTTACTCATCTTAGTCAAAGTCCTTATATCGATACATAGTCAACGACAAATATTTTACCAGTCCGGCATGGTCTTTGTCAGAATCCCAGTGCGGCTGCCTCGTAATCTCGATTGCGGCTTGCTGAGCGATCTCCATCATTTTTAAATCATGCACTGGATCGCCTACATTGAATTCCGGCAGACCAGCTTGTTTGACACCGATCATATCGCCGGGACCGCGTAATTGTAAATCTTTTTCAGCTAATTGAAAACCATCTGTCGTGGACTCGATGGCTGTCATCCGATCAATCCCATACTGCGTCTTGGGATCGGAAATCAAAATCGCATAGGACTGTTTATCACCTCGTCCGACTCGGCCGCGTAATTGGTGCAGCTGCGCCAGGCCGAAACGATCCGCATCCAAGATAATCATAACGGTCGCGTTTTTAATGTCTACACCCACTTCAATGACCGTTGTTGTAACCAGTAATTGTGTCTTATTAGCAGCAAAATCTGAAATCACTTGCTGTTTATCCTCATTTGACATACGGCCGTGCAATAAAGCCACATGATAAGGTGCCATTTCTGTCTGCAGCTGATCATAAACCAATAAAGCATTTTGTACGTCCAGTGTCTCCGATTCCTCAATTAAAGGTGTCACCACATAGACTTGCGCACCAGCAACAATTTGCTTTTTTACCCATTGGAAAACATTGTCAGTCTGATTAGATTTAACCCATCGTGTGACAATACGCTTCCGGCCGCTGGGCAATTGGTCAATCGTGGAAACATCCATCTCGCCGTAAGCGGTAATGGCTAAAGTCCGTGGGATGGGGGTGGCTGTCATGGCTAGAATATCCGGATTCTGTCCCTGTTCCCGTAAAGCTGCACGCTGCTTGACACCGAATCGGTGCTGCTCATCAACAACAGCTAAAGCCAAGTTATGAAAATGCACGTCTGGCTGAATCAGAGCGTGAGTACCCACAATAATATCAATCTCGCCCGATTGCAAGTCCTGCAGGATCTGTCGGCGGGCAGCTGCTTTTAGGCCGGATGTGAGTAGCTCAACACGCAAATGCAGGCCGCAGGACTCATATAAATTGCTCAAATTAATGGCATGCTGCTGAGCCAAAATTTCGGTCGGCACCATAATCGCAGCCTGAAAACCAGCACTATAGGCGGCAAGCATCGCGACAGCAGCCACGATCGTTTTACCAGACCCAACATCCCCCTGCAGCAGGCGATTCATGTGGATCGGTGCGCTTAAATCCTGAAGAATTTCGTCCAGCACTTTCTGTTGAGCATCAGTCAGGCGATATGGCAGCCGCTCAACAAAATCCTGTAGGACTTGGTTATCATAATTGACTGCTCGCCCTTGGTGTTCCTGAGCAGATAACTTCAAAAGCTGCAGACGCATTTGAAAAATAAAGAACTCCTCAAAAGCGGCAGAACGGCGTGCCAGACGAGCCTCCTCGGCATCATTTGGAAAATGCATATCGTGAATCTGTTTTTTCCGAGGCTGCAAACGATATAGCTGACGTAAATCAGCTGGTATCAGATCTTCAATTTGGTCGGCATAGAGACTGTAAGCTTTTTGAATCAGCTGCTGAATTGTTTTTGCATGAATCGCTTGGCTGGAAGGATAAACAGCTGCCAACGAATTCTCAGCCAAATTGATAATCTTTTGGCCGGCTAACGATGCGTGAATCGCATCATAGGTCCCAAAAACAGCGATTTCCTGCTCTACTTCAACACGTTCTTCCAACCATGGCTGATTAAAAAAAGAAACAGAAATATTATCATGGGCAATCAGCAAGTGGAATGAGAGCCGGGATTTATGATAACCAAAATGCGTCAAAACCGGGGGTGAACTGACAACACCCTTAAAAGTAACTTTTTGGCCATCATCCGTTTGGCTGGGCAGACGCGTCTCAAAGTCATCATAGCGAAAGGGATAATAAGTCAGCAAATCCTCAATGTTTTCAATTCCTAATTGCTTCAAAGCCTCAGCGCGTTTATCGCCAACACCAGAAAGTTTTGTAATTGGATCAAAAAGACTCACAGAAAGATTATATTACTTCCACTGTTCAATTTTGCCAAGAGCTCTTGGTGGCGGGCCAAACAAAAAATCCGCCTAGGACGGATTTTGATGCTGTGTTATGAACTAAAAAATTATTCAACCGAAATCAAAAATGGATATAAAGGCTGATCACCCTCATGAACTTCAGTTTCCAAATCACTATTCAGCTTAGAAATTGCTTTTACTAATTGGTCAGCTTCTTTTTCATTAGATTCACTGCCATAGATAACTGTGACAATTTCAGAATCTTCATCAAGCATTGTTTTGACTGCATTAACAGCCACATCACGAATCTTTCGACCATTCGCCTGAATCTTGCCATCGACAATCGCAATGTACTCACCGCGTTTGATATCTTTGCCATCTAAAACAGTATCGCGAACAGCTTTTGTAATTTCAGCTGATTTGACCGTATCCAGCTGATCAATCATTTCCTTGGCATTCTCTTTAACATCAAGCTCCGGATTATAACCCAGCATGGCTGTCAAACCTTGCTGAATGGTCTTGGATTTGACGATCTCAACAGGTACTTTTGCCATCTCAGCGGCCTGGCTGGCTGCCATAAAGATATTGCTGTTGTTAGGAAGAATAATCGCTTTTTTGGCACCACTAACTTTGATTGCATTCAATAAATCCTTGGTTGATGGATTCATGGTCTGGCCGCCTGTAATTACATCAGTCACACCCATTGACTCGAACAGTTCAGCCACACCATGACCAGAAGCAACCGTAATTACAGCCGTCTCAACAGGTTCTCTTTTTTTCTCAGTCTGCTCTTTTGCAACACGATCGATCACAGCCTGCTGCTGATCGCGCATGTTATCGATCTTGACCCAACGAATCGAACCATAATGCGTTGCCTCAGTCAAAATAGCACCAGGATTTTCTGTATGTACATGTGTTTTGACCAAACCATCGTCAGCGATAACAAGCAAAGAATCACCCAATTCACTCAAATCTTTGTAAAAATCATCGTAACTCCAGTCACGATCATAAGTTGTTCCCTTACCAGTCTCAAAAAGAACTGTCGTGCAGTAGCCATATTTAATATCTTTAGGATCCAAGGAAACCTGTGCGTCAAACTCATCGCTCTTTTCATCGAACTGAGCCATATCTGGCGGCGTATCCAAATCATCTTGTGTGGTCTTGCCTGAAAGCACCTCATACCAAGATTGAAAAACAAAGACTAATCCTTGGCCGCCGGAATCAACGACACCAACCTCTTTTAGAACAGGGAGCAACGAAGGTGTCTTAGCCAATGCTTTTTTTGAAGCATCGTAAGTCGCCTTGCTGACCTTAATCAAATCATTGGATTTAGCTGCAGTCTGCCCAGCTGCGGCTGCCGACTCGCGAATAACCGTTAAAATCGTGCCTTCGGTCGGCTTCATGACAGATTTATAGGCCGCTTCGGTACCAGCCTTCAACGCATTAGCAAACTGCTGTGCATCCAAGGTATCGAAGTTAGCAATGTATTTTGTAAAACCGCGCATGATTTGCGACAAAATAACACCAGAATTGCCACGCGCGCCCATCAAAAGCCCCTTTGACATCGCAGCCGATAAAGCGGCGACAGATGTTTCCGTAGAATCACGCTCGTATTGAGCTCCGGATTGCATCGTCAGACTCATATTGGTGCCTGTGTCGCCATCCGGCACCGGAAACACATTCAATTTATTTATATGCTGCGCATTTTTCGTCAAAATTTGGGCAGCAGCATTGATCATCCGACCAAATTCAACATTCGTAATTATTTCCATTTGATCTCCTTAGGCGCGGATGCCTTCGATAGTGACATTTACTTGATTAATGACAACACCCAGATTTTTCTCCAAAGCATAGCGAACCTGCTTTTGAACGGCTTTTGAAACTTCGGAAAGCTTTGCACCATATTCAACAACAATATGAACATCAATGGTAAGCTGATCCTTCTCTTCGGATACTAGAATACCGCGTCCATAATTAGGGCGCTGCAAAACCTGATTCACACCATCTTTGAAAGACTTTGATGCCATACCAATCACACCAAAGGATTCAGAAGCAGCAGTTCCGACGATCGTCGAAATAACATCATCATCAATATTTACTTGGCCAATCTTGGTCTTCATCTTTAGGCTCATGATTTTACCTCTGATTAAATTTTAACAGTCTTTTCGAATTTGGCTTTTCGCTTTAAGATATAAAAAAACCGCTTTCAGCGGCCCAATTTATACGCGTTCGATAGAACCATTCTTCAAACCTGCGCGCAAAGTACGAGCAGTCAGATAAACGGTCTTGGGAGCGTCGCCGTTAATCTTAACGGTCACTTTTTGCAAATTCGGCTTCCACGAACGGCGATTGGCATTCAAAGCGTGCGAACGCTGATTACCAAAACGAGTCCGCGCGCCGGTGATAGCATCTTTTGCCATGGCGTCCTCCTTACATGTAACTTTTAAATTTTATATGATTTGTGCCTGAATTGCAAATCTTAAGTCCTGAAAAGCTTTAATATTCGTTTAACTTGTTTTTTAAATTGTTTTAATGTTGGATTTCAATAATGATCTTGTTCCAAAGGACGCCCCAGAGGAACGATTTTCATAAATAACTATCCCTTCCAAAATTATAAAACTCTCTTTATAAAAATCCCTTACACCGACCAGCGTCGGTGTTTTTTATTGCTATCAGTTGGGACAACATGCTAAAATATACAAGTTCTGCGGATGTGGCGGAACTGGCAGACGCGCAGGATTTAGGTTCCTGTGAGGCAACTCGTGCAGGTTCGATTCCTGTCATCCGCATAAAAAACGTCGATTTAGAGGCGTTACTAAGTGTTTTATAAGCAAATTTGCGATAGCCGATTTTAATCGGTTATTTTTTTATCTCTAAGTGCAAAATATCACTTGACAATCATTACATTAATTGTTTTAATTCATGTAACCAATATTTAGAGGGAGAATTTCCAGTGTCTAGTCTTTTTTTAACTAAACAAGTCATTATCAGCGTCATCATTATTTTGTCATAATGATGAGCTGTTATTGAGCTGCTCGTCATTTATCGAAGACGAGCAGCTGAGAGATTGAAAATTTTTCAAATCGGTCAACTGCAAAAACAGTTGACCGATTTTTTTATGGTAACAAAGGAGAAAATGAATTATGACAAAAAAAGAAAAAAGACGTAATACAGTTTTGCTGGCGTCTTTGATTTTCGGAATGTTTTTCGGGGCCGGCAATCTGATTTTCCCAGTTCAACTGGGTCAGAATGCTGGCGGCAATTGGGTCACGGCGACTCTTGGTTTTTTAATCACAGGCACACTCGTGCCTTTTTTGGCTATGCTGGCCGTCAGCGTGACCAATAGTAAAGGTGTATACGACGTTGCAAAACCTGTCGCACCTTGGTTTGCAGCAGTCTTTCTCGTCTTGCTTCATCTAACAATCGGGCCTTTTTTCGGGACGCCAAGAACTGCAGCAACAGCTTTTTCTATGGGTGCAGCACCCTTTCTGCCCAAGAATTTCCAAGGTCTTGGTATGCTGATATTTTCAGCTCTCTTCTTTGGCTTGGCTTACTTTTTGACAATTAAACAAAAGAATCTGGTTAAATGGATCGGCAAATACCTCAATCCTTTGTTTTTGGCACTATTAGTCATCGTCCTTCTATTAGCATTAGTACTACCGATGGGCAGTCTGCATCAGGCAGTTCAGCCGAGCTATAGCGGCAATCCCTTTTTCCAAGGCTTTCTTGATGGCTACAACACAATGGACGGTTTGGCCCTCTTAGCCTTTGCGGTCACAGTGGTTTACGCCGTACAAGGACTGGGTTATCAAAAAGAACAAGTACCCAAGATGCTGGCCAAATCTGGATTCTTCAGTATTTTAGCCGAAGCAGTTCTTTACGCAGGGCTGGTTTTTCTCGGCACCAGCAGTCTAGGCCTGTTCAAGGTCGCAGCAAATGGTGGAACAGCCTTTGCGCAAATTGTTCAGCACTTTTTGGGTAATGTCGGCATTGTCTTCACAGGTGTTTTGGTCACTTTAGCCGTTTTTACAACCGCGATGGGCTTGTGTGCCTCATTTGCTCAAGATATGCACCGGACTTTTCCAAAATTGAGTTATGCAACCTGGCTGAAAATCACAACGGTTGGGTCTTTTGTCACTGCCAATGCAGGCCTGACAAATATCGTAGCCTGGGCAATCCCAGTACTGATGCTCATGTATCCCTTGGCATTGGTTTTAATCGGCTTGTCTCTATGCGCAAAATTTTTCAAACGGTCCAAGTATGTCTACCGATCAGTTGTATTTATGACTTTGCCCGCTGCGCTGCTGGATAGTGCTGCCAACCTGCCAACCGGAAAATTGCCAGTCTTATCTGATCTAGTTGCGGCTTACCATCAATCCGTGCCACTTGCGTCTCTAGGATTAGGATGGCTGCTGCCGGCCCTGGTCGGTGCTGTTGTTGGTACTTGCCTTTATCTGCTTTTTGACAAAGGGCAAAGAGCCGCGGTTAGTCAAACAGAAGCAAACTGAGTATCGTTTGTGTATTGAATATATTTTAAAAAGGTCCCCATTTGGGGACCTTTTTTGAGTGGCATAACAATCAGAAATGAAATCATTACTTAAGATAACGAATTGATATGCTTTTTTGAAAAAATAAAATATCCCAATATCAAGGCCCCAAAAACGTACTCAGCTGTCAGTCCCAATGACAGTGGCAGACTGATGCTTCGATATGGCCAGGGCTCCAAGACCAGCTGATTTGTAAATCGGGAGAATAAGGACATGATCGCATTCTTAAAATCCGTTCTACCCAAATTCGGTATCACCGCCTGATAAATCAGAAAAATAACGATGGCAATTGATGAACGTTTGCATATCAGGCCAACAGAAAACCAAATCAAGGCAGTGACCACGCCGATCAAACAGGCCACCAAGACTGTAAGGATCATATCTCCGGCATTTAACGCTTGAAGAGAAATACCATATTCCGAAAGATCTCGTAATTTAACAAAATGCGGCAGAATCAGGCCTAACAAAGACGCTAAAACAGCAGCGAGCACATAAATGGCGGCAGTTGCTGCAAAAAGAGTCAGCACTTTGCCTGAAAAAACCGCTAGCCAAGTGTGATTGTCCAGTTTTCTTTTATAAGTCGCACTGGCAAAATCGTGTATGGCAATTGAAATTCCCAAAATGCCTGTCAGGAGCGGAAATAGAACTAATCCCAATGAGCCAAATAAAAATCGCGTGAATTCAATGGAGTGGAGTTGATTTTGAGAATGAATCACGTTTTCGTAATTATAGCGTGCGCTATTATCCACTGTCGTACTGACTTGGCCAAAACGATTTGATTGTTGTTGGATTTGGTAAGGCTTTTGAATATCTTGATTGAATTCGGCCGAACTCTGATACATTCCACGAGTTATCTTAAAGGCCTGCCAAGAATCTGCCTGAGTATTGACGGCTTGAAATCCAGCAAAAGCGACCAGCAAGCAAATAATCACCAGAACGACGCGCGATATCTTACTTTTCAGCAGATACAGACTTTCTTGTAAAAAAGTAGTTTTCATATGTTTGTGCCATTCCTTTCTGTCGCCATGTTGTGTCTTCTATGATTTGATGATCGCAAATGACGTAAAGATGATTAATAAGATTGTCGCAATTAATCTCCTCTAGAAAGTTATTCGGAATTCATTTTCGAAAATAAAATTAAATTTAAAAGATAAAAAACAAATAGAGTTTTAGAATTTCAAAAAGCAAAGCAGCAGTGAAAATTGCCATATAGACTAAAGTTTGTTAAACTGTTTTAGTCAATTGATTGCCGACTTAGCTCAGTTGGCTAGAGCACCTCACTAGTAATGAGGGGGTCGGAGGTTCGAATCCTCTAGTCGGCATAAATCAGCCTGCATGACTGCGTTTCTAGCATATCGTTGTGAATAATTCAGACAAAAAAAGGATCCAATTCAGGATTCCCTTTTTTTATTGTTTAATTCAACTCACCAGCAGCAATTTTATCAATCAGATCCCGTGATGGAATGAAGAAGAGTTGGCCTGACAAAATTGTGGAGAATTTCAAAAGGAAATCCGATGTATCCAACATTTGCTGAAGCATCATCTTAGTGATATGCCAATGCCTAGCGTATCCCATGAAATAGGTACCTGTTTTACCTGAAGCCGGATCGGAAAAAGGCACGTTCATACGAATAATTTTTTGTTCCTGCCCATCAATTTCGATTTTAGAGCTCACATTATGCGCATTTTTAAATTTATCAGCATCCTCTAATTCCAGATCGCTGAATTTTTCGCGCCCAACGGCTTTTTCCTGATCTTCGGTCTTCAAATGATTCCAAAAATCCATATCGTGCTGCCATTTCTGGGCAAAAGCATACGAACCATTGATAAAATCAGGATCTTCATCACCGATTAAAGCGTAACCGGCGGCATCCTGTACGGCCGGTGCTTCTGTCCCATCGATAAAGCCGATAATAGCCCGCCCTTCAAAATAGCGAAAACCCTTTGTCTCATCAACAACTTCAGTGATGTCTTTTAAAAAGCGGCGAAATTGTGTCTGCGCTTCATAGACGACGGCCTCATTACTGGCACGAATATGAAAAAATATGTCGCCCTCGCTAGCTGGCATGGCGTACTCCGGACCGGTCAGGCCTTCATACGTTTCCAATTCTTTTGGCTGAGACGCATTGGGAAACAAGTATTCCCAAGCCTTCTTGCTAAAACCAAAAGCCACTTTCAAACCTGATTCTGTGGCTAAATGGGCATCACGAATTTTTAATGAACGGATAATCGCTTGCGACCGATCAGCGAATTCTGCAATGGCCTGCTGATCTTTTTGCTGATCTTTTCTCAGCAGGCGCAAAACCGTAAACTGCACATGCTCGCCCACATCTTTCCATACATCTTGTGCTCTATCTGGATTGATTGTCATTTTCTACCTCTTTTTTTACAAATTCGGCGATTCAATAAATATTGAAAGGATAATTCCACCGTATCATATCTGAAAGGGCAAATTAAACTCTTCTTTCAAAATAAAAAAAGCCTTCACTATAAGGCTTCATTACTTAATTGCGATGTTCTTGGTCGATCTTATCTTCGCCGAAATAAGGACGCAGAACTTTTGGAATTGTGATCGAACCATCTTCATTTTGATAATTCTCTAAAATAGCAGCAACTGTACGGCCGACAGCGAGTCCAGAGCCATTTAACGTGTGGACAAAATGCAAACGGCCATCCCCATCGCGATACTGAATATGCGCACGACGAGCCTGAAAATCCTCGTCATTCGATACCGAAGAAATTTCGCGGTACTTATTTTGCGTCGGGAACCAGACTTCTAGATCATAAGTCATGGCCGACCCAAAGCCCATATCGCCAGTCGAGAGGCGAATTACATGGTAAGGCAGTTCCAGTTTTTGCAGAATATTTTCCGCATTCACAGTCATCTTTTCCAATTCATCATAAGAATCTTCCGGTTTTGTAAACTTAACCATTTCGACTTTATTGAATTGGTGCAGGCGAATTAATCCGCGCGTATCTTTGCCGGCAGCCCCAGCTTCTTGACGAAAAGCCGGTGACAAAGCCGTGATATAAAGCGGCAATTCGGATTCGTCCATGATTTCATCGCGGCGCCAATTAACCAAAGCAACTTCGGCCGTCGGAATCATTGTCATAGCCTGGTCTTTGCCGACTTCATAAGCATCATCGACAAATTTCGGGAATTGACCAGTCGCATACATTGATTCATTGGTCACCATATAGGGTGTCAGCAATTCCGTGTAACCTTCGCGACGGTGTTCATCAAGCATAAAATTATAAATGGCGCGTTCCAAGCGGGCACCAGCACCGACATAGTATAGGAAACGCGCTCCAGAAACTTTGGCTCCTCGTTCAAAATCTAAAATTCCCAAATCCTCGCCGATATCATAATGTGGCTTCAGCCAATCAGGCGTTTTTGAGAAAGCAGCCGGACGGCCCGACAAATTAGCCGGTTCCCAAGTCCTTTGTTCCACGTTATAGCTGTCATCAGGCCCCACTGGGACACGAGGATCAGCTAAATTCGGTAACTGTGCCTCTTGATCGTGAACAATTTTATCGATTGCCGTTACTTGTTGATCGAGATCTTTAATCTGGTCAGAAACGAGCTGCATATCAGCGATGGCTTTTTTAGCAGAAACGTCATCTTTTTCACGCTTGGCCGCACCGATTTGATCAGAAACTTGGTTGCGTTTTGCCTTTAACTGCTCAACTTCTTTAATCAGCGAACGCCTTTTTTCATCATCAGCTAGCAGTTGATCCAAAACACCATCAGCAACATTGCGGTCCAGCAAACGTTGATTTGCTTCATCGCGATTATTTCTCAAATACTTAATATCTAACATATATTCGATTATACATTGGCAATAGAAAAAATCTTAAAAAGCATTCTTATTTAGTGCTTTGAGGGGACGATAATTTCTCTGTTACAAAATGGTGGTCTTGAAATTTAATTCTGACATCCGCTCGACTAGCAAGTTCCTCACTATCTGTGCTGATAATGACGGTTTTTTTCCATTCGTGTGCTGCTGCAGCAAAAGCCGTCAACAGTCTTTGAGCAGCGGCTGTATCTAATTTTTCTGTCGGATTATCGGCCAAAATAATTGGCGCATCAACTGCCAAGGCGCGTACCAAGGCGATCAGCTGTCGTTGTTCTAACGAAAGATCAGCGACGACCCGTTTCAGAAAACTATTTTCGACACCAACCTGAGACAATAAGTCCATCGCATAGCGTTTGCTGCCAGCATGTTTGGAATTGGTAATTGATAATGCTGACATAATATTTTCAACAGGCGTCATATAATCAATCAAGTTGCCATCAGAAAACAGTAAAGAAATTTTTTCATTACGATATTTATTTAATCCTATTTTTTGGATATTTTTGCCATTAAAGTTGACAGTTCCTGAAGTTGGAGACTTGAGGCCGGCTAAAAACAGCATCAACTCTCGCTGGCCGGTAATGGCGTAGAAACGTGCATTATCGAATTTAAGGCTGACATTTTTATAGAGATATTTTTTGCTGTGATCAGCGTATTGCGTCAATTTTTGAACTGTTAATGTCATGAAATACTTTTTTAAAATGCAATCCGATCAAATTTGGAGCGAAGAACAATAAACAATGAAAGCCCAGTGGCCACAGATACCATGATGATGCCTAAGACGACCAAAATGATTAAACTGTTAATATCAAGCGGCGTTGAAAAAAATGCGGGATGGGCAATAACCTGTGTACCAATCAAGCCGCTAAAGAAACTGCCGAATGCCCCGGTTAAAATCAAGGAGATCAATAAAACCAAGCCCGTTTCAATAAAAAACTGTCCGGCTATTTTTCCTTTTTTTTCACCCAAGGCCATGAGCAAACACACTTCTTTTTGCCGTTTTCTGGCCACGATCGCTAAAATGATGAATAAAATCAAACTGCCTGCAATCACGGCCGACCAGATCAAACGAAGTGCGGTTCTCGACAAGTCCTGAATCCAAGTAGTGACAGCCAAGTAGAGCTGGTCATTACTTGTCAGCTGCAAAGAGGCAGGAATCAATTGATTAGCTCTTTCCATAAATGCACGCTCTTGTTTACGATTCGCTAAAGTATAAGCTGCTTGGGTAACCACACCAGCATTGCCTGCCAGATTTGAGGCCAAACTATAGCTTGCAAAAATAGTTCTTGATGGATCCTCAAGGGCTCGAAACAAATGCCCATTAGCACCCTTAGCAGTATAAATGCCAACCACTTTAAGGCTGCTGACGCGGCTTTGAGAATTTCGTACCCTGATAATGTGACCGATATCAATATTATCCGCTAAAGCCAAGCTTTTTTCGATCACAACATTATGGCTGCCTAAATCAGAATTATAAATGCCGCGTCCTTTGATAATGGCATATTTTCTTGCTTGAAAGTTCGGATCGTCTAAATTCGTGGATAGACCGAAAATCGTGATTTGGTTGCTGGAAAGCGGAATTGTTGCTTCCACTGACTGTTTGCTGTTAGCTTTCAAGGGCGGCAGTCGAAAAGAAGCCGCTCTTACTTGTGTTTGAGAATGGATCTGATAGCTGACAACGTTATTGAGCTGCGCAAGCCGTTTGGCAATTTTTCGGCTGACTGCTGCCTGGCCAGAATCGGCGGCAGGATACGACCAAAAACCCGTACTAGCAAAACCGCTCAATAAGGCCTTTTGTGTAAGTTGATGATGACGAGACGATAAAATGACTGTATTGCCAAGGGGCTTTTTATTATTTTCGCTGGATTTGAGAAGTGCATTCTGAATACTTAGACCGGTTAATATCACGATCAGACTTGTGGTTGTGACCAAAATCAATAAAAGGCTTTTTCCGATTCTTCGTCGAAGATACAAAAAAGCACGTTTTATGTAATCCATAAAAACTCCTAACAGTAGCAGATTATTATTGGAAAATTAAAGGGTGCTTAAATAAGTATTAAATGAAAATTAATCCTGTGATCATCTCATCCAACCAGATTTCCGAGATCGAATAATTTTGCATCTATTTGTTTTAAAACTTCATCGGCAGCGGGCTTTGATTCCACAAAATCATACTTGTCGCCATTGATCTCCATCTTAGGGCCGCGATCATAGGAAGCATACCAAGCCTCGTAACGCTTGTTGAGTTCCTCGTAGTAAGTATATAAGTCAGGGTGAACCGAAATCTGTTCAAATGACCGCCCTCTTTTTTGAATCCGGTCCAGCATCGTATTAAAAGAAACGCGAACATGGATTAGCAAGCCCGGATCTTTAGAAGGCAGTTCCGTGAGCTTTTCCATCATGTTGGTCAGCAGCGACTTGTAAATCTGTACCTCAGTCTCTGTGGAACGGCCTAGATCTGCATTTAATTGAAACAGCAGCGCATCTTCAAAAATTGATCTGTCGATGACATCCAATTTATTTTCTTGTGCATTTTTAATATTATCTAAACGCTTGTTTAAAAAATAAATCTGCAGCAAGAAGGCATACTTCTTCGGATCGTCATAAAATAGCGGCAAAATTGGATTGTCGCTCACGCTTTCATAGATTGCTTTGCTTCCTAGGTGATTAGCCAGCAAAGCAGTCAGGCTTGTTTTTCCGGCCCCAATAGTTCCTGCTAAAACGATCATTTTTCCTCCTAAATGCTACTTTATATAATTTGACAATTTAAGCAGATAATGTCAAATCTTTTTATGAAATACATAAAAACGTGTAAACGCGAATCAAATCCAGCTGCCGCGAAAAGTTTTCAAACGAGAGAAAAGGCCTGCATATTCAAAATACACTTCTTCTGAAAAAAGAAACCAAGCATAACCCAGCAGCAGTGCACTCACAACATCCAGCACACTATTGTAGTGGAAAGCAATAACTGACAAGCAGACCAGAAGCAGCCAGAAAATCATAAACGTAATCGTACGATTTTTAGCCTTTCTGGCCTTTTTATTGAATTCTGGAACCAGCAAAACAAAGAAGAATTGCAGCAGCAGAAAAGTCAGCAGCACCGGCAGACTAGGAAATGTTTTTCCAATTGATACCGGCCTTCCTGCCAGCGCCGGCCGATGGATCAGCAGGGTCAGCAACGCATCGATAGGAAATGCAGTCAAAGTTGTCAGTAAAAACCAAAGAGCCGGGATTTTGAAGTTGCTGCCCCACATATAGAAAGCGATTGCCAAAATAAAAAGTACAATAATCAAAGGACGGCTTAAATGGGCCGCCGGCCATAGAATCACATGCCAAATAAAGCTATGGGGCTGTGAGAGAAAACGTGTTGCAAAGTCGTCAAACAAATTGATCATAAATGACGAACGCCACATCAAAAGAACAACGATCAAAAATAAGAAAGCAAAAATAAAAATTAAGGGCTTTCGTGCTCTATCCCGATCCACAATCATAATTCACCATCTATTGTAACAAAGCCGTAATCTTTAATGTTTTAAATTAGAACTTTAGATAGAATGTAAGATATGCCAAAAACCAAACCATTAAAAGCCGGAAGAGAACGCCGCCCCGGCAAAAAAAATAGACATTTAATCAGAAATATTCTCCTGACTGTTTTCGGAGTGTTCTTTATTGCAATCGGTATTACTTTTTTCATTGCCTATTCCAATATAAAAGGTGCCATCAATACTAATACATTTGTGCCGACGAAGTTGAAGAAAAGCCGTGACGTCAATTCCGTGTTAAATGATGGGCGGCCTGTTTCCATCCTGCTCATGGGTACTGATACAGGCGAGCTCGGCCGAAGCTGGGTTGGCCGAACAGACTCGATGATACTCGTAACCATCAATCCGAAAACAAAACGGACGCTCCTTATGTCAATTCCAAGAGATTCGATGATCGCCATCCCTGGTTATGAAGATACGTTCCCACAAAAAATAAATGCTGCCTATGAATATCCGGCAAATGGACAAGGGCATCCCGAAACCACCATTCGAACAGTACAGAAATGGTTGAACGTACCAATTGATTTTTACGCCATCGTCAACATGGGTGCACTCGAAGAGGTTGTTAATCGGGCTGGTGGTATCAGCGTGAAATCACCGCTATCATTTGCTTTTTCATCAGATACAGCACACGCATATGGCGCGCATCTTTACCGTTTTACAAAAGATTCTGATCAATACAGCTATTATGCTGACGGCATTAACCTCACTAAAACTTCACGTGTGATGGACGGCACAGCTGCCTTAGCTTTTGCCCGTATGCGTTATGAAGACCCGCTAAGCGACTACGGCCGAACCTTGCGTCAGCGCTTAATTTTGGAAGCTATCGCCAAAAAAGCCGGTAGCTTGATTCCACAAATTATTAATCAGCGTTTTCTGAATTCAATATCAAAACAAGCACAGACTGATTTGAGTTTCAACGACATGCTGGCATTGGGATCAAAATATCGCAGCGCGATTAAAAGAATTGATTCTGACCACTTGCAAGGAGTCGGTTATAAGTATGGCCTGATTTCCTTTGAAATTATTCCAACTAAAGAAAGACAACGCGCAACTGACAAAATTAGAAAGTTTTTGGGTCTGCCTGCCGGACAAACCGGACCTAAATTTGCCGGAACTGTCAGCAACGGTGTCGTGATTGACGATGGCACACAAGACTCAACGGCCACAGCTGCCAGCCAGCAATCATATACCTATACACCGCCCGCTGCACCGGCAGCCAGTTACTCTTCCAGCTACACGGCTCCAGCCTATACAGCACCGGCTGCCTCCAGTACCGCTTCATCTGCCCCACCAGTAACCGGTGAATCTTCCTCATCCGACGATTCTACTAAATAGTGCAATCAAAAAACCGCAGGCAAACACCTGCGGTTTTCGTTTTGATCAGTTTACTTAGACTGTTTATTTAACTTAGCAATCAATTGTTCAATATGGTCGCCATATTCAATTGCTTTATCACGTTTAAAGACCAAATCAGGGATCTTAAAAGTTGTCATTTTCTTTGCCAATTCACGCTTGATGAGTCCCTTGGCAGCCTCTAAACCAGCTGCTGCTTTTTGACCAGAACTAGCAAGATCGGAATAAATGGTCCAATAGACATAGGCAATGGAAAAATCTGCCGTCATATCAATACCAGTAATCGTGACATCATCTAATCTGGGATCAGAGACCTGTTTGACAAGGATCTGACCCAAATCACGCTGGATTGTTCCTTCTACACGCAGGAGCCGCGGTGATTTCTCACGTTTAGGCATTTGCCTTGACCTCTTCCATTGTGTAGGCTTCGACCACATCGCCAACCTTTTCATCGTTGAAATTGGCAATCGTCAAACCAAGCTCAAAGCCTTTTTTGACCTCTTTAGCATCATCTTTTTCGTGTTTGAGTGAGGCAAGCACGCCATCGTACACAACAACGCCATCACGAACCAAGCGGATTTTAGCATCACGCGTGATAACACCGTCAGTCACCATACCGCCAGCAATCGTGCCGATCTTAGAAAAGTGAAATAATTGTCGAACATCAACCGAACCCAGATTCTTTTCTTTATAGACAGGTTCCAGCTGGCCCTTCATAGCGGACTCAACTTCGTTGATGGCATCATAAATCACGTTATATAGACGAACATCGACATGTTTCTGCTCTGCATCGGATTTGGCCTGACCCACCGGACGAACGTTAAAGCCAATAATAATTGCACCAGAAGCCTCGGCTAAATTAATATCAGATTCATTGATAGCACCGACGCCAGCATGGATAATTTCCACTCGAACGCCTTCGACCTTAATCTTCTTAAGCGAAGAAGCTAGGGCTTCGACAGATCCCTGCACATCAGCTTTGACAATCAAAGAAACTGTCTTCATCTCTTGTTTAGCCATCGTAGAGAACAAGGTATCCAGCGTCACAACCGTGCCGTTGTTACGTTCCTCTTCCATTGCAGCCTTTGCACGAGATTCACCCGTTTCACGAGCCTCTTTTTCAGAATCCATCACGACAAAGTGATCACCGGCTTGTGGCACCTCATTCAGCCCGGTAATTTCAACCGGCGTAGCTGGAAGCGCGGATTTAATATTGTGATGCGAAGCGTCGTTCATCGTCCGAACACGTCCGAATGTATTGCCAACAACAATTGGGTCACCAGTCTTCAAGGTGCCTTGCTGAATTAGCAAAGTAGCAACGGCGCCGCGACCCTTGTCCAGACGAGCTTCGATAACAGAGCCTCGCGCTTTGGCCGTTGGATCCGACTTCAATTCCATAACATCAGCCTGCAGCAAAATCATCTCAAGAAGTTTATCAACATTCTCGCCTGTTTTGGCTGAGATTGGCACTTCAATCGTGCTGCCCCCATATTCCTCTGGAACTAAATCATATTCCATTAATTCATTCACAATATTTTGCGGGTCGACACCTGGAATATCAATTTTATTGATTGCGACAATGATTGGCGTTTTCGCAGCTTGCGCATGGTGAATCGCCTCAATCGTCTGGGGCATAACACCGTCATCGGCAGCAACAACCAGAACCGTAATATCTGTGACATTAGCACCACGCGCACGCATTTCCGTGAAGGCTTCATGCCCAGGTGTATCAAGGAATGTGATCAGCCGATCATTCAATCGAGCCTGATAAGCACCGATATGCTGTGTGATACCGCCTGCTTCGCCTGCAGTCACATGTGTATGGCGCAAATAGTCAAGCAGGGTTGTCTTACCATGGTCAACATGTCCCATAATTGTGACAATTGGCGCACGGGGAACTAGCTTAGCTGGATCGATATCATTATCATCCTCATTAAAGAAGCGATCAATATCAGCAACATCAACTTCTTCTTTTTGCTTGGATTCAATACCATAATCAGCAGCCAACAATTCGATCGTATCAGCATCCAAGCTCTGATTTTGGTTAACGACAACACCTAGCAAAAAGAGCTTCTTAAGAATTTCGGTAACATCACGATGAATAATTTTGGCAATATCTTGAACATTCATGCCCAGACGATATTCCAAAACTTGTGGTAACGGCTGTTCCTTACGCTCATTTTGACGATTTCTCGCTGCCGTTGCTGCTGCGATACGCTGTGCTTTCTTGGATCCTTTTGGTTCAGACTTCCTCTGCGTGCCCCTTGCTGGACCGCTAACAAAATGCGTACCTGTTGTACCTGGTGTTGTCTGATTCCGACGGCGTGTATTATTTCGAGCCGAATTGTTGCCAGAAGCTAAAGCGCCGCCAAAACGGCCACTGCCATTTTGCGCTGCATTCGGTTTGTGGGTGTTATTATTTCTATTTTGGCTGTTCTGCGCATTAAACGGACGGTTCGCACCGCGATGATTATTGTGCTGATTGGTCGTGGGATGCTGATTGGGCAAAGGATTATGTGTATGTGTGCGGTGCAGCGGGTCATTGGCATTGCTATTGACAGAAGCTGGCCTGCCGTTGCCCCGTGGGCGTTGGCTTAACGGTCTTCTCTGCTGATTACGCGAATCATTATTGCCAGTACCGGTTGGCGCACTAGCAGATCCCGCTCTAATAGGACGATGATCTTTTGGTGCTGGACGGCCAGTATTAGATTCAAAACTAACGCGGCGCCGTTGACGAGGCTCTGGCGAATTCTGGGTTGATTCTCCTCTTCTCTCACCTTGTGCACGACTCGAAAGACCTGCTGAATGCCGACGCTGCGATGCTGGCAGTTCAGATTGAGAAGCAGATTGTTTTCGAATGTGATGGACCAATGGGCGTCGTTTCTTTTCTTCTTCAGTCATAAAGTCACCTCCTTTAATAACTCTTTGATTTTTCTTGCTATGCCAAGATCAGTAATGCCAAGAATTTTTCTGGGCTCTCCAATTGCTTGACTGATTTCTGTACTTGAAAATTGATTAACTATAGTAATTCTTCCTCGGATTAAATCTTTAAAATCTTTTTTTGTGTTTTCGCTTGCATCAGAAGCGATAATCGCGATAGCAATATTCTGCCTCTTAATGGCTTTTGCAACTAATTCCTGTCCAGTCACAAGCAGTCCGGCTCTTCTCGCTAAGCCGAAATAATTAAGAATTTTTTGCTTTAATAATTTGTTCGTGACTGAAAAGTTCCTTTCTGGCTTGCTGATGATCTACCCAGTCGATTAGCTGGTCATAAAAATCATCCGGCACAGACATCTCGAAGACAGTGTCAAGAATTTTTTCCGTTTTTGCCTTCTTAGCTAGTGTAACATCTACGCTGATATAGGCGCCGTGACCATTGACTTTGCCGCTGGGATCAAGATGCAAAAGTTTATCATCAGCTTTAACAATTCTCAAAAGATCTTTTTTAGGCAGCATTTGGCCACTGACAACGTCTTGACGCATCGGAATTTTGCGCTTGCGGAATTGTGTCTTATTTTTTGCCATTAAAAACTAATTACTTATCCTCGTCCTTCTTTTCTTCGCCCTCTTTTTCTTCCAAAACCGCGTCAAAATCAACATTATTCAAAGCAGCTGCGAATTCATCCTGTGCCTCTTTGGTCTCTTTGGCACTCATGTCTTTTTTCGCGGCAGCTGCAGCCTTATCTGAATCAGTGCCATCTACTGGCGCGGCGTCGGCACTATCGTCCGCATCTTCACTTTGGCCATCTTCATCATTTGAGACGAAATAATCACCTGCATCAGCATATTCTGTCTCATCTTCTAAATCACCAGCATCATTTTCATCAACTGATTCATCATCTTCATCGGCATATTTAGCGGATTCTTCCAAAATAGCCTGCAGCTGAGGATCGTTCTCTGCCTGTGTCTCTGATTTGATATCAATCTTGAATTTGGTTAATTTAGCTGCTAAACGTGCATTTTGGCCACGTTTTCCAATAGCCAGACTTAATTGATAATCAGGCACAATCACAGTTACCTCATTGTCATTGTCAGGATTAAAGATAACGTCCACAACTTCAGCGGGGTTCAAAGCATTAGCAATATACTGTGCCTCATCTTCAACCCACTCCACAATGTCCATATTTTCCCCGTGGAGCTCATTAACAACCGCTTGGACACGAGAACCGCGCGGGCCAACCAAAGTCCCGACAGGGTCCAGATTAGGATCAGTCGTACGGACGGCAACTTTCGAACGATCACCGGCTTCACGAGCAATAGATTCAATCACGACGACACCGTCATAAACTTCCGGAACTTCCTGTTCGAACAAACGCTTTACCAATTCAGGACTAGTTCGTGATACATATATTTGAGGTCCGCGAGTGGCTGAATCCTCAACGCGGTTGATCAAAACCTTGATCGGATCGCCGACTTTATAAGTTTCGCCTGGAATACGATCCTTTTCGCCCATAGCCGCTTCTTGGCCATCAGGCATCGTTACCCACAAAAAACGCTGGTCTTCACGCGCAACACGTGCAGAAACAATTTCGTGTTCGAAGCCTTCATACCGTGCATGAATCGCTTCTTTTTCTTTCTCACGAATTAATTGCGTTGATTTATTTTTGCCGGATTGTGCAGCCAAACGTCCAAAGTTGCGTGGATTGATTTCAAATTTGATCTGGTCACCGACCTCATATGCTGAATTAATCTCACGTGCATCTTTTAGATAAATTTCTGAATAAGGGTCGATCATGTCGCCATCAGCAACGACTTCTTTAATCTGCAAAAGATTGAATTCTTGTTTTTCAGGGTCAACATCAACTTCAACATTAGTCTCGCCTTCAAAATTCTTTTTATAAGCCGTTACCAGCGTATCTTTTAAAGAAGCAATTGCATCTTCTTCACTAATTCCCTTTTCAGCTTGCAGTGCCTGCAAAGCAGAAAATAATTCTTTTCTATAATCTGATGCCATGTTTATACCTCCTGGTTTAACGAGATTTTTGTAATTTTGTCTCTCGGAAAATCTTCAATTTGTTCTGCTGAATTTTTTAGCTCAATATAAGAATCTGAGTAGTCGAGTAAAATACCTTCAGCGTTCTTCTGGCCATCAATTTTTTCAAAAAAATTGATCTTGACTGGTTCACTGACAGCCCAAGCTAATTGGTCATTACTTTTAATCGTGCGGTCAATTCCCGGAGAGGAGATATCCAGATTATAGTGGTCTGGAAACGGATCAGGTTCAATTTGATCCATTGCTTCACTGATAAAAGGCGTGATCTCGGAAATTTCATTCATTGTAATCGGTGTCTTATCTTGACGGTCAATTAAAATCGTTAATACCGGTGAGGCAGCACCAAAGAAACTAACATCCCACAACATCAACTCACGTTTTTTGACAATTGGGCTGATGCGTTCTTTAATTGTTTCTAGTTGTTTTGAATTCATTTTCGAATTGGCTTGACCCATAAAAAATGAGCTGGCAGATGCCAACTCATTTACTTCAGTAAATCAAGTTACGTCTATTATAACTTGCCCGTGAGGATATATCAATAACTATATAAGTAAATAATTCTGTAGCTGCTGTTGCTGTCCTTGGTAATGACCGCCATGAGCTGATTTGAAGCACTTAACGAAATTCGTATCGGAATACTGTTGTTAAAATATTTTGGCGCAGTTTCCGCAATGTAAGTGGCAAAAGCTTTAATTTCCGAAACAGAATAGAAGCTTGTATTAATATTGATATTCAGCCCGTTCAGACTGCCGTTTTCATAGTGAGCTTGGGCAGTTGCATAGGAAATATTCGGGAAAAAGTTTTGAATCTCGTTTTTGAAATTCACAAAATTAGTATTATCTTGTGTGCCGATGGATGACCGGTCAGTATCAGTTTTAGGGAAAACAACATTTTGAAAATCAACATTGGTCCACTTGCCAACAGTATTGCCGGACTTTGATAAATAGTAAGCATAGGGGGCACCGCCTGCCAACGAATCCTCCGGTGCATTCTCATACATCACGATTAAAATAGGCAGATCTTTAGGGATTTGGTTCATAGACCGCAATCGCCGCAATACTTTGGCAGCAGCTGTGCGGCCTTGTGCAATCATCTCAGCACGAGAAATATTCTGAGTATATTCCGGCCCTCCGAGTGCGCGGGTATAATGATCAATTCGATTCATAGCAAGGCCGATAGTCATGCCCTCCAAATTTAATTTGGTGCCATTCACCTGGTTCATAAAATCATTTTCTTCAATTGACTGTAAATAATAAGGGTTGCGGCTATCATCGGTTCGGCCGTTATCAGGGGGGTTCAGGCCGCTGCGATTACTGTTGGAATATCTGTCCAGCCATGAGCTCAACAGGTCAGATGACAAATACTGTCCTTCTTGAAAAATATACCTGCGGGTCGAAAAAAAGCGTTTTGACAATTCATTTAATGAAAGTTCAAAGGACTGAGCGTTAAAATTCGATTCCGTGGTTACAGTCATACCGCGCGCCGAAGAGGTCAGATAATTGCCATTGGATATCACCGACCGGTATTCACCCTGCTGATTATTTTGATTAATCACCTGCACACTGCTTGGGCTGGATGAACTGCTGCTTGTGCTGACAGGCTGACGATTATTAAAAAAATACAACGCGCCGACAATCACAAGCAGCACAGCAAAAAGAAGAATTAAAAATTGTGTAATTGTAAGTCCGCGTCTATTCTGCTGCATTGCTTAAATCGCTAAAATCCTGTTCATTAATAATTTTGATACCTAATTTACTCGCTTTATCTAGTTTACTACCTGCATCGTGCCCTGCAATTAATAAATCTGTTTTTGACGATACAGATGAGGAAACATTCGCACCATGTTCTTCCAGCCAAGTCTGCATTTGTGGACGCGTCCAGTGATCTAATTTTCCGGTCAGAACAATCTTTTTATTGAAGAAATAGTTATTCTCATCAATATTGCTGCTGGTCAGATAATCGAAATTGACTTGAAAATTGTCCAATTCATTAACTAATTGAGCAACCGATTCCGTATTGAAATATTGGACAACGGCGTCTGCCATGATCTCCCCGATGCCGTCAATATCGGCAATCTCTTGGGCTGAAGCATTCTGCAGATTGCGTAGATTTTTAAAATGAGCAGCTAAGACCTTAGCCGCTTTAGCACCAACACCACGAATACCTAAGGCTGTTAATAAGCGTTCAACCGAATTTTGGCGGGAACGGTCAATGGCGGCAATTAGATTCTTAGCCGATAATTCAGCGAATTTGTCCAGTCCGGTCAATTGCTGCTCTGTCAAAGAATACAAATCAGATATTTTTCTGATTAACTTTCTGTCTAAAAGCTGCTGGACCACGCGTGGTCCTAAACCATCGATATTCATCGCATTTCTAGAAGCGAAATGAGTCAAGCCTTCTTGAATTTGTGCCGGGCATTCAGGATTAATGCAGCGCAAAGCCACTTCGCCTTGGACATGCACAAGTTCTGAACCGCAAGAAGGGCAGCGGCTGGGAATCGGATAAGGCTGGTCGGCCGTCTTCGGCCGCCTATCTATAATGACCTGACCAATTTCAGGAATAATATCGCCAGCTTTATGCAGCGTGACCGTGTCTCCAATACGCACGTCTTTTTCTTGCAGATAATCAGGATTGTGCAGGCTGGCCCGTCGAACAGTCGTCCCGGCTAAAAGCACTGAATCCATCACAGCAGTCGGTGTGACAACGCCGGTCCGGCCTACAGTCCAAGTGATGTCGCGAACAACAGTCAAAGCCTCTTCCGGCGGGAATTTATAGGCAATGGCCCAGCGCGGAATCTTGACGGTATTGCCCAGTTCGTTTTCCATATTTAAATCGTTGACTTTGACAACCACACCATCAATACCAAAGGGCAGCTGATCGCGTTTGGCCGTGAATTCATCAATATATGCCTTCACATCCGCCATTTTTGTAATCACACGATTATCAGCGTTTACAGGGAAACCTAATTCCCGAAAACGTGCCAGCACACCTGATTGTGTATCAGTGCCTAAAACATCATTTTGAGCTGTGTAGTAAATAAATGACGATAACTGACGAGCTGCGGTTATTTTTGGATCCAGCTGACGCAGACTACCGGCAGCTGCGTTACGCGGATTAGCAAAGACAGCTTCGCCTGCTTCATCTCTTTCTTGGTTCAAACGGGCAAATGAAGCTTTTCCCATATAAATCTCGCCGCGAACCTCAATCGTTAAAGGTTCGGATAGAGTCTCTGGAATTTCTTTGATCGTGCGGACGTTGGCCGTAACATCCTCGCCGATCGAACCATCCCCTCGTGTCGAAGCCTGGATCAGACGACCGTTTTCATATTTTAAGGAAATAGCCAAGCCGTCAATTTTTAATTCCAAGTTGTAGTGCTGCTGGCTGCCAGCATTCTTCGTCGTCACAGCATCCCAATCCATCAATTCTTGAATCGAAAAAACATCTCCTAAAGACAGCATCGGAACCGGATGGACAACTTTAGCCAAGCCGCGTGACTCAGTTTGTGCTGCATTGCCAGCTGCGACCCTTTGAGTAGGCGAATCAGGCATGACTAAGGTCGGATAAGCTTTTTCAAGGGCAACTAAGCGGGCATAATTGGCATCGTAAACATAATCCTCAACACTAGGATTATCGTCTTCGTAATACTCGCGGCCCCATTTGATCAGTTCGTCAGAAAGATCTTTAATTTCCTGCTGAGCCTGAGTAAAACTGAGTTGTTCAATTGGCGTGAAATTGATTTCTGGATTCATGATTATATTTTCTCAATCGGAGCAAAAGAAGCCATCAGTTGTTTGATACCTTTAGAAGCAAAAGCGATCTTCAATAACTTATCACCGCCATCTTGTTTGATTGCCACAATCCTGCCGATACCAAAAGTTTTATGTTTAACTTGGTCACCTAACTGCCAATCCTGCTTCTCGGCACCAGTCCCTTTATAGGTCGTTGCAAAAGCCGGCCGATAATCGTGGCGGCTGCTGACAGAATCACTTTTACGGTCAAAGGGCATTGGCTGATCATAACTGCTATAAGACGGCACCGTCGGTGTTGGATTTTCTTTGTCTAAAAGAGCATCATCGATCTCATCGATGAAGACGGATGGGTCATTGCTTTGCATCCGCCCGTATAAAAGGCGTCCGTAAGCGTTAGTTAGATAAAGTTCCTGTTGTGCTCGCGTAATAGCGACATAAGCCAGGCGCCGCTCTTCTTCTAAACCATCTCTTTCAATCATCGATCGCGCCGATGGAAAAATGCCCTGCTCTAGTCCGACAATGAAAACGACTGGAAATTCCAGACCTTTGGCGGCGTGAACCGTCATTAAGGTAACTTGGCCGGCACTTTCATCATAAGAATCCAAATCACTAGCCAAAGCTGTTTGGCCCAGAAAATCCACTAACTGGTTTTTCGTCTCGGAAACTTCCGAGTCATAATCATCATCAAACTGTTTGGTTTGCGACAAGAATTCATCTAAGTTTTCAACCCTCGCCTGCGATTCCAGGTCATCTTTTTTGACATATTGTTCTCGGATGCCTGTCTTATTAAAAATCTCTTGTGTCAATTCGGTAACAGATAGAAAATGAGACTGATCCATAAATCCTTTGATCATGGCCGCGAACTTGCGAAAATTGTTTTGTGCCTTGGCCGATAACAGGCTTTCATCGGTCAAAACAGCAATCGCCTGCATGAAGGACAGATCTTTTTTGACGGCAAAGGAACGCAGTTTCTCAATCGAACTTGCGCCAATCGCACGCTTAGGTTCATTAATAATCCGCTCAAAAACCGTATCGTTATCACTATTGGCAACTAGCTGCAGATAGGCCACAATATCTTGAATTTCTTTTCTCTCAAAGAAACGCGTACCGCCTACAATCGTATACTGCATCTGATTGGCATTAAAAACTTGTTCGAAAACACGCGACTGAGCATTGGTTCGGAAAAGAATCGCAAAATCGTTTAAACTGCGGCCTTTTTTGACACCAGCTTGAATGTTTCTAAAGACATAACGGGCTTCATCGGACTCGGATTGCGCGCGATAATAGTGAATCAAATCGCCTTGCTCATTGTCAGTCCACAGATTTTTAGCCTTGCGTTCAATATTATTTTTAATTACCTGGTTGGCGGCCATTAAAATATTTTTCGTCGAACGATAATTTTGTTCCAGCAGAACCGTCTTAGCACCAGGGAAATCTTTTTCAAAATTCAGGATATTATTCATATCTGCACCGCGCCAGCCATAAATACTTTGGTCAGAATCACCTACGACAGCTAGATTTCGTGAACCAAAATCACCAGCTGCCAGCATTTCAACTAATTTGTATTGCGCATCATTTGTATCTTGATATTCATCGACGTGAATATAGCGGAATTTATGCTGATAATAATGAAGCACATCCGGTGCCTGTTGAAACAGCTGAATTGTGCGCATGATCAAATCATCAAAATCCATTGACTGCGATTGAGTCAAACGACGCTGGTACAAATCATAAGATTCCGCCACAGCTTCGTCAAAGACAGTCTTGGCGGCATTTCTGGCGTCATTAGGCGTCTGCAGTGCATTTTTAAAATTAGAGATCGCGGCCAATACTGATCTTGGATCATATTGATTTGTATCATAATTCAAATCATTTAAAACATGCTTGATCAAGACTTTTTGGCCGCTTGTATCCAAGATAGAAAAGCTGCTCGTAAAACCGATTTTCTCAACATCACGCCGCAAAATCCGTGCTGAAAGCGCATGAAAAGTCGAAACCCAAATGGCACGTGCATCCTCTTCATCGACAAGGCTGGCAATTCGTTCTTTCATCTCGGCGGCTGCTTTATTTGTAAAAGTAATCGCTAAAATCGACCAAGGCGTCACTTGTTTTTCTTGAACCAAGTAGGCAACTCGGTGCGTCAAAACACGCGTCTTGCCAGAACCAGCGCCAGCTATAATCAAAAGCGGCCCTTCGGTAGTCAGAACCGCTTCTTTTTGTTTATCATTCAAACCTGCTAATAAATCATTCACTCAAATTATTTTAACATTGAATTTTCAAATAATTTTCTCTATTCAGACAAAGTCGCTGTGTGAAAATTAATGGATTAAAAAGCTCAATCGTAGA
This sequence comes from Oenococcus kitaharae, assembly GCF_025758695.1. Taxonomy (GTDB): domain Bacteria; phylum Bacillota; class Bacilli; order Lactobacillales; family Lactobacillaceae; genus Oenococcus; species Oenococcus kitaharae_A. Next base: position 236,437 of record NZ_JANJQP010000003.1, on the reverse strand, counting down.
TATCCAAATGATATCTCACAATCAGAGTAATCAATTTGTCCGCATAGCCTGGATCGGTTGCATAGGCATTTTTGACCAAAGCTCGTGCGGCCTGATGGTAATTTTCAGCTTTCAAAACATCTTGATATTGATTTTTATTCCAACTGGTCCCTCTGAGGAATAACCGATTATGCTGGCGGACAGATTCCTGCCAATTTTTGTAAACAGAAAAACGACCGGTCACAGTTACCCACTTATTGCCGCTGAACTCTCGCGTCTGGAGATTGACACTTTTTTTAGGATCTGAAGACCAGCTTTTGACACCAAAATAATTATGGTATTGCGCAGCTAATCGGCTTTTCCCCCAATCAGATTCTAAGATCATCTGAGCAATGGTAATAGATGACAGGATATGTTCCTCTTGCTGCCGTTTTTGAATATAAGGTGCGACACGATCAATAAAACGCTGCTGCGACAGGACTTCTTTTTCCTTTTTAGAGATTGCATGCCTGCCAGGCAGATGCTGCTGAACCGATACATAATAAGTTAGTACAAAAGAAGTCGTAAAGACCATGAGAACAAGACCAAGACGAAAAAACAAAATCAGATGTATTTTTTTGTTTCCTTTCACAAATTGACCGATTCGAAAGAAAAATAATTTAAAATATTTTAGCAAACGCTTCATAGCGGAGTGATAACCTTCAAATAATAAGTCTACATAGCCAAGACTATTTAAAGATTAAGTCTAATAAACAATTAAATAAAAAAATCCGCGTTTAAGCGGATTTTCAGAAAACAGCTGTTTGTATCTTTTACAGTTTAACAGCGTTTCTTGTCTCTTCACCCTTGGCAAAGGCAACAGCGGCATCGAAACTCTGGTGAACCATTTCCAAAACGGCTTTCGTCGTATAGAAGGCTGTATGAGGTGTTACGAGAACGTTTGGACGATCAATCAAATCATTGAGACGGGCATCAGGGAACTTTTTGCCTTCCCAATCTTCATTGAAGATACCGACTTCGTTTTCATAAACATCCATAACCAAGCCAGACACTTTACCGGAATCCAAGGCAGCAACAACAGCGTCTGTATCCATTAGATCGCCACGAGCAACGTTAACCAGCACAACACCGTCTTTCATCTTGGAAATAGTGTCTTTATTGATCATGTGAATATTTTCTTTGACAGATGGCACATGGTAAGAAATAACGTCAGACTGTGCGTATAACTCATCCAAACTGTCAACATAAAGCCCTTGCTTATCAATATCAGGGTTCTTGAAGATATCGTAGGCAACAATTTTAGCACCAAATCCCTGAAGAATTTGGATCAAAACACGGCCAATCCGGCCAGTACCAACAACACCAACCGTCTGCATACGAACTTCGCGTCCAATTGTTGGTGCCCAACGCAAATCACGTTTGGCAATTTTAGCATCCAATTCCTTGCTGCGGCGCAAAACACGAGCTAATTGGATAGCTGCATGTTCAGCAATCGCATTTGGTGAATAAGCTGCAACATTTGAAATCTTGAAACCAAGTTCTTTAGCTGCATCAAGATCAATGTTATCAATACCAACATTTCTTAAGCTCATTTGGTGAATGCCTTGGTCGGCTAACGCCTGCAATGTCTCACGCGTGTAAGGCAGCTGCTGATAAACAACAACCCCGTCAGATCCAGCCGCTTCTTTGGCTGAATCAGGTGTCAATAATTCTTCAGTGTATCCAACTTCAACATCAGGATGAGCATCTTCCCATTCTTTAAGGGATGGTTTTTCGTCCTCACGAATTCCGTAAGCAAAAATTTTCATTCTTTCCTCCATAAAAGTACAATTCTCATTATATCTAAAAATTCACAAAGTTCCTACTATAACTCTTGCTGAAAATCTGTTGCATGATAAAGTTTCAGAACTTTTCTAAACAGGAAATCCACTAAGAAGCCAACAATTACAGGGACCACAAACCAGACAATCAAAGCCAGAAACGGATTGATGTAATTGCTGATATAGTTGGCCGTATCAGCTCTTTCAGCATTATTATTCACAAATGATTGGATGGGCGAGACCATACCAATCCAGCCAAATCCGGCCGTTGTCGAGGTTCCTTGAATATTAAACAAGGCAACTGCTAGGCCTGAAATTGCCCCAGAAAGTGCAAAGGCAATTAATGTAATCGGCTTTTTGAAGACTGACGGCATCATGCCCTTCATCGCACCCAAAAAAATTGCGACAGTCACACCTTTTTTATTGACAAACCAAGAATTAATCATCAAAACCACAGTCGTTGCAACAACACCCATGGCAGCTGCACCAGATCCCATTTGGTTCAAATTGATCGCTAAGGCGATACCCACTGTTGAGACAGGGGTCACAATAATCATAGCAAACAGAGCCGCAACCAAAGGCGCCATGATAAATGGCTGCTGATCAAAAGCCCAGCGAACAATATCACCAATCCAAGTCGTAATATCAGCAACATAAGGTGCAATCATCGTACCGATTAAACCAACTCCTCCGCCAATCACAATCGGCCCCAAGATAATGGCAACTGAGCCAAAGCCCTTCAAATACCTTGCAACCAGCCAAGTTACCAAAACTGCAATCGCAGACACAGCCATCGCATTAATAACATCCCCAGCACCTTGTGCTTGATAAAATGTACCAGTTAAAGGTGCCGCTTTGGCTGCTTTAGCCAATGGTGACAAATAACTATGAACTGCAATCCAACGAATCGACCCGGAAGAGGCTGCCACAGCAATTCCGATAACACCTGTGCTTAGGGCATTCATTTTGAATTGGAAGGCAATTGCCATACCAATCAAAAATGGAATAAACACCATAAACAAGTTCAGAATTGCGTTAAAATTTGCGCCAGCATGGGTCTGCAATAAACCTGAATACTGCAAAATATAGCGCATCACAGCGCTTGGTAAAACACCAATTAAAATTCCTTGTGCCGATCCTGTTAATATCTTGACACCAAAACCGCGTAAATCCGATTTGGCACCAGAAAAAACAGCCACCGGGCTACTTTCTTTCCCACTCATCTACTATCCTTCCTTTAATCCTTCAATGTTATTTTACTCACAAATGCTTGTGAAGTATATGAACAACATATTTTAAAGCAATTCCGCTTGCCCTGCTCTCTGCGATCCACAAGGCTTATAGGAACTAGAAAATCAAGAAAAATCTGTGGGTAACACAAATTTTGGATAAACTAATTAAAGACTTACATGTAGATGCAGCTGATTTTTCAATTACCTATTTGTGTGAGGCTTATCCAATATGTAAAAAGGTAATACTAGGAAGAGGAAAACATGGACACAACTTATCTCAAAGATACAATGGATCAATATATGCACAATCCGAAACTTCTGTATCAAAGCTGGTATATCAACAACGAAAATCGTCAAAAGGCCTTCAACCAAGTCAAAAAAGGTGTTCGAAAAATAGTCAAAACCATTGCAGATGGTAGTTTTCCTAGAGACTTGCATGGATCTGCTTTAGAAGAAGTCATGGACATTATTTGCGGACAGCAGGAAATATTCAAAGGCGCCAAACATGCATTTATGTGGAAACCAAAAATGAGAATTCCTGATATTTACGAGAACAGAAGTAATCAGGTTGCTTTCGCGGATATGCTCAGCCAAGTACTTGAGACTAATCAAGAAGTCAAAATGCTAGTTGCGATCGAAGAACTTGATAAGCAGCATATAAAAGGTCTTGGCCCATCAGTGGCTAATATTCTCTATTTTTTAGAACCCAGTATTTTTCCTCCTTTTAATACCAGCATCAAAGATGGGTATAATCTCTTAACGCACTCAAACATCAAATTAGGAAAATGGTCCGAATATTTTAAATTAAGAGACGGCATCATGGCACTCAACCAGGCTGGCGGTCTATTCTCAAAAGATCTAGGGGCAATTTCAGGTTTTCTATTTGATGTCGGAAAAGGTAATTACGCGATCAGAGAGAATGCCGATATGATCATCAAACAGCAAGAAGGCGGAACTAAAAAGAAAATAGATGAGAAAATAGAAGAACAAGAACTCAAAAATCTTCATCAGGAAATGCAGTACATTCTGGCGGAGATAGGCAATCATATCGGATACCATTCGTGGATTGCTTCCAACGATCATAACAGAACGTATAAAGGAATGAGATTGGGAGACTACTCCCTACCTGTATTGCCGAAATCTTTTCAATCTCTCCCCGCCAGTTTGCAGGAAACAATTGGCCTGATTGACGTCATATGGTTCTCAAAAGAAAATAAACCAGTTGCTGCTTTTGAAGTTGAAAAATCAACATCTATCATGTCCGGCATGAATCGGATGGACGATCTTGATCAAGCCGACGATGAAAATCAGATGATGCTCTATATTGTGGCACCAGAAAAGCGAGAGAACATGGTGATTGCCCAGTTTTCGCGTCCCCACTATATGCATAATCATCACCTGCACGATCACCTGCGATATATATTGTTTAAGGATCTGATTGAAAATTTTCAGTCTATGAAACGCTTTGGCAATGACTTTTCTATCTTAGCTCCGATTTCACATTTTCCAGATGGCAGAATGGCAGAACAGTCCAGCAATTGAAAAATATGCCAATAAATTCCCTGTATTTCTTGCAACTTCTAGCATTTAATTAATGGACAAGAACCCTTTAATATCAAGGATTAAGCAAACAAAAACCGCCACTTCAACGATGGCGGTTTTATTGTCATAATGGCCCAGCCCGGACTCGAACCGGGAGCTTAGACTTAGGAGGTCCGTGTTTTATCCCGTTAAACTACTGAGCCAAAAAAATCAATCATCGGCGGCAAAGCGGATACCAGCGCTTTTCCTCAGGTCAAACATCAGCGGATTAATCTGAGACGCGGTTGCAAGCCAATTCTCATATTCTACAAGATTAGCTTCTGAATGTCGATCACTCAGTATCCGAGCAAAATCCCGTGCTTCTGCCAGCAGCGGATTTTGTTCTGTCCCTAATGCTAATTGTTCACGATGACCATTCCCGTCAATCAGCTCGACATGATTTAATTCAGAGGGACTATCAATCAACAAACGATCCTTTAATCCGAAGACCTCGCTTGGCGCCGAAGACGTAAAAATCTTGGAGATCAGAATGTTCACCGTAAAAGCAGCATAATCCAAACTGATGACACCAGAACCATCAATGCCGTTTTCAAGCAGACGCGCCCGATAGTCAGCCTTATCAGGATAACCAAACCAGCCAATGGCGTCATAAAGCGGGTAAACGCCTAAATCGTATAGGGCACCACCGGAGAATTTCCTAGTAAAAACATTCGGTGCATGCAGCTGGTCAGCTAAATATTGATCATAACGACTTGAATAATTGGCATAAACCAAGTTGGCACCTTGTATTGTCTTCAAATCGGTAATCTTGTCTTTGATAATCTTGAAAATAGGATCATGGTAGTTCCGAGCCGCTTCAAAGAAACGACGCTCAGGATTTTCAGCCAGCAGCTTCATAATTTCCTGAAATTCATGTGTGTTTGAAAAACTTGGTTTCTCAACAATGATATCAAGACCATGTTTGAGAGCAGACTGTGCGTGCCGAAAATGAAATGAATTTGGGGATGCAAGATAGACTGCCTGTATACCGGAATCTAAAAATGCATCAAAATTGTCAAATGCCGCGGCTGGCTGACCAATCTGTTTAATAAAATCATCAGCCGTCTCTTTGCTGCGCGAGTAGACAGCCGATATGATAAATCCTTGTGATTCAATAGCCGCTTGAGCAAACTGTGCGGTAATCCAGTGTGTGCCAACAAGACCGAGCTTTATCATTTTTCAATCTCCCTTGATAGGTTTTTTAAATCAGATAGTCTGCCGTTAAAAATCGACAAAGGCAGGCGGAAAGAACGAATACCGGAACCAACCTTCCCATTGGCATTATACTGTACAAATTGATTAACCGTATCGGTGTTGTCCAGACTGTTTTCTAGCAGCCAATACCTCATATTCAATGGCGCCAGCTGTGCTTGAATCCGATCGTAGACTGCCTTGTCGCAGCGGACAATGACAGAATTTTTTGGATAATAGGACCTTAGATCCAAAATCAGGCCACGCAGATTGGCAATTGAATTGTTGTCAGTAATATCGTCATCGGTTACAGAAATAGCGATCGGTAAGTTCCCTACTTGACGGCCTACATTCTGCACGAAATATAAATAAGCCGCATAAGCTGTCGTGAAAGAATCATAGATCAGCACCGCGCCGGCCGACAGACCTGCGTCCCGCGCCGACTTCAGAGATGACATATACAAATCATCAAAATCGCTGCCGCCAGTCGTGGCGCGAAAATAGACAAAACTTAATCCCTGCGCACGCAAATAAGAATAATCGCTATAGGGCTGATCCGAGCTCAAAGTTGTTCCTCTAGCAAACTTGCCGCTAGCCAATTTAGCCCGAGTACTGCCGCCACTCTGACTATCAGAACTGCTCGAGGCGCGGCTTGATTGACGTTTAGAACTTTTTGAAACTTCACTTTTTGAAAGCGCCTGCTTGATTGGCTTAGAACTAGAAGATGATTGCACAGCAGGCCGGCTCTTTTGGCTAGGAACACTCGCAAAGACCCACAAACTGACCGTCCAAAGAAAACCTACAATAACAAGGATGTAAAAGATGTAATCCAGCATCCCTTTCTTTTTATTTTTCCGTTTCCTCTGCACCTTTCTTATTATAACTAAGTCTTGGCGTCCGCTATAATTATGTTGATGGTTACCAGGCAGACCAGGTATCCAACCAAAACGTTGCCGTCAGGGAGAAAAATATGTTTCCAGCATTGAATAAACAAATCGACAAGTTTGCTGATCTGATTATCAAGAAAGGTGCTCATGTAGCGCCCAGGCAGACAGTCGTTATCTACTCGAATACAGAAACTGATTATTTTGCTGAAAAATTGGTCAAGCGCGCCTATCAAGCCGGTGCTGTGCAGGTACAGGTTCAATGGCACAATGCACTAGAAACAAGGGAATTTTATTTGCATGCGAGTCCGGCAGTCATTAGTGAAACGCCCGAATACTTAAAAGTCTGGGGCGACGATCTGATTGGTCGGAAAAACGCGACAAGAATTTCAATTATGTCTGACAACCCTGATAATTTAAGCGGTATTGACCCTCAAGTGATTGCTAATAGGCGGCAAGCTTTACGGCCCGCACTAAAAACGGTCGCTCAAAAAACGACTGCCGATGTTATTTCCTGGCTTGTCGTGGCAGCGCCTTCGATTGCTTGGGCAGAAAAAGTATTTCCGGATTTGCATGGTCAAGAAGCTGCAGAACGCCTTTGGCAGGAAATTTTAAAAACAGTCCGCATCAGTGAAGATAATGATCCAATCGCCGAATGGGATCAGCATGTCGCTGAATTAAAAGCCCATGCTGATTGGCTGACAGAACAGAATTTTAAAGAACTGCGTTACAAGTCGGCCAAAAGTGATTTTACGATTGGCTTAGCAGAGCACCATCGTTGGGAGGCTGCTAGTTCAGTCGATCGAAGCGGGAATCCCTTTATTCCTAATATGCCAACCGAAGAAGTCTTTACTGCACCAGACAACCGCCATATTGACGGTACAATTGCTTCAACGCTGCCATTAAGCTACAGTGGCAATCTGATTCAAGATATTGTTCTGCAAGTCAAAGATGGCCAGATTGTTAAGGCACAAGCTTCAAGTGGTGAAGCAGTACTAAAAGACCTGATCGCTACAGATGCTGGCTCGCATTCTTTTGGTGAAGTTAGTCTCGTTCCCTTCCACTCGCCGATTAATGATGCAGGTGTCTTGTTCTATAACACATTATTTGACGAAAATGCCTCAGACCATGTCGCTATCGGCCAGGCATACAACACTAATATTCAAAAGGGTGAAGAACTTGATGAGAAGACACTTGCATCATATGGCTGGAATCAAAGCGATGTACATGTGGATTTCATGATCGGTTCTAGCGATATGGCTATTGACGGTGTCACACAAGACGACCGTATTATTCCAGTATTTAGAAATGGTGATTGGGCATAAAAAAAGCGATTCTGAATGGAATCGCTTTTAATTTGCTTATTATCTATTTTGCAAAAGCATTAACAGCAAGCCTAGGATCAACCAAATGCCGCCAAGGATTGCTGTAATTCTTTTCATGACAGCCTCAAAGCCACGTGACTTTTGTGCCTGAAAGAGGTCGCTGGCGCCGCCTGACAAAGCATTCAATGCGTCCTGCTGTTTGCTGGGCTGCATCATAATACAAATAATCAAGACGATACCGATAACGACTAATGCTGTTAAAATCAACTGTGCCATACTCCATCCAGTATATCAGATTGATTCCGTTTGACAAAGAGCATTGTGCAGAAACAAAAAACCTCGGAAAAACCGAGGTTTTAATCAATACAATTTATGGCTCATCTTATCTATATAAAATTAGTCTAATTTTGCAAAGTGGAGCAAAGTGCGGACCATGTTGGATGTGAAACCGTATTCGTTGTCATACCATGAAACAGTCTTAACCAACTGGAAATCACCGCCAGCGACGATCTGAGTCTGAGTTGGGTCAAAAACAGCACTGTGAGTATCGTTGATGATATCAGAAGAGACAATTTCATCATCGTTCCAACCAAAGCTTTCGTTACCCTTTGTATATTCTTTAAAGGCATCGTTCACTTCTTCAACAGTAACTTTCTTTGACAAAATACTTGTCAATTCAGTCACAGAACCATCGATAACTGGAACACGCTGAGCATGACCGTTCATCTTGCCGTCAACTTCAGGAACAACCAAGCCAATAGCCTTGGCAGCACCACTGCTATGAGGAATCGTGTTGGAAGCAGCTGTACGGTTAGAACGCTTCTTAGAACCGCGAGGTCCATCAAGGATCATCTGAGTAGAAGTGTAGGCATGAACAGTCGTCATTGTACCAACTTCAACACCAAACTTGTCTTGCAGCAAACGTGCCATTGGTGCCAATGACTGGGTCGTGCAAGAACCAGCAGAAACAATTGTATCGGCAGATGTCAGAATGTCTTGGTTAACACCGTAAACAACTGTTGGTACAGCACCGGCTGGGGCAGAAATTAATACACGCTTAGCACCGGCATCGATATGAGCCTGTGCTTTTTCTTTGGAAGTGTAGAATCCAGTACACTCAAGAACATATTCAACACCATCGTTCTTAACCCAAGGAAGGTTGTGAGCATCTCTTTCAGAATAGATATGATAGTCTTTGCCGTTAACCGTCAAAGTAGCTGTCTCATCATTAGCTGAAACATCGGCGTTCAATGTGCCATGAGTGGTATCGTACTTGAGCAGATAAGCCAGCATTGAAGGTGTTGTTAAATCGTTGATCGCAACAACTTCAATATCAGAGGCTTCATCTTGTAACTCAAGGATCCGACGGAAAGCCAAACGGCCAATACGTCCGAATCCATTAATACCAATCTTTACAGTCATAGAAAATTTTCTCCTCTTATGAATATTTGGATATTGTCCGTAAATAGTATAACACGGGCTTTTGACAAAGCTTGACCATTAGCCCGTCTGACAAGCTTTTTTTACCTTGACACAGGTTATACATTTCACAAAATCTTATTGAAAATACCACTTTGTCCAAAAGCCTGAAAACAAAAATAGATTAGCCTTCTTATCTAGTATAATAGTAATGTTCGCGCGAGTAGTGTAATGGATCATCACGTAGGATTCCGGTTCCTGAGATGAGGGTTCGATTCCCTCCTTGCGCATTTTTAGTTATCTTTATTGGCGATAATAAAAGCCTATAAACTGATTTTTTTCAGAAATTCCCCTATCAACGCTGCAGGATAGCAGCAACGTTCGATGGAATAATAAGAGAGTCGCTGTTTCCCATCAATGCAGGACCAGTGACGGCTGGCTTGATATTTAAAGCCCGCCTAATTTTGTCTGTTCCTACCTGCTGACTCGTTTTCGATACAACTTGAAAGGATACGCCGTCTTCCCAATCAGAAGTACCTTGTATTGAGTACGATTGAACGTGTTTTTTGGCATTCGCATAATTTTTTGCGATCAAAAGAAAGTCATTCAGCACTAAATTAGTCTTCACATTTGAGGCCAGAGAATTAACAAAAGAACTGGTTAAAAAAACAGCCGGATTTTTTGCTTTGTTTAAAAGTGCCTGTATCACGAGTCTTTGTCTCTGGGTTCGACCATAATCGCCCAGCGGATCATCATAACGCATTCTCGTGAAAGCCAAAGCGGCTTGTCCATCCATACGCTGATATTCAGTCCAATCAGTACCGTCGGTACTGTGATAGTAAGTGGATGATCCCTTGATGAAACGATAAATGTCATTACCCGTATCGTGAGCAGTATACGGATTATAAGAAAAATTCAGAGGCGATTTCACCTGGACGCCGCCTACTTGATCCACCATTTTGATTAATCCGCCCATATTAACCAGCGCCACAAAATTGATTGGCACATTTAAATAATGCGAAACATCAGACACAGTCTGCTTGAGGTTAGTAAAAGTATAGACTGAATTTATTTTTTGTGGAAAAGTATTCTCTAATCCGGGAATTGCCACCATCGTATCTCTTGGAATAGAAACGAGCGTCGTCCTTCTCTTTTGCTCATTAACTGTTACTAGCATCATAGAATCAGTTCTGCCTTTGTCGGTTCGGTTCAAATCACCAGTATCGGTGCCCAAGAGCAGGATCGAAAAGGGCTTTTTACTATTTAGAAGTTTATTGTTATGTGCAGACTGTACTTTATCTGTTAATCCAAGGCTTGTTTTTTTAAAGGATTGAGACAAGTTCAAAAAATGATATCCAAGCAGCAATAAGGCTGCTATGAAAATAAAAATGAAAATTCTTGATCTAATTTTGTGCATCGTTTTTCCTTTCCGTGAGATCTAGAATGGCTATATGTTGGCTTGCCTGCGGCATCACGCGGCCAAAATCGTTAAACTTATTTTGAGGTTTTCTTATGAATTTAAAGCAATTAAAGTATTTTGTCGTCATCTGTGAAGAAGGACAGATCACGGCCGCGGCAAAACAATTGCATATCAAGCAGCCGCTTTTGAGTTATGAAATTAAGCAATTAGAGCAGGAACTAGATACTAGTTTATTTGTCAGAGGCCCGAGAGGAATTTCTCTGACCGATGCCGGCAAGATTTTCAAACCATATGCTGAACAAATAACTGAGTTATCCAGGGTCGCTCAAGGCAAGGTACAGTACCTGCATAAAGGTATTTCCGGGTCATTATCAATTGGCAGCGTCTCATCTTCAATAAATAAGCTGCCGAATCTCAACTTGCTGCAACTTAAAAAATACTATCCCAATATCAGCATCAATATCATAGAGGGTAATACGTATAAATTACTAGGTTACCTGGAAAAGGGATTGATTGATCTAGCAATTTTGCGGACTCCTTTTTCAAGTAATGGCGTGATCGGTTATTATTTTGATAAAGAACCAATGATTGCAGCTTCGTGGGCAGACCCAGGTCAGGTGGATCAGGCAGAGACATCATCCAGTGTTGAGTTAAAAGATCTTGCCAATGTGCCTTTAATCATCTACAGAAGATTTGAAGAAGTTATAAAAGGTGCTTTTGCCGAGGCTGGCCTGAATCCACTGATCGTCGTCCGTTGTGATGATGCCAGAACAGCATTGGATTGGGCTAAATGCGGCTTTGGTACTGCCTTAGTACCACATTCTGCCATCCTGCAAATTCAAGAACAGCGGGATCGGCGTTTCCATATGCGGGAAATACGGGCGAAAAGCTTGGAAACACAATTAGCTGTTATGTGGCGGCGAAACGAACCCTTTAGTCCCTTGGTGGAGAATTTCTTAGAACTCTTGATTGGTCAGCAGTCACATAAATCGTGACACTGGCTGCCATGATTTCGCCAATGTGCCGATAGATAATAGGTGCAAACATTTTACATTTCTGCAAAACCTAAGGCCATACCGCAAAAAAGAATAATCAATACCAAAGTCGTAATGTAGCCATACAATTTATCCCCGCCTCTAAAAAATGCATAAATTGAGGCTGCCACTCTTAAAACAGGGGTCAAAATCAATAAAAAGAGACCAAGCATAATAATGGCGTAAGGCTCTAAACTGCATAAGTCATGCACCAAACTAGTCAACGAAGTTGGCAGCGTGTTTGCTTGTTGGTTTTGCTGCAGGGAAAGTATGATAACGCCGATAGTGATGATGGTTCCCGAAAGGATAACACCTATTCTTAAAATTTTGCCAATCATAATTTCGATGCTTGTCATCTCGCTTGTTTTTGTTGTATCTTCTTCAACCATAGTTAAAATCCTCTGAACATCATCTGCAGGCCCATATATGCTAATACAGGAATGAAAATCATCCTGATAGTTCGAGCTTTCAGATACAACATAATTCTCGATCCAATAAGTGCGCCAATTAAAATACCAATTGATAACGGGCCGGCGATCTCTGGGCGAATTGATCCATTGAAGAAATAAATCATCGCACTCGCAGACGCCGTGACACCAATCATCAGATTGCTCGTTGCACTGGATGGTTTGATCGGCATTCCCATAATCGTATCCATGGCGAGCACCTTAAATGCGCCACTTCCTATCCCTAGTAAGCCGCTAGCTATACCTGCGCCATACATCATCGCAAAACCACCCGGAACATGCGAAACTTGATAATGAATCATTCGCTGAGACGGTTTATCATAATAAGTATCGTCCAATCTCAATTTACGCGAGATAGCATCTGCCTGTACCTGATCTTTCGTCTCTTTTTTTGCCCTCAATTTTTTAATCATATTGACAGCTGAAAAAACTAATAAAGCGCCAAATAAAACAAATAAAAAGCCTTTTGGAACAACGCCTGACAACAGCGCTCCTGAGATAGCGCCAATAGTTGTAGCTATCTCAAGAAACATTGCCACTCTCAAATTCAGCATTCGATCTCGCAAAAACGAAACTGCTGCTCCGGAACTTGTCGCAATAACAGCAATAATGCTTGCGCCAATGGCATATTTGATAGGTACTCCCATCATAATAGTTAATATAGGCGTTGCGATAATGCCACCTCCTAGACCTAACACGGCTCCAAAAACACCAGCAAGAAGGCCTACTAACAATAAAATTTCAATACTAATCATTTTTCTCTCCTTAATATCGAACTCGGTAAATTGTCTTCAACTATGAAGAATTCGTGCCTTCATTGTTAATCACCTTTTGAAAATATAATTTTTCCAAAATATGCTGGTTGATGTCAGGAATCAAGTCTATGTGGATTTTTGCCAATTCAATATGCATGAAACAGCTCCTATTACGAACAGATATTCATCCACGTTACACAACGGAAGATAATGAACACGTATCACCATACGTTCGCCAATCATTCTATATCTAAAATTCATAAAATATAGGCATGTATAATATGTATTTTTTTGATATCTAGGTAGATAAACGTTCAAACTATCTTAGTTCACAAAAAAGAAGCATCTCGCTTCTTAAATAAATGTCCTGTTTTGGTCGGAGTGGCATAATTTGTCTATAGGCTGCCGGATAGACGGTCCGTAGATTGTTTTTCAAATTGGAGGGCGCCGCATGGCAAAACTTAATTATGAAGATCAAGAGAATTGGCCATTTGAAGGCGGGAAACGGCAGTCGCCGATTGATTTGCACTTTGCTCAAGCTAAAAAAATGCCATCAGCTGCGGATTTGCAGCTGGCCTACAGTCAAGTGGCCAGCTACGCTAAAGATACGGGGCGCGGCATCGAAGTTGGATCATCTGGCCAAGCCATGATTAATCAGCGGCCATTTAGTTTACAGCAGTTTCATTTTCACGCACCCAGCGAACACTTGCTTGACGGACAGGATTTTCCGGCCGAAGTTCATTTTGTTCATGAAGCAGCAGATGACCAGCTGGCAGTGATTGCCGTTTTCCTGACTGTTGGGCAAACATCCCCAGCAATTACCTCGATCCTGCATCAACTAGGTGCCTCAGAGAAATTTGCCTGTGATGTCGAAAAACTGCTGCCAAAAGACCGTTCTTACTTTCATTATTTAGGCTCTCTGACCACACCACCATTGACCGAAACGGTGGAATGGTATGTGATGACGCACCCTGTCGAATTATCGGCCCTGCAGCTCAAAGAATTCCACCAGCTTTATGAACATAACAACCGAAAAATCCAAGCCATGAATGACCGGCCGCTGCTTTATTTTCAAGCCAAGGAGCCATCATGAAAGTACTGGTCTTTGGCGGCAGTGGTTTTGTCGGGCAGCAATTACTGAAAACTTTTCAAGCACAAGGCTGGCAAACGATCAGTGTTTCACGGCACGGCCGACCGAAAAAAGGTCAAGCGGCCTGGGCTGATGAAGTGACTTGGATCAAATCTGATGTGACAAAAGATCAGACTTGGCAGGATGCTGCTAAAAATGCCGATTGGATCATTGATGCGATTGGTATTTTGTTTGAAAAACCCAAACAAGGCATCACCTATGAGAACGCGATTGTACTGCCCTTGCAGAAGATCGCTGGGTTTTTGCTTAAACAATCAAAGCCAGCCAGACTGATATTTATTTCTGCTAACAAAGCGCCTTTTGTCCTGAAAAAATATATGCAACATAAGATCGCGGCTGAAAGATTTTTGCAGCAGCCCGATTTTGCCAAGCTACAAAGCGTGATTATTTATCCAGGGCTGGTAATTGATGCTGCTAAACCTACCACGCTGATTGCTGAATGGGGCATTCACCTGCTGTACCGTCTACCCTTTTTAAAAAAATGGATCAGCGGCTATCTGCCCATCAAACGGACAATCTTAGCCGACGAAATTACCAAAGTCATGCGGGGCGGCAAATCAATTTTGACGCAACGGCGGCCATAACATGATTAAGAGGCTGTTATTTTCGTGCTTGCAAAGAGATTAGAATCAAACCGAGAATCCCCAAGCTCAGGCCCAAAAACATAAAGGAATAAATACTCAGCCAGACAGCTGAAACGAAAATCAATAAAATACTGCTGACAAAAACACTGGTAATATAGACAACCCGCATCTTTGCCCCCAAATTAACGAAGAGACAAACGATTTGAAAGATGTTTAACAGGGCTGTCAGAAAAGCAATCACAATCGACGACTTTGCCAGTAAATTTCCCGAAGACATCAAAGCATAATTATCACTTGCCGTTACAACAAGTGGATAAATAATCAGCAGTAGGCCAATGGCCACAATCAATTTCATAAACAACAGAAAGAATTTGAATAGTGTCTTGTCATTATACATATTGGACCTGCTTTCTCAGGAAATTCAACCGGTATCTATTCTTATTATATGGGTTGCACAAAAGGACTGTCTAGCAAAAAAGCCCGATTTCTCGGGCTTTTATAATAACTATTTTACTTTTCAGATGCTGCAACTTTAGGCAGAATCAAATTCAAGAGGATACCGATCACCGTTGCCAAAGCAACACCGGAAAAATCCAATCCGTTTGATAATTGCAGATGGAAATTACCAATACCGATAACAAGAATTGGTGCCGCTACCATCAGATTGCGTTTTTTTGAATAGTCAACTTTACTATCAACAATCACCTGCAGGCCGGCTGCCGCAATCACACCATAAAGCATGAATCCAACGCCACCGATAACCGCGCCAGGAACCGTCTCAATCAAAGCGGACAATTTACCGATAAAACTCAATAGAACAGCCAGGACAGCTGCGCCACCAATGACCCACACAGAGTAGACACGGCTCATCTGCATAACGCCAATGTTTTCCCCGTATGAAGTTACTGATGGGCCGCCAACCAATGATGCTGCAATTGAAGCTGTACCATCACCAGCCAATGTATGACTGAGTCCGGGATCTTTAAAGAAATTATGGCCTGTGATTTTATTCAGCACCATGATATGGCCCAAATGCTCGGAAATAGTAACCAGAGCTAGCGGCGCCATACTTAATACAGCTGAAGGATAAAACCTGCTGCTTTCAAAAATCGAGTTGAAGTTCGGAAGTGCAAACCAAGGTGCGGTCATCACACGGCTGAAATCAACCAAGCCAAACAACACCGCAAAAATATATCCAGTTATAATCCCTAACAGAACCGGAATCATCCCCATAAAACCCTTGAAACACATGTTGTATAAAATCGTGACAGCCAGCGTTAGCAAAGCAACAATAAAAATCTTAATATCGTATTTACTTGTTGCGGAGTTGATTGTCGCATTCTGAGCAGCGGTAGATGCCAAAGATAGACCGATCACCATGACAATCGGGCCAACGACCGAAGCCGGGAAAATTCTGTCAATCCAAGCAGATCCGGCTTTAGCAACAATCAAAGCGACAATCAAGTAAACAACACCAACTGATAGAACACCTTGCCCAACAGCTGGATAGCCGAAGGCTTTCATCAAACTGCCCATTGGAATGATAAAGGCAAAACTAGAACCCATGTAGGCCGGAATTTTTCCTCTAGTTATCAGCATGTGAAGCAGTGTACCAACACCTGACGAAAAAATTGCCACACCAGGATTTAAACCAACTAGCAGCGGTACCAGTACAGTCGCCCCGAACATACTGAACAAGTGCTGCAAACTTAAACCAAATAAAGCTGGAAATGGTGGTCGTTCATACAAGTCGTAGATAGAACCATTTGCGTGTTTCTCTTCCATAATTTCTCAATTCCTCTCGTTTTTGTGCTAAATAAGAAAAAACGCAACCGTTACCCAATAAATGGGCAAGGCTGCGTTAAAGCATCTGAATCACTTGTTTTCTATTTTTTTGCACTGAGAGTAATTAAAACAGTCCAATCCCAGCTTGTCAATAGTTATTTGTCAGCAACTGTAAAACGTTCGCCGATGAAGCGCGGTTCCTCAATTTCGTTAAGAATGGCTGTCGCAATATTGCCTGTCGTCACATGGGATTTGCCATCTTCAGCATAAATTAATTCATCCCGGCCGGTCATGTAATCAGAGGCCGGCCCATCGACAAATTCCTGCTGCGGCGAGATCGCTGTCCAATTCACATTTTGAGCATCGTGCTGTAAAACATAAAGTGCATCGACACCAAATTTCGGCTCATCGATCCAGGCCTCGTTATTAGCCAGCTTAGACAAGCTGTCGTATAAAAGTTGTCCGTCTTCTCTTTTAAGTGAGGAAGCACCTAAAATAAAGATAAAACGACTGTCGATTTTGCGGCCAATCCGTAACAAATAAGTCAAAGCATCAAAATTTTCAATCGGATGAGTATGATTGGCAAAAGCATTAATCACAACATCATAGCCGTGCAAGTTTGCCGCACCAATTTGATAGAGGCTCTTTTTAATAAAATAGCCTGGGCCAAGGAGTCCCTCAGCCTTATTTAAATCCCGCACAAAAGCTGTCACCTCATGCCCGCGTGCAATTGCCTCACGATAGATTGCTCTTCCTGCCATACCAGTCGCACCAATAATTGCAATCTTCATCTCCTCGAACCTCTTTTCTTCGTTCGCGAATTAATCATCAAAAACAAAAACAAAATTTGATTTTAAAAGAAACTGATTAAGACACCCAGAGCCGCTTAGCATCGTGAAAACGCACTCATGCCAACATTTTAACTCATTGCAATTTTTTGTTTATCTAATTTGGCCTGGCGGTCGCGATCACGCTTCATAATCGGTCCTAAATACTGGCCAGTATAAGAGGCTTTAACTTGAGCAACATCGTCAGGCGTGCCCGTAGCGATGACCTGACCACCACCTTGGCCGCCTTCAGGGCCTAAATCAATCACCCAATCGGCCGTTTTGATGACATCCAGGTTATGTTCAATGACAAGCACCGTATTTCCAGCATCAACCAAACGATGCAGTACTTCTAAGAGCCGTTTAACATCATCAGTATGCAGGCCCGTGGTCGGTTCATCCAAAATATAAAAATTACGGCCGGATTGAATACGATGAAGTTCACTGGCTAATTTCATGCGCTGAGCTTCACCACCCGAAAGAGTCGTCGCAGACTGTCCTAATTGGACATAGCCTAGGCCGACATCCTTAATTGTCTGCAGTTTACGAGCAATTTTCGGTATCGCGGAAAAGAAAGGCAGCGCTTCATCAACCGTCATATCCAACACTTGGGCAATATTCTTGCCCTTATAGGTAACTTCCAAAGTCTCTGAATTGTAACGCGTACCGCCACAGACTTCACACGTGACGTAGACATCCGGCAGAAAGTTCATTTCGATTTTGATAATGCCGTCGCCTTGACAGTTTTCACAACGGCCGCCTTTCACATTGAAAGAAAAACGTCCCTTGGCATAACCACGCATCTTCGCTTCATTAGTCTGAGCAAACAAGCCGCGAATATCATCAAAAACACCCGTATAAGTTGCTGGATTTGACCGCGGTGTCCGACCAATCGGTGATTGATCAATGTCGATCACTTTTTCAATGTGTTCAAAACCTTTAATTGACTTATAGGCGCCGGGTTTTTCTGAGTTACCGTTAATTTTTTGTTTCAGCGCGCGTTTTAGAATCGAATTGACTAGCGTGGATTTACCCGACCCAGAAACACCAGTCACAGCGATGAATTTGCCCAAGGGAAATTTAACGTTGATCTTTTTTAAGTTGTTCTCCGCTGCCCCATCTATTTCGACAAACTCGCCATTGCCTGGATGGTGTTTTTCCGGTACTGGAATAAATTTCTTCCCCGACAGGTATTGGCCTGTAATGGATTTAGCCACGCGTTCTACTTGTTTAGGCGTACCGGCGGCCATGACTTCGCCACCTTTGTCGCCGGCACCCGGGCCAATATCAATCAAATAATCAGCCGCCCGCATCGTATCTTCGTCATGTTCGACAACAACGAGTGTGTTACCAAGGTCGCGCATCTTTTTGAGCGAATTCAAAAGCATATCATTGTCTCGCTGATGCAGTCCGATAGACGGCTCATCCAGTACGTAAAGGACACCTGATAAATTCGATCCAATCTGGGTGGCCAAACGAATTCGCTGGCTCTCTCCACCTGATAAGGTCCCGGCAGAACGGGAAAGCGTCAAGTAGCCCAAGCCAACTGACACGAGAAAACCCAAACGGTCGGAAATTTCTTTGGCAATCGGTGCGGCGATTTCTTGATCGTTTTTACCTAATTTCAATGCTTTGAAAAAAGACAATTCATCGGAAACTGCCAGATCCACCACTTGCCCAATATTCAAATGATGAATTTTCACTGATAGCGCTGCCGGGTTCAAACGATAACCGCCACAAGCCGGGCAGGACATCTCCGCCATATATTGACTCATCACATCCCTTGTAAATTCAGAATTAGAGTCGTTAAAACGCCGCTGAATATTATTCAAAACGCCTTCAAATTCAGTATCAACATCACGAACTCCGCCGAAATCATTTTCATAATGGAAATGAAATGTCTTCTTGCCAGTGCCATTCAGCACCATGTCACGCTGTTTTTTTGGTAATTTGCGCCAAGGCGTGTCTTCATTAATACCATTCTGCTCGGCAAACTGTGACAACATAGACGGATAGTAATTAGAAGAAATAGGGTTCCAAGGCGCAATTGCGCCTTGCCTAATCGAAAGCGAGTCATCCGGAACCACAAGATCAATATCAACTTTGCGCAGCACACCCAACCCTTGGCAGACTGGGCAGGCACCCATTGGTGCGTTAAAAGAAAACAATCTCGGTTCCAAACGGCCGACACGAAAATCCTTTAAAGCACCCGAATAATGGTCAGAAAATTTCATCGTTGACCCGTCGACTTCTTCAACGGTTACCTTGCCATCCGCGATTCGAGTTGCGGCCTCCATAGCATCATAAAGGCGGGATCGCGAACCAGCTTTTAAGATGATGCGGTCAATCATGATCTCAATCGTATGACTGCTTTCACGATTCAAAGACAAGTTTTGTTCTTCATCCAGCTCAACAATCTCACCATCAATACGGGCACGAATATAACCCAATTTTTTGGCATTTTTCAGAGATTGTTCATGCGTACCGGGCTGATTTTCGATAATTGGCGCAAAAATCTGCAAGCGGGAGCGCTCAGGCAGTTTTAGCACTTTTTCAACCATCTGGTCGACAGTCACCATCACGATTGTGCCGTCTTTAGGTGCATCCGGCCGGCCGATTCGTGCAAACAGCAAACGCAGGTAGTCATTAATTTCCGTGACAGTTCCGACCGTCGACCGAGGATTATTATTGGTCGTCTTCTGATCAATAGAAATGGCCGGCGACAGTCCTTCAATCGAGTCGACATCGGGTTTTTCCATCTGACCTAAAAACTGCCGAGCATAGGCTGACAGACTCTGCACATAGCGGCGCTGCCCCTCAGCATACAAGGTGTCAAAAGCCAAGCTGGACTTGCCAGATCCAGATAGGCCGGTCAGGACAGTCAGGCTGTCGCGCGGAATATCAACATCAATGTTTTTTAAATTGTGGGAACGCGCCCCGCGAATCGAAATGTATTTCTTCACCATAGATAATATTTTAAGGCTTTTTGCTACAAAAAAAGCGAACATTTGTTCGCTTTAAGAAATCATTGATGATTATTCGCAGAAACTAAGCCATGATGCCGCCATCGGCAACAAATTCAGCGCCGGTCGTAAAGGCACTTTCGTCGGAGGCGAGATAAGTCGCCAGTTTGGCAATATCTTTCGGCTGTCCCAAATGGCGCATCGGGGTCATAGCAATCACGCTTGCCCGCATCTCATCAGGAATAATATCTGTATCAATCCAGCCTGGATGAATGGAATTGACACGAATCTTTTTACCCATCTGCAGAGCTTCCAAAGCAGCAGCCTTGGTCAATAAGCGCGTGCCGCCTTTCGATGCAGAATAGTCAGCAGCACCAGGCAGACCTCGCAAACCTGCAACCGAAGAGACATCAACAATTGAACCCGGCTCAGACATTTGTTTGAAAGCAAAATGAACGCCAAGAAAATTCCCGGACAAATTGATAGACTGTGTCCAGTTAAATTCGGCCAATGACATTTCTGCCAAAGGTTTCCCGACGCCGCCAACACCGGCGTTATTCACAAGAATATCGAATTTGCCGAATTTTTCAATCGTGCTGTCGACAACTTTTTTCCAGTCAGCTTCTTTACTGACATCCTGCTGAATAAATAAGGCATCAGGACCGAGTTTTGAAGCTGCCTGTTGGCCCTTTTCGTCATTGCGTCCTGTGATAACGACTTTTGCGCCTTCCGCAATGAAATCAGCGGCAATTGCTTCACCAATCCCACCATTGCCACCCGTGATAATTGCTACTTTGCCTTTTAAACGATCAACCATAGCTGTATCCTCCGAATTTGTGAATAAATTTACTTTACGGTCTAATTATACAGCTTTGCCTAAATCCAGCGTTTACTTTTTCTTCAGCTTGTTTTTGAACTCGATAACAGCATCCCGCAACTGAGCAGCCTCTTCGAAGTCCATGCGTTTGGCAGCGGCCTTCATCTGATCGGTCAGGCTTTGAATCATTTCTTTCTGATCAGCAGCAGGCATATCGGCAAAAGCCACTTGTGTCAGATCCATCTTGGACTCATCACTTGAAGCAACTTCGTGTGAAATAGCAATGGCACCGCGAATTGGTTTTTTGATCGTCATCGGTGTAATGTGGTGTTTTTCGTTGTAAGCAATTTGAATCTTCCGGCGTCGAGCAGTTTCATCAATGGCTTTTTGCATGTTTTCTGTGATTTTGTCCGCATACATAATCACATGCCCGTTCGAATTACGCGCGGCACGCCCGATCGTCTGGATTAATGACCGCTCGTTGCGCAAAAAGCCATCTTTATCAGCATCTAGGATTGCAACAAGGCTGACTTCAGGAACATCCAAACCTTCACGCAGCAGATTAATCCCGACCAGCACATCGAATTTGCCCAAACGCAGATTACGCAATATTTCCGATCGTTCTAAGGTCTTAATATCGCTGTGCAAGTACTGAACTTTCACGCCATTTTCCTTCAAATACGAAGTTAAATCTTCGGACATGCGCTTGGTCAATGTCGTAATAAAGACACGCTCGTCTTTTTTGGCACGTTCATTGATCTCGCCAAGGAGATCATCAATCTGGCCCATGATCGGCCGCACTTCAATTTCCGGGTCCAAAAGACCAGTCGGCCGAATAATCTGTTCAGCAATATGTTCAGGAGCCACACGTGCTAGTTCATAATCACCAGGTGTTGCCGACATATAAATAATCTGGTTCACATGCTTTTCAAATTCATTTAATTTGAGCGGGCGATTATCCAAAGCCGAGGGCAAACGAAAACCATAATCCACCAAGGTCTTTTTTCGTGCCTGGTCGCCATTAAACATACCGCGAACCTGCGGCATTGTCACATGACTCTCATCGACAACTAGCAGAAAATCCTTCGGAAAGAAATCCAGCAGTGTGAAAGGCGGCTCCCCTTGTTTTCGGCCATCCATCCAACGCGAATAGTTTTCAATGCCGTTTGTATAACCCATTTCCAGCAGCATTTCGATATCGTATTCAGTCCGCTGCTTGATACGCTGCGCTTCCAGCAATTTTCCCTGCTGTTCAAATTTTTTCACCGATTCAACCATTTCCTGGCGGATGCCATCGGTAGCCGTCTTTAAAATATCATCGTTGGTCATGAAATGTTTGGCTGGGAATATTGAAATAAAGTCATCTTCCAATAAAATCTCGCCGGTCAGCGGATTAATCTCTCGAATACGGTCAACCTCGTCCCCGAAAAATTCGACACGAATCGCTTTTTCATCTTCTGAAGCCGGGAATATTTCGACGACATCTCCGCGGACACGGAAAGTGCCACGGGCAAAATCAATATCGTTTCGCACATATTGGATGTCGATTAAGTGGCGCATGAGATTATCGCGCCCATATTCATCCCCGACACGCAGGCTGATCACGTGATCTTTATACTGGCGCGGATCGCCCAAACCAAAAATCGATGAAACAGAAGCTACGACAATTGTGTCATTACGCGACAGGAGACTGCTGGTAGCACTGTTTCGCAGCTTATCAATCTCATCATTAATGCTGGCATCTTTTTCAATATAGGTATCCGAAGAAGGCACGTAGGCTTCCGGCTGATAGTAATCATAGTAGGAAACAAAATACTCGACTGCATTATCCGGGAAGAAGCTTTTCATCTCGCCATAAAGCTGGCCGGCCAATGTCTTGTTATGAGACAAAATCAAGGTCGGCTTATTAGCAGCAGCGATCACATTTGAAATCGTAAAAGTCTTGCCAGTACCTGTCGCACCCAACAAGATCTGTTCTTTAATACCATTTTTAAGTCCGTCAGTCAGCTGCTTAATCGCGGTCGGCTGGTCACCAGTCGGCTGGTATTGACTATTTAATTTAAAATTTCCAGGTAAACGCGTTTCCAATTCCATAGTTCCATTATCGCATTTTTCGTTAGAGCTTTGAACTGGCGTTCCCCTACCACATATTAAATTTAACGAAATTATTTTTTCAGAACTTCAAAGGTATAGATCAGATAACGATCCTGGAAATAACTGCCTGACATTGGCTGCATTGATAAAGGATATCCGTGTCCAGCCTGTGAAACGATCCCAATCGCATGACGGGTGTTATTGTGCCAAGTTATCAGATAACGGCCAGGCCGGAAACGATATTGAAGATGAACCCAAGTTCTATTCTTAGCAAAATGACCTTTTTTAAAAATGATTCTGCCTTGATAACGAATTGTTAATTCGCCGAACTGTTTTTGTTCACGCATGATACGCAGACGCGTAAAACGGCTTCCAGAAATAGTCACTGCTTGCGACACCGACTGCCCAGGACGGATTCTTTTGTCTTCCCGATCATAGCCGGCACCGTAATTGGAATAGTTGCCTAAAACCGGCAGGAAAGTTTGTTTGGCCAAACGATCATCAGGATCTCCGTCGATGACCTGCTGATTCAAATTAACCAAATCAATATCAAAGGCTGCCGCTGCTGCTCCAGCAGCAGAGACAAGAGTCAGCAAAATGAGCGTGATCAAAGTTAATCTAGATTCCGATAATTTGTTCGCTGTTGTGTTCTCTTTGGTTGGCTGGATGGCCAGCAGCAGAATCGGCAAAATGGCAATTTCACCGTAACGGCCGTTCACTTCCCAAAGCAGTGCATAAAAAGACAGCCCGGCTAAGGGCAGAATGATGTTGACAAAAGCGGCCGCAGAAGCCTGATCGTCGTATTGTGACTGAAACAGACGTTTTTTAAGTTTCCAAAAAGCCAGTGCAAAAATCGCGATATAAGATGCACGGGACAATGTCGATACTGCATTGTTGATCAGCTGGGCATGATTTTCATAAAAAGGCGGCGCGAGAATAAAACCCGTATGATAACGATCAAAAATATTTCCCGCATAAAGCAGCACAGCGAATTTTTGAATAAATTGTCTTAAAAGGCCAAGGGGGCCTTCCTGTTTGATCCGATTTAGCAGACGGCGGCCGGCGACGCGGCTGCGCTGAGACTTGTTAGGCAGGGCGGCCATTTGGTTGACATCCTGCTGATTATACTGGCCCGCAGAAACTTGATTAAGCCCCATTGACATCCAATGCGCGATGGGAAATTCGTAACGAGAACTGCTGGAAAAATGGTAACTGTTTGCCAACCTGGTATTAATTGGAAAAGAGAGCGCGATCACAGCAAAAAGGACCAAAAAAAGTTTGAGTACGGGCGCAAAGGCACGATTTCGGTAGTAAAACAAGAAAAGCATTAATAGTAAAATAGCCGGCAGAACCACGATAAAACTGGCTTTGCTGCTCATACCAAAATAAAAAATCACAGCTGACGGCAGCAGCAGTTTCCATGACAGGCGTTTCTTTTCGATCGCATACTGCAGTAAAAAAAGAGCCAGTGCCCAAGTGATCATCGCAGGCAGGTCCGTATACAGAATCCACAGATTATAGCTGTAAAGCATTGGCAGACAGAAAAAAAGCATAGCAGCTAAATTCAAATACCGAATTTTTTTCGTCGCCTGATAAACATTCAACAGACACAAAGCCAAGAATACATTCAATAACGTAAAGGAAATGACTGACTGAATCGCAAATTTATCCAATAAAATGAAATGGCCCAAGCGGACGGCCCAGCTGTAAAAGATAGTTGGTGAAACAATCTGCGGATATTGGGCAAAATAAATCCCCCACCGTCCCTGCCTGCCGTTTGCTAAATCATAGGCGAACGAGCGCAGGCGGAAAGGGTCATGAATAAGTGACGGAATAAAGTTCCGCAACAAATAGATTTCCAATAAGGCAAATAGCAACAACAGGCCAATTAAAATGCCGCGGTTGGCCGCCAAACTGCATTTTTTAAAAAACTGATCGGCTTTTCTGAATAATAGCAGCAGCAATGCAGACAGCAGCAAGACTAAGAAGTTGCCTGGCAAAAAGCTGCCATTTCCGGACATAAAAGTATTAACAACGACACCCGTTAATAAAATAAACAGTAAAATAGCGGTTAACGCCCGGTATATATACCGAAATGAATTCTTTTCCTGACTCACAATAATTAAAGTATAGGATAAAAAAACGCCTCAAAAATGAGACGTTTGTTCAACATAGCCAATAAAATTTTATTGGTTGATATATTCCTTGCTTGAAGCGATGATATCCTGCAGACCTTTTTTAGCATCCGAGAAGAACATCTTCGTATTCGGCAAAGAGAATAATGGATTTGGTACACCGGCATATCCACTGCTCATCGAGCGTTTGATAACAACAACCGACTTAGACTTATCAACATCCAAGATAGGCATTCCGGAAATATCATTCCCCGATTCGCGAGCTAACGGATTCGTCACGTCATTTGCACCAATAACCAAGGAAACATCGGTGTTTTCAAACATAGAATTAGCTTCATCCAGCTGTTTCAATTGGTCATAAGGCACATTGACATCAGCCAGCAGCACATTCATATGGCCAGGCATACGTCCAGCGACCGGATGGATCGCGTAATCAACATTAATCCCGTTATCAGTCAGCAGTTTGGCTAACTCAGCTACTTCATGCTGGGCCTGAGCGGCCGCCAAACCATAACCAGGAACAATCATCACATTATGCGCATAGGCTAATTGCAGGCCGATATCATCAGCTGATGTTTCCACTACTTTGACATCTGTCTGGCCAGCAGGAGAAGCAGGCTGAGAATCATCTGTCCCGAATCCACCTGCCAGAATATTAGCGACTGACCGGTTCATCGCATCAGCCATCTGCAAGGTCAAAATCGTGCCCGCAGCACCAACAAGCGCACCGGCAATAATCAAAACCTGATTGTTAATCACGAATCCGGCAAAAGCAACTGCTAGGCCAGTAAAGGCATTTAACAATGATACAACGACCGGCATATCTGCACCGCCAATCGGCAGTGTCATCAAGAGCCCAAAAGCCAAGCTGGCCAGCAAAGCCAAGACAAGGTACCAGCTATTGTCAACTTGCGTGATCATTAAGATGGCAGCAGCCACGATCGCAATCACGACCAGGATATTGACAAATTTTGAACCTGGAAATGTAATCGGTTTTCCAGAAACCTTCCCGGAAAGTTTGCCAGTGGCAATCAAAGAACCAGAAAATGTAATCCCGCCAATGACGATATCTAAGACCACCGGAATTGATAAAACAAGCGGCAAGTGCCCATTAGCTGTCATGTAATCAAAAGCGCCAATCGCAGCAGCTGCACCGCCACCAACGGCGTTAAATAATGAAACCAGCTGCGGCACATCGGTCATCGGTACTCTTTTTGCCTTGCTAAAGCCATAAAAAATACCCAAAGCCAATCCGGCAGCCAAAGCAATCCAGGCGCCAACTTGGACACGGCCAGAGACCAGGATCTCAATCAAAATCATGATGGCAGCCAGAATCATACCGACAAATGAGAGGCCATTCCCCTTTTTAGCCGTCTTAGGGCTGCGCATCAAATGCACGCCAATCACATAGCAAAAGGCCGAGATCAGATAAATGAGAGATGCAGTTGTTGTCAGACCTGTCATTTTTTGTCCTCCTCTTTTTTAGCTGGCTTGCGGTCAAACATACCTAGCATTCTGTCTGTTACCGTATAGCCACCGGCGACATTGATTGCAGCAAATAGTGCAGCAAAGAAAGTCAGCACATACAACAGCCAATTATTGGCCTCGGCTGCAATAGCAAAGGCACCAACGACAACCACACCGTGAATCGCGTTTGCACCAGACATCATCGGTGTCTGCAGCGTGGATGGAATTTTCGACATAACCTCAAAACCAACCAGCAGGCTTAAAACAAAGATAGCCAAATTGGCATATAATTCTTCACTCATTTTTCTTCCTCCGCTCCCTGTTCCTGCTTTGGCTGTACTGGCCTTTTTTCCATACCCATACGGCTGCGCAGAAAATTCGAATTGATCTGGCCGCCATAAGTTGCCAGCAGGTCTGTCAAAACATCATCATCAAGATCAAAATGAATCTGGCCGTCTTTGACAATATAGTTGATTGTATTCTGGACATTTTTGGCATACATATCCGAAGCTGATCGAGCTACACGGCTCGCTAAATCACCAGCACCAACAATAATTGCACCAGTCTTTGTGACGATGGTCTCGCCAGGTTGGGATCCGGCTACATTGCCACCCAATTTTGATGACCCCAAATCTATGAAGACCGTATCGGCTTTCGCTTCATCTACAGCTTTCTTTGAAACAACAACCGGTGGCTTGCCTCCAGGGACTTGAGCTGTCGTGATAATGACATTATTCTCCGCAATAAAGCCTTCTAATTCAGCCTGTTGTGCTTGTTTTTCATCATCATTCAAGGCACGGGCATAACCATTTTCATCTTTCACCTGGACTTTGGAAATCAATGCTTTGGCACCCAGCGACTCAATCTGGCCACGGGCATCTTCACGAATATCATAACCAGAAACAACTGCACCTAAACGATGGGCAGTACCAATGGCTTGCAAGCCAGCCACAGCTGCACCAATAACTAATACTTTGGCTGGACGCGCCGTTCCGGCAGCTGTCATCATCATTGGAAAATATTGCGGATAGGTATCAGCAGCCAGTAGAGCCGCTTTATATCCAGCAATCGATTTCTGCGATGAATTGGCATCAAGATTCTGAGCTCTTGACACAGTTCGCGGAAGCAGTTCAAAAGCCAAGGCACTGACACCCGCCTTGGCCAGCTGCTGCATCCCTTTTTTATCTCCAAGCGGATTCAGCATTCCGATAATCGTCTGTCCTTGAGACAATTTGGATAAAACTGCCTCGCTAGGTTCGTTAACGACTGTGACAATATCGGCCTTTAATGCCTCTGTTCGCGTGACCAGTTTGACACCAGCCTTTGCATATAAATCATCATTATAAAAAGCCTTTTCGCCAGCTCCCTTTTCGATGCTCACCTCAAAATCGCTCTTAATCAGTTTTGCGGCCGTATCAGGTGTCAATGCGACACGATTTTCGCCGGCAGCTTCTTTAAGAGCAGAAACAACAATTGCCATAAAACCCCTTTCGTGTTTGAAGCTGCAATCACTTGCAAACGCTTCCACGCTTTCCTATTCTATTACATTCTTGTGAAAAATAAATTTTCATTTGCACATTTTTGGATTTTTTTGGTCAATCCGCTGCCAAACACCGCATAATTAAAGAAGATTTCGGTTTTTAAATTGAGAAAACAGTTGCATAGCTTCTTGGGGGTCGCTTAATTGTGTTTAAAAAAAATAAGATAGTCCAAATGGTGATTGCAGGATTAATTCTTGCCGCACGTCTCGGTATCAACGGTCAATTTTTCGTGAACGCTGACACTGCCGGTAATATGCAATCTTCTAGCAGTGAAGCTTCCTCAGCGCCAACTCGGCAAAGCACACAAACCACGAGCCATGCCGACAAACCAAATCCACCTACTTTCCCAGCTGCGATTACCGGCCATCAAAATATCAACCAGACAGCCGAAATTCTTGATAGCAGCCGTAATGACGGTGTTTTTGCAAATGGGCCGGCCCTAACAAGTGCAGACACTATGGCTCCAGAAAGTAATGGGAGCCAACTTAATGGCCGTTCTGTTAATGTTCTAGCAGTTATCAATACAGTCCGCAGCAACGGCCAAAGATATGATTATGCTAAAGTACAGGATCTGGCCAATCAAAGAATTTTCTGGATTGACGAAAGAGCAATTTTAGCCACCATGATCAGCCAAAAAGATGTGCAATACCAGGCAATTATCATTTCAGGACAACGTAATGATGGTATTTACAACAACGGCCCAGCTCTCAGCACTTGGGCCGCTCTAAAAGCAGATAATTCAGCAAAAAATGTTGATGGTCGTCAAGTGACCGTCCTAAAAGAAGCAGAGACACTGCGAGGAAACGGCCAGCATTATTATTATGTCCAAGTGCATGATCCGGTCTCAAACCAAGATTATTGGCTTGACCGCAGAGCATTAACTCTGGGCCAATATGCTGTGATCACTAGTCACAAAACTGTCAATCAATATGCAGAGGTAACAAATCAGCGGAATGACGGCATTTACAATAATGGCCCAGCCTTAACAAATGCAGCCAGCCTCTCTCCCCAAGGCTATGGAAACCGATATGCCGGCCTTTATCTACAGGTAACTGAATTAGCTGTAACTCAGCGTGCGACAGGACGAAGCTATGAATATGCCAAAGTTACTAATCCTGAAAACGGAGAAAGTTTTTGGATTGACAGCCGATCATTAGCGATAAGTGATTTTGCAAGTATCATCAACCAGACTCCGATAAATCAAACTGCTACTATTCGCGACTCGTCCAGAAATGATGCCGTCTACAATAACGGTCCTGCTCTAACAAACATCAATACCTTAGCAGCTAGCAATCAGGGACAGAAGCTTAATGGCCGTGAAGTAATTATTTTAAACGCTGTCAGAACACGCAGGGCTAACGGACAAGAATATGATTATGACCAAATTAAAGATGGTAATCAGACATATTGGATAGATCAAAGAGCTGTTTTAGCTAGTGTTTCATACAAGAATGTCAGCTATCAGGCGATTATTAATACGATTAACCGAACGGATGATTTTTACTTCAATAATCCAGCTCTAACGAACTGGCAAACGCTCTCCGCCAACGGCAGCGACCGTAATCGTAATGGCCATAAAGTTCAGGTTCTGCAAGAAGCTTATACACTTCGAGGCGATGGTAACCGTTATACCTATCTAAAAGTTCAAGATGGTATTACCATTTATTGGCTGGATAAGCGTGCCTTCTTGTTCCCGAATCAATCAGTAACTTTATCGTTTCACCATTTTAATCAAAACCAAGAAGGCGCACCCGAAGGGTGTGAAGGGGCTTCTCTGCAAACAGCCTTGTCAGTCAAGGGCAGGTACCTATCCTTGCGCCAAATTTATAATGCCACCGGCTATGGCTGGTCCATTTCCCCTTATAACGGTTTTCACGGCAATCCCTTTGGCGGCGGCACTTTTCAAACACAGACAGTCTATGCTGAACCGCTGGCACGTGCGACCAAGAAATTTTATAACGGTATTAGCAACATGACCGGTGCTAATGTGAATGATGTTATCTACCAGCTGCAACAAGGTAATCCAGTTGTTACCTGGGCATCTTATACTTGGACTGTCAATCCGGCTAATTTTCATGTCATGTGCATTGTCGGCTATCGGCCAGGATACTTCCAAATCTCAGATCCAATTTTTTGGGGCAATTCTTACTGGATTTCAACGAAAACCTGGCAAAATGTTAACCAAAATGAAAAAACAATCGGCTTCAGCACACCAAGAAGCATGAATATTGTTGTTAAATAAAAAACCGCGACTCAAGGTTGCGGTTTTTTATTTATATTAATCAACTACTTTCGCGCCAATCACATTTTTAAAATGTGCCAAAGCCCAGTCTTGTGCCACTTGTGTGAGCGTGGCAACAGCGTTTTCATGAATGATCAGTTGATAATTCAAATCGTAAGCATCAACAGCCGTGTGTAAGACGCAGATATCCGTACAGACGCCAACTAGATGCAGTGTATCAACATGTCGTTCACGCAAACGCAAGTCCAAGTCAGTCCCGGCAAAGGCACTGTAACGCGTCTTATCATACATATAAACCTGTGGGTCATCTTTGTTAGCACCATACCAAGGTGCCAGCTTGCCATAAAATTCCCGACCCCAGCTGCCAGCTAAATTATGCGGCGGATACAATTTAGTCTCAGGATGATAAGGATCATCTTTCTTATGCAGATCCGTTGGCAGAATCACCCAACCACCGTCAGCTTTGATTTGGTCAGCTAGTTCAACAATCCGGCTGTCAAGAACTTGGGCCGGTTTGCCGCAGGTCAAAGCGCCTTTATCGTCAACAAAATCATTCGTGTAATCAATAATCAGTAATGCTTCATTTTTAGCCATCTGACAAGATTCTCCTTTTGCTGTTAAAACAATTATAATCTTTTCATTGAACTGTCTTGGGTGCCTGCGCGTTAGGTTCATAATAGTGATGCAAAAAGTGTTCAACGTGCCGTTTATAATTTTCAGGATCAACCCAAAAACTTTCAGCATGGCTGGCGTTTTCAACAATCCACAAATCTTTCGGTGACTGTGCTGCTTGATAATTTTCCAGCGCCATATAACTGGGTACAAAGCGGTCCTTCTCGCCGTGAATGAAGAAAATCGGCAGCTTGTTTTTCTTTAATTGCGTCACTGAGGAGACATCCCCGAGATAATAGCCTAAGCGATGGTGATTGATCGTGCTGACAAAGGGATAAAAGGGATATTTCGGCAAATGGTACTGGTGTTTCAGCAGGAAAACCAGTTCTTCGTCAATGCTGGAATAACCGCAATCAGCAATAATACAACGTACCTGCGGCGGCAAGTCTTCTCCACTCAGCATCTCAACCGTTGAAGCGCCCATACTGACACCAAACAGGACGATTTTCGTCTTGTCGCCGAGACGGACAATTAATTTCTGCAGCCAGCGCAGATAATCCAGCCGGTCCAGCCAGCCGAAACTGATATATTTCCCAGCACTCTCGCCATGCCCACGATCGTCGGGCAGCAGCACTGAAAAACCCATGTCGTAAAACATTTGCGCATAATTTGACATGGTCTCGCCATTACCTTTATAGCCATGGGAAATAATCACCGATTTATCGGAACTACCGTCTTTGGCCGGGATAAAATAAGCCGACATATCTTCTTTTTCACCGGAAATTGTAAAAGTCCAGTGCTCTTTATCGACTTTTTTAAACCAATCCACATAGCGCCAATAGTCATCAGCGTATTTCTGCTTATCGGCCGATGTTTCGGGTACGTAATCAACCCGCTTAAAAGCCAAACGGAACAAATACTCGCTGGCCAAAAAGGACAGCGACACAATCCCAGCCGAAGCCAGCAGCAGCCGGCTTGTATTTTTAAAATTTTTCTTTGCCATTAGCACCTCGTAAAATAAATTAAGGCAATCCATGCACTTGAAAGACATTCTAACAGTTACGACCAAAAGGCGCTATTTTTTGGAAAACTGGACACAAAAAAATCCCGCTTGCAACTGGGATTTTTGGGTAACGATTATTTCAAAAGCTGATTAATCTGATCTTTTAAATAGGTTAACTGTTTATTGGCAGCAGCCATATCCTCACCTTTAGCCGCGATATAGACCTTTAATTTCGGTTCTGTACCAGATGGCCGCAGGGCAATCCAAGAACCATCGACAAGCCAGTATTTAATCACGTTAGCCTTAGGCAGAGAAATGCGTTTGCTGGCACCAGTCGTCAAATCTTTGGAGACGCGCAATTCATTGTCTTCAACGGTCTTTACAGCGACTTCGCCAAAATTTTTCGGCCCTTGATTTCTAAAGCGCGTCATCACAGCTGCCATCTGAGCTTGGCCTTGCTCGCCGGGGAACTCTGTGGCTTCAGAAGACTCGGCAAAGGCACTGAACTTAGCATAAATTTCATCCAAGCCGTCGCCGATCGTCATGCCGCGGTCCTTATAATAGGCTGCCAGTTCAGACATTAAAGTAATCGCTTGAACGGCATCTTTATCGTGCACGAAAGGCTTGATCAAAAAACCGTAAGACTCTTCAAAACCAAATTCGAATTGATAATCCTGTTTGGCATCAAATTCAACGATTTTATCAGCAATATATTTAAAGCCGGTCAGCACCGTAAATTGCTTAATACCAAAGGAATCAGCAATCAGACCTGGCAGATTAGAGGAAACATTGGAGGTTACAATCGCGCCATTCTTTGGCAAAGTACCAGCCTGCTGTTGAGCCGTCAAAATATAATTAACCATCAAAGCTGCGATCTGGTTGCCTGTCAGATAGGCATAACTGCCATCTGCTTTACGATAGCCGACACCCATCCGATCCGAATCAGGATCAACAGCCAATTCCAAATCAGTTTGATAACCTTCAGAAAGCTTGAAGACTTCATGAAATTCAGGATTCGGATATTTCACGGTCGGAAAAGTACCATCAGGCTTGAACTGTTCTTTGACAATTGAAACTTTGTTAAAACCCGCCTGTTTTAAAGCGCGCGACCCCAAATCACCGCCAGCACCATGCAGCGGTGTGAAACTGATCGTTAATTTATCTCCCCACTTTTTGATCAGTTCTGGGTTAATCGTGACGGTCTTGACATGCTCCAAATAAGCCTTATCCATGTCGGCACCGATTTTTTTAATCCCGCCGGCTACCTGCTTGATATGAAAAATATCTGTGACACCGGCACGCTCTGCGACAATTTCATCTGCGGGTTTTGGTGGTAACTGGCCGCCGTCTTCACCATATAATTTATATCCGTTATATTCTTTTGTATTGTGGCTGGCCGTGATCATAATGCCTGCATAAGTATGCAAGTTCATAACGGCAAAACTTAATTCCGGCGTCGGATGCGGCCCATTAAACAAATAAACCGTAATATCATGCGCCCGCAGAACTTCAGCTGATACCTTTTTGAATAGTTCAGAATTAATTCTCGAATCGCCGGAGATCACGACGCCGCGTTTTTTAGCATCATCACCCTGCTTTTCCATATGCCGCGCCAACGCTTCTGTCGTCTGCGCAACCGTGTAAATATTCATGCGGTTACTACCGACTCCTAGCAGACCGCGCATGCCAGCTGTCCCAAAATTAAGATCCTGATAGAAGGCATCTTCCAGCTGCGCCTGGCTGGCGTTAGCAAACTCTAAACGTAATCCTTCGGGAAGATCTGCGACTTCCCAGTCTTTTATTTTCTCTTGTATTGTTTTTTCTTTAACCATATGATCATTGTAAATTTTTCTTGGTTAAAATAGTTGTATGACAATAAAATTAGTAGCAATTGATGTAGATGCCACTCTGCTGAACAGCAGAAACGAATTAACCAAACATACAATCGACGTTTTGGAAGAAGCGATCAAGCAAGGAGTTAAACCCGTGATTACTTCCGGGCGTCCACTGCCAGGCACCGAACCTTATTATGCTAAGCTCGGGATTGCTAATCGCGATGATCAATATGCAATTAATTACAACGGCGCAACTATCAGAACCACTTCCGGAAAAATGATTGCCCAGACGCCTGTCAGCATTCAGGACTATCGCGATATCTATAAATTGGCCGGTGAAATCGGTGTCAAGGTCCACGCTGAAACAGCCGATTATATTTATACGCCCTATTTGTCAGCACCGAAATATACAAAATACGAGTCTAAATTAACCAATTGCCAAGTGCGCCATGTCCGCATGCAGGACTTAAAAGAATCTGATGTTCTAGCCAAAATTATGTTCATTGACGAACCTGAAATCATTGAAAGAGTCAAAAAAGAATTGCCGCAGTGGGTTTACGATCGTTTTACAGTCGTCCCCAGTTCGCCTATTTTCTTGGAATTCATTCATAAAGGGATCTCAAAGGGCAGTGCGGTCAAGACCTTGGCTGAGAAATTAAATATCGACATCAGCGATGTGATGGCTATCGGTGATCAGGGAAACGATATTTCTATGATCGAAGCTGCCGGTGTTGGTGTGGCGATGGCTAACGCGATTGACGAAGCCAAAGAGAAGGCTCAATTCATCACGAAGAGCAATGATGAAGACGGCGTCGCTTTTGCAATTGAGAAGTTTGTCTTAAATCAAGAACAGTTAGAAAAATAAGCTGCAGCAATCAATTCTGCAGCTTATTTTTTTTGGCATGAACATGGGCGACGATCCAAGTCGTGACCGGAATCGTTAACAACACCCCGATCATGGCAATGAATAAATCAATAATCGCAGCCACCAGCAGTTTGCCATTAATTAATTGAGCAAAACTGTAATGCAGGCGAATGTAGAAAATAGCCAAGGTTAAATTCTCGCCCAAGACGCCAAAGAAAAGTGTATTCAAAGCTGTTCCAATAATCTGAGCACCGATAATGTTGCCCTGCTTATACAGATTGGCGTTTGTAATATCAGGCGTGCTTTCGATCAATTCATGCAGATCGGCTGAAATCGCCATACTAGCCTCAGCAATTGCACCGAGGCTGGCAATTACAGTCACAATAAAAGCAATACGATGAAAGTTCAAGCCTACAGCCAACAGCAACCCCTCCAATTCTTCTGACGACTCAGATGAAAACCCCTGGACGTTTGCTAAATAATTAATCGGAATAATCAGCAGTACAACAGCAAATAAGACAATCAGGCTGGCCACAAAAGCATGATTCGTCACTTCTTGATTATCAGCGGAAAGATAAATGGAAACGGCCAGAATTATAAAACTGATCGCAACCGTCACGATATAAACATTAAACTGCCAATTAATCAGAATAATCAGCAGAAAGATTGCGGCAAGATTGATGATGAGGCCGATAAAGGCCTTAAAACCTTGTTTCCCCGCCACCAAAATCATTAGAAGAAACAAAATGATAATTAACCAAACAAAAGTCGTC
This sequence comes from Oenococcus kitaharae, assembly GCF_025758695.1. Taxonomy (GTDB): domain Bacteria; phylum Bacillota; class Bacilli; order Lactobacillales; family Lactobacillaceae; genus Oenococcus; species Oenococcus kitaharae_A. Next base: position 200,637 of record NZ_JANJQP010000003.1, on the reverse strand, counting down.
ATCGGGCAAGCCTCTTTTCAGCTGACAGCAAACTGGCCGACAACCAAGATGTGATCGGCACAGTCAGGACAATGCCAATTGCAGAAATCACCGTGGATAATAATCCCAGCATCATGGTCATATCAATCGTGTAGGACCAGGTATTGCCGTTTCTTAAATATAGGAAGACCATCGGCAATGTATTGGCGATAAAGACCATGAATAAGACATTCGTTAAAGAGCCAACAATGTCCCGACCAACACGCATGCCGGAAACAAAATACTCGCCAAAGGAACGGTCTGCCCGTTCACGCTGCATACCAAACATCATGGCCGTAATATCTGAGGACTCGTCCATAGCTGCGCCTAACACGCCAATCATCAGTTCCGAATAAAAGAGTGGGATCGGAAATTGTGTGATAAAGTCCATGTATTCGAAATGAATCCCACTAGCATGATTGACTGCAATCGTGATCGCGCCAATCCCAACACCGGCGGCCGTTGACAGAATTGTCGACAAAAAGACAATCACAAATTGCTTGCGCCTGCCCAGCACCAACAATAAAGTAATAAAAGCAAAAACGATGGTCAAAATCGCGAAGATGAAGACAGCTGGTGCGTCTTCAAAATTGATGTCCAACAAAATTGCCAGAATAAAGAAGATAAAATTCAGACCCAAACTGCCGATAATCCGCAAGCTGATTTTTTTTGTCAGCCCGATGGTCAGAGCCAGCATCAAAGTAATCGTGAAAACAAGAAAAGTATCCCGCTTTTGGCCGATGATGCCCCACCATTTTTTATGGCTTAACAGCAAGCGCTGGCCAACACGATATTTTTGTGTCAGCACTTCCGAAGCAACATATTGATTGCTAATCGTTATCTTCTGATTCTTGCGCTTCGTATTTAAAAATTTAACCGTCAGCTGTTGTGTCGCGCTACGGTCTTCATTAGCAAAATAATCTCGCGTACGATGGCTGTCGTTCTCTTTAACTCGAACAACTTGGGCAATAGGCGTCTGATAGAAAACAGTATCAAAGTGTGTCAAGGCTGTTAAGCCGATGACAGCCAACAAAAGAATGGCCCATTTGAGGAGTTTGCTGCGGGAAAAAGACATTACCTGCATTTTAGCGCAAATAAAAAAAGCGCACGCGCTTTTTATGCAGCATCAGGTAGTTTCAAATCCGATGCTTTAATGAATGCAGTTTTCTTAACAAAAATAAAATGAGTGGCAAAAGCCAGCAGCGCTGGAATAAGTACAAACTCCACGATCAGCAGCAGGATATTGGTTGTGCCTGTTTGAAAGGCACCCAGGGGGCCAACGAGTCCTGAGATACCAAAGCCGGCTGACATAGGCGTACCGCCGACTTGTAATACTGCGGCCTCAAAACCAGCCAGCGCCGAGACAATCATGATCGGAATGAACAATTTAGGTTTGCTGAGCATATTCGCCATTTGAATTTTTGGTGTGCCGATAAAATGACTGATTGTCCCACCGAAAGTGTTGACAGAAGAACCCATGATCGCCAAGGTGAAACTGGCGGTCGTGATACCTAAATTAGCCGCGCCGGATCCGATGCCAGTCAAACCGATTGCAATCGCAATGCCGGCTGATGAGATTGGCGACAGAATCAGGACAGCGAAGATTAGTCCCATTAAAGGTGCCATAACTAACGGCTGCAGATCAGTCAAGCGATTAATGCCGGCCCCAATTTCGGTTGTAATCCAGTGAACGTAGGGAAACAAGAATCGGCCTAGGCCCCCAGCGATTCCCAATACGAGAATCGGAGATAGAATGACCTTTAGCTGGCCTAAATGCGACTGGATTAATTTGATCAGCACAACCGCAATCACCAGTGTCACACCAATGTTGATAATGTCGCCGGTACCGGCAATCACGAAGCTACCTTTAGCTCCAATGCTGGCAGCACCAGAACCCATAAAAGCTGCTAAAGCCATTGAACCCGTATCAATCATTGAAAAACGAAAAGCCTGCCCCACGGCGAATGCCGCTATCACTGCGAGCAAGCTTTGTGCCATGCTAGTCATTTGAATCACGGACAAGGCGGCGGGATTGCTGCCGAAAGCTCGCATCAAAGAACCTAAAACTGCACTGGGAATCAGCGTAATCACAACGCCAATGCTGAGGCCGTTTAAAATATTTAAAATAAATGAATTTTTTTCTTTTTTCATATAAACCTGCTTAACGCCCTGAGGGCTTATTGATGGAATTTTTTTACATATCAGCGTCAGTAACGCTTCGCTGTTTGGCTTTTTGCATCTTTAAAAATGCAGATAGACGTTGAGCAGCCACTTTTAATTGCGCCAAAGATGTCGCATAGGAGATTCGCATATAACCGGCCTGTCCAAAAGCAACACCGGGTGTCAAACCAACTTTGGCTTCTTTGGCAATCTGCCGTGCCAGTTTGAAACCATCCTGCTCGAGATAATCCGGAATCTTGACAAAGAAATAAAAAGCACCATCCGGATACGCGTAATGCAGACCCATTTGATCAAAAGCCGATATGAGAAATGCACGTCGTTTTTTATATTCAGCCCGCATAGATTCAGCGTCATTTTCACCCGGTCCGAAAGCTTCAGCACCGGCGGCCATGACAACGTTAGGCTGAGTCGTCGTGATTAATTCATGGATTACGGCTAATTGAGAAATGATCGCAGCAGGTGCAGCAATAATGCCCAAACGGTAACCAGTCATAGCATGAGACTTAGAAACACCGTTGAACAAAATCGTCTGTTCTGGCAGGGCTTTTGCAAAAGAGGCATGCGGCCGGTCATAAGTCAGCTCGGAATAAATCTCATCGGAAACCACGAAAATATCGTGCTGTTTTAAGACGGCTGCCAAAGCTGCAATCTGAGTTTCGCTATAAGCGACACCGGTGGGGTTTCCGGGACTTGCCAGCACAATCGCTTTAGCCTTGGGATGCTCTGCCAAAACAGCCGTTAGCCTAGCAGGGGTCAACAAAAAGTCGTCATCAACCGTTGGTACAGGAACAACTTTTGCCCCGCATACAGTGGCTGCAGCACCATAGACCGGGAACGTCGGCTGTGGAATAATCACTTCGTCGCCAGGATTCAGCAGCGTCTTCATCGTGTCAAAAATCCCTTCTGTGACGCCGATGGTCGTCAGCAATTCAGTCTTAGGATCATAATCCAAGCCATAACGATCCTTCAAAAAGCTGGCAGCGTTTTTCAACAAAAGAGCTGTTCCCTTAGACGGCCCATAATGAGAATCATCAGCCTGAATATCGGCGACAGCAGCTGCTTTAACGTGTTCTGGTGTGTTGAAATCCGGCTCGCCAATCGTCAGCATGACAATATCGTCAATCCCTTTGAATTCTTGATTCAAGGCCAAGATCATACTCGGTTTTGTGCCTTGTACCACGCTGTTGGTCAATCTCTCTAAATTTTTTCTAACTTGCGGCATCTTCTCTCTCCTTAATTTCGAATAAAAAAAGCACTCCGAGTTCATCCCAAGAGTGCTTAAAAAATCTTAGCGGTCCCAGGATTTAAACCCGCGACCAAACTGGCAACACGGGTTAGCGCGTAAACCAGTAATAGTAACTGTGCATTTGTGACATCTGATCTGCCATCGAAATTACTGCTAAGCTTAACGGAAAAAAACCAGTCTGTCAATCATTTTTTACGACATTTTCAATGATTCACAAACTTACTCACATGACTGACTTAGAAGGACTGTGGCCGCGGTTAGCCCGCCGATCAAGAAGATAAAGGACGGAAAATTCAATCACAAACAGCAGCAGGCTGGCCATCAGCAGCAGCTCGCTAGCAAATCCAGCATAATACTGGCCATTTTCCGTTAAATTAGCGAAGTAGCCTGTCACCATATGGTCAATCTGGAAATAAGAAAAAATATTCAAATAATTCGGCGGTATCATCTGACCGGCCAGCAAAAACAAGCAAGTCGCCACATTGGTTAATTTTTGATTTTTGATCAGAAGCGACAAGATACCATTCAAGGCAAACACAAAAATAATCAAGGACAATAACAAGGGCAAAGCTGTTAAAAGATACTGGTACAAAGGATACAATTTCCCGAGATTGAACATCGAGAAGGCGTGATTATAAGTCACCATCCAAACCGGATATTGCAAGCTGCCAACTTGACCAAAGATTGCCATCAGCAGCAAGAAGACTGCTAACGGCAGAAAAATGACGGTCATAGCCAGAATAACCTGAGACAATAGCTGCTCAGCATATAAAGCATGCCGGCTTTGACCGTAAGTTTTTAGTAAACGCCAATTAGGATGGTGATGATCTAATTCTGATGCGAATCGACCACCAAACAGGAAAATCAACCCTATCAGCAGCAGCAAAGGCCCATAGCTGCTCTGTAAAAAGGCATACAGCAGATACCAACCTTTCAGGAAAAAATAATGGTTCCAATACTGTAAATAATCGCGCGTTCGTCTAGGTGCCCGACCCTGGATATTCAAAAAATTATCATAATGGAAGAAAAAGCCATAAGGATAAAGAGCCTCAACTCGATGTCTTTGCAAATAGGCCAGATAATCCAAAGTTTGTTGGGCATAGCCTGCATCATCGCCGCCGCCGTATAAAAAACGCCGGTTCTGGTCAGGCGAGACATAATCTGTCGCTTGATTAGGCTGGAAACCATAGGAATTGAGCTGATTTTTCTGATCAAACATGGTCGTGGAAAACCAGCGGAAATAAGTCTTCTGGCCGCCATTCAAGGCCTTTAGTTCTTGCCGGGTGTCCTTTCGAACAATGGCCGAATTAATATAGTTGTTTGAGGACTTATAGTATGTGTTTTGAACCAAAGTCTGGCGATAGTGATTTAAAAAAAGCAGCTGGCTGCCTTTCTCATAAGCTAAATAGGCGAAAAGCAGTAAGAAAATCACGATAGCAGCCTTGAGAAAATGACTGGAAATCCACAGTTTGCGAAATTCGAGCTTTAAAAATTTCATAGTCTCATCCCCTTTGGCAAAGGCCGATTGACCGCCTTTTGGTAAATCAGCGGCAGTAACGCGTTGACCAGCAAAGCTAGCAGTAGGCCAATCACAAACAAGGGCCATAATAACTTAATTAAAGGCTGAGTCATACCAAGAAAAGTCATCGGATAGGCAAAACTGCTGGATCCAGACTTGAGCAGCGGGTGATCCAAGATGAGAAAAGTGCTGCTAGCTAGAATGTAGATGACAAGCAGATCGGTGATAAAACGTTTTAAGGCAAATAACATTTTTCCCAAAGCTAAGGATTTTTCATCTGCCAGCGTCTGCAACAAACGTTCATTTTTCCGTTCCTTTTCCAGCAGAAAGAAGGCCAGCTGGATCACCAAAAACAGCAAAATACTTAGCGGATTAAAGAAATAACTCGTGAAAAGGAAGAAAACATTCGGAAAATTAAAACTGGCATCGTTAAACTCAAAACTCATATGTGCTTTCATCAGACGACGGGCTTCAGCAGCGTTCGCACGAAAAATATCAGCATCACTGGCTTGGATCGGTCCTTGACTCTGATTTAAAATATCGGCCTGGCGAGATACTTGAATCGTTAATGGCAAGTAATTTCCCTGACGGTTATTCAAAGCGTTTTCTTGTTTTTTAATTGCATTGGATACGTTGGCAGCTAGCTCCAGACCATGCCGTAGATAAGCCAGCTGTTTTTTCGGCATCTCGGGATTGTCGTTAATTTGTTTGGCAACACCATACATGGCACCGCCAATGGTTGAACGCTGTGCATCGAACTGTCTATCATAGGCTAGAGTCTGCTGCTGAACACCTAAAAACATTGAAATAACGAACAGAGTCACATAAACGACAATAAAAGCCAGATCAATGCAGAAAAACCAGCTTTTAAAGAAGCTTATTTCCGCTACATGAGAAAGTACTTTGGCGCGGGTCATGATTAATCAAAGATCCTTTGATATTGGTCTTCTAGGCTGTTGACATAAATTTTAGGATCGGAAAAATCTAAATGCTGCTGATCCATCTTTCTGATTAAGTCAATGATTTTATCCGAAGCAACCAAAATGACCAGCCGGCCATCGTCCTGTTTGACTTGAAAATCAGCATCCTCCAAGAATTGCTGCATTTGTTCAGGCTGGTCAGTCTTAAATGACAGGTTAGCAAAATGCTCAATCTGTTCTGAAAAAAGCTGCTTATTTTTCACGTAAAAGAAAGTGTCTGTGGTTTTCGCTAGTTCATCCAAATTATGAGAAGAGACCAAAACCGTCTTCTTTTCCAAGGCCAGCTGCTTTAAAACATTTCTAATAATAATCACGCTGTCTGGATCGAGGCCATTGAGGGGTTCGTCTAAAAAGATCAGTTGTGGATCCGTGACCATGGCCATCGCAATCAAAATGCGCTGTTTTTGACCAAGCGAATAGCTGGAGACTGGGCGTGTCAGAAAATTGGTCAGAGCAAACTGTTTCACTAATTGTGCGACACGCTCTTTAGACACATGATACAGATCCGCTACCATATTCAGGTGTTCTTGTGCACTGAGATATTGATAGAGGACGCGGTTGTCCTGGACATAACTAATCTTCGGCGCTAGGGATTTCAACTGCTTATTAGACTGCCCGAAAATCCTAATCTCGCCTCGCTGCTGAGATAAAAAACCAGCAATCAAGTCCAGCAGCGTCGTCTTCCCAGAACCGTTAGGAGCCACCAAACCATAAACACCGGGTTTTTCAATCTGCATAGATGCGTCTTTAAAAATATCGACGTTTTTGTAGTTAAAAGATAAATGAGTGATTTCCAGAATCATGCCAATCCCCTCGCTTATTGTTTACATTATAGGCAAATTACTCACAAAAATCTTTATATATGTCTATTAAAAATAAAAAAAATAGTTTTAATATTGCTTTTAACTATTTTTTTGGAAGAAAAACCTGTTTTATATCTTTTTTTCGAGGCGAGTTATTTTTTCACGAGCTTTATTCATCACTATCGAATCTTGATTGAACACTGAGAAACTTTCTGCCAGGCGATAATAGGAGATTGCCTTTGCTGTATCAGCCCCGTTTTCAGATAAATTGAAAGCATAAACGTAGTAAAAATCTTCTACAAACAAGGTAGTTGAATGGCTCTTTGCTATTCGGATACCTTGTTCAGCTAATTGATTACTGAGAGGCAAATCAGATTCTCGAGAATAAAATTTCGCTAAATTGCTCAGCAAGAATAATGCCCAATAAAAATGTGCATGATCGACGTTGAAATGGCCGATTTGTTCAACGATCCGATGGAAGTAAACGGCAGCTTCTTGATGATTGTCATTTTGATAATAAGCGACACCAATCCCGTTGAGCAGCAAAAAGTAATAAATATCATCTTGTTTCGGCGTATTCTCCAATAAAAGAGAAAAAGCGAAAATTGCCGACTTAAAATCTTGGCTGATCCACATTTTGGAAACAGTTCTTAAAAAGCCATACCTCGCTCTATCTCTATCGTTGTGAATCGCAGAGATATCAATACCATCCAAAATGTCCAGCGCCGCCTGATAGTTATACTGTTGGGCTGCTTGTTCGGCTTTTGAAAGCTGATCTTGAAATTTAATTTTGTTGGGATTACCTAATAAATCATTCAAATCAACATTTAAACGGTCGGAGATTTGCGAAAGCACTTTGACACTCGGTGCTCGATTATTTTTCTCCAAGAGACTAATTGAAGCTTGATTCGTGATTCCACGTGCCAGTTCCCCTTGACTTAAATTTAGTTTCTCTCGCGCTTCTTTAATTAGACGACCATTGATCATATATGACTATATTATCATTTATACTAAAATAAAGATAAATATATTGTTCCCATTAATTATTTGATGGACTAACGACGTTTACGACAGCAAAAAATCCCTCATGATTGAATGAGGGATTTATGAATATCTCACCGTGATTATTGCTTGCCCGTTGGTTCACTGAATAAATATTTATCGCGCAGCAGCTGAATATCAGCCGGCTGAAGCTGTAGATAGTTTTGCAAATAAGTGATCGGATCACCAGACAAGCGTTTGACTGTATCAATGGAACGCTGAATATAATCAATGTTCACCGACCACATAGAGTGGATGTTTTCAATTTCGTCAGGTGTAGCACCCTCGGCTTTCATGTGCTCAATTTTATTACGAACAACTTCAGTCGACAGGCGGTCCGTAATCAAATAATCGTGTTTGATCTGAGCCTCATTAATGCCCAAGGCTGACATCAGCAGCATAGAGGCAACCCCTGTCCGGTCTTTGCCAGCTGTGCAGTGATAAGCCAAAGTCTTGTTTTCCGTCATTAAAAGATCGAAAAACTTGCGGTAAGCAATATTGGAATACTCGTCTGAAATCAGATGTTCATAATTATTGATCATATTCAAATAGCCGTAGCCTTTTTGATCGTACTCTTTGCTCAACTGTGCGTAATCCACAGTCGATTCGGTCCGGTCAAAATCCATAGCTGGAATATTAATATCAACAGCATGTGCCGGTACACGATCGGGGCCTTTAGCCACTTCAGCTTCAGTGCGAAAATCAATAATCGTGTCCACTTGCCGATCTTCTAAATATTTCAAATCTTCAGGCGACAAGTCTGCCATACCGGCCGTTCGAAAAGCCTTGCCCCACTTGATTTTGCGTCCGTCAAAAGAGGTATAACCGCCAATATCTCTGAAATTAAAACCGCCGATTACCGGCAAAACGCGTCTTTTATCCATAAATTAATCTTAACTAATTTGAAGAAATAAAACTTGCCAGCGGTGCTGTCCTAAAAGATTTCTAAATGTGAATCGGCAGGCCGTCAGCTAGTTCTGCAGCATCCATAATTGCCTCGCCAAGAGTCGGATGAGGATGAATCGTCAAACTGATATCTTCAGTTGTTAGCCCATTTTCAATCGCCAAAGATAACTCCGAAATCAAATCCGAAGCACCCGGACCGACAATCTGAGCCCCAATCAGTGCCTTGCTTTGATTATCGCTAATCAAACGAATAAAACCAGTTCCGGCATTCATCGCCAGCGCACGTCCGTTAGCAGCAAAAGGAAACTTATAGGCTTTGGCATCCAAGTTCTTTTCTTGGATACTCTCAGGTGTCTCGCCGGTCGTAGCTAATTCGTAATTCGTATAAGCAACAGCAGGCAGCGAGTAGTGTAAATCACGTGCTTGCGGATCGCCAGAAATGGCAGCCGCGGCAATCTTGGCTTGGAAACTGGCTTTATGTGCCAAGGCCGGCCCAGCTGTGACATCCCCGATCGCGTAGATATGCGCAGCCGTTGTTGCCATGCGGTCGTCAACTTGAATCAAACCATGTTCATCAAGCTTGACGTTCGTATTATTCAGGCCCAGTTCATCTGTGTTAGGCCGGCGTCCTACTGAAACCAGCAGATAATCACCGGTCACAGTCTGTTCTTTACCATCAGCTTCAAAGGTCACAGCCACGCCATTGTCGGTCTGAACAGCCGACTTGGCTTTGGCACTCGTATAAATTTCGCCGCCTTGGGCTTTAAAGTCATCTAAAACAGGCTTGATTAGTTCAGCATCAAAGCCGTTTAACACGTGATCCAAGCCCTCGATGATCGTCACCTTGGCTCCCAAATTCAGATAGAGGCCGCCCAACTCCGACCCGATCACGCCGCCGCCAATCACAATTAAATGTTTGGGAACAGCTGGCAGACTCAAGGCACCGGTCGAATCAACGATCCGATTAGCGAACTCGAATCCAGGGATCTGTACAGGACGTGAACCAGTCGCAATGATGCAGTTTTTGAATTGGAACAATTCGTGGTTGTCCCCTTCAATGACATTAATCTGTTCATTATCATTGAAAGAAGCCGTTCCGCGAACGATATCGACATGATGTTTTTTTAATAACATGGCCACGCCGCCAGTCAGACGCTCGACGACTTTTTTCTGTTTCCAATCCTGTGTCGCGGCCCAATCCAAGCTGACGCCGGTCGCGTGCAATCCGAAAGGCTGCTCAGTCATTTCATCGCGATAATGGTGGCCGATATTAATCAAAGCTTTAGAAGGAATACAGCCAACGTTTAAACAAACACCGCCAATCTCGCCGCTTTCAATCAAGGTCACTTTCTGACCTAATTCAGCTGCCCGAATCGCCGCAACATAGCCGCCAGGGCCCGAACCAATCACAACCGTCTCTACTTCAGTAGCTTGTGCACCAACAACCATCCTTACACCTCCATCAGCATATAAGCTGGATCAGCCATGAGCGTCTTGAAATAATTCAAAGATGTCTGCCCTAACATGCCGTCAATCAAACGGTGATCGTAACTAAGACTGAACTTCATCACTTGACCGGCGACAATCGAGCCATCATCAGCCACAATCGGCTCTTTGACAATCGAACCCAGACCAAGAATTGCCACTTCTTTAGCATTGATAATCGGCGTAAACCAAGTACCGCGCGCCGAACCAAGATTGGAAATCGTAATCGTCGCGCCATGCATCTGGTTACCTTTAATTGATCCGTCACGAACAGCGGCAGCCAAATCTTCAATTTCTTGGGCAATTGTCAGAATAGACTTCCGATCAGCTTGTGCAACTACGGGCACGAAGAGGCCGTTTGGCGCGCTAACCGCAACGCCGATATTGATATCGTCATGATAAACAATTTCCTGTTTATCCATATCGACTGAGGCATTCAACTCTGGGAACTTCTTGGCAGTCGCGGCTAAAGCCTTCACAGCATAAGCCAAATAAGTCAAATGAATCGACTGGTCAGCTGCCATGGCTTTGAACTGTTTGCGATGCTCAACCAGTTTAGAAACTTCAATCTGATCGAAATTCGTAACCGTCGGAATCGTCGCGTTTTGTGTCGCCATGGCTTTTGCGATCGCTTTACGGATCGGCGTCATCGCAACACGGCCTTCTTTAACTTCGACTGGTGCTGGAGCTGGTTCCGGACTAGCTGAAACTGGCGCAGCGCTAGCGGCCGGTGCAGCTGTCTGCTGAGGCTGCTCAACAGCTTTTTGCGCATCAGCCATCGTGATGTGGCCATGGCGGCCGGTGGCTGGCACTTGTGCCAGGTCCAAATGATGTTCAAAAGCAAAGTGGCGGACAGAAGGCATAGCCAAAACGTTACCGTTAGAAGCTACCGGTGCTGCTGGTGCCGAACTTTGCGGCTGTTCACTAGCCGCAGGTGCAGGTGCAGGTGCAGGTGCTGGAGCAGGCGTGCTGGTAGTACTGTTGTCTTGTATGGCGGCTCCCGCAGCTGGCGTTTCAGCGCTGCTGCCGCTGCCGTCACCATCAAATTCGATTAAGGGCTGGCCCACTTGAACTGTGGTTCCAGCATCGACAAATAACTTTGTCACTTTACCGGAATAAGGCGATAGAATTTCCTGCAGCAGTTTGTCATTTTGTACTTCGGCGACTGAATCATCGGTCTTTACTTGATCGCCGACTTTGACCAGCCAATTTGAAATCTCGCCTTCAGCCATGCCTTCACCAATATCCGGCATTTTAAAAATTTCAGTCATAGTTGACTACCTCCTTGACTTTGGCAATGACATCATCTGCGTTGGCCATCCAGTCGTTTTCAGCCTGAGCAAATGGATAAACGGTATCCGGAGCGGACACACGGCCAATCGGTGCCCTCAAACTCAAAATAAATCTTTCGGAAATTTCGGCCATCACTGACGCACTAATTCCGGCAATCCGCTGAGCTTCCTGAGCCACAACAACACGGCCGGTCTTTTCTACTGACTTCCCGATCGTCTCGATATCCAAAGGCGAAACAGTTCTCAAATCGACAACTTCAGCGTCAATGCCTTCTTTAGCTAGGCTCTCAGCCGCATTTAAGACGACCGGTGTCATGCCGCCATAGGTAATAATCGAAACGTCTTTGCCTTCACGTGCAATCGCGGCTTTGTCCAATGGAGTCGTATAATAACCGTCTGCGACTTCGCCTTTCAAAGAGCGGTAGAGATGAATATTTTCCAGGAAAACAACAGGGTCATTTGATGCAATCGCACTTAGCAGCAAACCTTTGGCATCAGCCGGATTCGCCGGCATCACAACTCGCAGGCCTGGATTTTGTGCCACCAGGCCTTCTAGGTTATCAGCATGCATTTCCGGTGTCTTTGTACCGCCGCCATAGGGCGCACGTACAACAATCGGCATCTGGCGCGTGCCATTAAAACGAAAACGGTTACGAGCCATTTGCCCGGCAATCGAGTCCATCGTTTCATAGACAAAACCGAAGAACTGGATTTCCATAATCGGGCGAAAACCCTGTGAGGCCAGTCCGATTGCCAGTCCGCCAATGCCCGATTCGGCTAAAGGCGTATTGAAAACGCGGTCAACGCCGTATTTAGTCTGCAGGCCGTCAGTTGCACGGAAAACACCACCGTTTTTACCAACATCTTCCCCAAAAATCAGCACATTCTCATCACGGCCCAGCGCTAGATCCTGTGCATCTCTCACAGCTTCGATATAACTCTTCACAGCCATTTTATCTGCCCTCGCTTTCAAATTTCTTTATCTGTTCGCGCATCACATAACTAGGTACTTCCAGCGTATTTTTAAGGTAGTCGCTGATTTTCTGCTTATCAACCTGATCGGCTTTTTTAATATCCGCGTCAATCCGCGCGTCAATCTGAGCAATCGTCTCTTTTTCTTGATCCTCACTCCACAATCCTTGGTCCGTCAGATACTTGCGCATGCGAATCAAAGGATCCTTCTTCCACCAATCAGCAATATCTTCCTTGCTGCGGTAACGCAGCGGATCATCACCGGCTGTTGAGTGTGCTTCAAAACGATTTGTCAGCAGTTCAATCAGAACAGGGCCTTTGCCGGAAACAGCCCAAGCGCGTGCCTCTTTAGCCGCTAAATAAGCAGCGATGGCATCCTGGCCGTCAACGACGATACTTGGCAAACCAGCTGCCCAGCCCTTTGCTGCCAAATGCGCTGCTGCTGTCTGATCAGCACGCGGCATTGAGATTGCATAACCATTATTTTGAACAAAGAAGACGGCATTAGCGTGATAGGCGCCGGCAAAATTCAGTGCCTCGTAAAAGTCGCCTTGCGAACTGCCACCATCTCCTGTGTAGGCATAAGCGACTGCATTTTGTTCACGTTTTTTCAAGCCCAAAGCGACACCGGCTGCTTCCACGTATTGGGCGCCGATAATAATTTGCGGAAACCAGGAATTAACCGGCTGGCCATCTTCTGTTTTAAATTCATTGCCCAGCACATGCCCGCGGCTCCAAAGAATGGCTTTATAAATCGGCCAGCCTTTAGCGACAACCTGTGGAATATCCCGATAGCCCGGGAACAGCCAATCCTCAGCACGAAACGCAAAAGCCGTCCCCATCTGGGAAGCCTCTTGACCGGCAGTCGGCGCAAAGAAACCGAAACGGCCCTGTTTAGCCAATTTTGTCGATCGAATATCCAATTGGCGGTTCAACAGCATACTGCTGAACAATTTAACGAGATCGTCATTGCTCAGATCAGCACGCTTTAAAGCCTCTTCATCGACAATCTGGCCATCATTATTTAAGACGGACAATGTCGGAAAATTATCATCCTGTGCCTTGAGCTGAGTTGCAAAATCCAAAATCTGGTGATTAAGATTTGAGATGTTAGACATTTTCTTCCTCCTGAACATTTTTAGCACCAGCAGAGAACATGGCGGCTAGACCATGATCGTCAATTGATCCGAAATAATGCCCGCCGGCGTTTGCATGCAATACTTGATAAACAGCATCCGGATCAAAGGGCAATCCGATAAAACGATCCTTGATTTCGCGCCAATCCCGTACGCCGAGAAAATCACCGCGAAAATCAATTGCCTGGATACGGCCTTGGTCAACATTGGCAGAAACATCAATGGCGCCACCCGTAAACTTTTCATGGTTCGTAAAATTAAATTTCGGACTCGTGCCGTAATTCCAATCCCAAGTCGCAAACTGCTGATCGCGCAAATCCAAAATTCCTTTTTTCTGCTGATCAGATAAGACGTATTCTGTATCACGGCCTTCATCTGTCAGATAATATTGCAAAGCCTGCCAGAATTTTTCCAGCGTTAAATCAGCTGGCGCGTAGTCTTTGATATTGCCCACTCGCGCGCGCACTGATTTAGCAGCTTTTGAGATGAATTTCTCATCAGCAACATTCAACGAACGCACCATACTGTCAACATCAGAATTCCAAAGCAAAGTCCCGTGGTGCATCAAGTAACCGCCGGCATAGCGCTGTGCATTGCCGCTGATTTTTTTACCGTCAATCGTTAAATCATTTCGGCCGCTGATCTCTGCCTCAATGCCGACTTCGTGCAAAGCATCATACATCGGGCGGACAAACTTATGAAAATCGACTTCAGCACTACTTTTGACCGGTACAAAAAAAGTGAAACAAATATTCCCCAAATCATGAAAGACAGCGCCGCCGCCAGAAACCCGCCGGACTACCTGTGTGTGGTGTTCATCAATAAAATCCTGATTTACTTCGGCAAAGGTGTTCTGATTCCGACCGACAATGACAGCGTTGCGATTCTGCCAGAGCGAGAAGACCGGTTGGTCAGGCTTTAAATGATATAAAAGCCAGCTGTCCATTGCGATATTTGTGTAAGCATCTGTGCCAAAATATTTAATATATTGCATTGATTACCTCTACTTTGTGAAATGCAGTCTGCCCTTTTTGTAAGCGTTTTCATCTCACAAGACAATTCTAACACTGCAAGATAAGTCTGCCATCATGCTCATAAAAAGACTTTTAAAAAAATTTTCTAACCGGCGTGATTGTTCATAAATGAGCGATGTTTCAGGCAATCAGTCCGCGTTTCACATCGGAAAGCATATCCAACACAAGTACCTTGAAAAGTAATATTTTTAAATCATAAATTATATTTTTTAAAATCAGAAATGTGCATTTCACAAGAAAGGCCGCTCGAATTGAAACAGCCGGCGCGAGAATTTATATACTGTAGTCATGAGCTTTTTTTATACAAATGACCATGTCAAACTTGATTATCACGAACTCGGTGATCCATCCGGACTGCCTGTGATTTTAATTGAGGGCTATTCCGGCAGCGAGATGACTTGGGTCGGACAGATTTCTGATTTCACGAAGGCTGGATTTCATGTGATCACTTATGACCGGCGCAATCATGGCAAAAGCCAGAGCGTCCCTTTCGGTATGCGAATTTCTCGTCACGCCATGGATCTAGCTGAATTAATTGACCATTTGCAGTTGAAACAAAAAATTGTCCTGATTGGCCACTCCATGGGTGCTTCGACTATTTTTGCCTATCTGTCTTTATTCGGCAGTCAGCGTCTGCAAGCCGTTGTCACGGAAGATCAATCACCCAAGGCAATTAACGACAACAGTTGGCAATTTGGCCAATATGACAGCAGCTGGTCAAATTTCTTGGAGTTAGTCAAACAAATCCGCACGACCAGATTCACGCGTATCCCCGTTGACCAGCAATTCAAGATTGCCCTAGGCAAAGTCTATCAGCCTTTCGATTTTGACTTCAACGAACCGCTCTTGATCGATTCTTTAAGCCAAGATTGGCGGGATCAAATTCCTTTGGAAACTGAGCCGCACTTGTTTTTAGCCGGTGAAAAATCGCCATTATGGCCGGCCGGACAGGCTAAAGCAGCAGCCGAGATGAATCCGCTAGCTGAAAGTTATGTCTTTGCAGGCGCGGGCCACATCCCTCATTTGGAACTAGCTCCCGAATTCAACCAGGTAGTGATTGATTTTATTAACCGGCATCGACCGGCTGATTCACATCTTTCAGATAAATAATTTGATCCAACAAACGTGATGATGCATCGTGTAACTGATGCGTCACGATGATTAAAGTAATATCCTGGATCTTAAATAAAGTCTGTTCAATCTGAATGGCTGACTCACGGTCCAAAGATGAAGTTGCTTCATCGACAAGCCAAATGCTGCCCTGCTCAATCAGGCCTCGAGCAATGGCAATCCGCTGCTGCTGCCCGCCGGATAAGTTGCGGCCGTTTTCACTAATGATCGTATCCAAACCTTCTGGTAAGGAATCAATCAAGCTGATCAAGCCGCTTTTGAAAAGTACATTTTGCAGGCTGCTCTTGTTAATTGGCTCGCCTAAAGTGAGATTAAAAAGCAGCGACTCATTAAAAATATGTGGTTTCTGATTTAAATAAACCAGTTGTTTACGCAGATCTGCTGGCGTCATGTTTTGCAAATCTTGCCCATTGACCGCAATCACACCACGGTAATGATCAAGTTTGCCGGCAATCAAATCCAGCAACGTACTTTTCCCACTACCGGATTCACCGACCAGCGCATATTTTTTTGCTTTTTGAAAGCTTAGCGTCAGCCCGTGAAGAATATCTGATTCTTTATTCGGATAGCTAAAAGACAAATTCGTTAACTGAATCGCAGCATCACTATCAACAGCGTTGCTCAAATTGGCCGTTGGCGTCATGCGAACACTACTTGGTTCTTCTTTTATCTCAGGCAATTGTCCATATTTAGCAAACACGGGTTTCACAGTCCCCACCTCAACCAAGTTAGCAATCATACCAGTGAGACTAGCAAAAATCGTCGCTGAAAAGTAACGGGCACCGCTAATCGCACCAGCTGAGACGAGATGCATAAAAAACAGCAGCGCAGCTTGGGCCACTAAAATCACTTGACTAATCAGACTCGTGAAATTCGAGCTGGCAGACATGGTTGCACTGGCTTTAGCAAATTTCACTCTTTTATCGGCCAAATCCTGCGAAGCTTTTGTGATTTCACGATGGATAAGGTGCGGACGATTAATCATGACTAATTCATCAAAGCCCAACAAAAAATCAGACATTTTGCTCGTCGCTCTTTCAGCTGCTTGTGTGGCCTTTAAAGATGCCTGATTCATTTTAGCTGTAAAAATCTTCGGAGCTAACAACATCAAAGCAGATAAAACGATAATTGTGATAATCATCGAATAATGAAAACTCAGCATGGCACCGATACTCATGAGGATCGTTAAAAATTGGCTCAGGGCCATTTCCAGATTACCAAAACCGAATTCATTAATGGTTGAAATATCATTTGTCAGCCAAGAGACGTAGACGGAGCTGCTCTTCTCATGAAAAGCACTCACAGACCTGTTCAATAAGGAACTCGTAATATCTTGACGAATTAAGGTATCCATTTTTTGGATCGACTTAGTTAAGGTCACCGCTTCAAAATAAATTTGCAGCGACCAAATCACGCTGGTCAATAACAGGACCACGACCCAGATGATGACAGCACGAAATTTGAAGGCAACAGCGCTGGTTAAAATATTAGCAGTACTGAGGCCATACAAAGTCGTACAGGATGACCCGATCACGACCCAAAACAACACGATTAAATTTTCTTTCCAAGCTCGACGAATATATTTAGCTAAAGGCACCGATAAACCACACTTTCTTTTCTTGATTGACTATATTTATGAAGAGCCGCAACTGTTTAAAAAAATGAGTCTGTCAGGATAGAAAAGGTCCGCTTAGAAAAAATAAATTTATGTAAATGAAACGATAGATCTATTAACTTATGTAACAACACCTCAACTACACTTGAGAACTCATCTTCTGAAAAATCTCTTGTGTTTGCATGTTCCAAACACGATGAAGATAAAATCATGAGACCTTCTCAGTTAAGTTGTTGTCAGTTAATCATGGCCTTATTGTACTCGTTGATATACACAGCGTTTCATAATTATGCAAAAAAATTGATAATAACTGATTCCAACACCAGTAAAGGTAATGATGTCTTCATTCCTGCTTTTAAGAGGTCCTTTTCTTTTTAATTCTGATTATGTAATAATAACCTGCAAATGGATAGATTATTAAAAACAAACGCTGGTCAATTATTTCATAAAATTAGAAACAACCGAGGATTCAGCGTTGCTCAACTATCATCAGGGATTCTTTCTCCGTCAACGATTAACAAATTCGAAGCCGGAACGATTCAGCTCTCTTTTTTTAATTTGGCTCCTTTGTTGCAGAAAATGGATTATAGTCTTGACGATTTTTACAATCAAGTGCAAACAAGCTCTGCATCGGCGTCCTACAGAAAATTTCTCGATGGTTTTGAAAGCATTTATCAGGAAAATGATCTGCCAACTCTTAAAAAAGCGAGTCAAGAATTGTGTGCCGTTTACGAAAAGGATCAGAATTTTCAAAGTTTAATCCAGGCTGCGACAGCAATTTCTTTAACCAAAAGTGTTGACCAAAGTTATGAAACAAATCCACTGATTACTCAAAGAATCACTGAATACCTGTTAAAAGTTAACTATTGGGGGAA
Organism: Oenococcus kitaharae; assembly: GCF_025758695.1. Taxonomy (GTDB): domain Bacteria; phylum Bacillota; class Bacilli; order Lactobacillales; family Lactobacillaceae; genus Oenococcus; species Oenococcus kitaharae_A. The sequence goes on along the minus strand of NZ_JANJQP010000003.1, from coordinate 182,403 downwards.
ATTAGAAGTTGCCATTTTCAACAATTGTTCCTTTTTGCTAACTTCTCAAATGGTTAAAACGATTACTAAAGAATTAATTTATTCGCAAAGCGTATCAGCGCTGGCGCTCATCAATGTTGCTGATTTAATGTACCAGAGACAGGAGTATCAACTGGCTAAAGAAATCGTGAAGCAAGTTGAAAACTTACGCTTGAATCAAAACGATCTAGTTACGCGTTTTAAGTTCCTCTTCATGAAGAATCTCTTAACTTTAGATGCATCGACAGCTCGTGTTAGGAACCAGCAATTAATTGATGGGTCGCTCAGATCTCTGGGTTCAAACAGTTTGGCTTCTACTTTTGAGGTCTATATGACCAAACATTCCTTTCCGAATACTTAGAATTGCGTAGTATTTGCGTTAAAAACTTTCAATTTGGTGAACATAACGACTATAAGATAGCTTTCTTCCAAAAGAAAAATAATGAGTTACGATTAATTCAATTTTTAACTGGGAGGAAAAATAATACGTCCAATAGGATGAACAATCGACGGAATCAAGTTCTAATTGTTTACATCGTTTTTATAGCTCTTTTGGCATTATTCATTCATAACGACCTGCTCTGGTTCCTTTGGCAGCTGGGTTGTGCGGCCACGGTGTTAACGGTTAATATCGCTTTTCCGATTATCCAGGCTGGTCTTGCCCAGCAGCTTGAGCATGATTTACTTTTTGCCTTCTCTTGGTTATTGAATGTCCTGATTTTTAGTTTGCTACTCCATGTGAACACTCACTCTCCTCATTACTTTTTAGCCATTGTCCTTGTCTCTTTGATCGCCTTGCTGATACAAGCTGGCTATGATCTCGTCAACTATCGCAAGAGATAAAGAACCAGTCTATTTGTATCAATGAAGGAATCACAGAAATGAGTGATTTAGAATTAATGCTTAAAATTAAGGCCTTTTTCAAAATGAGAATATAACTATGATCTGAATCGCAGGCTCACGGCACACAGACGAAGTCGCTCCATTAACGAGCCAAATGCCTCCTGCAGACTAAACTGTTAGTATGAAATCAATGTCTATGCAGCCAGTAAATAACAATCTAACCAAGACTTTGATTATCAAATTTTTTGGTACTTTTGGCAGTGAAATGCTTTCCTTTGCGATTAGCTTGTATATTCTGCGGCGAACAGGCTCGGCCTTAGGCATGGGAGTCAGTTTGATCACGGGGCCGCTAATCAGCGTATGCCTGACGCCCTTTGTCGGTTACGCTGTTGATAGCTATAGCCATAAAAAAATCATGGTGGCATCGCAGCTTGGTACGATTATCTCGCTATTATTGTTTGCTTTTTGTTTCACTGCCTTTCCACAAGCTTATTTCCTGATACTGGTCGTCTTAATTGCCTTGCTAGCGATCACTGATGGTTTTTTGACCACAGCCGTGCAGGCAAGTCTGGCGCAGCTCTTCAATAAAGATGATCTTCAAAAAGCGAATTCACTGAACCAGTCGATTTCGTCACTGGCCGAGTTTTTAGCACCGGTTCTCGGGGCTGTGGTGTACACACTTGTCACACTAAATGTCTTCGCTTATTTAGAAGTGATTTTTGAAACCGTTGCCTTGATCGCAATTCTAGTTCTCAAGTTTACCAAGATTCGTCGTCCGATAAGCAATCAAGGCATGCAGACTGAAGCCACAGAAAACCATCTCGGATCCAATTTTATGGCAGGCCTTAGATTCTTGTGGGAAAACAAATTATATCTGATGTTTTCCGGATCCTCTGGCGTCATCAATTTTTTCTTTGCAACGATCAATGTTGGCCTGCCTTTCTTTTTAGTGGACAGACTACATCTCAGCAACACACAATATGGATTAACAGAATCAGCCTTTGCTGGCGGCATGTTCCTCGGTGGTCTGGTTTTGAGCCGGCTGCCCTTGAAAAACCAATCATTAAAAGTGGCTTACTTCAGTTTGGCTGTCTTTTCCTTAATCATTGCCCTGATTGGCCTGCCATCGCTGTTGACTTTGCCAAAAGCCGCTTATGCTTTAGTGTTTATCACAATTAATCTTGTACTGGGCCTCCTGCTCGTATTTTCAAACACACCGGTTGAAGTCTACATGCAGCAGCATATCCCAGAAGAGATGCAGGGACGCGTCTTCTCCATGGACGAGACGCTCAGCTCAGTGCTGATGCCAGCCGGAACGATTGTCTTCGGGATCTTGTTTGACCGATTAGATGTTTTTGCCGTCTTTATCTTTGGCGGGTTTATGATGCTGCTGCTCTCCTGCTGGGCCTTTGTCGTAATTAATCATCACCGGGAAACGGCCCTAATATCGGAACAGAAATAATTATTTAGTATCCGCTTCTTTCTTTAAAGCTTTATTTTGAATTGAATAATAATCGCGATAATAATCATTATTTTTTAAAAGATTTTCATGCGTATCAAAAGCCACGACTTTCCCTTTGTTCAGAACCAAGACCTTATCAGCGATCGTCACAGAATTCAGGCGATGCGTAATAAAGAACACAGTTTTATCAGCGCCAATACGGACAAATTTTTGAAACAGCGAGTATTCGCTTCTCGGGTCTAACGAAGCTGTCGGCTCATCGAGAATTAAGATTTGCCGATTGGCAAAAATGCCCCTGGCCAAAGCTAATTTTTGCCACTCTCCGCCAGACAGCTCAGTGCCATTTTCATATTCTTTACCCAGCTGCACATCGAGCAAGGAGCTTTCCGATACACCCTTATTTGGATCAAAGCCAGATATTTTCATGGCGTCAATTAAAGCCTGACTGTCATCTTGTTTGTCCAGGTCTGAGATGGCAATATTTTCTTTGACCGTCAGTGAAAACTTCGCATAATCTTGAAATACGGCTGAAAACAAAGAACGATAACTGAATAAATCAAATTCTTGGACGGTCTGGCCATTCAATTGAATATGGCCTTGATTAGGATCATAAAAACGCAGCAGCAATTTCATCAAAGTTGTTTTACCGGAACCATTTTCGCCGACAATCGCAATTTTCTGGCCTTTAGTCACATCGAAATTCACATCGTTCAGAGCGGGCCGCGGACTATGAGGATAAGTAAAACTAACATGTTTGAAACTGATGCCTTTGACTGTGCCGACTTTGGTTGTGCCTCTTTTATCGATCGTATCGCTGCTTTTCAGGAAATTAAAATACTTCTCCATGTAGAGCAAAGTGTCATACAGCAAGCTGCTGTCTTCGATCATTGAAAAAATATTCTCGGCGATATAACCAATCGCGCTGGTAAGTGTTAATAAGGCACCCACGCGAAAACGGCCAGCCTGAATCGAGAAAACAAACCATAAAAGAGCCAAAATACTGATCAAGCTGCTAACCGTCATGGAAGCTAAAGCAATAATCATTTTCTTGGCTCTTCTTTGGTTAACAGCATGATGAATCTGCCAAAAAATCCTCTGATAGCGTTTAATAAAAAAGTCAAAAGCATTAAACAAGCGAATTTCTTTTGTAAAGTCCTTGTTCAGCACGGCTTGACTGGCGTACTGCATTTTTCTCGCGTCACTGCTTGCACCGACCATTGTTTCAAAAGCTTCTTGCTGTACACGATATGAAACCAAGCTCTCAGGAATCATTGAGACCAGGATCAGTAAGGCAATCAGTGGGTTGTAAGTCGCCAACAGCACACCCATGGAAACAATCGTAATAAAGCTGCTAATCACGCTGGTTCCAAACACAATCAAGTTAACCGGCCGCCAAGAACTTTGCGAATTAATGACTTGAACCTGATCGTAAAAATCAGCATCTTCAAAGTTAGCCAAGCCTTGCAGTTCTTTCGTCTTGTTCATGAGGCTCGTATTCACAAAAGCAATCAAGCGGTCTGTCAAAACTCCCTGAACATTAGTTGCCAACGGAATCGTGATCAAAGAGACAAAAAAACTAATTCCCCAAAATAAGAAATTTTCATAGTTTAAACGGCCAACACTCAGCTGATTGAGCATCTCTTGGGCAAAAAAAGTCAGCAGTGACGGTATCAGCGCTTTTAACGGAATGACTAAAATTAAAATACTGCTATCGAGTTTATCAGCCCGCCAAAAAAGCAGCAGACTTTTAAAATACAGGCCCAAATATTTTGTTAGAGATTTTCTTTTTGCCATGTCTAAGAATAAAAATACACCTAATTAATACACTTGGCGAATAGTCAGCATATAACGCAACAAGGCTTGATTGTATGATAGACGCCTGGGGGCCGCTAGAATGCTTTTCAGTCTTTGTGGATAATCCGTAATAATGCTGTCCACATTCATGACACTGAGCCACTGCATAGCTTGTCGATCATTGGCCGTCCAAGCAAAAATACGTTTATGCTGTCTGTGAATCTTTTTCACGAGCATATTATTCAAAGTACTGTACTCGGTCGTATAAAAATTGTTGTCTCCTCCTGGCAAAGACTCCGTATTATAAGAAACAATAAAGCCAACTTTTAAGCGTGGCTGCTTCGTGTGGATCTGACGCATCACATTCTGGTTCAAAGAATGCAATAAATCACCATGTCGAAGCAAAGCACTGCCATACTGACGCAAGAAAGTTTTTGTCAAGGTCGAAGACTGTTGCACCATGGGTGGTGTTTTAATCTCGACGAGTAATTTTTGCTGATGGTCTTGGGCGCGATTCATGTATTCGCGCAAAGAAACCATTTTCGCTTTATGACCACGGTAGGCCATCGTAAGCCTCTTCAATCGCTTTAAAGTCACATGCTCAGCCTGCAGTTTGTGGCCAGTCAAAGTCTTCAGGTTATCATCGTGCACTACAACAAATTGGTGATCCTTTGTATAGTGAACATCTAATTCGATGTAGTCAGGCTTAACACGCACCGTTGATACGAGGCTTTGCAGGCTGTTTGGCACACCGTTATTGCCATTGGAACCTTTATGTGAGATTACAAGAGGTATTCTGTCCAGTCGGGGAAAGAAATTATCAGCTAATAGACAAGAAGCCGCGCCAACAGCGACCGTAGCCAAGACAGCTGCAGCGGCTTGCTGAAAAGAAATACGAGAGCGGCGTTTCTGATAGAGAAAATGATTTTCGACAGGAAAAGATTGTCTAAAAATATTTTTCAGCAATTCATAAGTCGCAGCATATAAAATAGCTGTGAATAAAATCATCAGGCTATTAGCAAACAGGCGAGCCGATAAAAATGCCAAGTGATCAACGAGAGTCTGCGCGGCAAACACAATTCCTGTTATGACAGACAGCACGATGACATTGATAAATAATATCAAACACAAATGAAGGATTTTTTTAGTCGGCATCTCTTTCCAGCTATATCGGAGAGCTTGAAAGAAAGATTGACCGGACATCACAGCCGGAATGACCTGCAGAAATTTGATCGTGAATAGCCAAAAACATACCAGGCCTAATAAAATAGCAGCTATCAGAAAAATGTTGCCAGCAAATGGCTGAATGATAAAATCAGGCAGTTTGATCAAAGTTGCCAAAGGCAATTTATAACCAATGTTTGCTAAGGGTAAGGCAGCTAACAATAGCCACAAGCACATCATGTGCAGGCCTGGATGAAAATATCGCAGCCGCATGCCAGACCAGCGGGTATTGCGATGCTTAATGGCAAGAAAATAAAAAAAGAACAATTGGATTGACCAAACAAAAGCCAGCCAGATGAGGATATAGCAAGCTAAGCCTAAAAATAAATTAAGCCAGCTGCTTAAAGGCCAACTCAAAATATGGTCTATCTGTGGCATCAATTGATTAGCTAATTGAAACAAAAAATTTGCCAACCAATTAAAAGCCAGCAGAAAAACTAAAATAACGATAATCGTCATGTCCATGCTGCTAGACATTTTTCTTTTGTGCGCTTGTCTAAAAGGCATTCTGTTTATCCTCACCCGATAAGTGTGTGCTTTTGTGCGTATTTTTGCAGCGTCGGCTGCTGACAAAACATGTGTTAATGATTGATATTGCTAGCCGAAGGTCTTTTTTCTACCTATAATAATGGACAAGATTGCTTGGCTTGCCGGATAGGTAATTAGCCAAGTTACTGATGCTGATATCCAATAACCGCCTTCGAGTCTCAAAGGGTGCCCAGGCGATATGCGGCGTGATGTAGCAATTTTTAGCTTTCAGCAAGGGATTATCGGCGCTAATCGGTTCAGTGCCAACGACATCCGTAGCAAAAGCATCAATATCTCCCCGATTCAGCGCCTCAGCGAGGTCAGCTTCGTTAACCAGTTTGCCGCGTGCTGTGTTTAACAAAATCGCGCTCTTTTTCATTTTCTGAAGACTGCTGCGATTGATTAAATTAACTGTATCCGGAGTCTGAATGGTGTGCAGGCTGATGACATCAGACCTTGTCAACAGTTCATCCAAATCCACCTGTTCAACCCATGATGGGTGATCCTTTTTCGGGCGATGATTGTAAAAAATGACTTTCATGGCAAAAGTATGCCCAAGTTCAGCGACTTTTTCAGCAATATGGCCGTAACCGATTAGTCCCAAAGTCTTGCCCTGCAGCTCGAATAAAGGCCGGTCCCAGAAAGTAAAATCAGGAACACGCAGCCATTTGCCTTCGTGTACCAAACGGTTATGCAGGCCTACCTGGCTCGTCACTTCAAGCAATAAAGCAAAAGTAAATTGCGCAACCGCATCGGTGGCGTAAGTGGGCACATTCGTTACGGCAACATGATTGCGATCAGCGCTCTGAATATCAACAGCATCGTAGCCTGTGCCCATGATGCCAATGTAGCGCAATCGGGGTGCCTGACTAATCACCCGGTCGTTTAAAGGCGTTTTATGTGTCAGGACAATCTCTGTTTGACCGATTCTTTGGAGAATTTCTTCATCGTTATCAACGGACGTTCGATCATAATGGTCAAACTCTCCCAACCGATCTAGTTGCTGCCAATCAAGATCGTGATTCAAAGCATAACCATCTAAAAGAACTATTTTCATGACTGTTTGCCTCTACTTTATTAATCACATTAGCTTAATTTTATACCTGGGTGCCAGGCAAACAGCATCAACGAGATATCGTGGCTTCACTTGATCTTAATCATGGTTTAATTTCGGCTTGCTATACTGTTGTCTGGCTTTGAGTTGATGAATAAAGGAGTCAAATCAATTATGCAGACAAATACGAAGACTGCTTCGGCAGAAATACTTGAACAGGCAAAACTTCGAAAAGTTCAGAAGCGACACCAAATTCAGCAGCAGACAACTAAACAAAAAATAACAAACAATAATAAAAAGACCACTTGAGGTCTTTTTTTATTACTCCATTAACGGTCATCATAAGCCGTTCATTTGTCGCTCTTCATTCTGTTGGTTAAAAGAATACATGGCAAAGCAATTAATAAAGCAGCGATCGCAATGCACAGAAAGGCATACTGAAAGGAATGTGTTTGGATCAGATCCAAGTGCTGCAGAATAAATTCGTGCATCTTGAACGATTTCATTTGAAAGTGACCACCCGCTAAATTCACTTTGAATTGTTTTATCTGAGTGTGCGAGTAAGCCGTCATTAAGGTCGTGACAATCGCCGATCCAAAGGCACTGCCAATGTTTTGAATGGTACGCGAACCAATCGAAGCGGCCGGAATTAATCGGCCCTCCATACCTGTATACGAGTCAGCCATTAAAGGCATCAAGATACCGCCAGCACCGATTCCTCTAATTAAAAGAACAAAAGCGATCAGCCAATATGGTGTTTGGCCATCAATCCAATAAAAAGGAATCGTACCCGCAAAAGTGATCACCAGACTCGCTAAAACCACATATTTAGCTCCAATCTTATCCGTTAATCTGCCAGTGAGCGTCCTAGAGACTAGCATGCCAATGCCTTGTGGAATTAAAGCTAATCCGGCCGCCATCACGCTCATACCGCGGATGTTTTGGAAAAACAAAGGTAAAACCAGCATAGCGCCATTTAAAACAGTGCCAGCAATTAATAATCCAAGCACCGATCCATTAAACGAACGATATTTAAATAAACTGAGAGGCAAAACAGCTTTTTCTTTGAGCCGAAAGGCCCAAGCTAAGTACAAAAGCAATAAAATCAGGCCCAAGCCCATGAACCAGAGCGTGCTTTGATTTAAGAAACTGGCATCTCGTGCTGCACGCACAATCGCATAAATAATACTCGTTGTCGCTGCAGCAATGAAAAATATACCGACAAAATCCATTTTGGCCGATTTATTTTGTGCCGGGTAATTCGGCATTTTTAACAGAATCAAAATGATCGCAATCAGTGCTACAGGGACATTAACCCAAAAAATCCACTGCCAAGATAAATATCGAATAATGACACCGCCAATTACCGGCCCCACCAAAGGCCCTAGAATAATCGGCAGCCCAACAGTTGCCATCATTTGCCCCATAACTTTTTGACCAGCCGTTTGAACCAGTAAAGTCGTCAATAAAGGCATGATAATACCGCCAGCAAATCCTTGCACTAAACGCGCACCAATTAAAAATTGTGCGTTGCCAGCTAAAGCTGAAAGAATAGAACCCAGGACAAATAGTATTTCACCGGATACAAAAACAAATTTGCCATCAAATTTGTTTAACAACCAGCTGGAAAAAGGGACAGCTATTCCCGTTGCTAACACATAACCTGTAATAGTCCACTGTATGGTTGAAATTGAGCTGTTCAAATTTTTAACCAGGCTATGAATTGCGATATTCACCATTGTCGAATCTAATAAAGGTGCAATCGCTCCCAAAACCAAAATCCAAGCAGTTACCATCGTGGATTTGGAAATGGTATTTTCTCTTTTCTGCACGATGTCTCCTTTTTGTTTAAGATACTAAAAGTTTCTTAACAAGAAATGTTATATTACTCTTAGGACAAAAAGTCAATAAGATACTTAAAGTTTCTTAATGGGAAAATCATGGCTGGAAAAAGACGACGCGGGCAGGAACTAGAAAAAGATATATTTATTACCGCACGAAAAATTATTAATGAAGATGGATTTCGGGCTTTAACATTTGAGCGAGTCGCTCAGCAAGCTGCAACCGGCAAACCGGTTATTTATCGTCGCTGGAAGACACCTTTTGAACTGGCTTTGGCCGCACTTCAAGACCAAATTCGCCGGGAAAACAACGGTAAAGTGGATGAAGTAACCCTTAGCGGCAGCGATCTGCGCGAAGACCTTTTCCAAGTGATGAAGCGTTTTTTGGTAAGTGTGGATGTCATTGGCAAAAGCCTGATCAGAGAAATTCTGACCGAGCCCGATATGTATACCGATTCTCTTCCTGGGATCATCGGCGAAAATTCCGACATTGATATTCATGCGATTGACCGTGTTTTGCAACGAGCAGCTAATCGTGGAGAACCCGTCAAACAAAATCTATCAAGAACACTGAAATTGCTTCCTTTTGATTGGCTGCGCTATCGCGTCTTTGTTAGAGAAAATACCGATCAAGCCGCACTAGAACTGCTCATCGATGAGATTATTCTACCGATTTATTTAGAACATGAATGACTATGTTTATTTTTGAAAAAACGCAATGTTACACCGTTAAGCTAGCAACTGCCGGTTCATTTTGAATGGCGTTCGGCGGCAACTAAACGCTTTTTAGTTAGAAATCATTTTTCGTGCGCATGATCAGAATCATTTCTCTCATGCAGGCGCGAGACTGCTAAGATTCACGTGTTACTTAAAAAGAAGTTCCCCAGACGGTAAATAAGCCACCGCCAAAGCCTTTATCACTAAATTTCATCAGTTCTAGATAAAGTCCCTTGACGCTCTCTGACATTTTTCGGCTAACAGCCAGAGGTGTCAGGCCACCTTGCAGCCTACTGACAATTCTGGGAAAATACTGTTTCTTTTCCAAGGCATGCTGACCATCAATCAAAAGTGATCGTTCGTCATCACGAATATCGGTTGTTAAAATCAGATTGATTTCCTGCAGGATGTGGTCTTCATTACTCAAACCCTTATCTTTTTTCATGATTGTGCCCTTTCTCTCGATTGAATGATTTAATCTTTCGCACGCTTTTGAAAACTGTATCCAGCAGCTAACCGTATGTGACCATCTATATGCTTTGAGTATATCCAGCCATTAGCTTAATAATATAGCACTTTTCTGTTTGAAGACAAGCAAAAGACAGGCAGGCCGAAAATCTAACTTGAACCCCATCTGCTTGTGCGAAAATTTTACTTGATAATCAAGATATTAAAAGCATTTTTAATATATTCACTTCCTTGTCCATCTGGATCGATAATGATATATACACCCAAAATGGTCAGAAATAATAATTGGAAATTTCGAATTAGTTTTTTCATGATATTAGCCCTTTTTTGTTTACCATACTATCAGATATATGTCATAATAATTCCAAATGTACGAGGAAGATTTTAAAAAAGCCGGCAAGCTGTTCAGAGAAATTAGAAAAGACAATCACATTTCAGGACAGGAACTAGCTCAAGGAATCATCTCTTATTCCTCGTTAAACAAATTTGAAGTGGGCAAAAATCATCTTACCTTTTTGGATTTAGCCCGGCTCTTAAAAAGGATGAATGTAGATTTAGATTCCTTTTACGAACAAGTTTCTTCGACAAAGGAAATTGATTTAAGTCTCAGGGGTCGGTATGGGCAATTTCTAAGAGAAGTCAGACGTGATTACGAGGCTAACGATTTAAGTACGATAGAAACTAACGCCAAGCAGTTGCAAGAAGATTTTGGACACGATGGTAATGTGCTCAATCTGATCGAATTAACAACGCTTGCTGCATTAATTAAAGAATCAGAAGGGCGGTTCCATCTTAAAGAGACAATCGTTGAGCAATTAGAAGACCATTTTATGCAGCTTCAAAATTGGGATGCCTTCAATTTATCAGTTTTTAATAATACAGCACCCCTGGCTTCCACTAAAATGATAGAAGTGGTCGCAAAAGAACTCGTTTATAAGGATCAGGTAGGCCCTTTACATAGCAATATTTTGACTACTTTGACTAATATTGTTGACCTTTTATTCAGAAAAAACCAACAAAAAGAGGCGAAAGCAATGCTCGCTAAGGTCAAACACCTATTAGGTAAAGATGAGCCTCTGCTGCTTGTACGTTTCAAAGTCCAATTTCTAGAAAACTTATTTGAGCTAGACATCGAAAAAGGTCGTGACAAGAATCGCATTTTGATCCAACAGCTTCGTGACTTAGGCGCTGATCGCCTAGCTTCTTCCTATGAAGATTATCTTCAAAAATACTTAAGCTCTAACAAATGAAGCTTTACTCGCAAAAAAGGTAATGAAAAGAGTTGCTAATTCGCTTATTTAGCGAATTTTTTTGAATGCATATTAAAAGCAGTAGTCTGAACTTAATTCTAAGAAAGGGAGAAAATTAAAAAACGAAGAAGAAAATTCTAGCTTCAGCCTTGGTTGCAGTAACACTGTCGACAGCAGTCACGCCACTAGCAGCCTTTGCGGACACTGCTAGTCCGATTAATAGCAACATAGCCATAACTTATAATCAGCCTTATATGAGCCCGAATGTTGGGCAAGGAGCCGCGGTAGGCAAAGTTCTAGAAAAAACATCTGGTTACGTTTCTATTAGAATCACTAAAAGCCAAGTGGATGCACTATTTTATATCGGTGGCACAATTGTTGGGCTTGCATCAGGTGAGGCCGCACCTGCTCTAAGTTTTATTATTGGTGCAATTGGTTATAATGTTTCTCAAGTAAACTATAAATATGTAGAGTTATCTTTCAATTACAAAACACATAAATTCTATGGTATACACGTAGTGAGGTAGAAAATGACTTTATCAAAAATAACAATGATAGGTAAATGGCTGGCTTTGAGTCTGTTTTTGCTCACCATGATCAGCGAACCGAAAATACTGAGACCAACCAATCTGGCTAGTATCGCTTTTATCCTACTAACCTTATGGGCTGTGGCACGTTTTTATTTCTTGTACAACAGTTATAACCCGTCTCGTCGCTTACTGTGGACGATCATCTCGGATGTTGTCGCTTTGATCTTATGGCCCATCTCAGTTTTACAAATCCAGCCGGTCGGCCAATTTATGACAGGGCTCTTACTCTATTTGTCTTTTTATCTATCGATCATGATCTTTATGCCCAGCCCAGCCTGGTTCAAAGCAAATTTTAAACACTGGTTTAGGAACTTGTTCTTCCTAGACCGCTACTAATATTAAGGTTTCATCTATTAAAACCCATCTAAAGATGGGTTTTTCTGTGCCAAATCAGAATTCAGAGAGGATAACAGAGGTAATTTCATTGAAGGATGATAGGATATGAAAAAAGGTTTTTGCTTTCGCACAATCTCAGTGATCATTCTGTTAGTCATCTTATGGGTTAGTAATCGTCTTAAGCTTCCCTATCATGACTTAGCCGGCTATGTATTGATCGTGCTTGGCGTGTTAGTTGGTTTTTGGGGTAGCCATCTGGATCGTCAAAATAAAAAATAAAACGCTGTTCGTAAAATAAGTGACGAACAGAGTTGCTAATTCGCTCATTTAGCTAGTTTTGCTTAAACGCATATTGAAAGTGCTAATCTGAACTTAATTCTAAGAAGGGAAAGCCTAATCAGGTCAGAGTATCGAACCTACTAAGGTGCCATCATGGAAAAGACAAGCAAATTTCAGCCAGTTCAATACGTGAAAACGGTCTGTCAAACAGCCTTGTTCGTCTGGCTGTTGATAGGCTTAACTGTCTTTTTGATTCAAGGGCAATCAACTGTTTCACTCAATTCTGCTTTTGTTAGTTTTACGATTGCTTTTCCGCTATTGTTTATGAGACTGGACCATAGTTTCCAGCGTTTAGGCAAGACAAAAGCAGGCCTGATTATTTTCTTGTGTCTCTATCTGCCTACAGAAGCCTTGGCTATTTTTCACATTGATCATTGGACTTTGACTCTTCTTAGTTATGCTGCTGTCTTAGTGATCTGGATCATACTGAATTTGATTGTGGCCTTCGTTAGAAGGGCAAAGGCGGTATCGTGATGTTAGCAAATGGCATTGACCATGGTGGAATTTATGGGTAAATATATCTACTAGTAAGATTCTTGGTTAACCTTCTCCAGATAGTCTATTCAAAAAAATTGGTCACCGATTATCATCTCTTCGCCAAAATAAGGAGGAATGCGAATGAAAAACAAAAATGCACAAGCAGCGGCTTTAGCAGCTGGAATCAGTGTCTTAATTGCTGGCTGCATCAATGAATTTTTCCTCAACACGTTTTTAAAGGGTACTTGGTTGTTCATCACACAAATCATCGTTGTCTTGATTGCGGCTTTCCTTGCGGGCTATACAGCTAAACATCTAGATAATAAAGATCACCAAGAGAAGTAATCCTTGATACAACTTGTCTAAGAAAAGAGGAAACGCAAATTTGAAAAAACTTATCAAGGCAACTTTAGGTTACGTCCTCTTTTTCCTGATTTTTGATTTAGTGATCTCTTTTGGTCTTCGCGGCATCATCGACCTTGTAGCCGGCCACGGTTATCAAGTTGCTACTTATGTCAAACGAAGTATCTTAGACATGCCCAACACTTTTATCTTCTTTTTCTTTTGGGGCTGGGTAGAATATTCTTATCGAAAACACCAGGCTAAAAAACGAGCCAATGTCAGTAACACTAATCCTAAATGAAAGCTGATAGAAGAATGATCCGGATGATCCTTTAACCATAGGAGCTGATTATTGATCAGACAAGACAAACAAATTTTACAATTGCAGATCAACAACAAAGAAACAGAGATTCAAGTGACTGGCACTCTGGCTAAAAAGCTGCGTTGTTTAATGAAAGTCAAAGCCGGCAACATTGAAAAAATCAATTATTCCCCTTCAGCCAATATCAGCTTTGATCATCAACTACGCCGAGTCCTCACCGAGGCCGGTATCCCCTTGCTGCAAGCTTATCGAGTTATTCGCCTGCTTTCCGCTGATGTCCTGCTGCAGATTCTCAGAGCATATGACATCAGCGGAAAGCCAGATGGGCTTGTTTTGACAAGAAAATATTGAACCAAGTCAGCAAGTAGCAAACAGCATAGACTTTTATAAAATTCAGTGAAAACGAAAGGAAAGTATCGTCATGACATCAAAATAAAAAAGGCCTTAGTGGCTTCTTAGCAGCGCTTTCAGCTTTAGCTCTGCTTTTAGCCCTTTCAACAAAGTCTGTTATCTACATCATTGCTTTCCTGGTTATTTGGATTATCATTGGCAGAGTTAAACGGTTCTAAAGACCAGAAAAACCTATCTAGTTCCAACTAGATAGGTTTTTCTTGCTTAAAATTAAAATATAAGTTCATATGTTCGGCAATCCGGACAAGTTTTATAACTTTTCTTTCTACTTTAAAAAGTGATTTTCCTTGGTATAGGCAACCCGTATTATCCATCATTCATCATTTAGCAGTGTTTCTGCGATAACCGAGATATCCAGCTACGCTTAATGCGTAAGCGATGATCAACACAGTTCCCACGGTAAAAGCAAAATCGATAGACATTTTAAAAACATTGAGCCTATAGATTGCCACAAAGCTTGCAAATAAAATCTGCAACAGCCACATAATCATGGCTTGGCCAAGAATTTTTTTGTAAATAATTTTTTTCATCAGTTCTTACTGCCATTCTGCTTAATTAATTGATTCAGATTTTCAACTTCTTTTTTTGCTATCGTCATCATTATCGACCATAGGAACTCTTTTTAAAGGGATAAAATACGTCATGTTTTGTCTCATATTCAATAATCTCCGAAATTTTATTTTGACTGTTAAATTTTATTTTGGACAAACCATCAAAAACATATGTTTCCTTCTCTTTTGCTCGAAAAGTCCATGTGACAAAAAAATAATGGCCATCCTCATAGACATCGTGAAGGTGCCAGTCTAACACTACTTGTTTTTTTAGCTGACTTTCGATCCATAAATGAAGTTCATCTAAATTTCTATAACATGCACCGTAACATTCACGATAATAAATATCCCAGTCAAAGAGACAGTCAATATTTAAAAAATCTCGATCAACCCACATTTGAAAATATGAACGAATTGATTGAATTGCATCTGCTGCCATATTTTGTCCTTTCCAGCGACAGTATGAACCACCAATAGCAATTTAAGAATAACAAAAAAGATACCCTTAATCGTTGTTAAAGATATCCTTTTTCAATTTCGTTCAATTTAACGGAAAATATTTTGGAAAATGCTGACGACCTTTTGAAAGTCCATGGCAGAAAACTGTGTAAAGTTTACAACTGTATACACATAAAAAGCGTTGATCAGAGAAAACACAAAAGCAATAATAGCCATCTGCCTGGGGCTCTCAAAGAGGCTCATGATCGCAAACAGTAATGATAGCAGCAAAAGCAGCACGCCAAAGAAGAATAAAGCGGCCACAAATGACCCGGTATTATCATTGCTGCTGACGCTGCCCGCGTTTAAAATTACACGGGGATTGAGCACAATCAGAATTGGCGACAGCGTAAACAGCAGACTTAGCATTGATAAGATTAAGGCATTAATGCCATTGTGCCGGTTCTTGCCACGTGCCGCTTTTTCCAAACGGCGTTTTTCTTTGCGGCTTAATTGGCTCTCATCTTCGCCAACAGCAGGCAAAGGTTGATCAGCGCCACTATCATCAAGGCTGAACTCCTGACGGTTCAAAGCTTCGCGAAACTCGCTAGGCCTGGGATCGCGACCGTTGATTTTTTTGAATTCTTCTATCCACTCGGCTTTATTCATCGCATCCTACCTAGTCAACTAGTCCGCTTTAATCGTCATAACTCAATTCATCAGTGGCATTGGCGTTATCCAAGAAATTGCCGGCAACGTTGTATACGGCCACTGTGTCAGCCAAAGAACGCGTGATAAACATATCGTTTTCGTAAACCAAATCAATTTTTTCGTCAGCCACAATCTGCTTCAATTGACGCGATGAAACAATCTCCATCTTCAATTCATCAAAATGAACACCATGACGGTTCAAAAAGCTTTCCAGCTTGTCGCAGTGCTTTTCCCGCAATCCAGAATAGATGACTTTGATCGGATAACTGGGCAAAGTGACCGGAATCCATTCGCCAGTCAAGGCATTTGTCGCAATAATTCCTTCAAAACGCATCGCGGCATCGGCTAAAGCGGCTTTTTTGTGCAGGATATTCCACTCGTAAAGTTTGGGTTCTTCTAATGTTTCCAAGTGAAGATCGACACGATGGCCGCCTTTTTCCGTCGCATAGACAGATAAAGTCGTCACTTTTTTAGCTGTCGCGTCATCTAGTTTAGCCGCGGCCTGTTCAAAGACGGTACCCTCGTCGGTCGAATCGTCAACTAACAGGATATTGCTGTAGGATTTCGGAAATTTGGCTGATTCTTCCTGCAAACGATAACCAATTTTTTCACTAGCCATATTGGCATTTAGTTCGTTAAAGCTGACAACCGGTTTATTTAAAAATAAACCAATCAAGGTGGCCGGAATCATGCCTCGTCTTGGTAAACCGACAATCAAATCAAAATTATAAGACTGCAGTCTGGCCAAATTTTCCTTAATTAAATTGTTTAAATCATCAATCGTGCGGTAAAAATACTTTGGCATAATTCCTCCTTCTTAACTATTATAAAGTAAGCCATTACGAACAGTTGCAAGATCGGATTATATTGCCTTAGAGTATGAATTAGACCAATGTTTCCTGAATGTTTTTCAAGGTCCAATCCCGGCCCATCACAGCCAGAATTTCCGGCAGATTCGGTCCTTGCACTTCGTGTGTCGTGATCAAGCGAATCGGATTCCACAAGGGACGGCCCTTAATCGCCAGGTCAGTTTGTAATTGACGAATCAGTTTCATGAGATTTTCAGCTGTGAAGTCATCAGCAGTTAATGCAGCAGCGGCTTTTGCAAAAGCGGATGTCACTTGTTTACCTGCTTCCGTATCCAGCCAGGCAGCTTTATCTTCGTCTGAAATATCGTGTAATTTGAAAAATGGATAAGTGGCCAAAGGCGCAATTTCACTCGTGGCTTTAATCCCATCAACGCCAGCAATTTCAATAATCTTGGCCAAATGATCGGCTTGTTGATCCGCTTCTTGTTGGCTGATCAATCCGGCTTTGACCAATTCAGCGATCAATTGCGGCATGACACGGTCTTTTTCAGCCCGCATCCACTGGTTATTGACCCAAGCCAGTTTTTTGGCATCAAATTTAGCATTGGCTTTTGTAAAACGTGTCTCGTCAAACATGTCCTTAAACTGTTCGCGTGTGAAGATTTCATTTTCACCAACCGGCGACCAACCTAGCAGGCCGATGAAGTTGAACATGGCTTCCGGCAGATAACCCAGTTCACGATATTGTTCAATAAACTGCAGCGTATCTTCATCACGTTTGGACAGTTTTTTACCCGTCTCGGCTTTAATAATCAGTGCCATGTGACCGAACTTAGGTGCTTGCCAGCCTAAAGCATCATAAACCATCAGCTGTTTAGGCGTATTGCTGACATGGTCATCGCCGCGCAGAACATGAGTAATTTCCATCAAATGATCATCAATCACAACGGCAAAATTATAAGTCGGCATGCCATCGGCTTTTTGAATAACCCAATCGCCGCCGATCTCTTTGGAATTGATTTTGACTTTGCCCTTAACAATGTCCTGCCACTGGTAGTCGTGATCTTCAGACACGCGAAAACGGACAACGGCTTTTAAGCCGGCGGCTTCATCTTTTACCTGAGCAGCTTTAATCTGGTCAGCGTCCATGCCTGCATATTCATAGACATAATGTGGTGCCTGATGAGCAGCGGCTTGTGCTTCTCGTTCAGCCTTTAAAGTCTCTTCAGTCTTATAGGATTTATAGGCTTTGCCTTGATCCAAAAGTTCCTGGATGTAACGGTCATAAATGCCTAATTTAGCGCGTTCGGTCTGCCGATAAGGCGCATATTCCGGATTTGGTTTGTCCGGCCCTTCGTCCCAATCAACGCCTAACCATTTCAGATTATCCAGCTGGCTTTTCTCTCCGCCGGCCACATTGCGGGCTAAGTCAGTATCCTCAATACGAATAACAAATTGCCCTTGATAATGGCGTGCAAAAAGCCAATTAAAAATCGCTGTCCGAGCATTACCAATATGTAAGTGCCCCGTCGGACTAGGAGCGTATCTAACACGAATTTTTTCAGTCATAACAATAGTATAGTTTACGCGATCAAGCTGTAATTTGCGAAATTAAATCTTTTAAGGCTCTGGCGCGATGAGAAACTGTGTTCTTTTCTGCTTTCGTGGCCTGGCCGAAAGTCTTGTGCAACTCTGTCGAGAAGAAAATCGGATCGTAACCAAAACCATCTTTGCCTTCTTCATGATCTAAGATCAGGCCTTGACTGTGACCTTGGGCAACAATTTCTTTTGCCAAGCCGATTAAAACGATCACGGTTGTAAAATGAGCTGTGCGTTTTTCTGCTGGGACGCCTTCTAATTCGGTCAGCACTTTTTGAATATTAGCTTTGTCATCGTGATCACCAGCATAACGGGCCGAGTAGATACCCGGTCGGCCATCCAAAGCATCAATGACCAAGCCCGTATCTTCAGCCATGACAAAATTATTCGGATAGGCTTGAGCTACAGCACGTGCTTTGATTTGAGCATTTTCTTTGAAACTGCGACCAGTTTCATTAATTTCAGGAACTTTGTTCAAATGGTTGAGATCAACAATTTGAAATTGATCTCCCAGCAAAGATTGAATTTCTTCTGTCTTACCAGCGTTTTTGCTTGCGAGAATTATTTTATTCATATGTTTTATGATAGTAAAAAAACGCCTGTCTTTGGCGCTTTTAATGCAATCAATTCATTTTGTCATGAATGGCTGCCAAAGTAATGTCTTGAGTTCGGTCAAAATATAAGTCCGGTTCAGCTTTTTTAGCTGCTAAACCAATGCCTAAAGCCGTTTGACCAGCCGCTTTAATCGACTGGACACCAGCGGCCGCATCCTCCAACCCAATCAGAGCCATTGGCGGAAGCGCAAGCAATTCTCCAGCCTTGATAAAAATCTCCGGATCGGGTTTGCCGGCACTAAGACTAGCTGGATCGACAATGCCTTGAAAATAATCCGTGATCTGCAGTTGTTTGAGAATAGTGACTGCATTTTTAGAAGCACTGGCAATACTCATTCGGTATCCGGCCGACCTCAATTCATTTAAAAAAGCCCCAATGCCCGGCAGCAAATCATCGGCGGTTAATTTTGTAATCAGTTGCTGATAGTAACGATTCTTTTTCTCAGCCAATGATACTTTCTCGGCCTGTGTATAGTCGTCTTCATGATGACCAGCTTTTAAGATTAAAGCCAAAGAATCCATTCTCGATAGACCCTTAAGCTGATCAGCCAAAGCTTGTGTCCAAACAGTACCAACTTCATTAGCTGTCTGGTGCCAAGCCTTCTCGTGAAAACTGGCCGTATCTGTGATGACGCCATCCAAATCAAAAGTCATTCCTTTGATATCAGAAAAAACTGCCATAAATTACCTCGCAAAGCTATTATAAATCAGTTCAAATTGTCCTGCCTCGTATAACGCTGCAAGCCCAGCCCGATTTTCAGCGCTTCTTCCAGCGTCGCGACACCAATCACTTGCAGACCCTCAGGCAGAATCGTTCCCGGAAGATTATTTTTGGAAATAATCGCACGCTTAAAACCCAGCTTGGCTGTCTCTTTGAGACGATCTTCAATCAATGAAATCGAGCGGACTTCACCACCCAAGCCGACTTCACCTAAAAAGACATCCGAAGGGCTGGTCGCTTTTTCATGATAAGAACTCGCCACGGCTAGTGCAATTGCCAAATCAGCCGCCGGTTCATCAATTTTGACGCCGCCTGTAATCCGCACGTGGGCATCTTGGTTCTGCAGCAGCAGATTAGCGTGTTTTTCCAAAACAGCCAGGATTTGAGCGACACGATTACGATCAACACCAGTCGTGACACGCTGTGCATTACCAAAGACAGTCGGCGCGACCAAAGCTTGTACTTCAACTAAAATCGGTCGCGTGCCTTCCATACTGGCCGTGATTGAGGACCCTGTCGCGCCGGCCAAGCGTTCTTCTAGAAAAATTTCTGAAGGATTAGATACTTCGCGCAGGCCGCGATCACGCATCTCAAAAATACCTAATTCGTTGGTTGACCCAAAACGATTCTTGACCGTTCTTAAAATACGGTATTTGTAATTGGCATCCCCTTCAAAATAAAGAACCGTATCCACCATATGTTCCAAAATCTTCGGCCCGGCAATTGCACCGTCTTTTGTCACATGGCCAACAATAAAAATCGTAATTCCGTTCGTCTTGGCAATCTGCATCAGATCAGCCGTCACTTCACGAACTTGGGCAACAGATCCGATTGGAGACTGCAAATCGGGTTCCTGCATTGTTTGAACAGAGTCAATCACCAAAAAATCAGGCTCCATCTGCTGAATCACAGATTCGATCTGCTGCATATCTGTCTCCGGATAGACAACAAAATCGTCAGAACCAACACCCAGCCGATCAGCTCGCAGTTTAATCTGGTTGGCCGATTCTTCACCAGAAACATAGAGAACACTGCCACCGGTCTCGGTCAGCTGGCCGGATACCTGCAGCATCAAGGTAGATTTGCCAATGCCAGGATCCCCACCGATTAGAACCAGGCTGCCCGGTACAATACCACCGCCTAGGACACGATTTAATTCCTGCATGCCGGTCTGAACACGCGGTGTTTCGTTGCCAGAAATTTCCGATATACGTTGCGGCTTGGCCACGCGGCCATCAAGACTGATTCTAGCCTTGCGGTTAACAACGGTATCCGGCACAATTTTTTCTTCGACTAACGTATTCCACTGACCACAATTCGGGCAGCGTCCTAAATAACCGGCACTCGTATATCCACAGTTAGAACAGACAAATTGTGTTTTTTGTTTTGCCAACTTTACTCCCCTGTCGAACCAAATCCGCCTTGACGGAGGCCGGCTGCACGATCATCGTCCACAGTCAAAAAGGGCATGAAGATTGCCTGCACGATCCGGTCGCCTTTTTTAATCTGAACATTTTGGCCAGAGATTGACTGTATCTGCACAAAGATCTCGCCCTCATTTTTTTCATTATTATAGTAGTCAGCATCAATCACACCGACTGAATTAGGCAGCACCAGGCCGCGCTTATACGGTCCTGAAGAACGATTGATCAAATACAGGACTTCGTTCGTCTGCATATAAGCCTTCAAACCGGTTGGAACCAATTTGATTGTGCCGTCTGCCGGGATCAGCATATCAGCAGCTGCTTGGATATCATAGCCAGCGGCATGAGCAGTGGCTCTTTTTGGTAATTGAATACCTGCCTGCTCGTATTTTGTAACAATTTCAAATCCGCGTTCTTTTGTCATATAACTCATTATACGGAATCAGCTGATTATTTAAAAAAGGCCAAAATAAAAACCGAAGCTGTCTTCGGTTAATTTACTTGCTGTTTTCTGAATACTCATCCAGCATATGATCACCACTAGGCATATGCCGCTCGTAGGTTTGTTCCATGCTCTCGATGTGTTTGTTCAAGTAGTCCATTTGCTGAGCCGTACCAGAATGAATATCCCGTAACTCCTCAGCCGTATAATGACCGCGTTTGACAAATTTCATGTTCATATTGCTCTCCCTATTGCGATAAATCTGATTGGAGATTTTTTATTTGTTCCCAAAATTAATAGCTACAACCCCATTATAAAAGCCATCGAAGCTTTGTAAAATAGACTTATGACAGAAAATGCAATTAAGCAGGAACATGGCCGCTATTTCATTGAAAATTCGGATGGCAAAACAATAGCCGAGCTGTTATACAGCGAAATCGCTGGAAAGAATGCGATCAGTATCGACAGTATTCGAGTAGATCCCGACTATCGCGGGCACGGCTTAGCGAGCAGAATACTCAAACAGGCAGTAAGCGATGCTGCTGCTGCAGGAAAACGCGTCAAGCCTGTTTGTCCCTATGCTAAAGCAGCATTTTTAAAAAATCCCGAATACGCCAAACTTACTTTTAAAGCATAAAATACTCAACCATTATTTTTCGGCTTGCGGCTTTTTTCAGAGCTGTGAATACCAAAAATATCCAAGAAAAAGGAGACAATCGGTAATCCCACAATCAGTCCCCAATCACCAATTAGCTTGCTCATCACGATTAAGGTAATAAAAGCAATGAAGACAGGTAAATCCGTCCGGTCGGCCATAAGGCGTGGATGCAGAAAATATGATTCGAACATGTGAATCACGATAACCAGCACAATCACTTCGGCAACACGAATAAGGCCGCCAGAAGCAAAAGCAATCACTGTCAGTGGAATGACAGAAATTAAAACGCCTGCAACGGGTATCAGGCCAAGAAGAAAGACGATAATTGCCAGCAGGAGCAAGTCAGGCATTCTCAAAAAGAAAAGACCGATAGTCATTAAAAAAGTATTAATCGTACAGATCAGCAGCTGCGTTTCGATAATTTTGCCTAAGATCAACACAAATTTGCGTGCCAGAAAATGCACATTTCCGAAAAATTCGTGATAAGGCGATTTCAAAAATTCTTTGCCGAATGAAAGAATCCGTGGGCGGGAAATGCTGTAAACAAAGCTAAGAAAAACAGCCAGCACAAAATGTGTCAATCCGCGGCCGACATGGCCGGCTTCACGAAAACCCGTTACCACGACGTTCCGGCTATTGGACACCATCTCGCTACTATGAATGAAGCGATTCACTAATCGGTTAATACTGCGATTTAAAAGCGGGTGGTTAATGATCGCTTTGGAAACCATTTGTGGAATGACCTTAAGCTGGTCGACTAGCAAAGGCGCAGCGTAAGAAATAGCTGCCGCCAATAATCCCAAGATCAATATGTACAAGGACACCACGGCAAGCAGATAAGGAACTTGAAAGCGTTTTTTAAAATACAAGCTGGATTTAATGGCTAAATAAGCGAAAATTGTTGTCAATAGAACAATCCCCATGAAAGCACGTAAAAAGTAAATCACAAGAATTAAAAGTGCTAGTGTCAGATAGAGCTTGACATTCTTCCGTTTTAAAAATTGGATAAAATCATCCATATATATGACCTGCTTTCATATTTTTTGTCACTTGACGGTCCAAAGGACGAAAGGGCTGTTACGGACAATTAGAACAAAAATTCACTGCAGCAAACGGATATTTGACAATATTTTAATTTTTGAATAGAAAAATGATAATTAGTCTAATTGCCGATTTGGGTTGAAAGCACAAACAGCTTCATGATCATTGATAACGCCGGCGCCTTGCAGATAAGAGTATATTGTCACCGGGCCGGTAAACTTGAAGGCATCTTTTTTCATCTGTTTGGCTACCAACTGCGATAAATCATTTTGTGCCGGAATCTGGACAGGATCGGTAATGTGGTGGTCAATTATCTGACCATCGGTAAAATGCCAAAGATAGTTATCAAAAGAGCCATACTGCTTCTGCGTGTTTAAAACGGCACGCGCATTGTTAATTGTCGCCTGTAGTTTTAGGCGGTTGCGAATCAGGCCGCTATCAGCCATCAAAGAATCGATTGAGGTTAATTCGGCGACCTTTTGAATATCAAAATTAAAAAAAGCACGTTGAAATGCAGCGCGTTTTTTCAAAACAATTTCCCAGCTCAAACCAGCCTGATAAGTCTCCAAACAAAGCAGCTCGAATAAATAACGGTCATTATGGCTAGGACGGCCCCACTCATTATCATGATAAGCAGTCATATCGTCCCAAACTTTATAGTTTGTCAGCCATTGACAACGCCGTTTGCCATCATCGGCTTTTAAAGATTGTGTCGATAAAACCGTCACTTATTCAGCCTCAGCCTCAGCCTGGCCATCACTAAGCGGAATATCAAGATCAGCCGTCTGAGTACCGCCTGCAAATTCAAAGGAACCCGATGCGTGGTAATTATCGCCGCTTTTAGATCCTGTGAAATACAATTGGACATCCGTCACATCGGCGTCGTAAGATTCGGCTGCAGAAATAAATTCACCATTGATGGCCGAAATCCAGACAGGCAGATTCAGATTTTTATAAGAAAAATGCAAGGCCGTCGACAGCAGCGCTTTCTTCATTAATGTTTGATCATCCATAATTACCTCCTCAATTCATTTTATACTGCCTAGTATTGCATGAAAATAAATTAAAATATAGGGACTTGAACTTTAATCAATCGAAAGCTGTATCTGCAAAACAATGTCTGTGGGCATTTTCGGTACTAATTTTACAGATTGGTCTTAGAGAGAATGTGCAATTGATTATCAAAATCATAGACAATCGGCTCACCGTTTCCAACTTCGACATTCATAAAATCCGCATCATTAACCCGATCCAAGAATTTTAAAAGAACGCGAATGGAAGAGCCGTGAGCGACCAGCAAAACATTTTTCGATGCCCTTAAGTTTGCCGCGATTTGGTCCTCCCAAAAAGGTTTGACACGTTGCCAAGACATCTCAGCTGATTCGCCCAAAGGTTCGATCACGGCCGATGCCCGATAACGGCGGTCCTGATCAGGATGCTGTAAAAGCGGCGGCATCAAGGTATAGCTGCGGCGCCATTCACGAACCTGCTGGTCGCCATATTTTTTGGCAGTCTTAGCCTTGTTTAAGCCTTTCAAAGCGCCATAATGGCGTTCATTTAAACGCCAGCTTTTTATAATCGGCAGCCAAGGCTGATGAATTTCGTCCATCACAATGTAGCTGGTAACGATTGCGCGCTGCAGGACTGAAGTGAGGACGATATCAAATTGAGTGTCCGATTCTGCTAACTCACGCCCGGCAATATGCGCTTGGGCAATGCCTTTATCAGTCAAAGGTGCATCCGACCAACCCGTAAAGACATTATCACGATTAGCGGTTGATTGGCCATGACGAATTAAAACAAGTTTACTCATAGTTAAATAGTAACGAAAATTCATCTGGATTGTGCAGTATCAAACGTGAAGCTGGTTGGTTCTGACTGCGAACTGTTTCTCAAATTATACAACCTGTTGTATAATTCTTGAACGGAGGTTCCTTTGTCAGACCAGGACTTTACACTTGAACGCCAAATTTTAAAACTGGGTCATCAGCTGATTGCTTGGCGCAGCGTCGACCTCAAAAAGCATCAGTTGACGTCCAACCAATCAGAGACTTTGTTTTACTTTCGTGCACATCCGGATGCGGATATTGTTGATCTAAAAAATTATCTCAAAATCAGTCATCAGGCTGCATGCCGAATGATTGAGCGCCTAAAAAGCAAATCTTTGCTTCAGACAGGTATTTCAAGCGCAGATAAGCGTGTCAAACAAGTTTATCTGACAGAAAAAGGCCGCCAGCTGTGTCATGAATTGCAGATAAACGGCAGCCAGGCCGGCCGGACAATTTTAAATCGGCTCAATGACCAGCAAAAGCAGGAGCTCGCTGATTTATTAAATAAAATCAGCGATCAATCATAAATCTATCTTTCAGGAGCAAAAAATGGCAAATAAACAAGTTCGTCGGCCCTTTGTGGTCATTTTAGGTATTTTAGTCGTTAATTTTCTCGGATTATTTTCCGAGACTTCGCTTAACATCGCGCTGCCCGTCTTGCGCGAGACTTTTTCGGTCTCGTCAGCAGCGATACAGTGGCTGGTCATCGCTTATATGCTGATGATCGGTTTAGCGTTACCACTATCGACTCTAATTTCACACTGGTTTAAGACCAAAGATATTATTATTTTTGCGATTTTTATTTTCGCTCTAGGATCGGTGATTGCGGCCTGCGCAAACAGTTTTACCGTCTTATTGATCGGCCGAACCATCCAAGGAATCGCTACCGGTCTCTTCATTCCCCTTATGTTCACAATTGCCACGATTATTTTTCCCAGCAATAAATTCGGCAGCGTCATGGGTGTGATTGGTGTCGTTATGGGTTTTGCACCAGTCATCGGCCCGACTTTATCAGGAATTATTATTGATTCTTTGTCTTGGCGCTGGATTTTTTGGCTCTTTTTGCCTTTTCTGCTATTATCACTGCTCTTGACGATTTTCACGATGCCTAATGTGATCGAACAGACACATCCAAGAGTTGATTGGCTGTCGGTTATCTTGTCTATGCTTGGTTTCGGCTTGCTGGTCAGTTCGGTCGGCCTTATCAGCAACTTAGGCATCGCCTCTCCGATCGTGATCATTCTGATTTTGCTATCCCTATTGATTTTGTTTATTTATATCCATCGGCAATTGCGTATCAACCGTCCCATCTTGAATTTCAAAATACTAACCAATTCGCGCTATCGCAATGGCACTTTGATTGTTATTTTTAACTTCGGTATTGTGCTGGCCGCCATGTACTTATTGCCGCAAATGCTGCAAAACGGTTTAGGCCAGAAAGCAAATACGACGGGCTGGATTTTACTACCAGCCGGTGTGTTAAACGCCGTGATTTCCGTGATCGCCGGCCGTCTATCTGACCGTTTCGGTGCTCGATATCTCGTCTTGACAGGTACTGTGATTTTTATCGCCGGCTTGATTATGATGTCGATCATCAATTTAAAAAGCGGCATTCCTTATATTATCTCTGCCCAAAGTATGCTGCTGTCAGGCTCGGCCATGCTGTTTCCGCCGGCTCAAAGTTATTCACTGAGAAGCCTGTCAGCCGCACATTCCAGTGACGGCAGCACAATTATGAATACCTGTCAGCAGATTATGGGTGCTTTATCAACTTCAATTACAAATAGCCTGCTGGTCTTCGGCGGGACACTGCATCCGCTGCAAAACACAGCAGCCAGATTCATGTCTGCTTCGCGCTTTGCCTTTATTTTCGCTTTTGTACTGGCTGTTCTGATTCTAATCGTCGCCTTTCAAATCAAAGGCAAGGACAAGACTAGCAGGCAAACCGCTTAAAGACGCTCTAAAAGTAAATCCCATATGGCCGAAAAAGCTGCAATAATCGGATTTTTGCCAGCCTGTCGAGCTTCTCTGTATGACCTTCTTGCAAAAACGAGCAACAAAACAACCGCAATCAGCAACAGTGCCAGAACAATGATTATCGTCATAAGGGCTCCTTGTTCTCATTATATATAGTAAAAACCTCAACGAAAATAATCGTTGAGGTTTTTACTCGACAGCTTGTGCAATGAATAGATGGGCACTGAAATCTGCTGAAGCAGTCATTGGCTGATTAATGTCTAAAATCTGATCAACGGCGTAACCGGCGTCTTCCAGTTCGTCACCGAAAAATGTTTCCTCACTGCCATTGATGCGATATAGGCGATCTGGCGATAAGCCCATAAAATACAGGCGCAGATAGGCTGGATTAGGCCGATTGAGAAACTGGTATCTCGCCGCAATTGCTAGTGTCCGGTCAGCATTGACAACTTCCCAGCTGGCGACATTTTTATCGCCGGCAAAAGGACTCTGTAAGCGATAAAAAGTACCGAATTGGAAAAGCTGCCGATGCCGTTTGTAAAAAGCAACCTGTTTTTTAATTTCCTGCTGTTCTTTTTCGGACAGCTTTGTGATGTCCAGTTCGTAACCCAAATCACCGAAATAGGCAACGCGTCCCCGTGTCGATAGCGGCGTGATGCGACCAGTCTGATAATTAGGTACGTCAGAAACGTGGGCCCCCATCATCGACGGTGCATAACCATAAGAAGTCCCATATTGGATTTGGATCCGTGAAAGTGCATCGGTGTTGTCACTGGTCCAAGCCTGCGGTGCGTAATACATCATGCCCAAATCAAAGCGGCCACCGCCCGAAGCACAGGATTCAAATAAGACATCTGGGAAACGATCAATCAGACGCTGGTATAGATGATAAACACCCAAGATGTAACGATGTGCCATTTCTAATTGCCGGTCAGCTGGTAATTGGCTGCCGAACATATCAGTAATGTAGCGATTCATGTCCCATTTCACATAATCCAGATGCGATTCTTCAATGCGCTGCGCCATCATTTGGAAAACAGTGTCAACAATTTCATTACGCGTAAAATCGAGAACATACTGATTGCGGCCAGCGATTGGCTGACGTTTTGGCGAAACGATTAGCCAGTCTGGATGCTTTTTGTAAAGCTCACTGGCCATGGAAATCATTTCTGGTTCAAACCAGAGACCGAATTTCAGACCCAGCCCGTGCACAGCGTCAGCTAGATGAGGCAAGCCTTGAGGCAGTTTCTTTTTGTCGACGAACCAATCACCCAAAGACGTGTGGTCGTCATCGCGATGGCCAAACCAGCCGTCATCCAGGACGAAAAGCTCAATGCCTAATTCAGCAGCTTTCTTGGCGATTGCCAATAATTTATCTTCATTAAAATCAAAGTAAGTCGCTTCCCAATTGTTGACTAAAATCGGCCGCGGCTGTTTGGCAAAACGCGGATTGACTAAATGATTGGCATAAAAATTCGTCAGCTGCTGGCTCAATTGGTTAAAACCCTGCTTAGAAAAGCTCAAGACGGCTTCAGGTGTTTGAAAACTCTCGTTGGGATCAAGCGTCCAAGCAAACTCTTCAGGGTGAATGCCAATTAAAACACGTGTCAGATCATAATGATTCACTTCGACCTGATCAAGAAAATTACCAGAATAAATTAGATTAAAGGCAAAGACGTCGCCTGTATCTTCGCTAGTTTCTGGCCGTGCCAGCATGATAAAAGGATTTTCCTGATGGCTCGAAGCGGTTCGCAGGCTGCCGACACTCTGGATACCGGGCTTTAGAGCATTTTTGACTTCTTGTCTTTCTCGCGCCCAAGAACCGGCAAAACTAATCATCTGGAAACGGCTGTCCGGCAGATCCAATTGTGCACTCATAGCCCGCCTTAAAATAATTTTGTTGTCACTTAAATTACTAAAAGTCGTGCTTCGGACGATCACATCTTCCTGTTCAAAGACACTGTAATGCAGGCTGGCTTGCAAACCAGTCAATGGGTCAGCAAGATCAATCGTCAACGTCTGCACACCTTCAGATGGTTGGCTAAATGCTGAAGGCAGTTCGGACAAACGTGCCTTACCGTCTTCGATATGATAGCCGGCATATGCCAATTCACTGATTCGGCTGCCGTTCTCTGCTGCAATCTGATAAGCGGGATCTCTAAAATCGCCGCGGCCAAAAGCAGCATATTCGGTCTTCAAATTATCGGGCTGAAAATCATCAAAGTCCTTTCCCCAGGCAACCATCGCTTCGCGCCGCTCGCGTTTGGCCAGATTGTCATAGTGATCTTTAACATGGATTTTGCGGCCAAAGTATAATTGGCCTAAATCACCGTTTGCCATCACATGAAAAATATAGCTGCTGTGAGCTGTCTGCAGATGAAACACTTTTGCTTGCTGATTGACACTAATTGACATGAATTACCCCTTATAATCATTTAAAGCATCGCTTACATAATACTTGCAAAATAAGTAAGCGCTTACCGTATATGATTATTGTATTGAACCTAGGGCTTAATTTCAATCATTCAGCAGCCATAATCCTTTTTTCACAAGTCCCGGCCGATATAGTGGGCAACTTGTTCAACATCTTTATCGCCTCGTCCCGACAGATTAATAATCACAATCTGGTCTTTAGACATTTTTGGCACCATCTTGACAGCTTGGGCCACAGCGTGTGAACTCTCAAGGGCCGGAATAATGCCTTCCAGCTTCGACAACAATAGAAATGCGTCAACGGCTTCTTTATCCGTGATTGCGTAGTATTCAGCGCGATGCGTATCTTTCAAAAATGAATGTTCAGGACCAACGCCTGGATAATCAAGACCTGCAGAAATTGAATAAGCTGGCAGCACGCCGCCTTGTGCATCTTGTAAAAGATAGGAAAACATACCATCAGCAATACCAGGGCGGCCGTTAGTCATCGTAGCGGCGTTTTCTGGCGTATCAACACCTTTGCCGGCTGCCTCAGCACCAATCAAACGCACATTTTTGTCAGGAATAAATTCTGCAAAGGCACCAATGGCATTTGATCCGCCGCCAATGCAGGCAATAATCGCATCGGGCAGGCGGCCTTCTTTTTCAAGAATCTGGCGACGAGCTTCTTTGCTGATGACACTCTGGAAGTCTTTGACAATCGTCGGATAAGGGTGCGGGCCGACTGCTGAACCTAAGACGTAAAAAGTATCGTCTAGGTGCTGAGCGTAGTAGCCTAAGGCTGCATCAACTGCGTTTTTTAAGGTGGCTGTTCCAGCTGAAACAGAATGAACCGTTGCGCCCATCATTTCCATGCGAAAAACATTCAATTTTTGCCGCTGCATATCCATGGCACCCATAAAAATATCGCAGGACATACCAAATTTAGCAGCTGCCGCGGCTGTAGCGACACCGTGCTGGCCAGCCCCTGTTTCGGCCACGACCCTCTTTTTGCCCATGCGCCGTGCTAATAAAATTTGTCCCAAAACATTATTTAATTTGTGGGCACCCAAATGGTTTAAGTCCTCACGCTTTAAGTAGACTTTTGCGCCGCCCAAATATTTGGTCAGTGATTCGGCGTAATAGAGCGGCGTTTCCCTGCCGGAATAGTCCTTTAAATATCCAGCCAACTCTGTGCGGAATTCGGGATCATCTTTATATTGCAGATAAACCTTTTCCAATTTATTCAAAGCTGTTTTGACGGCTTCAGGGACATATTGTCCACCGTAATCACCAAAATAGCCGGTTCTTTTTACTTGTGCTGCTGTATTTTCTTCTGTCATTGTCTAATTCCTCATTATTTTTATTTTTACGGAGTCTAGACGGACGACCATTTAGATACAAAAAGCCGCATAGCGATTGATCCATCTTAGCTATGCGGCTGAATTCGATTCAAAAGGAAATCGTGACGGCATAGACTCTCTTCAATACAAATCAAAGCAAGTCTACGCTTAGAGTAAACTTACTTTCTGCTACGCCAGTTTTGCCAACGATTCAAAGTAATTGCCATCATCAGATTTCCTTTCTTAAAAGTTGTGTTTATTATTATCTGTTTAGATCATGAAGTCAAGAAAAAAAGGCAATAAATTAAAAATAGTTGTTTATAAGTGAATCAGTTTCTCGCCCTCTAAGCCTGCTATCACGCGATCAGCCACCTTTTTGCCTGGATACATGCTTGCCAAAGCAGTTGCATAAATATTCAGCTGCCCGGCATAACGCGCCGACAAATCAGCCATATAATTTTTCGTCAAACGATCCGTCTTGTAGTCAAACAAGATAACATCATCACCGTCAATAAAATAGCCGTCAATAATACCGTGAACTAAGACTTGATCGCCGCTACTGATACCCTGATAGAGTTTTTCGGCCGGCAGGAGCATGGCAAACGTTTCCTCACGTCTGAGACTGTCAACATGCGCTTGAATCTGCCTGCCTAACTCAGAATGTATCAGCCATTCCAGCTTGTCTAATTCAATCGCTTGGGCCAGCTCGGGATCACTAATAGTCTGATGAATTAAATTCGTCAGGTAATCTGTGGTCAGTTCTTTATGCCAGTCAATTTTTTCCAAGATTAAATGCGTGGCAGTCCCTTTATCTGTCGAACTGATATGTGTTCCCTGGCTGGACTGGGCGAAATCCGGCTTAGGCAATTCCGTGATTTCTGCAGCTGGTTGGTCATCGTCATCCATTTCCGGCAAAAGCAAAGCGTCTGGATCCTCAAAAACACGTTTTAATTCACTGACGTTATGATAGGCCGCCAGATTACTTTCTGTCTGAAAGGGATATCGGTAATCGAGAATTTTTTCTGCCCGTGATAAATTAATTTCCGGGTCGGATTTAATATCTGAAGCCGTCACTGCGGCCGTATCGTTTTCCGTTTCTTGTGCAGCCATGTCTATAATTTGGCTATAGTCAACCAGTTTGATTGAAAATACCAAGTCGGATTGATCAGCTTGTTTGACCAAATCCGTCAAATCAATCCGGCCAGTCTTAGCTAAAGCCATACCAATCCACTGCTGATAGCTCGTCGCACGCAATCGATCCTGCACAGCCAGCACGGCCGGGTCTTTTGAAACAGGTGTCTCCCAAGATAAAGCTAAATCAGTCTGCGATCCGCTAGCACCAATTAGATACAGGCGCTGTTCGGCACGCGTTAAAGCAACGTACAAGAGCCGCATCTCTTCAGCCCAGTTTTTTTCCTTAATCTTTTCTGCAACAACCATTTTTTGCAGGGTCGGAATTTTTACACGCGAAACCGGATCAACCAGATCAATCCCGATGCCTTCGTCAAAATCTGCCACCATCGCGCCTTGCGTATCGCGCGCATCAATTTTTTTGTCAAGGTTCAAAAGAAAGACGATTGGAAATTCCAAACCTTTGGCTGCATGAATCGTCATAACTGAGACAGCTTGCTCACCCATATCCGCCGGCGCTTGGGAAAAGTCTTCAGTCGCGTTCATCAACTGTTCGACATAGCGAATAAAACTGAATAAACCAACAAAACGATTGTCTGATAATTGCTGAGCGTATTCGTATAAAGCGTGCAAGTTGGCTAAACGTTGTGTTCCGCCGACCATCGCCGAAACATATTCTGGCCAATTCGTGTCATCGTAAATCTGCCAAATCAAATCAACAATCCGGTTATCAGCCGCGATTTCCCGATAACGATTCAGCTGCTGGAGAAAGTTGATCAGTAAATCTTTTAAATCAGCGTCGGTGCCGGTTTCAGCATACGTTTTCACGGCTGTAAAATAATCGTGTTTTAAATCCACTGTGCGAATCTCGGCCAATTTATTTTCGTCCAAGCCATAAATCGGTGACCGTAAAACAGCTGCCAAAGGAATATCCTGATGCGGGTTGTCAATAATTTTTAAGAAACTTAAAATCACAGAAATTTCAAATTCCTGCAGAAAATTACCAGCCGCGACATTCACTGGAATATTGTGTTTGAAAAAAACAGCCTGCAGCTCGTTTTCCCAAGCATGCGAGCGCCCAAGAATGGTAATATCTTTAAATTGAACTGGCCGCATGCTTTTTGAGTCGCGGTCAAAAAGCTGCTCGTGGCCAACTAAATCCTGAATTTTAGCCGCAATTAATTCAAGTTCGGCGTCAGTCTTGCCAAAATCCGCCTCTGTCTGTTGGCCGTCATCAATCACGATCGACATCTCAGCAACTTTCTTCAAGTCGGCCGGATAATCTTTGTTGGCCGCCTTTAATTGGACATCCCCTTTGTAATCAATTCCGCCTAATTTCTGGTCCATTAATTGATCAAAAACGGAATTCGAAAACTGCGTGACATTTTTTTCTGAACGATAATTATCAGCTAATTCGATCAGACGACCGCCTTGATGCCGACCATAGGCACGATATTTTTCCGTAAACTTCTTCGGGTCAGCTTGACGAAAACCGTAAATACTCTGTTTTAAGTCGCCAACCATAAACATATTGTGGCTGTTTGCCACACTCGTGAGAATACTTTCCTGCAAATCATTAATATCTTGGTATTCATCGACAAGCACTTCATGATAACTGCTTTGAACTTCTTCACGAATACTGGGAACTTTGAGAATCTGATAGGCAAACTGCTCGCCATCTGAAAAATCCAGCAGCGATAGATCGCGTTTTTTAGCAGCAAAATGTTTCCGAAATAGTTTTGTCAGCCCAACTAATTCTGTGACAATTTTATCGGCATTTTGGCTAATCAGCAGCCATTGATTTTCGTTAAGAAGCAGGAAATCCGTGGCAATTGAGCGATACGAGTCCCGAGCGGCCTTGATCTGCTTATCGACAAACTGATGAAAATACTCAGCTTCACCAGGTGTATTGCCCTTTTTGCGAGCGGATTTCGGCCAAGGATGCTGATCATAATAATTGCGAATCTGCTGCCAGTCATTACTTTTAAAACTGTTAATCAGCCCCTGCATCATGGCGGCAACATCAGTCAAATAAGGTTCGTAACTGCCATAATCCTGCAATTTTTCAATCTTCTCTTTGGCTGAGACGATCTGGTAATAAGCTTCGACAACCTTATCAGACAATTGTGGTGCTAATAAACGCTGCCAAAAATCGCCAGCAGTCAAACTATTTCCCAAGCGATAATGGCGGCCGAGCGAATCCAGCCACTCATCGGCTTCGGCACGCGCTTCGGCCATCGAATTCAATCTAATGACCAGTTTTTTCAAATCCTGATCTCGGCTGGCTGAAGAAAAATTCGCGAGCAGTTCCAGAAAACGGCTGTCTTTATATGACGAATTAAAAGTATTATCAATCACTTCTTGAATCAGCAAATCTTTTTCGGTCTGATCAGCCAAAATGCGATAGCGCGGGTCCAAGCCGATTGCCGCATAATATCGTTCGATAATTTTTAATGAAAAAGCGTCTAAAGTCCCGATTGCCGCGCTATTTAACGATAGCAGCTGCGCCTGTAAATGTTTTTTATCGGCCTCTGCGCTAGTCTCTCCGATCCCTTGACGAATGCGTTTTTCCAGACGACTTTTCATTTCCGAAGCTGCGGCATCTGTAAAAGTCGAAATCAGAAAACGATCAATATCCTGGCCTGCCAACAGCTGCTGGTAGACATGTTCAATTAAAACGGTTGTCTTGCCAGAACCAGCCGAAGCAGCAACCAGCAGATTTTCATCAGGAGCATGAAAAATAACAGCTTTTTGGTTTTCAGAATAGTTCATTTTTCCTGCTCCTTTTTCAATAAGGCCAAAATGCCTTTTCTGTTATTGGGATAAACATTCAAATCATGATAACGATCGCCAAAAGAACGATCGAAATTCATAACTTCCTTATAATCGGAATAAGTCAGTGCAGATCTCTGGTCGCCCTCCCGCAAAGGATACAAAGGAAAACGCCCTTGACTAATGGCATTGCCGGCTTGGACCAGTTTGTCCTGGTCATGTTTCATCAATAATTGCAGATCTTCTTTAGATAAGACATCATCGCTAGCAGCATGCTGTTCATTTTTTGTTAACGAAAAATGATAAAAATCGGCCTTCTCGCCAGCTTCCAGATGCTGCAAATTATCCAAATAGGCTGAATCGTCCAGTAAAAGACCACGGAATTGGAAATCCGGCCGCTGAAACTGTGCATTTTGGCCAAAGACCTGGTCCAGCGGCACACCCTTGGACAGCATATCTGCGATTGTGGCCGGCTGATTTTTAATCTGGGCGAAAACAGCCCCGCCCAACTGGCGAAATCCCAGCTGCTGTGTATTTTTTAAAAGATCCATCCAATAAGTCAACAACTGCAGCTCACTGCCAACATAAGCATCGCGAAAATTAAATTGTTTGCCATTGGACTTGTAATCAATAATTGTCGCAAAATCATGATTCTGATCCTGGCTATCAATGCGGTCGACTTTCCCGCGAAGATATAAGCGGTTGCCGTTTTCCAAAGTGAAATCCAGACCAATCAAAGGCGCCTGCTTGTTATCCTGATCCAAGCGGCCAAAAGCTGCCTCAGTGCGGATAGGGCGTGATTGGTTAAAGGCATTGGACAGCCGCATCAGACGGAAAGTCAATGCAACATCCTGTGTGAGGCTTTTAGCAACAGCCTGGAAATGGTCATCTGAATCCAGAATCTGAAAATCTTCTTGCTGCAGCAGGCTCTCAGCAGCCTGACGACTGCTTTCATCCAGTTCTTGATTGCTTAAATCGCGAAATGCGACTTTTTTTTCGATCATCCTATCAACGACTTTTTCAAAAATCGCATGATAGTAACTGCCTGAAAGCGCAGGATCCAGGGTAAATTGGCTCCGTTTTTTCAAACGCAGGCCATACTGCAGAAAATATTCATAAGGATTACTGAAATAGCGTTCGATTTGAGAAATTGATAAACGCAAATCTTTGCCAAAAAGCTTATCGACCAGGTCTTTTCTCAAAGTCACAACTTGATTTTCATAATGGCTCGCGGCCAAAACTTTCTTAAAGTTGGCGTTTCGCAAGGCAATTAACGAATATAAACCGTCAATAAAAGCAGTCCCATATGCTTTTGCACTGCGGCTGACGGCAGTAACCGAGCTATTGGCATTGCCCAAATAATTGACGAGATCCGCCTTCTTTTCAGGCAGATCCGGCACTTTGACTTCGTGCAAGTCCGAGACTTCCGGCAATGACAGGCGGGACAAATATGGCGAAAGCTCATTTTTTTTGCCATCGCTTCTAAATTTTGGATAACTGAAGACAACTGATTCTGTAGCAGATAAGACGGTCGAATAAAAACGTAGATTCTCGGCGGCCATCTGCTGACGGCTCGTGTCCTGCAAAAAATAATCTTTTTTGGCTTCAGCAAAATCACTGACTAATTGCTGACGATCAGAATCATCCAATAGGCTTTTAGAATCAATCTGCGCCGGCAGACTGTCTGAAGTCGCACCAATAAAGTAAAGCAGGCGGTAATCCTGCCGTTGGACAATTCCGCTTTCGGAAATCGTAATCTGATCCAGACTGGCCGGAATACCTGAAAAGGTGGCCGCTGCAAAACCATCTTTTAACATCTGCAAAAAATCCTGGCCAACAAATTCCTTGTCGGCAATCAAATGATCGATCTGTTCTAGGCTGTTTATCAGCATTTTCCAAGCCTGAACGCCTCGGTCATCGCCGCGATTGGCTTGTGCAATAAAGACCTGATCGACTTTAAAGTCCAGCAGCCAAGTCATTAAGGTCCTGACCGCCTGCCCATAAGTAGTCACTTTTGCAAAACGGTCCTTAAAACTATCCAGCAGCTGCACAATATAGACACGCATCTGATTAACCATTTGGTTGATTCGCTGGTCTTGTGGATCGCTTTTGGCCACATCTTGTTCATCACTGACCGCGACATACTGAAAATCACCATTACGCCAAAGAGCCTCTTTAGGGTTAGCTGCCAGAACAAAGTTTTCCAGATAATCCAAAGAATCTTGAAAATTCGTTTCGGATTCCCATTGGAATAGGCCGCTTTTTAAAATCCGCATAACCCGTTCGTAATCGAATTCTGCACTTGGTGTCAACAAACTTTCTAAAACAGAAGCTAAAGGATGATCAGACATGCGGGTATCACTATCCAAGAAATAAGGCAGATCATAGCGCTGGAAAAAGTGCGGCAGAATATCTTTGTAATTGTCCAAACGCTGAGCAATCACCAAAATGTCACGTGCCCGCAAAGTTGGATCGTCGACCAATTTGCGGCGAATCGAGCGGGCAACAAAAGCCGCTTCGTTTTCCTGGCTGCTGACGGCCCTGATCGACATCTGAGGCAATGGGCGTTTTTCTTGGGCAAAACCCTGTGTTTCTAATTCACGCCAGCTCTTTTCAAAATTCTGCTGCGACATAGATAAATTTCGATCGCGATGAATCCGCTCGATCTGGGCATCAGGAAAATTTTCTCTAATCAGGCGATTCGTCTTAAAAAAGAGATTGCCATCCCCAAAACGATCACTGGCACTATCGCCGATCAAAGCGACCGTCACTTCAGAATCACTGCCTAGTCTGCCTTGTCTATCCAAGGCAATAATTGCTTGTAAAACAGACATCTCAGTATTGGTAAAATTAGAAAAACCTTCAAAATAGAAATTTGCGTGCGATAAGTCTAAATCTGCCAAATCTTCAGCAAAATTTTTCAGCTTATCCTCAGGCAGCTCAAAGTCTGCCAGTAAAGGCAGAACTTGTGCTTCAATAATCGCCAGAAAATGAATTTTGTCAGCTAAACGATCTTGGCCGCTATGTGTTACCCCTAACTCAGCGGCAGTCAATCCGGAATCCCAAATTTCCTGCAGCTGTGCGGCAACATTGGCCACAAACCCTGGCAAACGGGCAGAACGCGCAAAAATTCCCAATTGTGCTAAGGGCAGATCCCGCAAGACTTGTCCAACTAGAATGGCGATTGATAAATCAGTCAGCGCCGTTTTCCCCTCTTCTTGTTTGGTCAAGGCCCAAGCCAGGCGTGAGAAAGAGTAAACCTGCAAGCGTGAAAAGGCCTGGTTATCTTGAGTTTTTGCGCCCAATAAGCCTCCAAAATCCTTTAAAACACCGACCTCTGACGAAAATTTAATATGGTTGGGTACCACATAGAAAAAACGCGCCTGCGGATCCGCCTGATATTTTTTATGTATACGAGCCAATAACTCGGAGCGAAAATCACTATCAGCAAAGGCTCGGATAATCTTTAAGGTCATAAGCCAATTTTAGCATCGTACAGGACAACACTTCATTCATACGAAACGTAATCAAAAACTTTCAGATTTTTGTTTGACCTTTATTGACTTTCTGACCAATACTGACTATTATAATAGGTGTAAGCGATAGATATGATATATCACTTAGCAATAGGAGGTATTGAATATGGCAAATGATTTAATTGATAGGAATGATGGACTGATGGACGTCGGCGATATGATGGGAAATTTGATGAATAATTTCTTTGGCCCGCGTGATGAGTTTTGGAACGGTATGCGTCGGAGTAATCCTTTGATGCGGACCGATGTTTCCGAGGATGACAAAGCTTACGCTTTACAGATTGAACTGCCCGGATTAGACAAAAAGGATATTAAAATAGATTACGCTAACAATAATCTGTCCGTATCGGGCACGCTGAATCGTGATTCGGAGCAAAGAGATAAGAAAAATCATCTCGTTGCCAGTGAGCGCCGCTCTGGCAGTTATTCTCGCAGCTACTATCTCCCTGGTGTTGATGAAAGCAAGATCAGCGCTAAGTATGAAGATGGCATCTTGAAGCTTGTTTTACCAAAGTCTGATGAGAATCAAGCACATCATATTGAAATTCAGTAAATCCAAAAAAGCCACTGTGATGATCAGCGGCTTTTTGTTTGTCCAAATTTATTTTTTAATCAGCTTGCGTGCATCTGATTCTGTAAAACGCAGCTGCTGCCATTTTTTGGATAGGAAACGATTATTAATCCGATAGTGAGGCTGCTTCTGCTTTTTGGTGAGAAAAGGATATACACCCTTATCAAAAGCCAACCAGCCGCGCCAGCCTAGGTGAATCGTATCTTCCATGAAATAAGGCTGGTCACCATCTTTGGACAAATCCAATACCCGGTTGAAAGATTGCTCATGCAGTTGATATTTGATTTTACGCACAGCACGCTGATAACGCGCTTCTTTTAAGCCTGTATAGGCAGCCCATTTATGATTAACAGGTGGTATTACAATCATGACATTGATATTGGACTGAGCAAATTGAGTCAGCAGCAACTGCAAATCGCCATACTCCGGTGAACGCAGGTAACTGGCTCTCCTTTGAACGCCGCGCAAACGCCGCACGCCAATCGGCCGAATTTTGCTGCGATAGAAACGATTAGAAATACCAAATGCGTTGTTGCTGCTCCCCCTAGCTGCCATACGGCCTGCTATGCGGCTTAGGCGACCATAAGAAAATTTCTTTGGCAGGTATTGGCTTTGCTTTAAAATTCGCCGGTCATAATTATCATTGATATGAAAATTACTGAATAGCTCATCTTCATGTTCTAAAACATTTTTTCGAGTTCGGATTTCCCATTTTTGAAAAGGGGTCAAGGCTTTTCCTTGGGCAATCCGCCGATACATAGCGGCTAAATCATCTTTGCGGCCTTTGCCCTGCAACGCAAGAAAGCGACGAGCTGCATATCGATCGACAGCTGTATTCCTTGCACGGCATAGCCAATCAGCACCTTGCAGATTGGAAAAATAAAAGTCAAAAGCTGCAGGTTCAGCTCCAACATGATCAAACCACTGCGGCGAAATAACAAAAACAGCCTGCTTATTTTGTAATTGCGGCAAAATGGTCTGCATGCCAAAATATTGTGTCAGTGACTGTGTTCCCCGCCGGCCTAATAAAAACGGCCGGTAACTGCGTTGATATTTAACCGCTAGCACTGAAGGATGGAAGGCATCCATACGTTCCCATTCAGAAGACCCGAAAAAAGGAATGTAACGCATATGCTGATCCGATAACGCTTGTT
Source organism: Oenococcus kitaharae (assembly GCF_025758695.1). Classification (GTDB taxonomy): domain Bacteria; phylum Bacillota; class Bacilli; order Lactobacillales; family Lactobacillaceae; genus Oenococcus; species Oenococcus kitaharae_A. Next base: position 142,654 of record NZ_JANJQP010000003.1, on the reverse strand, counting down.
TTTTTAACTGCTGATTCTTAAAAACGACAGAATTCAAAGCAACTGCTGCCCGCTGTTCATCTTTGGATGAAAAGTGAGAATAATTAAAAGGCGCAAATAACAAAACAAGCAGAATCGCGACAGCCAGCAGTACGGGTCCAAAAATTCTCCAGAGCTTTTTCCCCATTAGTGATTCATCAGCTCCTTGACCTGCGCAATCACTTTATTGGGCGTATCCCATTGGCTGCGATCGAATTCAGAGACTGGTACATTGATCGAGAACTTTTCCTGCAAAGCTAAAATCAAATCAACAGTCGCCATTGAATCTATGAGACCATTTTCAAAAAAATTCTCATCACGCTGGTCAGACAAATCTTCACCAGCAATATTTTTTAAAATTTCTAGAACTTCTTTTTCCATTTTTACACCTCTATTTTTTGATAAACCATAAAACATTCAAGAATCCCGAGAACAACAAGAAACTGAACATCACCACGTGAAAAGTAAAGATAATCGCAATGCCTTGTGTCAACCAATTAGACTTCAGCCATTTTAGATGGCGGCGCTTATAACGCAGCCAGGCATCGTTAATCATTAGACCCAAGCCATGAAATAGGCCATAGGCAATATAGTACCAAGTGATGCCATGCCAAAAACCCATCAGCAGCATATTCAAGACATAAGCCACACTTGAATAAGTGGTGGATTTTTTGAATAATCGTTTTTTCTTCATGGCGAAGACCATCCGCATGAAAACGTAATCTCGAAACCAAAAACTCAAGCTGATGTGCCAACGATTCCAGAACTCTTTCAGGTTTTTTGACTTAAAAGGAGCCTTAAAGTTCATTGGCGTTTCGACGCCCATTAAATACGAAATGGCGACAGCGAATAAGGAGTAGCCCGCAAAATCAAAGAACAAGTAAAAACCATAAATATACATGACCCACAAAAGTTCAAATGATGGCCCCTTGCCAGCCGCCAAAGCCATATTTTCAGCATTAGGAAGCATTAAGCTGCCGAAGATATAAGACAATACGAATTTATACAAAAAACCGATAAACAGATATTTAACAGCTTTGCCAACCAAATCCACATAATGGTTCCGGTCCGGAATCTGCTGATAATCTTTTTCAAAACGCCGATAACGATCAATCGGGCCCGAAGAAAAGGTCGGCATAAAAACCATGAATCTAAAAAAATGCCAAGCTTTGAAATCTTTTTGGACACCGTCCCGCATTTCCATAATCACGCCGACCGCACGAAAGGTCAGATAAGAAATACCAAGAAAACCGATGATCGATTTGGCGCCTTCATCGATGGCTGGCGTCATTTTCACAATGATCAAGGGCAGAATGGAGGCGAACACAGCTAGATAGAAAACCCAGGCCTTATTTTGGCGATTCCGGTAGACATGATACAGCCAGACGGCTAGCAGCTGCCAGATAATATAGCCGATTAGAGCTAATCCCTGACCCAGCTTATCGTCTGTAAACATTAAAACAATGAAAACTAACGAAAAGACGGCTTCATAAATCTTAAAACGCCGGCCGAAATATAAACCGATGGCTAAAGGCAGTATGGCTATCAACAGGTAAATAAAGTAAGTCGGATCCGCATAGGGCTGTAAATTAGGCAGTTGATTTCCGAAAAAATCAAACATTATTGACCTCAGCGATGGCCTTTTTGATGTCAATTTTTCCGTTGGCTGAAATCGGCAAACTGTCTTTGTAAACAAAACGGCTGGGAATCATATAGGACATCATCCGTTCTTTCAAATCTTCTTTAAGCGCTTTTGTTAAATCAGCATCCTTGGCAAACTGATTATCTTTGGGCACGACCCATGCCAGTAATTGGGCAACTTTATGATCCGAATCGTATCGTGGAATAGCCACGGCTTGTTTGACCAAATCACTTTGACTTAAACCATGGTTCACTTCCTCAAGCTCGATCCGGTAGCCGTGCAGTTTGATCTGAAAATCTTTACGGCCCTCATAATGCAGCAGACCGCGTGCATCCAAACTGCCTAAGTCTCCGGTACGATAAGCCCGCTGCCCTTGATAATGGAAAAAGGCTGCTGCAGTCTTTTTTGGATTGTTCAGATAGCCCTTTGAAACACTTGGGCCGTAAATAATGATCTCCCCAGATTGGCCACAAGGTACGGGTTTCCCTTGCTCATCAAAAATCGTGACTTGCGTATCAGATTTGACATAGCCCACAGGCAGACGATCGAATTGATTTACAAGCTGCTGAGTTATTTGAACTCCCGAAACAGCTACAGTAGCCTCAGTCGGCCCGTACGTGTTAAAAATTTTAGCGCCAGGAAAACGTTCTTGCAGCTTGTCGGCAGTCTTTTTAGTCAGCTCCTCACCGCAGAAAAGAAAATGACTCAGTTGAGGTAAATGAACTTGATCGAAATCCGGATTTATCAGACAGACTTCTGCAAAAGAAGGCGTCGAAACAAAAACCTGCAAATCATACTGCGGCAGAATCTCAAAGAGTTTTTTGAAATTATCAGCAACTTCTTTTGGCAAAGCCCGCAGCTGCCCGCCGGCTAACAATGCCGGAATCCAGTCCATGACAGATAAATCAAAAGAGAAAGGTGCTTGGGCTAAAGTGGAGGCATGTTCAGGAAGATTAAAATCAGAACCTAGTTGCCAATTGGCAAAACTTAAAATGTTGCTGCTGCTGATCTGTACGCCCTTGGGTTGACCCGTTGTACCAGATGTAAAAATGATGTAGAAGGTATCATCACCAGTGACGGCATGAGTCATCTTGTAGGCAGTCTGCTGCAAAAAAATATTTGCCAGCTGATCAGCTTGAATCACCGGCCGGTCTGAAATTTTTATCGGCAACGCATCACAGGCAATCACAAGAGCGGGATCAGCAATGGTTAAAATCGCCGTTAGCCGCTCGCTAGGCGAGTTTACATCGACAGGGATATAAGCGTGACCAGATTTAGCAGCAGCCAAAAAACTCGCAATCATCGAAAATTCCTGACCACCAAAAATCATGATCGGTGCATTTGTTTTGATTGGCTGACAATCGATATAAGCAGCCAAGGAATCAGAATATTCTTTGAGGTCGCGATAACTGTTATGTCTGCCCAAATAATCATATGCCGGTGAATCAGGATGGATAGCGGCTTGTGCATTGATTGTTTCTAAAATATTTTTAATCATAATCACCTGTTAAAACTCGTTATAGATAAATCCGCCATCGTTAATACCGGTATATCCATATAAATAAAGCAAAATGACCAGCACGACAAAATAAAATACTGTTTCTAACAAAAATTGAACGGCTGGACGATGGAAAAAATCAAACAAAATCTTCACGCCTTCTCCTTTTCGTAATCTCAAATCATGTTACATTAATTACATCTCTATTGCAAATTTGTAACAAAAAATAAGTTTAGTTGGTCCCACCATTATTCGTATTCGGCAATGGGGAAATTGGAAAATCAAGGATACGTCTTTGAATTAATTCAATGATTTGTGGATTAGTGGGTAGGTCAGAATGTTGAGAATCAGCGCCAGAAACCGTAATTTGCGTATAAGAATGAACAACGTTTTGAAAAATATAGCGGCCGGCAAGGACACTCTCGATCGGCACAATCCCATCATCTTTGTAGGTCTCAGTGCCGGCAATCGAATATACAACAAGAGAAGGCGGTAGATGATGACGCCTTTTTATCAAATCGGTTAGCAACTGTGTCCGATCATTGGGCGAACTTTCAGAAAAATTGTAGGGTGAACCAACAGTCATCAAAGTACCAACCGTATTTTTTTTGCTGTTAAAGTAATTTTCTAAGTAAATTGTCCAATCTAATCCACCATTGGAGTGACCAAAGGCATTGAAATGATTGAAATGATAACGTTTCTGCAAAGCCTGCATGGCTAAATTCAGCCAACGTGCCTGACGCTTAATCGTCTCATAACCATCGCTGTTATTTTGAAAACCAATCACAATATAAGGCTGCTGGTCATTAGCTTTGATACGGCCGGAATAAGTAATTGTGTTATTCGTATTGACTCTGACGCGCAATAAAGAGTGCGGCGTACTTTTGCTGTTCAGAATTAGAATCAAGTTATTAAAACGCGTATTGCTGGCAGCCGAGCCAGGAATCATAATCGTAGGATTCAATCTAGAATTATAGACAACTGCCTGGTTTTGAATACTCTGCCGCACCCAATTGCGGCCGACGAACAACGATGCCAGTGAGAAAAGCAGCAGAAATAATCCAGCAGACACATTTTTAATCTTTTTCATCGCGATCCCTTTCTAACCAGCGATTCACAAAAGGAAAATAGATCAGCATCCCCACTGCTAAATTGATAACAACCAGCAGCAGATTTCGCCAATCAGCACCTGATGATAAAAAAGCCACGAACAGACTCGGTGTTCGCTGAGGAAGCTGATAAACAGCAGGATTAACCAAATTCATTTTTAAGGCAATTGCTGAGATCGATACAGCTGCTAAAGGTGCCAATACAGCAGGCAGCAGCAGCAAAGGATTGAAAAAAATCGGCAGTGCGAAGGCCAGAATCTGATTGCTATTAAAAAGGCTGGGCAACAGAGCAATCTTAGCCATTTTTTTGGATTGCGCGCGCCCCTTCAACAATAAAAGCAGAATTAAGGCGAAACTCATCGAAACGCCGCCAAAAACTGCAAAAGCATCATAAAGCGTGTGCAGGCTTAAGACGTTTGGCACGGTTGAAACTTTATTGTCCAAAGAAGCGTTCAAATTACCAATCGCTGCCGGAAGAGAAAAAGTGTTACGTGTTAAAGCCAGTGGTACCGGTAATCCCAGCCACAAGAAAAGACTCGCCGTGATGGCCAGCAGGAGAACACCAGCAAAATTTGTTGACAGCAAGTAGACAAAACGGTCATTAAACCACTGTCCCAGATTAACCATCTGGGCAAATTGGTGATTTTTTAAAAGATATGCCGCCGCTAAGGCTGCCGAAACCAGGCATAAGAGACAAAACATGATCAATAATTGCCGATTAAACGTATTCGGATGCCGAATCAATAGCTGCATACAGCGCGTGAGCACAAAAGTGACTGCTGCCACAACGAGCAGGTTTTGGCCGGAAGCTTGAAAAAGAAAATCGTTGCTGAACAACAAAAAAGTCACAATAAAATTAACCAGAGGAATTAAATCATGGCGGTTGTCATGGTCAAGGGGCTCCATTAAATGCTTAGCATAGAAAAAAGCAAACAAAGGCAGCAGCAGACGCGTCAAGTAAAAGTCCAATTGAGATAATTCGATTGCCGGAGCTTGTAAAAAAGCCGGTAGTTTGATATTAAATACGGTCAGAAAAAAGCCCGGTTGCGTCAAGAAAATAGACACAAACAGGTGGAAAAAAACCGTCACAACGACAAAAGGCAGCATTTTTTTCAAAGCTGCATAAAAAGCTGCAAAGAAAGAAACTTTGTTCATCGCGTTCTGCCAGTGTTCCAATTGTGTCAACAAGGCTGCCAAGGTTTCCTTCATCTTACAACAGCCGCTGCTATGATCAAAACGAAAAGCAGCCAAAAAAAATCTGCTCCTTTCAGAGCAGATTTGTACAAACAACGATTTAACCAAGAAATCCTAACCACTTGCCGATAATACCTAAAGCGAAAATACCAAAGATAATTGTCAAAGGACTGACGCCTTTTTTCAGCAGCCAAGAAACAAACAGTGTTAATACCAGCGCCAACGCGCCCGGCAGAACCGTATCCAATATATTTTGTATCGTTTGCGTTTTGCCGCTAATCCTTGTTGCAACAATAGGAATATTAATCGTCGTCCACTTGGAGACCAAAGCACCCATGACGAATAATCCCATGATAGAGGCGCCTTCAGTCAGCTTCTTGATGCGATCGCCAGCCATATCGCTGATAATCTCACTGCCTTTTTGATATCCGTACTTGAGCAGATACCACTTGATAGAAAGACGAATGGCGTTGATTAAAACAAAGAACAAAAGCGGCCCTAAGATACTGCCTGTTTTAGCAATACCAGCACCTAAAGCTGCCAGCACTGGCCTTGCCGTTCCCCAAAGCAGTGGATCACCGACACCAGCCAGCGGGCCCATGAGCCCGATTTTCATGGCGGCAATCGCAGTGCCGTCAACCTTGCCGCCATTAGCTTTTTCCTCTTCCATGGCTGATGTAACACCAAAGATAGGTGCTGTCAGCCAAGGATGTGTGTTAAACCATTCCATGTGCCGTTCCAAAGCCTCATTACGCTCTTTGCCCGGTGCATAAAAGCGCTTGATAGCCGGAATCATAACAAAGCAGTAGCCCATGTTCTGCGCACGCTCAAAGTTAAATGAACCAAGCAGAAACCAGGAACGTACGTACATGTGGCGCAGATCGCTTTTGGTTAAAGTCTTTTTTGTGTCTGTATTTGCTATTGCATTATCCATTATGTCTCCTCTCAATCATCCAAATCGTCATCTAAGTCATCATCGCCGTTTGAAGCAGAAGCCGTTGCCAGTTTCTCACTAGTACCGCTGCTATGATGATTGTTTCCATTATTGTTGTTGTACTTCAGCTGGATGTAAAGCAGAGCAAAGATCAAACCCAAGCCGCCAAAACCAACTAGGTTGAAGTTCGTAAATGCAGCAAACAAGAATCCTAAATAGAAGAAAGGCTTCAAATGCGGTACATCCATCATGTTGATCACCATCGCATATCCGACAACCACGATGATACCGCCGGCAATCTGCAAACCACCTGTGATAACAGTTGGAATTGCTTTTAATCCCGCCTCAACAGCACTCGTACTAATCATCATGACAATAGCTGTCGGCACCATCACGCGCAATGCCTGCAGACCCATGGAAATTACATGCATCCATTCAATTGCGCGGTAATTGCCCTTCTTGGCAAAATCATCACCTTTATGAACAAAGAAAACCACAATCGTCCGAACAAAGATCGTTAATGCCTGACCGGCTGCAGCCAGCGGCACAGCAATCGCAATACCCTCACCAATGTTGGCGTGTGTGTTGATAACCAGCAGCGTTGACACAATTGAGGCCAAGGCGGTATCCGGTGCCATAGCCAGACCGACATTCATCCAGCCTAAGGCCATCATTTCCAAAGTACCGCCCAAAATGATGCCCATGTTCAAGTTGCCCAAAATCAAACCCACCAGCGTGCAGGCAACAAGCGGCCGATGCGTCTGTCCTTCATCCAAAACGGAACCGACGCCAGCAATGCCGGCCACTAACAAAACTAAAATACCCTGTATAATATTCACTTTCCGTTATCTCCTTTATGATTTATCGTCGAGGATTTTCATGAAGTCTTTGCTGGCATCCCCCGGCAGCTGCTGCAGATCCAGACTGATCCCTTTATCGGCCAGTGCACGAAAGGCCTTAACATCCTCTGGTGTCACACTGACTGACTCTGTCACGTGGATTTTGTCCGGCGCAAAACGCATACCGCCAACATTCACTTTTTTAACTCCAACGCCAGCGTTAACTGCCTCCAGCAATTCTGTCGGATTACCAAAAATCAGCATGGCTGTTGTATCTTCATATTTAGGGTTTTGAAACACCCGCCCCATTTTTTCCGGGCTGACTGCACTGGCTTTCACATTAGACGGCGCCACAGACAAAACCAGTGTTTTACGCATCGGATCATCAGCAACTTCTTTACTAACGACGATAATACGGTCTGCCGGCAGCAACTTGATCCACTTGGTCAAAACCTGGCCGTGGATATAACGGTCGTCAATTCTTGTCACTGTTACTTTCATAATGTATCCCCTCCTTCGTCGCTAGCTGTCGTGTTCACACTTTTAATCTCGTCACTAAAGACGCGTACAGTTCCAGGTGCAATTTCCTTCAGATGCGATACGATAGCTGACAGTGATCCAGCCAGCATTGAACCTGCCTCCAGCAGCATTGGCAGATTAACTCCAGCTACAATATCGCGCTCCGTATGACCATAGACCAGTTGCGTCGCTGCGTTGTAGGGGCTGCCGCCAAAAAGATCGACAAGAAACAAAACCTCGCTGCCTGGCGCTAATGTGCCTAAGACCGTTTGATAATGTGCTTTTAAATCATCAACACCCTCACCCTTTGAAAATGTCACAACATGAATCTGGTCACTGTGACCGAAAATCATCTCAAAAGCACTTAGCAGACCAGGTGCTGCTTGTCCGTGACCACTCAGAATTATTGTTACCATTCTTATTCCTCCTCACTTATCTACATGCAAACAGCGTGCCAGACTTGTTTTAAACAAAAAAAGACGAAAAAAATACCTCTGTCATCCGTAAAAAAAGCAGAACAGGGGTGTTTTAAAACAACTGATGATTATTTGGAACGATTTACGATTTTTTTGAAACAAGTTGGCCGGAATTTAAAACAACTTTGAAACACTTTCCCCTTCATCAAGAAATATCGAAGCAATATATTTCTTTTCGTCCAAGGGCAGCGTGACAGCTAATTCTTTCTCATAATAAGTCAGCGACTGGCTAATAAATTTTTCCGCACGCGCCAAGGCAGGGGTGGTCGGTTCCGTGAAAGTCAAATTGTCTTGACGCAATGAACGCTCAAAAGCAAAAGCCGTATGAACAATACTTTTGATAATCAGGCTATTGGAAAAACGGTGATTCAAACGCTGCTGGACCTGGTCAATCCAATTATTCAGCAATTGATTAATTAAATAAGGATTCAAGTAGACCAAATGTGCTTTTAAAATATCTTCGCATAAGTCATAAGCCACAATCGTCTTGTCAGACGAAGGCTGCTGCTGAGGCAAAGTTGGTTCATGGCGCAAGACAGCCTTCAACACATCCTCGCCATTTCCACCAATGAGTTCCTCTAACGACACGTAAGGTACCGGCAGGCTTGGCCGTTTTGTCCCAACAGCTGCGATGACCTGATAGTCAAGTACGATTTTAGCAATCTGTTCCGTCATTTTTAAAGCCGAAACCGTCTTAACGCTGATTGCTTCCTTTGTATTGCTGTGAATAATTTGTTCCAATATGTCCTGGATTTTTTTGGCAGTCCCGCTGCCTGTTGTGCAAATAGCCAGAATCACTTTTTGTGCGGCAGTTTCATTGGGCAGATCGCCCTGCATCACCAATTCGCGAAAATCTTCGCGGACAGAATTATAAATCGAGCCAAGATCCATATTCAAATAATTCACCTTGCGAATCACATCCAGCACAATCGAAGTTGTGACATTTGCGATCGTTTTAATTGCGACGCCTGTTTCGGCTGTTAAACGCTGTTCTAACATCGCTAAAGAACCCATATCAACGAGCAGCAGGACGCCTTTGCCTTGATCCAAACGAGGTACGATCGCAGTCATCTTGCGAAAAATATCTTCCGGCGACAAATTAAGCGGCATGTCCAGCGCTTGTGCATAATGGCCGCCGAACAATTCATTGGCTACCTGCACCATCGAAGAAGCCGTACTATTGCCATGCGAGACCACGAGCACACCAACTTTGTGGTCAACAGACAGTGTCTCAATCGAAGCCAACAGCATCGTCAGGTAAATGACTTCAATATCCGGCAGGTAAACGTCAAAACTACTTTTAATTCTCATAGCAAACAACTTGGCCACTTGATACTCTTTAGCATGGCTCTTTTTAATCTCTTGGATTTCCGGTTCCAGCAGCAAGTCTGTTTTAAGGCCGCGTTTGAAAAAAGCGTCAATATGCATGCCCATATAATAGATAAAACGCTGATCCAGCTGCGTATGCAGTTTTTCTTCGGCCAATTTTTTCAGCTCATGAGTGAAATCCAGTAATTCCGGCGAGACAAATTTTGCTAAATTCTGTTCGACACGTCCTTGATCAAAGAAATTTTTGATGTGCAAATGCAGATCAGTCATGATATATTGGTGAATTTCGTCGTCTGAAACGCCGTGTGACTTTAACAAACCGACTTTGTTTTCAATTTCGCTATAGATATTGCCTTCGCTATTCTCAGGCTGATCAGCCGAACCGTCGACATTAAAAACCGTATTTGTATCAACGAGCGACAGCAATTCCTTGGATTTTTTCAGATTAGAACTGCTTGATAGCCATTCTTGGCGAATTTCTTCAGGCAGATCATTAACTTTAACTAAGACCCTATCCGTTGTATTCAAACTGTTTAAAAAAGCTTGCGCACAAACCAGCTGAATCTGAGATTTTAGTTGGCCAACATTACCGTAATTGTTGACCGTAATCAAAGCCGTCAAGACATCAATGGCTACTACCAGCTGTTTTTTGATTCTTTGCGCTTCTTGTTGAAACAAATACTTGGCTAAAGAAACCTTTTCGGATAAAGTCCGTTCGGCCAAAGAAGGAATACGAATCGTCATGGGAATCCGACGCAGAAAAGTACTTAAGAGTGCGGAAGCCGGATCCTCGGTTGTGGCACCAATAATTAAGACATTGGCCGTACGATCCTTGCTGCTTTCGCCCAAGCGGCTGAAGTGGCCGTTATCAATGAAATAAAACAGCATTTCCTGTCCTTCAGGAGGCAGGCGATGAATTTCATCCAACAGCAAGATGCCGTGATCGGCTTGTTCAACTAGGCCAGGCGTATCTTTGTCAGCACCTGTATAAGCACCTTTCACGTAACCGAAAAGCTGAGACATCAGCAACTGAGGGTTGTTATAATAATCAGCACAGTTAAAAGCCATCATCGGCGCGTCTGCACTTAATAAGCCGCGGGCTTTGGCAAAATCGTAAATTTTCCTCGCAAAGAAGGTTTTCCCGGAACCTGTCTGTCCGACCAGCAGCATATGCAGGCCGTGCGGTGGATAGGAAGCGGCGGCTTTAGCTTGAGAAATGGCGTTTTTCAAACTCCCTTGGGCACCGATGACCTGTGCAAATGGGTCGCCATGGAGGTCAATAGCGATTTTTTGTGCAGATACATTAGCTGGTACGCCAGCTGCTGCTTTAGCAGTTAAGCTCGATTCCAGCTGCTGTAAATCTGTAAATTCATAATAAGCCAAATCTGAGATACCGAATTTTTCCCGCACCCAGGATATAGGCAGAAAACGTACCGGAAAACTCTTGATTTTCACCGCTTTTTTGAGCCTCACGAGTTTATTTAATTCTAAAGAACAATTCGCACGGCTCACTTGTGTCTGAGCAGCTAATTCTTCAGCTGTGCTGCCGGGTCGTTTTTTTGCTTGATCAATCGTCTGCTGGACCCAGCTGTCATTCAGGCTTCTCTCGATCTTATCGATTCGTTTCATAAGACCCTCCAAAGAATTAGGCTTTGGCCAAACGCTGCCGCAGCAGTTTTAAATTCTTTACGTGCCAAGATGTTTGATTGATTTTCGGCAGGCTCATTTTTAAGGTTAACGGCTGATGACTATGCGGGTCCTCTTCGGTTGTTTCGATGATTAATTGATCCGCCAGTGCTTTGCTTTTGAGAGTGATACTGGCAATCTGATTTTTTGTAAGCACAAAACCGTTTGAAAATGCATCGAAAGCGTCATTATAGCGAGCTGCAAAGAAAAAATCATCACCGATATAGACGCAATTTGTGACTGGATTTAAATTCACAATATTCACAGAAATCACGGCATGACCTGGTTCATACACCAATTTAGGATCTACTTGCTGCATATATGTTTTGAATAATGCTTCTTTAATAAATAAGCCCATCGGCTGTCTCCTTAACTTAAAACAAATTCCCTCACATATCCATTTTCCTCTAAATTGTGTGTGAAAACAAAATTGTTGTAAACCTGTTTTAAAACACGTATGTATAATTGGATGAAACAGCCGTTTTGAGCTGGGAGCAAAATATTATCATAGATGGAGGCAGCATGAAAGTTTGGAAAATCAGTTCCTGGACCTGGTCAATTATTTTCGTGATTGGTGCCTTATTTTTATGGTTTCGCCGAGCTGATGGCTCAGGCGCCGCTAATAACGCGGCTAATCAAGCTGCGTCTTTAAGCACCTGGTTCATTTTGTTTGTCGTCATCCTGCTGGCCCATATGATCTGGCACCATTCTTTAAGGGCACGCAGGCCAAGGAACCATTAAAATGATCAAAAGATCCATACGGATCGTCTAAATACAAGGCCATCTTTTTTCCCGATGGAGGCATGTGAACCATATCGAAGTAAATTGTGTTATATAGTTTATATGCGTAGTTCTATCATTGAGTGATAGAGAAGAGAGTTTTCAGTGAGACAGCAGAATTTATCCCAGCGGCCGCAGCAGCGCCAAGGATTCACAATGACGCAGCAGCTGCAGCAATCCATTCAAATGCTTCAGCTGACCAATCAAGAACTAACCAGCTTTCTTAATGATGCCAGCAATAATAATCCCTTTTTAGATGTCAAACTACCCGCTTGGTATCAAAATTCTCTGGATGGGCTTGTTTCTGCTGACAACAATAGCTGGATCGAAGCACAAGCAGATCGAGATCAATCTTTAGATAACTACCTGCTTGATCAAATTAATTTAACTATGCGCGATGCACCTTTGAGAGATTGGGTGATTGCGCTTGTTTTTCAGCTTGATGAGAATGGTATATTGCCACTTTCACTATCTGATATCCAACGAGAACTGGCCATTTCCAAAGTCCAAGCCATGGATGCCTTAACACTGCTTCAGCAGTTAGACCCGCCTGGTATCGGTGCACAATCACTCAGCCAAGCAATGGATCTGCAAATTCAACGCGATCCCCAAGCACCGAAATTAGCCGCTGTACTCATGCAGGATGAGCCTGATTTATTAAAAAATCAGGATTTGCAGTTATTAGCCGACAGGCATCATAGCAGCACCGCTCAGATATCTGAGGCATTACATTACCTGCAGCGTTTATCACCTGCACCGGGCGCTTTTTTCAATCAGCCGCGAACCGAAGTACTGCTGATTCCGGATATTGCTATCCATCTGGTAGCTGACCATCCAGTCGTCGAAATTCTCAAAGTTAATCAACCAGAATTAAAGTTCAACGAAAGCTACTTCAATCGTTTGCAAACTTCGCCAAATAAAGACATTGATTTAGACAGTTATCTTAAAACTCAGCGCCAGCAATATGACTGGCTAACAGCTAGCCTCGATCAAAGGCAGCAGACGCTTTTAGCTGTTGGGCAGGTACTAGCTGATAAACAGCTGGCCTTTTTCACGCAAGATGATCATCCGATTGCACCTTTATTGATGCGGGAAGTCGCCTGGCAGTTACATAAAAGCGAATCCACAATCAGCCGCACGATTCGTTTAAAAGCCCTCCAAACCGATTTCGGGATTTTTCCATTAAGAGATTTCTTTACACGCCGGTCATTTTTTGAAACACACTCCGATCAAGAAATTCAAACCCGGCTGCTGAAACTAATCGCACAAGAGGATCCTAAATCACCCTATTCGGACAGCGAACTGACTGCCATATTAGTCAAAGAAAATATGCCAATTTCTCGTCGAACTGTGGCTAAATACCGGCTGCAGCTTAAAATTCCGGCTGCGCGCCATCGAACATTAAAATAAATTGTCATCAGGCCAAGGAAAGCTATAATAGTTTCATATTATAAGGAGAAAAAATGACGTACTCACAAAATTGGAACATTGATCGCGTGTTCCCAGGGCTGGATTCTAAGGAACTCGAATCAGCCTTTCAAGCGGCTGAAGGCGAAAATCCGTCCCTGGCATCTGAACTAACTGCATTATCCCAAGCATCGAGCAATCAGGCCATTTTGGCTGCTGCTGATTCGCTGCAGACAGCTGAAGGTAAACTGCATACAATTGGTTTTTACTTGAATGCCTGGAGCTCAGTCAATTACGGTAAAAGTGAAATCGGCCCTAAGTTCGACCGTTTATCAAAAATCGAGATTGACTACACAGTACAAGAACAAAAGTGGGGTAAATTTTTAGCTGCCTTGTCTGATACACGTTTTAAAGAACTTTTAGCCGATGATAAAGCCAAGCCGATTGCCTTTATTTTAAATGAAAGCCGAGAAAAAGCCGCTAAACTGCTTGATGATCAGACGGAAAAACTAATCAACGAATTTCAAGTAGATGCACTGCATGCCTGGTCAGCACATTATGACACGATTTCTGCAGGTTTGAAGACCAGCTACACAGATACAGATGGCAAAATCCAAGAAGTCTCGGCTGGCCAAGCACTGAACCTGCTGGACGGCATCAAAGACAAAGATGCACGTGCCGACTTGATGAAAAACTATGAAAAAATGTGGGGAAAAGCTGAAAACCTGTCCGCTGACACACTGAATCATTTAGCTGGTGCCCGTCTGACTGACTACAAAGCCCACGGTATTTCTGATTTTCTGGAAAAACCCTTGGAATTGAATCGTCTCTCCAAAGCCTCTCTGACAACCATGTGGGACACAGTTGCTAAAAACGAAGGCATGCTGGTCAAATTCTTTGCCCGCAAAGCCAAACTGTTGGGATTGGATTCTGACCAGATCTCCTGGCAGGATCAGACAGCTCCCGTGCAGGTTCCTGGTTATCAGCCGCGGACCTTGACTTACGATCAAGCTGCCAATTTTATTATCGATAATTTTTCCAAATACTCGCCAAAAATGGGCGCTTTTGCCAAACATGCCTTTGAAAATCAATGGATTGAATCCGAAGACCGTCCTGGCAAGCAGCCTGGCGGCTGGGACGAATCGATTCCCGCTTTAAAAGAAGACCGTATTTTCCTGACCTTCACTGGATCAGTCAACGATGCCGCAACCATTGCACATGAATTGGGCCATGCCTTTCACTCGCATAATCTGTATGATCTGCCGCAGTGGCGTCAAAATTACGCCATGAACGTGGCTGAGACAGCTTCCACTTTTGCCGAAACGATTATCAATACGGCTAATGTTGAAGCAGCACAATCAGATGCTGAAAAAATTACTCTGTTGGATGCCAAAATGTCCAATGCAACAGCTATGTTTATGAACATTCGCGCCCGTTTCATCTTTGAAAGCAATTTTTATAAAGAACGCCAAAAAGGTGTCTTGACGCCTGCACAGCTGAATCAGCTCATGGTCGCAGCACAAAAAGAGGCCTTTGCCGGTGCCTTATCTGATCAAGGTGTTCATCCCCATTTTTGGACCTCCAAGCTGCATTTTTACATTGACGATGTGCCCTTCTACAACTTCCCATATACCTTCGGCTATTTGTTCAGCTTAGGTATCTTCGCTTGGGCACAAAAACAGCAGGATTTTGAGACTGCTTATATCTCCTTGCTGCGCGACACTGCCAACATGAGTTCTGAAGAATTAGCGAAAAAACATCTCGGTGTTGATCTGACTCAACCTGATTTCTGGCAGGCTGGCGCTGATCTGATTAAAAAAGATGTCGATGAGTTCTTGGATTTGACTGAAAATCTTTAATATTTAGAAATTAAAAGACGACTATGTGCCGTCTTTTTTTGATTGCCAAACTTTTACCTTCTTTTAAAGTTGCCTTGCTATCATTATCTATAGGTTGAACTTTAAATAATCGGAGGAAATCTAATGCCTTGGAGTGAGAAAGAGTATCCAACCTCAATGAAGAATTTGAAAAAAGTCGCTCGTGATAAAGCTGTCGACATTGCTAACGCTTTAAAAGAGAAAGGCTATAGCGATCAAAGGGCTATTGCAATCGCGACTGAACAAGCTGAGAAATGGTATCAGGATCATCACGATCAAAGAGACCCTTTCAAAAAAAATAAATCATAAAAAAGCGAACCTCTCTGGGTTCGTTTTTTTAATCTTCGCTTTGCAGCAAAAATTTTGACACGTATGCTGCAATGATCGCACCGACTTCTGGGGCGATGATATAAAGCCACAAGTGCGATAAGGCCGAACCGCCAGCGAAAAGTGCCGGCCCAATCGAACGTGCCGGGTTCAATGACCCGCCAGTCAGATTTAAGGAAAACACAATCATTAAAGCCAAAGTAAGGCCAATAATTAAGCCGGCAAAATCGCTATTGCCGTGTTCTTTGCTAGTGACGTTAAGAATAATTGTCAAGAACAGGAAAGTGGCTAACGTTTCAACTGTGAATGCCAGCCCGACAGAAATTTTCGGAAAATCTGTCTGACCCAATTGATTGGCAGCTTGGCCTAGTCCTTTGGCAAACAGTTGGACAAGCCAAGAAGCTAAGCAGGCCGCGATAATCTGAGACACAATGTAGCCAATTGCATCAGCCAAACCAATGCGCTTATTCAACCACATCGCAGTCGTCACGGCTGGATTGAAGTGGCCGCCGGAAATACCGCCAAAAGCATAGGCAGAAATTGTGACCGCCAATCCAAAAGCCAGTGCGATCGTCAAAACACTGCCGCGAGCAATCACAACTGAGCTCGTGCCAATGAAAACCAATAAAAAGGTGCCTAGAAACTCGCTCACATATTTTCTCATGCGATATCCTTCCAAGAAAAGAGAATAACTTTATTTTAAGTTTTTTCATTGATAAAAGAAAGTTATTGCTGTAATTTACGTGAATGTGGCCAAATATACGTACAAAATTATACTTTTTTAGAAAAAAGTTCGGGCATTGGATTCGCAATCATCTCGCTAGCGGCATTAAAATCCGAGAGCCAGGCGGCAATTTGTGTTTTCTTTAAAATCAAGGGCATGCGATTATGGACTGGTGCAACCGACTGATTGGGCTCAGTTGTAAACAAGACACTTCGTGCTTGACCATCAAAAAAGTTGTAACATCCGGCAATATAAAGTGCCTCATGATGGTTCGCATAATTGAACCAGACCTTTTCCTTGTCTAAGTTCCATTCAAAGAATCCTGTCGTTGGATAAACACAGCGCCGTTTTTTAAAGCTTTCAGCAAAAGTCCGTTTCTCTAGCAAAGTCTCTGAACGCGCATTAATCAAAAGTCGTTTGTTGTCGAAAATTGGAAAACCCCAGGCCATCCCCACAACTTTAATTTTCCCTTGATCGGCAATGACTACAGCCGTTGTATCTCCTGGGAAAACTTCGCCGGTCTTGATTTCATAGCCGTTAGCCTGAGCCAACCGTGTGATTTGGCTGATTTCTGGCGAAAAATCAGATTGAAAAGTATACCGACCGCACATTTTCGGACTCCTCCTCACATTGCTTCTATCTTTATTTTATCTTAATCGCGTCATAAATCGGTCGGTCAGCCGCTTTAGGCCTCTGCATCGAAAAATGAGAAGAGTTTATCTTTTGTCAAAGCAGCCTTTTCATCACGATTAAAATCATGTGAAACGGCACCATTATCAATCACAATCAGACGGTTGCCGTATTTTAAAGCATCGTCCATGCGGTGCGTAATCATGAGGCAGGTCAGATGATCCTCGTTGACCCGCTGGGCCGTTTTCTGCATTAGTTCGGCACTGGTCTTTGGATCCAAGGCAGCCGTGTGCTCATCTAATAGTAAAATATCCGGCTTTTTGTAGGTCGCCATGAGAAAACTCAAGGCTTGACGCTGACCACCAGATAAATTTTCAGTCGCTGTATTTAAACGCTGATCTAGTTTATTGCCCATTGGAGCTGTGATACGCTTGAAATCCGCCATTTTTGAACTCAAATGACGCGGCAGTAAACGGCGTTTTTCACCTCGCTTAGCAGCCAGTAACAAATTTTCAGCAACGGTCATACGCGGACTGGTCCCCATCTTCGGGTCTTGGAAGACACGACTGAGAAAAGCTGTCCGTTTCTCAGCTGACACAGACGTAATATCCTGGCCGGCATGAAAAATCTGGCCGCTATCAGCCGGTAAAGTACCAGCAATCACATTGAAGAAAGTTGATTTCCCAGCACCGTTGGCACCAAGGACTGTAATAAAATCACCATCAGCCACATCCAAATTGAAGTTTTTCAAAATTTCTGTCTCGCTGCCGTTATCAGAATGAACCTTGACTGTGACATTTTTTAAAGACAAAATTGCATTCGTATTAGTCATGGCTGTTTGAAACTCCCCGCTTAATTAAATTGTCAAAATGAAGCAAATGGCTCAGACGCGGCAGCATCAGGCAGATAGCTAACAGAATCGACGACAGTAAATTCAGATCGTTGGTCGAAAAACCTAGCTGCAGGACGATCAGCAGGACAAAACGATAAATAATTGAACCTAAAGTAATCGCAACCAGACGCTGATTCATTGTCAAATTGCCAAAGACCACTTCACCGATAATGATGGAAGCCAAGGCGACAACGATGATCCCGATACCCATATTGATATCGGCATAGCCGTTGTTTTGCGCAATGATTGCACCACCGAGAGCGACCAAACCGTTTGAAACCATCAATCCTAAAATCGTCATTCGATCAGTATTAATCCCGATCGAACGCGCCATTGTCGGATTGTCGCCTGTAACAATGAAGGCTTGTCCCAGATCACTTTGCAAAAAATAGATTAACAACAATGTCACAATGGTAACCGAGACAAGGCCGACGATAATCGCATCAAAATAGCGTGGCATCTGCGAAAGGGATGAGAAAATCGTTTGCCGGCCGATCAAAGAAATATTAGCTGAGCCCATAATACGCAGATTCACAGATAAGCAGGCTGTCATGACCAGAATACCGGCTAGTAAAATCGGAATTCTGCCTTTGGTATATAAGAAGGCAGTAATCGCGCCGGCCAGCATACCGGTCACAAAAGCCGCAAGGCTGGCAATAAATGGATCAACACCATGTGTGATCAGACTAACAGCTATTGCGGCTCCCAGAGGAAAAGTACCCTCGACAGTCATGTCGGGGAAATTGAGAATTCTAAAAGTTAAAAACAAAGCGATACCTAGAATCGACCAGAGCAGGCCTTGCCCGATCGTAGAAACAATCAAATTCATTTAAAAATTTCTCCTTTGTCCTTGGCCTGTTTTAAGACTGATGCCGGCAATGTGATACCGAGCAGTTTTGCTTCAGTCGTGTTCACAGACATGATGCCCTTGCGAATAAATTCAATCGGATAATTAGCTGGCTTTCTGCCCTTTAAAACATTAGCAGCCATGATTCCGGAAACTTTGCCTAACTGGAATTGGCTGACAGCTAATGTTGCTAGCCCACCGTCATGAACCATCGTATCAGCGGCTGGAAAGGCTGGGACTTTAGCGGCATTAGCCACATTAACAAGTGTCTTCATAGCACTGGCGACGCCGTTATCCTGTGGTGCGTAAACAGCATCAACTTGCGATACCATTTGGCCGGCAATCGTCTGCATGTCATTAGTTGTTGAAATCGTGTACATCTTAACTGTATAACCAGCTTGCTGAGCAAGCTTTTGCATCTTCAAAGCATTATAAGTGCCGCCGTGATCAGAAGTTGTGTAGATAATCCCTAAAGTCTTGGCTTTGGGTACAATCTGTTTAATCAGATTCAAATGCGATTTTAACGGTGATTCGCCAGAAGTACCTGTGATGTTGGCACCTGGACGCTGATTAGATTTAATCAAACCGCTGCCGACCGGGTCTGTAATGCCGGCTAAGATAACTGGTGTTTTGCCTGCAGCTGCTTTAGCCAATGACTGAGCTGCTGGTGTTGCAATACCAACCATCAAATCTTCATTCTCATTGGCAAATTTTGAAGCCATCGTCTGCAGATTTGCTTGATCAGCCTGCGCGTTTTGGTAATCAATCTTCAAATTCTTGCCGACGTGGTATCCTTGTGAACGCAGGCCGGCCACAACACCACGGTGGATCTGATCCAAAGCCGGGTGTGTCACTAACTGCAGAATGCCTACCTTAACCGTTTTGGGCCCTGCTACTTTCTTGACATTGTTGTTGGCGCTTGGTTTTGGCATAGATGCCCGGTAAAAGGCAAAGGCCAAAATAGCCACAACAACTGCTATTAATCCATAAATTTTCTTCATCTTCATTCTCCCTTATCATTCAATCAGCAAAAGAAAAACCCGCAAGTGAGCGGGTCCGGCCAATTGTTCATCTAAAGATACGAGAACAAAAGAAAAAGCCCGCTATTGGCGGGCCTCAGTGAACAAATCACACAAAAGCAGCCCGCTTAACCGAGCCACCACCATGCTGAATTGTTCTTAAAGACTATTTTCATAACTGATGTTATTTATCATACACTGTTTGGCCGAAAAAACAACGTTGTCACAAAACTGTTTTAAACTTATTTTGTGAACAGGAGGCAAACATGAAAATTGCTTTTATCGGAACCGGTGTCATGGGCACCGGAATTATCAATAATTTTTTAAAGGCTGGTCAGACTGTGACTGTCTTTAATCGCACAAAGGCACATGCGCAAAAAGTCTTAGATCAAAGCGCAGTCTGGGCAGATTCAGCCGCGGAAGCAACTATCGGACAAGATGTCGTCTTTACGATGGTTGGCTACCCGAAAGATGTCGAGGAGACCTATTTTGGGGATCAGGGTATCTTTAAGCAAGCCAAGGCCGGACAGATTCTCATTGATATGACTACTTCAACACCAACGCTAGCTGCAAAAATTGCGGCGACCGGTAAAGAAAAAAAGATCGGCGTCTTAGATGCGCCCGTTTCCGGCGGTGATATCGGCGCGCGGGACGGCAAGCTAACAACGATGGTTGGTGGCGATCGGGCAGCTTATGACAAAGTACTACCTTTATTACAAATCATTTCTAAAAAAGTGAACTACTTTGGTGAAGCCGGCAAAGGTCAGCACGCTAAAATGGCCAATCAGATCATGATTGCTTCAACCATGCTGGGCCTGGCCGAGTGGCTGACTTATGCCAAAACGGCCGGGCTGGATTTGCAAGAGACTTTGGATACACTGTCAGCCGGAGGCGCAGATAATTGGTCCATGGAAGCTTACGCGCCGAGAATTTTGGCTGGTGATTTCAAGCCTGGTTTTTATGCCAAACACATTTTAAAAGACCTGCGGATTGCCTTGGACGAAGCTAAAAAAATGAACTTGGACTTGCCCGCAACAGCTCTGGCCGAGCGTAGTTACGCTAAATTGGCCGAAGAAAAAGGTTTGGGCGATTTAGGCACACAAGCCATCGTCAAATTATGGTCGCAGTGGGCTTGAGCCTAAATAAAAAACGGTTTTTAATCAAGAGCCGTTTTTTTATTATCTGTTTTTTCATCAATCTTGCGAACTGCCGGCAGAATCACGGCGGCCAGTGTCACAAGCAATGTACCGACGCCAGCCAGTAGGAATAAACGTGTGATACCAAAATTATCGGCTAATGGGCCGGCAAACATCAAGCCGACCGGCGCACCAATATTTGTTAAGGCAGCTAGGACACTCATGACACGGCCCATCGTCTCGGCTGGGATTTGTTCTTGAACAATGGCAATGAAAGGCGAATTCATAAAGGCTAAAGCAAAACCAGCAATAATATTCAAGCTGGCAAAAATCCAAAATCCTACAGGGGTTCCCGGGAGAAAAGCGAAAACAGTAAAGGATAAGCCCAGTAGCAACAAGCCAAGAAAAATAGCGTAAAAACGATTTTTGCCAGCACCGCGAATACTGATATAAAGACCACCTAGCAGACTGCCGACAGACCAGACCGTTTCTACGATGCCGGCTTGCCCGATCGTGCCATTAAAATGCTGGGTCGTCATTAATGGATAAAGACTTGCGCCAGGCATAATCAGCGTAATTGCGACTAATGACAATAGGCTGTATTGAAAGATGCCACGATGTTGTGCTAAAGCAGCTAGCCCCAGGCCAAAATTCTTGAAGAATGAAACTTGTTCTTCCTGTGCAGTCGGCTTGGGAACTCGCGCTAACAGAATCGTTGCTGAACCAAAGATAGCACCGATCACATCCAGCAGAATAATCCACTGAATGGACATCAATCCAAACAGCACGGCTGATATACCTGGTGCAATGACCATTGTTAATGATTGCAAGGTTTGAATCTGACCGTTTATTTTCGTTAATTGTTCTGTCGGCACAATGGCCGGCACGATTGTATTTAACGTCGGCTGTTGGAAAACCTGAGTCACAGCTCGTACAAAAATCGCAATCAGCAATAAAGTTAATAAAGCATTACCGGCAAACTGACCAATCGTAATTGAAATAATAATCGCTACCAGCGCTGCCATCAAGTCCATGCTGATCATAATCACCTTGCGTGACCAGCGGTCAATCACGACGCCGGCAAAGGGTGCCAGAAAAATCCATGGCAAAAACATCACCAGCGTCGACATAGAAAGCGCCGTTGCTGATTTTAAAACAGCTGTGATGTACCACATGAAGGCATACTGGACAATCATTGTGGTGAGCCCAGAGACAAATTGCCCGATAAAAATTAAGTAAAAGTTGCTCCGCCAAGAAAGCTTTTGCTGAAAAGAGTCTGACATGTATAATCCGTTATGCTTATGCTTGTCTTGTTGCTCATTTTAGAGACTAGCTCTCTTTATTATCCTATAAAAAAGGCCTTAATTGTGACAAAAAATGTCGCAGCCGAAGCCAAGCCAAATAAAAACCGAAAAACCATACAGCTTCCGGTCTATTCAATATCAAATGATTACAAAATAGCAATCAGGCCAACAAGTACGGCCACAATTGTGGCAGCAGCCATCAAAACAGCCATTGTGATCGTTAAATAATCAAAACGGCTTTTATGCTGTTTCTTGTTATTGTCAGAGGCCATGCGGCGGCGAGCCATCTTAGAACGTTCAGCCAAAATTTCTTCAGCCGACTTACTTGGTCTTGCATAATCAAAACTGCTTGCACTTGTTTCTTTATTAGAATTTTCCATCATATTTCTTAACAGTCTAACAGCTTTGCAGACAAAAGCCAAATCGGTCCGTATTAATCGTACAGTCTTTGTTCCTAATTCTAATAAATAATTTTAATACCGGTACTGCTCCATGTTTGTAACCATGACCCCCTGTTCACTTGATCAAAACCTTTAAATTTAGTGGCATATCGCTCACATTGAAAACGATACTATTAGGATTAATCACTATGTAGTTGGCCATTAAAGTAACCTTTCCATGACCTTTCTATGAAATTTTCTTGCATGTTAGAATAACAAATGAAAAGAAAAAACGAGTGGTGAAAAGTTGTGTCCTTTGGGATATGGCATCAGAGATAGCACTCAAGCATCCAATATTAATTTTCCAACCCACCAAACAACACAGTAAGGAGTGCATTGACCTATGATTTATCTTTTATTTCCTTTATTTTTCATGCTGCACGAGCTGGAGGAAATTGCCTTTATGCCTAATTGGGTTGTTAAGATTAAAAAAAACGCAAATAGTCGTTTTGTAAACTTGATTCCAACGACTAAGGCAAAAAACTTTACCTTGATGGTATTGGAGGAATATCTGGTACTGCTAATCATAGCGGTTATTTGTTACAAAAAACAAGCTATCAATTTTTATTTGGCCCTGATGCTGGTTTATAACCTACATATTTTGGTTCATATAGTACAATCCTTGGTACTAAAAAGCTATATACCAGGACTATTTCTAGGAATTGTCTCATTTGGCTTAGTCGGCTGGTTAATGTGCTGGCAAATTGCTGCCATCAATTGGATACGTGTTTCCTTATTTTTACCATTGGTGGTCACAGCTATTGTAGCCAACCTCGTTTTGATTCATCAGGTTGACCACTGGAAAAACTGATTAAGTCAATGAGGAAAAAGTTGAACCAGTCTCTTGGTTATTAAGACTGAGATAACGATGAATCCATTTCCATCTATATGGAAAGAAATAAGTCCTTTACTGATGTCAGCTGATGTATACCCAGACTAAAACTAGCCTTTTAATTTATTGGATTAACAGAGTCATCAGATTTAAAAAAACGGGATTTCGCTGTGCCCATTGACGACCGCTTGACCATTGTTTTACACTGGACTAACTGTTGGTGGCCGGTACCATAAAGAGGAGGAATTATATGACGCAAGATGATTTATTTAGTGATGGCGAAATTACAGTTCACGGTGCCAGACAGAATAATTTAAAAGATGTTGATATACGAATCCCCAAAAAGCGAACAACTGTTTTTGTTGGATTATCTGGTGCCGGTAAATCATCATTGGTATTTGACACCATTGCGGCTCAATCACGTCGTGAATTGAACGAAACATTTCCCAGTTTCACGCAGCAATATCTACCTAAATATGGACAGCCTAAAGTGAAAGCCATTGAACATTTACCCGTTGCCATCGTTATCGAACAGAAAAAAATAGGTCAGAACCCCCGTTCAACCGTGGCAACCTATACAGGTGTCTATTCATTACTACGATTACTTTTTTCCCGAATTGGCAAACCGTTTATTGGTTATTCTGATACTTTTTCTTTCAACATGCCGCAAGGAATGTGCCCAGCATGTCAAGGACTTGGTTATATAGAAACACTTGATGAATCTGCTTTGGTTGATAAAAATAAATCTTTAAATCAAGGGGCTATTACATTCGTTAGTTTTGGTATCAATACCTGGCGTTGGAAACGTTATACAAATAGCGGCCTATTTGATAATGATAAACCGTTGAAAAATTATACAGATAAAGAGTGGGAATTGCTCATGCATGCACCTCAGCAGCCACTTCATAACGCCCCAGCCAAATGGCATCCAACGGCCTTGTACGAAGGAATCGTGCCACGAATTTACCGCTCAATTCTCCACAAAGCCGAAGCTAAACACCACAAAGAGGAGATTGAGAAAGTGGCTACTCACGCGGTTTGTCCTGCATGTCATGGAACAAGGGTCAATGATCTGGTCCGTTCAAACCATATTAATGGCAAAAATATCGCCGACGTGTGTGCCATGCCTCTATCGGATGCAGCCGCTTTTTTAAACCATATCAAACTGCCGCTAGCAAGTTCAATTATTCGTGAATTAACAACAATGCTTAATTCATTGATTGATATTGGCTTGGGCTATCTATCCTTGGACCGGGGAACAAACAGTCTATCTGGCGGCGAATCCCAGCGAATTAAGATTGCAAAATATTTAAATAGTTCGTTATCAGATTTGGTCTATATTTTGGATGAACCCAGTGTTGGCTTACATCCCCATGATATCCGTTTGGTCAAGCAAGCACTTTTAAAGCTGCAGCACCAAGGAAACACAATTTTGATCGTAGAACATAATCCCGCGATGATGACTGGCGCCGATTATGCTGTTGAAATTGGCCCAGTTGCAGGAAATGAGGGTGGTCAAGTGACTTTTGCTGGAACTTTCGATGCGTTGGTTAAATCTGATACACTGACCGGGCAATATCTGCGCCGACCGTATGCATTTAAAATACCACGCAAGCCCAGCTTAGATTGGCTAAAACGCGATCATCTTCGTGCGCACAATTTGAGAGACGTCAATGTTCAAATACCACTGGGCATGATGACCGTTTTAACTGGGGTTGCCGGATCTGGGAAAAGTTCCCTCGCACAATCATTGATGAATAGTATCAAGACACCGGTAATTAATCTAAAACAGCGCGCCGCCAACGTTAATTTACGTTCGACACCACTGACCTATTTAGGAATCTTTGATAAAATCCGGCAACGGTTTGCTAAGGCTAATAAAGTTTCCAGTAGTTTATTCAGTTATAACGGCCAAGGAGCTTGCCCGGTTTGCAAAGGCAAAGGTGTCACAATTACCAACATGGCCTTTATGGATCCGGTTGTCCAAACCTGTGAAGCATGTCATGGCCGACGTTATAGTCCTGAAGCCCTTCGTTACAGGTATCATAGCCATACAATTGCCGATATTCTGGAAATGAGTGTTGCTACTGCTAGTAAAAGTTTTGCGCACGACTTGGTTATTGGCCCACGCATCCTTGACTTACAGCGAGTGGGACTCGGATACCTCAAATTAAATCAATCGTTAACCACTTTATCTGGCGGTGAATTGCAACGGTTGTCGCTAGCCACACAATTGAACGGTCAGGGAAATATGATCTTTCTAGACGAACCAACTGCTGGTCTGCACATGCAGGATATTGACAAATTATTGAATTTATTTAATGAGTTGCTTGCGCAAGGCAATACATTGATCTTGATTGAACATAATTTGACCGTGATGACACAGGCGGACTGGCTAATAGATATCGGACCGGATGCCGGTAGTTTTGGCGGCCGGATTTTGTATGAGGGTGCTCCTCAAGGTATCTTAAATCAGTCTAATTCATATACAGTAGTTGCATTAAAACAGGCATTAAACAGTTAGAAATCCTTGCCATATTCTAGTTTTTCATTTCTAATTGCAGCATCAATTGGACACCTAGTCGTATAGAGGTTAGCTATCAGTTTTAGAACAACATTATCACCGATGCTAATGGGGTTTTATATAGGTGTTTATTCCAAAATTCCAAACCAATCTTTTAATTAGGCTTTCTCTTTAGATGTCGTTCAAATAAGACTGTCTGACATAAACTAGTTCAGTTAACGTATTTTTCAAATCCTTGTCTTCTAAAGTATTAAGCAGATTGATATAGCCGAGCGCGGTGAAATCAGCTGATTTGAAGGCCTGATACAACTGTTGTTTCAAATCAAAAGCAATTTTGGCTTTTTGAAGGCGGCTGAAAAGTTCTTTGAAGACATCTTCTTTTTTTGGAACAATCACTTCCTCGTCAATCTGCCTATTTTTCGGAATAATATGATCAGGATCTTCAATCGTGTAACTCAGTTTGTGTCCCTGGCCATGCCAGTTGAAAAACGTTTTAGCCAGTTGATTACCCGCATGTTCAACCAGGCAATAATGACCATCGCTGCCTGCAAAAATCTGGATCAGCAGGGTCTGGGGCAGATGATCAGGCTTGTCCATAACATGCGGGTTTGTCACAATCAACGATCCTCTTTTGACAAAGACCGGGAGACTGTCGATACCGCGATAGGCATTAAACACCGTGTCTCCTTGGTATGGCAGATGGGTCAGGTAATCAATCCAGTTGCCTTTTGGCAGCCAAACCGTGGTATGGCCGTCCTGAGTCGTGGCATCGTGCGGCGCTGTTATCGGTGAAACCAGCATATGTGAACCGAAGAAATACTCATTTTTTTGTTCATAGGCTTGTGTTTCTTCCGGATAGTCATAATAAAGAGGCTTCACGAGCGGTACACCCTGGACATGTGTTTTAAAGTTAGCCGTATCCAAATAAGGCAGCAGCTGAGCTCGCAAACGCAAAAAACGTTCCTGGCTTTCTTGAAAGTCGCTGCGGTAATTCCATGGTTCTTTACCGGAAAAGAGATTATTTGAGGAATGCAGGCGGTTAATTGGACTAAAAACGCCGAATTGCAGCCAGCGGGTAGCTAGTTCGCCATCGAAATGACCGTGCATGTGACCGCCAATATCATGACTCCACCAGGTATAGCCGATATTAGCCGCCGTGATCGTAAAATAAGGCTGAAAATTTAACGATGCCCAAGAGATGATTGTGTCTCCAGAAAAGCCCAAGGGATAACGATGGGACCCTGGGCCGGCGTAGCGGCTCAAAGTTAGACCAATCCCATTGTGTCTTTTGGCACTGTCTTGATAATGGTAATGGTTCAAGAGCCAGAGCGGGTCAAGATGCTGGTCAGTCTGACTGCCACCTTGTTGCCAATCAAGCCACCAAAAATCAACGCCTTGTTCCTCTAAGGGATGATGCACGTCGTCAAAGTAACTTTTCCTAAACTTAGCATTTTCTAAATCAAAGTCCGCTATTTCTTCTTTTTTCGCATCGAGGCCTAAGTTTTTGGCTACTTTTGGATAGCAGTCTTCAAAAGCACGAATTCCTGCGGCTGGATGAACATTTAAAGAGACCTTTTTGCCATCTTCGTGAAGCCAGGTCAACAGCTTCTCGGGTTGAGGAAACAAGCTTTTATTCCAGGTATAACCAGTCCAACCAGACCCATATTTGCGCGGTACATCAACTTGATGCCAATCCATGTCCAGTACAGAAACACTGATCGGAATTTTTTTCTCGTCAAAACATGCCATTAAACGCTGGTAACCGGTCTGAGTATAGGGATAATAGCGGCTCCACCAGTTACCTAAAGCAAATCTTGGAATCAAAGGCACTGGCCCGGTCAGCCGATAGAAATCGGTTAAGGCCGCCTGGTAATCTCGGCCATAAGCGAAAAAGTAGCCATCAATAATTCCCTTAGGCCTAGTCTGATAAGAATCAGTTTCCGATAAATAACTGGCAGACTCAGAATCGTCTAGATAGCTAAAACCGTCTTTGGACATAATGCCGTCGGCTAAAGGAATCGGACCATCGGCAGAATCCAGTGTGCGTGCCGTTCCTTTTAAATTATTGTTGTTATTCACGCCGAAAAACCAGCGATTTTGAAACAAAGAATGTGCTTTAGCAACATCAATGAACAACGTGTCTGGCGCAAAACGGCCGCCATTGTAGTAAAGATGGCAGCCAGGAGTGACAATTTCTAAGACGTGCCCATTTTGGTTGTGGATCACGTCTATTTTCGGATGACCGAAATTACGGTCCACAACTGTTTGTGTGGGCCGATCCTCAAAGTGACCGAGCGGATCTTCTTCAATTCTAATCAGAAAATCAGTGATCACAGTAAAGCGATAGGTCTCTCCGACTATTTTTTTATCCATTACTCATCATCCTCATCTACATTTTGTTTCAAATCATTTATATACTTCAATTCATTTTTTTCTATCCAACTACTTATGTATTCAGACTGATACATGTATGCGTTTACATATTTATTCTATCAAAATGAGATCAACAAAAACACTCAGTTAGATAATGAGTGTTCATGAGACTTGAGGCGAGATTATGAGCCGTTTGACCTCAAAGCTTCAGACTGAAATCACCTTGTTTCAATCGTTTCCAAGTCTTCGTCCTTAGTTCCTCCGGCATCAACAAGAACACAGCTAAAGTCGCCGATAAGCGACTGCATCGGTGGCAAAAAGCAGATCAAAATCGCTAGAACTTGTTTCTTTATTAGAGTTTTCCATTATATTTTTCAATAGTCTAACAGCTTTGTGGACACAAGCTAAATTGTGACTAAGCCAATACGCGTCACAGTAAAAATACCCCAAATATAAAACAAATAGACGCGATTATTTGAATAGTACAATCACACCTTCAGTTTTCCGAGCTAGACGATTTTCTGGCAAAAGCTTGAAGGAAGAATCTAATTTTGAAACTTTGAATTTTAACAATTTTTTAGAAAAAAGTCGTTTGAAATAAATCAAATTGTCACCTGAAACATCACTGATATAGTAATGCATAGCATCAAAATCCCGATAAAAAAAACCGCGGTGCTGCTCGCGATAAGTTAAATTGACAAAGTCATCGTCAAAATGTGCTTTTGCGATAGTTGAATATTTCGAAGATCGGCAGTACCAAAAAGTACTTCTTTGCAGATCGGAAACTAGACCAGATTGAAAAAAAGAAATGGATAAGCATCCTGCTGCGATACAGGCAATTAAAATTAGGATCATGAGATCAAATGCGTGTTTTTTTAGCATAAGCAAAAAGCCAAATGGACAAATTCTAATCTCTTGGATAATTCTTTTAAAATAGCAGTTCTGGTTTGCGACAATTGACTGCTGTCAATGAATACTTTCCCAGCATCTAAAAAAACATAAATTTTAATAGACATACCCACTTTATATACGAGATATTTTTTAATCCTAACGCCTTCTAAAGGGTGCTTTTTCAAACAGATGTCAATCCAGCGATGTATCTCTGGATTCAATAATAATTTGCCAGATATCTCGCCAAAAGCACTCCTAATTACCTGCAAAGGCATTTTAATGGTTAAAATTACGAGTAATAACGTAATGAAAAAGTCACCAGTATAGCGTAAAAAACCCAATGAAGAATTTGGTCGGATAAAAAATAAAGTCAAAGCAGCAGCACCGATTCCTAAAGACATCGTGCCATCCACAAAAGTCCCTTGTGTTTCTGAGAAAAGCATTGTGCTCAAATTGTGAATTTTATGATTCTCCTTTTTATAATAATAGGAAAGACTCCAAGATAGCAGAATCATAATCATTTCATAGGGCACCACCGGAGCAACATCCAGTACACTTCCTTCTCCATGAACGAAATAGGCATAAGCTTTTAAGCCGACCGCCATCAGAGACATTGACAATAAGACCACGGTCAACACAGATTGAAATAACGAATATAGTGGTTCCAAGACAAAGAAACCACCAGGAAACATCTTACTGCGATGACTGCTGAGTCTTGACACCACTAAAGAAACAATCGCTGAGAAAAAAGTGATCACTGAAAAATAAGCATCAACAAACAAGGCTTCAATATGAGTGGTGCGATAGACAAGGATGCCGGCACAAGACATAAGCAAATTCACAAATATGCCGGCTAACAGCGATTTTTGTTCAATCTTTTTGGCGGTCATATTTTCTCATTGACCTTGTTCATTAAATATTCAAGCTGAGCCCGTTCTGCTGGCGACAAGACGGAAATAGCCTGGAGAAATACCCGGTCGAACAAACGATAACTATTTTGGCAGTAAGCAAGCAGCCGTTGGCTTAAATGCAGATAAGAAACTCTTTTGTCTTTAGGCGACGGTTGTTTGGTTAAATATCCTTTTTTTAAAAATCGTTGAATGATTCTTGTAGCGGCCGGTTTGGATATCTGGGACTTTTCCGCAAAACTTGTCAAAGTCGGTTGATCAAGTTCGTACAAAAAATTAATGTATTGTTCATCGCTAGCTGAAAGGTCAGGTATTTGCCGACTACGTTCACTATTGTTTTGATAACGAATTAAGATTTTGTCATACAGTTCGGAAAAAGTTTGACTAATTGTTTCCATGAGATATTCCTTTATATAGTTAACAAAACTAATTACTTTTGTTAACTATATAAGAGAAACTATTTTTCGTCAAGAAATAAAGAGTACTTTTTAGGAAAAGTTCATTCATAGTGACAAATGTCATGAAATCGCAGACAAAAAACACACCTTCGTGTATCATGCGTGTTTTTGTTATTTTAAATTATGCCTATTCTGCTTCTATTGCTTCTAAGTCTTCACCCTTAGTTTCGGGAATTAAAAGGAGCATCGCTAACGCAGCTAAGATATAAATACCGGAAATCATACCTAAAGCAGCCGATAGAGAACCGTGCAAAGCTAGCAGGCCAATGAAGAGCGGGCTAAAGCCGCCGATAAAACGGCCCAGGTTAAAGATCAAGTTTTCCGCAGTCGAGCGTACGGCTGTCGGATAATGTTCGGACAGCAAGGCACCATAGCCGCCCATCATGCCATTCACGAAAAATCCTAAAACCGATCCTAATGCTACAAGCAATAGCGGGCTGCTGATTTGGAAATAAATCCAAACAATAATCGCCGCAGAAATCTGGAAAGTGATAAAAGCCGGTTTGCGTCCGAATTTATCAGCTGCCCAAGCAAAGACGATAATACCGATAACCATGCCGCTCAAAGTCGACAAGGTCCAAAAAATCGTCCCACTAATCGTTGCATGGCGTTGAGTTGCCAACATGGTTGGCATCCAGTTCATGATGCCAAAATAGCCCAAGTTCTGCACCGAAGTTAAAATGATTAAGCCAATCGTTGTCAAAGTAACCCTTCTGTTGGCAAACAGAGCTTTCATTGGAAAGCCCTTGTGAGTCATACGCCTGTTTTCTACCCACATAGCAGGTTCTTCCAGATTCCGGCGGGTCCACCAAGCCAGCAATGCCGGCAGAATACCAATCGCAAAAACACCGCGCCAGCCAAAATGGCCAGACACATAACTTGCTAGCAAGGTAGCTAACAATGTGCCGCCTTGGTAACCCAGGGCGACCCAAGAAGTAGCTTTCGTGCGTAATTTCGTTGGCCAGCTTTCTGAAACCAATGTCATACCGATACCAAATTCACCTCCCAGACCCAGTCCGGCCAGAAAACGCATACCGACAAAAATCTGATCAGAAGGTGCCAGCGCTGATAGGCCGGTGAAAAGCGAAAAAATTAAAATGGTCCAGGTAAAAACTTTCACGCGGCCGCAACGATCTGCCAATATGCCAAATGTAATGCCGCCAATCACGACACCGAACATCGTAATGGTTGAAATGCCGCCAGCTGCAGCGGTCGTTAAATGAAAATCGCCAATAATTAATGGCAGGACAAATGCTAACAGCATCATATCCAGGCCGTCCATGGCATAGCCAATCACGGATGACCATAAAGTCTGTCTTTGATAAGCACCGACTTTCTCAGGTTGAATCACGTTTCCACTTGCACTAGAAGTAACTGTCTTTTCCATCACTCTGCTATCCCCTTTTATTATTCTGCTTCGTCCAAACGCTTCAATTTGCCGCGGACTTGGTCTAAACTCTCGATATGCTTTTCAGCAAAAATAGCTTCTAATTCGTCTTCCAAACGCTGAAAAATACTTGGCCCTTCGATGGCCAATTGTGATCCGACCGAGACCAGATCAGCACCGCACAAAAGATGGTCATAAACATCGCGCCCGGTCGTCACACCGCCAGTCCCGATGATCTTAATTTCCGGCTTCAAACGCAGACGAAGTGCGCGGACATTTGCTAGGGCCGTCGCCTTAATCTGAGCACCACCCAGTCCGCCGAATCCGCCTTTTGCCATGAGAACAACACGATCAGTCTCAGGGTCAATCACGAGACCATTTCCGACTGAGTTAACAGCATTGACATATGCTAATGGATATTGATTCAGGATTTTTGCGATCCGATCAAAATGCGCCATGTCAAAATATGGCGGCAGTTTCACACCTAAATGCCCCGTAAAAAAGCTGTAAATACGATCCAGCAGATGATCAGTCGTGTCAAAATCATAGGCAATCTGCGGCTTACCTGGCACGTTCGGGCAGGAAAGATTTAATTCAATCAGACCGTCGTAGCCGCTAGCTTGAATCTTTTTTAAATTAGCCAGAATTTCCTCTTCAGAAAGGCCGACGACTGAAAGAATCGTCGGCAGTGTCAGCTGGTGATGCAGCACGTAGTCCAAATAATAATCAATTCCTAAATTGGGAAGGCCCATAGCATTAATCGTGTTGTGATGATCAGGATATGTAAAGTAGCGTGGGTTGGGGTTCCCGGCCCGTTTTTCAGCCGTAGCTGACTTGGTCATAACAGCACCCGCACCTGGAGCATGCTGAATTTTTTCCAGCTGGTCGACTGTCTCACAAAAAATGCCACCGGCGTTTAACAGTAAATGATCAAAATGTTCGTTTGCAATTGTTGTTGAATAATTCATGTGTTTTCTCTCCTATTTCCGCCAGTGTTTTGGATCTTGATGCCAATCTTTTAAAGTCTCAATTTGCGATGCGTCAAGATCACCACGCGCCACAGCTGCCTGGGCTAATTGCGTGTAATTGGTCAGAGCAGCATAATCCAGCCCGGCCGCCGCAAAATTCTCCGAAAGTGCTTTTAATTCATAGGAGAAAATCGCCAGCAGGCCGACAACGCGGCCCCCAGCAGCTTGAACAGCCGTTCCCGCTCCCAGCACTGATCCGCCAGTCGAGAATAAATCATCGATTAATAAGACACTTTTGTTGGCGACATCGGCGCCTTCAATCTGTTTGCCGCGGCCGTGATCTTTAGGCTTGGCGCGGACGTAAATCATCGGTTTGGCTAAACGGTCAGCAACCAAAGCCGCATGCGGGATACCAGCCGTTGCCACGCCGCCGATAATATCAGCTTTGGGAAAGCGCTCAGCGGCCAATTCAGCTAGACCAGCTGCGATTAAGTCGCGTACTTTTGGAAACGCGATCGTCAGCCGATTATCCGTATAAATCGGGCTGACAATGCCGGAAGCCCAAGTGAAAGGATCTTCGGGCACAAATTTAACAGCCTGGATAGTCAATAAATCTTCAGCGACCTCTTTTGAATAGTTGTGCGTCATGTAAAATCCTCCATTATTTTTTTATAAACAGATACAGGGCCTGCAGCCTGGATAATTGGACGCCCGACTACCAAGGCATCGGCACCAAGCTGTTTTGCTTTGGCCGGGGTGGCAATCCGGCTTTGATCGTCTGTTCCGCTATCAGGCAAACGAATTCCTGGCGTGACTTTCAAAAATCCCGGCTTAGTGGCTTGTCGGATCAGATCTGCTTCCAATGGCGATGAAATCGTGCCGGACATCCCTGCCCTTTCAGCAATCCTAGCCAGATGCTGGACTGATTGTTCGACAGAGGCTGCCGTCATTTGCGTCTGCTGCATCTGTGTTTCCGAGAAGGAAGTCAACTGCGTCACCGCCAGCAGTTTTAAGCCATCAGCTTTTTCTTGGACCGCAGCTGCCAGCATTTTTTCACCGCCCAAAGCATGCAAGGTCAGATATTGGACATTCATCTTGTTAATTGAGGCCATGCTGGCTGCGACCGTATTCGGGATATCGAAAAGTTTTAAATCCAGGAAAACAGGATAGCCAGCTTGTCTCAGTTCGTGAATAAAATCGGCACCAGTCGCGTAAAACAAGGCCATACCCACTTTGACAGCCGGCCGGATATCCTGATCTTCGAAAGGTTTCAAAAAAGCCAAAGCCTGGCTGCCATCCGTGAAATCCAAAGCGATAAATAATTTATCAGTCGTGCCTGTCATAGCTGCAGCTGCCTTTCTTCGATCGCGTCCACTTCAAAGGAGCGGCTTTCCAAAACCTGCAAGAAGGCTGCGACCGTATCCAGCGACGTGAACAAAGGGACGGCGTTTTCAATCGCGGCCGAGCGAATTTGACGGCCATCCGGTTCCAGCAATTCATCTGTCTCCAAAGTATTGACGACTAACTGCAATTGGCCGCTGCGCATAGCTGCCACCGGATTATCGGCTTGATCGGAAATTTTACCCAATTCTTTGACACGCAGCTGATGGCTTCTCAGATAAGCAGCCGTGCCAGCTGTTGCCCACAGCATATAGCCAAGACGACTAAAGCGTTCCGCCAAGGACAAAGCCTCTTTTTTGTCGCGGTCGGCAATCGTGAAGAGCACATTACCATGACTAGGCAGATGAAATCCCGAAGCAACGAAGGCTTTATAGAGGGCTTTTGACAACGTACGGTCAGTTCCCATCACTTCACCAGTCGACTTCATTTCCGGTCCCAGTGACGAGTCGACTTTTGGCAGTTTGGAAAATGAGAAAATCGGTGCTTTGACATGGACAAGATGACTTTTTTCTGCCAGGCCTTCATGGAAACCTAATTTTTTCAACGAAGCACCCAAAATCACACTCGTGGCTAACTGTGCCAGCGGGATCTGAGTCACTTTGGAGATAAAAGGCACCGTACGTGACGCGCGCGGATTGGCTTCGATAATATAGGCTTTTTCATCATGAATCACAAATTGGACGTTCATCAATCCGACTGTTTTTAGAGACTTAGCTATTTCAATCGAGGCTTTGACGATTTGGTCTTGGACATTTTGGCTGAGATATTGCGGCGGATAAACAGACATGGAATCACCAGAATGAACACCAGCCCGCTCAATGTGTTCCATAATCCCCGGAATTACAACGGTCTGGCCGTCACTAATCACATCGACTTCAGCTTCTTTACCAGTCAGATAGGAATCAATCAACACCGGATGGTCGTGGGAAACTTTCACGGCACGATGCATATATTTAGCCAGTTCATCGGCGTTAGCAACGATTTCCATCGCACGTCCGCCTAGAACATAAGAAGGCCTGATCAAAATCGGATAACCAACTTGTTTAGCAGCAGTCAAGGCTTCCGCAACTGAACTGGCCGTTTTCCCAACCGGCTGAGGCAACTGTAATTGTTGAATAACCTCGCCAAAATCCTCACGGTCTTCAGCACGATTAATATCGGAAACAGCTGTCCCTAAAATCCTAACGCCAGCTGCCTGCAAAGGTGCTGCTAAATTAATCGCGGTCTGGCCGCCGAATTGGACAATCACACCGAGCGGTTTTTCCAGATCCACAATATTCAAGACATCTTCTAATGTGATCGGTTCAAAATACAACTTGTCGGAGATGGAAAAATCAGTCGACACGGTCTCAGGATTTGAGTTGATGACAATTGCTTTGTAGCCGGCTTTTTGAATCGCTTTGACAGAATGAACCGTCGCGTAATCAAATTCCACGCCTTGTCCGATACGAATCGGCCCGGAACCCAAGACAAGTACGCTTTTAGGCCCGATAGATTTGGATTCGTTTTCGCGTTCATAGGTCGAATAATAGTAAGGCGTTTTAGAAACGAACTCGCCGGCTGCGGTATCGACCATTTTATAAGTAGGCAATAAATGCTGCTGTTCTCGCAAAGTACGGATTTTTTGTTCGTCGCTGTGCCAGTAACGCGCGATGGCGGCGTCCGGAAAACCGTTTTCCTTAGCCATTTTCAAATAATCCTGGTCGAAAGGATGCTGTTTTAAAGCTTCTTCGATCTCGACTAGATGCGCAATTTTGTCCAAGAAGAAATAATCAATACCGCTTTTTTCATGAATTGCTTCGGCACTCACACCGCGGCGCAATAAGTCGGCAATCATGAATAGGCGATCATCGCGTGCCGGCCAGAGAGCATCCAATAGTTTTTCCGTCGGCCATTCTGGAAAACGCACGTCATCTAAAGCTAAAGCACCGATCTCCAAAGAACGAACAGCCTTCATCAAAGCCATTTCAATATTGCGGCCGATAGCCATGACTTCACCAGTGGCTTTCATCTGTGTACCCAAACGGCGATCAGCGGTCGTGAATTTGTCAAAAGGCCAGCGCGGAATTTTCACCACGACATAATCCAAGGCCGGCTCAAAAGCCGCTTTGCTGCTACCGGTGACAGGATTGATAATTTCATCTAAGGTCAGGCCAACTGCAATCTTGGCAGCCATTTTTGCGATCGGATCACCCGTGGCTTTAGAGGCCAGAGCTGATGACCTAGAAACACGCGGGTTCACTTCGATCACATCGTATGCAAAACTATTCGGGTTCAAAGCCAGCTGGACGTTGGCACCACCCTGAATCTTCAAGGCTCTAATAATTTTCAATGACGCATCACGCAGCATTTGATATTCTTTGTCCGACAAAGTCTGCACTGGCGCTAGGACAATCGAGTCACCTGTATGAATGCCGACGGGATCCAGGTTTTCCATGGAAGCCACGGCCAAGGCATTATCATTAGCATCGCGCATCACTTCGAATTCGATTTCTTTATAGCCTGCGATCGATTCTTCAACGAGGATCTGTGTCACTGGCGATAATTCCAGCCCATTTTCAGCAATCTGGCGAAGTTCCATTTCATTGTTAGCGATGCCGCCGCCAGTACCACCCAAGGTATAAGCCGGGCGGACAATGACCGGATAACCCTGGCGTTCAGCAAAATTCAAAGCTTCAGTCAATGTCGTCGCTGTCTGTGATTTTGGAATCGGCTCATGCAGTTCTTCCATGAGTTCCTTGAACTTTTCTCGGTCTTCAGCCTGCTCAATCGCTGACAATTTCGTGCCCAGCAATTCGATATGCAATTCGTCTAAGATACCATCTTCGGATAAATCTTTAGCCAGATTCAAGCCAGTCTGACCGCCAAGTGTCGCTAAAATGGCATCCGGTCGTTCCTTTCTCAAGACGTTTTCGACAAATTCCAGTGTCAGGGGCTCAATATAAACCTTGTCCGCCGTTTCAGCATCAGTCATAATCGTGGCCGGATTTGAATTGACCAGTACCACGGAATAACCTTCTTCACGCAAAGACAGACTGGCTTGCGTGCCCGAATAATCAAATTCAGCCGCTTGGCCAATCACAATCGGTCCGGAACCGATGACCAGTATTTTATGAATATCAGACCGTTTGGGCATTTTTCCTCCTTTTGTCAGCTGCGATCAGCCGCAAGAAATCATCAAAAATCGTATCCGCATCATGCGGGCCAGGCGCAGCGTCTGGATGGAATTGGACTGAGAAAGCCGGATAAACAGTCGACTTCAGCCCTTCCACAGTCCCATCATTGACTTCACGGTAAGTCACGATCAAGTCAGTTCCAGCCAGCGAGGCCTCATCAACTGCATAACCATGATTCTGTGAAGTGAAGGCCAGTCTCGGGCTGTCGATTGATCGCACAGCATGGTTAAAACCGCGATGGCCGAATTTCATTTTGAAAGTTTTTGCGCCGTTAGCCATGGCAAACAATTGGTGTCCTAGGCAAATACCGAAAAGTGGTTTCACTTTTTGCAAGGCCTGAATGGTTGGAATGGCGTAACTGACCGATTGCGGATCACCAGGGCCGTTTGACAGCATAATACCGTCAGGATCCACTTCTAGTACTGTCATAGCATCAACATCGGCCGGGAAAACAACCACATTGCACTGCCGCGCTGCTAGAGAACGCAGAATGGAATTTTTCAAACCGAAATCAATCAGTGCAATCGTGACCCCAACATTCGGATTTTGGTAACCGCTGCGAACAGTCACCTGTTGAACCTGATCTGTCGGCAGTGCTTGCCCACGCAGCCATGTCACCGTGTCAGGCGTTACTTGATCGACTAAAGCCGCTTTCATCACCCCCTGGTCACGTAATTCTCTTGTGAGCGCTCGCGTATCGACACCCGTAATTCCCGGCAGACGCATCTTTTCAGCCCATTCGGTCAGCGAAATCTGCATGCGCCAATTACTGGGACGGCGGGCAATTTCATGCACAACAATCGCTGCAGCAGCCGGGCGCAGGCTTTCTGAATCGTCACGGTTAACGCCATAATTACCGATCAAAGGATAAGTAAAGACAATCATCTGATTGGCATAAGACAAATCCGTGATCGTTTCCTGATAGCCGGTCATGCCCGTATTGAAAACCAATTCGCCGACTGAAGTGCCACTCGCACCAAAGGCTTCGCCCTCATAAATTGATCCGTTTTCCAAAACTAAATAGCGTTTTGTCATGCTTGACTCCTTTCTGCCGCATACACCTGCTGGCCGTTAACCCAAGTTGCCTGTGTCTGCCCATAAATTTCCCAGCCAATAAAGGGGCTGTTACTGGCTTTTGAAGCAAATTCGTCTTTAGAAATGACATGGGGATGATCAATATCAAACAAAGCCAGATCTGCTTTTTGCCCCGCTGCCACTTTCACAGCCGCATCAGACAAAGAAAAAGCTGCTGCGGGTGCCTGATTCATCACTTGTAATAAACGCCGTAGAGACATGACACCGCTTTTGACAAAATGCGTGTATAAAAGCTGAAAACTCGTCTCAATTCCAGTCACGCCATTCGGTGCCTTTAACATCCCCTGTGCTTTTTCGGCAGCCGTATGCGGTGCGTGATCTGTTGCGACCATGTCGATTGTGCCGTCTAACAAGCCAGCAATCAAAGCAGCCCTATCATGTGGCGAACGCAGCGGTGGATTCATTTTCATCATGGCATCGTCTTTTGTGATCATGCCGTCGTCTAAAAGCAGATGATGTGGGGAAACTTCGGCCGTCACATGAACACCTTCTTTTTTTGCAATCCGAATCAATGCGACACTCTCAGCTGTCGAGACATGCGCCACGTGATAACGCACGCCAGTCGCCTGAGCAATCACAAGATCACGCGCCAACTGAGAACTCTCGCTTAACTTATTAGCACCCGTCAATCCTAAAGCATCGGCTGCTGGACCAGCGTTCATGACACCGCCGTGAATCAGAGAATCGTCTTCGACATGCGCCACAAGCACTTTACCCAACCGAGCCGCAGCTTTCATCGCTTCATACATTGTATCGGCCGTCTGCACTCCCTTACCGTCATTTGTAAAGGCGACGGCGCCAGCTTGGGCTAAAGCATCTAAATCATCCACATGATCTGAATCCAGTCCAGCGGAGATGGCCGCATACTGATGGATTTTCGCAATCCCGTCACGCTGGTTTAAAGCCAGCATTTGGCGCAAAACATCAGGATTATCAACGACTGGATTAACATTCGGCATGGCTAAAACCGTTGTAAAACCGCCTCTCGCGGCTGCTTTCGAGCCGCTGGCGACTGTTTCTTTTTCAGAAAAACCAGGTTCTCTAAAATGCACATGCACATCAATCAGTCCCGGCAGCAACAAAGCATTTTCAGCATCTATCACTTGATCAGCGGAAACGGTAATCATATCTGCGACCTGTTTGATATAAGTATTTTCGATCAGCACATCCTGTTTGATCAGCTGATTTTCGCCAGCCAGCACACGCGCGTTTTTGATTAAAATCGTCGGCATATTAGACCAGCTCCCTTGTCGTTAATGGGCTATTCAAGTAATTGAGGATGGCCATGCGGGCGAAAACACCGTTTGCCATCTGCTGGAAAATGCGTGACTTAGGTGCCTCGACCAAATCGCTATCGATTTCCACGCCGCGATTGACTGGTGCCGGATGCATAATAATCGCATCGTTTTTCAAACAGTCATAACGTGCCTGTGTGAGGCCGAACTGCACATGATAAGCTGCCGGCGTAAAAGTCGAATTCTCATCAGCGGACAGACGCTCGTGCTGGACACGCAACAGCATCACAACATCCTGTTGTCCAAGCCCATCGTCCAAATCGACGTACTGTCCGTATTGTGTTAATGACACATCACACCAATCACGCGGGCCGGAAAAAGTGACCTCAGCACCGAGCCGCTTTAAAATTTCGGCATTGGAGCGAGCGACACGAGAGTGATAAATATCACCGATAATTCGAATCTTCAAGCCGGCGAAACGTCCGAAATGTTCGCTGATCGTCATTAAATCAAGCAGACTCTGCGATGGGTGCTGACCGTTGCCATCACCAGCATTCACAAGCTTGGGCAGTGTTTTACCAGCCGATTCGTAAAAAGGTTCATACCAGCCGCGCAGACTATGCCTGATCACGACAATGCCGACGCCAATCGCTTTTAAAGTCTTTAAAGTATCTGAAAGGCTTTCGCCTTTTGCTGCCGAAGAACGGCTAGGGTCAATCACAATTCGTGGAAAACCTAATTTGATTTCTGCCATTTGAAAGCTGCTGGCTGTGCGGGTCGAGTTTTCAAAAAAAATATTAGCCACGACTCGTTTTTCGGCCGCGGGAATTAAGTCGCCGTGCTTGAATAACAAAGCCTGATGGATCATCGCTAAGAGATCCTGATTGGATAAATCATTGATGTTTACAAAAAGATTAGCCATGTTCTCCTCCGAATTTTGGCAAAAAAAATACCTCAATTAGAAATAATTGAGGTATTAATCACTGAATAATGATTAAAAATTAAATTATCAACAGAAACATGAAAAGCAAAAGTGAGCCTGCAAACACTGATCTTTGCATAGAATTGTGCGTGAACACTGTTCATCTGCTCCTGCTCCTTCGCCTGTGACTTTTAAAAATTCACATTGCCAAATATGATAGCAGGATAAAAATACTTTGTCTAGCTTTTTCCGGTAGAAAAAATATTACATTATATCCAAAAGGACGATCACAACACCGATCAAAGTGATCGCAGCCATTAGGACGGCCATCGTAATCGTCAAATAATCAAAACGGCTCTTTTTACCATTTTTCGCGTTTTCGTCATCAATCCGCTGACGCGCAATTCGTGAACGGGCCTCGATGACTTCCTCTGGACTGGGCTTGCGCTGCTCTTTACGGATTTGTTTTCTAATTTCTTGCTGTCGGGATCTTTTCATCAAGTCTATTTTAGAGGAAAAACTCGCCCCTGCAGCATCTTTAAACGCTCATTAATCGAAAAACACAATTAAAACAGTCCAACAGCGATTAAACTTCCCGCTCTTGCCCATTGACACTCAAAGCAATGGGCTCGCCGAGCATTCTGTCAATTTGGGCGCCATGTGCATCGACCGA
Organism: Oenococcus kitaharae; assembly: GCF_025758695.1. GTDB lineage: Bacteria > Bacillota > Bacilli > Lactobacillales > Lactobacillaceae > Oenococcus > Oenococcus kitaharae_A. The sequence continues at coordinate 101,184 of NZ_JANJQP010000003.1, read as the reverse complement.
AATTTTTAACAGTCGACCTCTAAAGTTGATCCTAAAACTATATGAATGCCATAATTTAGGCAAAAATGGTTTGAATGATAATCGGCCTTGGTCGCTCACACGCATACCAGCAAAACCTTGTACAATGGCAAGCCAAGAACCTGACATAGAGGTAATGTGCAGGCCGTCAACGGTGTCGTTATTGTAATTATCCAAGTCCAATCTAGAAGTCCGTTGATACATCTCGACAGCCTTGTCTTCAAGGCCGATATCTGCCGCGATGATGGCATGAATGGATGGGCTCAAGGAAGATTCGTGAACAGTTAAGGGTTCATAAAAATTAAAATTGTCACGCTTTTCTTTATCTGAAAACTTATCAAGAAAATAGTAAATGCCTTGTAAGACATCGGCTTGTTTAATATACGGAGAGCGCAATATTTTGTCCCAGCTCCAGTGCTGATTAAGCGGCAGCCCATCCTTTGGCAGTTTAGCAACAGGTATTAAATTCTTGTCTAAATAGGTATCGTTTTGAACAAAAATATGTTTATCCCCAACATCAGCCTCAGGGAGATAAAAATGATCGACAATATCCTGCCAGTGTTCTTTTTCCTGAGGACTAACGTGATTTTTTTCTTGATATTTGCTGGAAATTTGAGGCAGCATCTGTAGCGCATATTTTAAAGTCCATCTAGCAATGAAGTTGGTGTACCAATTGTTGTTAACATTGTTTTCGTATTCATTGGGACCGGTAACGCCATGAATCATATAGACTTTCTTTCTCGGAGAATAAAAAACACGGTCTGCCCAAAAACGTGCAATCGCTATGAGCACCTCGGACCCTTCGTTCTCAACCCATGACGTATCACCGGTATAACGTGTGTAGTTGTACAAAGCAAAGGCAATCGTGCCGTTCCTGTGTATTTCTTCAAAAGTAATTTCCCATTCGTTGTGAGATTCAATCCCGTCAAAAGTAACCATCGGGAACAACGCGCCTTTCAGTCCCTGTTCTTTAGCATTATGATAGGCACCGGCTAATTGGTCATAACGATAACGCAGCAAATTTCTCACAACTTTCGGGTCAGCAATCGCAAGATACATTGGCACTATAAAGGCTTCCGTGTCCCAATAAGTCGCTCCGCCATATTTTTCACCGGTAAAACCCTTGGGCCCGACATTCAGGCGTGAATCATTACCGTAGTAAGTCGAAAATAATTGGAAGATGTTAAAACGAATGGCCTGCTGCGCCTCATCATCCCCTGATATTTCCACATCAGCCTTTTCCCAGCGATCTGTCCACACCTTGGCATGTGCTGCTAGCAGCTCTTCAAAAGATTGTCCGGCAAGTTGTGTAGCAAAGATGGCCTGATTAGCCTGCAGCATGGTATCTTCATTCTCATAATCCCGCGAGGTTGTCACGACAATCCGTTTTTCAAATGTTTTGGTTTGGCCTGATACAATCGCTTCAGAATCATTTTCAACTTGCTTAGCATCAGCATGATGACCAGTGGCCGCAAAGTCCCCAGAGACCAACTGGGCAGCCAGCACTGTAAATTGAGGCACGCCAAAATTATTAGGGACTGTTTGAGCGGAAACAAAGGAGTAATTATTTTGTGATGCAGTTTTTAAAGGCTGCCAAAATTTTTCATCGTAATTTGAATCTTCATTGGACACATCAGCGTCAATATAAGATCTGATCACGACTTTATGGTCCTGATGATCAATCGCGGTAAAGTGCCAGCGCAGGGCGGCTAATTCTTTTATAGAAACCGAGACAAAACGCTCAACGTCAAATTTAATACCTAATGCACAAAACGAGCGAGTCAATATGCCTTGTTTCATATCCAGTGAAATTTCAAAATTTTCAAAAGGTATTTTAGCTAAATCCAATTCGCGATCATCAACAAAAATACGCAGTTTTATGAAATTCAAGGCATTAATTGCTTTGCCAAAGTAAAGCGGATAGCCATTCTTCCACCAGCCGACACGTGTTTTGTCGGGAAACCAGACACCGCCGATATAAATGCCTTGCAGGTGATCAGCTGAGTAGTTTTCTTCAAACATCCCCCGCATACCCATGTATTCGTTACCCAAGCTGGTGATAGACTCCTGCAGACGCTTGTCGGTCTTGTCTAAGATATGGCTGGTAATTTTCCAGGGATCTATTTCAAAAATTCTCTTCATGATTAACAGTCCTTAAACTTTTGGTTTCTTTGCTTGAATCACAACATGCCCAGCTGCCACATTCGTGCCCTTACCATTATGGTTAAAAAGCAGGCCGACAGCCTGAATACCTAATTGCTCGGGAAGCACATCAAACGAATAAAAATGATCCCCGGCGATAGCTGCATACTCAGAGTTATTAAAACTGACGACTGGCACTGGTAATGAGAACTTGGCATCATATTGCTGTTTAGCAATGAAAGCTAAGCGGTCATCAGTTGCAAAAATACTGTCAATTGCCGGATTACGTTCCAAAATATCTACGAGCTGTTGTTTTGATACTTGTGGGTCATAACTGGTTTCCAAATAACAGAATTTTTTACCTGACTTGGCCATCTTTGCTTTAAAGCCAGCCAATCGGTTGATCTCGAATTTCCAATGATCATGGCTAGTCACTGCCAAAGGATAGCGAGCATGCAAATCATCAAGCAATATTTCGCCAGCTTGGTAGCCAGCTAAACGATTATCATTGTCCACATAGAGGGCATCGGTCCATTCTTCCGGCTCGCCAGTGATCACATAACGAATTTTTTTCTTTCTTAAATACGCAGAAACTGGATCGTTTTTCATCGTGTACAGCAGCACAAATAATTTTGTCTTGGTTCCTTCAACTAGAAGTTTGACGTTGTCCAGAACTTGATTCCAATTATCCCCACTAGCTAGCGATGACGTATAGTTGAATTTTGCAATAGCCTGCTGGATGCCAAACAGCATGTGCAGACCAAAATCATTACCGGCAATGACGCCAGTGTTGGGGCCAAACACCACCCCTACCGTATTGCTTGATCCATTGCTTAAAGTACGCGCTGAAAGATTAGGAGAATAACCAAGTTTGGCGGCCATTTTTAATACATGGGCGCGTGTATTTTTATTAATATACGTACCAGAAACTGGGTTTGGATTCAGTGCCCTTGATGCAGTTGCGGTGCTCACTCCGGCAGCCAATGCAATATCTTTTAATGTCACCATAGCTTTATCATCCTTTAACTGATCCAGCCGTTACCCCTTCAACAAAGAAACGCTGCAACCAAATGAACAACAACGTGATTGGGATAGCGATTAATACTGATCCAGCCGCAAAGCTCATGAAGAGCGAGTTAGCATTTTCTCGGGCACCGACCATATTAAACAAGCCAACAGCAACAGTCCATTTGCTCTGATTATTGCCCAGGACAACTTGCGCAAATATAAAGTCCATCCAAGGCCCTGTGAAAGCAATCAGAGCGGTATAAACAATAATCGGTTTCGCTAAGGGAAGTGTAATTCTCCTAAAAATGTCCCAACGCGAAGCACCATCGATTTGTGCACGCTCATCAAGGCTCTGCGGAATTGTATCGAAGAACCCCTTCTGCACATAAAAACCGAGTGCGGCGCCATAAGAATACATGATAATCAGAGACCAAAGGCTGTTTGTTAGGTCCAAAGCTTTCAAAATATAGTAGATCGAAATCATACTTAGAAAACCGGGAAACATACCAATGATCAAGGCAAACCGCAGATAAAAACCCTTTAAACGGAATTTCAATCGACTCAAGGCATAGGCAACACCGATTGTGATAAAGGTGGAGATAGCACCAGAGACGACTGAAACAAAAAGCGTATTCGTAAACCACTGGCCATAGTTCCAGCCTTGATTGTTCGTAAACAAATAAATGTAATTATTCAAAGTCCATTTATGCGGGATGAAATAAGAGACAAACTGCCCGCCTTCAGAACGAAAACTTTGTAAAATCACGTACAGGATCGGTATGATCCAAATGAATGCTAAAATTGTCAAAACAATTTGGCTGATTAAAGCCGTTCTCTTTTTTTCTCTTTGCATTATCCATTCACCCCCTGCAATTTATTCACTTTTTTATACATAAAGAGACTGAAGGCCGCCGAGAAGACAAAGATAATAATGCCGACCACAGAAGCGATGTTATAGTCTTGAGTACCTAAAGTCAGATTGTATAGCCAAGTTACTAACAGATCAGTATCGCCAGCATTATAGAAATTGGAATCAGCTGGTCCACCACCGGTTAAGAGGAAAATGACATTGAAATTATTAATGTTGCCGATGAATTGCTGAATCAAAGCTGGCGCCATAACGAATAAAATCTGGGGGAAAGTGATATTCGTAAACACTTGAAATTTCGATGCGCCATCCATTTTAGCTGCCTCTACCTGCTCTTGAGACAGATTTTGTAAAATGCCTGTTGTAACTAACATCGTAACTGGCATCCCAACCCACAGATTCACAATCAGTACAGTTGCCTTAGCTGTTAACCCATCTGTCAAAAACGGAATCGGCTTTGTAATCAGGCCGATATTCTCTAAAATAGAATTAATCAAACCCGCATTATTCAGCATGTTTGCCCAGATGAGAAAAGAAATGAATTGAGGGATTGCCATAGTCAAGATGAAAATGGTGCGGTAGATTTTTTGTCCCTTAACACCTTTCGTATTAATGAGCATGGCAAGAAAAATACCTAAAATAAAGCTTGAAACCGTTGCCAGCACTGCCCAGATTATTGTCCAAAGAAAAACTGGAAAAAATGTGCCGGCCATAGCACCGGTAAAAATGTTTCCAAAATTGGCCAAACCAATCCAGTGAAACAGGTGCCCCGGTGGTAAGTGAGCATGATCATAACTGGTAAAGGCAACTGAAACCATATAGAGGATCGGCAGCACTGTAAAGAATAAAATACCGATCATAGGTATAGTCATGAAAAGCAGATGCAGCCTGTCATCCAGCAACTCAGCAACATCTTCTTTAAAGGTCATAATTTTCCGAGAAGATTTTTTGAATTCCCAAATTTTCCGATCCGATTTTAAATTAACTCGGTAGACGTAAAGGAATAAAGCAATAATCAAAAGCGAAGCCAAACCATATAACAGGATTAGCATGGAGTTATCCCCATTAACAGAAACATAGACACCTAATTTAGCGTCATACCTTTCTCCAGCTTGTTTGGTTCCCAGACTTCCTAATTGACTCAACGCATTGATGCCATCGACGAACAGCCAGGTAAAGAAACCGATTTCAGAAAATAGAAAGAAGAGTCCTTTAATAATCTGTTTGTTCGCGAGATTATTGAATCCCATAAGAAAATATGATATTTTTGTCGAACTATCACCAGATTTAAAAAGCGCCGAAAGAGAAATATGGGAGGTTTTTGGATCGGCAATCATCATTTTTTTCTGATTCTTAGCCAAAATATTTTGCTCACTTTCTAAAAAGCAGCCGTAGGCGCGGCTACTTAATTGCAATTAAATTACTTACTGTTAGACTTGGCAATCTGCTTATCAAACGCTTGGAGTTTGGGAAGCATTTGACTTTGAGAGATCTTGCCTTTCCAAGTGTCGTTAAAAATAGCATCCATCGGTGTCCAGAAATTATTAATTTCAGGAATCTTAGGCATTGGTGTTGCCCCTTTGGACATCTGCGTTACAGCTTTGGACAGTGCATCCTTTTTGACAGCTGCCGAATTCTGAACCGCTTTAGCGGATGGCACGTAACCGATACTATTGAAGATCTTTTTTTGAACAGCATTAGATGTCAAATATGATGCCAGCTTAGCGGCTTGTGCCGGATGCTTGGTTGACTTATTGACAATAAACAATTTGACTCCCAGAAAGGCCTGCAGCTGTTTATTCTTCCCACCAATAGAAATAGTTGGATACTTAGCAACGGCATAATTATTTTTCAAAGCTTTTTGAGCATCTATTTTTGACCAAGGGCCGGACAAGAAAGCATCCACTTTGCCAGAAGACAAGTCCTGCAAAGCGCCAGCATTGTCTTGAACGACACCTGGGTTATTTTTTTGCGCCTGAATCCATTTCAGAACCTGCGTGCCCTTGGTATTACCAAAGTTTGTGCCTTTTGCATTTTCACCGTTTTTACCGAACAACACATCACCATTAGTGAAGAACAAAGGTGTCCAAACGTAATTAGCGCCCGCTTCACCAAAGTTAACTGCTAATTTTCCTTTCTTGGTAATGCCAGACCAAGTTTTGACATCGGAAGCAGATAACTTGCTCTTGTTATAATAAAGAACTTGTGTCTCGACGCCATAAGGATATCCGAACATCTTACCCTTATAGGTTGCACCTTTAACAGCACCAGGGACATCTATTTTTTTAACTTGTTTTGAATATGTTGGAGATACCCGCAATACTAAGCCTTGTGAAACCAGAGTCCCTAATTGATCATGCGGCAGCATAGCAACATCACCAGCTGTCGTAGAATCTTTTTGCATATATTTAGTTGTATCGACCGATCCGACTTTTTGAAACTTGACCGAGATATTTGGATTGTTTTTTTCAAATTGCTTGACGACCGATTTATATGCATTGTTATCGGCCCAAAGTTTAATAGTTACTTTTTTGCTGGCAGCGTTTGCTGGAATTGAAGCAAATCCCGCGAAAATACCAGAAGCAAGAACCACGGCTGATGAAGCTGCAGCAATTTGGTGTACTCTCTTATTCATAATTTTTCTCCAAAAAAACTAATAGGCATTTCAAATGCCTAAATAAATCATAACTGTAAGCGCTTTCAGTTGCAAGCGCTTTGCAAGTTTTGTAAAGCAAAAAGACTTGAAATCATCAAATGCTGACTTTTTTAGCACAGTTGCAGATCGAAATACTTGTATAAGTAAGCGCTTTCATATAAACTATCAAATGAGGAGTATTGGAAGATGCCGGAAATTAAACTCGAACACATAGCAAAAATCTATCCAGGCCAAAGTACTGCGACGATCAGTGATTACAACCTAGAAATCCATGATAAGGAATTTATTGTTTTCGTCGGCCCATCAGGATCCGGAAAATCCACAGTACTGCGAATGATTGCCGGGCTTAATTCAATCTCGCGCGGAAATCTTTATTTTGATGGCCAAAGGATGAATGATATTCCGCCAAAAGATCGAGGAATCGCGATGGTTTTTCAGGACTATGCGCTTTATCCGCATTTAACTGTTTACGAAAACATTGCTTTCCCTTTGCGAATCGCCAAAATTCATTCAGCGGAATTAGATCAGCGCGTGAAACAAACGGCGAATATCTTAGGATTGGATGATTTCCTGGATCGAAAACCAGCTGATCTATCAGGCGGCCAAAGACAACGTGTCGCGATTGCTGGCGCGATTGTACGCGGATCCAAAATTCTATTGATGGACGAACCGCTCTCAAATCTAGACGCTAAATTGCGAGTGCAGGCCCGCTCAAACATTTCCGACTTGCACAAAAAGATCGGTTCAACAACGATCTATGTGACTCACGATCAGACAGAGGCAATGACTTTAGCAGATCGGATCGTCTTAATTGATCACGGCAATATCCAACAGGTGGCTAGTCCCGAAGACATGTACAACTATCCTGCCAATTTATTCGTGGCGACATTTATCGGCAGCCCAGAAATGAATGTCTTTAAAGTAATTTATGATAACGGAACCATCGATAATGGGCAAGGGATTAAATTCAAATTACCAAAGGGTATTTCTAAGCAGCTAGATGCAGCTGGTTATGACAAAAAGGATATTTTTTTCGGAATCCGGCCAGAAGATATACACGCTGAAGATATTGCCTTACAGGCATATAAGGAAGCTGTTTTTACAGCTCAAATCGAACTTTCGGAATTATTAGGCGAAACAGCTTTGCTGCATGTCAATAGCCAGAAAAGTAAAAATATTGTTGTAAAAGTGAACCAACGCGATAACGCCAAAGTTGGAGAGACTATCACTTTAGCTATGAATCTTAATAAGGCACATTTTTTTGATGGGCAGGGAAATCACAAGAGGATTATTTAATGAACACAGCAGCTGTTTACCACAGGGCAGATTCAGAATACGCTTTTTTATATGGTGATCGAGACCATCTGAGATTACGATTACGCACCGCAGCTGGTGATGTTAAAAAAGTGTCGCTCCTATATGGCAATTTTGTTGAAGGCTCATACACACACTGGTACGATGGCGATGGCAGTGCCATGCAGAAGTACCTGTCGTCTGATTATTTTGATTATTGGACAGCCACCATTGAAGAGCCAATCGGACATTTACCGGCATACGGTTTTCTAGTGGAAGATTTTTCAGACAATCAATATTTATATGGTGATCGCGGATTGGTTATTGACAGTCCTAGTGCCCGCTCAGATGTTGCCACGAATTATTTTCGCCTGCCTTATATGCATGAAATCGACCGAGTCATAAGTCCCGAATGGGTCAAAAAAACGATTTGGTACCAAATATTTCCGGATCGTTTTTCTGATGGCAATCCTAATAATAACCCCAGGAAAACAAAGAACTGGAACGACAATCGCCCCGGAAGCCAGGATTTCTATGGTGGCGATTTGCAAGGAATCATCGATCACTTGGACGATTTAGCTGATCTGGGTATCAATGGTATCTATTTGACACCCATCTTTAAATCCCCTAGCAACCACAAATATAATACCAGCGATTATCTGGAAATAGACCCAACTTTTGGTGACAAGAATGTTTTCAAAAAATTAATAGATGCCGTTCACGCCCATGGCATGAAAATTATGCTGGATGCCGTTTTTAATCATGGTGGGGAAGAAAGTGCACAGTGGCAAGATGTTTTGCGAAACGGTCAAAAGTCGATTTTTGCTGATTGGTTTGTGCTCCACGATTTTCCTATCCATTTCCATGAGACTGAACTTGCTTACCGGCCTGATAAAAATTATGAAAGTTTTGCATTTACCAAGGATATGCCTAAATGGAATACCGCTAATCCCGAAGTTCAGGATTACCTGATCGGTGCAGCCGCATATTGGACCAAAGAATTTCAAATTGATGCCTGGCGTTTAGACGTGGCAAACGAAGTTGACCATCATTTTTGGCGTCAATTCCGTAGCAAAATCAAATCCATTAATCCTGAAGTGTTCATCGTAGGTGAAATTTGGCATAGCGCTGGTCCCTGGCTGAACGGTGATCAAATGGATTCAGTCATGAATTATGGTCTAACGTCTGATGTTAACCATTATTTTGTAGATCAAGATATTACCGCCAGCCAATTAGTTTCTCAATATAATGACCGCTTGATGAAATATCGCGACCAAACGAACGAGGCGATGTTGAACCTGTTGGATTCGCATGACACGATGCGTATCAAGACACGTGCTAAGGGCAACATGAATCTGGTCAAATCTGCCTTTGCCTTTCTTTTCCTGCAACCCGGTACACCGGATATTTATTACGGCAGCGAGTACGGCATGGCCGGCAAAGAAGATCCCGATTGTCGTCGGCCAATGGTCTGGGACAAACAGCAGCAAGATCTGAATATGTACGATTTTATGAAACGGCTGATTGCGCTGCGCCATGATAACTGGCAAATTTTGTCTGAGGGAAAAATCTTTTGGGACAAAGTTCCTGCTGAAAATCGTTTCCTTGCTTTTGGGCGTTTATTAGGAAAGGAAAAAATCAACAGTTTCTTCAATGGCAGCCAAAAAACTTGGTCCATAGAAACTCATGATCTCACAATCTCCGAATCAAACGTTTTGATCGGCAATCGTTACCAGATCAGGTCGGACAAGCAGCTTGAAATTCTCTCAGAGGGATTTGTAATCATGAAAGCAGATCATACTAAATGACAAGCGAACAATCACGCACTTGGTGGAAAAACGCTATTGGGTATCAAATTTATCCAATGAGTTTTCAAGATTCTAATAATGACGGTGTCGGTGACCTACACGGTATTATCGACCGGATTGATTACATCAAAAAACTTGGTGTTGATTTAGTATGGTTAAATCCAATATACAAGTCTCCCAAAGTTGATAATGGATACGATATTTCCGACTTCACATCAATTGATCCTGTATTTGGCAGCCTATCAGACTTCAAAGAATTGTTAGCCAAACTCCATAAGAACAATATTCATTTAATCATGGATCTGGTTATCAACCACACCTCCGACCAGCATCAATGGTTTCAAGAGGCTCTCAAATCCAAAGACAACCCTTATCATGACTATTATCTTTGGCAGGATGGTTCAGCCGATCAAGTACCTAATGATTGGCATAATTGGGACGGCCAGTCGGAATGGACTTTTGTACCAGCGCTAAAACAATGGTATTTCCACATTTTTAATCCCAAAATGCCGGATTTGAATTGGCAGAATCCAAAACTGAGAAATGAGATTATATCTGCTATTAAATGGTGGCTTGATCTAGGCATTGATGGTTTTCGTTTGGATGCCATTTCGCACCTCAAAAAAATGCCCTTCAGCAAATCCATGTCCAGCATGAGCAAAGAAAACGGCGGCGATCCCTGGCGTGTACATACGAATGTAGCCGGCCTGGAAGAATACCTGCAATTATTAAAAAATCTCTTTCAACAATATCCAATTTTTACAGTTGGCGAAGCTAATGGCGTGAGTTCTTCTCAAGCGCAATTGTGGACTGGCAGTAACGGCTATTTTAATTCCATCTTTCAACTAGAACAAAATTCGCACGATGGCATTGATTCAAAAGGCCGCAGCAAAGGAAATTTTCAAGTTTTTAAGAAAACAGTCTTTCATTGGCAAAACGCATTGCGCCTATACGGTTGGGGAAGCCCCTATCTTTCCAATCACGATACACCGCGTGCTTTACAGAATTGGGGAGATGATAAAAGTGCGAAATCCGGCAAGGCCTTAGCGACAATTTTATTGTCACTGCAGGGCACACCTTTTATCTATTTCGGAGACGAAATCGGAATTCCGAGTTTTCCATTTAAAAATATGCAGGAAATCAACGATCCCGAAGCTCAAATGCGTTTTAAATCCGAACTCGCAGAAGGAAAGGATGAACAGGCAATCTTCGCCGATTTGCGATTATGGAACCGTGATCAAAGCCGTACGCCTTTCCAATGGGATAACGCCAAAAATGCCGGTTTCACGACTGCCAGGCCTTGGATAAAGACCAATCCCAGTTATACAAAAATCAACGCAACTCTCCAAGACCAAGAGGAGGATTCACTCTTAAATTATTATCGCCGCATGGTTCGCTTGCGACATGATCAGAGTGCTTTGCACACAGGGGAGTTTACAGCAGTCGAAGCTGAAGACCCGCAAGTCATGGCGTTCGTACGAAAATCAGAAAAACAAATGGCTTTCATTTTCGCTAATTTAACTGATACGCCAGCACTTTTTGAGCTTCCTGAATCTCTACTCTGCGGTTCTTGGCGATTACTAATCAGCAATTTTCCAAATGCTCGCCTCAGCCAGCAGATCAGTCTCCAGCCTTATGATGCTGCAATTTTTATAAAGGATCTCAAATGACAACAGAAGTATCCCTATTCTCAGAAATTCAATCAGAAGCATTCGATAACAAATTTAAATACAAAGGCAGTGATTTGGGTGCACATTACACAGCTGCCGGCACTAGCTTTAAATTATGGGCTCCAACTGCCCTTAAAGTAGATTTAATCGTCTACGGGAATGCTAAACAGCCAATGCTCGATGGCACTGTTTATCATATGCAACGCGGATCAGACAAACAACGAGGCATTTTTATACTTTATCTGGCAGGCGACCACGACAAGATGATCTATAATTTTCGCTTATTTTTCAAAAATGGCCGCATAGCAGAGAGCCGGGACCCTTACGCTTTTGCAGTGACAGCTAATGGCGACCGTTCTGTCGTTATCAATCAATCCAAAAGTTATCCGGCTGATTTTCATGTCAGCCATTTTAAACGAGTCAACCGAGCTGTTGATGCCATGATTTATGAACTTCATATTCGTGACTTTACGATCAGCCCCAGCTCTGGAATCGACCAGCAGTTTCGAGGAAAATATTTAGGGGCTGTTCAGACTGGCAGTACAAATCCAACTTCTTCTAAAGCAACTGGACTCGACTATCTTAAGCAGATTGGTATTAACTATGTACAGATACAACCTTTTTTTGATTTTGCAACTGTCGACGAAAATAATCCATCAACAACATATAACTGGGGCTATGATCCTAAAAACTATAACGTTCCAGAAGGCTCTTACGCCAGCGATCCCAATGATCCTTACTGCAGACTGATCGAAACAAAGGAAATGATTCAAGGTTTCCACGACCAAGGTATTGGTGTGATTATGGATGTTGTCTACAATCACGTTTTCCTAGTTGATCAATCAAGCCTTGACGCGACAGTACCGGGTTATTATTTCCGGCATAATCCTGATGGCAGCCTCTCAAACGGCAGCGGCATCAACAACGATACCGCTTCAGAACGTGCCATGTTCCAAAAATTTATGATTGACAGCGTGCGTTATTGGGTTAAAAATTTTGGCGTTGATGGTTTTCGTTTTGATTTAATGGGTATCCACGATGTTGATACCATGACCAAAATCCGTCATGCTATGGATGAAATTGATCCAAAAATATTATTGTACGGCGAAGGATGGAACATGAACACAGCTCTTCCCGAAAAGCTTAGAGCCACTCAACAAAATGCCGATGTCCTGCCCGGAATTGCTTTCTTCTCTGATCAAATGCGTGATGCTGTAAAGGGTGATGGCGATTCCCAAGAGGGCGGCTTTGTTAACGGTCCTTACCAGCCCTTAGTCGAACAACAACTCAAAAAATCCATTCTTGGGCATGCAAGCAATGGCAGTTATCAAAACGCCGCGCAGCTGATTCAATATGTCGAAGTTCATGATAATTTGACTTTAAACGACAAATTATCTTTAACGAATCCGCAGGATGATCCCTACCATCATTATCTGAGAGATACACTCGCTACCGCCATTATTTATTTATCAGAGGGCATTCCGTTAATCGCTGCCGGACAGGAATTCTTACGATCCAAACATGGCAACGCTAATTCTTACAATGCACCAGATATTGTTAATGCCATTAATTGGGATCTGTTGTCAAAACAGCACAAATCAATTGAACTTCTGACACAGCTGATCAATTTTAGAAAGTCCACGACTCAGCTGCGCTTAAGCCGCTACGATGAAATTGATCGACATGTGAAGTTTCGGGATAGCGGCACAAAATCTTTGATTGTTTATACCTTGGATCATGATTTTCTGATTGCTCTAAATGCATCGGGTCAAAAAATAGATTTAAAAACAAAAATCAGTTATGTAAATTTCAATCAAGCCAAACTTCTCTTGACTAACGATTATCAAGAGAACGGCTCAAAAGCCGAAATCAATGATTTGACAATACAAGTTTGGAAATTATAAGCTGCGATCGTAGGAACTCAGCCTGCCTCAGACAACGCCACTTTGTTTCTGAATCCAGTCCCAGATTTCCTGGCTGCCGAATTTTTCAACCGCTGAAAACAAGGCTAGTGAACTGGATTGGGGCTGAAAATTCAGGCTTTTTTTAATGCGGGATTCGACTGCGTTGTGTTTGCCGCGAGCCACTTTATCGGCTTTTGTCGCAACCACTAAAATCGGCACTTGATAGTAGGCCAGCCAATTGTACATGAGTTTATCGTCTTCAGTTGGTTCCATCCGAGCATCCATCAAGCTGACCACCCCACGCAATTGTTTACGGCTGCTGAGATAAGCCTCGACCATCTGGCCGAATTGTTCGCGCTGCGTCTTGCTGACTTTGGCATAACCGTAGCCGGGAACATCGACAAAATACAGTTTTTCGTCCAAATTATAAAAATTCAAAGTCTGTGTCTTACCGGGCTGGCTGCTGGTATGCGCCAAGCCATTACGCTGCAGCAAAGTGTTGATTAAAGTTGATTTGCCAACATTGGACCGGCCGACAAAAGCGACCTCTGGTAACTGACCGTCTGGGTACTGTTTTGGGGCAACGGCCGAAATGATTAATTTAGGATTAATAATCTTCATAGAATTAGTTTCACACATTTTTTAATGAAAAACCGCAAAGTCACCTTCGGAAATGTGTTTCCGATTAAAAAATCTGAAATACCAAGTAAACATTCAATATAATCAGAACGATCGTCGCAATCGTGGCTGCCCATTTGACCCAAGCGCTATTTTTGAAAGAACCCATCAATTTTTCATCGTTCGTGTAGATAACTAATGGGACGACCGCAAAAGGCAGGGCGATGCTCAAAAAAACTTGTGAAAAGGTCAGCAGTTCTTCTAAACGTGCTTCGCTGCCGCGATAAATAATCGCAAAAATCAAGACCGGTGTTACCGAGAATAAACGTGTCAGCAAGCGTTGAGCCCACAATGGCATCCGTAAATGGATAAAACCTTCCATAATGATCTGTCCGGCCAAGGTACCTGTTATTGTCGAACTTTGTCCGGAAGCCAATAAGGCAATCGCAAAAAGCATGCTCAATACCGGGCTGGCAATCGCACCAACAATCTGACTATTATTCAAGGCATTAAACAAATCGACAAAGCGGCCGACATCACTATTTGTACCGTAAAAAAGTGCCGCACCCAAGACTAGCAGCAAGCTGTTCACAATAAAAGCAATTGTCAGCTGCAGATTGGAATCGATGGTTGTAAAACGAATGGCTTTAGCAACAGATTTTTTGTCTTCGCGGTCAATGGCACGCGTCTGAGAAATAGAAGAACCAAGATACAAATCATGCGGCATAATCGTCGCACCGACAATACCTAATGCCAAATAAAGCATGGGCGTGTTTGTCACGATCTGTTCTGTTGGTAAATAACCTTGAATTACTTTGGCGATATTCGGCTGGGATAAGAAAACCTCATAAGCAAAGACCAGCAGTACCACGGTGATCAGCGTGACAATAATGGCTTCAATTTTTCGAAAACCTAATTTGGTCAGAACCAGCAGCAGCAAAACATCAGCAGCGGTAATCAGAATTCCGATGATGATCGGGATATTAAATAACAAGCGTAAAGCAATACCGGACCCAATAATTTCGGCAATATCGGTCGCCATGATAGCCAATTCTGTAATCACCCACAGAATAAAGCCGACTTTTTTTGATGTCCGATCCCGTGTCAGCTGAGCGAGGTCTTTGCCGGTCACGATGCCGAGTTTGGCGGCCATTGATTGTAAAAGCATTGCAATCAAGCTGGACAAAAGAATCACAGATAACAATACATACTCGAATTGTGCACCGCCCGCAATAGACGTGATCCAGTTTCCAGGATCCATATATCCCACTGCAATCAGGGCACCGGGGCCTGTATAAGCCAGCAAGGTACGGAAAAAACTAGCGTTCTGAGGTACTTTGATACTGCCGTTTATTTCATCCAAACTCTTTTGCCCGGATGTATTTTTATTAGCATTTTTCATGTTGTACCTACTTTCAAGAACGTCAATTAGTCTCTAAACTAATTATGACAAACTACGGCCCATTACAGGCACAAAAAAAGACAAGCCTTGTCTAGGGCGTTGTCTTTAATCAAAAACTTATAGCAGCTAAATACTTGTTTTTAATCCAATCCTGGGAGCGGAATACCCTTACGATAGGAAACGCTGCGTGTCGAACCATCGGTATCAGCATAATTGTCAACGAAACCATCAGGCAGTTTAACATCCTTTAAGTGCTGAATGGTAGTCGTTCGAACGATCTCATCTTCACGATTTTCTTTGATCTTAAGAACAAATTCCGGGTCAATCAGCATTTCACGGCCAACATAGACACCGGATTGGCCTTTCTCGTCATCAACGGCATCCATGGCCTGGTCAGCAGTGAAAATATTTGTGCCGACATAGACTGGTACGTTACCGGCTAGTTCGCGGAAAATAGTAGCGAATCTTTTCGTATGTCCAACTGGAACAGCGTTGTAATCTAGGCGTTTGGCATTATTGTAGCCAGCAGCCAAATTCAACGACAGATTCAAATAATCAATCCCGATCTTAAAGACTTCTTTCATTTGGGCAATCATATCGTCCACATCATATCCAACTGAATCGCCATGACGCTCTTCAGGACTGATACGCCAGCCGATGATAAAATCAGGTTTACCAGCTTCAGCAACAGCCTCTTTCAGACTTTTCAATACGGCTAATGGAAAAGCCATTCGTTTTTCCAATGAGCCGCCCCACTTATCAGTCCTGCGATTTGAATAGGTAGAGAAGAACTGCTGCAGCAAATCGTGGTTGCAGTTATGGATTTCAATCCCATCAAATCCAGCTTCGATCGCGCGCCTTGTCGCATTCTTATAATCATCCAGCACCTGCTCAATGTCGGCTTGACTCATTTCATCAAAGTCATAATGAACCCAAGGAAAATCGACCTTGCTTGGCGCATAGACACGATTCCCATATTTTTGCGAGCCCATCGCATCTCGGCCTGCATGAGAAAACTGCAAAATAGCTTTGGCTCCGCCAGCCTTCATCGCAGCTGCCAGTTTAGTCAAACCGGGAATGTCATCATCGTGAGCTGCACTTAATTGACCCTGAATCTGGATCCCAGAATCATTCACATAAGCATAGCCCGTATCGGCCACGCCGACGTTTGCTGCGCGAATCCGCAGATATTCAACCTGCTGATCAGTTACCTTGCCGCCATTAGAAGAATCGTCACACATGGGTGCCAGCATAAATCGGTTTTGAACTGCCGTGCCATTGCCTAATGTGATTTTTTCGAAAAGTTTATCGTATTTACTCAATTATAAAAATCTCCATGATAGACCAGCATAGCGACGTCAGGAATTTTTGTCAATCAATATTAGGGCATAAATTTTTCAAAAAAACATTCAAAATTTCATGTTTTTTTACAAATATTTTATATTATTTATTTGATAGTGAAAAATATATTTTAATTGTATTGTCAAACAGAATTTAATTTTTTTCACAAGTGAAAAAATGTTCAATTAGTTTTTGATAGTTAATAAACCGGACGGGTCTGTCCTTGCGTGGCCGGATCAGCAATGCCAACACTATCGTTTTTCAAAAAGTCCGGATCAGCAATTATTCGCAAAACAACGTCTGCAATGCTTTTCCGTGATCCAGAAACACCCAGATACTGTTCGTCTTTATGCGTAATTTCGTATTTGACTTCACGATCGTTTAGCCAAGGCAGACGCAATGTCGTATAGGCGAGACCTGACTGCTCCATGATCTGATCGGATCTAAGTGCTGATGCCAGCCCGCTGCCAATAGCGCTCTTATTCCATCTACCGTATGCGCCAGGCACTTCATCATAAATACCGAGCACATTCGCATAAATTAAGCGTTGAACACCAGCCGCTTTCATGGCATCAACGACATTCTGTGTTTGATGATTATCAGGTGTATGGTCAACAACACCGACGAAAACAATATCTTGGCCAGCAATCGCCTGTTTGACATCAGCCGGATTGTCCAAACTGCCCGTGATCGAAGTGACTCGCGAATTACTGGCTAAACGACTTTTTTGGCGTGCAAATAATGTTAAATGAACATCAGAGAACTGACTGCCATTTAAAAGACCTTCTTCGACTAATTGTGAAATTTGGCCATTGGCGGCCATGATGAGAACATTTTTTGTCATTTTTAATACCTCCGTTATATTTATTCAAATTTGTATGAGACAGACACACAGCTGATTGTTGCTAGCAGCAGCACTGGCACATTTTTTTCGTCGCCAGCTTAATATAGCCGCCTTTCTCTCAGCGATACATAGTGTAATACTTGGAGTGTACTTCAAGTCAAATCCATTATTCAGCTATGTGTGGCTACTTTTTATTTCCTATAACAGAACACGACATCGCCCATCATATAAAAAGAAACAAAATATGTTAGCTAAGCTTACATAATAATGAATGAACGTGTCATTTGATCATACAACCTAGCTTAAATAAAAGTTATCTAAGTTGGTGGACTTACTTATCTTTTATTTTAGGAGGACCATGATGAAATCGAAAATTGTTAAGAACCCAGATGGCACACGGCGTGCATTGAGCAATCGCCATGTGCAGATGATCGCTATAGGCGGCACGATTGGAACAGGATTGTTTTTGGGATCCGGCAGCACGATTAGTAAAACGGGGCCATCGGTACTATTGGTGTACGTGATTCTCGGTCTGTTTTTCTTCCTAATGATGCGAGCCATTGGAGAAATGTTTTATTCCGACCCATCTCAACATACTTTTGTGTCTTTTATATCACGCTATTTAGGCCCAACAGCCGGCCACTTCACAGGCTGGACTTACTGGATTGGCTTAGTCTTTGTTTGTATGGCAGAATTAACAGCGACTGCCAGTTATGTCAAATACTGGTTCCCTAATATACCTTCCTGGATCGTGGAACTGGTTTTTCTAGGCGTCTTGGCATCTGTCAATTTAATCGCTGCACGTCTCTTCGGTGAAGCGGAATTTTGGTTTGCCATGATCAAAATCATCGCCATTCTGGCAATGATCGTCACAGGTATCTTCATGATGACCAGTCATGCAGCGACACCGCTCGGCCACGCATCACTATCAAATATTTTTCAAAATTATACTTTGTTTCCCCGCGGCGGATTTAATTTTATTTCTGCTTTTCCCATGGTGTTCTTCGCCTTTCAAGGTATTGAATTTGTTAGTATCACGATTGGCGAGGCTAAAACACCCCACGCAGTTATCAAAAAAGCGGTCAACGAGACACTACTCCGAATCCTGCTCTTTTATATAGGCGCTTTGATCGTCATTATGGGTATTATTCCATGGACATCTCTCTCCCCTACCAGCAGTCCATTTGTCCAAGTGTTCAGACTAGCAGGATTCCCGGCAGCAGCAGCGACAATTAATTTTGTTGTTTTAACATCGGCTGCTTCATCCTTAAATAGCTGCATCTTCTCGGCTGGCCGTCACTTCTATCAATTAGCAACTGAAGTGCCGGAAAATTCTTGGATGTATCAGACATTCGCGAAGATTTCTAAGAACGGCGTCCCCGCTGCGGCTATTATCCTATCTGCAGCTTTGGTCTTGATCACACCCTTGATGAGTTTAACGACCACAATTGACTCAGTCTTCACAATTGTCACTGGTATCTCTAGCGACATGTACATCATTGTCTACACACTGACGATGCTGGCACACAGAAAATACCGCGAATCTCAAGACTTCCTGCCAAACGGCTTCTTGATGCCTGCCTATCATCTGACCAGTCCATTGACAATCGCATTTTTCGGGATTATTTTCATTAGTTTGTTCTTCGTCCCGCAGGATATGATTGGAGCTGTAGGTGCAGTTATTTGGACACTCGTGTTTGGCGGCTTGGAATACCTGAGGCAAAAGAGATTGGAGCCATTAAATGTCTAATTGAATCTTTCTCAGATACTCGATAAACTTCTATAATAGTAAATCCACTGTTGATTAGCAGTGGATTTTTTGTGGCACCGATCTATTGAAAGAGCTGATTTCCCCAAAAGAAAAGACCCGCTACTTGCGGGCCTCCTAATTAATTTGTCTTCAGATAAACATGATGATCTTGAAGAGTATAAACATGGTCAAACCGCTTAGATGTTTCCGCTCTCAAGTGATGTGTCACCATTAATAGCGTGATTCTAGGGTTACTAATCAAGCTGCCTTCGATTTTGTCAGCCGTTTCCCGATCCAAGGCCGAAGTCCCTTCATCGACAAGAAAAATGGATCGGCCAGAAACCAGGCCGCGAGCTAAAACAATCCGTTGTTTCTGCCCACCTGAGAGGTCAGCGCCATCATGAGATAATTGTGTGTCTAAACCATCGGGCAGCTGGTCAATCAAAGGCTGCAGGCCGGCCTCTTCAACGGTATGCTTTAAAAGATCATCCCCGATTGCTTGACCCATCGTGATATTATTGGCCAAGCTGTCATTAAAAATATAAGGATCCTGATCCAGATAATAAATTTGTTCACGAATCGACGCTGAGTTTAGATTCTGATAATTATCGTGATCAAATAATAGGCCGCCTTGATAATTCGTCAGCTTTGTGTTCAGCAAATTCAGCAGCGTTGATTTACCAGCACCGCTGGGTCCGATGAGCACATTTTTATGACCTTTTTCTAAAACAAGATTAGCCTGCTTGAGAATGGGCTGATTTTTATAAGAAAAACTAACATCTTTTAATTGGATGCTTTGCTGCAGGGCGGCCGGCCTACTAGACTGCTGTTGCTGGATAGGCAGCTGTCTGAATTTGTCAAAGATCGGCCTGGTTGCTTTCATGGCAATCAATGTTTGGCTATTGCCAGTAATGCCGGAAAACACGCTGCCAGCAAAATTTTCCGTGGCGACAATTGAACCAATTGGGATTAATTTCAAAAAGACCAAAATGCCCGTTTGAATCACAACAATCAGCTGACTGGCCACACTAATGCCGTTCACCGAAGCCGACATCGTGCCGTAGATTTTTGCATAGTGATTATTTTTTTCGGCTAAATGATCAGAAGCTGTCAAGACCTTGGCAACAATTCTGCGCGTGAGGTTCATCATATATAAAGGATTAAAGCCTTCTAATGTGTCGGTTAGCTGGTCAGTTAATTTTTCTGATCCTTGTGTCATTTCTAAAGAAGTCCGGTCCAGTCTCTTTTTGAAAACATTGGGGGCCAGCAAAGTCGCCACCGACAGCATTGCCACAGTCACAATAAAAGAGTAGTGATAAAAGAGCAGGGCTGCCGCACCAAAAACAATATTAGCCGTGTTATCAACAAGATCGTAAAAATTATTAAAACCATTTTGATTAATCGTATTGATATCATTGGTCATCCAAGAGGTGTAAACAGCGTCGTTTCTAGCATGATAATCTTGATAACTGCTTTGCGAAATGCGTTTGGCAATATCACGACGGATGGCCGTATCCATGCGCTGGATAATTTTAGAAGAATAGTAATCCTGAATGTAGAGGCTGAAACAGTAAAAAGTATAAGCGGCTATTTCCAACAGCATCCAGATCAGAAAAGATTGCAAATGCAGATGGGCCAAGGCTGTTAAAGCGTTAGCCGAAGCCAGACCTGCCAACATGAGAACAAAATCTCGGAGAATCAGAAACACAGACAAAAAACCGTTCTGTTTGGAGAACTCACGTAAATACTGAGTTAAATTCATGAGTGTTACCCACCTTATTGTTATTTAATTTAGAAAATAGTTTTCTTAAAGAAATAACAAACTTGCTGGTGTGTGAACCAAAAACTTAAACATGTTCCGTCCTTTGCCAAATACTATTGGGGCTATTTTCTCATAAGCAACAGCGACTTTCAATCCGATCAATTGAAGTAGTACTGTAATTTGAAATTACTCGCTTCAATCATCTACGCTTGTGTTAATATTATGAACAATTATCCTGGTATATATATATATATATATATCATAATGCTAAATAATTAAAAGAAATGTGAGGAATGACATCATGAGAAAATATTTAAAAGAACAATGGGCTGGTACACTATTTTGTGTTTTCCTAATTGCCTTGATGTCCAGCAGCAAAGTAGCAGCTGCCTTAATCAATACCTATCTATTAAACAGCTTGATCAGTTTCCAACGAAACCGATTTCTGCTGTTGGCAGGCCTGGCGATCTTGACCTGGGTGATTTTCGCTTTTTTGATCTATGTCGTGTATAGTCTGCGGGCAAGACTGGTACAAAAGATGAGCCTGTCTTTGCGGCATGATATCAGCCAGCAAATTTCTGGTCTGCCATACAGCCGTTTTCATGCCAAAAATTCAGACGATTACTCATCTTGGCTGATGAACGACGTGACAATGATCGAAAACGGCGGTTTTAGTGTTTTCTTCGATATTATTTCTGTTTCTCTGGATGCCATCTTCTCAATCATCGCCCTGCTGTCTTTCCATTGGTCACTGGTGGTCTTAACATTGCTGCTGTCGGTCGTCACTATTTTTGCCCCACAATTGATGCAGAAAAAATTGAAGAAAGCCAGTGTCGAGACCTCACAGGCCAATGAAAACTTTGCCGCTTCTGTCAATGATATGCTGCATGGTTTTGACACATTGTTTGCTTATAATCTGACACAACGAATTATCAATCACGTCGATAAAAGCGGCCGGCTGCTGCAGGCTAAAAAAGTTCAACTGGGACGTACACAAGCAGCTGCCACGTCAATTGGTGTCTTGGCAAACGCCGGTAGTCAACTGATTACAATTGCCTGGACTGGTGCCTTAGCACTAGCACGTCTGACGCCGATCGGATCAATTCTATCAACCGGCGCCTTAGCCTCAAACGTCTTTAACGGCTTAGCTAACTTAGGTCCGACGCTGACTTCTGTCAAATCCCTGAATCCCTTGTTTGCTAAATATCATCTGGGTGTCGATACCAGCCTCAATACCAGCAATCAAAGCACTAAGCCCCTAGCAGACGCCACTCAATCTGACAAATCTGAGCTATCGCTATCAGGATAAAATAGCTTTGAAGCCGGTTTCGATCAAGCTTCCTTTGAATAAGCAAAGTCATTATTACAGGTGAATCTGGCGCTGGCAAATCGACTCTGCTGAATATTCTCGCTGGTAAACTGCTGAATTATAGTGGTAGCGTCAAAATTGCCGGCCAGGAATTAAAGAATCTCTCCTCAGAACAGCTGCGAAAAACCATTACTTATGTTGATCAGATTCCCTATGTTTTCAACGGCACCATCCGTGATAACTTGACCCTCGGCGAAAAATTCTCTGACGATGCCATTTTCCAGGCACTGAAACGCAACGACCTATTTGACTTCGTTATGGCTCAAAAACAAGGCTTGGATAGTTCAGTCGGCGAAAAAGGTCAGCTCTTCTCTGGTGGTCAGCGATAGCGTTTAGCGCTGGCCCGTGGTTTATTACGGAATCCACAAATTCTGCTAATCGATGAAGGCACCAACAGTTTGAAAAGCGAAAGTGCTATTCAAGTAGAAAAGCAATTCTTAAGCTTGCAAGATATGACTGTGATTTTTGTTACTCATCAATTACATGAAGAAATTCGGCCAGAAATTGATCAATTAATTACTTTGGCTTAGTTTTTTTCAGCAATGCCCTGCACGACTTTTGTTATACCAATCGCTGATAGTCATTTATTGATCCGAGTATAATTGGCATGGGGACAGATTCGATTGGAGAAACACATATGAAAATCGCATTCATCGGTAGTGGACATGTCGGACAGGCTCTAGCTGAATTAGCCATTAAAGCCGGCCATGAAGTGACTTTAACTAATCGCCACGGCGCTGACAGCTTAAAAGAAATTGTCGCCGGACTTGGTCCTCAAGCCAAAGCAGCTGATTTAGCTGATATTGCAGACGGTCAGGACTTAATTGTGCTGGCTGTGCCCTTTAACCAAATCAAAAATATTGATAGCAATCTGCTAAAAGGCAAAAAAGTCATCGATGCCAGCAATTATTTTCCGCAACGGGATGGGCAAAACACAGACTTACTCACACATAAAATTGCCAGCTCGCAATTGGTTGCCAATCACTTTCGTGGTAGCGAGGTTGCAAAAGCGTTCAATACTTTCGGCGTCGCAAATTTAGGCAGCCTAGCTAAAGCGGTCGGTGCACCCGATAGAATTGTTATGACTGTCGCAGGCGATGGCGAAGTTAAAAAAATCGCTACTGATTTGATTTCAGAAATTGGTTTTCAGCCTTACGATGCAGGATCCTTATCTGAAAGCTTTAAAGTCCAAGCCGATGGACCAATCTTTGGTTTTCAGGGAACTTTGGATGAAATTACAAAAAAACTTGCCTGATCGGCATAATAAAAAGGTTGTCAGTAGGCAGCCTTTTTATTATTTAAAAATCAGTTTCTTTGCTTTTGTCTTCCCAAGCTTTCAAGCCATCAATGTCAGCCTGTAACTCATGGTTGACCACCTTAATCGCATCACTGCCTAACAACAGCATGTCAGGTGTGTGATCAGATTGCACGGCTTCAACAAGTAAGTCACCGGCTTTCTTTGGATCACCCGGCTGTGTGCCGTTGCTATGGTCAATGCCTTTGCGGCGCAGACCAGCAGTCTGGGCATAATCATCAATCACAGCGGCCGATTCTTTGATGGAACGACCAGCAAAATCAGTCCGAAAAGCCCCAGGTTCTACAACCGTAACCTTAATACCCAAAGGTGATACCTCTCGGCGCAAACTCTTAGACATAGCTTCCAAAGCATTTTTAGTCGCCGCATAATAGCCGGATCCCGCTAAGGAGTTCTTGGCCGCAATCGAAGAAATATTGACAATAGCACCTCGTTTTTTGGAACGCATATCAGGCAAAACAGCCTTGATCAGCCGTACGGGACCAAAGAAATTCGTTTCAAACAACTCATCCACGTCGGCTGTGCCGCCCTCTTCGACAGCAGCTCGATAACCGTGTCCGGCATTATTAACCAAAACATCAATCGCACCGAAACGATCTTTGGAAGCAGCAACGGCCGACTTAATTTGTTCAGGATCGGTCACATCTAATGCTAATGCAATCGCGTGGTCAGGGTATTGATTGACAATTTCTTGAATTTTTTCCGTGTGGCGGGCAGTGACCGTCACATTATTGCCAGCTTTCAAAGCACTTAAAGCCAGATTATAGCCCAGGCCGCTTGAACAGCCTGTAATCAACCAGTTTGACATATTTGTTTACCTCTATATTTGGAATCTTCA
The DNA here is from genome assembly GCF_025758695.1 of Oenococcus kitaharae. Lineage (GTDB taxonomy): Bacteria > Bacillota > Bacilli > Lactobacillales > Lactobacillaceae > Oenococcus > Oenococcus kitaharae_A. The sequence goes on along the minus strand of NZ_JANJQP010000003.1, from coordinate 76,578 downwards.
TGAGTCTTCACTGCTCAACATCAAAGATATGATTAGTTTAAACCCGCTGGCAGACAAAATCAAAAAGCGCTTTCTTTTCTTAGCGGCCAAGTCGATTTACATCAAGCTTATAATAAGGCTATACACTTATCAATAAATGGAGGCAAATCAATGGTACAAACTATAAAAATCGGTCACAGCGATGTGACATCAACTAAATTAGGCCTTGGCACCAATAAAGTCGGTGGCCATAATTTATTTCCAGGCCTCAATGACGACGATGGTTACGCCTTGGTCCAAGAAGCTTTATCGGATGGTATCTCATTGCTGGATACAGCCTATGTCTATGGCTTAGGTAAATCTGAAGAAATTATCGGCGATGTTTTGCAGAAAAACGACCGTCAAAAAGTCATTATTGCTAGTAAAGCAGCTCAAGACCCAAAAGATAATCTGAAACTAAATAACAAACCAGCCTTTTTAAAACAGTCTGTTGACGATGCGTTAAAACGTTTGAAGACGGATTATATCGATATTTTTTACATCCATTTCCCAGATGCGCAGACAGATAAAGCCGAAGCTGTGGCAGCTTTAGCAGACGAGAAAAAAGCTGGCAAGATCCGTGCGGTTGGCGTTTCCAATTTTTCTCTTAACCAGGTCAAAGAAGCTAATGCCGATGGCCAAGTAGATATCGTTGAAGATAACTACAACCTGCTGCATCGTGGTGCCGAAAAAGAACTACTGCCATATCTCAAGGCGAATGGCATTTCCTTTGTTCCATATTTTCCTTTGGCTTCAGGCTTGCTGACAGACAAATATACAGCTGCCGATGCCAGCAAATTTGATCAGTTTTCTGCCGAACAATTTGACCGAATCATCAAGGCTTTAGATCAAGTTCGTCAAATTGCCGATAAAAAACAGGCAACTGTCGCACAAGTCATGATCGCTTGGTACATGGCCGATCCCGATGTCAGCGTCGTGATCCCTGGTGCCCGTAAAGCTGAACAAGTCAAAAGCAATGCCGATGCTTTATCAATTGATATCAGCGATAATGAATTCAAGACAATCGATCAGCTGTTTGCCGGATTCTAAAAAGATAGCATATGAAAAAACCGTCCATAATTAGTGGACGGTTTTATTTTTTGGACTTCTCTAAGACAAATGTGCTCGCTATGCACAATAAGTAGTGAACACATTCATCTTTTTAAATATCTTTAACGCTTTAATTTATCAGTTTTCAGATAAAAGAATCCTAGCATAATAAAGATGGCAGGCCACACGAAGGCAACTTGGCCTTGTGGCAAAAAGCTAAAGTACCTATGCAGGACGAGAGCTAAAGATAGTAATACGCCAATGGCAAGAAGCGAGTAGCTGCGGTAAGACCGCAATTTTTGCATTAACGGGGAATCTTGTGTCCTATTACTGATATAGATAGCCAAGGCAAGTATTAAAATAAAAACGATGTTAAAAGAATCATCCATCATGATTGGTCTCCTTCAATAATAAAGACATGATTTTTTTATCATACACTTTCTTGGTTCAATACATCCATAAAATAAAAACCGTCCATAACTAGTGGACGGTTTTCTATATATTAATGCAACAAAATTATTGGGCCGTGTAGCCGCCATCAACTGTAAATTCAGAACCGGTTGCAAACTTAGCTTCTTTAGAGCCAAGATAGACAGCCAACCAGCCAATATCGCTAGGCTCGCCAATATGTCCCATTGGTGTCTTGGTACGTTCGCTCATGGCTTCCACAGCACCAGGCATATCTTCTACCAATGGTGTCTTGATATATCCTGGGTGAATGGTATTCACGCGCAGATTGTAATCGTGCTGGGCACAATACAAGGCGGCTGATTTACTCATAATCCGTAAAGCACCCTTCGTTGCGTTGTAGGCAAACAGGTCAGGGTCACCAATCAAACCTTCAATACTGGAAAGGTTAATAATTGAAGCATCCCCGCTCTTAGGATTCTTCATGTTAATCACACCATAGTGAGTGCCGAAGTAAACGCCGTCCAAATTAACAGCCATTGTTTGACGCCACTGCGCGTAATCGGTACTCTCAACGTTTCCGGGAACGCCAATGCCGGCATTGTTGACTAAGATATCAACCTCACCAAATTCAGCAATTGTGTCCGCAAATAATTTCTTCCAGCCTTCTTCATCAGAAGCATCATGAACAACAAACTTAGCGTTAGCTGGATTGCCAAGTGTTTCCAAAGCTGCCTGACCAACTTTTTCACGCCGGCCGGTGAAAACAACTTTAGCACCTTCCTTTAAATACAAATCAACAATCGACAAGCCGATGCCCAGCGTGCCGCCGGTAACAATCGCAACTTTGCCCTTTAAACGATCTGTCATATCGAATACCTCCATATCCACCAAACATTTTACTCGGACTTTGTTACAAAGTAAACAATATAACAGACAAAATTGTGAATTTTTTAATTTTAATTCGTATGGTGCTTAATGAGTACGAACACTTTATGGCTTTAACAAATTGAGCCGCATCAAAGATGCTTGAATCGTCGGTTCCTGTAGTTGTCCGCTGACAGCGATTTTGCCATCAGCCATGACCAAAATCTGATCAGCAAAGGCAAATAAGGCCTCATTATAGTGATGCGTAATGACAGTCCAGCCCGAATCCAGCTGCATGAGCATCTCTTCAATCGCTTGTGCCGTATGCGGGTCCAAGCCGCTAGCGGGTTCGTCAAAAAGTAAATAATCAAAATGATCCAACAGCGTTCGCGCAATGAACAAGCGCTTAGCTTCACCACCAGACAATTCATGTCCAGAACTAGATAGTTGTTTGGCGAAGGCTTCATCATTGGCATAATTGCTTAATTGAGCTTGCGTTAGGGCTGATTGAAGCTGACTCTTTGAAAATTTTTGTCTGAACAGACTGAGATTATCTTGAAAACTGGCCGAGAAAATTGCACCGCTTTGTTCAGCGACATCCAAACGAGCACGCAGACTTGCCAGATCAATATTTTTTTGATCATGGCCATTAATCAGAATTTTACCTGTATAGCCGTTTTTATCCAGCAAAGGCAGATTCATAAGGCTTGTCTTACCAGAACCCGTCTTGCCAAAAATCAAGTAATGCTTGTCAGTCTCAAATTTGAAATTAATGTGACGAAGAATTGTCTGATCCTTCTTTGTGTAAACAATATCTTGATAGGCGATCGACTTTAATTTATTGATTGCGTGACCCGCCGGAATTTTTTCCTCAGAGGCGAAATTAGCTTGAATCTTTTTGGCTGGTTCTTGACCTCCCACATAGTCAGCCATGAGTCCCGATGCCGACTGCAGCGGTTCAGCGATAAAAATCATCAATTGCGAAAAAGCAACTAACTGACCCAATGAGATTGATTTGTTCATGACGAAATAAATCCCGCCAACCCAGGTACCGAGATAGAGAAAATTATCAAGTAACTGCGATAAACTGCCAATTAGCTTGCGATTTTTCTGATCTTTATTTTGTTTGACCAGCCAATCCTGATTTTGCCGGTCAAAAAGATGACGCATAATTTGATTGACATTAAAAAGCTGAATCGTTCTTAAACCGTCTAAGATATTCCGCAAAATCTGCGTATATTTTTCTGAGGAAGCCAAGACATCTTTTTTTGAAGCTTTCAACAATTTTTGATTTAAAAGCGGAATCAATAGGCCGGGCAAGCATAACACCAGGACGACCAAACAGAGCATTGGCTGGATAAAAAGTGAAATGGCCATAGCAATGATAAATTGACATAGTTCCGCATAGATAGACACAGCTGCACGTAAATAATCGTCTTGCAGCACAGCCATATTATTAGTTAACTGATTGAAAGAGCTGGATTCATTATCATCGTGGCTCAAAGCCAGTGCTTGCTGCTCAGATAAATATTTGCGCATAAGACTGGCTCTGACAGCAGCAGCGGTCAAATTCAGCCATTTCTCCCTGAAATAAGAACTGAAAAAATAAAAGAGTGCATCGACAACGATATAAGCCAATACCAGCAGAACCAATAAACCATAAGTGATATGTGCCCTGCCGTTAGCAGCATCTGTCAATAATTGCAGAATCGAGGCAACAGATATTTCTACAAAAGAGGCAATTGGAATTAAAAATAGTAATAATAGTGAATATTTCTTTGAAAAAGATAAAAACTTCCCTAGCATTCGAGTCTCCTGACACAATCACATCAGATCAGTCAAAGATCCAAGGCTTTTTGTGTATTTTAACACATTATGTTAAAACCATATTTTCTCAATGAATCTAATTAAATATAATATCCAAATTTTAATATTTTTTGTTGCTAAAAAGATATTGTTTTGTATTGTAAACATCCCAGTTTTTCATCAGCATGAGTCACGAATAACAAGGTATTGCCTTCCTCCACAAAAGCATTCAAGTAGCCGCAAATTACTTGCATACCAGCTGAATCAATACCGGAGAAGAATTCATCTAAAATCAAAATTCTTGGTTTTTGAGCCAAGGCCAAAATAAATGATAGTTTCTTTTGCGTTCCCAGAGATAGATCCGCAGTCACAGTATCTCGGTATGTCGGCATATGCAATTGTTCAACCAATTGAGCCAAAAAAGCCTCAGGACATTTCAGCTGTTTGACGGATTTCAAAAAAGTCAGGTGGTCATTAAAAGATAGATGGGGATCAAGCCTGTTCTTGTCACTCAAAAAAACATTATCCTCAGCGTGGCTTTGTACCCTCACCGACCCACTATCAGGACGTAAATCTGCATGAATCAATTTTAATAAAGTGGTTTTCCCGATGCCGTTGGGACCGGCGATACGATAAGCTTGACCATAGCCAAAATTCAAGTCCAAGTTTTCAATGACCGCCCTGTCCTCATAGGCAAAAGATATGTTTTCAATACAGATATTAGGCATATAGAATACTTTTCCTTTCTCGGCTTTGCCGGATGCTGATGGCGATCATAAAACTGATAGTTGCTGCATTGATAACAATAAATAGGACCGATAGACCAGAATAAATCGGAAAAGAGACATCATAGTAAACAAAAGTAAGGATCGGCAGTGATGACACAGGCAGCCAGACAATCCACATAATGGCTTCAATCATGTTGCGGACAGCTAAGACCGTTTTCTGTCGTTGAATATCAAAAGCGCTGTGGATGCCCACAGAGCGGCCAAGTTAGTCCAGCTAATTGGAGAGCCATCGTCAATAAAAGCAGCAGCGAAGAGGTCAATAATATTAGTGGGATAGTGATAGACACCCAACCGTTCCAAGCGGCCAGACATAATGCAAGCAGATAAAGTGGCGCTAAACGAAGGACTAAATAGAGCGAGATCGCAACCAGCATATTTCGAATCAGTAAGGCATAATTTTTTCGCCAAATGAAGAAATCCAAATGGCATTTAATTTCAAAAAATTCCGGGAAACGCTGCAGGATACTAGGCATTAAGAAAACAGCCGGATATACCAGCAGCATAAAAGCAATTCCTAGAGCAACTTTTACTTCAGTCATCTGGCCAAGTATGGACAACCCAAATCCTGACAATAAATAGAAAATAGGTGTTGCAACTATGAACGCATCTGACAGAGACTTTTTCGCGATGCTGCTTTTAAAATCTTTCATATAAGAGAAATGATGAACAGGTTTAAGCAAACAAGCTGGTAGAAACAAGACCAGACAAGACGATCCCAGCAACAACCCACTATGCCAATCTAAAGCAAAGGCATCCAAATGAAAGTGTATAGTTCCAATAGATTTTTTTATGAGCAATTCAGACAACGCTTCCTGAATGAAATCTTTTATCGGAATGGCTATGAGAAAAGCTGTGGCAAAAGATAGTGGATTCAGCCATAGTAGTGGACGACGTTTTGATTCAATACGTTGCAGAAAAATAGATAAGGCTGCAGTTACAGTGATAATCGACATGGCAATCGCAGTTAGGCGAATCATGAATCCGCTAGTCAAGAACAAAACTAAACTTGTTGTGACAATTGGTATTCGAATAATCTTAAAAAAGGTCTGGGCGAAAAAACCAGCAGCCACTCGCCAACGATAAAAACTATCACGGGCAAGCATAGCAAGTAATGGCTGCTTTTTAGTGGCAGCCGCTACTGATCGAATATCCGGCACAAAGACAACAAAATTGACCAGCATAACGAAGAAAACAGCAATCATCGGTTCAGTTAAAACAGATTTTAGCAAAGGATATTGTTGGACGATCCATCGAAGTAATGACGGAAATAGCCTCAGCGAAGCCCATGCAGAAAAAAAGAGGCCAACGACGGAAACCGTATATGCAAACAAGCAGCACAATAAAAGTTTTCTCGCAGTCATCTTTTTAACGAAGGGAAGATTCGCATAAGCTGCTCGTAAAGAACTCACAAAAGCGATGGTCATCAGTTATCTCCAAAATAGCGGGGTCACGCAAGTTTCTAGAATAGCTGCTAAAGCCAGCAAAACAACTATCAGCAGCATTGTATTCACTAGTTGTTTTCTCTGCTGCTTTTTTGCAAGATTAATTTGCTGAAAACCCACATTAGCCGCAATAAACAAAGCCGCCAGTTCAGCCACCCCATGGATGCTCACTAACAGAATAAAGTAAAGCCAGGCACCAGTCGTATAAATATTGGCTGCCAAAATGAAAGCCAACACCGCAGCGTTCACTATCAGAGCCAGAATCGTTGGAATTTTAATCAGGAAGAATCCCGATACCAAGATTAAGGCCACGATTAAATTCTTAAATAGGATTTGAACAAAAGTAAAATCTTTAATCTGGCTTTTTAAATCAATTGGTAAATTCGTGGCAGCATGCTGGTAGTTTAAAAATAGTGTTAATAGGATCGCAGTTACCAAAAAGCTAGCAGCAAAAACTGTACACACAGTCAGTAAAGGTTTCTTTTTAATTAAAAAAACTTGCGAAAACCTATTCCGGAAAACAGCCATATTGAATATTACGAAGAACGCGATGGTTTTCTAAAAAAGCAACAAAAAAAACGCCGACATTATTGGGGCGTTTCTTGGATATCCAATCAATCTTTAATCTCATAAATACTGTACATGGCAGTCTGCCGACTGTTCAGATAGTATTTATTCGCAAAGTCCGAAGCTTGTTCGATACTATCGAACAATTTGATTGACGCCTCCGGATTCTGTTTCTTTTCGTTGATAAACCAGTTGTGTTTGATATCGTATATGCCAAATGTAATAAGCTTGTCCTTCTTTCTTCTATTTCCAGCTTATATCCTATCGGCCGTAATATCAAATGAATGCAAAGATTTGTTTAACCAATAAAACACACTAACAAGTTGATCACTCATTGATCGAACATTTTCATGTCATCAATCAACTTAGCTATGCTAAAATACTTGACGAAAGCGCATACATTTTAAACTCAAAGAGCAGGGAATCTTTCTATGGTTAAAAATGAAATTAAAAAAATGTTGACAAGCAAATTATATTTTGCTGGCAGTCCTGAAGCTGTGGCACTGCGTATGCGGGCCAAAAAAATGACTCATCGTTTTAATCAAACGATTGATTTAGATGTGAACCAAAAAAACGACCTGCTAAGGGAATTATTGGGTCGCATCGGAACCAATAGCTATATTGAGCCGCCCTTTAGAATTGATTATGGCCGTTATACAACGATTGGCAATCATTTTTATGCCAACTATGATTGCATTTTTATTGACGTTGCCCCTATCACAATTGGCAACGATGTCTTTTTAGGGCCGAGAGTCAGTTTGTATACGGCTGGGCATCCTATTGATGCCGCAATTCGAAACGAAGAACTCGAATATGGTAAGCCGATCACGATAGGCAACAGTGTCTGGATTGGCGGAAACACAGTTATCAATCCAGGTGTCACCATTGGCAGCAATGTCGTCATTGGATCTGGTTCTGTGGTAACCAAAAATGTGCCGGATAATGTCGTAGCGGTCGGAAATCCATGCCACGTCTTAAGAGAAATCACTCCAGAGGATCATGCTTACTGGCAGCAGCAAAAAGATATATATTTGCATGATAATGATTAATCAATATTAACCTGCTTTTTTAAATCCACCCTTATGAAACAGTGGATTTTTCGTAATCCTGTTTTACAGTAAGTCGAAATCGCGGCATTGCCTGCTTTATTTTTTCAGTCCCACTGTCACTGGAATGAGGGCGAGCAGTAGAAAGATGCCAACTGTCCCGACAACAATGCCGAGAACCTGTTGATGGTAAACCATCGTCAAATTCATACCAATACCCAAAACCATCACACCAAGAAAGGTCAAGCAGCTAATACCGATTGTTCGTTTATCAAGATTGAGTCTCGGCTTATTGGTCATCTTGCGATAGATCAACCAGGTAATGAATAAAATAATCAGTCCGATGATGCCCAGAACAATGCCGGTTTGAAATAAATGCCAAGCGGGGAGCAAAGACATCGACATGCCCAATCCTAGGAAAAGAAAGCCGAAAGTACTCAAAACAAGTGTGATATAACTACTTTTTTTCATCTTTCAACTTGGCCTGCCTCTCTGCGTTTTCTGCTTTTAACCTTGCTTTAGCATCTTCGATGCTTTCGCCATCGTGAGTTAAATACTGATCAACAAATTTATCTTCGATCTTGGTGTAAGCGCCAACGACTTTATCCGTTATTTTTTCATGAGCTTCGACAACGGATTTTGCAATTTTTTGATTTGCTTTAATGAGTTTTGATTTTGCCATAATTTTAGTGTCCTTTTCTTCTTTGATACATTGAGTGTGACCTATGCTAAAATGAAAAAAAATCATCAATATCACGACATTTGTTGGTTTAATCAAAATAGTCAGGACGATAGTATGGTCAACGTTCAAAATAATAAAAAAAGACGGGCATCCGTCTTAAAAATTGAAAAAGCGCTCGTTGCTCTGCTGCAAGAACACGATTTGAATCAAATTTCTATTATCGATATCTGCCATGAATCCCACCTGAATCGGTCCACTTTTTACGCCAATTTCCTTGATATCTACGATTTGGTCGACAAACTACAGAGCCATATGCTGGCTGACTTTAAGGGACTATATCAGGAAGAGAGCCAGGACCAGCATAATTCTAACGACTTTACCAAATTATTTCGCCATATCCAACAGAACCAGCTTTTTTACACAACTTACTTCAAATTAAAATTAGATACGATCGTGAATATTAGCGACTACGATACTCACTTGGCTCAAAAATTGTTTAATAATCAGGATTTGGACTACCATAAAGAGTTTTTTAGAGCAGGCATCACGGCCATCATCAAAAAATGGCTAGACCATAATTGCGACTTGAGCCCTGAAGAAATGTCTGACATTCTTGCGACAGAATATCAAAACAAAATTTAGATGCAGCTTGTATACTGTATCTAAATTTTGATTACCAAATATAGGATCATTTCAATCGTCTATCAGCAGTATCGGCGACTGACTTATTTTTCATCGTGTTTATCGTAAAGAGGCATGGTTTGAATCGGGTGTTAGCCAAGATGATTAAAAAATAAAAATTATAGTTTGAATTTCCGACCGATAAAACAGCTGCTGCCTTGATAAGACATCCTCTGAAAAGCGCCTTTGGGATAAATGACAAAACTGGCCGCGACTTGCTGATTAATAAAAATTTCTAACGACGAGTTGTCAATCAATATATCAAGTTTTTGAATACGTACAGGATCTGCAATCGTCAGCTCTTGCTGATGGGTGAAGGTAGCCAGATGCAGATTAAGCTCATACCGCGTTAATGATTGTCGCTTGAGCTGAATCGAATCACCAGAGTCATTATCAAATATCAATTCATCACCCGTTAGCAAACCAGAATTCGAGCTGATAATGATTTCCCCAGCAAAGGCAACAGGCTTTTTAGTATCAATCACAAAGGATTGATTATCATAAGAAGCTGGTAGATCCAGGAAAGGTTCTTGATACAAGACGTCATTAACGATTGATAACTGCCGCGGGATGCCCATCTGGCCATTCCATGTGTGGCCTTGTTTCCCCAAAAAATCCAGCAAGCGATCATTTCTCAACCACGGAATCAGAATCCTTTTGCCATGATAAGCAAATGACTGAGGGGCATAGAAATCCGGTCCTTGATCCAATACGGATATCTTGGCTAGATCAAACGTGGCTGTTTCCCAATTAATATCACCGCTGGCAAGATGAACGACATTTGGCTGCCCATCGCCGATAATGGCACTAAATACGAGCCCCCAATGCCCATCCGAGGTCTGAAATAAGTCCGGGCATTCGGCCATGATACCGAGCTCAGGGCGGGAATCTAACAAAGTACTGGTAAAGCGCCATTGGAGTAAATCTTCGGATTGAAAAAGTAAAATCTGCCCGTGTCCATCTTTAGCCGAAGCCACAACGGCATAATAGCGATCGTTATAAGCAAATAATTTTGGATCACGAAAATCAGAAGTAAGCGATCCAGTCGGCAGTTGTCGAGCATCGATAACAGGATTACCCGCATATTTTTGAAAATGGATACCATCATCAGAATAAGCAATATTTTGAGTCTCGGTCACGGTTCCTTGGTCTACGACGTGGCCTGTATACATCAGATATAAACGACCATCTTTTTCAATGGCTGAACCCGAAAACACGCCGGATTTGTCATAATCATGATCCGGGGCTAAAGCTACCGGCAGATTTTCCCAATGTAGCAAATCATCGCTGACAGCATGTCCCCAGTACATGTCGTCCCATTGAGTCGAATAAGGATTGTACTGATAAAATAAATGGCATTTGTTTTGAAAAAAAATGAGGCCATTAGGGTCGTTTATCCAGCCAATAGGAGCTGAAAAATGGTAGACGGGTTTACGCCAGTCAGCGCGATCCAAAAGCTGTTTGCTAATAAAATTGTTTGCCTGCAATAATTTTGTTTCTGTCATTTGTCACCATTTCCTGCAACGCCCAATCCTTGAACCAAATACCTCTACCAGACTAATTTTGTCTATGGTTATCACTCTCAGTCAAAAAGTTGTTCACCTGTTCGAAAAAGAATTCTGGATTGTCGCGAATTGAGACATGGGTAGCATCCGGAATAATAGCTAGTTTGCCATGCGGCAGCTGTTTGACCATCGCTTGCGCGCGTTTGACCGGAATCATATCCTGATCACCAATCAGAATTAAAGTCGGTGTGTGAATTTCAGAAACACGTTTTTCGACAGTCCAACCGGCCATCACACCACTTGTTTGAAAAGGATTTCTCCCCATCATCAAATCAGCCAACTGATAATTAGTCGTGTCAACAGCGTGCTTGGTCTGGCTTTGGGAAAAACGCGTGTAATAATCACGGTAGAATTTCCCCATAAATTGATTGAAAAGCGCATCATCAAATTCGCCTTTTTTTGCTTCCAAAAAGACATACTCGGCTTCATCTTTTGTCAAAACCTTACCGACTTCTTCTTTCATGCGATCTGTGAAATCTGCGTCACGGTCAGCCATGCCGACAATAATTAATTTAGTCAAATGTTCAGGGTACTTCAAAGCATATTCCAAAGCAATCATGCCACCCCAAGAATAACCCAGTAGTGTAAATTGTTCGTAGCCCAACTGTCGGCGAACCTGTTCTAACTCATCAACAAAATAATCAATTTTCAAAGTTTTTTCAGCGACTTGCGGATCAGAAAAATCCGGTTGATCCGAATACCAAGATCCCAGCTGATCATAACAAGTGATCTCGGCACCAGGAATTTCCGCAGGAAAGCTTTCAAAAGACTCGTGCGTGTCACCCGGGCCGCCATGAACAGCGATCATTTTGTCGGACTGACCGGCATTTTCCGTGTGAGACCATAGATGGTAGCCGTTTGGTAGAGTTAAAATATGCGTACCGTTTTTCATAACCTAAGCATAATAAAAAACACTTGTGATAGCGCTTTAGAAAAGGAAAGATTGACGAAATTGCAATTTTTTTTCATAACGAATCACTGATTATGAGATTATTAACCAATGTCATACATAACAAAAGAAGAAAAATCGAGAAGATGTCCATGCCATGGCGTTCCATACTGATTTTCCCTAAAATTTCCACCGCTATTGCAATACAACATGTCAGAGAACATTTTGATCCCTTAGTGTCTCATATCCGCCCTCATATCTCATTAGTTTTCCCATTCCAATCGGAAATGCCTGATACGATACTTATCGCGAAAGTCACGCAGATAATATCTGGAACCTCAGCTTTTCCGGCGGCCTTTACCAGATTAGGTCACGATGATAATGGCTATATCTGGCTAGAAGCAGATCAAGGCAGGGATACATTTACGAAACTACACGATCAGCTGTATAGCGATCCGGTTTTTGCACCTTTCTTGCGTAGGGATATTCCTTCTCAGCCGCATATCACAATTGCCAAAGTTAATCAGGGCAATACAGATAAGATAATAGCTGGCATCAAAATCCAGGATTTGTGCTTCTCGACATTGATAAATGCAATCTCAATTGAACGAGTAGCCACCAACAACGATTCCGATGAATTTGCAAAAATGAATTTGATCTCAGGCAAACAACACTAATCAAATAAGGAAAATCAGGAGACATATGAAAAGAATTTATTTTGTTCGCCACAGTATTCGAGATAACCGAATTAAAAATGATCGGAAAGCGCCACTCACTCAGCAAGGCAAAAAATTAGCAGATGCCTTAAGCAGTTATTTTCAAGACAAGCAGATCCAGTCTATCTATTCATCGCCATATCTTCGTGCCTTGGAGACGATTCAACCCACGGCAAAAAGCTTGCAGCTGCCAATTACACAATCCGAGATGCTCAGGGAACGCCAAAGCAGTTGGCAAACGAACTGGCAGCAACATTTGCAATCTTTATGGGCAGATTTTCAATGTCAATTTCCTAATGAAGAGAATATGGCCCAAGTCCAAAAAAGAATGGTCGCTTTTTTTACAGAAGCGATTCGCTCAGCTGACAATAATATGATCATCTGCAGTCATGGCACGGCTCTCAGCATGTTGTTCAACCATTTAACCGCTGGGCAGTTTTCTTTTAAAGATTGGCAATCTATGAACATGCCAGAAGTCTATCTTCTTACTTTAAGCAGCAACGATAGATTCGTCACTTTGGAGAAAATCGACACAGGTTCTGGAAAAATATTAAAAACATTTTCGAAATGAAGTTATGTCAATTAAATTGGAACTATTTTTCTCTGTGATTTGATTAGATTGCAGAGTTAATCGCTATAGTATCTGCTGTACCGGATCCAGACTATAATAATTATTTTATAAATATTATTAACTAAAATCGGAATGTTAACAATTCTGAAATTTTCGAATCATGAAATTCCATACAAAATCCATTTAACGAGCAGATTTTTCTGTGTGAAAAACCTCAAATCAGCGTGATATTGCGATTATTGCCAAAGGATTGACAATTCAAAATGACTGGATTCTGATCAAACGGCATTTAATAAAATGACTGTTTATTATAACCGGTCCTTGATTTTTTATTAATCACATTGTTTGATTGCCTATCTATCTTTTTTTATTTCATGAATAATGATATGATTTAAGAATAGGGATTATTGTTAATTCAATTTTCACAATAAACGAATAAACGTTTCTAGGAGAACATGATGTTTTTAAATAAAATCATAGTCGCGCGTAGAAAAGAAATGAAAATATCTCAGATAAAGCTGGCTGCAGGCATTTGCACACAGGCCACCATTAGCAAATTAGAGAGCCAAGGTTTGGCACCATCGCCAGATATTCTTGTAAGAATCTGCAAGCGTTTGAACTTGACTTTAAATGATGTATTTTCAGATTTTAACGACGAAGTTAAAGAAGCACTTCAAAATAAAATAGATCAGGTTTTTCAGCTGACTTCAAGCTACCATTTTGAGAAAGCTGCCAAATTGCTGGACTCGATTAAAGAAAATCAAGCTCGGGACAAGGGCCTGCTCAATGTATTGTATTATCTCAAAGGCAATCTTGCATTAAATTGGAAAAAGGATTTTGACGAAGCACAATTTTTCTTTAATTGGATATTGGAGCATACGGCAAATGACCAAATCAGTTATGAACAACTCTTTGCACTCAAAGGCTTGGGCATTATTTACTTTGAAAAGAACAAGTCCGATTTAGCTGCTTACTATTTTGACCAGATTAATCAAGTGATTGTCGAAGATAAGAAATTCCCGGATAATCAAAGATCAGTTCATTTGCTGGCTAATTTAGCTAATTTTTACGCATCGAACAAGCAGTTCAAGAAGAGCCTCAAGGCTAGTCAAGCAGGCTTGGACATTATTAAAGAGACAAAAGTCTTTTCATATCTAGAACAGCTCCTTTATGCTAGAGCGTATGCATTGGCTCAGACCGAAGCCGATTCTGAGCAGGTTAAGAGCTTACTGCAGCAAGCTCAGACCTTTGCTCGTTTTAGCGGCAACCAATCGGTGGTCGATTATGTTGATCATTATTTCCAGACAGGAGAATTTAAAGCAGTCGATCGTCAAGAAGACGCTGTCGCAGATACAGAAAGTTTCCCACTGCCATCCGGTAATTAATGAATGCCCAGATCCATCTTGGCCTCGCGCGACATCTTATCAATTGACCAGGCTGGTTCCCAGACCAAATTAATGGCCACCGTCTTGACTTCCGGTAATTCCTCTAACTGTTCTTGAATAGACCGATTCAGATAATCCGATAAAGGGCAGCCCATAATCGTCAAAGTCATTGTGACTGTGCAGCAGGCATCGGCCGATAGAGAAATACCGTAAATCAATCCGAGATTAACGATGTCGACGCCTAATTCCGGATCGATAATTTTAGATAACGATTCTAACGCTTTTGTTTCAAAAGCGTTTTTTTGTCCATCAGTCTGAGTCATGAACAATGTTTAGCCAATCGACCCTGCCATCTCAAAGCTGATCAAACGATTCAACTCGACCGCATATTCCATTGGCAATTCCTTGGTAAAGGGCTCGACAAAACCCATAATGATCATTTCTGTGGCTTTCTGTTCGGAAATACCGCGGCTCATCAAGTAGTAAAGCTGTTCTTCAGAAATCTTGGACACTTTGGCTTCATGTTCCATTGAGACATTGCCGTTATAAATCTCATTGTAAGGAATCGTGTCGCTAGAAGATTTGTCGTCCATGATAATCGTGTCGCACTCGACATGCGAAAAAGAGCCGTCCGAATGTTCGCCAAAACGCACCTTGCCACGGTAATCAACGCGGCCGCCATCTTTTGAAATGGATTTGGAAATAATCGACGAAGATGTATTTTTTGCATTGTGAATCATTTGTGCACCTGTGTCTGAATCCATGCCGCTGCCGGCAACAGCAATCGACAGCATCGTACCGCGCGCACCTTCGCCATTCAAATACACCGACGGGTATTTCATCGTGGCCTTGGCGCCCAGATTACCGTCGACCCATTCCATGATGGCACCTTCTTGAGCTTGAGCACGCTTAGTTTCTAGACTGTAGACGTTTTTTGACCAATTTTGGATCGTTGTGTAACGACAATAAGCATGCGGCAGCACATTAACTTCGACGACTGCGGCGTGCAGACTATCCGATTGATAGTTCGGTGCCGTACATCCTTCGACATAATTGATGCTGGCACCTTCATCAACAATGATTAAAGTACGTTCGAACTGGCCGGAATTTTCAGCGTTCAAACGAAAATAAGACTGGATCGGTACAGTCGTCTTAACACCCTTAGGCACATAAATAAAACTGCCGCCTGACCAAACAGCTGAATTTAAAGCAGCAAATTTATTGTTGTCTGATTTGACCAGTTTGCCAAACCACTTTTTAAACAATTCCGGATATTCTTTTAAAGCCGAATCCGTATCCGTGAAGATAATACCTAGTTTTGCAAATGAGTCGCGCATATTGCCGTAGACAGCCTCGGATTCATATTGGGCCGAAGAACCAGCCAGATACTTTCTTTCTGCTTCAGGAACACCCAAGCGGTCAAACGTCTGCTTGATTTTATCCGGTACCTGATCCCAATCCCGATATTTTCTATCAGTCGGTTTTTGATAGTAAAGCATCTGCGACAAATCCATTTTGGACAAATCCGGGCCAAAATTCGGCATCGGCAAAGATTGATAGATTTGATAGGCATGCAGTCGATAATCAAGCATCCATTTCGGCTCTTCTTTTTCTTTGGATATTTGTCGAATAATATCTTCATTCAGACCGCGGCCGGTCGAAAAAACAGGTGCCACATTATCGTGAAACCCAAATTCATAACTGCTATCTTGGACAACATCCGACACTTTACTCATGCTTTTTCTCCAAATACTGGTCTAACAAATTATCCGCTGCATGCCAAGCCAGCGTTGCGCATCTAATACGCGTTGGAAATTCTGCGACAGAAGCTAAAACTGCAGCATCCCCGAGAGCCTGATTTTCTTGATCAGAAATAGGCTCGCCCATGATCAAGCGGCTAAAAGAAGCGATTAATTTTTTAGCATCGACCAAATTTTGACCCAGCAAAACGCTTGTCATCATGCTAGCCGAGGCTTGAGAAATTGTACAGCCTTGACCTGTAAACGCGATCTCGGCCACCTTCTCTGCCTGGAAAACCATTTCAACATTAATCGTATCGCCGCAAGTCGGATTGGGCAGCATCAAATGATAGCTGGAATTTGCCAAATGGCCATAATGCTGGGGATGGGCTGCGTTTTCTAAAATCAGCTGACGGTATAAAAGATTTAATTTATCTAGCTGCATTAGAAAAGAACTCCTTTGTCCGCTGCAACCCGCTGATCAGACGGTCGACATCATCACGCGTATTGTAAAAATAAAAACTCGCACGAACAGCTGCACTGATACCTAAATAATGCATCAAAGGTTGGGCACAGTGGTCGCCGGCACGGACTTCAATGCCTTGCAGATCCAAAGCC
The DNA here is from genome assembly GCF_025758695.1 of Oenococcus kitaharae. GTDB lineage: Bacteria > Bacillota > Bacilli > Lactobacillales > Lactobacillaceae > Oenococcus > Oenococcus kitaharae_A. Next base: position 59,740 of record NZ_JANJQP010000003.1, on the reverse strand, counting down.
GTGGCCACATCGTGCGCATGCAGTTTGCCAAGATTAAAAGCAAGGACTGACGCATGTTTTGCAGCATCCAAAGGTCCATAAATTGTCAGACCATCAATCTGCGACAGACCTTTCAAAACAATCGCCATTAAATCCTGCTCGTAAGCCTCGATCTTATCCATACCCAAGGCCTGCAGATAATCGATCGCTGCAGCCAAACCGATCGCACCGCCAATATTGGGCGTACCCGCTTCAAACTTCAAAGGGGCGGCCGCCCAAGTCGCCGATTGTTCATCCACATGGTCAATCATTTCACCACCGAATTGGACCGGCGACATCTGATCTAATAATGCCTTCTTACCATATAAAACGCCAATCCCTGCTGGTGCCAGCATTTTATGTCCGGAAAAGGCATAGAAATCAGCATCCAAATCCTGCACATCGACAGCAAAATGCGGTGCCGCTTGTGCGCCGTCAACGACCATATAAGCACCTTGCTCATGTGCCAAACGCGCGATTTCCTTAATCGGGTTAATCGTGCCTAATACATTGGAGACTTGTGCAATGGCGACAATTTTAGTCCGTGAAGTCAGTTTGCGTTTTAAATCAGTCATATTTAGTTCGCCATCTGCTTGTAAGCCTATGTAAACAAGTTTGGCCTGTTTGCGCTGAGCTAATTGCTGCCAAGGAATCAAGTTGCTGTGATGCTCCATCTCGGAAACCAAAATCTCATCGCCGGCTGTCACAACCAAATCACCAAAACTACGGGCAACTAAATTCAGGCTTTCAGTCGTCGAGCGTGTGAAAACAATCGACTGGCTGTCAACTGCGTGAATAAATCCCGCCACCTTGTCTCGCGCCGCTTCATAGCTATCTGTGGCGCGGCTGCTTAAAGTATTGATACTACGATGGACATTGGCATTATCATGCCGATAAAAGTCACTGACGGCTTTTAAGACAGATACTGGCCTTTGAGCAGTTGCGGCACTATCCAAATAATCCAGTTTTTCGCCATTAATCAGCTGTTGGAAAATCTCGAAATCATTTCTGGAATTGTTCAATCCATTATCCATTAAAAAGGCTCCTTTCAATCAAGAAAATCGCGTAGTCGGCAATCGCTTTATCGGAAATTTCACTCAAAGATTCAGCCAAAAAACCCTTGACTAATAAAGACTGGGCTTTGGATTTTGTCAGGCCGCGGCTGAGCAGATAATACAACTGCTGGCGATCAACCTGTCCAATACTGGCTGCGTGCCCGGCTATAACATCATTTTCATCAATTAATAAAATCGGATTGGCATCGCCCTGTACAAATTCAGACAACATCAGCAGACGATTTTCCTGCTGGGAATAAGCAGCGTGAGCCCCTTTGATAATCCGGCCAATGCCGTTAAAGACAAGTTTGGATTCATCCAGCAAGACGCCGTGCTGGACAATGTTGCCCACGCTATGACGTGCATAATTCGTAATTTTGGTATTAATACCCTGTGTCTGTTTGCCAGCAGTGATCGCCACGACTTTTGTCTCGGCGTTGGATCCGCTGCCGAGAAGATCAGAATAAAATTCGCTGACGACATTACCCTGATTCATTTCAACAAAAGTCGACTGAACCCTGGCATCTTGGTCCAGTTGCGATTTTCGGTAAATGTGCGCGCTCGTCTTAGCAGATAGTGTGTCTAAAACCGTATAAGTCAAAGTACTGTCGGCGTCGGCAAAAATAACAGTGCGCAAATCTGCTGCATTAGCACAATCACCCAAGGTAGAGACTTCCTGAGAAATTTCTGCTTGGGCACCAGTCTCCAAAACAATGATCATCAAATTGATGAAATTCTCTTCTTGACGGCTATCCTGCAGCTGCAAAATCTTCAGTGCTGAAGACAGATGAACATTTTTCGGAATATAAATGAATAAACCGCTATTGACTAAAGCAGCCTGCCACAAAGCTAAACCGTCCTGAGCCTTATTGGAAAAACATTTTCGAAAATATTTTTCAAATAAGGCAGCCCGTGTCGTCATGGCCTCTTCTAAATCGCAAACAACCACACCCTGCGCAATCAAATCTGCTGGCAAATCAATTTTGATCGTTTTCCGACCAAGAGTCACAACCGCCTGTGCCTTTCGGACCAAATTACCAGGCACATCAATGTGCGGCGGTATCGCTTTTAAATCAAATAAAGGCCAATCACGATAATCAATTTTTGGAAAACGCGGCGGCTGCTGATTCAGTGCCTGCTGCCAGCTATCCGCACGAAATTCAGCCAGCCATTTTGGTGCCTGAGGTAAAAGCCGTGCAGGCCAATCAGTGTGCATTTCAATTGACTGAGCAAGCGTCGTCACGATGCTTGGCCTCCCTGATTGGCTATTTGATCATCGTCAACTAAATCCACTTGAATACCCAGCTCGTCGCGCAAACCAGCATAACCTTCGGCCTCTAATTTTTCCGCCAAAGAAGCATCACCTGTTTTGACAATCCGGCCGTCCATCATCACGTGAACCTGATCAGGGTGGATATAGTTCAGCAAACGCTGATAGTGCGTAATCATCAAAGTACCGAAATCTGGACTTGCCATCGTATTAACACCCTTAGCGACAACTTTTAGAGCATCAATATCCAGGCCAGAATCGATTTCGTCTAAAATCGCAAATTTAGGACGGATCATCATCAGCTGAAGAATTTCATTGCGTTTTTTTTCACCGCCGGAAAATCCTTCATTTAAATAACGGTCGGCCATGCTTTCCGGCATATTCAACAAAGCCAAATTCTGATCTAAATCTGACAAAAATTCACGGATTGACATCGGCGATTTTTCCGGTCGCCGGGCATTAATCGCCGCACGCATAAATTCTGCATTCGTAATACCCTTTATTTCGACTGGATACTGCATGGCTAAAAAGAGTCCCAGGCGTGCTCGCTGATCGACCGAATCTTGTAAAATATTATGGCCGTTCAGTAAAATCTCCCCTTCAGTGACCTGATATTTAGGATTCCCCATAATCGTCTCGGATAAGGTGGATTTGCCAGTGCCGTTTGGCCCCATGATGGCATGCGTTTCACCAGTCCTCAAAAGCAGATTGACACCTTTGAGAATCTCGTCTCGCTGTTTTGTCTCTTCATTTTCAATGCAAACATGCAGGTTTTTTATTTCCAATTTATCCATGCGATTCGGCTCCTTAGGACTATGATAATTAACTCACACTAACACGATTATTTTTTGTTGGGCAATGTTAAAAATTGATTAATTTTTTTGATTGGTATTTTGGCCGGCAGTCATTGCAAACTGTTAGTCGCACATACTTGTGAAGTCACTTTACGTGGTTTTTACAGCTGTTTTCGTAACAATTTTTCTGTTGCTTTTTGCCCTGATATCTCTTACGATAGTCCTTACCAAATCGATCAAAGGAGTTATGATGGCAGAAACAAAAACTGACTTAGAGACAGATAAATACTTGCTGGATAAGCTAGCTGTCATTAAAAATGACGGCGAGAAGACGAAGTTCCACTTATATAAAATAGGACTTGTATTGGACCAGATTTTGTCCGATGAACAGTCAGATACTGCAGACGAAATTATCGCCAAACTGCTGGCTTTTTGCGAGGGCAGAAATGAAATCTCAACGGACGATATCCGCACATTTATGATCGCAAGTTTGCGTGATCTTGGTTTAGACCAGGCCGCAGAAAAGTACATAGCCTATCGGCAGCAGGATATTAAAAAATTTGAGGAAGCTGTTGACCCAAGAATCAAACTTGAACAGCTTTGGAGTAAAAAAGATAACATTGTCCACGAAAACGCCAATAAAGACAGCAATGTTTTTAGTACCCAACGCGACCTGACAGCCGGTATGGTCGGCAAATCTTTGGGCTTGAAAATGATGCCGGAAACAGTTGCTAAAGCTCATTTGCGCGGCGACATTCATTACCATGATTTGGATTATTCGCCAATGACTGAAATGACCAACTGCTGTTTGGTCGACTTTAAAGAGATGCTAGCACATGGTTTTGAAATCGGCAATACCGATGTGACGCCGCCGCACTCTATCGAGACGGCCACAGCTTTAATGGTACAGATTTTTGCTAACGTTGCTTCCAGCCAATATGGTGGATGCTCGTCGGATCGCACTGACGAACTGCTGGCACCTTATGCCGAGATGAATTATAAGAAGCATTTGGCTGAAGCGGCAAAATGGGTTGAACCCGATCAGCGTGAAGCGTTTGCCAAATCGCGGACGAAAAAAGACATTTATGATGCCATGCAGGCTTTGGAATACGGTATCAACACACTACTTTCTTCTCAAGGCCAGACGCCCTTCACGACGGTCGGATTCGGCTTAGGCACTTCTTGGATTGAGCGTGAAATTCAAAAAGCAATCCTGCAAATCCGTATCGAAGGCATGGGCAAACAGCATCGAACAGCCATTTTTCCTAAATTAATTTTCACTTTGAAACGCGGCTTGAACTTAAAGCCCAGTGACCCTAATTATGATGTCAAGGAACTCGCCATTGAATGTTCGACAAAAAGAATGTACCCGGACATCTTGATGTATGACAAGATCATCGAACTGACAGGCAGTTTCAAATCACCGATGGGCTGCCGCAGTTTTCTGCAAGGCTGGAAAGACGAAAATGGCAAAGAAGTCAATGCTGGGCGTATGAACTTGGGCGTTGTTACGATTAATCTGCCAAGAATCGCGATTGAATCCAAGGGCAACATGGCCATTTTTTGGGAAATCTTCAATGAGCGCGCCGCAATTGCCAAAAAAGCCCTCCTAAATAAAATTGAACATGCCAAAATGGCCAAGCCGCAAAACGCCCCGATTTTATACCAGTCTGGTGCCTTTGGAAAACGGTTGAAGGACGACGAGTCAGTCGATCAGCTCTTTACCCATCGCCGCGCGACTATTTCGCTCGGTTACATCGGCCTATATGAAGTCGGGACAGTTTTCTTCGGGCCAAAATGGGAACACAATCAGACAGCCCACGATTTCACAGTCGAAATCGTTAAACGGATGCATGATTATTGCGTTGCTTGGGAAAAAGAATACGATTATCATTTCAGCCTTTATTCAACACCAGCTGAGTCGCTGACTGATACTTTCTGCCAGCTTGACGAAGATCGTTTTGGCAAAATCCCAGATATCACAGAGAAGGAATATTATACAAACAGTTTCCACTATGATGTCCGCAAGAACCCAACACCATTTGAAAAGTTAACTTTCGAAAAGGATTATCCAGTCTACGCTTCTGGCGGCTTTATCCATTACTGCGAATATCCGAATTTAAAACAAAATCCTAAAGCACTGGAAGCTGTGTGGGATTGGGCCTATGACCAAGTGGGTTATTTAGGTACCAATACTTCCATCGATCATTGCTACAAATGCGGTTTTGACGGTGAATTCAAGCCAACCGCTAAGGGCTTTGAATGCCCAGTCTGCGGGAACCGCGACCCAGACACTTGTGATGTTGTTAAAAGAACCTGCGGCTATCTGGGCAATCCGCAAAAACGGCCAATGGTTCACGGCCGCCATAAGGAAATCGCATCCCGTGTTAAGAATATGACTTTAGGGAGCCTTGATTAAATGACAGTCGGTCCGAAGAATCCAAAACCTAAAGAATGGCTCTCAAAGGATCATAGCCTAGGCTACATCGCTTCTTACAAACCCTTTAATATGGTTGACGGGGAAGGTGTTCGCTGCAGCTTGTATGTCTCAGGCTGTCTGTTCAACTGCCCTGGTTGTTACAATGCCGTCGCACAAAACTTCCATTACGGCCATCCCTACACACAAGAATTAGAAGATCAGATCGTTAAAGATATGTCCCAGCCTTATGTCCAAGGTCTGACGTTACTGGGTGGCGAACCTTTCTTAAATACAGGCGTCACGATTAAAATTTGCAAACGAATTCGGAAAGAATTCGGCCATGACAGAGATATCTGGTCTTGGACCGGTTACAAATGGGACGAACTGATGCAGGAATCAGACGATAAATTAGAGCTCTTAAGTTACTTGGATATGTTGATCGATGGCCGTTTTCTCGAATCTCAAAAGGACCTGACCCTGCAATTCCGCGGCAGTGCTAATCAGCGCATCATCGATGTACCAAAATCATTGCAGCAGCACAAGGTGGTTATTTGGAGCAAACTGCTTCGTTAACATTAGTATCCCGAAACAAAACAATAACTGTTTCAATTGTTTTGTTTTTTATTTTTCTTTTTTTGGAGTTTCCGTTGAAAAAAACAATCAATCACTCAATGATCCATGACTTTATTCGTTATGGCTTATATGTTTTACTCATTTTTTCCTTGGGCATCGGCTTGCTGTTAACGCACGCATTCAAGTATCCATCTATTTTAGCCTTGGCAATTTTGGCTTTCACTTTTGGTTTGCGGCATGCTTTTGACATTGATCATATTGCCGCCATCGATAATATGACGCGGAAATTATTAAATGACAAAAAGAATGCACATGGTGTCGGCTTCAGCTTTTCTTTTGGTCACTCACTAGTTGTGATAATGATGACCATTATCACAGTACTGCTAGTCCAATGGGCCAAAAAAAGGATGCCGGATCTTAATCAATTCGGTGCGGCTATCGGCACTTTTCTGGCTGGAATGATGCTGATCATTTTGGCTGTTGTCAATATGTTTATTATCAGATCCATTTGGCTGAATTTTAAACACAGCTCGGAAGAAAACAAAAAACGCGGCACTGAAGGCCCCATCTATCATCTTTTTACAAAGTCACTCAGTCTTATTAATCATAATTGGCAGGTAATGATTGTGGGTTTTATTTTCGGATTGGGCTTTGATTCGGCTACGCAAGTTGCTGTGCTGGCCACTTCAGTTGCCGCCGCTGATAAAGGCCTTCCTTGGATGGCAATTATGTCGATTCCAGTCATGTTCACAGCTGGTATGTGTTTAATGGATACCTGCGACGGTCTCTTTATGAGCACAGCCTATAGCTGGGTTTTTTCATCACCTTTTAGAAAACTGTATTACAACCTCGTCATCACAACTATCTCAGTAATTTCAGCCCTGACAATCGGGCTGATTGACCTTTATCAATCTATCAGTGTGGTCTTCCACTGGCACAATGCAACGGCCAGTTGGATCAGCCAACTAGATTTCAATAAAATGGGTATCGCCTTAGTACTGCTGTTTGCCTGCACTTGGGCTGCTACCATTATTTTTTGGCGATTGTTTTCATTAGATAAATATGATAAATAAAAAGAGCACCTTTAACTGATGCTCTTTTTATCATATTTTTTTAAATTATTTAACTTTTGCCCAAGTCCGCAAATCATCAAATGTTTTCTTAGGATCCTGTGATTCATCTCTGGCCAGCTCATCAATCCGGCTAGCAACCTTTTTCATGTCAACTTTAGGATATTCGTCAATCTTTTCAGACTTATGAACACCCGTATTATCATAAATTGACTTAAGCAAGTACCTTTCCACATTTTTGTCTTCATCCGCATTGAATGCGTCAATATTCTTGGCTAACATAACGGACAAACCTTCAATGTTCAGTTTTTCTGCTTCGGCTTCTTCTAATGCCATTTTGTTCACCTCTTACAACTCATATGATAAACAATAGTCAGGAAAGGTCAAACGTTTTTGGCAACTTTCTGCAACTTTAAGCAGACTGTATCAACTGACAAATTTGACTTGTGTTGGTTTCCATAATATACTGCATAAGAATCTAGTAACCGCAATAAAATAGAGGCGCGGTTATCACGAAAATTGCTGAGCAGACAAAAGCGTTGATGCAATTGTAAGGATCGCCGCCGAAACAAGATTGAACCTGTCATTTGATCTTTGTTGGGCCATGTGGAAAGACTGCATGGACTGTCCTAGGATCACCTAGGGGGTGCTATTAATTGGGAATCTTATCTTCTTAATTTAAAATACCTTTTACCTCTATTAATCTCTGTTATTAATAGAGGTTTTTTGTCGTTGCAGGTTTGATGAAGGAGAGAAAATGTATTTGAAACAGAAAAGAAGCTGGCTGTCTATAATCGGTCTGCTCTTTGCCGTATTCGTGATAGCTGCAGGAACTTTTCATAGCAGCCAAGCACAAGCCGCAAAGAAATCAAAGAAAGTCTTTTTAGTTGGTATGGAGGCCAACTATCCGCCTTTCAACTGGACGCAGCAGGATGCCAGCAATGGTGCCGTGCCAATTCAAGGATCCAATCTTTATGCTAACGGCTATGATGTGCAAGTTTCTAAGCGCATTGCCAAACGTCTGGGACGACCTGTTGAAGTTGCCAAGACTGAATGGGATGGCCTGCTGCCAGCTTTGACTTCTGGAAAAATCGATGCGATTATCGCTGGTATGACGCCGACACCGGAAAGAGAAAAAACGATTGATTTTACTCGGGCATACTACAACTCCAAACAGATTATTGTTGTCAATAAAAACAGCAAATATGCCAAAGCAAAAACTTTAAAGGATTTCAAAGGTGCCAAGCTGACTGGACAACTAAGCACTGTTCAATATGACCTGATCAAACAGATTAAAGGTGCTATCAGAGAACCAGCCATGCGTGATTTTTCATCGATGCGTGTTGCCCTGCAATCCAACACGATTGATGGCTACGTAGCCGAACTACCGGAAGGATATAGTATGGCCGTGGCTGACCCTAATGCCACTTACATTAATTTATCAGGCAAAGGCGGATTTGTGCTGGACAAGACCGAATCACAGGAAGCAATCGGCCTGCGTAAAAATGATCCGAATAAAGCAACGATCAATTCTGTCTTATCCAAATTGCCCAATAGCGAGCAATCACGTCTGATGCAGCAGGCCGTTAAAGAGCAGCCGCAGACGAGTTCTCAGGGTAACTGGTTTATTGATATTTGGCAGCAATACGGTGGCATGCTGCTACGCGGTATTGGTATGACGCTGCTGCTGGCAATTGTCGGAACGGCTGTCGGCTTTATTATCGGGCTGCTGATAGGTATTGTGAGAACCATCCCAGCACCCAAAAAGCGCTTGCAGCGTTATCTGATTAATTTCGTTAACTGGCTGCTGTCTGTTTATATTGAAGTCTTTAGAGGCACGCCCATGATTGTTCAAGCGGCGGTCTTCTATTATGGTGCTGCTCAAGCATTTGGTATTAACTTGGATCGAACCACCTCGGCATTGATTATTGTTTCTATTAATACCGGTGCTTATCTGGCTGAAATTATCCGTGGCGGTATCATCTCAATTGACCAAGGACAATTCGAAGCTGCGACTGCTTTGGGGATGACACATTTCCAGCAAATGAATAAAATTGTCCTGCCGCAAGCTGTCCGTAACAGTATCCCGGCCGTGACCAATGAATTTATTGTGAACATCAAAGACACATCGGTGCTAAGTATCATTTCTGTATCAGAACTGTTCTTCACCGGTTCAACAATTGCCGGACAGAACTTCCAGTTCTTCCACACTTATTTGACCATTTCTCTCATCTATCTAATCATGACCTTCACGATTACACGAATCTTCAGATTGATTGAAAAGAAATTAAATGGCCCGAAAAACTATGATTTAATGACCAATGATTTTCAAATTGCAACACCAAAGATTGCCGGAAAGTGAGCGAAAATGGAAAAAGATAACATTCTAACGATTCAACATTTGAAAAAATCTTTCGGACAACACGAAGTTTTAAAGGACATTGATTTGCAGGTGCAACGCGGTGAGGTCATGACCATCATCGGATCTTCCGGATCCGGTAAATCAACATTACTGAGATGCTTGAATTTGCTGGATGATGCCACGGCTGGTGAAATTCTCTATAACGGCCAAAATATTCTTGACCCGAATTTCAACCGTATTCAGTATCGTGCTAAAGTCGGTATGGTCTTCCAACAGTTCAACCTCTTCAATAACTTAAATGCTTTGGAAAATTGTGTTGTAGCTCAAACGACTGTTTTGAAAAAAAATCCTGCCGAAGCTGAAAAGAATGCACTGGCTCAATTAGAAAAAGTTGGTATGGGCCCGTATGTCAAAGCTAAACCAGCACAACTATCTGGTGGGCAAAAACAACGTGTCGCAATCGCACGAACACTGGCAATGTCGCCTGATATGATTTTGTTTGATGAGCCGACTAGTGCCCTAGATCCAGAAATGGTTGACGGGATTCTTGATATCATGAAAGATCTAGCACATACCGGACTAACAATGATTCTCGTTACGCATGAAATGGGCTTTGCCCGTGATATTTCTGACCATGTCGTCTTCATGGACCAAGGCGTGATCGCTGAACAAGGCAGCGCCGAACAGATTTTTTCTTCTCCGAAGAATCCACGTACGCAAGAATTTTTGCAGCGTTATTTGAAACGACTGTGATTTCAAAAACTGGATTTGCCAAAAATGGCAAGTCCAGTTTTTTTATATCCATTTTTAAAAATCTTCGGGCGTTACAATATAGTCTGAGTGAGATAGGAGCAGCAATAGTACATGATTGAGTGGCCAGAAAGCAAGATTCATGCTTTTCAAAAAACATTATTAGATTGGTATGATCATAACAAACGCGATCTGCCTTGGCGGCGGGACCATGACCCCTATCATGTCTGGATTTCAGAAATCATGCTCCAGCAGACGCAAGTCCATACGGTCATTCCTTATTACGAGCGTTTTATGGCTGAATTTCCTAGTGTGGCTGATTTGGCCAACGCCGATGAAGGCAGATTAATGAAAGCCTGGGAGGGGCTAGGCTATTATTCACGTGCCCGAAACTTGCAGAAAGCGGCTAGGCAAATTGTCCAGGATTATGGCACTGTCTGGCCGCATGATATTGCTGAGTTGCAAAAGTTGGCCGGCATCGGGCCTTATACGGCTGGTGCCATCGCGAGTATCGCTTTTAATCAGCCAGTCCCAGCAGTCGATGGCAATGCTTTTCGCGTTTTCTCACGCTTGTTAGAAATTGATGATGAAATCAGCAAGCCGCAAACACGCAAAATTTTCGAACAAGTTATCAGCAAAATTATCTCTCAAGAACGCCCTGGTGATTTCAACCAAGCCATTATGGATTTAGGTTCCAGCTATATGACTGCAGCCAATCCAGATTCGGCCCACTCGCCTGTTAAGGCCTTTAATCAAGCCTACATTGACGGCATTGAGCTGAACTACCCTGTTAAAAATAAGAAGCCGCGTCCCGTCGAAGTCGACTATTTTGCTTTGGTTATTCGTTCATCGGCTGGCATTTTGATGGAAAAACGACCAGATAGCGGCATCCTAGCTGATTTTTGGACTTTTCCTCTCGTGGCCAAAGAGGATTTGCTGGCCTTTAGCGGCCAAGATGAATTTGCAGAAGACAGCGATGTGCTGACAGCCATGGCGGATTATTTTGCCCAGCAATACGGATTAACTCTGGCTTTTCAATTCTTACCCGTCAAGAAAGTCACGCATGTTTTCACTCATCGCAAATGGCTTATGACACTTTTATCTGCTGATCTGGCGGCTGAAAGCGACTTAAGCCGTTTTCCAGGCCGTTTCTTTAGCAAAGAGGATTTTATTCAGCACGCTTTTCCCAAAGTACAGCAAAAATTAATTGATCGGGTGAATTCTTTGGATGAATAATCTCATTAACGAGTACTGCCGCTATTTTGGTCTTGTCAATTTGAACCAATTACTTTCAAATCGACGCGCAATACATCGAGTGAGGAACAGCACTGAACCTAATCCCAATAATTGGCCTGCCAAAACATAAATGGCGGTCAGATTGGTAAACTCAATCAACAGACTTAGCACCATCATACTCATCGTGACTAACATAATTGTCAGACCGGTTAGTAAAAGCCCAACTATAGCCATCGTGTTCCTGTTACCACTATCCGAAACACACAAATTCATGAACATCTGGGCAATAGAGATATCTGTCGTTGCCAGCCAACTCTTTCACAAAAAACCAAAAAGAAATGCGAGAACCGGCCAACAGACATAAGACCACTAGCGAAAGGCACAATAACCGCACGATGTCTAAATGAGTAGTGTGCTTTGAGAAAGCATGAACGGACCATTTGTCCAATAAGCGATGGTTAGAAATTTGATTAAATAAATCAGATTGCTTTTGATATTGCCCAAATATGGCAAGACGCATGAGGATAGTTCCTAGAAAACCAACGATTGCAAACTCAGAAAATACAATAGGCTGGTTCAAATAAAACAACACAATCATCACCAGAAAAACAGCACTCAACGTGCAGACCGAAGTCTTCTTTGTCATCGCCGACGAAAACGGCTTAAGACTTGTGCTATCAAAGCGACCTGTTCGATCCAATGTGTACATTTTTTTTGCTTGAAATCTGGAACAAAGATGCTGCTGATTTACTGGTTTCCGAAAAAAATAAAGTATCAAGTAAAATAAACTAATCAAAAAGAAAAATATCAGTAAAATGGCCAGGTATCGCTCAAAATATATTTGCAAGGAAAGGCTCGCCAATAACGACTCTAACGGCTTATCAAGAGATTCAATCCATAAGATAATCCCGTTTGATATGGTGGTGTTTGACAACAATGCCAAACTTAAAAGTGTCACAAATAGAGAAACGGTCAGTGTAACATGACTAAAGCAACTACTTTTCTGAATGCGGTGAGTGATTTCTCTGAGATCGTATATCAAGTTATAAGACATAAAAGCAAGTTACTCCTTTATCAATTCTCTCAGCTGCCTTTCTAAGCGTGAAAGTTGATCTTTAGTCATAGTCGCAAGTGGTGCATTGTGGTCTTTGACTGTGCCAATATGCGTTTTGACTTTACCGTCCTTTTCAATCACGACGATAAAGGGTACGGACAAGCGTTTTTCAAAAGTATGCTTGATGAAAAACTTTTCTAAAACAATGTTATCGACACTTCGATAGTTATCTGCACGCGTATTCACCACTTGTGCCTGCTTATGCTGACGTTTTAGTTCGCGATCGAATACCGGCAGCAGTTCGACACACCAAGGACAATTTGGATAACCAAAGTAATAGATGCCTGGTTTAGCCTCTCTGGTCATGGCCGCCAGTGTTTGTGCAGGTGCATCGTGAATAAAGCGTGGGCTTTTATCTTGATAAACTGGTGTTTTTGTCTGAGTTTGCCTGACCGCTAGAACATAAGTTGCATAAAAACCAGCTCCTAACAAACATAGTGACAATATAATAAGACTCATTCGTTTCATTATGTTTTATTCTCCTTGATCAAGTTATAAACAGATAGAAAAATCACTTCGCCATCTGTTGTAATGGGCAATAAATTAACAACATTAGTCAGACACAGGATTTTGGCAAGCCCAAAATACGGTATTTCTGAATTAATCAACATCCCCAAAATAATCAAACCAACCGGTGCTGATAGAGCGACCACCAAATTTTGTGCATCCCGCCCTGGATTCTTGTAGCTGATCACTGGCAATAAAAATAGATTTATTTTGAAGACTGGCCGCAAATGAAATACTTTGGCTGCTATGAAGTGCAGGCTTTCATGCAAGGACACCAGAATAAAACAAACCAAACCATAGATGGCTAACAAGGTTAGTACTGACCGGATCATGCTGCTTTCTTAATTTGAAACATGTGGTAAACCGCAAACCAAATTACAAGGAACAATGCATATAAGCCCACAGCCTGCCATGTTAACGAGAACAACGAGTTCAGTTCATCCGGTGTGATATGTGTTTCAATCCTGAGACCGGTCAAGGTGGTGACAACCCCGCTTTCATTGATTTGAAAAAGCTCAATTATATAATCCAAGACAAAGATCAACATCCAGCAGCTTGAGGCAATACTAAATTGTTTCATATATTTTTTCATGGTTTTACTTTCCTTTCTTTATTTAAGATGTATCCAACCAACAGCAATAACAGACCGTCTACGATGTATAAAGCCGAAGGAATACTTATCAGAGAAGCCAACAGCATCATCATGATGATGCTCAAGAAGGCCGATAAACTTTCGTTCATATTGCCTTGTGATTTCGGAAATAAGAAACCAGCAGTCAGAGAAGCAAGCGAGACCCCTAATCCGAGAAGAAAAGGGTCAATAAAAGCATGAGCCACAAACCCAACTATTAGTGATGGTAGCAAAATGAATACCATCGCTAATAAAATCGCGCATAATTCAGCATAAATACTTATTCGATATAGATTGAATAGCGGTCGGAAATTTAACAAAGCATCTGCGTAAAAGGTCCATATCAATCCAATAAGTGGCAAGACAAAAAGCATATTTTGTAGCATTTCGTTCCATCCAGAAAAATGAATCGAAATGACAGCAAGCCCAATAACAATCACAGCATAATAACTCGTAATTTTGAAACGCAAAACAGCCATCCAAGGTAATTTGATTAATTTCATAGAGGATGATTTAGGCACCACATGAATAAAGGATGATTTAATTCTGCCCGCAATATCAACTGTTAAGTGCCAACGTGCAAATAATGTCACGACCAAAATACACAGAAGCGGCACCAATGCATAAATCATCATCGTAAGTAATGCCGTTTTTTGCGTAGCCCAGAAATAGTCCACTATAAAGCGTGTTTTAGTAAAATGGATACCGCTCAACAGCAAACATATACCATCTAATACCAACGGTAAATATTTGGCAAATCGATTTTTAAATCTGGTAGTTGCAGAATAAATTAGTTCCAATAATTGAAAAACAGTAAAAAATAACAGATGAAATGTTAACAAAGCTAAAAGTGATTCAAGCACCGAAAGGGACAATAGCCTCAAAATTGGCATCATCATAGCTAGAATCAGTTCAAAAACAAATATGCCTACGCTGAGACGGAAAACACTCAAACTCAACAAAATTTCTTTATATTTGAAAGGCAGAGTCTTTATAAAAAACAAAGAATTACGGCTGAGGCTGAAATTTGCATTAACCATAGTAAAAATAAAAACACTAAAAATTAAAATTGTATTGTAACAACTACTGAGAGTCGTCCTAGCAGCCAAGGCAAAGACATCTGGTTGAGCGTTTGCTGCTCCTTCAGATAACCGAACAAAAGCAACCATATTGACATAAAAATATGCCAGATACAACAAAATGAATGCAGCTAACAGCAAGTAACGGTTACGTTTTTTCTGGAAAAAAGGCCTTTTAAACAGACCATGAAAAGCATCTTGGTATAAAAATTTAGTTAACGTTGAAATGTTCTTCAATTTGGGCGAGTTTGTCATGGACTTCTTTTTCCTGTTTGATAGTCTGGGTTAATTCCGTGATTGTACCCGTGAACTGTGTCAGCCTCCCCCGCTGCATGATCCAAATATTGTCTGGAAAACGCAACAAGCAATTACTTTCATGCGAGACTAATACAATTTGCTGTTTTTTAGATAAATGATCGAACACCTCCTGCAGCAGTAAAACGCTCTGAAAATCCAGACCACTGAAAATTTCATCGGCCAAAATATACTGTGTACCCGATGCTGCAGCAGCCGCAATTTGTAATTTCTTCTTCATACCAAAGGAAAAACCACCAATGAGGCGATCCTTCTGTCCAGACAAATCAAAAATTTGCAGCAAGGCCTTAAACTGTGTCATGTTCCCTTTTGGATAACGGCTTAGAACAAAATGGCCATACTCTAACGCAGTCATAAATTCTGGCAAATAAAAATCTGACGGCAAATAAAAGAGTTGCTGTTTGAAAATTTCAGACCCCGACGGCATATCATCAATTGTGATTTCGCCGCTATCAATATCAATCAAACTGCAAATCGCATTAAAAAAAGTCGTCTTGCCACTACCATTAGCGCCGACAATCACAGTCATACCTTTTTTGTCGAAAGCCATCGTTAAATCGTAAATAACAGATCTTCCTTGATAACTCTTGTCTAAATGTTCAACTCTTAACATGTTAATCCACCTTAATTGCACCCAACTTTATCGTCTGCAGGCAATACCCATTTCCCAAAAATGTGGCCAATGTAATTTAATATGCCCTGAAAAATTCAGCCCTTTATGTGTGCAATAGAATGCGTATGAAGCAACTATTAGTAGCACAACAACCGCGAAAACTTCCCAAAACCAGCGGTTCTCGATTAACCGCTGATATTTCAAAGCCAGCTCGTTCCTATAAGTTTCCATCATTGTGATCATTTCATTTCCTCCTTCGAATTCCTATGCTTCTTTATACGCAGTTTTCAGAAGAAATAAAAAAACACCTGCCATTTAGCAGATGTTTTTTAAGTTAACGATGGAAGACTTCATCGCTGGCCAGTTGATCAAAGAAACGCTGTGGCGTTTTACGATCTTTAAAGTAGAACTCACGATCTTTATCATTGATTTGCCGTGCGACTTTAGCTGGATTACCATAAGCAACGACGTTTTCCGGAACGTCTTTAGTAACAACACTACCGGCACCGATAACACTGTTCTTACCAATCTTAGTGCCTGGCGTAATCGTGACGTTAGCCCCAATCCAGACGTTATCACCAATCGTAACTGGAAAGGCATATTCAGCACCAGCCTTTGTACGCAACTCTGGATCAATGCTGTGCCCGCCTGTATAAATGCCTGTATAGGGGCCGATCAGGACATTATCACCAATGCTGATTTGAGTTGCATCAGCTAGTGTCAAATTATTATTACCAAAAAAATTATCCCCAATGTGAATGTTGAAACCGTAATCAACCTGTAGCGGAAGCTCCACGAATGCATTTTCGCCGACATCGCCAAACAGTCTGTCTAGAATTTCTTTTCTCTTATCTAAATCTCGATACTTCAAATGATTATATTCATAGAGCTTATCCCTCGCTTGCATATTTAGCTCGAACAGCTCTTCGTCCTGGTGATAAAGCTCGCCATGGATCATGTGATTGAATTCTGAATCATTTTTCTTGTACTCGATAAGTATTTCTCCTTAGTAATTATTTTGGTGTAATCAAATTCAATTATAAACAAAATTAGTATTAATTGCAAATCAAAAGTTCGATTCACCTATCAGTCAGCAAATAACATTAAAACAATCTTCCAGTTACATTTTCGAAATAATGGCGCAGTACACTGACGGTGTTTCACAAAAAAATAAAATGGGCGGACGGAAAATGAGCTATTCGACGATTGATGAAGCAGTTAAGCAGTTAAAAGCAGGCGGTTTGATTATTATTTCAGATGATGAAGGACGTGAAAACGAAGGTGATCTTTTGGGCATCGGTTCTCAAATGACACCGCAAAACGTCAACTTCATGATTACGCAAGCACGCGGATTACTTTGCACACCAATTTCGGCTGAAATTGCCGACAAATTAGCACTTAAGCCAATGGTCGAACACAACACAGAAATCAATGCAACGGCTTTTACGATCTCTTTGGACGGCAGCCATGAAGCGACTGGCGTTACAACCGGTATCTCGGCCTTCGATCGTTCGGCTACGATCATGCAGCTGGCTAAAAGCGATGCCAAAGCCAGTGATTTTGTTCATCCCGGCCATTCTTTCCCCTTGGTCGCAGCAGCGGGCGGTACACTGGAACGCCAGGGGCATACTGAAGCAGCAGTTGACTTGGCTAAGCTGGCTGGCGAACCTGCAGTAGGTGCTATTTGCGAAATTGTACTGCCTGACGGCCACATGGCACGTCAAGATTATCTAGCAGAAATGGCTGAAAAGTTTAATCTGCCATTTATCACGATCCAGGAATTGGTTGCTTATCTAAAAGACAAAGCCAGCTCAAAGTCATTGGCTTAAAGATCAGTAATCAGTCATTTTTAAAAACGGAGAATTTATTTCTTCGTTTTTTATTTAGGCGAATAAGCGATCAGGATAGCTTTCTTTCAGAAAACGATTGATCTCGCTAGTCATGCGTTTGGTTGAAGGTGCCTGTGCTTGTGTCTTATTCATAACCAAACAAATTGTCCGGGCAAATTCTCTATCAAAAGGATAAATATGGACATCCCCAGTCAGTTTTTTCAAAGCTAATTTTGGCAGAATGCCAAGGCCCAAACCACTTTCGACCATCGATAAAATCGACTGGTCGTCAATGGAATAAGTTAATGAATTCGGTGTCACGTTGTAGCGATCCAAAGCGTTTTTCGTATCACGGTCATAATCAATCTGCTGCAGAATAAAGCGCCGTTTGCCAATGTCTTTTTTCGTCACGGCCTTGCCGTCCTGTGGCACAAAATCTGTCGGCGCCACACAATAAATCGGATCCTTGATCAAGGGCTGAACCAAAAGATTGTCTTCGATCGGCAGCGAACTAAAGCCGATATCAATCGTCCCTTCACGGACACCGGCGACAATCTGATTGAAATCGCCTTGAAAAATCGTCACTTCAATCTGGGGATATTCGCTTTTAAAACGCCGCAAAATGGTCGGCAGCCAATTAATACAAACACTGCTAAAAGCACCGATGCGAATTCTGCCACTGTTTAAACCCTTAATATTATCAGCAACCTGGCGCAGTTCTTCTTCTGTATTTAAAATCGACTGAATGACGGGCAGCACTGTTTTACCGTCATTAGTCAATTCAACGCCGCTGCGATTCCGCAAAAACAAGGCAAATCCTAGATCTGTCTCTAACTGATTGATCGAGTGGCTGACGGCGCTTGGTGTCACATTCAAAGACTGGGCGGCATGGAAGAAGCTG
The DNA here is from genome assembly GCF_025758695.1 of Oenococcus kitaharae. GTDB lineage: Bacteria > Bacillota > Bacilli > Lactobacillales > Lactobacillaceae > Oenococcus > Oenococcus kitaharae_A. The sequence goes on along the minus strand of NZ_JANJQP010000003.1, from coordinate 41,204 downwards.
CCCTTTTCGACTACTGCTGCAAAGACTTCGTAAGAAAAATTAGCCATGAAAACTCCTTATAGTGAATTTATTTCATCTATTTATGAAAAACTTGAATTTTACTTATCCATAACCTGAGGATAACATTAGAGAGGAAAAGTACAAGACCCAAATAGCCGGTTACTTTTAAAAATTTTGAGGTGAATCACATGGATCAATTAGCAAGCAGAATCGAAAGAACATCACATAGCGGCTTGGACAAACTCTTTGCGCCGGCGCAGCCTAATCAAATCATCTTCTCAGCCGGTTATCCTGATCCCGCCCTTTTTCCAAAAGACGCTTTGGACCGCGCAACGCAGCATGTCTTTTCACAAGGCCAAGATAAATTATTGCAATACAATACAGCCGCGGGCCTGCCAGCTTTAAGGCAGAAATTAGCTGACAAAATGGCTCAAAAAGACGGTATTCACACAGATGCTGATCATATTATGCTGACACAAGGCGCTCAGCAGGCAATTGATTTAACAGCCCGTCTTATGTTGAACAAGGATGACGGCCTAGTTGTCGAAGGCCCAACTTACATTGGTGCTTTAGCTGCTTTTCAAGCTTACGAACCGACCTTCTATGAGATACCAATGGCCGAAGACGGCATGGACATGGATAATCTCGAAGCAGTACTAAAAGAACATGCTGTGAAAATGATTTATACAGTTCCTGATTTCCAGAATCCGACTGGCGTGGTTATGTCTCTGGAGAAACGGCAGCGTTTGATCGATTTAGCCAACCGTTACGATGTGATTATTCTAGAAGACGGCACCTATCGTGATTTGCGTTACGATGGTGAAAATCTGCCAACGGTGAAATCGCTGGACACACAAAGTCGTGTGATTTACGTCAGCAGTTTCTCTAAAATTATTGCACCGGGCTTGCGTATGGGCTGGCTGACAGCTGACGACAATCTGTATCGCGATATTCTGGCTTTGAAAAGTGGCGCCGATATCGAATCCAGCAATTTGATGATGTCGATTCTGAATGCTTATTTGGATGAAAACGACTTGCAAAAACATATTCAGATCGTTTGCGATAACTACCGTGAGAAGAAAAATGCCATGCTGGATGCGATGGCTAAGTATCTGCCTAGTCAAGCGCGCTACACCAAACCTGAAGGCGGCTTCTTCGTCTGGCTGACAATGCCCGAAGACTTTAATATGGCAGACTTTTTAGACAAACAACTGGTTCCGCAGACAGGCGTGCGTTTCACACCTTCTACGAATCTATTCCCTTCCGGCACAATTCAAAACGGCGCTCGCATCAACTTCACAGGTGAATCAATTGCCAATATCAAACGCGGCATCCAAGAACTAGGCCAGACACTAACAGCCGCCTGGAAAGAACAAGCAGCCTATGTCGAAGCAGATTAATTATTAAAAAATTGGGTCCAGTTTATAGATCACAAATTAAAAAATGACAGAAATCTGTCATTTTTTAAATCTGGGAGCAACTATTTTTATGGCAGTCGTATACTTTATTAAAGGAAAAATCTGAACAATGGCTCGTGATCAAACAATTACTAAAAATGGCATGATTGTTTTTCTGAAAAGATTTGTGAATAAAAAGGATTACTTTCTTTCGATAATTTTTGCACTGCTGATCAGTGTTGATGCTTTCGTGATGCCGTAGATGACGCGCATGCTGACAGATGGTTTGTTCAAACGATCGTTGCACTTGTTAATACTCGCTGTTTTGTGAGGGCTTTTAGGCCAGTATTTTGTCGAGCTAGTTGGTTTCTTCTGGCAAAAATATATGTACCGCACAATCTGGCAGATCAACACGAAAACCAAGCTGGCTCTGCTGACTCATTTTTACCAAAGCCCCGTGGGTCAGATGAAAGAAAGTGCAGCCTCTGAAATTTCCTTTCTGTTAAATGATGTTAAACAAATTGAAAATGGCGCTGTCTCAGCTTCAATTAATCTGGTCAACTGCATTTTTCTGTTTTTAGCTGCCAGTAGCTATGTTTTCTATTTGAATTGGCAGGTTGGTGCTGTGTTTGTGCTGACATCACTTCTGCCCTTGTTTGTGCCAAAACTGTTTGCCAAAAAATTACAAAGCAACACCAAAAGATGGTCTCAATCCAATCAGCAGACGACTGAACAGGTCACCGATGCCGTTCATGGTGCTGAAACCATTGTCAGCTATCAAGCCGAGAAAGCTTGTTTGAGATTTATCAAGACTTTGGTGGACCGCACAGAAAAATATTATTATCACTATAATTTTGATCGCGTTTCAGTTAATATCTGCGCGGACTTATTCATGATTTTTGCCAATCTGCTGCCGGTATTCCTAGGCGGCCTGCTTGTGTTAAACGGCCAGCTGTCAGTCGGTAGTTTACTAGCCGCTTTTATGGCTGCCGGCAGTATCACCTCTCCTTTAATGAATGCGATTAGTTATTATAACCAGATTAAATCGACTGAGCCAATCATCGAGCATTTAATCCAGCAAACGACTAATGAATCTGATCCAACACTATCAGCACAGCCATCACTGCCAAAGATGCTTAAACTCAGCCTGCAAGATGTGACTATCAAACAGAATCAGCGGTCGATTTTTGCCCATCTCAATTTAACTGTGGCAGCTGGCCAGAAAATTTTACTGATCGGTGAATCCGGCGCCGGCAAGACAACTCTTTTAAAGACACTGATGGGTGAACTAACACCGAGCCAAGGCCAAGTCTTGGTTAACGATCAGGCCGGGTTAACTGTTGATACCAGCCAATTTGCCTATGTGCAGCAGGATGCTAACTTATTTGATCTCAGTTTGCGAAATAATTTGACCCTTTTTCAGGATTTTACGGATACTGAAATCGAAAAATCCTTATTTGAGAGCCAATTAGCTTCTATATTAGAACAGCGCGGCCTGGATTTTGTGATCGGGCCCAAAGGAGACAAATTATCCGGCGGACAACGACGGCGAGTTGAAATGGCCAGGGCTCTGCTTCACAAACGCAACTGGCTGATTGTTGACGAGGGTCTGGGGTCTCTCGATGCGGCAACTGCGAAATTACTGCATGAAAGTATGATGCAATTGCCGATGACCTTGATTGATGTTGAACATCAGGTACCACAAGCTTGGTACGAGGATTATGACCAGGTTTTGGAGTTGGCTAACGGCCAGTTGCAGATTAGAAATTAGATGGTGAAAGACCGACTTATGATTTATGGCAACCGAGATATATCTACTATCCCCACGAAAGATTAAAGATGAATAATAGCGAAACAATTGTTAAAAACTACATGAATGACGACTTGATTTTTATGCTGCCGAAGAAAAGAAGCCGTTTGATCGAGGTGCTGACTTATATCGCAAACAAAATTCCTGCTGGCGAACTCAGTGAGACAGACATCAATGCTCAGATCCAAAGGGTTATTAGTTTCCCAGATTATGTTTCTGTACGGCGGGACTTGGTCGATTTTGCTTTCTTCAAGCGTACCGATGATGGTCGTGTTTACGAAAAAATCCAGCAGCCGAAATAAATATTTTGGATAGGCATGCAGCGTCGTCGCGTGATAAAACGGATCAAAAAATATCCTATGATAAAATGCTTTCGTAACCAATAAGGGAGCGTACATGAAAAGAAAGCTTATCATCGCAACAACAAGCGTCATTGCCCTATTAATCCTAGTCTTGTTGTTTTTTCAGTTCACCAACCGCAAAAACAACCAGTCACCCGCTGATCTTGTTTCTCAAAGGTCTAAATCTAGCCGCAGCCAATCAAAAGCCGAGGCCAGTGCCGGTTCTTCAGAGTCCTCTTCATCAAGCAGTACCTCATCTAGTCAAGCCAGCGCCAAGACGGTTAGCAATTCTGACCAAGCACTGCAGGCTTTAAGAACTGCTATTAATAATCCTGCTCTGACCTACAGCTATTTGGCTTATACAGATGGGATTTATGAATGCTCTGTATCAGCTCCGAATACAGCTGATAACTTGAATCAGACTGGGAATTATCTGGTTTATGCCAACGGCCAAGTCCGGCCAGAAAATCAGGTACCTGCAGATGCCGCTAAATTCGATCGATATAAAAAAGTGGCACCCAATGCCCCAACAGATAAGCCAGACCGGACGATTCGTGTGCATAATGCCCAAGAAGCTGCGGACCTGCAAAGACAGCTTTTGCAAGCACAAGGTATAGATAAAGGTGACTTTGTCTATGAAGGCAGTGCGGCTGCGAATGGTGATTATCAAGTCGTCGTGGCTTCTAAATCACTGGCAGCTAACGGTGGCAGTGGGACAGTCGGCATTTATCTTGTGAGCCCAAACGGCCAATCCAGGCTGCGCAATTAATTAAGAAAAAAGCGCTACTAGAGCAGTGCTTTTTCTTTAACCTTTGAAACAGTATCACAATTAAACTTAGTTAAAAAAATCCAACAGTGGGATTAAAGATTAAATGCTGGATATTAAAGAAACAGCCACACAGGCATAAGTTTGGCCATTGTCAGCACAGCAAAAAAGACCTGTCTTTCAACAGGTCTTCCATCCTTCGTTTTTGAAAAGGGTGCAGCTATTAACGGCTGCCCCTTTAGTCTAACAAAAACCCACTGCTGATAGCAGTGGGTCCGATAGCTCTTCAATACTTGAAGTTAATTAATCGTCTTTCTGCGTCCCATCGATTAGCCAGTAATCAGCCCAACGACGAGTTCTAGGATTCTTAAGCAGATGATTGTAATAAGTCGTAGGCAGTTTTTCATAGAGACCTGGCTGGTCGGCTTTTCTAATGATCCAGCAAGAAGCGATGGTATGAGCTTCTTTAGCTGCCAGCCAGACAATCAAGTAGCTAGGTAATTTGATCATTTGTCGGATCTTTAAATCATCTAATGCGCTGTTAGCCGCAGGCATTGAATCAAAGTGGCTAGTTTTGGTGGGGAAACGAGCCAACAAAAACTGATCGAAATGCTTTAAGCGTTTCAATAGAGCCATGATGGCCACAATCAAGACCACTATCAGGGGCGAACACATGCCATAAATAAAAGTAGCTAACCCGATACGCCGGATAGACACGGATAAAGGAGACAGATCCATCCCTTTGATTAGGAGCTTTAAAACTGACCACATGACCTGCAGGGCTATCCAGGAGTCAGGCAGATCGAGCAGAATGGCAATAACCCCCACAATTAATGCTCCTGAAAAGAAGCGGTCTCGCTTTTTAAACTGTCGATTATGCATATGCTTGTCGGCTAACAATTGACTATAGTCCGCTTTTGTCTCAGTCAGTTCTGCAGCAGAAAAGGTATAAAAATTGTCTGGATTTTCAGTCATATCAAGTCGCTATTTTTAGCCTAGTAAAGAGTCCAATAATGCTAGAATGAGCGGATAACCAGTGCCATCGGTCACCACTACAGCAGCTGCTGCTAAACCAAAAACAAGCAACGTTGCCAGACCTCGTTGTTCTTGAGGTGACATCTGTCCAAAACGTGCTATATTTTGATTTCCTTCTTGATATTCGTTGGATGCTTCTTGCTGGCTAAGGGGTACCAAATGAATACTTGCCTTTAGTATAATGGCTGAACTGGTTTCCACACCATTAATTTCACTTTTGTTGTTAATCAAAGTAATAGAAAGGCCAACTCCAGTTCCTGAACCAGGCCATGATATTTTTAAAAGCCCTGTGTCAATGCCGGCCGCAATATCTTCGAGTTTATCTGCTAGGCTTCCTTTGAGCTTAGCGGAAACTTGTGGTCCTAAGAAAGTCGATAGTGATGCCTCAAACCCATTTTCTAACTGGCCAGCTGAAATATTGAATTGAATATCGCTATCACCTGAACTTACACTGGTGGTTAATTGGGCCGTGAGCTTTAACAGTTTATTGTCATACAAGGTAATTTCTGGTCCGTCCCAAGTCAAAGAACCACCCAGGTAAGCTGATCTTAAAGGCGCAAACTCGGTATCAAAGATCCAGCTTAATTGGACGGATGCGTTTAAAGCTAGGACCCCCTCATCTTCGTGAGAGACATTGACATAATCGATGGCCGGCACGCCGCTGGCACCAGAATCATCTTCGGCAAATTGGTCAAAGGCCCAATTTAAAGGCTGAGAAAAACCAAGGTTGCCAGAATAGCCTGTCGACATATTAGAGACATAACTAGAAACAGATCCAGATTCGAGTGCTAAACGCGTGCTAACATTACGCGTCCCATAAACTCCCGGCACATAATAGTTAGCACCTTCACCATTATTAAAAATAGACGTGATCCCGTTAAAGTAAGGGACAGCATAAGCCGTGATCTCATCATCAGTCATATCCATATCAATGGCAAAATAAATCGTGGTGTTCGTTGGCAACCCCAGTTCTGTCGCAGCAGCCATAGCTGCCCGGGCATCTTTTTGTCCTTGCCGTCTGGTGAAATAAGCCGCCGTGGGATTATTGTCTTGATAAATCGGGATTAAATGCAAATTAGCCTTCAAAATGGCCTGAGCTTCAGAACGCGTGAGATTCTTCGGCCTTTGTGAAGCGCCACTGCCCACCGACCCAGTCAAATAACGAGCCACGTAAGTGACCTCCCAATTCACCAAGGCTTGAATCATGGCCGGTGTTAATTGAATCGAAGTATCAATCCCCCAGAAGTTGCGGCTTGGACTGCCGCTAGAGACCATCAGCGAATACATCGTCACAGGATCAGGCTGCTCGTCAGTGACGGGTGTGAGATGCATAAACTGCTGAAAGGCAAAGAGCAAGGACTGAGTAGTTGTATCCAACTGGCCATTAAAAGGAACTGTCGACAACTGATTAGCCGTGATGTATTGGGCCATATTGACATACAAAGCAAACTGAACAAGGCGAATCAGGCTCGCACTGAGTCCATTAGCATAAGCCGTGGCATAAGCCGACCGTGTGGCCGGTCCCCAAACACCGTTAGCAATCGAAGCCAGGCCTAACTCGACTTGAACACCATAGATTAAGGCGGTATTTGTATCACGCTGATAGACCCCATCAGCTGGTAAAATGCCTGTTTGCTCGCTATAGTGCAGATTCAAGTATTGTTGCATGCTGCGAATTTTGGCATCGCCATTAGCCAGTAGCACAAAAGCTGACATGTCAAACAAAGCTTTGGCCCAGAGTGCCGTCAATACGCCATCCGGATTAGTAAAGCCAGCCTCTGTTTGAAGCGTGGTAATGGCCGCTTGCGTCTCAGATGAATAGACGCCGTTAAACTCGCCAGGATTAATTCCTTTAGCCCAAAAGGCACCTTGAATCAAATAAACAAAGGAACTTTGATAGCCATTTTCTAACCGAGGGACCACTTGCGCATCAAAAGCAGCGGCCGTGGCCTCGCCAAAAGCTGGCAAACCAGCTTGTAGGCTAATGCCTAGTTCGTGTTGCAGGCCTTGGATCAGGCCGTAAATTGTCTGCCAACCTGTCTGGCCGTTTTCGATCACGGGTGTATAGTTGGTGACCGATCCATAAGTTTGGTTGAGCCACTGTTGCGTGGCTAAAACCATTTGATCTACCATAATAAAAAATCCTCTTTTCAAAAACGAATGATGAACATACGCCGCTAGTCATGAAACAAAAAGGCGAACGTATGTTCGCCTTTTAAGATAGACCCTCTGAGAAATAATGACAAGTGGCTAACTGAATGTTTTAACTGTTTCTAAAGATTCGACTAGTCCAACTATAAATTATTCAGTTGATCATCACCATACAAAATTCGATTAAATCTATCTATTGATTTTATAAGACCGCGTTTGGTAGCTTCATAAACAACAATATCTTGTTAATTATTTTTAATCATCAGAAAAGGTTTTATAAATAAAACAAGGCATTGCTTTCCTAACCAGTGTCTAAAGAAAGGATCGATTATGTTGAAAAGAAACAGTTCTAGATTTTTACTTTTATTAGTCACAACGTCTGCTCTATTTTTGTCTTCCAGCTTTTTAACAAATATAAATTTGTTAAATAATAATATTGCATACGCGGCCACAGATCTTGATCCACCTAGATTAACCCAAGTGACATTAACATTCAAAAATTTCCCTCCCAGCTCAGTCACTGGTCGGACTGTCTGGGTAACACGCTACAAGGCGTACTATAATTGCAATTATTCAACAAGGACGTCATATCAATATGACGCAACAGCTAAAAGATATATTGCCTTCTATACCGGTCAATTTCTAATTGCTTAATAAAAAGTTTCAAATGTTCAATACTTCATAATTGTTTAGACTTATGAGGTATTTTTTATTGATGTGTCATACGCTAACAGCCTTTTTAAATTAACCCTTCACGAATAACCTTGATATTTTTATGCCCGATTCCGCAATCGACCAGCCAGCCATAGCAGGCAAACAGTAAAAAGCACCAAGAATAAGAGGCTAAGCGGGTGCTCTGTGACCGGACTGCCTTGCACAATCTGCACAGGCCAAGCCAAGGCGTTCAGAGGATTAAAAGAACTGTGACCGAAAAAGGCTGTTAGTTCACCCGCGACTAGTAAAGCAATAAAACTGATCAGAGCCGTGAGCTCTTTTTTATTGACTAAAACAACGATTTGAAAGAGAGCCAAGGCAAAGAAAACAGCTAAGGAACCGTTTAATGATTGTAAGAAAAAGCGCGAGCTGATCCGAGGCAGCTGCATGCCTAAAAAGACAGGCCGTGTCCAAGAATAATGCCCACTGCGCAGATAGGGCGTTGAAGAAAATAATGAGAGGCTAATAGCAATAACTAATGAAACAACCAGTCCTATCAGATACTGCCCGACAAAATAGCCTTGAAAAGCACGAACCCAACGACCGCTATCAGGTGAATTAGTATAGAACAAGCGATAAGTCGGAGATTTAGCGTCAATTAAAAAACCAATAGCAATGACCAGAACCGTGGCGAAAATTCCAAGAGGCGAAAAAAGATAACTCGCCAAGATTATGAGAAAATTAGGAAAAACTGCCGAAACAGTCGGCTGTTCTAGAGCCAGATGATGACGAGATAGATAGGCATACCGCGCTAGTTCCTGATCACTAATGAAAAAGCCGAGATCAGCTTCAGGATGCTGAGTCGTATACTGGGTCATTTGCCGGTGCAAGGTCAAAGTATCCCTTAAAAATGGCTGGCCTTGCTGGCTATCAAAATCATTGGAAACTTTCGTAGCTAAACGGCCTAAATAGGACAACTGAGTCATCTGTCTGGATAGTGTTATGTAGGTTGGTGAACCCTTGCTTGTCTTTTTTAGCTGCGCACTGGCGGCTAAATAGCTATTGCTAATAGCGGCATGCGTCGTTTGGATCTGTCCAGACATGGAACGGTGATAAAGAGTCACCTGCTGTGTTTGATAAAAGAAGATCGCGATTGGCAGAAGCAAAAAGAAGCCTAAAGGAATTAAACGGCTGAGGCTTTTGCGTGTCTTTAAGTATTCAAAAGCAATTAAGTTTCTCATGGCTGACTCATGTAGAGTTTCTCATGGCTGACTCATGTAGAGCTTCTCATAGACGGCTTCAGAGGATTCGTTACTCGAGAGCTCTTTATAAAAGATTTGTTGATTCTTGATAAAAAAGATTTTGCGAGTGACTTTATCCAGCTCATCTAAGTTATGAGAAGAGACCAATAGTGTTTTGCCATGTTCTTTCATGGCTAATAAGGTCTTTCTAATAATTTGCAGACTAGTTGGATCAAGCCCATTTAGTGGCTCGTCTAACAAGACCAGCGGCGTATCGGCAATCAAGGCCATGGCTAAGAGCAAACGTTGTTTCATGCCTAAAGAAAAAGCCGAAACTTTTTTCTGAGTCAAGTAGTCAGTCATGTCTAACAGCTCGGCAATTTTAGTGATCTGAGATAAAGGAATCTGACGCAGCTGGCAAATCAGTTTTAAATGATCATAGGCCGTCAGATAATCATAGAGAACGGTATTATCTTGTAAAAAGCTCGCCGATTGAAAGAAACGCTGCTGGTTATCCGGCTTGTCAAACAAACTAATCGAACCTGCATCAGGGACTAATAGATTAGCAATCAGATTTAAAAGTGTCGTCTTTCCAGAACCGTTGGGTGCTACCAGACCATAGATACCCGGCTGGGAAATGCTTAATGCCGTTTGCTTGAAAATGCTTTTTTGTTTAAAGGACAGTGAAAGTTGTTGGATGTCTAAAATCATCTTAGAGACCTCTTTTCCATTTTAATAAGGACCAGCCGGCTAGGGCTATCAGCAAGGTATAACTCAGCAGGACAGCGACAGGCAGCCAGAGACTGTTTGAGAAGTGATTTAAAAAAAGATAGCCGTCGACTGTCTGACCGATATTCAAATAGCCGACAGGCAAAAACCACAATTGCTTGACGAAGGCCCCACTAACAATCACAAAGATCGTAGCGATGCTTGCACCCCAAAATTCTTTAATCAGGATTGAGAAGAAAAAACTGACAGCCAAAACAAAAGCCGCAGCCAAGATGAAGACCAAGCCGCCAGCGGCAAACATGCTTGATAAAGGACGAAAATCATAACTACCGTCTGTTTGCCAATGAAAAACCGGATAGGCCAGGCTGCCTAAATGCCCAGTTAAGAGAGTCACCAGCAACAAGACACCGACAGCTAACAAACAACTCAGTAAAAAGTAAGCTAACAACAGGACGTATTTACTCCGATAAAAATTGCCCGGCTTAATTCCTTGAGTCCAAAGCAAGTGATAAGTAGGATGTGTTTTAGTCAATTCCCTGCTGACAAAAGCGCAAGCCAACAAGGCTAACACAATAAATAAGAGAAAAGATACATAATTGTTAGTCACTAGCGACCAGAGAAAATACCAGCCATAAGTATAAAAGTGAGCCCCATAGAGGGCAGCATCAGCCGACCAGTTGGTCAGGTCGCCCTGATAGCTGGCACGACTATTTTCGTTGAGTAATAAGCGCGTGGGAAACATAGTTGGCAGATGCCGTTGTTTGATCAGTGTGAGCTGGTCGTAAGTGGCTTGAATCGTCATAGGATCGAAACCGGAACTGCCAGAACTGTCAAAGCCCACCATGAGCGGGCTGAACAAGTCACCTTTGCTTGAGTCGGCAGTGGTTCTGGCTCGTTGCATAAAACGATAGTAATCGCGGAAATAACGCGTCGCCTGTTTTAAGGCCTGCTTTTCTGTTTGAAAAGGATTCATGAAGCGACGGCTAGTGATACCCACTTTTTCTTGCCGCCGGCCGCGCTTAATATGTTGTTGCAATCGAGCTGTATACTGCGTGACAAATTGTCTTTGCAAGTAGAACTGGCCACCAAAGCCAATAAGCAGACAAAGAATTAAAGTCAATGAAAACAGCCAAGTCGTTTTTCGCTGCCAGAGTTTGTTCATTTCAAATTTGAAGTAGATCTGATTCATATTAACGCTCCATAATTTGTCATTAGTATACCTGTTGTTGTGGGCCGTGAAACAAAGTAACAAGATATGGTGACTTTTAGCTGGATTGCTGCAAAAAACTGGTCATGTAATCTTCGTAGCTTTGAGCTAAAGTGGGCGATCCAGACAATCTGAGCAGTTCTAAGAGATGCTGATTTTTATCGATACCTTGTTGTCTGTTGTTTTCTAATAGGTTGGCCAAGAAGGTCATCTTGATCCTAGCTTGTGACATTGTTTTCGGAATGGCTAATTGCTGCATGTGATGCAAGACGCTTTTGGCCTGGTCAATCAAGCGACGATTCATGAGAGTTTCAATCGTATTTGCCAACAGAGACAGGTAGCGTTCATAATTATCGGCGACCTTTTCAAAAGTGTGAACCTTTTCATCTAATTCACGAAGGATCAGCATGATCATCTTGGAATTGATAATAGGTAGGCAATTGCCTAAAGTCGCAATCTGAAAGCTGTCCCAATCATTCGTGGCTAGAAGATAGTTGTTTAAGTGATCGGCCAGTGCATGATCAATCACAAAAGATGGCTCTAAGTCTTGAATCAAGACAGCGGCCGTGGCTTGAGTCACTAGATAAAATGGATCTTGAGTCAGTTGATAATTTTGAGCTTGGCAGTGGTACATCGTTTCCAGTTTTTTGAGATCATTTTTGTAATAGTGATCAGACAGTTCGGTTAAAAAAGCCGTGTATTCATCTTCTTGTTGTCCTTGTAATAGAAACGCGAACTCGTTATAGCTGATATGTAAACGCCGTAACAAGGCTAACAATTTTGTTGAGACAATATCACAACTACCCTCTTCAAATTTGCGTAACAGAGAAACTGACATAATATTGGCCATAACTGTTTTTGCTGAATAACCATGATCTTTACGTAGTCGACGGAAAACTTGACCGGCTTTTTGGTTATTGTTTTGCAACACGGATTATCTCCTTTTCTTAGAATTAAATTTATTATCCTCTTAATGATGGTACATATAAAAAAGCCTCTGCCACAAGAACATCATGGAGAGGCTTTTAATTTCAATCCTTCTTTTAACCCCGGAAGTTACCTGTATATTGGTCGACAGTAACATAAGGATAATCCTGCGTATTGATTTCATTGATCTAAGATTTCATGGGAACCAGTTGCAACTAATAATAGAACTAATTCTTCGTCGTTTAGCTGATAGATCACAATCCAGCTATCGTAAATTTGACCATAGCTGCCATACCTAGCAGGGTGAAATTCACGATAGCCCCGCCATTTTCCTTTTAAAGCGTGATCCTTAATCCGTTTTAAGATAGCCTGATCTTGTTCGGCCAGAGCCTTTAAACAAGCCTTTAAGACTGAAACAGGAAAATGTTTCTTGGCTAATTTTTTTAGTTGGCGTTCAAATGACGGTGTTTGTTTAATTTGCATCTAACTGATCAACCCAGTGATCGAAATCATCTAAGGAACCAATCGTTTTGACTTGTCCTGTTTCAGCTTCTCTTTTTGCTTCTAAGGCTTCAGGAGAATCTAAAAAGCTGACTAAACGAACTTCATTGTTGGCCGCTTTAACTAAAGATAAACGAATATACTCAGAAATAGTGAGGCCCTGCTTGGCCAAATTGCTCTTGGCTCTTTGATCAATATCCAAAGTCACACGTGTTGAAACTGTTTTATTTTTAATCACGCTTGTACTCATTGTATTTCGCCTCCAAATGTTTACCATCGTACTACATCATTGTATTTCATTTTTTGGTTTTCTGCAACTAAGGAGTTCACAACCTATGCAGCCAGTCGTTCTGCCAACTGAATCTATCAATACAGTTGAAATTAAAGATAATACCCTTTATATACAACTACCCTATAATCTCACAAAAACCCATTGCTGATAGCAGTGGGTCTCATAGCTCTTCAATATTTCGAGTTAATTAATTGTCTTTCTTTGTCCCATCGATTAGCCAGTAATCAACCCAACGACTAGCTTTCGGATTCTTTAACAGATTATTGTAGTAAGTCGTAGATAGCTTGTTATAGATAGCTGGTTGGTCGGCTTTTCTAATGATCCAGCAAGAAACCTGGTCAGGTGTGGGTATGATCTGCCTTTCTTTAGCTACTGGCCAGATAATCAAGTAGTCAGGTAATTTGATCATTTGTTGGATATGAAAAGTTTTCAGGTAAGGAGTGTGGTTATAGCGGACAGCAGAAGTTGGGAATTGGTTGAACAGGTATCGGTCCAAATCCTTCTTGTGTTTGATCCAAACAAATTCAATGATCACCAGCAACATCACCAGCGGACCGCTCATGATGATTAAAATTGTGGTGGGATACCTAGCAAGTGTTGAGGAGATCGATCTTAAATCCATGCCTTGAGCCAGCATGCCGAAAACAAAGCCCAACAAACGAATGGTCAGCCAACAAAGACTGAGGCTGAGAACAAAGGAAACTAATAGAATGACCAGATTCCATTGGAAATGTCTCTCTCGTTTTTTAAACTGTCGATTATGCGCATGCTTATCAGCTAACAGTAATTGATAAGTCTCTTTAATCTCAGCGAGTTCTGCAACGGAAAAGGTATAACAATTGTCTGGTAATTCAGGCATATTAACTATTATCCTTGCTTGGATGCCAAATAGCTACTGAGAAGACAGTTGCGACACCGAGTTTTGTTATAAAATTTGGCAACATCATCATTGAATAACCTGGCGGCAAAGTCTACACTACGAACAAAAAGGAGGCATCCCATTATGATGAACAAGTTTTGTAAGTTTAGTAAATTACAGGCCACCAAGGGAAACGGTGATCAACTGCTAAAACTTTTATTAAAAGCATCGAAAGAATTAGAACCAGTTGGGAATTGTTTTTGTTATATTGTCGGAATGGATCCACATGAGCCTGATGCTGTATATGTTTATGAAGTTTGGGAGAATGAAGCCGCCCATAATGATTCATTGAAATTGCCCGCTGTTAGAAATTTAATCAAAGCAGCTGGGCCGATTTTGGACCGGCGTCAATTAGAAAATTCCCCCAATTTGACCATTTATGGTGGAAAAGCGTCATTGTGACGATTCAGCCCTCAAATAAGAAGATTTTGTCCATATCAATGACAAATTAAACCATAAAAATATTAAGCCGTTTTCCGCTGGTAAGCACGCACTGCAAAAATGTAGGCCACCAGCATAATCCCGATACACCGTGCCAGTGCAATCCAAATATTATTACCAACGGTCTGCTGCATTAGCTAGGAAACATCTTTCTAATGCCGTTTCAACTTTTTTCTATTAAAACACGCAATCAAAAAGACCAATTAGATATGCCCTAGTGACCCGTTTGCGATTTTGAATTAGTAAGGCTGACTTTGAAAATTAATTTAAGTCATAATGAACATTGTCATTAAAATCATAAGCAGTCCAGCACTTAGAGCTGCTTTTGAAGTTTCGCTAGTTCATAGATGTTTCTGAAAACAACGAGAAAACTCACATCCAGGAGGCAGCTTTTTGTATCGAGTGAAAAATATAAGATTATTGGCTGCGATTATTTCGATCGGCTTTTTGAGTTTTTTGGGAATAGTTGTCGAAACAGCCTTAAACATTGCCTTTCCACAACTGACAGAGATTTTTGTCATTCCTATCAGTCAAGTTCAATGGTTGACTACCGGATACATGCTAGTCTCGACGAGCCTAATTCCATTTGGTTCATTCTTTTTAAAACGCTTTCGCGTGATTACCTTATTTAGAGTTTCCTGCTTAAGCTTTTTAGCAGGTACCTTGATTGCAGGCTATGCCAACAGCTTTCAATGGGTTTTACTTGGTCGTTTATGTCAGGGAATCGCTGATGGCATCGCTTTGCCTTTAATGTTCGTCACCATATTAAATCAAGTGGCACAGAAAAAAGTGGGCACATTTATGGGAATAGGTAGTCTTGTGATTGCTTTTGCACCAGCAGTAGGGCCTATCTATGGCGGCATCATACAGGACACATTGAATTGGCATTTTCTATTTATTATTTTGGTACCTTTTATTATTGCTGCTTGGGTGGTTGGCGAGCTTAGCATTAAACAGACTACACCAGTCCGTCATGTTGCTTTTGATGCGCGCGGCGGCTTTTTCTTAGCAATTTTTCTGACAACTGCTTTGATGTTTGTGGTCAACTTAACTGCCAATAGCAGTTCTGTGAAATGGAATCTGCCTTTGCTGGGCGTAGCCTGCCTAAGCGGCATGATTTTCCTTCATAGCGAGAAAAATAAAAGCAATCAATTGTTGGCATTAAGTCTTTTTAAAAATAAACAGTTTGTAAGACTGCTCAGTGCCTTTTTTCTTTTGCAATTCAGTTCTCTTAGCATGTCCTACTTAATTCCCAATGTTCTGCAAATACTTTTCCATCAGTCTCCCAGCTTGGCCGGCATTCTAGTGGCTCCCGCGGCTGTGATTGATGCCCTGCTATCGGTCGCTGCCGGTATGATTTACGATAAGGCCACACCTCGTTTACCCATTATTAGTGGCTGTGTAGTCATTGGACTGACCTTCTTGTATGCCGTGCTGATTACGCCAGACATTAGCCGATTGATTGTCATCTATATGTTCTTTATGGTCGGGCTCAGTCTGAGCTACAGCAACATCATGACCTTTAGCCTATCTCAGCTAGCAGTTCATCTAAGAAACGATGGCAACGCAATTTACATGACGGCACAATCCTATTCAGCCGCAGTGGGAATCGCAATTTCATCATCGATCATTTCTTTTATGCAGGCACAACGAGGCAATGTACTCTTAGGAACACGACAGGGGCTAGAAATTAACTTTTTGATTTTATTTTTAGTTGCCGTATTCACATTGTGGCTGTGTCTGGTAAGTTTAAAAAACAATGTGCATCCATGAATACGGGAGATCAAACCAATGAATAACTTCAACCCTGTTTGAGCAGCTGTTCTTGAACATATTTACGGTAAAGCGGGTGGGTTTTATACAGCTCATCATGTGTACCTTCGCCGGTAATTTGACCGTGATCCAAAAAGAGAATCTGGTCGGCATTTTTAACAGTTGCCAACCGATGAGCGATCATAATAATCGTGGCCTTGGCTTTGATCTTATCAATGGCTTGCTGGATGAAGAATTCAGATTGGCTGTCCAAGCTGGCTGTTGCTTCATCAAAAATATAAATATCAGCTTGTTTTAAAAAGGCCCGGGCAATCATAATCCGCTGCAGCTGGCCGCCAGAAAGATTGGCACCGCGCTCAGATAAATCAGTGTCTAATTTTTTAGGAAGTTTTTCAACGAAATCAAAAGCCGAAGCATCTTTCAAAGCTTGATTAATTTGTTCGTCAGAAACTTCTTTTTTTAATCCAATCGTCAGATTATCACGCAGCGTCCCGACCAGCACGGAACCCTGTTGAGGCACATAGGCGACATGATCACGCCAATAATGCAGGCCGAAATTTTGGATATTTTTTCCGGCCATGGATAATTCCCCTTTGCTGGGCAGATAAAACTTTTCGATTAGCGAAATGATTGTCGATTTGCCGCCGCCTGAAGGCCCGACGAAAGCCGTCACGCTGCCAGCTGGAATTTTGAAATTTAGGTTTGACAAAACATCAGCTTTCGGATTATAGGCGAAAGAGACTTGGTCAAAGACTAAGGGCGAAGCAAAAGTACCTGCCGGAACCAGTTGCTGATTGTCGGTCTCTTCACCTGTTTGCAGCAGAGCGACCAGCCATTTAGAAGCACCATTGGCTGATTGAAACTGATTAATCGTCTGAGCGATGCTGCTAATTGGAGTCATGATTTGCAAGAAATAGATAAAGAAGGAAACTAAAGCACCGATCGTCATGCCGCTTGAAGAGACCATCAGGCCGCCGATAATCAGGACAAAGAAAATGCTGGAAAAGAGGATCGTGTACTCGATTGGGTCCAGTAATGAATTGATTTTTAGAACCTTCATATTAAAACGGTACAGACGGTCGACACTGTCATCCAGCTTTTCTTTTTGCGATTCTTGGCCATTGAAACTTTTAATCATGCGAATTTCAGATGCAACTTGATTCAAGCGGCTAGAGAAATGGCCCAGTTCGTTTTGCAAACTGGCCGAAGTCTTATTTTGAATGTTGCTAATTGGTGAAAGAATTAAAAACACGGCAATCAGAGCCAGCAGGACAATCAGCGTCAAAGACCAATTAATCAGAAACAAGATTACAATCGAGCCAATTACCAAAATCACACCGCTAATAAAGGAAGAGACATTCTGACGGATCAAGAGATCAATTGATTGGGTGTCGTTGGCAATATGGTTAGAAATTTCACCGGATTGTTTATCCGTAAAGAATTTGATCGGTATATTCATCAAGCGAGCTGATGCTTTTTTCCGAATCGAGGCAATAAAAGTCTGACTGGCTTTGCCCATCGTGTAACTGTTCAACACACTGAACAAGGTGGAAAACAGCAGCGTCACAATTACGGCCAACACAAGCGGAAGCGAAAAATGTTTTCTAAAACTATCGATCAAATTCGCAATGAACAAGGGAAATACCAAGGACAAAGCAGCACTGAGGATGGAAAAAATCAGGCCAGTCGTTAATAAAGATTTTTTGATTTCCGCATATTTGAATAGTGCGGTTAACCCAGATTTTTGTTGTTTACTCTTTTTTGCCATGAAACCTCCTAAGATTTAATCCCGATTAGTCCAAAAATAATTGAAACTGGTATATCTGACAACTTGGTCATGCTAGCTAAATCATCAAAATATAAATCTGTTAACAGCCCTTTGACATTTTGTTTATCGTTACTAATAACATATAAAAGAATCAACGCTCTAACAGCAATATCGTACTGTTTTTCTTTCACAAATTGAAGATATGAGACCACCAAAATATCTGGATAATCTCGTAACATAGCCAAATTAATATCAGCTACTGCATTCGTTTTTACGATCGTATGATCAAACAATTCTTTAATAAAATGAGCCCTTAAAAATAAGGGGGCAATATTATAAATAGCTAAACTATTGCTGTGAACTACCAAAACAGACACTTTTTTCCTCAATTGCTGAATTTTATATATTAATGATTGGTTAGCTTGATCTGTATTATTCATAATGAAATAGCTCTCAATCTTAAAGTACATTTAACAATATTTTCAAAATCAGTGAGGAATGATATATATCTTTGAAATCTAATTGAGCATTTATAGACATGTTTGGGGTACTTTGCAATCCGCTCGTACCTAGTATCGGATTTATATATCCAGCTTGGACATACGATTTTTCTAAATACAAAATAATTAACTGTTGAAGGTGAAAATCTAGATCATTCATGCAATCCAGCAAAACGCTTGATACCAATAATTCTAAAAGTACATCAATATCTCTCTTAATTAGTGAAATGTACATTCCCAAGACTAGAATTTGCTTCACTCTAATTTTCGGTATTTCGTTGAAAACCATTCTACGAAAATGACTCGTTTGTTCATTAAAATACGAAAAATAGAAACAGAAATGGGTGATACTGTAAAGAAAATTTCTGTCTAATAGTACCGACCTAGGGTAGTCATGCACAATTAACTTTTTAAAACAACTATTTGACAAAATCCTACCTTCATCAATTAGATTATGGCCTTTACCTTTATACAAAACATAAATGGCATTCTTTTCCAAAAATCGATAATCTATGTTGAATTTAGAATTATTTAACGAAGAATATTGAATATTCTGTAAGTCATGCAGATCAAAGCTACGCATTAGATATGTCAAAGCTTTTTCTCGCAAACATTCAGTTCTTCGTGTTCTGAAAAGAACTTCTTCATAATATTCAGCACATGATTTGTCCGTCAAAAAAAAGAGGTGCTGATTCTTGTCGACCCAAGAAAAAACACTCTCTTTTTGGTCTAAAAGCCATTCTTGAAGATTATGATTCTCCATTCTTTAATTCCAAGAAGATAAAACCACATGTTCCAAATAACCAGAGTCTTTATTGACCACAGTGACTTTATTGGGATTCCACACAAATGTATTCATTTGATCTTTATAAATTCCATGGTTTGACAAAGCAATCGAAACTTTGTTTAATTCCTTTTTAACATTTAATTCTTTCATCTTTTTGTTCCTTCTCCTTCTCTTAAATAAGATTAACTCCAGCATAAAACTGATTAAAGAAAAAAAAGAAACTCGCAATTTTTGCAAATTTAAGTGATTTACTAGGAAAAAAAGGCATAAACTACGTAAAAATCACGAATACTTATCCATATATGTTTTATTTTGCAGCAGTCCGGCCAATATTAAATACACTGTTCTCATCTTTACTTTTAGTGTTAAATAACTAGCACTGATAACTATGAACAAATCATTGAGACCGTGTGTTTTTTGAAAATTTGATTGTCCCATAGTCATGATCACTTGTAGAGTTTGCAAATCATTCATTTAATAAAAATTGATGAGCTAGAAAAAATATAAACTGTTTTAAAACTATTCAGAATAAAAGAAACCTTTTCTGAAGTTTGTCGGTTATGATCTAAAAGCAAAGATTTCAGCGTTTGAGTCTTTAAATTTGCCGAAAAGATTGCAGCATTCTTGTTATTTACGATTTGAGCTAAACAACTAATGGACACAAAGAAAAGACTGAGCAAAAGAATAATCGCGAAAAAGGCAGAACGCGATTGAAGGATCGGTGCCCAAGAATCACGAAGGTATATGTGTACCACATCGTGTTCATAGGATAAAGACACAAAATTATATTTTTCTCATATTGCGATAATTAGAATTATTTTCTCAAAATTTAAGGAAAAGGGTATTTTTTCATGTATTCGCTATAAGAGGAAGCTATATTGTTGGACCCAATATATCTCAGAGCATCAATGAGAATTTGATTTCTTTGTGCTGCTTCTCGACTATGATAAAGTAAATTTTTGAAGAACGTAAGCTTAAATCTGGCTAACAAAAGATTCTGATTGTTTGAAATTAATTTTTCTAACTGGCCAAGTATTTTTTTGGCGTCTTGGTAGTCTTTTCTTCGATACGATATATCTACTAGATTAATCATTACAGCTAGCACATTTTCATCGTCAGGCCTTTGATAGAGACAATCTTCATATATCGAAATTAAAGCGGGAGTAGTTAATAATGCGGCCGTGTTATTAAAAACAGATAAGTAAAAGCTGTTCAAATTATCAGTTTTCATCAAATAATCTTCGATATCGTCTTGTAAAGCATTATTGTAAACGTAATCACTATTGAAATTTTTGATTAAAGAAATAACCGTGGCTGCTTTCGCTAAATTGAGTAAGCTTTTTTCGTGGAAATATGCTTGTTCTTCTTCAACTGCGATTTTTTCCAAAGTTGCAAAATCATCGGTCTGATAGACCGAACTTATTTCGGTTAAGAAGTGAGAATATCGAGAATTTACATTATAGCGAGATGGATTTTGGTCAGATACTTCTTGATAAAAATCGTCTAAACTAATATCCATTTTCACTAATAAATCTGATAAATTAAAAAAACTTAATCCTATTTTGCCAACTTCAAATTTATTAACCGAAGAACTGGCTACAATCCCCTCAGAAATCTCTTTTGTAGACAAACCCTTACTTTTCCGTTTTTTCCTGAATAGTCTTCCAGCGTCTATCACTCGATTTGTTGCCATGCCTATAGATTATCATACAAAAAAGAAATACAATCATTTTAAAAAAAGAAACAAGGTATACACATGATAGACAAAATAAAAAAAATCCTGCTAATAGCACTCGTTATTTTAGATATTATTATTATTATCAAACCTAATGGCGGCCAGCCTTTACATGAAGAACTCTTCTTCAATTTTTTTGATTAAAGCTCTTTTGTAATGAGAAAATCCGTTGCTGAAGCATTTAGCTACTTCAGTTATCAAGAACACAACTCTATATATGCCCAGCCGGCCTCGCTCATTCTTGACGTTTGTTTTGGCTTGGTTACCGACTTTTTGGGTTTTGTCGAACGAAATCTCCTAACTTTTTCTGGGTATGTCTAATGATTGCTGGCTTAAAAAGTTTGCATTTAATCGTTCGGTTGTTTTCTATCCGCGTGATTTTTTTGAATGAATCTATGCGATTTTTCTTTAGTAACTAAATCTGTTTGAGCACTGGTTTTAAAAAGGTCTTCGTTGGCAAGTTGCTGATCACTACAGTCCAAAAAACAAGTTACTCAAACTTTGATATTGATGATGTAGTTGAGAAATCACCATTTGCCCTATCGCTTTTCTGTAGAGCACTAAATCAAAATTGGTTTTCTTTGTATCTTGTTTTTGCTTATTTTGTTACAAGTTAAGTTCTCCTCTGTGTTAAATGCTTAAGGGCTCGAAAGTCATTCGTTTGATAAATATTGCCAATAATGATAGCAATATCAGCATTTTTTGGGTGCAAGTTTTTACGCAAGGGTTGCCTTAAACAAAGTATGTCTGGCAGATCCACTTGTCTAGATATGTCGGCATGCCTACAAGACCTGTGTCACACTTCATCTGGTCATTACAAATTGGATCAGCTATTACACAATACAACTAGAATATAAACAAAATTAGACAACCAATCACCGCTCGACTTTGAACAACAACTAGTTGCCTAGAAAAAACAAACGATTCAGTTTTAACTTTTTAAGTACAGGTCGAGACTCGTTTTCAATCAGCGACCGTCACAGTCGAAACGTTGTTATCAGCTACTTCACCATGTTCGCCTTGATCAAGCCCGGCTTTTTCTTCAGCACTATCAACGCGCATCTTCATGAAGAGTTTCAGAACTCTGATGATGACAAAGCTCAAGACACTCACAAAGACAATCGTAAAGAAGGTGCCAAACAACTGCAGGCCAAAGAGTTTAAAGCCGCCGCCGTAGAACAAGCCGTTCGACGCAATCGATGGATTAACAGCTTTGCTAGCAAATAAACCAGTCATAATACTGCCAATGATCCCGCAGACCCCATGACAGCCAAAAGCGTCTAAAGCGTCATCCAAACCAATACGCTGCTTGATTTTGTTGACAAAGAAGTAACTGGCCGCCGCAGCGACGAGTCCGATCCAAAATGAACCAGCCACTGTGACATAACCTGTCGCCGGCGTGATACCGACCAGACCGCACAGAGTCCCATTACAAATACCTGACAGCGATACTTTGCCCTTCAAAGACATTTCTATCAGCGTCCAAGCCATCATTGAACTAGCCGTCGCAACCGTTGTTGTCAGAAAAGCCTGCACTGCAATTTGATCGACTCCTAAAGCAGAGCCGGCATTAAAACCGTACCAGCCGATCCATAGGACGGTCGTACCCAGCAAAGCCCAGGACAGGTTATAGTGTTTTTCCTGTAAATTCTTGCGGAAACTGTCGCGCTGGCCCAAAGCATAGGCCAAAACTAGCGCTGTAATGCCCGCGTTGATATGAACAACCGTCCCACCAGCAAAATCAATCACGCCGAGTTTGGCCAGAAAGCCGTTTGCCCAAACCATGTGAACCAAGGGGTAATAAATGAAAAGTGACCATAATGTCGTAAAAGCTAACAAGAACTTAAAACGCAGGCGGCCGACTACCGCACCCACAAACAAGGCTGGCGTAATGACCGCAAACATCATCTGAAAGACCAGATAGATACTAGTCGGAATTTTCGTCGCGGTCAGAGCTGTCAGTTTTACGCCATGTAAGAGAAAGCCCTGCAAGCCGCCGACAATACCGGAGAAATCGCCGATAAAGGACATTGAGTAACCAAAGACGACCCATAATAGCACGGCCAAACTGCACATAATGAAGACGGACGTCAGTGTATTGACGACATTCTTTTTTGATCCGAGGCCCGCGTAGAAGAAGGCCAAACCCGGTGTCATAAACAATACCAAAACACTCGAGATAATTAGAAATACAGTATTTGCTCTATCCATAAGTTAATAATATAGGGGATTTTGTGTCTGCTTATGCCGAGATTGTCAGCTAAGATGACAGCGGTCTAGACAAGCTGGCCATTAATCACTAATCAAGCTGCCATAACCGCGATCAGAAAAAAGTTCCAGCAAGAGCGCATGCGGCACACGGCCATCCAAAATCACTGCTTTGTGCAAACCAGCCTGCATGGCTTGGATAATTGCTTCCAGCTTGGGAATCATACCACCTTGGATTGTTTCCGAAGCGATTAATTCCTGTAATTGTGTCACTGTGAGATCGCGATACAAAGAATCTGGATCCGCTGGATCTTGTAAAATGCCGCGGACGTTGGTCATTAAAACAAAGGATTCAGCTCCTAGTGCAGCGGCGATTTCAGCAGCTGCCGTATCAGCATTGATATTGTATAGCTGACCCTCGCTGTCGACACCAATACTAGCAATCACAGGCATGTAGCCCTGTTCCAAAGCCAGAGTCAGCAGATCAGGATTGATGTTCATGACATCCCCGACATAACCTAATTTAGCCGAACGCTGTTTGGCTTGAATCAAACTGCCGTCGACGCCAGAAAAGCCAACAGCCTTGGCACCAGATTTAATCAGGCCGGCCACCAGGCTTTTGTTCACTTCACCAGATAGAACCGCATTAATCAGCTGCAAATCCGTTTCATCTGTGTATCTCAAGCCGTCAATAAAATGCGTTTCCCTGTTGGCTTGTTCCATAGCGCGATTAATCGCTGGGCCGCCGCCGTGGACAAGTACAATTTTGATGCCGACAGTCTGCAGTAGACACAGGTCGCGCATGACCGACAATTTCAGCTGGTCGTCCGTCATTGCATTCCCGCCGTATTTCACGACAATCGTCCGGCCAGCATATTTCTGCATATAAGGCAGCGCTTCTAATAATAACGCAGCCTGTTTTTGCGAGGCTTGATCGACTAAATCACTCATGTGCGACCGCCTCTCTATCAGCTGCTTGTTCGTAAACAACCATCTCATTAGGCTGTGGCTGCTGAGTTTTTAAAACAGAGACATAGGCTTGCGCCGTTTTAAATGAGGTCATAACAATCGCGGCTTGTTCAACTGCTTGGCGGCGCAGATCTTTCATGGCGGTGGATTGAGATTTCGAGCTTAACAGCAGTTTAATCCCACAAGCTGACAGACTGTTTTTCGTGTTATCCCAGTGTTCGACTGACAAATGATGTGCCTGCAAAAACTCACAGCTTTTGGCATCGGCCCAGACTGCCAAGCCTAATTGTGCCAAGTCTTCAGCTAGAGACAAAAAGTCCTGATTTAATGTCTGACCGACTAATAAGACTGAGCCATGAGTTAGCAATGGATATCCCGCAGCCACAAAAGCTTTGTCTAATGCGCCGTTCACAGTATCGGCCACGCCCATGACTTCACCCGTGGACTTCATCTCTGGTCCCAATAAGGCATCGACACCCGGCAGTTTACTAAAAGAAAAGACAGGTGCTTTGGCGTAGACTAAGGGCCCGACTGGCAGTAATCCCGTGTGAAAACCAAGGTCTTTCAATTTCCGGCCCAAAATGACTTGAGTCGCCAAATCAGCCAGAGGAGTTGCGGTCGCTTTTGAGATAAAAGGCACGGTCCGAGACGCTCTCGGATTAGCTTCGATGATATAGACTTTTTCCTTTTTTACAACGAATTGGACATTCATGAGGCCAACCGTCTCCAGCCCGTGAGCCAATTTGATAGCTGCTTGCAGCATTTGTGCTTGCACAGCCGGACTGAAACTCTGGCAAGGATAGAGTGATATCGAATCGCCAGAATGGACGCCAGCACCTTCGACTTGTTCCATAATGCCGGGCACGACAGCCGTTTCGCCGTCGCTTAAGACGTCAACTTCTGCCTCACGGCCGACTAGATAAGCGTCAATCAGCAACGGGTGCTGCAGGGATAGAACAGCCGTTGACAAATAATCGACCAGTTCCTGATCATCGTGGGCAATAATCATGGCACTGCCGCCCAAGACATAAGAAGGACGCAGCAGCACCGGATAACCAATTTGCTCAGCGGCCGCTTGCGCTTGTTGGGCACTATAGACAGTCTGCCCAGTCGGTTCAGCCAGTTTTAAATCCATGACCAGTTTGGAAAAGGCCTTTCGATCTTCAGCCTGCTGAATAGTTTGCAGACTGCTGCCCAACAATTTCACGCCAGCATTTTGTAAAGGTGCGGCTAAATTAATCGCAGTCTGACCACCGAATTGGACGATCACGCCAAGCGGTTTTTCTAGGTCGACGACATTTAAGACGTCCTCTAAAGTCACAGGCTCGAAATAAAGTTTGTCAGACATCGAAAAATCAGTCGAAACGGTCTCTGGATTAGAATTGATCACAATCGCTTTATAGCCAGCCGCTTGAATGGCCTGCACAGCTTGAACGGTCGCATAATCAAATTCGACACCTTGGCCAATACGGATCGGGCCGGAACCTAAGACGACAACGCTATTGCCGAGGGGGTTAGATTCGTTTTCCTGTTCGTAAACTGCATAATAATAAGGCGTCTGTGCCTGGAACTCGCCGGCTGCTGTATCGACCATCTTATAAGTAGGCAGCAGATCTAGGCCAATCCGGAATTGACGAATTTTTTCAGCCGATGACTGCCAATAACGGGCAATCGCAGCGTCAGGGAAACCCGTTTCTTTAGCTTTTTTTAACAGATCTGCATCAAAAGGATGAGACTTTAATGTTTGCTCCAGCTGCACCAAATGGGCAATTTTTTCGATGAAAAAGCTGTCGATACCGGTCTTGTCATGCAGTGTTTTTTCATCAACACCACGGCGCAATAATTCGGCCAATTGGAATAAACGCTGGTCACTTGCCGGTAAGAGTTGTGCTAATAACTGGTTACTTGTCTGATGGGGAAAAAGCACATCATCCAAAGCTAAAGCACCAATTTCCAGCGACCGTATCGCTTTCATTAAAGCCGTTTCGATATTGCGGCCAATGGCCATCACTTCACCGGTGGCCTTCATTTGTGTGCCTAATTGCCGATCGGCCGTCGTGAATTTATCAAAGGGCCAGCGTGGAATTTTAGCTACGACATAATCAAGCGCTGGTTCAAAAGCCGCCTTGGTCTGACCGGTAACCGGATTAAGCAGTTGGTCCAAAGTGCAGCCGACTGCCAGTTTGGCAGCCAATTTCGCGATCGGATAACCGGTCGCTTTAGAGGCCAAAGCTGACGACCGGGAAACACGCGGATTCACTTCAATGATGTCATAAGACTGGCTATGCGGATCCAAAGCCAGCTGAACGTTGGCACCACCCTGAATTTTCAGCGCCCGGATAATTTTAAAAGCTGCATCACGCAGAGACTGATAATCGTGATCCGACAGCGTCTGCACTGGAGAAAAGACAATCGAATCACCTGTGTGGATGCCGACCGGATCAAAATTTTCCATGGACGCAACAACCAAACACTGATCATCAGCATCACGCAAGACTTCAAATTCGATCTCCTTATAACCGCTAATGGAGGCTTCAACGAGAATCTCTGTGACAGGCGATTTGGCCAAACCATGAGCGGCAATCTGCCGCAATTCAGTTTCGTTATTGGCAATCCCACCACCGCTGCCGCCTAGCGTATAGGCTGGCCGGATGATTAAGGGATAACCTTGTTTATCAGCAAAAGCCAATGCCTGAGACAAATTTCTCGCGATCTGTGAAGGCGGTGTCGGTTCGCCCAACTGTGCCATTAAGTTTTTGAACTTCTCTCGATCCTCAGCCTGCTCAATCGCGTCTAATTTTGTCCCAAGCAGCTCAATACCCAGCTCATTTAAAATACCGTCTTCAGCTAGCTCCTTGGCCAGATTCAAAGCTGTCTGGCCACCCAAAGTCGCTAAAATGGCCTGCGGCATTTCTTTATGAATAACAGCCTTCACAGCCGGCAAAGTCAGTGGTTCGATGTAAACATGATCGGCCGTCTTAGGATCTGTCATGATCGTGGCCGGATTAGAATTAATCAACACGACTTCATAACCAGACTCTTTTAAGGCCAGACTCGCTTGTGTGCCGGAATAATCGAATTCAGCTGCCTGGCCAATGATAATCGGGCCAGAACCAATCACGAGAATTTTCTTAAACGTTTGGATTTGTGACATGTGTCCTCCTTTTTATGTGAGTTGTTGTTTGGTTTGACCGATCAGCTGCAGGAACTGATCGAAAATTGCCTGGCCATCATGCGGGCCAGGTGCAGCGTCTGGATGAAACTGGACTGAAAAGGCCGCGTCCTGAGTGGACTGAAGCCCTTCAATCGTCCCGTCATTAATTTCTCGGTATGTGACTTGCAGTTTTGTGCCTGGAATCGAAGCTATGTCAACTGCAAAACCATGATTCTGTGCCGTGAAAAAAGCCTTGCCATCGTCACTTTTGACAGCATGGTTAAAACCACGATGACCAAATTTCATTTTGAAAGTTGTCGCGCCGTTAGCCATAGCAAACAGCTGATGTCCCAGGCAAATACCTAATAATGGTTTAGCCTGCTGCAACTGGCGAATTTCAGGCAGGACATCAAGCCAATGTTCGGGGTCGCCAGGTCCGTTAGAAAGTAGAATGCCGTCCGGATGAATGGCGAGAACTGTTTGAGCGGTTGTTCTTCCCGGAAACACAATCACAGAACAGTTACGTGCTGCCAAAGCCTGAATAATGGATTCTTTAATCCCGAAATCCATCACAGCAATCAGCGGGCCATCCCCTTTTGCGGCTATATGTTTATGCACTGCGAGTGCTAACAAAGACGGCAAAACATGCATGCCTGACTGCAAGCTTGCAATCGTTTTGTCGCTTACTTCATCCACCAAGCTGGCCGCCATGACACCTTGGTCGCGCAATTCTTTGACTAGTTTCCGTGTGTCGATGCCTGATAAGCCAGGCAGTTGTTCGGATTTTGCCCAAGCATCCAAAGACATTTGACTGCGCCAATGACTGGGCGTGACTGCCGCTTCATGCACAATCACAGCGGCAGCCTGCGCTTTGCCGCTTTGATTGTCAGCAACGTTAATACCGTAATTGCCGATCAAAGGATAACTGAAAACAATCAGCTGCCCTTGGTAAGATGGATCGGTCAACGTCTCTTGATAACCGGTCATGCCAGTGTTGAAGACTAGTTCACCACTGGCGGAGACATCAGCACCAAAAGCCTCACCGCTGTAAATAGAGCCGTTTGCTAAAACAAGATACCGTTTCATAACTCTAAAGCCCTTGGAATAAATAAGTCGCCTAAGGTCGCGGCCATGACAGCTTTAATCGTGTGCATCCGATTGGCTGCCTGCTGGAACTGATGGGCATATGGTGCGTTGAAAACCTCATCCGTAATTTCCATCTCTTTGAGGCCGAATTTTTTAAAAATTTCCTGCCCCATTGTTGTATTCAGGTCGTGAAAAGCTGGCAGATCGTGCAGTACGACTGTGTTGGGGTTATGCGTTTTAGCAACTGTCTTCGCATTAAGCTGATAAGGCTGCAGCAGCTTAATCCGAGATTCCCACAAATCCTCTTCGCCCATCGAGGCCCAGACATCCGTGTAGAGCACATCGACACCGTCGACTGCTTTATCCAGATCATCACTGATAAGAAAGTTGTCCGAATATTGACTGGCTAGATTAATCACCTCTGCATCCGGCTGCAGGCTCTTCGGGCCGACCAGATGAATTTCAGCACCCAGCATCGATCCTGCTAACAGGAGTGAACGAGCGACATTATTGCGTGCATCTCCTAAATAAGCTAATTTAATCCCTTTGATGTGGGCGAATAATTCATCAATTGTCATAAAATCAGCCAGCATCTGAGTTGGATGCCAGTCGTTTGTCAGGCCATTCCAGACCGGTACTTTAGAATAAAGGGCTAGATCCTCGACATTTTTTTGTTCAAAGCCACGGTATTCAATCCCATCGAACATACTTCCCAGCACCTTCGCCGTATCGGCCAAAGATTCTTTTTTGCCAAACTGAATATCATGTGCCCCGAGGAATTCGGCATTCGCACCTAAATCCTGCGCGCCGACCGTAAAAGAAGAACGCGTCCGAGTACTAGTCTTTTCAAACAGCAAAGCGATATTTTTGTCAGCCAGATAATCATGCTGAATATGTTTTTCTTTTAATTCCTTGAAATACTCGGCCAATTTAATCAGCGTATAAAATTCATCAGGTGTAAAGTCGGCTTCTTTGAGAAAGGAACGTCCCTTAAAAATATTCATTGTCATGCTGTTACCTCGCTTTGTTTTTTAATCACAGATGCAATTGTATCCACGGCAGCAGCCAGATGTGCTTCATCAATAATCAAAGGCGGCAGCAGACGCAATGTATTGTGTTTGGAAGAGAGTGTCAAATAACCCGCCGCCTGCAAATCACTGATCACAGATGTGACTAGCAATGAATCGGCTAGTTGAATGCCGATCATCAGGCCCTGTCCGCGAATATCCTGGACTTGCGGAAGATCCTGCAGCTTCTCTTTTAATAGTGAGAAAACAAAGCTGCCTTTTTGCGAAACATCTTTTAAAAAGCTATCAGTTAATTGAGACAAAACAGCATTGGCACTAGCCATTGCCAGTAAGTTACCACCAAAAGTGGTCCCATGAGATCCCGGCGTGAAAGCCGAACCCAAGACTTTTTTGCCCATCATGGCGCCGATCGGAATACCGGCTCCCAAAGCTTTAGCACTGGTAATAATGTCAGGCTCCAGACCATAATGCTGAAACGCAAAGGCAGATCCGGTACGGCCAATACCGGTCTGGACTTCATCGACAATCAGTAAAGCACCACAGGCCTTAGCTTGGGCGGCCAGCTGTTTTAGCCAATCAGGATCAATCATGTTGACGCCGCCTTCACCTTGAATCATCTCGACAATCACAGCCGCAAAAGAATCATCCAGTAGGTGCAGCGCGAAGGGATCGTTATAAGGTGCCACCACAACACTAGTCTGATCAACGAAAAAGCCGCTCTTAATGCCGGGGTAGTCGGTTACCGCCAACGAACCGTAAGTCCGGCCATGAAAAGAATCCGTAAAGGTCATGACCTTTTTCCGTCCTGTGAATTTATGCGCCAGTTTCAAAGCAGCTTCATTGGCCTCAGTCCCGGAATTAGCAAAAAAGGCTAAATAATCAGAGCCGGCAAGCTGTGTCAGTTTACCAGCCACTTCTTCTTGAAGGCTGCTTTCATAGAGATTTGAAACATGCCACATTTTATGCAGCTGCTTGTCAACGGCATCCACAATCGCCGGATTATGATAGCCGAAACTCATCACGCCAATACCACTGGCCAAATCTACATATTCTTTGCCTTGTTTATCAGTCAGATGAAAATCGTGGCCATCGACCAATTCAATTGGAAATCTACTGTATGTATGAAATAAATGTGTCATTTTTTCTCCTTATGTCCTGTACATGGCGTTAATTTTCACGTAATCGTAAGTCAGATCTGATCCCCAAGCCTGGCCTTTTCCTAGCCCTCGGCCTGCCGATACATCGAAAACAATTTTCTTGCTTTTCACGGCTGCTTCTAAGGCCGGTAGATTCTCTGCAACAATCTCACCTTGATCAATAACTAGCACTTGATTAATGGCCAAGGCAATCTGACCAGCTTGCAAATCCACACCCGCGTTACCAATCGCATCAATCACACGGCCCCAATTAGGATCTTCACCAAACGCCGCCGCTTTAACCAAATTCGAACCGACAATTTTTTTAGCAATCATACGGGCCTGCAAATTATCACCACTACCGCTGACATTAGCTGTCACGAGTTTTGAAGCGCCTTCACCATCTTCGGCAATTTTGATTGCCAGATCCTTCATCAACAGATACAGGGCTTCTTTAAATTCATCGTATTCAGGGCTGCCGGCCAAAATTTCAGCTTCCTGGCTTTGACCATTCGCCAGCACGAGCAGCATATCGTTTGTCGAAGTATCGCCATCAATCGTGATCTGATTGAAAGTGATTTCTGTCAGTTCCCGCAACAGTCTTTGCAGCAGCTGGCCATCAATACTGGCATCCGTACAGATAAAGGAAAGCATCGTTCCCATATTGGGATGAATCATGCCGGAGCCTTTCGCCATACCAGTCATCGTGGCCTTGCCAAACTGTAATGCCGCCACTTTTTCCTTTGTATCAGTCGTCATAATGGCTTGGGCAATCTGGGTACTCTGACTTTTTTGAAGTTGGGCAATCCCGGTCATCATTTTTGCCATCGGCAGTTGTTCACCAATAATGCCTGTCGAAGAGACAGCGACCAGATCCGGTTCAATTCCTAGTTTCTTGGCGACAATTTCCTGCTCGCTTAGGGCGTTTTCATATCCTTGCTGTCCTGTAAATGAATTGGCATTAGCTGAATTGACGATCACAGCCTGCAGCTTCTGGGATTTTTTAACTGTCGCTTGCGTCAGGACGACTGGTGCTGCTGGGAACTGATTTAATGTGAAAACGCCAGCAGCATCGGCGGCAACATCCGAGACGATCCAGCCTAAATCTGGTTTATCAGGATTATGCCGTAAATTCGCATGCAGCCCATCGCTTGAAAAACCTTTGGGCCAAATTAATTTATCCAAAATTTCCATTTTCTCTCCTACTCTCCTATACAAGTGCTGGCATCAGCGGCAAGCCGGCCAACGGATCAAATCCAAACAGCTGATTCAAATTCTGTACAGCTTGTCCGGCTGCACCTTTTAACAAATTATCGATAACACTCACGACGAATAAGGTTTTTGTCACTGGATTGTACTGCCAGCCGATTGCAGTCAGGTTGCTTCCGACAACATCTTTGATAGAAGGAAATGCCGGGCCGCACAATTTAATGAAAGGATCATCCTGATAACTGTTTTCAAAAGCCTGACTAATTTTCTCTGTGATCTGTGCCTTATCATCTCCAACCCCATCAGGAATCTTGACGTAGATGCTGGCCATAATACCACGCGTGATCGGCAGCAGCGTCGTCGTCATCTGAATGGCGTTTAAATGCGGGTCAAACAGCTGCAATTCCTGCATAATTTCTGGAATGTGCTGATGCTGATTAACTTTATAGAGGCTGAGATTATCGTTGACTGATACAAAATGATTAGACGCACTGGGACTTTTACCAGCACCAGAAACACCAGACTTGGCATCGACAATGATCGATGACAGATCAATCAAATGCTCTTTGACTAGCGGTATCAGCCCTAAAAGCACAGCCGTTGCATAACAACCAGGATTGGCGATGTAATGAGCTGGATGCTGATGCGTTTCCACAAGGCCGTAACTGGCTTTAGCCAGATAATCATGATCGGCAGCGGGCTTGTGATACCACTTTTCGTAAGCAGCAGCAGCGTGAAGACGAAAATCACCAGACAAATCAATCACTGGAAAGCCAGCTTGGATGAAAGGCAGCGCGATGTCTTTTGTGACACCGGCTGGCGTAGCAAAAAAGACGAGATCTGTTTTTGCCATAATCACATCAGCATCAAAAACTGAGATCACAGGGTCAGCTTGGTGGAATTGGACAAGCCCAGCAATTAAGTCAGAAAGGTGTTTTCCAGCGTTAGTCTTGCCAAAGAGTAAAATTTTATCGACATTGGGGTGATTTTGCAGTAATTGATACAGTACGCTGCCTGCATAACCCGTTACGCCGACCAAAGCAACAGTCATATTCATGAGATTCTCCTAAATTTGAGTACAAAAAAACAGTTAACTTACACAAGAAAAAAAGTGTCAGAAAACTGTTTTATCGTCGAACGATATTAAAAGAATGGAATGAACTTGTCGCCTGTAAGTGCGTCATAATTAACTTGATATTTACTATACACGCTTTTGACAAAAATGCAAGAACATGAAATTAATTTTTATTAAATAGCTGATATATGCAGGTTTGGCCCAATTTGTGTACGCGCCTGTTCCAAAATACGCATGACCTGATAACTGTGATCAAGCATTTTCAGCATCAAATCCCAATCATCATCAGCAATCGCCTGGTTAAAGGTCTTAAATTCGTCATACATACGATGCTGACCGACTGGCACCGTTGTCAAATCTTCGTCATCCGTGTGCAGGGACAACGCTGCTAATTGGTTAGTCGGGCTTTGGACGCGAATGAAACCTTTTTCGCCCTCGATCACACTACTGTCGCCTTGCAACAATGAATAAACATCCTTACCTGCAATCGCAGCAACAGTGAGATCCGGATAGGACAGGGACAGTACACCCGAGGTATCAACACCATTCACAATGTTCGGCGCATAATGAATGGCCCGAGGCTGCCCAAATAATCCGACAGCCAGATGAATATTGTAAACATTCAAATCCTGCAAGGCACCACCACCGCGGTTAACATCGAAAGCTGGCAGAATCGTACCAGCTTTGAATTGATCGTAACGGGAAGAGTATTGTGAATAATTCAAAACGGCTAAATGAATCGGGCCTAATTTAGGCAGCCAATCCTGCAGTGTCTGGAAGTTGGCCAGATACTGGTTGCTGATCGCCTCATATAAATGCAGATGACGCTTCACAGCTAACTGTTTTAATTCGTGAAATTCAGCTGTTGTCTGAACAAAAGGCTTTTCTAGTATGACGTGTTTGCCAGCGATC
Source organism: Oenococcus kitaharae (assembly GCF_025758695.1). Classification (GTDB taxonomy): domain Bacteria; phylum Bacillota; class Bacilli; order Lactobacillales; family Lactobacillaceae; genus Oenococcus; species Oenococcus kitaharae_A. Next base: position 7,453 of record NZ_JANJQP010000003.1, on the reverse strand, counting down.
AAAGCTTTTTTCGCGTAAACAAAGTGCAAGTTATTCGGCAGGCCGATATAGATCGTGTCAACATCCGGATCTGCTAACAAGGCGTCCACATCTGTATAAATTTTCTGAATCCGGAAACTCGTTTGGAAGGCCTGCATATTTTCCAGATCAGCTTCGCGGCCGAAAATCGCCTGCAGATTAATTTCCGGCAATTGGCCGACCATGCTGAGAAAATCTTTCACAATTTTTCCAGCACCTAAGATTGCTAATTTCATAAAAGTTCTCCTTTTCGTTTAATAGATGAAATAACTTAATTGACGGCTGATTTTAATTCGCCCTCAACTTCCTGCTTGGCTGCCTCTTCAGCAGCTTTCTTGTTCTCGGCATCGACGGCTAATTTATCAGCCGTCTTGAAGAACGGCAGATAAACAGCTACAGAAATTAGAATCTGGACAATATTCAGAACTGCACCACGCCAGCCGCTGACCAAGAATCCAGCGATGATCGGCGGTGTCGTCCAAGGAATATTAACTCCGTTAGTTAAAGGAACCAATCCGATACGCATGGAGATATAAGCGACCAAAGCCATAATGATAGGGTTCAAGATAAAAGGAATCACCATCAAGGGGTTTAGCACAATTGGCAGGCCAAAGATAATCGGTTCATTAATCGTGAAGATTTCCGGCCCAATTGCCAGTCTGCCAATCGCTTTGAATTGCTTAGAATGAGCAAAGAATAACAGCAGTAAGCACAAGCCGAAAGTTGCACCAGAGCCGCCAATCTTAATAAAGTTATTGTAAAATTGATAATTCACAATATTTGGAATCGCTTTACCCGCTGCAAAGGCGGCCGCGTTTTGAGCTGTTAAGGCCAGCCAAATTGGCGTCATGACACTGCCGACGACGTTGGCACCATGAATACCAAAAGACCACAAGAGGCCTTCAATTAAAAGAACCAAGATAGTCGCTGGTAAAGAACTTCCCAAGATTGTCAAAGGCGTTTGCAAATTGGTAAAGATAAAACTTTGAATCGATCCAAAGGATGTCTGCTCAAAAATAATTCTAACCAGATTGAAAATGATCACGACAAGCGCCAATGGGATCAGGGACGAAAATGACTCCGAAACATTTGTCGGCACAGCATCGGGCATCTTGATTTTCCAGCCGTGTTTATCGACAAAATGCAGTATTTCAACGGCCAAAATCGATACGATCATGGCAACAAACAGACCTGAAGCACTCAGATTGTTCATGGGAATACCGATACCTAAAGTCCCATTTTTAAAAGTGTACATAGGTGTGACGACAAAGAATGCGGCCATGGCTGAAAAAATGGCACTAATTTTATTTAAATGATATGACCCCGCCATTTCATTAGCGACTTCCACAACAATATAAATGGACATCAAATTCATTGAAATGTTATAAGGGATATTAAAAATGCGCTGCCAGCCAGTACCAAAAATGCCACGCATAAAACCGGCATAAGCGGGAATTGGCAAATTAGCCAGAAGAATGAAGAAAGAACCAACAATCAAGATGGGCATAGCTGCAATAAAGGCATTTTTAATCGCACTGAGATAACGATTTCCATCTAATTTAATGGCAATTTTGGACATTCTCGTTTGAAAAGATTGCATGAATTTTTCCATTTTTAAAACCTCTAAAATTCCGTGAAACTATTCTTGAATCTGCTTGATCGCCGTCTCCAACATTTCAAGCTGTAACACTGTCTCTTCATCTTTGACCGGTTTTTCTTTGCCATTGACAATCGCATCATAGACAGCAGCGTACATTCGGCTGTAGTCGCCTATTTCAGATTCGACTTTCTCTTCGTGGTACTTGCCGGCATCATCGAGATAGGTTAAAGTGCCGTAATCTTCGGGCCGGTCAATCCCGAAGTCAGCATGGTCAGGCATGTAAAAATGTTTCAAATCCACTTCTTGACGATCTTTTTCCTGTTTGACAAAGACACCTTTTTTACCATAAACAACAAAACTAGGGCGTGCTTTCAACCTGAAATAACTGGACTTGACCGACACTTTTAAAGGCCCGTCGTAGAACAAATCCAGATCAAAATAATCATTCATACGCCCCTTGCCCAGCAGCTGGCGAACCTCAAAATGTGTGCCCCTCGGTTTGCCGAAAAAGGAAATCACCTGATCCAGAGTATGGCAGGCATGTCCATATAAGTAACTGTTGTAGACAGAAAATTCCTTAACACTTTCTGGTACTTCGGGCCGGAAATAGTCATAACTCATTTCGACTTCCAGCAAATCTCCGAGCAAGCCGCTTTTAATCACTTTTTGTGTGGTCAAAAAATCCGAATCATAACGCCGGTTCTGGTAGCATTGAACAAACAAGCCTTTCTCTTTAGCTAAGCTGAACAGTTCTCTGGCCTGAGCCGAAGTTTCTGTGAAAGGTTTTTCGACCAGCGCGCCCTTGCCATGCTCCAAAACATCTTTAGCCAAGGAAAAATGCGTATTGCTGGGTGTGGAAATCACGACCAGCTGGATCTCCGGATCGTCATAAATATCATGAATGTCATTCGTATAGTTAATGCCATCAATTTTTGGCCAACTGCTGTCGGGCTTTCTTGAATAAATCGTCTTAACTTTGATCTTGTCTTTCAGCTTCAAAGAAAAAGGCAAGTGGTAACGATTTGCGCTTTTCCCGTTTCCAATGTAAGCAATGGTCAGCATTTCATAAAACCTCCTGAAATAACTTCTTGATTTGGTGTAAAGTTATCTTCCAAAATTATTGTACGGGCTGGATTTTGTGAATTGATAGCGTTTTGGCAAGCTGGTCAGGATTACCAATAAATGAAAGCGCTTTCTTTATCTTTGGCCCTTTTGTTCAGCTTCTCGGCCTATGAAGACAGGCGCGTTTTCGAGTGAACAAATATAATTAAGAATGAAGGTGAATCATGCTGCTAATCGATAGATTGAAAAATCAGGACAAGCTCACGGCGACAGAAAAAAAGATTGCCGATTTTGTTTTGGAAAATTTGACCGACATTTCATCAATGAGCATCGAGAAATTAGCCAAACAAAGCTACACGTCGCATTCGGCCATTGTGCGTTTTTCCAAAAAAATGGGCTTTGACGGCTACAAAGAATTCCGGATCGCCGTATTGAAAACGATCCAGGCGCGCCTCTATAATGTGGAAAACGTTGATACCAATTTTCCCTTTACGGCCACTGATTCACCGCTTATCATTGCCAAAAAACTAGCTGATTTGACTGTGAATACGATTAAAAGAAGTTATGCCCAATTATCAGAGGACCAATTAATTCAAGCTGTCGATATGTTAACCAAGGCCGAACGGATTTTTCTATTTGCGGAAGGCGATTCTCAAATTCGGGCACGCAGTTTCCAAAATAAGCTTGTCAAAGTCAACAAATTTCTGATTCTCGGCGAAGAATATGCCGACGAAGACTGGACTGCAGCCAACATGACACCCAAAGATTGCGCGCTTTTTATTTCTTACGGTGGTAAAGTCCGGCAATACGGGCGCATGCTGAACTATCTAACAGATCAAAAAGTGCCAACGATCGTCATTACTGGGAACCCTAAATCTAAAATAATTGAAACAGCCAGCTTGGCACTAGTTATTGTTCAAGATGAGTATGATTTTCTAAAAGTTTCCACCTTTTCGTCTCAGATCAGCTTTGAATATTTATTGGATACACTCTTCTCAATCCTATTTGCGCGTGAATACAATCAGAATATGATCAATTTAAAACGTAAACGCGGCATTTTGGAGATCGGCCCGTTGTCAGGCAAAAAATATTACTAATAAAGAGGTTGCTTATGATTAAATTTGGAATTATTGGTGCTGGCCATATCGCCAACCGTTTTGCACAAAGTCTGGCGAATTTTCCGGATGCTGAGCTTTATGCCATTTCCGCTCGCAGCATGGATAAGGCTCGCGCTTTTCAGCAACAGCATCCTAGTGAACTGATTTACGACCATTACCAGGCACTTTTAGACAATCCACAAGTACAAATCGTCTATGTTTCTTTGCCGCATGGCCTGCACCGGGAGTGGGTCTTAAAAGCACTGGATGCCGGCAAGGCTGTGCTGTGTGAAAAACCAGCCGGAATCAATGCACAACAGACCCAAGATATCATTGATAAAGCCCGGGAAAAACAGCTCTTTTTCATGGAAGCGATGAAAAACCGTTTTACACCAGCCTACCAAAAAATTAAAGAATTGGTTCAGGATGGTGCAATCGGTCAACTAATTAACATTCAAGCTGCCTTCTGCCGTATCCTTCCAGAATCACAAGCAACTTATCACTATCAGCCGATCCAGGGTGGTGCCTTACTGGACATGGGCATTTATGATATCAGCCTCGTCGAAGATTTTTTCAAAGGGCCGCTGACAATCGGCCAAGTGGATTATAAAATGCATGAAAACGGCATCGAAATTTATGCTCAGGCGCAACTATTGGGCGATAACTTTTCAGCCCAAGTCACAGCTGCTTTTGATCGCGATGCACCAACTAGTGCGGTCCTCACTGGCAGTAAGGGAATAATTACGATTGAGAATTTCCACCGTCCCCAGTCCTTCAAATTGCAAACAATCGAAGAAAACCAAGAGTTTAATCTACCTTATCAGCATGATGATTTTCACGGTGAAATCCAAGAAAGTATAGGTGCGATCAAATCCAATATTAATGAGAGCCCGGTGATGTCGCTCAGGGATAGCATTACCTGTGCCAAACTAATTGACGCTATTAAAAATAAAATGCCTGACTCACAAGCTAAGCAAAACAGCTAATAGTAGTTTTGTAGGTGGTTTCTTAGGTCAGCTCGATAAAAGAGTCAGGCAATAGATGGGCTAAATCAGTCTGCAAAACCTTTCCGTGTGTGTTCGTCAAAAAAATCGGCATATCTTTCTCAAACCACTCTGCCATCACTTGGCGACAAGCTCCACAAGGTGCGATAGCGCCATTTGTCTTGCCTGAAACAACCAAAGCTTCAAATTTCTGGTGCCCAGCCGCAACGGCTGAAAAAATGGCCGTGCGTTCAGCACACATTGTAGAACCGAAAGCCGCATTTTCAATGTTGCACCCTTGAAAAATCTGGCCATCGCTAGTTAATAGCGCCGCACCCACTGGAAAATGGCTATAAGGAATATAGGCTCTGTCCAGCTCTTCGTCAGCCATTTGTTTTAATTGATCGTATTCAGGCAAATAGTCTGTCATTGTAAGGCATTCCCCAATTCATTATGCACACGGTCTTTTTCAGCCTGACTCATAAGCTGCATGGATTGGCCATTGATCATAGCACCAGTCCCGCGCATCTGATCAGATTGAATATTGTTGAGCGCATGGCGGTAATTCAAAGCCAGGTTCTTAAAGCCGCCAAAGGACATGTCCGTCAGAACATTAGCTGAGACAGTATTGAAAAAACGCTGATTGAAAATGGTTGTCGGATTAGAAACGGCTTTAGCTAAGATGGCCTTGATCACCTGTTGCTGGCGCATCTGGCGGCCGTAGTCGCCGTTAGGCAGATCAAAATGGCGTTCACGCACATAAGCTAACAGCTGATCACCTTGCATATTGTAGGTGGTGCCATTAATAAAGGAATGGCCGAATTCGGTAAAGGTCAGATTCGAGGTTACAGACACACCGCCCAGAGAATTCACGATGGACTCTAGGCCGCCCATGTTGATCAAAGCATAACCATTTAATTTGATGCCGGTTAGCTTTTCAACCTGCTGAATCGAGGAATCAGCTGAGCCATACGCATAGGCCGCATTGAGTTTGACCATCTGGCCATTGACATAAATCGGCGTATCGCGCTGCAGGCTCATCAGTAAGGTCTGCTGCTTTTGCGGATTGATCACAGCCACCATCATGGAATCGGTGCGGCCCTTATAGTTCCGGTCCAAAGCGCCGGTATCGGTGCCCAATAACAGAATGGCAATCGGCTTGCTGTCTTTAGTCAGCGTCTCTACCCGGTCGGCTTTTTTAATCGTCTTAGTCGGCTGCTGCATCTTTTGAATGGCACCGTTAGTCCGCCATAAAGCGTAACCGCCGATACCAACGACGACTAACACAGCGGCCAGCAGCAGTGAACAAAATCCAATTATCCATTTTTTCATCAAATTGTCCTAACTGGCATTTGAAAATAAAATATCATGCCAAATCCTTGTCTATAATAGCAAAAAATGGCTAAACAGGGCTAATAAACATCAGAGGTTAATCATTTCCTTTGAAGTTCTGCCAATCTGGCTGGTGTTACGACGCGGGCGGAGAGGTTATTTGTATAGCTTATGGCATCGTTCTGCTGATAATAATTACGCATGGCCTGATCAATCGAGACAGAGAAAGGCGCCGTAATCGGCCTGGTCACCTGAATTTGATTATTGACGATACGGATTTTCGCTGATAAAATATCGGAAATGCCCGCAAAGCTGTCAGCATTCGGGACATAACGATGAATTTCGCCATTGTTGATCGACCCCGTCATATCCCAATAATTGCTTGCAAAATCAAATTGATTGTTAGGTTTAGCGTTTTGGTTGGGAAAGGCCGCTTGAATCAAAATAGCGATTTGGTGGACAAGATCCAATGACTGCCATTGTATCTGCTGAGTCTGAGATGATGAAGATGTACTTGATGAGGCAGATGAGCTGCTAGCAGCTGAGGATTCTCTTGATGATTGTGTTTGAGACTGACTGCTTTTTGAAGAAGACGTCCCGACCTGTTTTTTCTGATCCTGATTGGACGTGATGGTTAGAGATCTGGTCAGCAGGAATCCCGCTATGACCAGCACAATAACAGCCAGAATCGAAATAATAATTTTTCCGCTCGTTCTTTTAAACATGGCACACCTCTTTCTGTGAAAAATGATACCCGTCAATTAGGCGGTTGTGACTGTCTCTGTTAATTATCTCAAATAAGCGAACCAACATAAAGATATCAGCAAGGAGTTAATTAGCATCCAGAACATTTAAATTGTAATTTTCAATGACCGACACCAACAAATGTGAATAAGATGGATCAGTCGCGTAACCATCTTGCTGAATATTAATGGCCGCTTGTGCGTAACTTCCGGCAATACTCCGAGCCACATTACTATATCGATTGCTTGATTCGCCGGACAGGCCATGTACCATTTTGTCCACATAGTCGTTAAATGAATTTAAAATACTCGAGTAGGTATTGAAATCAGCATTTATTGTATATGGACGACCGTTTTCATCATACTCAGTTGTTGGTAGATTGACAGACCCGTTGGCAAATTGTGATTTGTTTGCTTTGATGCCAAATAAATTATTGTTCGGACTCAAAGCTAGATCGCTCGTTCCCCAACCAGACTCTAAAATTGCCTGAGCAAGCATGATCGAAGCATATAAATCATTGGTATTTGCTGCTGTAACTGCATCATTAACGATGCTATAAAGCCACTGCTGCTGTGTTGAACTAACTCCTACTGAACCCACAAGAAGCTGGCTAGTCT
>NZ_JANJQP010000002.1 GCF_025758695.1 Oenococcus kitaharae | reverse complement strand
AACTATTTTGTAGGGGCTTTTTTATCAAAATTCTTCTGGAGTTCATCAAGAGTCGGGATTTTCTCTAAAGGTTCCACTGGTGCAGCCACCACTTCGTCTTTAATATGACGATATGCGGCAACACCGGTTCCTGCAGGAATAACCTTACCAATGATGACATTCTCCTTCAAACCGACTAGAGGATCATTTTTGCCACGAATAGCAGCATCTGTCAGGACACGTGTTGTCTCCTGGAATGACGCGGCTGACAAGAAAGAATTAGTTTCCAGAGATGCCTTAGTAATACCGAGCAAAACTGGACGAGAAGTGGCAGCTGTTTGACCAGATAAGATTGCTTTACTATTGGCACGACGGAAATCGGCAATATCAAGTAATTCTCCTGGAAGCAAATCTGTCTGGCCTGGATCCATGACCCGGACCTTTCTGAGCATCTGCCTAACCATAACTTCGACATGTTTGTCGGCAATACCAACACCTTGCATACGATAAACTTTTTGGACTTCGGCTAACATATAGTTTTCCGTCTTCAAAGCACTGGAAACCTTGATTAATTCCTTAGGATCCAAAGGTCCTTCGTTAATTGCTTCAGAACGATGAATTTCATCGCCTTCAGCCACGCGCAGACGAGCAGAGATTGGCAACACGTATTCACGTGTGTCCGTCTCCCCTTCAATCGTGATTGTCTTGCTGCGATCAGCAGGATTTTCTTCAATACTTGTAACTTTTCCAGTTACTTCGGAAATTTCAGCACGTCCTTTTGGATTACGGGCTTCAAAAATTTCTTGAACACGAGGAAGACCTTGCGTGATATCTTCGGACATAGCAACACCACCAGTATGGAATGTACGCATAGTCAATTGAGTACCGGGTTCGCCAATAGATTGAGCAGCAACAGTACCCACAGCTTCACCAACTTCGACGATGTCGCCAGTGGCCATGTTGCGGCCGTAACATTTGACACAGACACCATGTTCCGTACGGCAAGTAAAGATGGAACGAATAGTAACTGTTTGAATGCCAGCATCAATGATTTTGTTGGCAACGACTTCATCGATCATCTCGTTTTTGTCAATAATGATTTCGCCGGTCTTCTCATTAATCACAGCCTTCATGGCATAACGACCAAGGATTCGGTCGTACAGCGGCTCAATTACTTCATTGCCATCCATGATTGCAGAGACATCCAAACCGCGGTCAGTGCCGCAATCTTCCTCACGAACAATCACTTCTTGAGCAACATCGACCAAACGACGTGTCAGATAACCAGAGTTGGCAGTCTTCAAAGCTGTATCGGTCATTCCTTTACGAGCACCATGGGTTGAAATAAACATTTCCAAAACAGAGAGGCCTTCACGGAAGTTAGCCGTAACAGGAAGTTCAATAACTTTACCGTTTGGTGCAGCCATTAAGCCACGCATACCGGCAAGCTGTACGAAGTTAGAAATATTACCACGGGCACCAGAATCACTCATCATAAAGATCGGGTTCTTCTTATCGAAAGATGCAATCAGCATAGATTTGATCTTATCCTGCGCATCTGACCAAGTCTGTGTCACTTGAATATAACGTTCATCATCAGTTAACAAACCGCGACGGAACTGCTTTGTAATAGTGGCCACTTTTTCATGGGCTTCTTTGATAACTTGAGCTTTTTGAGGCAGTTCCGTAACATCTGACATCGCAACCGTCAGACCAGAGCGTGTCGAAATATCATAACCCAAGTCTTTCATATCATCTAGCAGAACAGATGTGCGAGTCACCTGGTAACGAGCGTAGATCTGAGCAATGATATCAGACAAGAAACCAGACTTGAACGGATCATTGAGAGCTTCATTCTTCAACCATTCGTGAATATCGGTACCAGGTTCGAGGAAGAAACGATCATCAATAGCATCAAAATTTGCAGCTTTTGGTTCATTAACAAACGGAAAATCTTTCGGCAGAATTTCATTAAAAAGGACTTTACCAACAGAGGTTACCATAATTCTAGAACGTTGCTGATCAGAGAAAGGTTTGTCCGGGCCAAAACTCGAAGTAGCAATACCTATACGTGTGTGCAATTCAACTTCGTGATTCTGTAAAGCAATCTTTACTTCATCAGATGAAGTAAAGACCATGCCTTCACCCTTGATACCGGCTTCTTCAGTCGTCAAGTAATAATTACCAATCGTCATATCTTGAGACGGAGCCACAATTGGTTTTCCATCCTTAGGTGCCAAGATATGTGAAGCAGCCAGCATCAGCAAACGTGCTTCAGCTTGTGCTTCATCGGACAAAGGCACATGAATCGCCATTTGATCGCCATCGAAATCGGCGTTATAAGCAGTTGTTACCAAAGGATGCAAACGCATCGCTTTACCAGAAACCAGGACTGGCTCAAAAGCTTGAATGCCAAGACGATGCAAAGTTGGTGCACGGTTCAGCAAAACTGGATGTTCCTTAACAACTTGTTCCAAAACATCTTGAACAACATCTTCGTGCCGCTCAACCAAACGACGTGCAGAACGCAAGTTGTTTGCGCCACCATTGTCAGTGCCTAATTCAATCAAGCGATTATAGATAAAGGGCTTGAATAATTCAACAGCCATCTGGCGAGGAAGACCCATCTGGTTCATCTTCAAGAAGGGACCAACATCGATAACAGAACGGCCGGAATAATCAACACGCTTTCCTAACAAGTTCTGGCGGAAACGTCCTTGCTTGCCCTTCAGCAAATGAGAAAGCGACTTTAGAGGACGGTTTCCGGGACCAGCGACTGGGCGACCGCGGCGGCCATTATCAATCAAGGCATCAACAGCTTCTTGCAGCATACGTTTTTCGTTTTGCACAATAATACCAGGTGCATTCAAATCGAGCAGCCGCTTCAAACGATTGTTACGGTTAATGACACGACGGTAGAGATCATTCAAGTCAGAAGTGGCAAAGCGGCCGCCTTCCAACTGAACCATTGGGCGCAAATCTGGTGGAATAACTGGAATAACATCCAAAACCATCCATTCAGGTTTGTTGCCAGACTGCAAGAAGGCTTCAACAATGTCCAAACGACGAACTGCACGAGTCCGTTTTTGACCGGTTGCTTCCTTTAGTTCGGCCTTCAATTCTTTAGCCTGTTTGGCCAAATCTACTTCAGCTAACAATTCCTTGATAGCCTCGGCACCCATCTTAGCATCAAAAGCATCTGCACCGTATTGGTCGACATACTGACGATATTCAGCCTCAGTAATTAGTTGTTTCTTTTCCAACGGCGTACTGCCAGGATTAATGACAACGTAGCTGGCAAAATAGATAATCTCTTCCAGAGAACGCGGGCTCATATCGAGGATCAAGCCCATACGGCTTGGAATACCTTTAAAGTACCAGATATGTGTCACAGGTGCAGCAAGTTCGATATGCCCCATACGCTCACGACGCACTTTGGAACTCGTTACTTCAACACCACAACGATCACAAACGATTCCTTTATAACGGATTCGCTTGTATTTACCACAGGCACATTCATAGTCTTTGATCGGTCCGAAAATTCTTTCGTCAAAAAGACCATCACGTTCAGCTTTTAACGTACGATAGTTGATCGTTTCCGGCTTTTTCACTTCACCATAAGACCATTCACGGATCTTAGCAGGTGAAGCGAGACCGATTTGCATAGATTCAAATTTATTAACGTCTATTGCCAAGTCATTTCTCCTTATATATTTTCTTCATCGAGATTTTTTGCTGCAATGCGAGGTTTGTCATCGTCATCGCCTTTAAACAAGTCAGGTTTTTCTTTCGCGATTTGTTCAAGAGCATCAACCGTGGCAACATTATCGTCCTCGTCCATCTGCGCCATACGAACTTCTTGACCCTTGCCGTCCAGCACTTTGGTATCAAGACCTAAGGCTTGTAATTCTTTAACAAGGACACGGAAAGATTCAGGAACGCCGGGCTTTGGAATAGCTTGTCCTTTAACAATGGACTCAAATACCTTGTTACGGCCACGAACATCATCAGACTTATAGGTCATGATTTCCTGCAAAGTATAGGCAGCACCATAAGCTTCAAGTGCCCAAACTTCCATTTCGCCGAAACGCTGGCCGCCAAACTGGGCTTTACCACCCAAAGGCTGTTGTGTAACCAACGAATAAGGTCCGATTGAACGTGCATGGATTTTATCGTCAACCATGTGGGCCAGCTTCATATAGTGCATGACACCGACGGAAATACGATTATCAAAAGCCTCGCCAGTCTGACCGTCATAAAGAACGGTCTTACCGTCTTCATCTAGACCAGCCTCTTTTAAGGCATCAATAATTTCATCATCAGAGGCACCATCAAAGACCGGTGTCATAACTTTAATACCCAATTTTCTGGCTGCCATGCCAAGATGCAGTTCCAAAATTTGTCCAATGTTCATACGAGATGGCACACCCATTGGTGAAAGCAGAATATCAATCGGCGTACCGTCAGGCATGAACGGCATGTCTTCTTCAGGAACAACAACTGAAACAGTTCCCTTATTTCCATGACGTCCGGCCATCTTATCACCAACTTGAATCTTGCGTTTCTGGGCAATAAAGACACGAACCATCATGTTAACACCAGGTGCTAATTCATCACCGTTATCACGTGTGAAGATTTCAACATCTTGGACAATTCCGCCGCCGCCATGAGGAACACGCAAAGAAGTATCACGAACTTCGCGGGCTTTTTCACCAAAGATAGCATGCAGCAGACGCTCTTCAGCCGACAATTCGGTCACACCCTTTGGTGTAATTTTACCAACCAGAATATCGCCGTCTTCGACTTCGGCACCAATACGAATGATTCCGGAATCATCAAGATCTTTAAGCTGATCTTCACCAACGTTAGGAATCTCGCGAGTAATCTCTTCAGGTCCTAACTTTGTATCACGTGCCTCTGATTCATGTTCTTCAATATGGATAGAAGTATAAACATCATCACGAACGAGGCGTTCATTTAAGACGATCGCATCTTCGAAGTTGTAGCCATGCCAAGTCATAAAGGCAATGATAGGGTTCTGGCCAAGAGCTAGTTCGCCATTTTCCATCGAAGGCCCATCAGCTAAGACATCGCCTTTTTCGACAGTCTCGCCAACTTTGACGATAGGTGTTTGGTTATAATTCTTACCGCCATTAGAGCGTTGGAACTTCATCAATGGATATTCATGAAGGTTGCCATCATCTTCACGGACTTTGATATCGCGGCCATCAACATACTCAACGGTCCCTTTGGCTTCATTGATTTGAGCTAATCCTGAATCGACAGCAGCACGGTATTCAATACCAGTACCGACGATTGGCGAATGCGGTGCAACCAGCGGAACAGCCTGACGCTGCATATTGGCACCCATCAAAGCACGGTTGGAATCATCGTTTTCCAAGAAAGGAATCGCAGCAGTCGAAACGGCCACAACCTGTTTAGGAGAAACATCCATATAATCAACATCTTCGATTGGCGTTTCAATGTTGTTGTCACCATGACGTGCAGTAACGGTCGCATTAACGAAAGAACCATCATCATTTAATTCCGAGTTCGCTTGTGCAATCGTGTAATTATCTTCGACATCGGCCGTCAAATAATCGATCTTGTCTGTGACTTTATGTGTATCCCAGTCAACACGACGGTAAGGTGTCTCAATAAAACCGTATTCATTAATCCGGCCATAGACAGCCAGTGACGTAATCAAACCGATGTTCGGACCTTCTGGCGTTTCAATCGGGTCAATTCGGCCATAGTGTGAATAATGAACATCACGGACTTCATAACCAGCACGATCACGTGTCAATCCACCAGGTCCCAAGGCTGACAAACGACGCTTATGGTTCAACTCACCAAGTGGGTTGGTCTGATCCATAAATTGTGAAAGCTGAGAAGAACCAAAGAATTCTTTGACAGCCGCCACAACAGGGCGGATGTTGATTAACTGCTGAGGTGTCACAGTATCAGAATCCTGGATAGACATACGCTCGCGAACTACACGCTCCATACGTGTCAAGCCAATTCTAAACTGGTTCTCCAATAACTCGCCAACAGACCGGATGCGACGGTTACCCAAATGATCGATATCATCAGTAGCGCCGATGCCTTCCTGCAAGTTAAAGAAATAATTCATACCAGCCAAAATATCGGCAGGCAGAATGTGATGAATTGATTCGTCAATATGACCGTTTCCGATTAATTTAACTGCTTTAGTTGGATCATTCTTACTAAAAATCTTAATAATCTGCAATTTGATCGGATCAGGCAGAACACCTTCTTCGTCAGGCTGCAAAACAGTCATCTTGAAATCGTCTTTATCTAATAACGGAGAAAGCAGTTTCATGGCTTTTTTATCAATCTCTGTATTCTTGGCAACCAAGACATTGCCTTGTTCATCAAGAATATCTTCAGCCAAGGTCTGACCTAAAAGACGAGATTTCAACGAAAGCTTTTTATTAACCTTGTAGCGGCCCACGTTGCCAAGATCATAACGCTTTGGATCAAAGAAACGTGCTGCCAATAGAGAACGAGAGGAATCGATCGTCTTTGGCTCACCAGGACGCAAACGCTCATAAATATCTTCCAAGGCCTCGCCAACACGTGACATCGAAGCATCCTTATGAACATCTTTTTCAATAGCCAAATTCAAAGATTCAACATCATCACCAAAAATATCCTGAATTTCTGAATCAGAACCAAAGCCAAATGAACGGACCAATTCTGTGATTGGCAGTTTACGAGTACGGTCGATACGAATATTGGCAATCCCTTTGGCATCAGTATCCAATTCCAACCAAGCACCACGATTAGGGATCACAGTTGTGCCAAAAACAGTCTTGCCAGTCTTATCGGTATCTTCGTTGTAATAAATCCCAGGGGAACGAACAAGCTGTGAAACAACGACACGCTCAGCACCGTTAATCACAAAAGAACCATATTCGGTCATCAGCGGAAATTCACCAAAGTAAACATCCTGCGATTTGATTTCGCCAGTCTCTTTGTTCGTCAAACGCAAAGTCACATGAAGCGGTGCAGCGTAATTAACTCCCTGCTCACGCGATTCTTTTAACGTATACTTTGGTTCTCCTAATGAATAGTCAACATATTCAAGTGACAGCTTGCCGGCAAAATCTTCAATCGGCATGATATCGTTAAACATTTCCCGAATGCCCTTATCCAAAAACCACTTGTAAGACGCAGTCTGGACTTCGGTCAATGGCGGGATTTCAAGCACTTCTTTAGCAGAAGAGTAACTGCGTCGAGTGACATGCTTGTTTATCTTCACGTTGTGTGCAACCAATGTAATTCCTCCAATTTTTATCTGTGTTAGTCGACTGCTCAGCTTCAATCATAAAAAGATGCGTTTTATGTGAAATTATGAGCGTAAAAAAGCGCGGATCACATTGGATCTGCGCTTTGAAGCAGTTACGGGACAATATTGCCATAACCGCATTTTAAAAATCGACCTCACTGTGCATAAATTATACACAAGAAGCCGATCAATTACAAGCTTTACTTAGTTAACTTTGTTAACGTTGATAGCTTGTGGTCCACGCTGTCCGTCTTCAACTTCAAACGTAACCTTTTGGCCTTCATCCAATGACTTAAAGCCATCAGTCTGAATAGCAGAGAAATGTACGAAGACATCTCCACCATTATCACGAGTGATAAAACCATAGCCTTTATCGGCATTAAACCATTTAACTGTACCTGTTTCCATGAAAAAATTCTTTCTGCACCTAGTGCATCTTATTTGTAAATAATTGGTGCAGAGCTTTGAAACATTTGATTCTTGGAACCATACCGATTAATACTCCTTTAGTATAACAGATAATTGAAAATTTGTTTGGAACTAAGCGCATTGATCTCATTAAGGTGTATTCGTTGTGCCACTACTTGAGTTCCCTGCTGAGCTCGATGCTGATACTTGCGTTTGAGCCGATGCCGCAGAATCAGCTGCAGCCTGAGACTGAGCAGCAGACGCGGCTTGAGCTTGGGCATCCGCAGCCAATGATGCAGAAACTGATGCAGCTTGCGAAGCGGCGATGCTAGATGACAGCGCTTGAGCTCGGCTTGAGGCAGCGGCAGACGAGGATAGCTGTTTGGCTAATTTTTTATCAGCTGCACTTGGGGCGATTGACAATAATTCTCGAATGGCCGCAACTTGCATGCGCGCAGCTTGATTACTCCGGCCGTTTAGCAATGCTTGAGAGGAGGCCGATAATAGCATCGATACTTTTGCATCAGTTATCTTGGCTGGATTTGCCAACAGATTCTGTAGCCGTCGAAGCTGGTCGCTTGTGAGCTGAATCCATTGCTGAGATGGAATTTGGAAAACAACCTCCTGCCGGCTAATAACCCGATCCAAATGACCAATTCCAAACAAAATCCGTGATAGAGCACCGTTATAGTGCCAACGATAAGTATGTGTGACTTTATACGCGCGATTCGAATCAATGCCTTTCATCGAGACTGAACGGTAAGCATTCGGCACGCTTGTTTTGGTTTTTTCAGCTCCCGCTTGATCTTTGTACAAATAAATATCCAGATCGCTCCCAATATTCTTATTTTTCGTCGTAGCTAAGATCCCGGCGGCGAGTCTCCTGCCGGCCATAGAATAAATTTCCTGCCTTTGTGTGCTGACACTTCGTCTCATACCAAAATGCCTGCTCATATTCAAGGTCATCAAGATCACGCTGGCTAATAGCAGGCCGGTGAAGATCAGTCCAAAGAACCAGCGGGGAAACGCATGTTTAATCAGCATCCAACTAACGAAGGCCGCAGCAGTGAAAAAAATGACTAATAGAAAAATCATGCCTAATTGCCTCCCTTCTCATCCAGTAAATCAGGATCTTGCTCAATGACTTTGCCAGAATGCAGCATGCCTGCCAGAATTAATCCTAAGAGTGCAAAAAATAAGGAAATCGCAAACGAAACATGGAAACCCTTTAAAGAAGCATCCAATGTTCGCTGACCGAATTCAAAAATATTCTGCTGTTTTAGAGAAGCCGCAGGTGCATTGGTATTGGCAATGTTTTGTGTCACGGAAGATAGCAAAGAAACAACCATCGCGGTCAATACCTGCCTGACTGTATTATTTGAGGCCGTACCATCTGCCGCTTTTTCTTTTGGCAGTGCAGACATCGCCGAGGCTGTCAACGGCATCATCACCATAGCAATACCAAACATTCTTAGACTATAGAAAACCGTAATGAAATCCCTTGGTGTATTCAGGCCAAAAAACAAGAAAGGAATCGTGGCAATCAGGAGGATCAAAAATCCAACTCGTGCCAAGCGTTTTGCCCCGCTTCGATCATAAACAGCCCCAGCAATCGGTGACATAATACCGATTAAAAGCGCACCAGGCAGTAAAGTAAGCCCCGATGATAGAGGTGAAAGCCCGCGGAGCTGCTGAAGATAGGTCGGCAGCATCATCTCAATGCCAATCATGGCCATCATAGAAAGCGAAATCAAAACCGTTGTTACCGAAAATTGTTTGACAGCAAAAACACGTATATCCAGGAAGGGATGCCGCATTTCTAACTGATGCCACAAGAAAATAATGATGAAAAAAATGCCTACTGCGCCAGGAATAATCACATGCGTCATATCTGTCCAGCCGCCATAATTTGCGTTAGCGACATTAGTCAAACCCCACAAAAATAGGCCAAAACCAAGCGTCGATTGAACCAAAGAACGAAAATCAAGGTGAACTGGCTGGTTTGGAATGACATCGCGCAAAAAAATAAAACTTAAAAGAAAAGTTAATGCAATCACGGCCATCGGCAGCAGAAAAATGGATCGCCAGGAGTTGGATAGCGTAAAAGAGGCAAAACTGTGGCTGCTGTCCAAAATCCAACCGGACAGTGTTGGCCCAATTGCTGGAGCCATACCAATTACAAGTCCGCTGAGGCCCATTGCCGCGCCGCGCTTTTCAGCTGGAAAAATATAGACGAGAACGACCTGCATCAAAGGCATCGTGATACCGACAGAAATCGCTTGAATGATTCGGCCAATTAAAAACCAAGTCCAATTTGTGACTGGTGCGCTGTAGGAAATAAATTGGCCAACTAAAAGCAGTCCAAAAGCAAAGATGTAGAGTTTTTTTGTCGGAAATTTGGTTGATAAATACGCAGAAACAGGAATCATAATCCCGTTTGCCAACAAAAACCAGGTCGTGGCTTCCTGAGCCGTGGCTAAATTAATATGGAAATCATCCATCAAAGTCGGCAACGCCGTCCCTAAAGATGTCTGCATCAGCATACCTGCAAAAGTAGCAAACAAGATGACCAAGACAAACATAAATCGACTGTAACGCTTATTATGAATATCAACGGATTTAGCTGACATAAATTACCCCCTGTAAATTACAAATCACAATTATACTCGTTCCCGGCTCGGACAAAAAACTCATTAATCGCCGGAAGCAAATTGTGCGTTAAAGAGATCCGCATAAAATCCCTTAGCATCAAGCAGCTGCTGATGCGTACCAGTCTCAACGATTGAACCATGATTCATCACGACGATGTTATCCGCCTGCTGAATCGTGGATAGACGATGGGCAACAACAAAACTAGTACGTGAACGCTGAAGTTTAGCCATGGCGTTTTGAATCAAAAGTTCGGTTCGCGTATCCACCGAGCTAGTTGCCTCATCCAGGATTAAAATCTCAGGATCAGAGAGGAAGGCGCGTGCAATCGTCAACAGCTGACGTTGGCCTTGAGAAATATTTGAGGCTGCCTCATTTAACTGAGTTTGATAACCCTGAGGCAGCTGCTGGATAAAAGTATCTGCATAAGCTTCCTTTGCCGCTGCAATCACCTGATCTTTTGTAGCCCGCTCATTGCCATACTTAATGTTTTCGAAAACGGAGCCCGTAAATAACCAAGTTTCTTGCAGAACCATTGCGAAATGCGAACGCAATTCAGGGCGTGTCATGTGCCTGATATCCCTGCCCCGATACTGAATCACGCCAGCATCAACATCATAAAAGCGTTCTAACAAATTGATAACAGTCGTTTTACCAGCGCCCGTCGGGCCCACGATAGCAATCGTTTGGCCTGCATGAACATCTAAAGAATAATTTCGAATCAAAGGCGCGTGACTATCATAACTAAATGCCACATGATGAAAACTAATTAAAGGCAGTGATGACTCTCTAGGAAAGGTGGAGGCCGCCGAAATTTCTTTAGGCATTTCTTCAGCATCTAGGACCTGAAAAATCCGTTCGGCACTTGCAATCGTCGATTGAATCGTGTTGCTAAGATTAGCAATTTGGGTGACAGGCTGGGAAAACTGATTTGTATACTGCAAAAATGCCTGAATATCTCCGAGTGGCAGCTGGCCGTTAGCAACTTGAATCCCGCCGAAAACAGCAATTACCAAGTAATCTAAATTATTTAGAAACTGCATAGCCGGAAAAATCAGAACAGAAATGAATTGTGCTTTCCAAGCGGCGTGGTAATATCGCCTGCTCTGCTCTTCAAACTTGTCAGTGACAGCTTGTTCACGATCAAAAGTTTTAATAATTAAATGACCAGAAAAAGTTTCTTCCACCTGGCCGTTCATCGAACCAAGAACCTCCTGCTGTCTACTAAACAGTTTCTGAGCGTGTGGTGCAATCCAGCGTACAAGAAGAATGCTGATTGGAATCGTCGTAAAAGCCAGCAATGACAGAATCCAACTAATCGACAGCATAAAAATAATCACGGCAACAAATGTGATCGATGAGACCGCAATTTGAATTAAAGCCTGCTGCAAAGTCCCAGAAATGTTATCCATGTCATTAACAACGCGGCTCATCATATCGCCATTTTGGTGCTGATCGTAATAACTCACGGGAAGGCGGGCCATCTTGGCTTTAAATTCTGCACGTAGACGAAAAACGGTACGTTGTGATATATGAGTCATTATCACTTGCTGCAAAAAACTCATCAGAGCAGACAGAACATATAAAACAGATGCAAGCACTAGAATTGAAATAATTGCATGATAATCAATCCGGTAACGTCCCGACTGCAAGCCGGCACGAACACCACGATAGATGATCGTCGTAGCTTCGCCTAAAATTTTCGGTACGCTGACAGATAACAGCACCGAAATAATTGCCAAGGCAATCGAAAAGATGACACCGAAGCGATTTTTCCCCAAATATCTGAATAATCTAAAGGTTGTCCCCCAAAAATTATGAGCGTGTTCGGCAATCCGTGCCATTGGTCTTGGCCCGCTGCCGCCTCGCATTCTCGAAGCCGGATTACGCATGTTCGTCTCCGGATAACGCAGCAGCTGCGTCAACCCGATGCAGCTGAGAATTAACGATCTCACGATAGACAGCACTAGTTTTTAACAATTCGGTATGCGTTCCAAAGGCTGACATCCTACCTTGCTCTAATAAGAGAATCCTGTCTGCATCAGCAATCGTTGAAATACGCTGTGCCACAATAATTTTAATTGCCCGATTGATCTTGCTGTCTTTATGCAGTGCTGCCCTGAGTAATGCATCGGTCTTAAAATCCAGAGCAGAAAATGTATCATCAAAAATGTAGACATCCGCATCTTTCAAAATAGCCCTTGCAATCGACAGGCGTTGTACTTGGCCTCCTGAAAAGTTCTGGCCATTCTGCTCAACAGGTGCATCCAGTCCGCCTTGTTTTTTGACAAAGGCGTCAGCCTGAGCAGTGTGAAGCGCCTGCCACATCTCTTCTTCACTGGCTTTTGGATTGCCATAATGCAGATTGCTGCGAATAGTGCCTTGGAATAAAAAAGATTTCTGACTAGCAAAGGCAATTTTTTCATGCAAATCACTTTGGCGGAATTGGCGAATATCAATGTCGTTGATTGATACACTGCCCTTTGTCGGATCGAATAATCTGGGAATTAAATTAATTAAACTACTTTTCCCAGATCCTGTACCACCGATAATTGCTAGTGTTTGTCCACGCCCAACTTGCAGATTAATATCCTTTAATACCCTCGCGGCTGAATGCGAGAAGGCAAAATCAACATGTGCAAAACGAATACTTGTAATATTCGGCACGGTTTGGGCGTTCTTTGAATCAAGAATGGTATCAGAAATAGCCAGAACTTCCTGAATGCGCTGGGCGGATGCCTGAGCTCTGGGTACAATAACAAAAATCATCGACAACTGCATAAATGCAAACAGCATCTGTGTGGCATAAGTAATAAAAGATAACAAGTTTCCAATCGGCATCTGACTGCCGGCAATCAGACGTGCACCGAACCAAACAATGGCAATATTCGAAGCGCTGATAATAAAAGTCATGGTTGGACTCATCAGGCTCGTTGTCACATAGGCATTAATCGCATTATCAGTCAAATTCCCATTAGCTCGAGCAAAGCGTCTTTGTTCAAAGGCATCCTGATTAAAAGCGCGTATCACCCGAACACCGGTCAGCCCTTCTCGGAACACAAGATTAATGCGATCAGTTAACCCTTGTATCTTTCTAAAAAGCGGCACAGACTTTCTCATAATCAGTAAAACGACAATCGCCAAAATCGGGATGGCAGCTACAAAGACGAGCATTAATTGAGGACTTTGAAAATAGGCCATCAGGCTCGCACCAGCCAACATCATCGGTGCCCTCACCATCATCCGAAGCATCGAGTAGGTCACATTCTGCATCTGGACAACATCGTTCGTTGTTCTAGTAATCAAAGAGGCTTCACCAATCTTAGTGAAATCGGCCGTTGCCATTGCCGTAATTTTGGCAAACAAAAAATGCCGCAGTGTAACACCCAATTTCTGTGACGACGTCGCAGCTATCAGCTGATTACATACAGCACCGATAATGCCTAACAAACTCACGGCCAGCATAATCAAGCCCGTGTGCCAGATATACGGAATGTTTTTCCTCACAACACCGATATTGACAATATCGGCAGTAATTGAAGGCAGAATCAAATCCGCCGCTACTTGAAAAAACAGGCAAAAAAAGGCGAAAGAGACAAGCAATTTATTGAGATTTTTAAAGGCAAGTTTGAACATATACTTTAAAATCTATCTTACGCTTATTTGCAGTATACAATTACATGGAAAGATAGATGGCAAAATACATGGCAGCTGTACCTAAGAGCACAAATAAATGCCACCAAACATGATTCCACCAGATTTTAGTATTCAAATAGAAAAAAGTACCTGCTGAATAAGCAATTCCACCAAAAAATAACAGCCAAAGCGAATATACTGGTACGCTGTGATGAATGATTGGGAACATCACGGCAATTAACCAACCCATAGCTAAATAAATCAAAACAGTGATCCAGCGATAGCGCCCAATAAACAAGAAATCATAAACGATACCAGCAAGTGCCAAAATGAGATTGGCAACCCAAATCCAAATCGCAACGGGATCCTTGATAAAGACCCAGCAAAAGGGCGTGTAGGTGGCTAGAATGATCAAAAAAATACCCAGATGATCAAAATGTTGAAAGACCCAAGCGGCTCTTGTGAAAATTAGTGCATGAAACAAAGTAGAATTGAGCAGAAAAATGATCAAACAGACAGCATAGATAATGAATGCCGTTAAGGCAACAGCCGACGTGTAGCCCTTGTCGATGACTTTGATGAAAAGAAATATAATTCCGACAATCGCGGCTATTAAACCTAAACCGTGTGTAATCGAATTAAAGATCTCTTCAACCAAACCAAATGTTTTAACGCGGTGTTTGAAATTGTTTTTTGTAGTCTGCATTGGTTCAAGTTTACTCTATAAAAAAATCCGACAACATCGGATTTTTAAAAATTAATAAATATCATCATCAGTCAATGCATCGTCAGATTCACTGGCCTTTGGATTGTAATTAGGGTCAGCAAAAGGATCGCTGCTGCTATCTTCTATTGGTACAGCCTTGCCAGTATCAGTTGTCACTTTTTTTTTGGCGCCAATACCATAAGCATCACGTACCGCCTGAAAGATCGTATCATGTTCTTTTTGATGTTCAGGGTCTTCCAACCAAGCAATTGCATTAACGCGTCCCTGACCAATTTTTTCACCTTTATAGGCATACCAAGCGCCCGACTTGTCGATAATATCTTTATCAACGGCCAAATCAATTAATTCACCTGTCTGACTGATGCCTTTGCCATACATAATATCCACTTCGGCTACTTTGAAAGGTGGTGCAACTTTGTTTTTGACAACCTTGATTTTCGTATTATTACCAATAATATTCGTACCGTCTTTAATCTGTGTTGACCGGCGTACCTCTAAACGTACCGTTGAATAAAACTTCAAAGCGCGACCGCCAGGTGTTGTCTCGGGATTGCCAAACATAACCCCGATTTTTTCACGAATCTGATTGATGAAAATGGCAATTGTGCCTGTTCGGTTCAGAGTACCGGCCAATTTCCTCAAAGCTTGGCTCATCAAACGCGCTTGCAGGCCCACATGGGCATCTCCCATCTCCCCCTCAATTTCAGCCCTTGGGACAAGAGCTGCAACCGAATCAACGACCAGCATATCGATCGCACCTGAATTAACCAAATCATCAGCGATTTCCAAACCTTGCTCGCCTGTATCCGGCTGGCTCAGAAGCAGATCATCAACATTAACACCTAAAGCAGCTGCATATTTCGCGTCCAGTGCATTTTCAGCATCAATATAAGCAGCCGTGCCGCCCTTTTTTTGAATCTCGGCAACAGCATGAAGCGCGACAGTCGTCTTGCCAGAAGACTCAGGGCCAAACACCTCGATGATTCTTCCCTTTGGATAACCGCCAACACCTAAAGCAATATCTAATTTTAAAGAACCGGTTGAAACCACGTCGACTTTTGTGTGCGCATTTTCGCCTAAACGCATAATCGATCCCTTGCCGAAATCCTTTTCAATTTTTTTTAATGCCGCATTTAATGCGGCCTTTCTTCCATCAGACATAAAACCTCACCAATCTATTATGCTACGAAAGTCAAGAAAATGCGAACGCTTGTTCGTATTTAAAAAATACTTAACTTTCTACAGTGGTTATACGAAACCATGGGCATTTTTTTAAATCACATGCCATCCGAGAATACTGAACGGTTCTGAACGAAATAATCGATCCCTGAATAAATTGTAAAAATCACAGCAAGATAAATTAAGATCTGCCCAATCGGAATAGGACTGCCGAAGTTGCTGCAATACAGGAAAATAATGGCAAACATCTGTGTGAATGTTTTGATTTTGCCAGGCATCTGTGCAGCCATAACCGTACCGTTATTTTCAACAATTAAGGTTCTTAACCCTGTGATGGCTAGTTCGCGGATAACAATAATAGCGGTCATCCAAGCCGGAACAGCGCCAAATTGAGTCAGAAAGATCAAAGCGGTCATCACCAGTAGTTTATCAGCCAAAGGATCAGCAAACTTGCCAAAATTAGTCACCAAATGACGTGACCTGGCAATTCTGCCATCGAGTAAATCGGTCAACGAAGCCAAGGCGAAAATAGCAGCAGCCAGCAGCCAGCCACTTGGCCGGCCGAATGTCGTCGACCAATTGATAGGCAGCGATAAGATTAAAATAAATAAAGGAATCATTAAAATTCGAAAGGTTGTTAATTTATTAGGCAAATTCATTGCGGTGTTTTCTCCCGTCTAATAATTATATTCGTAATCAGAATCGATGAGCCAGACATAAACTGCGTATCTTGATTATCAAACAGGATTCTCGTGTTGTATGGATTGCCTAAATGAATCATAATTTGATTCTGGTCACCACTTAGCGTTGTATCGTGCTCGGCACCTGCTGCAATTGTACTGGCAAACTGACGGACATTATCCACTGTCACTGTCGTCCATCCGGCATTGGCCGCCTGGATCTGAATCGTATGGTCCGCCGTATCGTAGAAGGTCATGGTCGCCGTGTTATTTTGAAACTGCGGTTTCGATAAAGGCTGCGTCTGGCTATTGGACAAAGACGAGGCAGATGAACTACTGGACTGCGGCCGGCTGCTGCTAGATTGTGAAATACTCGTTGAACTTGAATTAACCGGATTCTGGCTAAATAAACTTGGCCGAATTCTACCAAATGCCAGCCATAAGGCAAAGGCCAGAATAATTAACGCAACAATTAGAAAAATAACGGGCAGGCGGCTGAGCAGGCGGCGGGTAACTGGTGTGGAGAGATTCATGCCGGCACGCGGAATCCTGTCAGACCCTACTCGAATAGAATTATTAGACAGAGAATCATTCGCATCTTTGTCTTGCTCTTCCTGCTTGTTTTCCGAAAAGCCATCAAATAAGTGCGCAGAAACACCTCTGTTCTGGCCGGCTTTAATCTCGCCGCCATCTTTAGGCTGGCGAGCACGATCTGCAGCTGGCATAGTATCCAAAATCGTATTTGGATCAAGGTCCACTGTATTAGCGTATTGGCGTATAAATGCCTTCACATAAAAAGGGCCAGGCAGCCTATTCACTTGGCCATTTTCGATTGCTTGCAGATAACGAACTTGAATTTTAGTCGACGAGGAGATATCTTCTAAGGTCAAACCATGCTGTTCACGTGCATCTTGCAGCCGTTTTCCAATTGATTGGTAATCAGTATCCATTCATTAAGATTATAACAATCTTAATCTAACGGTTCGATCGAAAAACGACTAAATGAATTTATATCGTAATATTTTTCAAATAAAGCCACTGCTCGCTTATAAGTGAGGCTTTTGAGATTATCTGTAATTTGAAAAACATTGCTATCCGTATCATATTCATCTAAAACTGTGAAAACGTTGTTTTCCAACTGATCCAAAGACATCGACAGCTCACCAAAAGTAGCTGATTTTTGGACCTCGAATTCATTTGCTAAACGGCTATCGAAAGATATGCGCTTTAACTGAGACAAAATCTCTTGAAAGGCTTTCTGTTGTTTGCCATGGCCGCTAAAACTAATGAACTGATAATTGCGGCCAATTTCTGCTTGTGCCATAAAATCGTCATTCAAAATACCTGCATCGTAATTTTTCATGTACCAGTCAGATGAATCAGAAAAATAAAGATCCAGCAGTAAATCACTTGCAAAAGCCAAATCAATAGCTTCATCCCGGCTCGATGGCATGTTTATGCCTTTAATACCGGCTGTAATTAAAGTTTGAGAAATCGGCATCTTTCTGCTACCTGACGCAAGGATCGGGATTTGATTATCAAACAAACTCATCGACGTAAACGCTATTTTCGGGCGCGACAATTCCCTTTGCGTGTCTCTGATTAAAGCCATAGTCGCCTGTGGATCAATGTTGCCTGAAATTTTGAGGTGCAGATTGCTTGGCTGATAAAAGTATTTGTGAAACTGGTAAAGCATGTCGCTGGTTAATTGGCTGATCGTCGATACTTTGCCGGCAATATCTTGAGCCAAGGGCTGTTGAGCGTATAAATTACCCATCAATCCAAAAGAAAGTGCCCAATCCGGCATATCCTGGTACATGACCAGCTCTTGGCCAATGATCCCCTGCTCCTTGTTAATAGAACTCTGCGTATAATAAGGTTCCTGAACAAAATGCAGCAGCAGCCGGATCGATGCGGCAATCTCCTCTGTTCCCTGAAAGTAGTAAACAGTGCGGGATTGGCTCGTATAAGCATTTGAAAATGCACCATAGCGGCTAAATATTTGGTCCACATCTCCCTGCTCTTTTTCAAACATCTTGTGTTCAGCAAAATGCGCAATGCCCGAAGGAAAAGTGACCACTTTGCCATTTTCATCGACGATTTTCTGGTCAACAGCACCCGCATCCACAAACAATGCGGCAAAAACTGAATGAAAATCTTTCTTAGGCATCAAAGTCACTTTCAAACCATCTGTCAGTGTTTCACTGTAAACAGTCTGTTTAAATTGCGAATATTCGTCAATCTTCATTAATCAAAACCGCCTCTGCTTGCTTTACCGACTTTTTTGCAAAATCTGCTACCTGCTGAGGCGTCACAGATTGGATCACGGCTATAATTTGGCTGCTGGAAAGAGCGTAACCAGTCAAAAAAGCATTGATCGATTTCTCAATGGCAGTCTCTTCGTAGTCCTCGCCCGCCTGAATAGCTGCAACTAGCTCCTCTTTGATCGTGGTAAACAAATCATTGGAAAAATCCTGCTTTTTAACTCGTTCCAGCTGCAGATCAATCTCATTTTTAACAAGTTCGACATTATCCTTATCCAATCCTGCCTGAACGGTCATCCAACCATCAACGGCGAAAAAAGTTGAATTTGCGTAATAAGCCAGATGTAATTTTTCACGGATATTCAAAAAAAGCAAAGATTGACTCGAACCACCAAAAAGGCGGGAAAAAACCATCGCCGTATATCTCTGTTGAGTCAGATAATCATAATCCAGAAAATTATAGGCTCGTTCCAAGAGCGCCTGATCACCCTTTTCGTGCAGTTCAGCAAATTGGTCAGGTTTTACTGCTTGTGTATAGACTGGATTGGGAATCGGCCGGCTGTTTTGCGAAACGTTTGGCCAAGAAGCGACCAACTTTTCAACTTCAAGTTCACTCGGGAGGCCAGCTACTTCCAATGACATTTCATCGTTAGCCCGCATAGCATGGTAAGCCGAAACGACGGTTTCATTTGTTAACTGCCTGATTGACAAAGGGCTCCCTTCGGGTTGAATTCTAAAATCAGGATTGACAAAATATTTTTTGAGAATCAGATCATGGAGCTTATAGCTTTTATTATCAAAATTTGCTAAAAATTCAGAAAGAAAATTCTGCTTTTCATTTTCAAACAAATGCTCAGGAAATAAGCCATCAACAATTAACGGATTAAAAATCTGGCCGGACAAAAAATTGAAACTTTTTGCCAATAATTGCTGGTCTCCCGCAGCTTGCGGGCTGGGTATCTTCAGTGCAAAACGCAGTTTGGAAAGCCGCCCAAAACGACTTGTCGACACAGAAAAATGTGCGCCGTAAAGTGTATTAAGTTTCTTAGTCAGCAACTGTCGGTTCGGAAAAAAGGCCGAACTATCTTCCAGTATTTGAGCCAGCAACGCACGATTGGCTGCCGTGCCTTTTTCAAAGGGAGCGTAAAATTCCGCAACAATTCTAACTGACTGAAATTTATCAGTCGTTAAGACATTTAAATTGATACCATTGGCTAATTTTTTCATATTTTTCACAGGATCGGTGACAGTAAACGCGAAAACTTCTGCAGTACCGTCATCCAAACCCCCTGTCCATCGAAATCTTCCTGACTCAGAAGTTTTGACTGTGACACATCTTTAGTGATTTGATTCTTGATTTTGTTGGCAAACTTGGCACTGTAAATAAAAGCATTTGCTTCAAAACTCAATTCAAAGGACCGAATATCCATATTAGCAGAACCGATGCTGATAATTTCATCATCGATCATTAATAATTTGCTGTGCAGAAAACCATTATCATAACGATAAACATGTGCGCCAGCCTGTATCAACTCTTGTGCATAATACTGTGTTGCGCGATAAACAAAGGGATGGTCTGGTCGATTGGGAATAAAAACATCTACTTTAACACCGGCAGCCAGAGCAATCAGCAGGTTTTCAAAAATCGGTTGATCGGGAATTAAATATGGCGTCTGAATCGTAATCGTTTTTGTAGCAAGACTAATCATTTTCAAATAGCCTTGTTTAATCTGATCAACAAGCGATTCCGGGCCGGACGAAACAATTTGAATCGGATGAATACCGTTGACTTGTGTTGCTGGAAAGTAATCCGCCAGAAAAGATAATTTGTCATCTTCCTTAGCCGTGGCATTCCAATCAATAAAAAAACGTGATTGCAATGACAGGACGGCATCTCCAACAATTTTCAACTGTGAATCACGCCAATTACCGAATTTTTTTGATTTCCCCAGATACTGGTCACCAACATTAAAGCCGCCGATATAGCCAACTTTTCCGTCGATGACGACAACCTTGCGGTGAAAACGAAAATTGATTCTCAACGCAAGCAGCTGAAAACGCCGCGTTAAAAAAGGATAAATGATACCACCAGCCTGCTGTAAGCGGCGGTACATACGGCGATGAGTACCGTGAGAACCATAAGCATCATAAATCACACGAACTTCAACACCTGCTTGGGCTTTTTTGGTCAGCAGATCAATTAGCTTGTTACCGGTTGGATCGTCAAAAATAGAAAAAAAAGCCAAATGAATATGGTCCTGTGCCTTCTCGATTTCAAGAAATAAATCATCAAAAAAATCTTGACCATCAAAAAAGGTATCAAGATCATTGCCATAGGTCAGAATCGCTCCGCTGTTACTGGCAAACAGTTTAGAAAGCATTGTGGCATTTTCATCCAGCTTCAAATGATGATTGTAATATTTTTGATTATCCCGAATCTGTTCTCGGCCAACAATTTCCTGACTGGTAAAATCAAAAATTTTTTTATCAGAGATTCGGCGTCCTGTAAACCAATAAATAACAAAGCCAAAAACAGGTACAAATAACAGGACAACTAGCCATGCCCAAATTCTGCTAACCTCTCTTTTGCTCCAGAAAACCGTTACAACCGCAAAGAAAGCATTCAGCAATAATATAACCGAAATTATGTAGAAAAATAAATTCATGGGATTAGCTATTAATTATATAAGTCAAAGACTCAACCGGACGATAAAATATCATCTCAATAAGACTATTTATGAAAATAGTTGGAAATACAGTGAAAATCAGGTAATTAACCAGACTAATATTAACTTCCCCGGTTAAGATACCGGTGATATAAATGAGGCTGTAAAAAACAAGCAAACCGGTTGCCACTGTCCAAAACGAAGAGAGAATTCGATAGGGAATATGTGGATCCAGCAAGAAGACAGTATAAGCGGATAAAAGATAAGCGGTTAGATAGCTGCCAATAGACTGTGTGTAATAAAGGTCGAAGAGCAGCCCAAGTAATACCAGCCACCACCAAAAATGAAAATGGCGATCGGACCGAAAATGAATCGTGTAAAAAATGCCAATAAAAGTCAGATTGGGCAGAATTGTCCAGTTTGCAAAAGACAAAAAACCGGAAAAAGCCGCCATTAATGAGCCATCAACGAATATTAACACAATTAAAATAACTGGATAAACAATAGCAGGACGGAAAAAACGATGCGTCGAGACATGGCGATTATTCATTCCCCACCTACCTGAGTGACCGCGAGAACGCTGGAAATATCGGATAGATCGGCGGCGGGACGAATATAAATTTGTTTGGCAACACCATAAGCATCATCACGTACGCTCGCAACTCGGCCAACGTATAAACCCTTAGGCAGGATGCCGCCAAGTCCCGATGTCTGCACCAAACTGCCTTTTTTAATCGTTGATTGCGTGCTGAGCTCATCTAAAATCAGTTGATCACTACTGCGGTTATAGCCAGAAATGACACCGTTAATCGTTGTGCTGCCGCTGTTGACCTGTACTGGAAAACGATCAGCATCAGCCGTCATATTCGAAATAAGCGTCACTTTACTGCTTGTATTCGACACTTGACTCACTTTGCCGATCAATCCCCGAGAATCCAGGATAGGCGCATTCTTTTTAATGCCGGCATTAATACCTTGATTAATAATCAACTGTGAATTCCAGCTGCTGGGTGTGCGGCTGATAACAACGGCGCTCACAGTCTGATAATCAGTCAGTGAATTTTTCAGTTTTAAATTGGCCTTCAGTTCCTTATTTTCTTTTTCCAAGGTCTGAATCCGAATTTGATCAGCCGCAATGCGGTCAACTCTTTTAACCAAATGCTGGTTTTCTTCATAAGTCTTAAATAGTTGTGTTAATGAATTTGTTGATCGGCTCAAGACACTGGTTGGTGCTGAAACACCGCGACCAAAAAAAGCCGCCATATCCGAGGCGAAACGCTGTATCACCGGAATACCGCTAGCTCTGCCGTAAAAGACACTTGAGCCCACAATAAGACCCACAGCTACGATAATCGAAGCTATCGTAATTAAAATTTTCTTTCCATTAAATCGCAAGACTCATCCAGACCCAACTACTTATTATTTTTACTTAAATTGCATCTGCGAAGAACGCAGCATTTCACCCAGCCCGTTAGCAACTGCTTCTTGCGGATTAGGCGCAATAAAAACAGGCACGTGAACAGTATCTGCAATCACGCGGTCAAGAAACCTTAAATTAGCACCGCCGCCTGTCAGTGTAATACCGCGGTCAATGATATCAGATACAAGTTCCGGTAGAGATTCCTCTAGCGTTGTCTGAATTTCAACCAGAATATGGCTGACTGGACTGGCAATGGCAAGTGCAACATCTTCTGCTGTCACATCGCGTTGAGCGGGCAGCCCGGAAATTAGGTCAATGCCCTTAACTGTAGCCGAACCCAGCTGCTTAGCAGCTTTAACATCAGCGGAACCAATCTCTTCTTTTAAAATCTGAGCATCACCTTCAGAAATGCGGAAATTGTAGCGTTGCAGAACCATGTCTTTAATGGCTTCGTTCATCGCATCCCCAGCAAAAGTCGTTGAACGAGAAGCATTGGCTTTGCCCAAGCTGATCGTGGCGATGTCCACTGTACCACCGCCTAAATCGACCACCATTGTGCCAGGTGCGTCATAGACGGGTAAACCAGCTCCAACAGCCGCCGCAATTGGTTCATCGATCACGTAAGCATCGCGGACACCGGCAGATTGGGCAGCGTCTTTAACAGCTCGGCGTTCAACTTCAGTGACACCACTAGGAACGCCGATAATCGCTAAGGGTTTTCCGGGACGATTATTATAGGCCACATTCAAAAAGTACTTTAAAAGACCCACTGTCGCGTCCAAATCAGAAATGACGCCTTTACGCAAAGGGCGGATGACTGAAATCGTAGGTGGATTCTTTTCAAACATTTTATGCGCTGCTGACCCAACAGCCATCAATTCACCAGTCGCAGTATCTTTTGCAACGAAACTCGGTTCGTTGATGATAATACCCGAGCCTTCTAAAAAGACCAGAGTATTGCTTGTGCCGAGATCAATCCCGACATTTTTTTGTCCAAATCCTAATGCCATATATGTCCTATCCTTACAAGTATAACACGCAGTTTTTCAGCGCCTTTTCACTTTTTTTGCAATTTATTTTTCAGATAAATCCGCGCCTGGCTGACGAAATAGAGGGATCCAGTCACCACGATCATCTGTTTTTCATTGTCTATTTTTTCAAGCAGTTCGTCCAACTGTTTATGCCATTCTTCATAATGATCCGATTCAGCTGTCTGACGGTACGATTCCCAATTAACTGGAAAAACCTTGGCAAAAGGTAGATTATCAAAGTTTCTAACTGAAATTTTTTTCTTTTCCAAATGACCGAACACAATTAATTGCTCCCGATCACCATATTCACGCAGCAGCGAATCAGTCAATATGGCAAGCCCTTGTGGATTATGTGCGCCATCAACGATAATCAGAGGATTTTTAGAAATAATTTCCATGCGGGCCGGCCAGGAAACGTGGTTAATAAATTTGATCAATTTATCAGTTGTCCAAAAATCGATTATCTCCAAGAAGCGTTCATTCGGCAGAATATTATGCAGATAAACTTTGACCACAGCCCAAGCTAGGGCCGCATTATATCTTTGATAGTAGCCGCGTGAAACTTTCAGCTTGCTATCAATCTCACCGTAGGGTACCTGCAGATCCTGAGCCTGTTTTTCCACAACCTCTTTAGCTTCACTGGGCAAACGGCCGTAAAGCAGCGCTTTCGTGGTTTTTTTAACGATACCGACCTTTTGGTAAGCAATTTTCGCTAATGTGTCGCCAAGAATGTCCATGTGATCCATGCCAACACTAGTAATAACTGCCACCGTGGCATCTATCACATTGGTCGAGTCCCAAAGACCGCCGATGCCGACTTCAATCACCAAGGCATTCAGGTGGGATTCGGAAAAATACAGGAGCGCAATGGCAGTAATCACTTCAAATTCAGTCTGGTTTGTATAATGATCAGCGATCCGCTGTGTGTAGACGGTCAAATCGCTATCAGAAATATATTGGCCGTCAATTTCAATCCGCTCATTAAATTTAATAATAAAAGGAGAAATATAGAGGCCAGTCTTAAAGCCGCTGGCAGTCAAAATAGCCTGCGAAAAGCGCGAAACAGATCCCTTGCCATTGGTGCCGGTCACATGAATGACCGGCGGTAGTTTTTTCTCTGGGTGACCCAAACTCTCTAGTAAAGCCAGCATTCTTTTTTGAGTATCATGCTCGACTCGAAGACCAGGACGGGTCAGCGAATGAATCCATGCAATAGCTTGTTCTGCGTTTTCAATCATGGCTGCTTTCTTTTAATGTCTGAATCCGTTCCTGCGTAGCTGATAATTTAGCCTGCCAGTCATCCAGCTTTTCTCTTTCTGCTGCGACAACTTTTTCTGGTGCTGACGATGTAAATTTCTCGTTGGCCAGTTTGCCGCTAGACCGTTTGACTTCGGCTTGGAATTTTGCCGCTTGTTTTTCCAAACGCTGAACTTCTTCGCCCAAATCAACCAACTCAGCCAAGGGCACATACACCACTGCGCCATTAATCACCTGAGACATCGCCAAAGCTGGAGCTTGAATATCCGGTGCAATCACTAACGACTTAGGATGGCCAAATCGCTGAATATAATCCGTATTCTCCTGGAAAACAGTTCTCAAATCGTCATCTTCTGTCTGAATCAGAATATCAACAGGCGTTGAAATGGCTGCTTTGGCTTCAGACCGGATATTTCTAATAGCTGTGATCAGATCCTGCAGGGCAGAAAATGAGGTCTCAGCTTGTTTATCGGATAAAGCCGGATTAACAGTTGGATAGTCAGCAATCACAAGACTGTCTTGTGCTTTCCGGCCGGGCAGCTGCTGCCAAATAGCCTCTGTGACAAAAGGCATAATCGGATGCAACAGTCGTAATGTCTGGTCGAGGACATAAGCTAAAATCTGCTGAACCGGCGTCTGGCCTTTATTGCCATCAGCGCCTAGCGTCTCTTTAGTCATCTCGATATACCAATCGGCGAAATCGTCCCAAATGAAGTTATACAGCTGACGTCCAGCTTCACCAAATTCGAATTTATCAAAATTGCTTGTTACTTTGTCGATCGTGGCAGTCAAACGCGACAAAATCCAACGATCGGCCAACGTCATTTGATCAGCTGACGGCAGCTGTACCAGTGTATTATCATCGAGGTTCATTAACACATAACGGGAGACATTCCAAATTTTATTAATGAAATTCCAAGCCGAATCCATCTTGTCATAAGAGAAATTCAAATCTTGGCCCGGCGTTGAACCCGTTGACAAAAACCAACGCAAGGCATCAGCACCATACTTAGCAATCACGTCCATGGGATCGATGCCGTTTCCTAATGACTTAGACATCTTGCGTCCCTGGGCATCACGAATTAAGCCGTGGATCAGGACGTTTTTAAAGGGCCTCTGGCCAGTAAATTGCCGGCCTTGAAAAATCATACGGCTAATCCAGAAGAAAATAATGTCATAGCCTGTCACCATTGTCGTAGTCGGGTAAAAACGTTTGTAATCAGGACTTTTCGTATCCGGCCAGCCCATCGTTGAAAAAGGCCATAAAGCGCTGGAAAACCAAGTATCCAAAACATCTGGATCCTGTACCCAATCATCGCCTTTGGGTGCTGTCAAACCAACATAAGTCTCGGTTTTTCCGCTTGCGTCTTTTCGATACCAGGCCGGAATGCGATGGCCCCACCAAAGTTGACGGGAGATGACCCAATCATGGACATTCTCCATCCACTTTGTATAGGTATCTTCAAAACGAGTCGGCCAAAAATCGACATGTTCATCAGTAATTCCCTGCATCTTTAAGGCTTGCTGTGCTAAAGGCTGCATTTTAACAAACCACTGCGTCGACAAACGTGATTCGATTTGGACGTCAGTTCTTTCTGAGTGGCCAACAGAGTGGACAATCGGATCAATTTTCAGCATGTAACCGCCGCTTTTTAGGTCCGCAACCATAGCTTTGCGCGCTTGGAAACGATCCATTCCCTTGTATGGCCCGGCATTTTCATTCATTGAAGCATCTTCATTCATCGTGTTGATGCGAGGCAGGTTATGACGATTGCCCACTTGAAAATCATTGGGATCATGTGCTGGCGTGATCTTGACCATACCAGTTCCAAAATCCTTATCAACATACTGGTCAGCAATGATTTCAACTTCACGGTTCACCAAAGGTACACGAATTTTTCTGCCGACTAAGTCTTTATAGCGCTCATCAGAAGGATTAACAGCCACGGCCGTGTCGCCGAACATTGTTTCTGGGCGCGTGGTCGCGATTTCAATATAATGCTGGCCGTTAAACACATAATCTGGATCAACAAAAGGATATTTAACGTGATAAAAAGCGCCCTGATCGTCTTTATGGATGACTTCAATATCAGACAGAGCTGTACGCGCTTGAGGATCCCAGTTGATGATGTACTCGCCGCGGTAAATTAATTTTTTCTTGTACATATCAACAAAAACTTTACGAACGGCATCATTCAGCCCTTGATCCAAAGTGAAGC
This sequence comes from Oenococcus kitaharae, assembly GCF_025758695.1. Lineage (GTDB taxonomy): Bacteria > Bacillota > Bacilli > Lactobacillales > Lactobacillaceae > Oenococcus > Oenococcus kitaharae_A. The sequence goes on along the minus strand of NZ_JANJQP010000002.1, from coordinate 551,408 downwards.
GTTCCCGCGTAAAATCTAACGAAAGACCTAATTTTTCCCACTGAGATTTAATAATACTGGCATACTCGTCTTTCCACTGCCAGACCTGATCAACGAATTTTTTCCGACCTAAATCATAACGGCTGGTCCCTTGTTCGCGCAAGCGTGCTTCGACTTTAGCTTGAGTGGCAATACCAGCATGATCCATGCCAGGCAGCCACAAAGTGTCATAACCCTGCATGCGTTTTTGACGGATCAGCATGTCTTGTAAGGTCGTGTCCCAGGCATGGCCCAGATGCAGTTTGCCAGTCACATTTGGCGGTGGAATGACAATTGAATATGCCTCAGGCTGTGCATCGGCATATTTTTGTTTATTTAGTTTTTTGTCAACGTCTGGATTGAACAGTTCGGCTTTTTGCCAACGGTCGTACATCCCTTTTTCGACCTCGGTCGGATTATATTTGGTCGACATTTTGATCTCGCGCATCTCACTTGCCCTTTCTTCTTAAGCGGAAAAAGATCACCAAAGCAGCTATCAAAAATAAAACAGCTGCTAAATGCCATTTATCGTGAATTGTCAGCTCTAAAATTTTTCTTATTAACAATAATCTAGCTTGCATCATCAAATTAAAAGCGCCCTAGGAAAAATCCCGGGACGCTTCTGCGTGGTACCACCCAAGTTGCCTGTTGCCAAGCCGCTTAATATTTATTTTCCGCAATCTCTTAGCAACCTTCGGCCGGCTTGTGTCTGACTCGCAGCAAACGTCAGATCTCTGAACACAATAAAGCTTACTCCTCTAAGTTGTCTTTAAGTATATCTAAATGCCGCCTGCCTTTCAAGCTAGAAAGGTGTCTGATTGCGATTGACATAGCCATCTCGCAAACGCCTGTAGCTGCCGGCTTCCACTTGATTTAAGGCGCGTCCGACAATATCGACTGTCCGGCTATAATCCAGATCACGTTCATAATATAATCTAGCCTGCTGCAAGGCACTGATAATTTCCTGGCGGTCAACATAGCGATTAGCGTAATGAATTAATTCAACCGCCAAATTTGCATTGACATACAATTCCGACGAGCTGGATTTCAAATCTGCCAGATCGGTTGTCACTTCGTGCGCCTGGCGCTGTGCATCGTCCAAATTCACTCGGGCTGAAGCCACCATTTCGTTAAGCGATTTGATTTCATCCTGCACGGAGATAAACTGCAGGCGATAATCAGCTGGCAATCCCGGCATATCAACCTGTTCCAACACACGACGAATATTAGAAAGTTCGCCAGCATATTGAAGTGAAATTCGTTTTAAATCATCAAAAACCTGCGGATAGGAACTGATTGTGACATACAGATCACGCTGATTTTTAGAAATTTGGTCCAATTGTTTGAATAGGCCTAGCTGCGTTTGGCGCAAAGCTGTAAAAGGCGCCTTCTTTTCCCGCCAGCGTTTCACATTGCCGTCGTTTTGCGCAGCAACTGATTTAATCTGTTCTGCCCAACCGCGGGTGTCTTCGACCTCTGAGTGCGACAAGATAAAACGCTGGTTTAAACGATCAATTTCCAGAGTCAGCTCCTGATTTTGCGCACGAACATGGGCCAGTTCACCACTTAGTTTGCGATCATTTTTCTTAACATCGTATTCGGCACCAAACTCATTATCAATCGTGTCGTACAAAGTTTTGATCTGAACCTCCAACACAGCCTGTGCTTCAGTCGTTTTTTTAAGATTCAATGCCTTTAAACTATCAGAAATCCGTTGATAGCTTTTCTTCATATCGGAGATAACGACGTTAGGATCTGCGTCAAACACAAAGCCGCGTTTTGTTAAGGTATCGGCCCCGCTTTGCAATTCTTTAAAATTAGCTGGATAACGATTGACTAATTTGTCATAAAGCGGCGGAATATCAATCATCTTTTTTTCCAGATCATTGGTCTCAACACGCAAACGTTCATAAACATCAGTAGCCGCACTATGGTCGCCGGATTCGGTTAATTTGACAAATTTCGCAAAATTGTCTTCCAAACCGGACAGAACATTTTCCAAAGGTTCTGCGGCTGGGCCGTATTTAAACGACTCGGCCAGTATTTTTTTGCGCAGGCGGTCATAACGAACCCGTAATTCATCAACTGCTTTACGATGTTCTTGATCAACTTCGTTGAGTTTTTCAAGGCCGTCTTGGATATCTTTAATCTTGGCCTGCGTTTCTTGCAATGTTGCATCCAAAGTATTAAATTCTTCTCGTGTCTTAAAGACGTTTAATCCGCGTGCATCAAAAACCACCGAGTTGGCTAGCTGATCAATATGAAGGAACTTGGAATTCTCAATGTCATTGTAATCTGCTTCCAAACGCTGATAATCATGCAGCGATTTACCTGTCAAACTCAGTTTGCGAGCATCCAGCAAAGCCTGGCGGACATTGATCTGTGCCAATTTGTCCTTTGCATCCACGATTTCATTGGATCTCCGTGCAAAAGACCGCTGAAAAAGAATTGCTGCCAGATATGTCAGAAATAGAATTATAGAAATTATTAATACCCAAACCATAGCTGTCATTATTTTATGACTTGTTTGCCTGATTCTTGAAGAACATCAGCTTTTCTTAAAATCTAGTTCGCCTTCACACGAACGTGGGAAGCGGCTCAGCTTGCTTAAAAACCAAAATCCGTGTAGTATATAAGGGTTGTTTGCAGCAGTTAAACGAGAAGCTCGTCAACAAGTCAGTTTCAAAGCAAATCTTTGAGTAGGCAAGCTGTAGAACCGAAGCTGTTTTGCACGAATCTTGGTTTAGCCCATTTACAACAGAATGGAGAAAATATGTCACGTTATACCGGACCAAAGTGGCGTTTAAGCCGTCGTCTTGGCATTTCCCTTTCGGGAACTGGCAAGGAATTGGCAAAACGCCCTTATGCACCTGGCGACCACGGTAATACCGGCCGCCGCCCTAAGTTTTCTGAATATGCAACGCAATTGCGTGAAAAGCAGAAGCTTCGTTTCACCTATGGATTGACTGAGCGTCAATTCCATAATTTATTCTTAAAAGCCGGCAAGATCCGTCAGGGCTTGCACGGTACTAATTTCTTAATTTTATTGGAGACACGTTTGGATTCAGTTGTCTACCGTCTTGGTTTAGCAACTACACGTGCTCAGTCACGCCAGCTTGTCAATCATGGCCATATCCTGGTTGACGGCAAGCGTGTGACGATCCCTTCTTTTGAAGTCAAGCCCGGAGAAATGATTTCCGTTCGCGACCGTTCCAAGAAGATCACTCCAATTATTAACGCAGTTGAGTCATCTCTGCATAACACACCTTTTGTTGAATTCGATGCTGATAAGCTGGAAGGCAAATTAGTTCGATTCCCAGAGCGCGAAGAACTCGGTGCTGATATTAACGAATCTCTGATCGTTGAATATTACAACCGTCTTGGTTAATTGAAAAGACCAGCAATCAGATTGCTGGTCTTTTTTGTATTCAATTGCCTTATGTCGTGACACAAAAAAAGACCGCATATTCGGTCTTTTTAGTTTGCATGGTGAAACCAAGCAATTCGTTTGTCCAATAAAGCAACTGCATCATTAGCCAAGTAAAGCATATAAGTGAAGAATAGGACTAGAGAAGCATCCCCTTGTGCCGCTGTAATTCCCCACAAAATCACTTGTGCCAATCCTTGGATAATCCAAAAATAATAAGATTCTGAAAAACGCAAAGTTGTTAACAAAGCACCCGTGATACCAATAGCAGCCGTGAAAGAATCAATCATTGGACGAGGTGTTTTAGTGATATAGATTTCAAAGAAATAAAGCATAATCCAAGCCACTACAAAAGAAAATGCAAATAAACGATACCAATAGGCAGCTGAATGTTTTTCGCCACGCTGATCAACTTCAGCAATCCGCCGAACTTTCTTTTCCACGTCGATCGCCCAATTAGGCGAAATCAACACTGGAATATCCAGCAAGACGATGTAAACGGCCTGCAGAATAGCATCCGATGGATTGTGTGCCGCCACAGCCACCACGATATAAATCAGGGCCGAAATCAAGCCGAAGACGCCGTTTAGCGGACGAGTATTCGTAATTGCCAAGGTGGTTGTAAAACCAAGGATGGCCGCAATAAAAGTCCAAATCGCAATCGTACCGAGTGGGTTGGTAAAAGTCTGCCAAGCAATAAATAGATAGCCAAAAATCAAAAGAATATATGAAGACCTTGACCAACCGGACATTTGGTGAATGTACCAGGATGGTTTGAATAGATCAAAAAAAGTGTGCTGCGTCATAAATTTTTTCCTCCTCCATCAAGCATTTTTGTGAACACAAGATATAAGAATAACAAAAAAATCCCGGAACAATCCGGGATTTTATGTGAAAAATAAGTTTACATCATACCTGGCATGCCTGCACCGGCTCCAGCTGGTGCAGCAGGTTCATCTTTTTTAGGAAGCTCGGAAACAACAGCTTCGGTAGTCAGAATCATAGCCGAAACAGAAGCAGCATTCTGCAAAGCTGAGCGAGTAACTTTAGTTGGATCAACAATGCCGGCCTGAATCATGTTTACCCATTCGCCAGTTGCAGCGTTATAGCCGACTTCTGGATCTTCAGTCTTAGCACGCTGAGCAATCACAGAACCTTCAAGGCCAGCATTCTCAACGATCTGACGAAGTGGTTCCTCCAAAGCACGCAGAACAATGCGGGCACCAGTAGCTTCATCGCCCGACAAACCATCAGTCACTTTTTTGACTTCTGGGATAGCATCGATCAAAGCAGTACCGCCACCAGCAACAAAGCCTTCTTCAACAGCGGCACGAGTTGCATTCAAAGCATCTTCAATACGATATTTCTTCTCTTTTAATTCAGTTTCGGTTGCAGCACCGACTCTGACAACAGCAACACCGCCAGCCAGCTTGGCCAAACGTTCCTGCAGCTTTTCTTTATCAAAATCAGAAGTCGTATTTTCAATCTCTTGACGAATACCCTTGATGCGGTCAGCCAAGGCAGATTTATCACCTTTGCCTTCAACAATCGTGGTCTTGTCTTTTGTGATATTGACACGGTTTGCCTGGCCTAATTGGTCAATGGCGACATCCTTCAATTGAAGGCCCAAGTCTTCAGTAATCACAGTACCGCCAGTCAAAATGGCCAGATCCTGTAATTGTGCCTTACGGCGATCGCCAAATCCAGGCGCTTTGACAGCAGCAACATTAAAGGTACCACGCAGTTTGTTCAAAACAAGTGTTGGCAATGCTTCGCCTGTAATATCATCAGCGATGATCAAAAGCGAACGGCCTTGTTCAACAACGCTTTGCAAAACAGGCAGAATATCTTGGATATTGCCGATCTTCTGGTCGGTAATCAGCAAATAAGGATTATCCAGGTTAGTCTCCATTTTGTCGTTATCTGTGACAAAATATTGACTCATGTATCCACGATCGAACTGCATACCTTCAACGACGTCTAATTCGGTCTCGATACCCTTGGACTCTTCGATCGTGATGACGCCATCATGACCAACTTTTTCCATAGCATCAGCAATCAACTTGCCCGTCTCTTCATTTGCAGCCGAAATCGAAGCAATTTGCTGAATAGAAGAAGAGTCTTTAACTTCATGAGATTCCTTTTTCAAAGCAGATACAGCGGCGGCAGTGGCTTTTTCAATACCAGCACGAATGCCGACAGGATTAGCACCAGCCGTCACGTTCTTCAGGCCTTCGTTAACGATTGCTTGTGTCAAAACAGTCGCAGTTGTCGTACCATCACCGGCAACATCGTTAGTCTTAGAAGCGGCTTCAGTCACGAGCTTGGCACCCATATTTTCGTAATGGTCGTCTAATTCGATGGCTTTGGCAATTGTGACACCATCATTTGTAATCGTTGGTGTACCGTAATTCTGCTCCAAAACAACATTGCGTCCTTTAGGACCAATCGTTGTCTTAACAGCATTTGCCAACTTGTCAATTCCTGCCTGCATACGTGTGCGGGCATCTTCAGAAAAACGTACTTCTTTAGCCATGAATTACAAAACCCCCAGAATATCTTTTTCGTGAACGATGAGATAATCTTCTCCATCGATCGTAACTTGTGAACCGGCGTATTTATCAAACATTACCTTATCGCCGACTTTGACAGACTTAGGAGCTTCGGTATCCCCAATTCCCGTTTCAGAAACTGCCACAACAGAACCTGTAACTGGTTTTTCTTTGGCGTTGTTTGCAATTAAAATCCCACCAACCTTTTCTTCTTCGGGCTGGTCAATACTAAGAACAATTCGATCACCTAATGGTTTAATCATGAATTTAAAAACCTCCTTTAATTTGTTCCGCGTAAAATTATAACGCAATTGGTCAAAAAAGGTCAAACTTTTTGACAAATCCTGACTATTTTAGAAAATAATAAAAAAACGCTTTATTTAGCGCTTTTAATGTTCTTAAAATTATCCACAAAATAGATCAAAGTCTGCATACCGGTCGTCAAATCGACATTCTGAACACGGACACTGGATGGTACCGTAATCCGAATCGGTGAGAAGTTCAAAATTCCCTTGATACCAGCTGCAACTAATTGATCGGTCACTTCTTGAGCTGCTTTTTCCGGCACTGTCAGAATAGCGATCGTAATATTGTTGGCATGCAGCCGTTCTGCCAATTCTTTAACATGATAAACTGGAACCGATTTTCCCATTTCGTTTACCAGCTTGATCGAGCGCTTATCATCGTCAGCATCAAAGCCCATGACGATTTCAATATTGCTGGTATGACTGAAATTATTTTTCATCAAAGCCTGGCCAAGATTTCCAACACCAACCACGGCCACTTTGTTCAGCTTATCTTGCGACAGTACCTTACTAAAGAAGCTTAAGAGCGCGCTGACATCATAACCGAATCCGCGTTTGCCCAAAGCGCCAAAGTAAGAGAAGTCGCGGCGAACTGTAGCTGCATCGAACTTAATCGCCTCAGAAATTTCGCTGGAATTGATCCGCTTGATACCAGCATCATTCAATGTGGATAAATAATAATAATAAATCGGCAAACGTTGTGCAGTCGCCCGCGGTATTTGATTTTCAGAAGTCATATCCTTTAAAGTCCCCCAGAACCATTTCTATTACATTGTAAACGAACTAGATAAAAAAATCACAAAAAATGTGAAATAATCACATTCTCGAAAAATTCAGAGATGGATCCGTATTCAAATCCAGCCCTGAAAAACGGCCGGCTTTAAAATTCAGATATGCGGCTGCACCAATCATCGCCGCATTATCACCTGCCAGTGAAATCGGCGCCTCTGTCAGTTTCAAATGATAGGTCTGGGCCAGATGCTCAATCGCTGTGCGCAAAGCTAGATTTGCCGCAACACCACCACCTAGAAGAAGCTGCACGGGTTGAAACACTTGAATTGCGGCTTCGGTTTTTTCAATAATCGCTTCCACAACCGCTTTTTGAAAACTCGCCGCAACATCATTTTTATTAATCTGCTCGGAAAGCTGATCAGCATGATGCACATAATTTAAAACAGACGACTTCAAGCCGGAAAAAGAAAAATCAAAGGTGTTTTCCGTGTGTGCGATCGGAAAATGAATGTTGGCTTGCCCCTTTGCTGCCATTTCCTGCATTTCTTTGCCGGCAGGATAATTCAGCCCGAGAATGCGGCCCACTTTATCAAAAGCCTCGCCGGCGGCATCATCTAGAGTTGTGCCGATAATTTGAAAAGAGTTTTCCTTTGCCATCCAAAGCAATTCGGTATGTCCGCCAGAAACCATCACAGCCATAGCTGGATAACTGGTCGGCTGGACAAAATTAGCTGCGCTGATATGCCCTGCTAAGTGATTAACAGCAATAAAGGGCAGGCCGTGAACCATCGCAAACGTTTTACCGGCCATTAAGCCAATCAATAAAGAACCAACCAGCCCAGGGCCGTATGTCGCAGCCACTGCCGATAGTTGTGCAGCCGGATTAGTTATGGATGCCTCCTGCAGGGCTTCTTTTGTCACACGGTTGATCCACTCCAAATGGTGCCTGCTGGCGACCTCCGGAACAATCCCGCCAAAGCGTTGATGACTGGCAATTTGCGTTGCCACAATATTACTGAGAATTTCGTGACCGTTTTTTACAACTGCTGCACTGGTCTCATCCGCCGAAGACTCAAAGGCCAAAATTAAATTATCTTGTTTTGCTGTCAAAACAGCCACTCCATTTCTATTGCATCTTCGTGATCATCATTATAGTAACCAATCAATTCCGATTTTTTCTTAAAACCAATTTTTTCATATAAACGGCGTGCATGTGCATTAGACCGGCGTACTTCCAGCGTGAGGCGCTGCAAATGATTTAGTTGGGCGATTTTCCCAGCATAGTTCAGCAAGTAACTGCCTAACCCTTTGCTTTGCCATATTGGCAGCACAGCAATATTTGTAATATGCAAGTCCTTGCTGTTGCGGCGATATGTCAATCCAATAAATGCAATCGCCTGTCCCTCGACACTGGCCGAAAGATATAAATTGTGCCGGCCGTAAGCAATCTCAGTCACAAAAGCCAATTGATTCCAGGGAGCTAGTCCAGTATAAACAGCTTCCTCAATAGCAACAAGTTTTTTGCTGTCCTCTAGGTCCGCCTGTCGAATCAACACTTTTTTCCCGGCAATCGAAATCTCATGCTCAGTAGATCCTTCGATTTTTTTAGACTTCAGAAACATATTTGGCGTAGTCTCCATCACCGGCGTCCGGATGTTTTTTCAGCCAAGCCATTTCAGCAGCCGTCTTGCGCAAATAACGCGGCGCAAAACTATCAGCATCAGCCCTTGCGGCTGATAAGCCTTGCTGTGCTAATAATTTGGCATCAATGAGTTTTTCTGATGGCTGTTCGATAAACTTCAATCCTGCTGTTTGGATTTCCGCTTTAAAATCATCACCTGTCCCCTGTTCGAAGACAAAAATACTGTTTTTCGGAGCTTTGGACAAAAAATCTGTAAATGGCCAATGCCCTTCATCATCCAAAGGCTTCCCTGGGCGGCAAATAGCAGCAAAAACATTGTGGTTGCGGGCATTGATCATCGGCAGATAGCTAGTTGTATTGGGATCGGTGGCCGATAAGCGTGCACTAAGGGCAATCATTTCCAGCGTTGATACAGGAACTAATTCAGCAAATGTCTGGCCGGCGATCATTTTGGCCACGGCCGCACCTATTCGAAGGCCTGTAAAAGATCCTGGCCCGGCCGTCAATGCAATCCTGTCCAATTGGTCAAAGGACCAGCCGGCTTTTGTCATCAATGCCTGAATAGCTGGCAGAATTTTCATTGAATGCGTGCGCGCTTCGTCTTTTGTGTGTTCGTGTGCAAAAAAAAGGCCGGTCGAAGAATCTAACAGGCCAACATTTAAACTTGATCCACTTGTATCAATCGATAAAATCTTCATTATTTTTGATCATCGTAGCCGTTAGGATGCTTTGTCATCCAATTCCAGGCCGTTTTCATTTCGTCTTCCACATTACTGAGTTTAGGATCCCAACCCAGCACTTCCTTGGCCTTTTTAGGACTGGCAACAAGAGCATCCGGATCACCAGCGCGGCGAGGGCCGACTTCGACTTTAAAATCAACACCAGTAATTTTTTTAGCAGCATCGATCAGCTGCTTGTTTGACATTCCTTGTTCAGTCCCCAAATTGAAACGATTAGACTTGTTTTCCCGCTGCAGATAGCCTAAAGCCAGGACGTGGGCATCTGCTAGATCAACAACATGGACATAATCGCGCACGTTGGTGCCGTCAGGCGTATTATAATCATCCCCAAAAATGACCATTTTATCTTTTTTGCCTTGAGCTGTCTTTAAAATATTAGGAATCATGTGGCTTTCGGGATTATGGTCTTCTCCGATCGAACCATCTGGTTTGGCACCGGCAACATTGAAATAACGCAGTGCAACCCCTTTGATACCGTGGGCTTGATCGCACCAACCCATGATTTCTTCCATCTGCAGTTTTGTCAGACCATAAGGGTTAATCGGTTTTTGCGGTTCCTCTTCAGTGATTGGATTATGCTCAGGCACGCCATAAGTAGCAGCAGAGGACGAGAAAACGATTTTTTTAACATCATGGTCACGCATTGCTTCCAGCAAAGAAATCACACCATATGTATTATTGTCAAAGTAAAAAAGTGGTTTTGCCATTGATTCGCCAACTTGTGTCAAAGCGGCGAAGTGTACAACAGCATCGAAATTATTCTCATCAAAAATCTTTTTCATGGCCGCTTTGTCCCGCACATCAGCCTCATAAAAGGGCACTTGCGCAGGCACAGCAGCGCGGTGGCCAGTCCAAAGATTGTCGACAACCGTCACCTGATCGCCGTGAGCCAGCAATCTATCGACTGTATGCGATCCAATATAACCAGCACCACCCGTTACTAAAACATTCATGTGAACCTCCTATTATCTTCCAAATCTCTCCTTGACAATATTATCACTTGCATTACCGCCACTCAATTTCTGCAGTTGCATTAATGACAGAATCATCAGAAATTTCGTGAATACTTGTCAAAGGGTTAACAAATTGCGTTTTGGAAGCCACGGTTTGACCCTCTAAAATCTCCTTCGTGTATTTAACAATAATGCGCTTGGCCTCGTGATGCAGCAAAAAATCCTCTTTAATCGGCAGCAAAAAATACTTCAGATAATTTGAATTGTTCACATGCTGATTCGTATCGATATCAAAGTAAGTGCTCTTGACCTCCTCAACGGCAATAGCACTGCCGGTAAAAGTGCGATCCAGCAAATTCGGGCTCGGCAGTTTTTCCAGATGCTCGACACTCTGCCCATTCAGCGGATCGACAAATTCATTTAGCAGCGAAACAAGACGCCGGCGTTTTAAATTAATCATGGCCCACAAGGAATCAATATGAATTAAGAGATTGCCATCGGCATCATAAAAATCAAAAACACGCAGTGCAAAGAATTGATTGCGTTTTTTCGGATCAGTCGTCAAACGAATTTTTTCGCCAGAATCCGGCCGGCGGTTAATTTGAATATCATACTGCAGCAAGACCCAACCGCGGTCAATTGCATGCAGCTCTTTCATACCAATCCCCATTTCAGCCGTCTGTTGGATGCTGCTAGCTATAGCCAATTCGGCAATCATAGGGATGGACAATTTAGCCGTTCGGTCGCAATAGAAATCTTTAATATATAAATCTTCGGAATAAATTTTGGACATTAGTTCTCCTTATGATAAATATCGTAAACCTGTGCACGATGCAGGCCGCTAGCCTTAGCCAAAGCTTTGATTGCGTCGATGGCCTTTTCACCATGGTCAATACGCCGCTGGACAGCTTCTTTGATACTAGCCTCAGATAACGTATTTTCCTGAGGGACGGGGTGCAGTAAGATCACAAATTCCCCGCGCGGCTCATTTTCTGCCACAAAATCCAAGGCCTGAGCAAGGCTGCCGCGAAAATAAGATTCGAATTTCTTGGTAAGTTCGCGGGCCAGAACAACTTGTGCCTGCTCGGAAAATTGTTCCTGCATCGCCGATAATGTCTTTTGAATACGATAAGGCGATTCGTAGAAAATCAATGTCGCATCCACATTCTGCCAAGCTGATAATAATTGCTGCTGTTCACTGCTCTTTTTGGGCAAAAAACCAATAAAGGCAAAACGTTCAGCCGGCAAACCGCTGGCAATTAAAGCTGTCATACCTGCAGTTGGGCCAGGCAGGCTGATCACGTCAATGCCGGCCTTAATTGCTGCTAGAACCAATTCGTGGCCAGGATCCGAAATAGACGGCATGCCGGCATCGGAAATTTGTGCAATAGTCGTGCCTGCTTTTAATTTTTCAATCAGTTCCGGTACCCGTTGAGCATAATTATGTTCATGGAGGCTGATGAGAGGCTTTTTGATCTGAAAATGCTGCAGCAAAATCCCGGAATGCCGTGTATCTTCAGCCGCGATCAAATCGACTTCTTTTAAAACAGATAATGCCCTGAGCGTAATATCTGTCAAATTGCCGATTGGCGTCGGGACAAGATAAAGTTTGCCATATTTACTTGTCTGAAAACTTTTTTGTTCCATCACTTATCCTTAATGCTTCAAGTGCAAAAGTCTCTAAAATCACCTGCCAGGCAACATTGAATCGCTGCCGGGACGAGATGTCCAGCCAGCAAGCCAATATATCAGCGGTTTTCGTATCCTTTTGCTGTTTTAAAACATGGCTGAGACCGTAACTGACCCCAGCAGCAAACAAACGCTGATGATCAATCGTGTCGGCAAAGGTGATTAAATCCGTTTGAACAAAAGCAAAAGCCCGGTAATCACCCGTCAGTATCATTGACAACCATTTATCGATCGCATTTTTAAGGTTAATCGCAAAGCCAGCCAATAAAAAGGTCTGTGCTTCTTCTAAAGAAGTGCTGACAGCGCTGACAAAAGCGGCATCTTCTTGCGATAACCCATCGGCCACGAGCCGTGATTGCACTTCTCGACCGAAAGTTTTCGGCATCTGGATCAGCTGTACACGCGATAAAATAGTCGGCAGAATCTGATTAAAAACAGCTGCCTGAAAAAAGAAATATTGATTGTCAAAAGGCTCCTCAATCAATTTTAAAATTGAATTTGCAGCGGCATCGGTCATTTGATCCGCGTGATCAATCACTGCAATTCGAGCTTGTGATGATTTTTCGGAGAAGAAAATCTGCAACTCGCGCATCTGATCAACTGAAAGTGTTTTTTTGCCCGTCAAAAGATCTACCTGCATCAATTGGCCATTCTCAAAAACGTTCTCTGAGGAGTTTTCGTGAAGGATTTCAGCAGCAAGGGCTGCGATGAAATTATGTATTTGGTCTTGGCTTTGACCAAGAAAAAGGTAAGCATGCGAGAGCTTACCGGCATCGATTAATTGAAGAAAACGATCTTGCAACGAATTCACTTTTAAGGTCATGGCCGACATTAAAAGTGTTGAAAATCCTCGACGGCTTGTACGATAATAGTCGCACCGCCAATCTCTACCTCAATAGGCTCGCCAATTGTGTCCAAACTCATATCCAAGCCAACTGGTGGTGTGACAAACTGTTTTCGCGTCTTAGAATGTTCTTTGATCACATCAATTGTCTTATTGACATCTTCGTCACTGACAGCAATCAAAAAAGTCGAGTTGCCAGACCGCAAAAATCCCCCGGCTGAGGCCAAACGCGTTGCTCGAATATTATTTTCCACTAAGGCATTGGCAACTGAAGAAGCGTCTTTGTCCTGTACAATTGCAGTAATAAGTTTCATATTTTACCTTTCAAACTTTCTTGAATTAATTGTAAAGCATTATCCGCAATTTTTTCAGCCCTTTCACAAGCATCGATGACTTTTATACGCCCAGGATCAGCTTGCGCAAGCTGCAGATAAGTCTGACGGACCTTTTGATGAAAAGCCAAGGGATCCTGGTCCATACGATCAACATCATTTTTGCGGTGTTTCATAATTCTTGCGAGGCCGACTTCGCTAGGCAAGTCGAGCAGCAGTGTCAAGTCCGGCTGCAAGCCGGCAGTAGCGAAGAGGTTGATTTGGCGAACTTCTTGAACCCCTAAGCTGCGGCCGCCGCCCTGATAAGCAATCGATGAATCGAGAAAACGATCCGAAAGAATAATTTTGCCAGCTGCTAAGGCAGGCCGAATCTTCTCAGTCACGTGCTGAGCTCTGGCAGCGGCAAACAGCAAAGCCTCGGTACGGGCATCCATTTCCGAGTAATCATTATTTAAAATGATTTTTCTGATTGCCTCAGAGATACGCACACCGCCCGGTTCGCGCGTTTGAAAAAACCGGTCGCCCAGCAAGGCATGCAGTTTGGGCGTTAAGCGGTCAATTAAGCTGGACTTGCCAGCGCCATCAGGCCCCTCGATTGAAATAAAATAGCCACGACTCATTTACGGACTCCAATATCTTTTAGGCGAATCTGGCGTATCAAATAGGCTTGTTTGTCTTTGGCCAGCATCGTTTTAGCATGAATAATACGCTGATTGACATGCCCGGATTGCAAATTTCTTTCTGTCTGAAGAGCAGCATCGTAAGCATCTTGGAGACGCCCGACAGCAGCAATCAGATTTTCGTGGAAAAATTCGCTATAAGAAATTTTTTTACCCCAGATCATATTTCTGTCCTCCCATTAACAGCTTGCGTCAATGTCAGCTGGTCGGCGTAGTTAACATTTGTTCCCATTGATAATCCTAACGCCAGACGCGTTACTTTGATCCCAGCCGGCTTGATAAGACGACCCAGGTACAAAGTCGTCGCCTCTCCTTCTGTGGATGCGTTCAATCCGATAATCACCTCTTTGACCTCTGGGTGATCGGACAGGCGGGTGATCAAACTGCTCACATTAATGTCCTCTGGTCCGCGCCCTGCCATTGGCGACAAAACGCCGTTCAGTACGTGATAAAGACCGTGATAATCGTGTGTGCTTTCAATAGCCATCTCATCTTGGCTGTCTTCAACAACAAAAATTTTACTTTGATCGCGAGAAGGATCGCTGCAAATCACACAAGGATTATCACTTTTTGACGTGATAAAGCCGCATACTTGACAAAAAGTCAGATCTGATTTGCTGGCTTTTAAACTTTCTGAAAAATTGCTCACATCTTCTTCTGACATGCCTAAGGTATAAAAAGCCAGCCGAGTGGCTGTCTTTCTGCCGATACCCGGCAACTTGCTATATGATTCAATCAATTTTGCAATCGCATCAGGATACTGCATAAATTATTTCTCACCCTTCACTTTGACAATATTTCCAAATAACTTTTCTGCCTTTTCAACCACATCGGCATTGTCACCAGCTTCTTCAGGCACAGCTTCACTAGATTTTTCAGGAATATCCGGTTGCAGTTGTGGGCTTTGGCTTAAAGCGGCTTGGCTATCTGCTTCGTTTTTTTTTAACTCAGGTACCGGCATCGGCGGATCAATATCAGCACCATGCAGTTTGGCAATATAATTCTTTTTTAAAGTCATCCAAGCGGTATCGCTGATAAAAACGAGCTGGTAATCGACTCCTAATAAATCTGATAGGCTTTCTGCTAGTTTGCCAACAAAATCAGCTGTCTCAGCTGCCGCATCAGCCAATTCAGGATGGTTAAAGGCAAAAATCAAGGCAGTTCGGCTGGCCGCGACCGGTTCAGCATTTTCGGCCAACATCAGGACTGCCGGATCAAAATCGGCTTGAATATCAGGCCAAGCGTCTTGAACTGCACGCAGCTCTTCTTTAACAGCTTCGGCCATCACGTGCCAAGCCGCTGCACTATCGGTACTAACCGGCGTTGAACTTGTTAGTACTTTTTTTGTCGGAATCTGTTGTTCGACAGTTCGCGGCTGATCTACAGGCTGCGCGGGCTGACTATCTTCGTCAGCTTCGCTGCTTGAATTGCCATGAGCATTGTCTAATTGTTGGGCCACTGGAGTATTATCTGCTGCTTGTTCACTTGGTTCAGCGGCATCAGCAGCCGAGTCAACTGGAACCTGATCAGCGATGGCATCCTGTTTAGGCTGCAACTCGCTTTGCTGTGAAACAATTTTGACAGCCAAAATCTCTAAGTAGAGCTCTGGTCGAGTCGTTTGTTTCATTTTTGCTAAGCTGTCAGCAACCAAATCAATGACTTGTTGGAAAACAGCATTATGATAACCGGCCGAAAATGCCTGAATCTTCTGGCTATCGGTTTCCTTGACCAACTCAGGCGCAATTTTGACCAGCATGAGATTTTTTAATAGAACCAGCAGATCTTCAGCAAAACGAACAGGGTCTTTGCCGTCAAGCAGCAAACGGTGCAGGTCTTCAAAAGCCTGGTCAGTCTGTTTATTGAGCAGGTGGCCAAGGAAACCCAGCTGATCATCGATTCGGCTGCTCCCTGTAATTTCAAAAGCATCTGACAATTCGATTCGGCCGGTCGTCGAAACAGCAACAGCCTGATCAAGAATTGACAAAGCATCCCGCAGCCCGCCGTCAGAAGCGTTTGCAATTACAGTCAAGGCCTCAGGATCGTAGGCAATTTTTTGATCATCCAAGACGTACTGCAAACGGGCAACGATATCTTCAACACTGATACGCCGAAAATCAAAACGCTGTACACGGCTGAGAATCGTTGCTGGTATTTTCTGAGGCTCGGTTGTTGCCAAAATAAATTTAACTTGCGCCGGCGGCTCCTCGATTGTCTTCAAGAGTGCATTAAAAGCGCCGGTCGACAGCATATGTACTTCATCAATGATATAAATCTTAAAAGGATATTCAATCGGTGCGTAATTGGCAGCATCGCGAAGATTGCGGATCTCGTCAACACCATTATTGGAAGCCGCGTCGATTTCGATAATATCTGTAAAAGTATCCTGGTCGCTATCAGAAGGAATTCCTTCAATTTCGCGCGCAAAAATCTTGGCCACCGAAGTCTTGCCAGTGCCGCGAGGACCGGCAAACAGATAAGCATGCCCGACTTTATTCTCTTTCAGCGCATTTTCCAGCGTCTGTGCGATTACTTTTTGGCCGACCAAATCACTAAAAGTGCGCGGCCGGTATTGTCGATAAAGTGCTTTATACATTAATAAAATTCTAACATTGCAGAAATAAAAACGAGCACAGCGCCTGACTAGTTTAAGGCTGCTACATTCCTGTCCTGACCTGATTCACTAGCGGCGTTTGCCCGCTATTCCATTATACCGGATTTTGACTGGAACTATGAATTCAAGGGCAGAATCACATGACTTTTTTCCAAATTAAGCTGATAGTGCTGAACAGTCTTGGGGTGAAGCGTGTATTGCATATCACTGCCAAAAATATATAAACGCAGCTTGGTCTGGTCAGTCAGACGATAAACAGTCGGCTGCAAATAGAAAACGGCCTGGACATATCGATCGGGCTTTAGTTGGTTGATTTTCCCAGGCCCTTTCAGATTCTGCAGATTCAGATGACCGTTTGCGATCAAGTGAGCCTTCACTGATTGCTTGAAGAAATCACGCAAAGGGACTTGCCTGTCGCCAAGACTCAATTGAAAACCACGGTTTAAGATTGCCTTAGTTGTTTGGCTAGCATGTTCTTTAGCATCTAATTCGACTAAAGCTGCTGTGACCAGGCCAACGGTCCGATCTGTCTGAATGCGCAAATCAACCTGCACGCGGCCATTAATCGTTGCCTCGCCAAATGATGGCAGATCAAAAACAGCAGTAGATTTGGCAAAACGCGCATCACCTGCATAGAAATCTTTTTCGTAGCTTGTGTAATCGTGATAGTTTTCCCGATAAATCTGGCCCAGATCATCATCATAGCCAGCTGTCTTGGCACTCGACAATGCAGCCAAAACAGTAGATTGATGGCGTTCACTTTTAGCCCAATCCTGCTGGCTGTGCCAAATTTCCGGATCCAGATTATCTTCTACCATGACATCCGGCAAGCTTTTTTCAACCTGATTATCTTGGCCATAAAGCTCATGGCTGAGCCATAGATTACAGATATCTAGGTAATCCAAAGAACGAATATCATGCGGGCTGATATGCCGGCCCTGGTGAAGAATCACTTTGGCTGCTGCGTTCCCTGTTCCCTTCAGACTTTTTAGGATATTGAAAACATTGATCGGTTTAACATTCCAATCGTTCAATCCATGAGTATATAAACAATCAATTTTAATGTTGCCTGCGTCTTTTAGATAATTGCGCTTGTCCCAAAAAGCTGTGTAATTACCCGTTGTACGGTCTTCTTCAACCTTCATTTCTGCTAAACTGTCCTGAAAAATCTGCTTGCTTTTTGCCATTTCAGCAGCATCAAACCAGCGCGAAAATGTGTCTAATGCTAAAACATCAGCGTCTTCGCCCTGAAAACCGCCAGGTGCGACCACCAGACCGTTCTCACGGTAGTAGTCATACCAAGAAGAGATAGCCGATTCGGAGATAATGGTCTTCAGCCCAGCTGGATTGCGTGTCGCACAAGCTGTTGCCAAAGTTCCAAGATAGCTGCGGCCAGTCATGGCTACCGAACCATTAGACCAGTCGGCATGGAGACTATGGCTAGCTGTTTTATCTGTAAAAGCTAGACGGTGTCCACTTAAATACTCGATGGCTGCACAACAAGCAATCGTCTCATCGGGCCCGCCGGAAGAACGCAGGCCGTCTGACCCGCGTGTGCCAGGGCCGGCATAATAAGCCACCGCATAACCGCGGGCCAAAAAATAATCATTCAATGGAAAAGAGGCAGCGCCACTTTTCAAAGTCTGTTGAAAAGCAGCTGACTGGCTTTGTTGATCAGCGGTCAAGGCTGGTAAAAGCACTTGGTCGTCAGCAATTGGTTGATCAGCAAAATCAAAATTGTCTTTAACTGCTAAGTCACCATCCGGGTTATGAACATCCTCGGCCATATCGTTCGTGCCGTAATAATAGGGACTGGCCGTTAAAATAATCGGTACCTTTAAATCGGGACCGGACTGTTTGGGCCGCGTCAAAACCAACTGAATTAAATCATTTTTGCCGTCATGATCGCCATCTAATTGGGAATCAACATAAACAGCTTCACTAATCAAATCAGATTTTGGGACAACGGCCAGTGTTTTACCGGCGAAAAACAAAGGCAAAGGCAGATCCTGCGGCCAAGCTTTTCGCAAATAACCGTCATTGACCAGGTTGTCAATCAGGCTTAAACCGTTTGCTGAACGCAAATTCAAAGCATTGAACATAAACTGCACCAAATTAGCTGTATCGACTGTCTCATCAGACAGAATTTTCTGACCGCTCTTTGTTAAAAAGTCTCTGCTGGCTGTCAATTCAAAATCAAGCCCGGCATTAAAATCCAGTATTTGGCAAATAGCCGCATAGAATTGTTCAGCAGGGAGTTCGGTCAGCGTATTTTGCCATAATTGGTCCAACGGCACAGTATCGACAATCAAGATATTGGCCTGAGCTTCTATCAAGCTCTGTTTTGACTGGCAATTAGGAAACAGATGGTCAAAAAAATGCTTCAGATTGACCGAAAACGACTGTTTGACAAATTGGTCGTCAATCATATGAATCTTTTTAAGCTCCTCGGCCGGATTAAAAGATGAATAATCGCTAAATGCGTTATATCGGAATTGCTCAGTCAAAATAAAACCCCTTCATCGTAGATAATTTATCTCTAAGTATAGTAAAAAAACCGCATGAGGCGGTCAATATTATCTCAATCAGCTTGGGTGCCGGTACTTTCTCACCAAAGCCTTGCGAGCTTCTTCTAACAGAACCATTGGAACCGGGATACATACTAACAGCAGCCATTCATTGCTGTTTAGCGGACCGGTCTGAAACAGGTTCTGTAAGAAAGGCACATACATCAGCAACAACAGCAGCAGGATTTCAAATAAAATCCCAAAATCAATGT
The DNA here is from genome assembly GCF_025758695.1 of Oenococcus kitaharae. GTDB lineage: Bacteria > Bacillota > Bacilli > Lactobacillales > Lactobacillaceae > Oenococcus > Oenococcus kitaharae_A. The sequence goes on along the minus strand of NZ_JANJQP010000002.1, from coordinate 532,104 downwards.
GATAATTTGAGAAAACGCCGATTTTAAAGACTGACGTTCGCTGTGTTCTGGCATTCAATGCTGCAGCAATTTGGAAGAAAACGATCCCAGCTAGCGTCATTGTGGTGGCTTTTCGATAATCGCCTCCCGACGATACCAAAGCTTGGCCAGGCCAGCCAAAAGTCCAGTTGGCGAAGAAGTAAGCAGCCGTTGAGATGATTGAGCCCCAAAGTCCATACCAGGCAAATGCCTTTAGCAAAAGATTTTTCGTCAGCAAATGAGCATGCCGATCCCGTGGAGGCTGATCCATCACGCCGGCTTCTATTTTTTCAGCACCCAGTCCCAAGGCTGGCAGCATATCAGTTCCTAAGTCAACCGTTAAAATCTGCATAACAGTCAAAGAGAGCGGAATCGTCCCTCCCGAGAGCAAAAACAGCACGGATGGAACAGCTTCCGGCAAATTGGAATTTAAAATATACAACAAAAACTTTTGGATATCTGCGTAAACAACTCGTCCTTCTTCAATGGCAGCCACGATGGACGCAAAATTATCGTCTGTCAGAATCATATCGGCGGCATCCTTGGCCACATCGGTGCCTGTTACACCCATTGCCACACCAATATTGGCCTTCTTTAGGGCTGGCGCATCGTTGACGCCATCACCAGTGGACGCCACAATATGCCCCATGGATTGCAAGGCTGTGACAATTTGATATTTTTGTTCAGGTGCTACACGAGCAAAAATAATCTCACCTGCCAACGCATCCGTGAGCTGATCAGTCGTCATTTTGGAAAGTTCTGCACCTGTCACAACACGAGCTGATTCAGAGACAAGGCCGATCCTTGTTGCGATCGATTTGGCGGTTAATTCAGAATCACCAGTCACCATGATGATTTTGATACCGGCTGCATGTGCCTTGCGGATAGCTTCATATATTTCCGGTCGCGGCGGGTCGGACATAGCGGCCAGGCCAACAAAGATCAGATGCTGCTCGCAATTGCTGACATGATAAGTCTTAGGGTCGCTATCATCTTGAAAGCTGCGATAGGCAAAAGCTAAAGAACGCAGGCCATCACCAGCATAACGCCGGTTTGCTGCGAGAATTTCGGTCTTGTCATCATCAGTGATAGCACGCTCAACACCGTGATCCAAAATACGGTCTGTCACTGACAAAACAAAATCCAAAGCACCTTTAGTCAGAATAAGGCGTTTGCCGTCGCCGGCTTGATGAATGGTTGACATACGCTGGCGTCTGGAATCAAAGGTCAGTTCATGAATTCGCGGTAAAGTTTGTTTCAAAGTGGCTAAATCGATACCTGATTTTTGCGCCAGGATAACCAGAGACGCCTCAGTTGGTGTGCCAATGATTTTCGGGCGGTCCTTTAAGGATTTGGCCGGCTGTACCTCAGTGTCGTTATCGAGGCTGGCAATCGTGATCAATTGTTTTAGGGTCGGATGCCTGTCTAAATGAATTGGTTTGTTTTTTTCGCGAATCTGGCCATTTTTCACATAGCCTTCCCCAGTCACCTCATACTCGGATTCTTTAGTCCAAACATGGTTAATCGTCATTTGGTTCTGCGTCAGCGTACCCGTCTTATCGGTGGCAATCACAGTCGTTTCGCCTAAAGTCTCGACAGAATTGAGATTTTTAACCAACGCATTTTTGCGTGCCATACGTTGGACGGCTTGTGCTAAAGACAGGGTCACAGTCGGCAAAAGCCCTTCCGGAATAAATGCGACGATCATGCCTAGAGCAAAAATGAAGGATTTGGCGATTGGATTTTTCACAAAGAAAACAGCGGCAAGAAAAAACAGGGTCCCAATTGAGACCGCAATAATTGATAATTGTCGAGTCAGGCGATTGAGTTCCAAATGAAGCGGTGAATCGACTTGTTTAGTGGATTGGGTCAAACGGGCAATCTGGCCAAACTCCGTCTTCATACCGGTCGCTAAAGCAATTGCCAGCCCGCTGCCGCTGGCAACAGTCGTACCAGCATAAACCAGATTACTATATGCAAATTTACCGGCTCCCTTTGCAAAGGCAGAAGATTTGCTGACAAGCAGGGATTCGCCAGTTAAGGCTGATTCATCAACCTCCAGTTCGTCTGATTCAATGATCCGTGCATCAGCAGAAACAGAATTGCCGGCCTGAACCGAAAAAATATCGCCAGGAACCAGTTGTGTGGCATCAATCTGCTGCAGTTTGCCATCCCGATAAACATGTGCATACGTTGGCAGCAGTTTCATCAAAGAATCGGTCGCTTTTTTTGCAGCAAACTCCTGCCAAAAAGAGAAGAGGCCGTTAATCACATTGACAGTCCAGATCGCGACGCCCAGTTCGCTCATGCCGGCAAAGATTGCAATCACACCAGACACCCAAAGCAAAACAGCCATCATGCTTGAAAATGATTTAAAAAAAGCCTTCAATTGAGACTCGCCGCGAGCTTTGCTGATAATATTCGGACCGGATAACTTTAACTGCGAAGCTGCCTGTGCAGTCGACAACCCTTGGCTGCTTGAAGAAAATTTGCGGTAAAGCTCGTCTAATTCAGTCCGGGCTAATTGCTCATCGTCCATATATTTGCCTCGATAACATCCAACACCAGCCTGTTTGCATTAATTATCATTTGACGGCCAAAACAGGCTTGCGCTTTTCTGTGATCATTGTATATCTATCCAAGAGTTAGTTAGATGCGATATTTGTAAAAAAATCAGTTTTCACGAAGTTTTCTAAAAAAATCCTGCATTAAAGAAGCCGCCTCATCAGCCATCAGACCGCCTTGGACACTGACAAAATGATTAGCTCGGCTATCCTCTAAGACGCGATACAAAGAGGCCACGGCACCAAATTTAGGGTCTTTGGCGCCGTAAAAAAGTTCCGGCAAACGGCTTTGAATAATGGCACCGCAACACATCACACAAGGTTCAATCGTGACAAACAGCTGACAGCCGGTCAACCGCCAATTACCAACCAGCTTATTTGCACGCTCAATCACGAGCTTTTCTGCATGAGCCGTCGCACTGCCTAACTGTTCTTTGCGATTATGATCAGAAACAAGCAGTTGGCCATCCTTAACTAGGACTGCACCGATTGGCACCTCGCCTTCCAAAAAAGCCTGTTTGGCTTCGTTTAAAGCCTGCTGCATGAAATATTCATTGCTTGGTTGATCGTAAGACATAGTATCCCTTATCGCGTTTTAAGATTTCAACATTGCCAAAGGCGGCCATCAAATTTTTTTCAGCTGAAGGCGCGCCCTGCTTTTTTTGCAAAACAGCAAAAATCATACCGCCGGAAGACAAATGTTTCCTAGCCTCTGTCAGCATTTTCGTGACGACTTGTTTGCCGGCACGAATAGGCGGATTGACGACGATGGCTGCAAACTCGCCATTCAGGCCATCATAAATATTTGATTGCAGCACTTCAGCATCCAACTGATTTCGCTGTAAATTCTCTTTTGCCAGCGCCAATGAGCGCAGATTAATATCTGTCATGGTCAACTCGCGCCTTGGATCCAGCGATTTCAGCGCAACACCAACAACGCCGTAACCGCAGCCCAAATCTAAGATAAACCCCGATCGTATTTCCGAATAATGATCGGCTACACAATCCAGCAGTACCCGCGTACCGTAATCAATGCGATTTTTCGAAAAAACGCCGGCATCTGTTTTGAAAAAAAAGGTCTTGCCTGAGAAATCAAAGGAAATTTCCTGATAATCATGTTGGGAACTAGGTTCAGCTGTAAAATATTGTTCGTTTTTATCTGTCATATTTCAATTCAAAAATCTTTCGGCCGCCTGTTCATAAGGTCTGATGCAACGCCGGCTTGACTGTCCCTATTATATCCTGAAAAGAAAAGTGAACAAATGCAGCCATATCTTTTAGGACAAAATAAAAAACGATCCGAACTCCAAACAGGAAATTTCGAATCGTTTTGAATCAAACTTCAGCTGATTACTTAAGAGTAACAGTTGCGCCAGCAGCTTCCAACTTAGCTTTCAAGTCGTTAGCATCGCTTTCGCTCAATGCTGACTTGATAACTGATGGTGCACCATCAACTAAGTCTTTAGACTCTTTCAAACCAAGGCCAGTAGCATCACGAACAGCCTTGATAACACCAATCTTAGCTTGGCCAGGTTCGGTTAATTCAACGTCAAACGAATCCTTAGCTGCGGCTTCTTCGCCAGCACCTGCTCCAGCTGCAACTGGAGCAGCAGCTGAAACACCAAATTCATCTTCGATAGCTTTAACTAAGTCAGCCAAATCGAGGATTGAAGCTTCTTTCAAAGAAGCGATAATTGCATCTTTATCAAATGCCATGTTTTTTCCTCCAACGTGCAGATACAAATCTGCGTCTTATTTATTTTCGATCGTTAAAAAAGTTAATACTCTAATAACTATTAATTTGCTGCGTTATCGCTAGCTTAGGCAGTCTCGCCATCAGCTTCACGCTTTTCAGCAACCGCTTTAACCGCATACATAAAGCTGCGGAGTGGTGACTGGAATTCAGCAAGCAATTGCTGAAGCAAAGTCTCTTTGGAAGGCAATGCTGCGTAACGATTAATTGTGTCGAGATCTGCGACTTTACCGCCGATCACACCACCTTTTAATTCCAAAGCATCAGCAGTCTTGCTGAACTTTTTCAAAATACGGGCAGGTGCGACAACGTCTTCTTTAGAAAAGGCAACCGCCGAAGGGCCATTAAAGACATCATTCAACTCTTTATAGCCGGCTTTTTCAGCAGCACGAGTCAAAATTTTGTTCTTGATAACCTTCAGGGAGACACCTTCATCACGAAGCTGAGAACGCAAATCATCAGCCTGTGCGACAGTCAGGCCACGAACGTTGGCAACGACAGCTGAAACTGAATTTGCAAACAGATCAGCGACTTCGTCAACTTTTTGGGCTTTAATCGCAATCGCTTTTTCGCTCATAAGATATCCTTTCCGTAAATAGTTCTATACATAAGAAAACCGCGCACTAGACGCGGCCATGGAAAAATTAGCTTTCCTCGGCAGGAATTACACTTTGCAGCAACCGACGTCTTAGGTAAAAACGATATTTACTTATATGAGTATATACAAAACGACCTGATTTCTCAAGTCGTTTTATTCGTTATAGTGATGCAACATCAAGGGCAATACCAGGGCCCATTGTAGAAGCCAGGTGTGCACTCAGGACGTAAGTGCCTTTAACTGTACTTGGACGAGCCGAGAGAACAGTGGAAGAAACAGTCTTAACGTTCTGTGCCAATTTTTCAGCATCAAATGAAACTTTACCAACTGGTACGGCAACATTACCATTTTTGTCGGTACGATATGTGACTTGGCCGCCCTTGGCATCTTTAACTGCCTTAGCAACATCCAGCGTCACAGTTCCTTCTTTAGGGTTAGGCATCAAGCCTTTTGGTCCTAAAGCACGGCCGACACGGCCGACTTTAGCCATTTGATCCGGTGTCGCAATCGCAACATCGAAGTCAGTCCAGCCAGCCTTGACCTTCTCAACCAATTCATCTGTGCCAACGAAATCAGCACCGGCATCAGAAGCTTCCTTCGCCTTATCGCCTTCAGCAAAGACAGCAACTTTTTTATCATTGCCAGAACCGTTAGGCAGCACAATGGCACCACGCAGCTGCTGATCAGCTTTAGTCGTATCAACATTCAAGTCAAAGACAACTTCAACATTGGAATCGAACTTTGTAAAAGCAATCTCTTTAACGAGTGCTGTGGCATCAGCCAAAGAATATTTCTTGCTCGCATCAACTTTTTCGACGGCGGCTAAATACTTTTTACTGTGTTTTTTAGTCATTATTCGGCACTCCCTTCTGCAGGCGCGTCAGTAGCGTCAGCGTCATCATCATCTTTCTTAGGTACGATACCAGCTTCAGCAGCAGCACCTTCAGCTTCGGCTTCAGCTTCGGCTTCAGCAATTTCAGCACCGGTAGCCAAGCGTGCAGCACCATCGTCCAATGACTTGCCATCAATCAAAAAGCCCATAGAACGAGCAGTTCCACTAACAACTTTCACAGCAGCTTCGACACTGGCTGCGTTCAAATCAGGCAGCTTAATCTTTGCAATTTCTTCTATCTGAGCTGAGGTCACATTAGCAACCTTTAACGTATTTGGTTGTCCAGAACCCTTATCAACTTTTGCTGCCTTACGGAGCAAGTCCGATGCAGGAGGTGTCTTCAAAACAAAGGTGAAAGAACGATCGTCATAAACAGAAATGACAACTGGGATGATTGAACCCGCTTGATCCTTAGTCTGAGCGTTGAAGTCCTTAGTGAACTGCCCGATATTTACACCGGCCTGGCCTAGAGCTGGTCCAACAGGTGGTGCTGGGGTTGCTTTGGCGGCTGGAATTTGTAATTTAACAATTTTTACGACATTTTTTGCCACGATAATGTCTCCTCTCGTAATCTAGCGGTGATACGTAGCCGTGACGCCACTCCCGCACATGATTGTCTACAAACATGCAGTTATGACTATACGCTCTTCCACTGATTTTATCAATCATTTAATGGAAAATTGCTGCCAGCAATAAGACCATCAGCAGCCCGACCACTGAAATCAGTGTTTCCAAAACGGTCCAAGTCTTCAATGTCTCTTTGACATCCAAGTCAAAGAACTCTTTAAACATCCAAAAACCCGCATCATTGACATGACTTGCAGCCAAAGAACCGGCACCGATAGCCAGAACCACAAAAGCTGGATTGATCGCTGTCTGCGCAGCCACGATCGGAGCCACGATACCAGCCGATGTCATCCCCGCAACTGTCGCTGAGCCCACCGAAACACGGATAATCACAGCTACCAGCCAAGCAAACAGAATTGGCGACATTGATGAATGGGCAAATGCCTGAGCAATCGCCGTCGAAATACCACCGGAAGTCAAGACGCCCTTAAAAGCTGCGCCGCCGCCAATAACCATTAATAAATTAGCGATTGACTTGATCGCATCAGATAGCGTTGCGTTAACTTCCTTAATAGAACGCTTTTGGTGACGGCCCATTGACCACATGGCAAACAGCAGCGCAATGACCATCGCAATCAGAGGATTACCGAGAAAAGCGACGATTTTCTGAAAATCAGTCGGATGAAGCAGATAACCATTTTGTGCAGCACTAGTCATGGCTTTCCAAGCTGTATCGCCAATCACGCCACCGTATACTTGCTTGCCGCCATTGACAATCATCGTAATAATAGTTGTCACAACCATAAAGATAACAGCCATCAAAGAAGTCAGAATTGAAAGCCCAAAAGAAGGTGTTTCTTCTAATTTAAACTCTTTGACAGTTCCTAAGGCATCCAAATGTTTCGTAATTTTGAAGGCTTTGGGCAAATACTTTTGTGCGACACGTGTAAATAATGGGCCGGCCACAATCATTGCCGGAATAGCAACTAAGATACCGTAGATTAAGACCATCCCCATGTTGGCACCAAGCACATTCGTCACCGCTGTTGGTGCAGGCTGCGGCGGCAAGAATCCTTGAGCAGCCGACAAAGCTGTCGCCATTGGAATGCCTAAATAAAGCAAAGGCACGCCAGCTTCCAAAGCAATTGTAAAGACAATCGGAATCAAAACAACCAAGCCGACTTCAAATAGCAGAGAAATACCAATAATGAAGGAGGCAAAGGCAACCGCCCACTGCAGGCGTTTTCTGCCAAACATGGCAATCAGTGTTTTGGCAATTCGATAAGAACCACCTGAATCAGATACCAAACGGCCGATCATCGATCCAAAGCCGAAGACGACAACCAGTTCTCCTAATGTGCCGCCAATACCATTTTTAATCGCATCGGCAATACCAGCTGGATTCATGCCTAAAGCGAATGCAACAACAATCGAGACAACAATCAAAGTGACAAATGTGTTGATTTTAAACTTCAAAATCAAAGTTAACAATAAAATAATGCCCAAAACCAAGATTAAAAATGGCCAAACATTCAACCCGCCCATCTGCCAATCATAAAAGCCGGTTTTCGGGTCAACTGTAATAGCTGCCAGTGATAACATAAACTTCCTCCGTCAAATCCTTTTTATGCTCAAATACTTTTTTATTCTTCAGTCATCTTAATGTGAACATGCTCACGCTGAAAATTAGCGATGTTCTCATATTCAGTCTGCAATTGCCGGCTCAAACGGATAAAGATCGGCGTCAATTCACGATAGACCTGATAATTATCCGGATTCGGCTCATAGGTTTTTGCTTCGCCAACCATGCCGGCAATGTTTTCAATCTTATCAGTCAGGCCTAAAGCTTTCTGACCAATAACCGTGGCAGCCAAAGCGCCGGATTCAAAGGCTTGTGGTACCGTGACAGACTGTTCAAAAATATCTGCCAGCATCTGACGCCACAAAGCTGAACGGGCAAAGCCGCCAGTCGCCTGAACCGATTTCAAATCGCCGACGACTTCTTCCAACGCCAAAGCCACCATATAAATATTGAAAATAATGCCTTCCAGAACAGCACGCACCATATGTGCACGCGTGTGGTAATGTGTCAGGCCGAAGAAAGAGCCTCTCGCGTTAGCATCCCAAATCGGTGCACGTTCACCACTCAAATAAGGATGAAAGAGCAGACCGTCAGCACCAGCCGGCACTTTAGAAGCAATCTTTGTCAACAAGTCATAAGAGTCAATGCCCAGTAAGGCAGCTGTTGATTTTTCAGCATCAAACAAATTATCTCTTGCCCAGCGAAACACATCTCCGCCATTGTTGACAGGCCCGCCGACAACCCAATGATCACGATCCAAAGCATAAGTAAATGTCCGCCCTTTTGGATCAATTTTTGGCTTATCAGTCACAACACGAATCGCACCGGAAGTCCCAATGGTCACGGCTGCCACACCTGGTTGAATCGCATTAACACCCAAATTAGACAAAGGCCCATCACCGGCACCATATATAAAAGGCGTCTGCACCGGAATACCGATCACTTTTGCATATTCAGAAATCATGCCGCGTTCCATTTCGTAGGGTTCAACTGGTTTTGGCAATTGATCGACCGACAAGCCGGTTAATGCCAAGGCCTGCTGATCCCACTGCAGTTTGAAAATGTTAAACAATCCAGTACCTGACGCGATGGAAATATCCATTTTGTTAGCATTGAATAAACGGTGAAAAATATATTCCTTAATACCTAAGTAATGGGCAGCTTTTTTATAAATATCCGGCCGTTCGTTTTTCAGCCATAGCAATTTGCTTAAAGGTGCCATGGGATGAATCGGCGTACCGGTCTTGCTGTAAATTTCCTGCCCAGTACCATCTTTTTTCAGCTGTTCGGCATATTTAACCGCTCGGCCATCGGCCCAAGTAATCACACGCGTCAAGGGCTGCCAATCTTTATCAAAAGCAATTAAAGAATGCATCGCAGAGCTAAAGGAAACGCCCAACACTTGATCACCTTGTTTTAATTCGGCCTTGCGCACAACATCGGTCAAAGAATCAATCAAAGCTTCGAAAATCTCGACTGGATCTTCTTCAGCCATATCAGGCTCGTCTCTGTAAAGGGGATACCCATTATTAGCAGAGGCGATCACATGCCCTTTGAGATCAAAAAGGACTGATTTTGTACTAGTTGTTCCAAGGTCCACACCAATCATGTAGTCCATATCTATCCTCCAATGTAAGAAGCTGCCCGAATTATGCTCAATAAAAAAAGCCGAAAAATGAGTTGCGAAACCATTTCTCAGCTTGGAAATCTATTTCAGGCAAACGGTTACCTGATAAATTATACACTCAATAAATCTTATCGATATCGTTGAAAGGAACTTCAGTTTCAGTTTCTCGGCCAAACATGTCAACCAATACTTTGACCTCTTGTTTTTCGCGGTCAATCGCTGTTACTTTGCCTTCCATACCATTCATGGCACCACCAACAATTGAAACCGTCTCGCCGACTTCAACATTCAGATCATCAACTTTGCGTTCGATCAGGCCCATGCGGTGCATGATCCGGTCAATCTCATCTTTCGTTACAGGGTTTGGCTTTGATCCTTGTCCATGAGAACCCAAGAATCCAGTCACACCAGGCGTGTTACGGACAACATACCAAGATTGGTCTGTCATCACCATTTCAACCAGCACATAACCAGGGAAATCGTTTTCGACAACCTTTTTCAATTCACCATTAGGCCCAGTCTTAATCGTTTCGTTTTCCGGCACAATGACCTGAAAAATGAAATCAGTCATGCCCATTGATTCACGACGCTGCTCTAAGTTTAGTTTGACACGATTTTCGTAACCAGAATAGGTATGAACCACGTACCAATCCTTTTGTAATTCTTGTTCAACCATTATTGCCTCTTTTTAATCAAAATAAAAAACCTCGGTCGCCCTTGGTCTCTTTAATAACAATTTTAACTGATTTTTATCGATTCATCAACAAGCGAACGCCAAGTCCGACTAAATAATCAACAATTCCAAGAAAGCCGGCAAAAAAAATCGCACTGAAGATCACATAGCTCGTGTCCCGACTGGTCTCACTGCCATTCAGCCAAGTCACTTTTTTCATTTCTGCAATTGTACCTTTAATATAGCGAATCATAGTTAAGTTCATTCTAACAGATTTTTTCCATCTGCTTATGTCCATTATTCGCCTAAACCATAAAAATGTGCGTAAATATCTCTGGTCACACGCTTTTTCCGATAATCCAGCGAGTGCGCTTTGACCTGCTTTTGAACAATTTGCGCCTGTTTTAAATCACCAAACAGTTCTTTAATGGCAAGCGATTCTTTGTCGCCAGCCCGAAAATCAGTTTGGCTGATCGCATCCTCAAAATCCATTTTTGTCTGCGCCTGATTCCACCCGTGATCTACCGGATCATATCCGTTAAAGGCCAGTTCTTCTAAGGACACATTCTGGCGACGGTTCTGTTCCTTTTTAGAATAACTTTTACGCAGCAGATCCATAGCTTTATGCTGCAGTGCAGCGTAATAATAGGTGGTAAATTTGCAGTTCCCATTTGTATGGTAACGACGCACTGCGTGCATGAGAACCGTCAAACACTCACTTTCCCAATCATCCAGCTCCAAAACATTGCTTAAATAATGATAATAAATTTTTCTGACTAACCCCTTAGTGACCAAAATAATGTGTTCATAACCCGTCTCATCCCCTTGACTAATTTTATTCAGTGCCTTTTCTATCCGCATCAACTTAACCTCTTCCAAAATTTAAAGTCAGCTTAGCTTACACGATCGATTAGGATAAGCGAATATATGTTCGTATTTTCAGGAATTATCGTGAATAATGTTTTACTAATAATTAAAGGGTACTCGGGGGCGGTGGCTTTTTTCAACAGAAAAAACCGCTCAGCTGAGAACAAAGTATTAAAATAATAAAATTTTAATAGATTACATTAAGACCCAATGCGGCGGCTATTAAAGCCTTGATAGATTAATAATGCGGCAGCAACGCCGGCATTCAGCGACTGCACGTGCCCGACCATTGGAATCGTCAGCATTTGATCAACTTTCTTTTTAGTCTGCGGCGAAATGCCGCGTCCTTCATTGCCGATGACCAATGCGACTGGTCCTTTAGCATTCCATTGGGTATAGTCCTGACCCTTCATATCCGTGCCGAAAATCCAAAAGCCTGCATCTTTTAAACTGTCAATAGCATTATTGATGTTGGTCACGCGGGCAACTGGGACGTGCTCAATTGCTCCGGTTGAGATTTTAGCAACTGTTTGCGTCAATTGGACGGCACGTCTTTTCGGAATAATGATCCCATCAATGCCTGCTGCATCAGCCGTTCGTAAAATCGAACCTAAATTCTGCGGATCTTCGATCTCATCTAAAATAACCAAAAAAGGGTCGTGATCAGTTTTTTTGGCTAGAATTTCTGGCAATGCCACGTAACTGTAGGCTTCTATTTCAACTGCCACACCTTGGTGGTTGCCATGATCGGTCAATTCGTCCAAACGTCGGTTATCAACTTTAACAATCGGCTGATGACCAATAACAGCCTTCTTTTCAATCTCCAAAACACGATTTTTTGCCAGAGAATCGCTTAAATAAATACGGCTGACGCTTTTATTGTTATCCAGCGCCTCGATGGCGGCATGAATCCCGTATACAACTTCTTTAACCACGTGTCTGCCCGCTTTCTACTTTCTCTATCATCCAATTAATGATCTGATCCAGACGCTTTTGATCATTCTTCAAATATAGATAACCCAAAACAGCTTCAACACCTGTCGAAATCTGATAGGTAGCAAAATCAGTATTTTTGGCCTTCGTATGCGGATGCGAATTGCGTCCACGTTTATAAATCTCGGTCTCTTCTTCAGTTAAAATGTGTTCTTCTTCTAATAAAAAGTAAAGCTTGGCATGTGCTTTGGCAGCAACAAATTCCTTGGATCGTTTTTGAAGATCGTTCACTTTTGTTAATCCCGTGGAAAGTAAATAAGTTCTAATTTTCAGTTCATCAACGGCATCGCCGATAAAAGCCAGCGAAAGTCCATTGAAACCCTTGACATCTGCAATCATGGTCTTTATTATAGTGTGCAATTCACTTATTTTAGTGTGAAGATTTAATTATTTAGGAGAAAGTTTTAAAATGAAAAAATTAGTAAGCAAGTTTTTTAGCGGTTTAGTGTCGGCGATTGCAGTTACTGGTATTTTTGCGACAGCTGGAAGTCAAGTTCAAGCGGCGGGAAATAAACAGGATGTGCTGTATTCGAAGATCAAAACCCGAGGGAAATTGATTGTTGGTACGTCTGCTGATTTCCCGCCGTATGAATTTTTAGCACAAAAGAATGGCAAGCAGACGCCAGCAGGTGCCGATATGAGTTTGGCTAAAAGGTTGGCTAAGGGTCTAGGCGTCAAACTAGAAATCAAAAATATGTCTTTTGATTCTCTACTCGTGGCTCAAAAATCTGGCAGAGTTGATGTCTTAATTGCCGGCATGGGTTCAACGCCGGAAAGAAAAAAACAAGTAGATTTTTCAATTCCATATTACACAGCGAAAGAGACTCTTGTCATCAACAAATCTGAAGCCAAGAAAATTAAGTCTTATAAAAACTTAGCTGGTAAAAGAGTTGGCGTTCAAACCTCAGCACGTCAGGAAAGTCTGATCAAAAGCTCATTGGCGAAAAATAAACTCTCAGCTGCTCATTTTGTGCAGATGCAGTCCAACAACGATTTAATTTTGGCTTTGCAGACTAATAAAATTGACGCCGTTGCTTTATCGGGCGGTGTCGGCCAGGCTTATGCACACAGTGTATCAGGTTTGAAGTACGTTTACGCAAGCTATCCTAAAGGTGTGCAGAACGAAGAAGGCATGCAGGTTGTGATCCCAAAGCATCAGCACACACTGGTTGCGCATATTAACAAAATTATCAAAAAAGTTAACAAGCAAAAAGTATTTCCAAAATGGATCGCTCAAGCTGGCAAGCAATTAGGTAAGGCAAAGTAAGTGATGAATTTTTTATCCAACACGCTGGCTTGGCGCTTTAGAGACGAGATTTTATCCGGTTTAGAAGTGACGCTGGTTATTTCTATCGCGTCAGTTATTATCGGCTCGATTTTAGGTTTGATTATTGCACTCATGCATATGTCGCATCATAAGACAATCCGGGCAGTTGCGGGTACTTATGTCGAAATTCTTAGAGGCACGCCGATGATTGTACAGTTGGAATTCGTGTACTTTTCGCTGCCTTTGATCTTGGGTGCCATTCTATCGGTCACAGGTATCCATATTCAGCCAAATATTGCCACAATTCCGGCCGGCATTATTGCCGTTTCGATTAATTCATCAGCTTATGTTTCAGAAGCTATTCGCGGTGGATTTAATTCGGTTAATATCGGTCAGACCGAGGCAGCAAGATCATTAGGCCTTTCGCAGAGAACAACAATGCGTTTTGTTGTCATTCCGCAGGCTTTGAAAAATATTTGGCCGGCACTGGGAAATGAATTCGTCGCCCTGATCAAAGAGTCGTCAATTGTCCTGATTATCGGTGCGCCTGATATCATGTACCAAATAAATAACATGCGAGCAACTACTTTTAACGGCGTCACACCTTTAATTATTGCAGCTGCTATTTATTTCATACTCACTTTCAGCCTATCTAGAATCATGAAACATTTTGAAAGGAAGATGAAACATGACTGAAGATACGATTATCGAATTAAAGGGGCTAACCAAGAAATTCGGCAAATCACTTGTTTTGGATCATATTAATGCGAAAATCAACCGTTCTGAAGTAGTGACTTTGATCGGCCCTTCCGGAACCGGAAAATCAACTTTAATCCGTGACCTGAACATGCTGGATACGCCGACTTCAGGATCCGTTCTATTCGAAGGTCAGGATCTAACAACTTTGAAGGATAAAGAATTGGACGCTGTCCGCCGTAAAATGGGGATGGTGTTTCAATCATTCAACCTCTTTCCACACTTAAATGTTGAACGCAATATTACCTTAGCACCAGTTAAATTAGGTTTGATCCCGGCTTCTCAAGCGCGGGCAAAAGCTCAGGAATTATTGGAAAAAGTCGGTCTGACAGAAAAAATCGATGCCTTCCCCAATTCCTTATCAGGCGGGCAGGCACAGCGTGTCGCCATTGCAAGAGCACTTGCGATGAACCCGGATGTGATGCTCTTTGATGAACCAACCTCAGCGCTGGATCCAGAAATGGTCGGCGAAGTATTGAAAGTCATGCAGGATTTAGCAGCTGAAGGTATGACAATGGTTGTTGTTACGCATGAAATGGGATTTGCCAAAAAAGTTGCTGATCGCGTCTGGTTTTTAGATCAGGGTAAGATTGCCGAAGACGCTAAGCCCGATGAATTTTTCTCTCACCCGCAAAATCCGCGGGCACAGGAATTTCTCAGCAAACTGCTCGAAGTTAATAATTAAATAAAAACCCGCTCACAGGTTATGAGCGGGTTTTTATGTACTAATTTTCAGCTTTGACCGGTTGGATATAACGATAATGCAAAATGACAAGCAGCATAATCAGGTCTAGGCACAGAATCATCCAACTTTTATGCAGAAAAGCCACGGCCAGCATAGCAGCAAACTCAAACATGAAAAATAAGGGTTTATTTGTACCCCTTGCCTGTTTATCGTGCGAAGTGATCCTCTGTGAATCAGCCACATCACAAAAAGGCTTGCAAACAGCAAAAATGACAGCCAGAGCCTTTGTGCAAGCTGATCTTTCTCCAAGACAAAAATGAGAAAAACACCAAAAAGCATTACCGCATAGATATCCAGCAAAAAAAGCCAGCGTACAGCCATAACCTGAATCGAGGAGGCCATCTGTACATGCAATTCACCAATCACCTGGTAATAGACAGCTGTCACCAAAGCGACGAGAACAATGCTCATAATAAACTCTGTTAGGCCAAGCATTGTCACCGGATGACCAATAGCTTCATAAAGGCCAACAATCACTTCGCCTAAAGCGATCATCGTCATCAGGCCGTACCGCTCAATCAGCGAATCCTTCAAAACAAAAGGCATATGCGTGTTTTCATATTCTCGTCTCAAACGCGGATTTGCGAAAAAAACAACCAGATAATTGATCAGCAGCGTGGCTAAAATGATCACAAACTTACCAGCTGTTGGTGCAAATAGGCCAATAAGCAGCAAAAGCAGAGCAAAGCTGTAGACTGTCGCCCAGGCACGCGATGCCGGCCCATGTGTCGGATCAAAATGGCCGATAATGTACCAAACCGCAATCAGCAGCAATTCCATCGGCACAAAAGCAATTAAGATATTTGTATAATTGCCAGCAATCGCATCAGGAATAAACAAGGCAGCAATACCTGCCAAAATCAGTTGAACATTAATAATCAAAACATTCAGGATGCTGTCATTGCCGTGGTTATCAAAATAGCCCGAGGTCTCATGCCAGCTCCAAAAGAACCAGAAAAACAAGACACTAGCATTGAAAAAACGCGGCCATGAAAAATCTGCCACTAATCCGCTGGTCAGCCTTTCCAAAACAACCGAAAAAATTAAATCGTAGAATAGTTCCAACCAGCTGATTTTACGGTGCCTGATTTGTTCGGTAATATTCCTTGGTCTTCCAAAAAAGTTCAGTATCTTGATCTGCCTCAATTATTTAAGATTATAAAACATCCGCCAAAGGGCTCAGCCATTTTTGTTCTATATCACAACATTCAGCTGAAGCTGCAGGCTCGTTCACGCAGTTCGGTGATAATCGCACGGGCCTCATCAGAACTATGTGTGTTGACCAAGCGGTCCCGATACTTTGCGGCCTCAGCCAGCCCACGAACATAAATTTTGAAGAAACGTCGCAAGGCTTCAAAACGTTTCGGCCCAACCTCAGCAACATATTGGTCATATAAATCTAACTGAAATTCAAAAAGATCCAAGAGCTCCCCTAGGGAATGTTGCTGGGGCGTCTTTTCAAAACAGTAAGGATTTTCAAAAATACCGCGGCCAATCATAATTCCATCCAACCCAGGATGCTGCTCAGCCAATTCGATGCCTTGCTGTCGCGTCTTGATATCACCGTTTATCTGCAGCATTGTCTGCGGTGCAATTTTGTCTCGCATCTTGACGATCTGATCAATCAGCTCAAAATGTGCCGGGACCTTGCTCATTTCCTTTCGCGTACGTAAATGAACAGTTAGGACTCTAACATCCTGCCGTAAAAGCCAAGGCAGCCAATCATTCATTTCGTCCACACGAGAAAATCCTAATCGCGTCTTCACAGAAACCGGCAGCCCTGCCATTTTGCTGGCAGCGATCACATCGGCAGCCGTCTGCATATGACGGATTAAATCCGAACCACCGCCGTTTTTAACGACGGTTGAATCGGGACAACCCATATTCAAATCAATTGCCTTAAAACCTTGATTTTTGACCGCTTCAGCAGCCCTTACAAATGCTTCAGGCTGGTTGCCCCATAGCTGGACAACCGGCCGCTGCTGTTCATTAGGTGAAACATGCAGCCGGCCCATCACAGAAAATTTGGCTTTCGGGTGTGTAATACTTAACGCATTTGTGAATTCCGTATTAAAAACGTTCGGCGCGGCCGCCTTTGCGACCACTTGACGAAAAACGCTATCCGTGACAGCCTCCATTGGTGCCAGACTAAAAAAAGGCTCACCAGATTTCTTTGCATTTGTCTGAATGCGATCCCAAAAATCTGCTGTCATATTAGTAAATACCCTCAAATGCGACAGGCGATCCTGTGACTGCTTGTATCTGAACCCGACTATTCGGGCCTTTTAAACCGATCGATTGGCCACCGCCAATGTACATAGCCACGCTGAACTCAGCGCCCTTTCTCCCCCAAAAAAGCAGGTCTCCAGGCAAAGATTGGGCGTAATTCTTTTCTCGCCTTCCGGCTTGGCGCAGACTAGCAGCCTGGACATACACTTTGTCTCCAATGTCGCTAAGACCAGAAATCAAGCGCAAATATGCAACAAAACCCGGTATATCCAATCCTTTTTGATCATTTCCGCCCCAGACGAAAGGAATATTCAGCAAAGATACAGCATTGGCTAGTGTCCTTTTTACTGAGATAATTTCTCGAGTTTGATATTTTTTTGGAATTGCAGTTGGTGACTTGCGTACGGGCTGATACACATCAGGCCCGAAAACAGTATCCTCGCGTCTAATCCGCTGCAGATTTTTAAAAATATCGGCCTTATGCTTTAATTCGGCAATTTCGGCATCGGAAACATGAGGGAACAAACCGCTGATTTTGCTTTGGACATCAAAAGCGTTTACCTTGTCCAATTGTGCGGCGCCTGAACTCTCCCAATTATCAAAATCAGGTGTCAAATTTACGGCTAGGAAACTGGGTGATCGTTCAGCCTCGATCCTTCGAACGACCAATTCCTGATTATTTAGTTCGTCAATAAAGGGCTGAACCTGTTTAAAGACGGCTGATGGCTGACCTGCCAAGCCAGTCTGGAAATCACGAAATTTTAATAGATCGCTTGTTCTGGCAAAATAATAATTCAGTTCTTCAAAACCGCTCACCTCATCATCAAGCCAGCGCCCGTGTTTGACGAGATCCAAAATCGATTGGTTGCGAAAAATTTGGAAAGTATAACTCAAATTCTCGCCACGCTGACCATCAGGATTTTCGAAGGGAATAATGCCAATGTTGACTGCAAAAAGAGCCTCATTGTCCGAATATTGATCGCGACTGTAGGCCCACTGGTCAACCGGAAGCATGTGATTGATAAAAATATCCGTCAAACCATCCAAGGCAGATTGGACAGAGGAAAAATTCTTTTCAGCAGCGGCTATCTGAGCAATTAGGTCGTCCGAAATAAAACGGCCTTTAAACTGAAAAGTCCTAAAGTCAGTAAAATACTGACTAACCTCGCCAATGGAAGTATTCGGCGAGAAAATCCAATGATTTTTGATTGTCAAAAAATTGCGATATTGCATATCTCTAATTTACCGTAAAAAAAAAGGCCGGAGCCTAAAATTTTTTTGAAACAGGAACTTACTTGGCATGAATGTATTGGTAACTAGATGCGGAAGCAACAGTTCTTGTACTAATCGCGTTGCCACCGGCATTGCCTTCTTTAATACGGATTGAATCACCATAAACAGCTGTCACAACAGCCACATGGCCATAAGCAGCGCTGGCACCAGCTTGGCCGCCTTGGAAGACAACAACCGAACCGATTGCAGGAGAGTGATCAACACGGAAACCTTGCGCAGCAGCTGATGATGCCCACTGATTAGCATTGCCAAGCATATTTGGTACCCAGCTAAGCATGTTCTTCACGTACCAAGTGCACTGGCCATAATAATATGTATTAGTAGTCGATGCAGCAGTTGAATAACTAGGAGTCACTGCTTTTTTGACAGCAACAGGTGCAGCTGACGCTGCGGTTGCTTTGGCTGCTGGTGCAGCAGCACTAGCGGGAGCAGCTGGCGCTTGGCTTGCGGGTGCCTGACTTACAGGTGCCTGACTTGCCGCCGGTGCGGCTGGGGCCTTAGCTGCTGGTGCGGCGCTGACAGGTGCGGCAGTCAAAGACAATTTTTGGCCGCTAGTGATAAATGTGGATCCATTGTTGTTTGCAATCAGAGTAGAGACAGAGACGTTATAACGGGTGGCGATACCATAAAGCGTGTCGCCCGCAGCAACAGTAACTGTACCATCAGCATTCTTGGGTGAAACACTTGTTGCGGCAGTTGAAGTTGCGGCAGAAGCTGCGGCTGCCGGAGCGGCAGGCGTCGCACTGTCAGGAATATTCAGAGTTTTGCCGGTCAAGATCAGATTAGGATTTTCCAAGCCGTTTGCTTTGATGATGTCGGCCGTGGTCGTCTTATACTCTTGAGCCAGTTTCCAAACGCTGTCTCCTTGCTTGACTGTGACTGTATCAGCGTTAGCCGAAACGGCACCAACCGCTAAAGCAGCCGCTGCCCCAGTTGAGACCAAAAGTACATTTTTAACAGTTTTCGTAGTCATCTATTCTCTCCAACGTGCAAAGTTTCTTTTTTCTAAAAATCTATAAGGATTTCTAAAGCACGTCCTTTAGAATAGGTGGCTTTCTTGACATTAGAATTAATACTTTTTTAAGGTTGCTTTACATTGTTACAAACATATTACATGACCTGCTGTGAATGCCTTAGGCAAGGCTTTCCCGCTTGTCAAGTTTTTCACTATAAAAAGATGGCCCACGCTGAATTCCGTAAAAAAAGGCCGCCTTGACAGAAAAAATCAACTGATTTCTGTTCACAAAGGCAGCCCATAGCTTAAAACAAAATTTAGATTTTGTTCGCCTCTTAATTGTTCCCCGCAGCCTTCACAATTTCACGAATAGTCGAAACAACTGTATTGGACGGGATGGAAAAACTCATTCCTTCGACGCTGTTGCTGCCATCACTGCTTGAAGAAATTTTCATGGAGTTAATACCAATGACACCACCAGCCATATTAATCAAAGGGCCGCCGGAATTTCCGGGATTAAGTGCAACATCCGTTTGGATGGCCGTCAAACGAACCGGATCGTCATTAATCTGCCGATCATTGGCTGAAACGATTCCCGAAGTTAATGAGTTCGCGTAATCCGACCCTAAAGGAGAGCCTAGCGCTAGAACCTGCTGGCCAGGTACAACACTGCTGGAATCGGCAAATTTGCCCGTTTGCGTCACATTTGCTGACGAAATGCGCAGCACAGCAATATCATGACTGACATTCCGTCCGACTAGGCTGGCCTTGATTCTGCGCCCATTACGGAACAATAATTCAATTTCATCAGCACCGGCCACGACATGATTATTTGTCACAACATAAGCATCACTGCCATCCTTTTCATAAACCAGGCCAGTACCTTCAGCTGCCAGTTGTGGCTGGTCGCTGGAAGAATCAGAGGAACTGCTGGATCCGCCAAAACCGCCAAACCACTGGGAAAAATAATCATTCGCCTGAGCTGAAGGGCGCTGATAGTTTTCAACTGTTACGACGGCATTTCGTACCCGGCGATAAGCCTGAGTGGCAGTCGAGCTGTGATTATTGCTCAAATTGACAACTCTTGTAATTCCAGCTTGTTTTGCGGAATTTGTCTGAACCTTATTGGATGCCGGCAGCAGATAAAATTGATAGAACAGCGTCAATACAATGACAGCGCCCACGATGGCGCTAAGCAGACCAATAAAAAAAATACGTAAACCGTGAAAATCTTTTTTCATGCTCTCATCATTATCCACAAAAATAAAATTAAAGTTAAATTTGTGAAAAATCAGTATAAAAAACCGTAGTGTTTAAATGACTTGGTCTGTCATAAAACGGTTAATAACCTGATCAACTGTTTTTTGAGTCAGCTGCCAATCGTCGTTTACGATCATCGTTGCGTCTTGTGCGAGTTCGTCAGGAATGTGCATATCTCGTTCAAAATCTGAAGAACTTGTTCTTTCAAGCACGTGTTTAGGATCATCCCCACGCGCAATTAAGCGTTTTTGCAAGCCAGTCACATCACTGACCGTGACAAACCAGATCACTGCCTGTTCTTTAATCGTCTGCCGATAAGTGATTGCCCCAATCGTGTCAACCACGAGGCTGATAATGCCCGGATGATTGGATTGCCTGGATTTACGCCAAGCACGTTCCAAGCCTTCGTATGATGAGCCATAACGATGGCCGGAATAACTGATTTCCTCGATAAAATGATTATCGTTCCAAGTCTGCGCTGTCTCAAAATAATAATCAACGCCGTCAATTTCGCCTTCTCTTGGTTCGCGGGTCGTGTGGGTAATCACACGCGGCACCCCGTATTTAACCCACAAATATCGAGCCACCGAAGTCTTGCCGGCTCCAGAGGCTCCTGTAATTACGATCACGCGATTTTCGTTTGCCATATTGATTAAAATATTACCAGCTAAAAGCAGATTTTCAATGTGAACAGACAATTTTTTCTACAAACGGTTTTCAAAAAACAGGCAGCTGTTATTCCTCAGTACCCTGTTCCATCTTCGACATAGACGCGATGTCTAGAACTTTATCAATCCAGCCATCGTAAAAACTCTTCTCATGTGTTACAAGAATCAGACTGCCATCGTAACGCTGAATGGCTTTTTTTAAAGCAATTTTAGTCGTCTCATCCAAATGGTTGGTCGGCTCATCTAAAATCAGGAAATTAGACGGTGTCAATTCCATCAAGGCTAATTTGACTTTCGTCTGCTCACCACCGGACAAAAGGCGCATCTGTTTAGTCGCATTGTCAGCATTAATACCGGCCGCTCCCAAACGCTGGCGCAATTGACGCTGTGCTTCTAAGGGATAGGCGGCCTGCATGATCTGCAAAGGCGTCTTTTTATCGTCATCCCAGATTAAATCCTGATCAAAATAATTCGTCTTGGCTGAAGGCGAAAACTTAGACTTACCTGAAATCGGCGGCAGAATTCCTAATAAGGTCTTAATCAAGGTCGATTTTCCGGCGCCGTTGAATCCTGTGAAGACAACTTTATCACCCGCCGACATACTAAAGGTCACAGGATTTAAGACGGGTTTGCTTGGATCATAGCCGACAACCAGCCTCTCGGCTTTTAAAGCATCCGTAGATTGAGAATCGACATAAGGGAAAGTGAATGTTGCTTTGGGATTGGTCTGGGGTGCTGAAATAATATCCATATGCGCCAGCATTTTTTCACGTGATTTGGCCCGGCCCGTCGTTGAAGCACGCGCTTTGTTCTTTTGGATAAAAGTCTTGGTCTTTTTAATCACTTCCTGCTGTTTGTTATAAGCACGCAGCTGCTGTTCGGCTTTTTCAGTCTTTTGCCGCATCGCCTGGTCAAAATTACCGCGATATTTGGTCAGTGTATTAAAAGAGACATCCAAAATGACGTTAGCAACATTGTTCAAAAAATCAAAGTCATGGCTGATAATCAAAGCCGCGCCTTCGTAATTTTGAATATAGCCTTCCAGCCATTTGATGTGCGACACATCCAAATAGTTGGTCGGCTCATCTAAAATAATCACATCGTTAGATTCCAGAAGCAGTTTTGCCAGAATGATTTTGGCACGCTGTCCGCCGGACATTTCGGAAATAATATGATCACGACCGATCGCATCCAGCCCAAGGCCTGTAATGACCTGCTCGACATTATTGTCGATCGAGTAAAAGTCAGCTGCATCCAATTCATTTTGAAAGCGTGTTGCCCGTTCCAGCAGATGGTCGTCGACCGTTTCAGCGTATTTGCTGTACAAATCCGTCATTTTCTTTTCTTTGGCATATAAATCGTTATAGGCCGTATGCAAAAAATCGATCAGAGACATGCCTGAAGGAATATCTGCGTACTGATCCAAATACCCGATCTGAATGTTGTTCTTCCACTCGATCCGGCCGGCAATTGGTAAAACTGCGCCCATCAGAATGCGGATTAGCGTCGATTTACCGGCCCCATTCTGTCCGACAATCCCGACATGTTCCCCTTTTTCCAGCGTGAATTCAGCATCTGTATATAATTTTTTATCCGCGTAGGCCATCGTTAGGCCGCTTACATCTAATAAAGCCATCAGAGATAGTCTATCATGCTAGAATAATTGCTGATATGAAAGCTCGAAAAATGCGTCCAAAAACAATCCCGGCAGCCGATGTAAAACGCGCATATCGCTTTTATCGCGATGTTTTTGGCTTTTTACGTGACCCTAAAGACCAGACCACTTTAATTGTCGATGGCCAAGCGATCAATTTCGTTCAAAGCGATCAGCGCATTGAAAGCGAGATTATTGTTCGAGATCATTTGACACAAATCCGTGAACATTTAGCTAACAACTTTCTGGCAGAGATTGGTCAGGCAGAAGAACGTTTTAACCAAAAAATTGCCCTGAGAATTCACGATTCCGAGGGCAATATAATCGTGATTGAGGGCAATCAGGACAAGTCAATTATTTAGCTAGGGCCTGGGCGGCTGTGATAATCGCCACTTTATAGACATCTTCTTCATCAGCACCACGCGACAAGTCAGATACCGGCGAGGCCATCCCCTGCAGGATGGGTCCGATCGCTTCAAAACTGCCCAAACGTTGAGCCACTTTATAAGCAATATTGCCTGATTCCAGACTCGGAAAAATAAAGACATTGGCATGGCCGGCAACTTTGGAACCTGGCGCTTTTGACTGGGCGACTGATGGCACAAAGGCTGCATCAAACTGCAATTCGCCATCGATACTGTCAGCCAGTTCTGGCGCTTTCTCCTGCGCCAATTTAGTTGCCTGAACAACTTTATCAACCAAAGGATGTGCAGCTGATCCCTTTGTCGAAAAGCTCAGCATGGCTACTTTTGGCTCAATGCCAAATACTTTGGCCGTGTGTGCGGACTGGATGGCAATCTCAGCTAAAGCCTCGGCATCGGGGTCGATATTAATGGCCGAATCAGCAAATACATAACGTTCGTCCCCTTTTTGCATCACAAAAGCACCGGAAATCCGTGAAACGCCGGCAGCAGTCTTGATAATCTGCAGCGCCGGGCGAACCGTATCGCTAGTCGGGTGAGCAGCTCCGGACACCATCGCATCGGCTTTACCGCTATAGACCAGCATCGTTCCGAAATAATTGGCATCTTTGAGCCAGACAGCAGCCGTCTTAGCATCTGTCTTGCCGTGTCGGCGTTCTACTAATTGATCCACCAGATCATCAAATTGGTTTTCTTCAACCTCATTTTGGTCAATCACAGTCAGGCCGGCTAAATTGAAATGATATTCGGCCGCAGTCTTCTCGATGGCTTTCCTAGATCCCAAGAGAATCGGTACCAGCAGGCCGTCTTTTTCCAAGCGCACGGCTGCGCCTTGGATTCTAGGGTCCTCGCCCTCAGGAAAGACAACCCGAATGTGGCGGCCCCTAATCTTATCTGCTAGTTCCGTAAATAGTTCTGTCATATTGCCTCCAGCCTTATTATCATAGAAAACGCTTCCATATGCACGTTATTTCAACCAATTAATTGCATTTCTGCCGTGTGCCTGCAGCCAGTCATTTGTCTGGCTAAAGGGCCTGCTGCCAAAAAAGCCGCGATTAGCCGACAAACCAGACGGATGTGCCGACTGCAGAATCAAATCTTTTTCAGCGTCGATTAACGAGGCTTTTCTCCGTGCGAAATTGCCCCAGAGGATGAAGACTTTCGGCTGCGGCTCGGCACTGGCCAGCTGAATCACTGAATCTGTAAATTTCTCCCAAATCAGCCCGGCATGCGAATTAGCTTGGTGTTCTTTAACTGTTAGCACTGAATTCAAAAGCAGCACGCCTTGCTTAGCCCACGGGATTAAATCATGCGATTGCCTTGCCTGTCCCAGATCAGTCTGAATTTCTTTATGAATATTCTGCAAACTGCTAGGTGCCGGAAAATCGTCAGGAACGCTGAAACTCAGCCCTTGTGCTTGGCCCAGCTCGTGATAAGGATCCTGGCCGACGATAATCACCTTCGTATCAGCTAAGCTTGTATCAAGCATAGCAGAAAAAATCTTGTCAGCCGGCGGGAAAACACGGTCCGGTCCTTCATAACAGTCAGCTAAAAAGTTATTGATCTGTTTAAAATACGCTTCACCCAAGACTGGCAGCAGGTGTTTGTACCAATCGGTCTTTTTTAAATTTATTAAATAATCATTCACGGTTAAAATTATAGTATGAGTCGATATTTTTTAACCCAACAGCATGATACGCGTCAAAAAGAAAATCGCGCCTACAACGAAGATTTGACAATCGCTTTTAATATTTCCGGTAAAATCGGCAGCAAAAACGATGTCCTGTATGTTTATGACACACACGGCGTTGAACAGGCCCGTATCCGCCAGGTTTCATATGGTATTCTGCCACGTTTTCAACTGCTCTATCACGATAAATATGTGGCCTCGATCGGCTTCAATTTTGCAGGGTTAGGAGATATTATTTTCATTCGCTACTTAAATTGGGTCGTCACAGGCGAAATTACTTCCGGCAAATACCGCATTCGCCATGGCCGGGTCAAACTGTTAGAAGTTAATCCTGTCTCATTTCCAGACGGCCTGTACTATCAATTGGACGTGACCAAAGACGCCCAAGCACCAGTCCATGTGGCGATTGCGGCCTTATTAGACCGATGGGGTGTTAAAAAAAATCGCAGCCTCCTGCAGCTGCCGACTCGCGCAACGAAATACAAATACAAAATGGCCACGAGAATCAATTAATCAATGATAATTTTTTAGATTTTTGCCCAATTCGCGCTGCATGTCACGCTCTTTGATTGTCTGCCGTTTATCGTAATTCTTTTTACCAGTACCAATGGCAATCAGAATTTTGGCAAAACCTTTTACGAGATAAACGCGCAAAGGGACAATCGTCTTGCCGCCTTGCATAACAGCCTCGTCTAAAGCAGCAATTTCGCGTTTGTGCAGCAATAGTTTGCGCCGCCGGAGCGGATCACTATTGAACTGGTTGCCCTGCTTATAAGGCGAAATATTGGCGTTATTCAAATAGGCCTGACCGTTGCGAATTGTAACGTAAGCATCCCCAATCGTGATTTGGCCCAAGCGGACAGATTTAATTTCCGTACCAGTCAATTGAATACCGGCTTCATAAGTCTCGCCAACCAGATAGTTAAAAGAGGCTCGGCGATTATTGGCCAAGGCTTGGTCTTTTTTCTGTTTTTTAGCCATTAATGCCGACCTCCGCGGAGACGATATTTACCTGTCGACTTGTAGGCTCCTTTTTGTGGACGCTTCTTTTGCCCTCCTTGGCTATTTTGAGAATTATTGCCTGGCCGATGATTATTATCATGATGAAAAGACCGGCGTTCAGGCTCGGCTGCCAGACGAATCTTGGTGATTGGTGCTGCTTGCGGGTTGACCAGTTTGAAATCAATTTTGCGCGTCTCTTTATTGGCATTGACAACCTGTACTTTCACTGCCAGACCAATTGTAAAAATCCGATGGCGCGTGCGGCCAATCAAAGCCTGTCGCGTCTCGTCATACTGATAGACATCATCGTCCATCGTGCTGATATGGACAAGGCCTTCAATCGTATTAGGCAAACTGATAAACAAGCCGAATTTCAAAGCCGAATTGACAACACCGTCGTATGTCTCGCCAATATGGTCCTCCATATATTCAGCGAATTTCATGTCGTTGGTGGCTCTTTCGGCATCAACTGCGCGGCGTTCTCTTTCAGAGGTATCAACACCGATTTGAGGCAGCTTGTCGCGGACGGCTTCAGTAGCCTTTGGTCCAGTGCCGAATTTGGCATAATGTTTGATCAAACGATGAACGACCAAATCCGGATAACGCCGGATTGGCGAAGTGAAATGCGTATAATATTTGGCCGCAATGCCAAAATGGCCAATTGGCTGAGGAGAATAATGGGCTTGTTTGGTCGCCCGCAACATCATGGTCTGAATCATCATCTCTTCAGGCAAGCCGGCAACAGTTTCTAAGGCCGCCTGGAAATCTTTTGGCTTTAAATTCTTCGGATCAGCCTTAATCGGATGGCCGATTGCACGCATGAATTCAAAGAAATTGGTGACTTTATCGCCTTCAGGCACTTCATGGACACGATACAAAAAAGGTACATGCAGATGATCAAAATGCTGAGCCACGGTCTCGTTAGCAGCCAGCATAAAGGATTCAATCATACGCTCGCCAATCCCGCGATCGCGTACAACGACATCAGTCGGATGACCTTTTTTATCAACGATGATCTCAGCCTCATTAGTCTCAAATTCAATGGCACCACGAGCTGTTCGCATTTTAGCTAAAATTTTGTGCAGCCGGCCCATTTGTTCGATCATTTCAGCCAGATCAGCATATTTGGCCCGTTCGGCGCTATCACCGGCTAAAATTTTATTGATCGAATCATAGGTCATACGTGCATGTGAGCGAATGATACTGGGCTGGATTTTATGTGAAACAATTCTTCCCTGCAAATCAATTTCCATCTCGCAAGACATGGCCAAACGATCCTCATTCGGGTTCAATGACGCAATGCCGTTAGAAATTTCTGTCGGCAGCATCGGAATAACGCGGTCAGTCAAATAGACTGAGGTACCGCGTTTGTAAGCCTCCTGATCCAAAGGCGTCCCTTCAGGCACGTAATTAGACACATCAGCGATATGAACACCTAAATGGTAATTGCCGTTGGGCAGCTTCCAGACAACAACCGCATCATCAATATCTTTCGTGTCGGCACCATCAATCGTGATCAGCGGCTGGTCGCGAAAATCAGGCCGGCCATCAGCTAAAGCCTGTTGTAAATCAATTGATTGCGGAATCGCTTTGGCTTGTGCTGCGGCTTCATCCGGGTAAACACTGGGGATTTTCAAGCTATAAACGATCTCAAGGATGTCAACGCCAGGCGCATCGGAACGACCGATCACTTTGGTAACAGATCCGATCAAAACGGTCGGATTGCTGCTGGTCGGAAACACACTGGTCGTTGCTGTCACGGAATCGCGATCGCTTGGCGTCAGGCCTTTATTGTCGACAAGATACTTAAATTCCTGCATTTTGTCATCGCTAAAGGTAATTGTCCCGATAAACTGGCTAGGATCCATTGGGCGCGGCAGATCGTCACGATTGACGCCCGAACGAAAAACACCCACCACCTGTTGATTGGCGTGACTGAGAATTTTTTCAACTTTGCCTTCTGGACCGCGGCCATCACGACCAGCATGAACGATTGAAGCCAGCACTTCATCGTTTTGCATGGCCAGATTCGTGTTGGCTCGGCCGATAAACAGGTCTTCTTGACCCTCATCAGTCTTAACGAAGCCAAATCCCTTGGCGTTAGCAACGAAAGTGCCGTTTATGAATTTTTCTGAAGCGAATTGGGTAGTAGGCATACTTTTCATTATATCGGTTATATGAGCAATAAAAAAACGCCATGATCCGAAGATCATGGCGGGTAGGTAGATAGATACTACCTCAGCTGGTCGCATTTATTATATCAGATTTTTTCATAAAGATGCTCATCAACCTGATTAAACAAGCGGCTAAATTCTTGGTCTGAAAGAATCGTGAGACGGTGCATCGCACGGCTGGCAACTGTATACAACAATTCACGGTCATTTTCGCCACTATAATTACGATTATCAACCTGCCATAAAATGACGGCATCAAATTCCAGACCCTTGGCCAGATAGCCCGGTATGACAATCGTACCCGGCACCAGACGCTGGTTTTCCAATGTGATCAGCGTTGAGGCGGCGCCAGCTTGCAAGAGATCTTCATGGACTTCTTTAGCCTGAGCAGCAGTTTTTGTGATAATCGCCGTTGTTAATTCATCAGCCAAATTATCCTTTAGTATCTTGACTAAATTAGCCGCGGCATTGCCCTTAATAAACTGCGGTTTTTGTCCCTCACGGGCAAAAGCCTCGATATTTTCTGAATCAGTCAGCAAAGCACTCGTAAAATCAGTGATCTGTTCGGTCGAACGATAAGTCTTTGTTAATTTGATCGTTCTCGACTTGTCCGGATCAAACAGCTGATACATGGCGGATTCCAGGCTGCTAGCATTTGTCCGTGTGAAGATGGCTTGGTTCAAATCACCCAAAAGCGTGAACTTGGCCTTCGGGAAAGAAAACTTCAAAAATGCCAGCTGGAAGGCCGTGTAATCCTGAACTTCATCAACGAAGAGGAAACGAATCGACCGGTCACCGTGATGGCCGTTGACCAAATCAAACAAATACAGATAAATAGCCGTATCATTTAAATTCAGCTTGCTGTCTGCTAAATCAGCAGCCGAACGATCACAGGCACGAGACCACTCGTCAAGCTGAATGCCGAATTGATCCAAAGACAGCAAAGTTGGGACGGCTTTGAGAAAACCGAGGAACAACTTGTTAGGATTCATGAAAATACCACGGCGGATGCGTCGGAAAACAGGTTTTAACGCTTCGCGGACGATTTTTTTAGCCAGTTCGTTGCGCTCTTTTTTTTCGGATTCGAATTCTCTTTTGTCCGGATCACCCAGCATCAGCTCAAGATCACTAGCTGCTAGATTTTCAATCGCGATATCCACCCAGCGTTTTTTCATCTCTGAGGAAATCCGGCCCATCGTCTTGCGCAGCAGTGCTTGTTTGGTCGCCTCCAAACGTTGACTGAGCGAATAATTGCCATTGAAGGAATAATAAATTTCAGCAATTTCTTCAGATGAGAAAAAGATTTCTCCTTGAAACATGAGATTTCGAAAGCTCATGCCTGAACGGCCGATATGTTGGGAATACTGGCGAACTGCCTTAAAGAAAGGCAAGCTGCCCTTAAAATCAGTCATTTTCACAGACTCAGGATCGTTTTCGCTTTCAAAACGCTCAGCTAGAGTCTGCACTTCGATTTTCGGCAGGCGGTAATTAGCATATTGATAAAAGGTCATTTGAATCATGTTGTTTTCACCCAGATCCGGCAGCACCTCATTCACATAGTCATTAAAAATCTGGTTTGGTGAAAACAAGACGACTTGTCCGGACGTGATCTTGCCGCGGTAGCGATAAAGCAGGTAAGCGATTCGCTGCAAAACAGCCGCCGTTTTTCCCGAACCAGCAGCACCCTGAACAAATAGTAGATCGGAATCTGTGTCTCGAATGATCCGGTTCTGTTCGCGCTGAATCGTCGTCACAATCGACTTCATTTTCGTCGAGGAATCCGAAGATAGTGCCTCTAAAAGCAATTTATCGCCGACCGCTTCTTCAGTGTCGAATAAAGTCAAAATCACGCCATCAGCGATTTCAAACTGGCGTTTTAACTTGACGTCGGCCGTCTGCGTCCCATCAGGTGTCTGGTAATCAATCTTCCCTAAAGCGCCGTCATAATAAATAGAAGAAATCGGGGCTCGCCAATCATAAACGTAAAAATGCCCGCTTTCATCAGCAAACGACGCAAGGCCAATGTAAATTGTCTCTTTTTGAGCTGCCTGATCACCCTGATCAATAAAATCAATCCGCGCAAAATAAGGCCGGCCCTGCAGCTTTTTTAATGTCGCCATCTGAACTTCAGCCTGGGATTGATCGCGTTCGCGCTGTGCCAAAATCTGCTGCTGGGCATGGACGGATGCGCCGGTCTCAACCACCGCATTGAAGTCGGAAAACTTCACGCGAATGTCCTGCCAGCCCTTTTCAGCTTCTTTTAAATTGTCTTTAGCTCTGCTGATCCGTGTACCGGTCTCGACGATTTTCTTGTCAAGTTCCTTTAGCACCAGATCCAGATGCTGTTGTTCATTGTCTCTTATCGTATCTGTCATAAAGTCGTCATAGTATTATACGCCAAAAACACTGATTAAGCAGGCAGAATTGCCGGCGGTGGATTTACGCGGCGTGCTAGAATGAAATTATGACAGAACAAGGTATTAACGTATTTTTTGTCCGCCACGGACAGACCTATTTTAATTTGATGGGCCGCTTTCAAGGCTGGTCGGATATTGATCTAACTGAAAAAGGTATTGCAGATGGCAAAGCAGCCGGAATTAGGCTGGCCGGCGTACATTTTAAGGCTGCATTTTCTTCCGACCTGCCCCGTGCCTACAATACAGCCCGCTTTGTTCTAAACGCCAATCAAGCTAATTCTCCGGCTTTGCCAACAGCTGAAAAGGACTTTAGAGAAATCTTTTTCGGCAGCGCTGAAGGCTTGACCATTCAGCAAATTGTCGCTGAATATGATCACGGTTTTGACAAGACTATGCAGGCAGAAGCCGTCGGTTACGGCGACACGATTGAAAAATTCGGTTTTGATGGTTTGATGGATCTCTTTAAAAAGAATGATCCGCTGCATCTTGCCGAAGATTCAGCTGAATTCAATCAGCGTTTAACACATGGCTTGAATATGATCCGAGAGACTTTCAAAGCTGGCGATAATGTGCTTGTTGTGACGCACGGCAGCCTTATGCGTGCCTTAGCGAACAAATTTCAATCAGCCGAACTCGCCTCTCACAAACTCGATAATGGTGCGATTTCTAAATTGATTTTTGAGCCAAAAAAAGACGGCCGTGTGACGATAGCCGCTTGGAACGATACGGAAAAGATCTGGTAACAGGCCTTTTTTATTGCGTTATTTTTTGAATCCGCCCATTGCGCCGTTTGCACCCTCTTCTTGCCCAGGATTAAACCAATTGACGTGTGCATTAGTCTGATTAAGACGCATATCAAATATGCGAAGCAGCGCTTTAGGTGCGGTCATCAAGGGGTATTTTTCGCTCAAGACCGCTCGTGTGATAATCCGGTAATTGATATTGGGAAACAGGCAGGAAATAATCGTCAGTGTCGGCTGTTTGCCAACGGTATTAGCCGGATCCATGACTGATACTTGGTCTTTGTAAACAGTATTTTGGACAACGACGCGATAAACGTATAAATTTTCTTTATCGGCTGCATACACTTTAGTGCCGTCCAAGGCATGCACATCATGTGTACCACCGCTGGTTAAATAAGGCGCATTCTGATTTTCAGTCAGCTGCAAAGGCGAAAATCCCGTCACATGGTTGTTAAAATTATGCGCAGCCAGCGAGTAATTGCTTGGTTGGCCTAGCTGCTGGCCCTTGACTGAAGCTGCGCCTAAATTCAGTGTCTGGCTGCTGTATGGATTGACGTAAATCGGCAGCAGAATATGCTGGCTGGGAATGGCGACATAGCCGATTTTTGTCTCATTTTCATTAGCGTGAGGATTCCATTGAATCATTTTAAGAATCTCGGCAGCATAGGAACGGTCAGGCCGTTTGGCAACTTTTCCCTTGGGTTCATAGACTTTTAAAGGCTGAATGCGCGCATATAATTCTTGAAAATGCTGGTAGCCCAAATATCCTAAAGCAGACAAAAAAATAATCAGCAAAAGCGCCGGCAGCAGCCAGCGGCGAAAACGGTGTTTACTTGTCCCAGTCTGCTTTGTTGCCATCACTTAAAGGTCTGCAGATACTGTTCGTAAGCCGGCTGGTCTAAGACTTTGTCGACTTCGCCGATATATTCCCGTGGTGCATCTTCGTAGGTAAAGCCATGTTTGAAACGGAAAAGACCGTCGGATGGGTCGAACTGACCGACACCGCCAAAATCATATTCGGCTTTGCCTAGTGATAAGCCCCATTTAGTCATCTCCCACTGTACAAGATAAGGCGCATAATGTTTGGAAAATTCCCGATCCGAGCCAGCATACATATACCAGATCTCATCCCCGTGAGCAAAACCGATTCCTGACGCGATTACCTGGCCTTGAAAATGAGCAACAAAGATCTTCAACAGGCCGGTCTGGGCAAACAAATCTACCATGCGGTAAAAATAGCTTTCCGGGCGATAGGTAATCTGCTGATAACCGGCCATTTTTTTATAAGTATCGTAAAAAGCGTCGACAAAATCCCGATTACATCCAGAAGTGACCGTCACGCCGTCTTTGATAGCCCGACGAATCTGGTTGCGGTAGTCACGTTTGAAATGTTTCATCAAATCGTCCGTGTTTGCCATGCCTTTATAGCTCATCACCATATTTTTGCGTGGCTGAATATTGCCATGCATCGTCATGACCTGGCGATTGCGTGTCTGAAAACCGGCCGCAAGATAACGCCGATTCAAATCATCATCATAAGCGACTTCCGGATCCATGCGCAGCAAAAAAGTATTCTTGGGCAAAGCAGCAACAGCTTCATCGACCAGACTGGCAATTAATTCAACATCCTGAAAATCGGCGATCGGCCCGCGCGGTGAATAGGCTAAAAGCCGTCCTGGCACGGCTTCAATTGTCAAAACAGCCATGGCCGCAATCACCTCGCCCTGATCATTTTCACGATACACAAAAAGATGCCCCCAATTGGCTTTCAAGTCTGCCCAGAGAGTATCCTGTGTTGCCTGCCCGCGCCAGTTCGTGCGGACAAAGCGATTATATTTCTCAACTGCTTGTTTATCTGTTAAATCTAATATCATTACTTATCTATCATACCCGACATTTTCAAAGCTTCCTGCCAAGTCGGGATTTTAAATCCGGTTGCTTTAGCTTTATCTAAATCCAGAATCGAATGACGCGGTCGATAGGCTTTTTGCGGGAATTGTTCCGATGTCACAGGTTCAATGGCGACCGAACTGTTCTTCAAAATTTCTTGGGCAAACCGGTACCAGCTGGCAGTACCGTCGTTTGAAAAGTTATAAATACCCGGTTCTTGATCGCTATCGACTAAATGCTGCATAAATTCAGCCAGCGATTTGGTCCAAGTAGGCCGGCCGATCTGGTCATTAACAACCGTCA
Organism: Oenococcus kitaharae; assembly: GCF_025758695.1. GTDB lineage: Bacteria > Bacillota > Bacilli > Lactobacillales > Lactobacillaceae > Oenococcus > Oenococcus kitaharae_A. The sequence goes on along the minus strand of NZ_JANJQP010000002.1, from coordinate 498,502 downwards.
GCTTCGGGTGTGTCTCAGCTAATTTTTGCATCGTATAGACAAAATTATGGCCGTATTCGCCATAAACCCAGCTGGTGCGGACCACATAGGCCTTGGCATGCGAAGCAAGGACGGCTTTTTCACCAGCGAGTTTGGCTTTGCCATATTCGTTTTGAGGATCAACTGAGTCCGTCTCCAAGTAGGCTGTCTCTTTTGTGCCATCGAAAACATAATCCGTGGATACATAGACCAGTGTTGCACCAAAAGCCGCGGCAGCCTGAGCTAAATTCGTCGTACCGTCGACGTTAACAGCCCAATTTCGTGCTTTGCCTTCATCTTCAGCGGCATCGACTTTTGTATAAGCCGCAGCATCAAAAATCACGTCAGGTGCCTGAGCCTGAACAGCTTCAAACACAGCTTGCCGATTCGTAATATCCAGCATTTTAGAATCGTAAGCAGAAAATTCTAAGTTCTGCGCTTCTAGTAGTTCGTGCAGCTCGCGGCCCAATTGGCCGTTTGCACCAGTAATTAAATATCTCATAATCCCATCATAGTAAAAAAAGCCGTCATTGCGGTTTTTTCCAGCAAAAACTCACGATTGATCAATCGATAAACAGAACTCAAAAGTTGAAAAGATCGTTTTAGACCGCTTGTCAGAGCTAACTGCGGATCGCAACTGACAAAGATGCAATCTAGCATAAAAACAGCAAACTAAAGCAGCTCGCAGAAGTTGTTTTTCATACGTCAGCCACACTTCGATCATAATCGGCAATCAAGCGCTGCCGTAAAGTCTGATCATGTGCGAAAATATATAATCCTTTAATGCCGCGTTTCATTAAAATATTGACTGTATTTAACACAAGGCTCTCTTTTACCCTTTGAAAGGCCTGCTGATCAACCAAATCTTTGCGTTGCTGAAAAGCTTCTTTGCTTGTGACCTTTGTTAGGTCAACTGCGATGTGATTCTGCCCCTGTAAATAAATCGGGGGCCCTAAAATCAAACCAACGTAATTTAAATCAAAACCTTGGCAAGTATAAACGGAGCCAACTTCGTTAACCGTTTCCGGAATCTCAGCCCAAGGAATTGATTGATAATTATATTGATCCCAAGGCATACAAAAATCACCTTCCTGAATATAGTGCTTTTCCCCATCTAAAAGCGATGCATAGCCCGTCGTCGATACAATACGGGAAAGCCCGACCAACTGGTTTTTGGCAACAATCATCTCACGCATTTGTTCCGCATCGGCGAAAATGCGAAAATCAAATCCTTGCCGAAAGTCTGCTTGTATCGGTAACAGCCGGCGATCTTTTGTGAAACTGTTAATCCAATCAAGCAGATCCGATCCAGCCTGCATGCGAAACTGTTCTTTTAAATGCACGACTTGTTTAGGATAGGCAGAAATCACGTCTAGCAAACGCCGCTCTGTCCAATAATCTTTCGTCTTAATCACTTGCCGACTATCAAAAACCAATACAATGACTTTGGCCAATTTCAAAATTTCGGCAAGCTGATTGTCGGCGGTAAAATTGTTGTAAGGATCGGATCGCGATAACAGAAGATGCGCCTCATCGATAATGACAGCATCGGCAGTCCGACCCTCTTTGGACAAGCGATTAATAAAAGTTGTGGGACGTTGAAAATCCTTTTTCAGTAACTGCGGGTAATGGCCAGCAATATTACGATACACTTTCAGTAATTCCGGATGATTGACAAGAAAGTAATTCCTGCTTCCAGCTAATGATCCGAATTTTTCTCGAGCTGCCTGCTGCAAGCGGAAAAACAAATGGCTTAAGACAACGCTTTTCCCGCTGCCAGCATCCCCAGATAAGACAAAAACAGCCGGAAAATCATGTTTCTCATGTCTGCGAATAAAACTTATTATTTGTTCAATCAACTTTGCTTGTTTATCCGTCAATTTCACTGTGGGCGCTAGTTTTTCTTCGGAACGATTAATCAAATCCATGTTTCTTATCGTAAAATAAAAAACCGCTGCTGCCAAATAAAAAAAGCTATAGACTCGCTTGGGATATTTTAAAATGACCACGCTCCAAAGACTAAGGGATATTTTTTCATATTTAACAAAGTTCCCAAAAAGTCTATTCATCACACGCGAACATTTGCCCATAAAGTCATAAAAAAGCCCAAATATCGGGCTTTTTAAACAAATTATTTCAAGACTGCCTTGCTTTTCAAAGGCTGCCACCATTCTTCGTGCGTCTTATACCAATCAATGGTTTTGACAATGCCTTCGTCAAACATAATCGTCGGTTCCCAACCCAGTTCGCGCTTGATCTTGCTTGGGTCGATTGCGTAACGGCGGTCATGGCCCAAACGGTCAGCAACATACTTGATCCGGTCGGCTGATAAACCAAGATTATCAATAATCAGATGGACGATCTGATTATTCGTCTTCTCATTGTGGCCGCCAACATTGTAGACTTCACCCGGCTTGCCATTGTGCAGCACAAGATCGATCGCGCGGCCGTGATCTTCGACATAAAGCCAGTCACGGATGTTTTCACCATCACCATAAATCGGCAGCTGTTTGCCGGTCATGCCATTAGTCACCATCAAAGGAATCAGCTTCTCAGGAAATTGATAAGGGCCGTAATTGTTTGACGTACGCGTGATATTGACATTCAGGCCATAGGTCTCATAGAAAGCACGTACTTCCAAGTCGGCAGCGGCTTTTGAAGCCGAGTATGGCGAATTAGGTGCCAGAGGTGTCTCTTCATTAAAATAGCCGCTTTTGCCCAAGCTGCCATAGACTTCATCAGTTGATACCTGGAGAAACTTTTTAATGCCGTATTTTTTGGCTGTCTGCAGTAGATTGACAGTGCCCTCGACATTGGTCTGGACAAACAATTCCGGATGCAGAATCGAGCGGTCGACATGCGACTCAGCGGCGAAATTCACGACTGCGTCAAAATCATAAGTCTTGAATAAATAGTCAACCAGTTCTGCATTGCGAATGTTGCCATGCACAAAAATATGATGCGGATTATCTTTAATATCGTCAAAATTATGCAGATTGCCAGCGTAAGTCAGCAGATCCAGATCAATCAAATTATAATCAGGATACTTGTGCAGCATGTAATGAATGAAATTTGATCCGATAAAACCGGCACCGCCTGTGACAAGAATATTCATAGCCATGTTTATATCTCTCCGTAGACAAAATTATTTTCCGCATCCTTGAAAAGCGGATGATGCTGATCCTTTTCTGAGAGAATCGCATGGGAAACATCAGTCGGCCACTGAATACCGATCTGCGGATCATTAAAAGCGATCCCGCGATCTGCTTGCGGCGCATAATAACCATCAACTTTATAGACGAAATTGACATTCGGCGTCAAAGTAACAAAGCCATGAGCAAAACCTTTTGGCACGAGCAGCTGACGGTGATTATATTCAGAAAGAATGTAGCCTTCCCATTTGCTATAAGTCGGGCTGCCTTTACGCATGTCGACTAAACAGTCCCAGACGACACCAGTCACAACACGCACGATTTTCGTCTGTGTGTAAGGCGCCATCTGATAGTGCATACCACGTAAAACGCCGGCTTCAGCCGATAAGGATTGGTTATCCTGCGTAAAGTCAAATTTCAGGCCGAGTTTTTCAAATTTTTCTTTTGTCCAAGTCTCGGTAAAAAAGCCGCGGCTGTCACCAAAAACGTCTGTTTCAATCAGCTTGACGTCTTGAAGCTGTGTATCAATCAATTTCACCATTTAATTCTTCTCCTGTCCGGCAATTCTCAATAAATATTGACCATAATCATTCTTTTTTAAAGGCTGAGCCAAAGCAATCAGCTGATCAACGGAAATATAACCCATGCGATAAGCGATTTCCTCTAAGGCTGCCACTTGCAGATTCTGCTGTTTTTCAATTGTCGCGATAAAATTCGATGCATCCAAAAGCGAATCATGCGTGCCTGTATCCAACCAAGCAAAACCACGTCCCATGACTTTCACGTCCAGGTCGCCGCGCCGCAGATATTCGGCATTAATATCGGAAATTTCAATCTCGCCGCGTGCTGAAGGCTGGACTTGTTTAGCAATATCGACGACGTCATTATCGTAAAAATACAAGCCGGTAACCGCATAATTCGATTTTGGCTGTTCAGGTTTTTCAACAATTGACAAGGCATGTCCCTGTTTATCAAATTCAACCACGCCAAAACGCTCCGGGTCTTTGACTTGATAGCCGAAGATCGTCGCGCCTGTCTCTTTGGCTTCGGCTGCCTGCAGTAAGGCTGATAAACCAGCGCCGTAATAGATATTGTCGCCCAAAATCAAAGCAACACTGTCTTGACCAATGAAATCTTCACCAAGAATAAAAGCTTCAGCCAGCCCCTTGGGTTCTGGTTGAATCTTGTACTCAATATGTAAGCCGATTTGAGAACCATCAGCGAACAATTCTTGGAACTGAGGCAGAAATTCCTCAGTAGTAATCAGAAGAATATCTTTAATTCCGGCCAGCATGAGTACGGACATCGGATAATAGATCATTGGTTTGTCATAAATTGGAACCAGCTGTTTACTCGTGGCTTTTGTTATCGGATACAGACGCGTGCCCGAACCGCCAGCTAAAATAATGCCTTTCATGAGGCTCCTTTCAAAACTGTCGTCTTTTTATGAGACCGCCAGTTTGGAGAAATCGGCAATTTTATGCTGAATCTCTCTTTCTAATTGAATATTTGCAAATGTTGTGCAGAGATGATCCCCCATCAAAACCTGCCGAATCATTTTCAAGTAAGCCAGGAAATTCGGGTTCTCATCAACATCTTCGATAAAGTGGCTGGGATGACTTTTCATCTCCCTTTGCCAAGTGCTGTCCTGGTGCGCACGCCGATATAACAAGGGCTTGTGCAGGTGATACAAAGAGCCCCGCAAAAGTGCCGACAGCCAAGTGGCCTGGTCATGCGATTGCGGCAAACCATTGGAATCGGTCGATACTTTTTGGAAAACTTCCTTTAAAAACGGGATTAATGTTTTTCTAAATGCCAAGGTACACCCATCGCGTCTAATTAATAGATTGAACAAATTCGGGATCACTTTATAAAGCGGACCCTGTCCACTTTCAGGAATTTTCGCCATTGGTAGAATATTCTGATTTTTTGGAATGAAACTGTAGTCAGATACCAAAGCCTCTATGCCGTTATTTTGACTAAAGCAATTTAGGTAATCTGAAACTTTATCCTCATGCCATAGGTCATCCTGGTCAGTATAAAAAATCACGTCCGTTTTGGCCTGGCTAATCATTTGAATAAAATTCTGACGCCAGCCTTTTCTGATTGGATTGATTTTAAAGTCCCAACTCTTTTCGAGATGACGGCTGCTGATAAATTGCTCAACAATCCGAGCTGTATCATCGCTGGAACGATCATCACGAATAATGACCTGATCCGGCCGGATTTTTTGATCATAGATTGATTGCAATTGATCAGAGATAAATTGCGACCCGTTATAGGTCGCCATGATTGATGCTGCTGTTAATTTCATAACCACCCCCAATTCTCATTGTAAATTTTTCTGACAAAAGGGCAAACGACAGGTCAGCTTTTAGAGGGATTATTCAGAGGACAACAGCTCAAATCTATCAAAGGCAAATGCTGCTGCAAACAGCCGAAAACCCGCTGTCAACAACAACTTCAGTATACAAAGGATTCTTCATGAAATACGAAAAATTTGATCATTATGAACAAAATGAAATTTTAATTTTTTCAAAAATATTAATTTGTTGAAATTAAAATCAAACAATTTTCTTTATTTCGTAATTTTTATGTTTTTAACGAAATCAAGCTTCGGAACGTAACAAACGAGTTTCGATTTCGGTTAATAATTCATTAGCAAGCTTCGGATAGGACAAAGAATGATGATTAAGATATTCCTGGACCGATTTGATGAAGAGCGGAAAATGGTCGTTTTCGCTTGGAATAGCGGCAAAGTGGCCGCTATTAGCCCGTTTTTCCAGTTGCCAGGCACTATCCGCATGGGCACGGCGAACAAACAAGGCTTTTTTAATATGATACAAAGACTGTCTTAACAAGGCCGCCAGCCATGTCGGCTGGTCGTGTGTCTGCGGCAGCCCGTTTCCGTCAATTGGTATCTCGTGAAAAATATTAAGAATGGTTGGGATGATAGTTTTCCTGACAGCCATCGCACAACCCGGCCTTAAAGTAATTAAATTCGCCAAAGTAGCTGATACGCGTGTCAGATTCTGATCATTTGATTCGTCAATTGCAAACATTGTCAGCAGGTTCTGCCTGGCCGGTAAGTAATCAAAGTCTGATACCAGCAGTTCGGCATTCGGATGACTGGCAAATATTTGCATCGACTCAGACACCTTGTTGGCATACCAAAGATCGTCTTGGTCGCAATAAAAAACGATATCTGTGTCCGCATGAGCCAGCATGTGAATAAAGTTTTCCCGCCAGCCTAAACGTTTGGCATTTACTTGAAAATCCCAGCTGTCAGATAAATGATGCTGATAGATGAAATCCCGCGCCACTTTTTCAGTGTTGTCTGAAGAACCATCATCAGAAATCAGCACTTTTGTGACGGGCGTCTTTTGCTCATAAATCGATTGCAGCTGTGCATGGAGATATTTTTCACCGTTGTAGCTTGCGATAATTACCGTGGATGTTAGATTCATGGTCACCTCCTAGTTTCATTGTATGATGACTTTTAACGAACAATTTTCGTACATTGGCCCAAGTAAGCGAAAATACCGTGATTATTGTTTTTAAATTCCCTCATTTTGCTTATTTTGTTAAAATATGAGGGAGCAAGATGGTTTACAAAACATTAAAAACAGTCGCCTACGAGGCGCATAATGATATCAAGACAATTCAGTCCGAGTACGACCGCCGTCAGCAGAACTATGGTGTTTTCAAAACTGGCCTCTTCCCATATTTGAAAAAAGGACGCGCCTTAGCCGAAGATAGCCGAGAAATGTTTCTAATTCCTTTAAGAGAAATCGCAATCTCCTCGGAACGGATTGAATATAACTCAGCGGAAATCAAATCACTGATGGCGCAGCTGCCAGCCCAGGCCCAACAGCTTTATATCGACAACAAGCTGGCTTTAGAACTGCTCAAGACCAATCAACTGGCTGGTTTGAAAACCTCTCAGCCCGAAATCACCATCGCGATGGCACAAGCTGATACAAAATCTTTTCAGCAGGTACGCTTTGCTCCGATGGCGCGTATGTATCGCAGGCTTGTTAGAAAAGACTATCAGCGGATTGAAAGCCTCGTTGATATCCGAAAAATCTATGATCAGCTGCTAGTTGGCTTGATCGATTCTCAGCAGCTGCCGGATGGCGCCTTTTTCCGTGCCGGCCAGACGACTGTACTGGATAAAAATCGTGACAGCGCTTATGAGCTGCCGGCTGATGAAAACGGCTTGGAAAATCGTTTGCAGCATTGGCTGCAGTTTATTTCTAATAAGAACATTCCCTTTATGATTAAAGGCTTGCTGGCACATGCCTATTTGATTAATATCCGGCCTTTCTATGACGGCAACCTGCGAACAGCCCGTTACATGCTGACATCCTATCTCGCCAGAAAACTTGATATTATCACGGCCCTCAGCCTTGCCAGTGCTATCAGTGATGACCAGGAAAAATTTCAAAAAGCGCTGTCCGCTGTAGACGACTACCGGAATTACGCCGAGGGCAGCTTCTTTGTTTTGGATATGTTGTCGATGATTGAAGAAAAACAGCAGCTGCTGCTTGAAGAATTAAGTGCCAGCTGCCAAACATTTCAGCTGAAAAATGAAAAAATCCGGCAGCAGCATGCGACGGCCGCGACGGATTATTATGTCTTGAACACACTGCTGCAGTCCGGCCTATTTGCGGCTGATATCGAACAAGGCCTGCTGGATCGAGACATTCTCAGCCAAGCAAAAAATTTTGGTTTATCAAAACGTGCTGTCGGCCTTGCCTTAAAAGACCTCACAAACAGGCAGCTTATCCAACTGGTCAAGAAAAATCCGATGCAGCATGTGTTTGACCTGAATTAATCTATTGCCATTGTTGTTCAAACCAGTGCGAAAAAGCGACACTATCGATGCTTTTAGCTACTTTAGCATTGGCAGACTGCTTGAGCTTACCGCGATCGTCAATGAGGCTGGCACCACGTGTATATCGACCTGAAGTTTCAATGGCAACAAACGCCGGCACGAGAGTAAAATATTCCGGATGGGCCAAATAAGCCATTGTCAGAGCATCATAAATATTAAAAGCATCTTTAGAACCGCTACGATAACCAGCAAGCATATCAGCGATTGATCGGCCAACTCTGCCAGAAGCTGCTATGGTTGGCAGTATCGTTTTTTTAATTTGTGCTTGTCGACCAATCTCCAAAGGTAAAACTGTTAGTGTCAATCCTTGATTAAAGACAATCTCAGCTGCTTGTGGATCATTAAAAATATTAAATTCAGAAAGAACACCGGCATTTCCGCGACCCCAAGCACCACCCATGATGACGAGATTAGAAATTTTTTCTCGATCTTCAGGATGTTGCTGCAAAAGACGCGCGATATTGGTTAAAGGTGCAATTGCCACAATCGTCATCGGCTGGTCGGCTTTTTTTAATACTCTATCCATGGCGGTCACGGCATCTATTTCAATAACCGAACAGGTAGGATCGGGTAATTCCAAACCGCCGAGGCCATTTGGCCCATGTACTGAGAGAGCTGTCACAGTCTTACCGGTTAAGGGAACAGCGGCGCCAGCAGCCACCGGTATGTGTTTTCCCCAAAAGCTAAGTAGTTTCAAAGCGTTTTCCGTTGATTGTGCCAGGCTGATATTGCCATGAACTGTTGTCAACAAATCAATTCTTAATCCTTCGTTCATAAAGGCCAGTGCCAGTGCCAAGGCATCATCTACACCAGGATCAGTATCTATTAAAATGTGTTTGATTGACTGCATTAAGGCTCCCCTGTCTCTTCTAGCAAAGGAATCTGCCGCTGGCTTTTGACATCGAAAATGCCCTTATCAGAAACCTTAATGGCAGGCGAGACCAATAGCGATAAGGTCGACAGAGACATGATCTCATTACTATTTTCGTAACCCAATTGTTGCATTGCCTTTCGGACTGCTTGCAGTTTTTCACCCAAACATGCGATCGGTTCATCGCTAATAATGCCAGCGATCGGCAAAGGAACATTAGCCAAAACTCTGTCATCTTTGACAACCAAATAGCCCCCCTGTTGGGCCGCGATTTGCCGATAAGCGATCGCCATTGCTTCGGGATCTGTCCCCATCACCATGAGGTTATGATGATCGTGCGCCCAGGTCGTTGCGATGGCACCGGGCTGCTTAATCGCACCGGCAACGAGTGCCAAAGTCATTTGGCCGCTTTTGCCATATCGTTCTTGGACTGCCAGCAAAGCCAAACCCGCACTTTGCCAATCGACTAATCCATGATGCACCGGCAATCTCTTTTTAACCGCTTTCGTAAAGGTACCCTTGGTTGAAATTTGAATCACATTAGCTGTGACTTGATTAACGTTAGCTGACAAACGCACTTGAAAATCAGCTGCCGAACGTTCGGGCACATGAATTGAATGATAATACGACTTATCAAAGCCCTTATGAGGAGGGATGGCTAATTGGTCAACAGGAACGCCCCTTTTATAAACATTTTGGATGGAAAACTGATCCAAATCATCTAAAATAACAAAATCAGCAATCCTACCTGGCGCAATCATACCGCGATCGGCCAAATGCATACGGCGCGCTGGTGTGTAAGTCGCCATATAGATTGCCCACTGGATCGGCAAGCCACACGCCACGGCCAGTTTAATAATCATATTCAACTGGCCGTGCCGCAAATCATCAGCCATTGTGTCATCCGTGACGAGTGCTGCATAATCAAAAAAACGATTCGCGACAATAGCAGCAATATTATCTTGATCGATAGATTTCTTTTGCAATTGGATGAACATACCATTTTCAATCTTTTCTTGAATCGAAGCTGGTGTCTGCTGTGTGTGATCCGATGAAATACCAGTATACATAAATTTGGCCAGATCCTCTCCACTAATAGCCGGTACATGACCCTCTAAGGGCATTCTCGGACGTTGCTGCTGACATAACGCAATGATTTGACGAATTAAAGAGTCGGGTTCGGAAGTAATACCGTTAAAATTCATGGCTTCACCAAGGCAAATAATCCTCGGATCAGTTAACAGTTCGCGCACCTCTTTTAAGCCAATATGGCCGCCAGTTGTCTCCAATTCCGGCGTCGTAGAAGGAACCGATGATGGAATGGCAAAAAAAGTGTCAATTAAAGATGGCTGATTCATAAAGTCTTTCAGACCCTGCAAACCATTTGTATTGGCTATTTCATGAGCATCGGCAATGATTGTTGTGGTGCCAAAAGCAATGGCGGCCTGACTAAAATTAGTCGGCGTCGCCATAGAACTTTCAATATGCATATGTGAATCGATAAGACCGGGAATCACATAAGCTCCATTTAAATCAACGATGTTTTCAAAATAAAAATCATTTGGTAATTCATCTGCAATTTGAAAGAAGTTGCCATCAACGATAGCAACTTCCTTTTTTGAAAACGACTGTGTAAATGTATTATAAATTTGGCCATTAATCAATTTAAGATCGGCTTTAATCAATTTTTGTTCTCCTTAATTATTAATCAACGAATTCCAGCGTGTGATCCAAGTCTTTAAGTGCTTATTAACGTAATTGAAATCAACTGTCCTAGCACGGTCAGCCACCTTGCCATAAGTTTTATTCTTAGCTGCAGCAGCATTGAGTTTGACTTTTTGGTTTACTGGTGCATTATTCAAAGAAGTTGTCTTAGCGACCCGCTTTTGTACCGACTGAGAAATTCGAAAATCCAAATACTGATAAGCCGCTTTCAAATTCTTGCTACCCTTGACAATTGAGACGGTATCATAGTTAGCATATGTGCCACTGTCAGGAACGACGTACTGCAACTTAGAATTTGAAGCCTGCAGCATTCCGACTGCATAGTCCCCGACAATCGCGGCGCTGATTTGACCTGAATTAAACATATTAGCTAAATCGGAAGATTGTGCATAGGTCTTAACTAAATTGGGTTTCAATGTTTTTAGAGCTGAAAAAGCTGCGGCACCGCCCTTATTGGTGATGCTTTTGCCAACGTGGTCAGCAGCAACATACATTGTCGCTGGGCCAAAAGTCGTCGTGATATCAGGAATGGCCAACTTATTTTTGAATTTAGACGACCAGAGCTGGTTCCAATTCGTTATTTTTCCAGTCTTGCTTTGATCATAGATGATGCCGAAACTGTTAATCGTATAAGGTATACTGTTCGTCTGCCGAGCCAACTTTTGCTGACTCTTTGATAAATATTTAAAGTTTTTTAATTTGGAAAAATCCAGTTTCTGAAATACTGTCGCTTTATTAGCTGTTAGTGCATTGTTCTGCGACAATTCAATCACGTCGACACCACTATTTTTATTTTTTTCCACTTGTGTTAAACGGGTCGCACTATCACCAAATTGGGCATTAGTCTTAACACCCGCTTTCTTAGAAAATGGTGTCAATACATCGGTTTGCATTTGTTTAGTACTAAGGCCAAAAGTAGAAATGGTTAAGCTTTTGGATCCCTTCGCATTTACGCTGCCAGCTGTCAGAGATAGGACTGATAAAATAGCCCCAGTGGCAAACATCGCACGTGTCAATAAATTCTTCTTAAATCTCATTTTCAATTCCCTTTAAATTCATTATTTGTTTAAGCCGAGTAATTTCCGACTAGGAAAATCCAAGAAAACAGCTTTCCCGGCCGGATATTTCTTGTCAGAAGAAGAAACAGCGATCACTGTTCCCAATGCTGTCTGAATTTCGTAGCGGTAGCTATCGCCTAAATAAGTCGAAAACAGCACTTCCCCCGGTAAAATATTTTGGCCATCAGCGTCCGGCTGTGTTTCTAAAATATCAATATTTTCAGGTCGGATCGTTAAACTGCTGCTATTTGGAGAAGCACCAGCCGCCTTGAAGACTTGGCCTTCTTTTAATAGAAAATGCTGACGGTCCAAACTCTTTGTGACTGAAAAGAAATTCTCATATCCGATAAAACGAGCAACGAATTCTGTCGCAGGTTCGTGATAAATTTTTTCCGAGCTGTCAAACTGTTCGATCGTACCACGATTCATAACCGCAACATGATCAGAAATAGCGAAACATTCCGATTGATCATGTGTCACAAAAAGCATCGTGAGTTTTAAGCGTTGTTGAATGGCGCGAATCATTTCGCGCATTTCCACTCGTAACTTGGCATCCAAATTGCTCAAAGGTTCATCTAAGAACAGCAGATCGGGTTCAGTGACCAAAGACCTCGCCAACGAGACACGCTGCTGCTGGCCACCAGACAATTCGCTTGGAAAACGTTTTTTATAATCTAACAAACCAACCATATCCAGCATTTCGTCAACTTTTTTGCTTAGCTCCGGCTCTCGCACGTGTTTATTTTTGAGACCAAAAGCCACATTATCTGCCACGTTCAAATGAGGAAATAAGGCATAACTTTGAAATACCATCCCGAAGTTGCGTTTGTAAACAGCTACTTTGCTAATGTCTTTACCGTTCACAAATATTTGTCCCTGGTTGGCTTTAATTAATCCAGCAATCGAACGTAGCGTGGTAGTCTTGCCACACCCGCTTGGTCCCAGCAGAGAAACTAATTCACCGTCTTGGACGTGCAGATTAATATCATTAAGTATTTGTGTTTTGCCATCATAACTTAACGCTAAGTTTTTTACATCTAAAGCAGCCATGTGCCCCCCCTAACTAACGAAACCCTTTAATCCAAGTTTTTTTTCAGCCAGCAGCATGAAAAGCAGTGTTAACAGCATTAAACAGCTTGAGATTGCTGAGACAGTCGGATCATAATTATTTTGCAGATAATTCAAAATTGCCGTCGGCAGCATATTGACATTAGGACCGCTCAAAAATACGGAAACGGGAATATTATTGAAAGAATTTATAAATGATAATAGAAAACCGGACAAAATACTTGTCGTAATATTAGGAACTAATATTTTGAAAAATCCGCTCAAACGCGAACTGCCTAGTATCCAAGCAGCTTCTTCAGCGCTGCCGTCAAACTGGCGCATACCTGCAATGATTAGCCTTGCGCTATATGGCAGGCAAATGAGAAAATGACCAAATAAAAGACTGATAAATAAAGGAAAATGCGCATAAATCACGAGAGATGAATAAAGCGAAAAACCTAACACAACTTCTGGTACCATCACAGGAGCCAAAAAGACATTTTCTAAAAAGCGGTTCATTCGATTACGTTTTCTAGTTAAAGCGTAAGCTGCTGGCAAAGCTGCCGCAGCAGCTGTCAAAGATGCCAACAAAGCAACCTCAAGGCTAGTGATAAAACCCTGAATAAAAGTGTCTTGCGCAAAAATATTAGCATACCAAGAAAAAGTGAAACCTTTAATCGGGAAAGAAATCGTTGGTTCGCTGCCAAATGAGGTCACGACAATCAAAAGCAAAGGTGCCAGTAGAAAAAACAAGGTTACAATACCAATAATTCTCATAAACAAATGCTGATTAGTGGCCATCTTTACCTCCTCTTATCCACTCTCTTTTGAAATTGCCGTAATAAGAGCGTCACGATTAATGCGATGACAATCATCACGGTCGCAATCACGCTGGCAGATTGCCAATTACCTAAAGTCATCGCTTGCTGGTAGAGCAAGGTTGACATAACTAAGCGCCGGTTCCCGCCTAAAATCTGAGGTGTTGTATATGCGGTTAACGCACCAACGAACACAAGCGTGACACCGGTGATAATGCCAGTAGTTAATTGGGGTATCGTCACTTTCCAAAAAATCTTAGCATGGCGAGTCCCAAGCATTAAAGCTGCATTATCTAACTCTGGATCCAATTTTTCAGATTCGCCAATCAATGTGATGATCATAATTGGGAGAAACAAGTATACAATACCGACCACGATTGAACCGTCCGTATAAAGAAGCGGTACGGACTCCTGAGTCAGGTGCAGCAGTTTTAAAAGATTATTGACAATACCGTTGTTCCCTAAAATCGTAATCCAAGCATAATTTCGAACCACGCCGTTCGTTAAGATAGGGAAAACCACCAAAGTCATCAATAATGTTTTTTTAAAGCCCAGCTGTTTTGATAACCAAATACTTGTCGGTATGCCCATGACGAGAATAATCAGCGTAGCAATCAATGCAATGGTTACCGTACGGAATATAACTAATTGATTTTGCTGATTGGACAAAAAAGACACATAACCATCCGAAGAACTGCTAGAGAAGAAGGTCGGAATCACCATCATGAGCAGTGGGTACACAAAAGTGACAAGCAATAAAGCAATTCCGGGAAATATGAGTCCTATTTTGAATTTCTGTGGCACTTAACTACCTAACCTTTCGCTCTGTAACAACGTGATAACCAATTCATCTTATCACTATTTAACGAACTATATGACCCTAAAATACCTCAACGTTCCTAAAAAAATATTAAAAAAAGCTTAAATTGCTTTTTCATTCGTCTTTGTTCGGATTTTTCTGTGATTGGGCAACGACGAATCTGATGTCTGAATTTTTTTTAGAAAAATTATTCCTTAAAAAATAGACTACGGCGATACTGCTTAGGTGTCATACCTGTTTCGGCATGGAATAATTTAACAAAGTAACTCTTGTCTGCTAAGGAGAGCGCATTCGTGATCTCCTGGAGACTTTTTTTATTTGCGGCCAAAAATTTTTTGGCTAAGGCGACCTTCTGCTGGTTCACATATTGTTTGACTGTCAGACCAAAACTATTTTTAAAAATTGGATTCAAAGCTTCTTTTGAGATGCTGGCAACCTCCGCAATTTCTTTCAAACTTAATTTTTTGTCTAAATGATTGTCGATGTAGTCGCGACAAATCGTCGCTGTATCAGAATTTTTTTCGCCATTTTGCAGTTTGAGCGCATCGAAATAAGGCCAAACTAATGCCTTGATTTCCGAGTGAAAGTCCACGATTGTATGTTTATAAATTTGATCTATCAGCATGATACGAATTTGAGCAGCCGCTTCCAAACTCAAACCGGCATCCAAAGCATGGTCAGCCAAACTGCAAGCTAAAGAAATCAGCAATTCTTTCAGGCGACGCTGGTTTGGCAGTGCTGTGAGTTGGTTTTGATGAACACGGTTGGTAAACAGAGACTTCATTTGATTCATACCACGAATCACGCTTCTTTGATCAAGCGCCTGTAAGGCATCAGCCAGTTGTTCCTGATAAAAAAAGAAAAGTTTTTCCCTATCATCAGTTGATTTGGCTGAAGGCTGGTTTACCAATCCTAGCTGACTATCAGCCAGTACATAAAAAACCACCTGCTGGCACAAAGGTATCTTCTGCCCAGCCGACATGCTGATCAAAGAAGCTAACTGTTGGATTTTTTCAAAAGTCGATCCACTAGGTAAAGAAGACAAAGACGAAAGTTCTCGTTGAAAAAAATCATTAGGCAGGACCAGTAATTGATGGTTCTTGTCCCAAGGGAGAACAATCATTATACGGCTGCGAGCATATACGAAAACAAAATTATCGGCGGCAGCCAGGCGCGATATCTTCTGCAAATCATCGTCGGCCAGACCGAGCAGTACATTGTTATCACTGGTCAAGGCTGTTGCTTTCTTGGCATCCAGCCAAAAAAAAGCTTGATCCGTCATGCAACTTAAAAAAATAAGTTTTTTGTCTGCTTCCTTCATCCGCCCAATAACAAGTAGCCCTAAAAAACAAATTTACACAAATTCATTATATCGTTACACGAATTATCTACGAGGATTGTTAGCATACAGTCATCAATTAAAAGAGGGGATGATCAGCTGCAGAATTGAGAAGATCGTTTGACACAATTTTAAAAAATTTTTGAAAAATGGAGAATTATTTTGTCAATAGAATTTAAGAACATTGTCAAAACTTATGATCAGTCGCCGGTTCTTGAAAGTATTAATGCGGAAATCGCAAATGGCGAATTCTTTGCAATAGTTGGCCCCTCCGGATGCGGCAAGAGCACACTTTTAAGAATGCTGGCCGGGCTGATTGATGTGACTGACGGCGTCATTAAAATAGATGGACAGACGGTCAATAATGTGCCACCAAAAGACCGTAAACTGACGATGGTGTTTCAAGACTATGCTCTATTCCCTTTTTTAACCGTCGAAGAAAACATCGCTTTCGGGCTTAAAGCTCGCAAAATGCCAGAAACTGAAATCAGTCAGCGCGTCACTCGAGCCGTTGATATGGTTGGCCTCGCGGATTTTCGATCAAGAAAGCCTAAAGACTTGTCGGGTGGTCAAAGGCAACGAATTGCCTTGGCACGTGCGATTGCCAGTGATGCCAAAATATGCCTGATGGACGAGCCCTTATCCAACCTGGATGCACAACTGCGTGACCGTATGCGCACTGAAATTCGTGCTTTGCAGCGCAAGTTGCAATTGACTTTGATTTATGTCACGCATGACCAGATTGAGGCGATGACGATGGCCGATCACATTATGGTATTGAACGATCACCATGTACAACAGATCGACACACCATTAGGAATCTACAATCACCCGGCCAACGAATTCGTTGCCAACTTTTTCGGTTCGCCCCAGATTAACTTTCTTTCAGGCAGTTACAAAGAGCACGAACGAGAAATCGTGATTGATACAAAATTGCGTTTGCCTATACAGAATCAATTGACAAAAGAAAACTACTTGGTTGGCATCCGACCGAATCAACTGGATTTTCAGATCGCGAAGAATAATGGCGGTAATGCTTCTCTTACGGATCTGACAAATTTGGGTTCGCAGACTTTATTAACAGCCCGCTTAGATAATGGCCAGCAGTTAAGGCTAACAAAATCGGAACAAATCTCAATGCCGATCAATCAACGGATTGATTTGCATTTAAAAGGCCAGGCTTTTATTTTTGATCCGGAAAAAAAGAATCTTGCGGCTGTGAGTGTCGGAGTCGATCATGGATGAGAGCAAAAATATTATCCATGAGACAAGAATCCCGACATTGGCTGAAAACACAGGCTTGTTTAAAAAGACGAAAATGCGAGCACAGAGGACTAACCGGCGATATGCCCTATTGTTTTTAGGCCCTTCGATCCTGCTCCTAGCAGTGTTCATCTTTTATCCCATGCTTAAAACGATTTATTTAAGTCTGTTTCTGACAAATGGGAGTGGTCATAATACAGTTTTCGCTGGCCTGGGTAATTACGCGGCTCTGCTGAGTTCTCCCGGATATTTGGCCAGCTTGATGTCGACTTTGATTTATGTCGTCGGCGTCTGGGCACTTACTTTGGCTCTGGGCCTGATTTTAGCCAACGCGGCCAGTGTAAAAGTCCGTGCTTCTTCATTTTTTAGAACGATTTTCTCATCCACGATGGGTGTTTCGATCTCCGTTTCAGCTATTTTCTGGCTTTTTATTTTCAATCCGTCTATCGGCATCCTGAATCAAATCGCAGCCTTCCTGCATTTACCGCTATTAAATTGGGCCACCGATCCTAACTTGGCGATGATTTCGGTCATTATTTCAACGGTCTGGATGAATTTAGGGTTCGCTTTCCTGGTGCTATTCAGTGCCTTTCAATCCTTGCCGCTTAGCTTGTATGAAGAGACAGCTATTGAAGGCGTCGGTCCTGTTTATCGCTTCTTTCACGTGACGATTCCGCTGATTTCACCCACTCTATTTTTCGTTTCAATCATTACTTTTATCGAGGCCTTCAAAAGTTTTGGCCTAATTGATTTAATGACGGCTGGCGGTCCGAACAACGCGACTAATCTCTTGGTTTACCATATTTACCAGAATGCATTTTTAAACGGCAACTATTCTCAAGCTAGTGCGGAATCTGTCATTTTAACGATCATCATCGCCTTGCTTACCTTTTTGCAGTTCAGATATCTGGAAAGGAAGGTTAGTTACTAATGGAAAATCTGACACAATGGACGGCCAACCGAAAGTTTTGGCATTATGCCCTTTTAATTATTTTGTCGTTTTTGATTCTCGCCCCTTTTGCAATCGGTCTTTGGACCAGTTTGCTGCCAACTGCTGATATCTCTAGCGGCCACCTCTTTGGGGGATCTATTTCTTTGGACAATTACTGGGCTGCTCTGACACAGACACCGATTATTCGCTATCTTGTCAACAGTGTTCTGATCTCCCTATACACAATGCTGCTGCAGCTTTTCTTCTGTTCAATGGCTGCATATGCCTTTGTCTTTATTAATTTCAAACATCGTGATTTTTATTTTTACCTGGTCTTGTCGACGATGATGCTGCCTTTTGAGGCCGAAGTTATCCCTAACTTTCAGACGATCAAGGCTTTCGGCTTGTTAAATAGCTATACAGGTATGGTTCTTCCTTTTATGACTTCGGCCTTCGGCATTTTCATGCTGCGGCAGGCTTTTAAACAAATTCCTTTTGAATTAAAAGAGGCTTGTGACATTGAAGGCTTGAGTCACTGGCAGTTTTATATGAAGTGTGTATTGCCTTATAGCCGTTTGAGCTTATATACACTCGCTGCTTATAGTTTTCTTTCTGCTTGGAATCAATATCTTTGGCCGATGCTGACGACTTTTAGTGACAACATTCGTCCAGTCCAAGTAGGCCTGCGCGAGTTGCAATCTCAAGAGACCTTTAATAATTGGGGCATGATTCAGGCCAGCGCCGCAATCATCGTGATCCCAACGCTGATCGTCTTATATTTTGGCCAACATTATTTTAAAAGCGGCCTGAATGAAGGAGCTGTCAAATGACCAGTCACAGAAGCATATCACGTTTCCTAATTCTGATATCGGTCAGTTTTCTTGTGACCGCGGGTTTACCATTTACTGCTTGCCGATTTGCACAAGCTGCCAATCCTAAAAGGATTAAAATTGTCTTTTGGAACGAGATGACCGGCCCAGCTCAAGCTCAACTGACGCAATTCGTACAAAAATTCAACCACTCTCAGAGCAAATATGAGGTCGAATCGCATTTCCAAGGAAGTTATGAAGAGGCTGTTCAAAAAATTTTAAACACACATGGCAGCAATGCTTCGCCGGCTCTATTTCAATCTGCTGATATCTCTGTGAGCCAGCTATATCACAGCGGCTATATTACAAAAATACAAAAATTCATTGATCAGGATAAGCAATTTAACATTAATAAAATTTCACCAGTCGCACGATCATTCTATAGCCAAAAGGGTCAACTGCTGGGAATGCCTTTTAATAGTTCACAACCTGTACTTTATTACAATGCCAGTTTGCTAAAAAAATATAAAATTACGCCACCACCTTTGGACCCAACCTACGCGGATGTGACACGAGTGGCTACGCAATTGTATCAACGCTCCGGAAAAAAAGTGAAGGGTATGACAATGGAGGTCTATGGCTGGTTGTTTGATCAGCTGGTCGCTAATTCAGGTCACTACAGCGTCAATAATGAAAACGGCCGGATTGCAACCCCTAGCAAGGCAACCTTTATCAACCCAGGATCCATAGCAGCTATGAAATGGGTTCAAGATAACATTAAGAAAGGAAACTTTATCAATTATGGTTCCGGCGGCAATGCCTCAGCCAATGAAATCGCAGCTTTCTTATCTGGTAAATTAGGCATCTTTATGGAGTCATCAGCTGAAATCGGACAACTTACTCTTGGTATGAAAAATCAAAAATTAGGTGTCAGCTATTACCCGCATCAAACAGGCAAAAAAGCTAATGGTGTGGCAATTGGCGGTGCAGCTCTTTGGATTGGCAACGATAAACCTGCCGCTGTTCAGCAAGGTGCTTGGACTTTTATCAAATATTTGGAAAGTGCCCAAAATCAAGCCGATTGGCAAAAAGCAACCGGTTATCTCGCATTAAATCGTGATGCGAAAAAGACGAAGACCCTGCAAAAACTGTATCAACAAAACCCGGCTTTAAAAGTACCCAGCGATCAGTTAGCAAGAACCGTGGCTAATAATGCCAATTCCGGCATTTTCGTTGAAGGAATTGTCCAGGAACGAATCATTTTAAACACGGCTTTGGATCAGATTTATAGCCGCAGCAATATTCATACAACGCTGCAGCAGGCCGAAAAGGCCATGAACACCTATATCAGCAACAACAACCGAGCCAATGGCTGGTCAAATTAATTTTAGAAAGTGCCTCATATGCCAGATAAAAAAACACTGATTTTTGCCCATCGCGGCATTCCCGCTTTAATAGCAGAAAATTCTCTTTCCTCTTTTCGATATACACTTGAGCATCATGCCGACGGCATCGAATTCGATGTCCATCTCACCAAAGACCGCATCCCCGTGATCATGCACGATGAACGTTTGGACCGCACAAGTGACGGCAGTGGTTTTATCAAAGATAAGACTTTTGCCGAATTGAGAAAGAACCATTTAAAAGATGGGCAGCAGGTTCCGTCTTTAAAAGAATTCTTGGAACTCGTTAATCAACAACCTATCCGCTTGAACCTAGAATTTAAAACCGATCTATTTCATTATGCAAATATTGAAAATATTGTGATGGACATGGTCGGCCAATATGATTTGAAATTCCCGGTCATTTACTCTTCTTTCTATTTAAATTCGCTTAGGAATTGCTATGCAATTGATCCGACCGGCCAATATTGTTTCCTTCATTCGAAATACGTACACAATCCGGCGCATTTTATGAAGGCCAATCATCTTGCCGGACTGCATTTAAAACACTATCAAAAGCTCACTGGCGGCTTGCCGCAGAGAATCTGGACCGTTGACGATCCTTTAGTAGAGAAAAAACTCTTGAGGAAAGGCGTCGCTGGTATTTTTACAAATAATTTTCTGAGAGCGGGCCAAGTCGCAACCTTTTTCCAGTAAAATTAAGTTAGCAGCAAAATAATAGGAGCTTTCTCATGGAATTATTGTCCACTGACCAACAAGCCTTCAAGATCTGCCAGCTAACCGATCTGCATCTGGGCAGCCGTCCTTTTTCCGTAGAGGATCAGGAAACGCTCAAACGCATCAGCCGGATGCTGGTCAGCCAACATTTTGATCTGATCATGATTACGGGCGATTTGATTTGGGGAAATAGAGTCAAACAACCTGAAAAAGTCCTGAGTTATTTTTATCACCTGTTTGACAAAATCGGCACGCCAATCGCTGTGACCTACGGCAATCATGATACAGAGGGAGATTTTGGCCGTAGCCGTTTGCGCGAGCTGGAAAAATTGATTAAGCACCCTGCCAGCAAATACGATATTTTTGTTTTTCATGACTTGGAAAACTATGTCTTAAAAATCTTTGGGCGTGATAACCGAGAACTCTCTCACCTGCTCTATGTCTGGGACAGCGGCGCCTACAGCCGCAATAATCGTATGGGCTTGTATGAGCCGATCAGTCCCGAACAGATCCGCTGGTTTGCTCAGCTACCTGAGCCAGAAGACCCGGATCGCGCTGATTTAGGTTTCATCCACATTCCGATTCCTGAATTTGCACAAGCACAAAATCTGATTCGTGATGGCCAAATTGCCGAGAAAGTCGGTTCACCAGAAATCAACTCGGGCCTCTTCTACAGCTTGCTGAAAAAAGAGAATTTCAAAGCTTTGTTCGCCGGCCACGATCACGACAATAATTTTACGGGCAGCTATAAGGGAATTGACCTGGTCTACGGAAACGTTAGCGGCTATAACACTTACGGCAACCTGGCCCGTGGTTATAAATTAATTGAACTGTATCCCGATCATGCAACCTATAAAAATATTCCCTTTATCATTGATTGATTTATATGTATAAGAAAAGACCGCTAAAAGCAGTCTTTTTATGTGGCTAAGGAACAAAATTACTTCACAGCGCCATTGACGACACCGCTGATAATCTGCTTTTGTGCAAATAGGTAGAAAACCAGAACTGGCAGCGAGGCCAGCATATAAGAAGCAAAAGCCAGGTTATAATTTGTTCCGAATTGTGACTGGAAAACCAATTGCGCCATCGGCAGCGTAACAGCTGAATTGCCGTTTCCGCTCAAAACAACCAATGGCAGCAGCAAGTCATTCCATGAGGCTAAGGCTGTCAGAATCGCCACTGTGGCGTGCATGGGTTTGAGCAATGGAAAAATAATTTTCCAGAAAATCTGCCAGCTGTTGGCACCATCCAGATAGGCAGCTTCGTCTAAGCTGACCGTGATATTTTTCAGATAACCAACATACAAGAGAACACTCATTGACATTTGAAAGACCAGATACATCAGCACCAGGCCGAATTTATTGTCAATTCTCAAAAATGACAGCTGTTTGACCAAGGGCAGCATCAGCATGGAAAATGGCACAAACATCGCGCTCACAAGATAATAGTAGGTCCAGCGATAAAAACGCTTATTCATGTTACGGGCAATCGCATAGGAAATGATCGATGTCAGCAGGACAACGACAACGACACTGCAGACCGTGATGACCAGTGAATTGAAGGCCGTTTGAAAGAAATTAGTCGTCGTGATTGCATCTATAAAATTAGCAAACTGTAAAATTTTCGGAAAACGGAAGAAGTTTGCCAGATTGGTGCCCATTTCCGAAGGTTTTTTCAAAGAAATAATAATTGCCATATAAAGTGGTATTAGGATTAGGACTGATAGAACCGTGACAAGAATTGTTGTCAGCCAATTAGTCTTGTGAGCCGTCATAACTGTACCTCCCGTTTATTCAAAACTTTCAACTGGAACACAGAGATTGCCACAATGATGATGAAGTAGATCACTGAATTGGCGCTTTGGTAACCGAACTGATTGCCACTGAGGCCGTTTTGATAAATCAGCATCGAAATTGAGGTCGTCGAAGAGGCCGGACCGCCGCCAGTCAAGGACATGATCTGATCGAAGACCATCAAAAAGTTTCTCATGCTGACAACCAGATTGATCGTAAAGAATGGTGCCAACAGCGGAAATGTAATCGTCCAGAAAGTGTTCCAACTGCTGCTACCATCCATTTTTGCCGCTTCATAGATATCCGTGGGGATTGTCTGCAGACCGGAAATATAAATCAGAATGTTAAAGGCCACAGACTGCCAAGCGACCGTAATCACGATTCCGGTCCAAGCTGTATTGGCGTTTCCCAAAATACTGGAAGAAAGAAAGACCCAGCCCAGTGCTTTGCCCACTGATGGCAGCATGAAAGTGAAAATGTAATTGAAAATATAACCCACGATCAAACCGCCTAGGACATAAGGCAGAAAATAAATGCCTCTAAAGAAAGTCTTGAACTTCACATTTGAATTCAAAGCCAAGGCCAATAAGATACCAATCACATTGACCACAACAGTCGTGACAACCGCAAATTTAAATGTGAACCAATAAGAAGATAGAACTGATCCGTCCGTAAACAGACGGAAATAGTTGCTCAGACCGATGAATCTAAAGGTGCCAAATCCCTTTGAATTGGTCAAACTATAGACGAATCCTGTCAGCAGCGGCACCGTATCAAACAGGAAGAAAATCACGACCAGCGGTACTGTCATTAATAGAAATATTTTTTTGCGGCTCATTATTCGCCATCCCCTTCCGGACCCAAAATATTCTTCAAGCCGCTGTTCATCTGATTAGTAAAGGTCTTGGTCTTCTCGTGATTAACCAGATATGCCTGCAGCATGCTTGGTATTTGCAACTCAGTCGGATACATATATTGCGGCGACATCGTGATGCGTCCCTTGCGTAAATTCGGCACCACATCACTAATGGAGGCAGGATAAGTATTGACTTTTTTCAGCGTTGACAAGGCAAACTGCTGCTTAAGATATTTTTGGTATGACTGTTTTGCCAGTAAATAAGTCAACAATTTTCTCGTCGCGGCATAGTGCTTGGTCTTTTTTGAAATTGAAAAGACAATATCGATCCCGGAAACACTCTTGCTGGGTTTGCTATTGTTGGCAGGGAAGGTAAACATGCCGAGATTAATTTTAGGATTAACCTGTTTGATTAAAGGAATTGCCCAGTTGCCCTGCAGGTACATGTAACTTTTGCCGTTGGCAAAGGCTGACGTTGCGTCGTTGTAATTATAGGAAAAAACATCACCCTGCGAATACTGACCAAGCTGGCGCAGTTTTTGCAAGGGCCGATTATATTCGGCATCATATTTCCCGATGGTCGCAGCCGTGATATTGAAGGCACGTGCTTTCATCAAATTTCCAGCCAAGGGATTAAAGGCCTGCTGAATCGTCCAGTCATCCTTATAGCCCAAATACAGCGGCGTCTTCCCTTCGGCTTTCAGCTTTTGGCATAAAGCGATAAATTCCGGCCAGGTCTGTGGGATTTTCAATCCGGATTTTTCAAACAGCGTCTTATTGTACAAAACACCCGAGACATTGGCCGCATATGGTACGCCGTGGATTTGGCTGCTCTTTTCCAGAAACTTCATGTTTGCCACATAGGAAGAGCTGAACTGCTTTAAAATCGGGTCATGTGTCAAATTCCGAAAAACATCTGCCTTGGCGTAATCAACATAATACTGTTCACCGCCCAGGCCGATTAAATCCGGCACCCGGCCTTTGACCATACGTGTTTTCAAAACCGTGTAGGCATCGCCCGGCGCAGAAAGTTCAACATGAATATTTGGATTTTGTTTCTCAAAACCATTAATCAGGCTTTGAAAAGTTGCGGTCGCCTCCGGCTTGAAAACAAATAATTCGATGCTGACACCTTTCTTTTTCGGCGTCCGGACAGCCCAAATCGAGAACAGGGCCATCAGAACTGCCGCAGCAATAATTATCCATATATAAATTTGACGACTTTTTTTCATGATGACTCCTTTTTGGACAAGAGCCAAATGGCTTCATAAGGCCTCAGGACGGCCTCTTTAAAACTGCCCTTTTGACGATCCTGATAATTGGCAGCCAGTATAGCAGTGTCATTGGCCAAAAATGGCGAATCCCAAGACAAGTTTTGATCGGAAAAATTTAAAATAACTGACAAATCAGCTGCGGCATCCGATCGCGAAAATGCGAAGACCGCTTCTGGCGTATCAGGGATTTCTCGGTAATCGCCATCCTGCAAAACTGGATTGTCTTTTCGCAGCTGAATGATCTTTTTGTAATAAGCCAGAATAGAATCTTGATCCTGCTGGCTTTGGCTGACATTGATTTTAGAAAAGTTCGGATTGATGCCAATCCAGCTTTGGGCATCTGTAAAACCGGCGCCAGCTTCTGTCCCAGACCACTGGATTGGCGTCCGGGCGTTATCCCGGCTGTTTTGTCCGATACGCGCCACAATATCTTCTTGGCTGAAACCTTCAGCTGCCATCTTGTCGGCATAATTCAGCGACTCGACATCGCGAAAATCCGACAAGGCCTGCCAAGGATAATTGGTCATGCCGATCTCATCTCCTTGGAAAATATAAGGCGTACCCTGCAGAGAAAAAATCAGCGTCGCCAACAGTTTGGCACTTAAATCCCGATATTGCAGGGAATCATTGCCAAAACGCGAGACAATCCGCGGAAAATCGTGGCTGCCTAGGAACTGTCCCGACCAGCCTTGCCCATTCAGTTCAGTCTGCCAAAGACCGATAACACGTTTAAAATCCGCCATCGTAATCGGCCGTTTGACCCAATCGCCGCTGCGCAAATGGTCCAGATTCATTAATTGAAACTGGAAAACCATCGTCATCTCACCGGTCTGCGGGTTCGTATAACGTTTGGCCTCTTTAATATCAGCACCGCCAGTCTCGCCAACTGTCAAAATTTGCGGATCTTTGCCATAACTGCGATTCTTTAGTTCAGTCAGATAACGATGCGTCAAGTCTGAATCATGGGTAATTTTCGTCTGCAGAATTTTTCCGATACCGTCAATAGCATCAAAACGAAAACCTTTAGCACCTTTAGCCATCCAAAAATTAACCACTTCAGCCAGTTTTTCACGCACGAGTGGATTGTGCCAATTCAAATCGGGCTGGCTTTTATCAAAAGAATGATAATAATAACTTTGTCTGAGCTCATCAAACTGCCAGACAGAACCGCCAAAAGAGGCCTCGTCTTCAGATCCAGAGCCTGCCATGTCCTGCGCATCGCGCCAAATGTAAAAATCATCATAGGGCTTGATCGAAGCACGCGATTTGATGAACCAGTCATGCTGATCCGACGTGTGATTGAAAACCATATCCAGCATGATGCCAATATGACGGTCGGCCGCCTGAGCTGTCAAGGTTTCAAAATCAGCCATCGTACCGAACTCAGGATTGATAGCGTAATAGTCGGACACATCATAGCCATTGTCGTGGTTAGGTGATTTGAAAATCGGTGTCAGCCAGATCATTGTGATGCCTAAATCGTGCAGATAATCCAGTTTCTCCGTGATGCCAGGCAGATCGCCAATACCATCATGGTTGCTGTCTTTAAAACTTCGCGGATAAATCTGATAAATTACCTGTTGATTGAGTTGCTCATTCATCGTTAAACTTTCCCCCAAAGAAAAGAATATTTGTTTTTGTAAGCGTTTTCTATTAGAATAACAACTAAAAGTATAACGATACTGACATGAATAAATTGACGAACACATTAAAAGATTTCACAAAACACGGCGACCCGCTCACACCGCTCGCCATTTACGACCAGAATTATCCGCATGGTGGTTTGAATGTGCCCTACCATTGGCATGACGAATGGGAATGGATTTGGGTCCAACAAGGCGATCTCAGTTTTACGATTGACGAAAAGAAGCTGATTGTTCACGAAAATGACATGGTTCTGATTAACAGCTGCGTGCTGCACGAAATCCGTTCAATCAAAAATACGCCTTCCCTGCACCATGCAATTGTTTTTTCTCCGGAAATTTTAAAGAGCAGTTACGAAGATCAGATGATGGTGGAATTGATCAAACCCTTTCTGACTGGGAAAATCGTTTTGAACACCTTGCTGCCGGCCGACCGCAATGCGAAATACCGGGCTTTGATGCAGGGTATTATCACAGCACATGCGACCGGTCAAAAAGATTGGTATTTTCAAAGCAAAATTTTGATTTTGGAACTATTGAATCTTTTCTTTTCGGATCATCTTTATCAGACCCGCCAAGAAAAAGACCACGTTGATTTAAATGAACATTTCTTCCAAGCGGTCAGTTACATTCACGAAAATTACGCCAAAAAGATTACGATCTCTGAGTTGTCGCAGATAACCGGCCTCTCTAGCGAATATTTTATTCGTAAATTCAAAAAGACTTATGACCAGACGCCGCTTACTTACATCAATAATTTCCGCCTTTATAAGGCCAGTCAAATGTTGGCTGAAACGCACAATGACATTACCGAGATCTGTTTTGCCTGCGGATTCAACAGTGTCAGCTACTTTATTAAGCTATTCAAACACGAGAAAAACATGCCACCTGGCAAATACCGCAAACAAGCCCTATCCAACAAAAAGCGTGCAACTGAAAAGTGATCTTCAAGCAATTTAAAAAAATAGTTTAAGCACGTGCATTTTCAAAAATATGTGTTAACATAATTGGTGTAAGCGCTTCCGAAGTTATTCCACTCATAAAAGTAATCACTTAAAGCTATCAGTAGGTCGCTTACATTAATCAATTCCATTTATGCTCGACCCGCAAGCAGGTACATGGTTCTCCGCCCTTATTGCTTGCGGGTTTTTATATACAAAAAATCCCCGGCGAATGTCAGGGATTTATGTTTTTACATCTTCTTTTTTAAATTGAAAAGCGTCCCAACGGCAAAACCGAGTGCCACGCCCAGGGCAATATTAGCTGCCGCAAAGGCAAGGACTGGTTTGACAGGTAATTTTGTTTTAATGGTCAATGGTCCGCCGAACATGTCATGTGCTGGTTTGTTATGGTCTTTCATTCTTGCCTCCTTGTATAAAAAAACAGCTCCCCCGACAGTCTTGAATCATTTGGCACTGCCCAAATGCTCTCACTGTAACCATTTCAATGCCGATGTCTTGAAAGCTATTGCTCAAACACCGAAACATAAATGCTGGTAGGAACTGCTCCGGGTCTCATGAGATCCAATTTGCTCATACGAGAAATCTTTCGAGTGGCTTAAACCGCTTTTATGATCTCTTAAACCCTATAAACATCATAACATAGATCTGATTGAAAAGAAAGCGCTCTCACAAAATTATCCTAAACCTTTAATGCCAAAATCCGCGATCTCATAAAAGATTGGTCAAAAAATCCAAGTTGCTCATGATTGCAGCTCCAAATACTGCAATAATCGTACCGATGATAATCAGCCTCATCTGATAGCTAGTCTTCTTTTCTTTCAATATGAAAATACCACCAAAGGTACCAACAATAAAGCCCATAGAACTGAGCGTTGAAGATACGGCCTGGCCAAGATTTGGATTGGCAATTGAAATAAATAATGCGATGTTGCCAATTCCCCAAACAAAACCAGGAATAAAGTTTTTAAAAGTACTGGCGTTAAAAATCTGCTTAGTCTCATGCGTGATCAAATAAATAAATAAGAAGGCACCGATCACCATACCAACGGACTGCGGAAAAATGATCGTAATCATATATTGGACTCCGTGATCCGCGTTAAGAATACTTTGAGAGACATGCATCCAGCTTTGCAGCAGACGCGGCGTAATAAAGTAGCCCATGAAGCCAAGTGTTGAGAAAGTCAAGGGCAGTAGACCCGCTAATGATGACTTTTCTCGATTGTCAGACCTAGTCTGCGTGCGATCACGCGTCTGAATAAGCATGGCCCCGATAACAATCAAAATGATACCGATAATCGCAACAAACCACTTGGCCATAGTTTGCCACTCTCCTAGTACAGCTGCCCCTAACAATGCATTACCAACAATTTGACTAGTCATCGATAATGGCACTGCTCTGGAAACTCCTAAAGATTTAATCGCAACGAATTGAAAACCTTGTCCAACAGTCCATAAGATACCTGATATTGAACCAATCACAACAATCGTCGAATTCATTGTATAGTTGTGCGGCAATACCCATAATAAATAAATTAGCACACCAAATATCAAGCCACCAAAAGTTAATCCTAGTGTCTGCTGAGATGAATTCCCGCCAAATTTTGTTGCAAACAATCCAAGTGATCCCCAACACAAAGCTGGAATCAGTGCAATGATAATCGCCATTTCTTTGTCCTTCCTAAACCCAGTTTTACTCAAAACAGATATTGAGATAAATAGTGTGCCGACTGAAGCATCCCGGCTTTTCGAACAGCTAGGCTCTTATCAAAGGCCGCGTCTTCCATCTCAACTGCGCCGGTACCATCATAACCAACATCTGTCAGTGCTGAAACAAACTTGCCAAAATCAACATCACCCAGCCCAGGAAGCTTCGGTACCATAAACTGCAGAGGTGTCGCTAAAATACCAACATCGGATAACTTATTCTCTAAGACTTTAATATCTTTGAAATGAATCTGAAAAAGTTTGTCTGAGAATTCATAAATCGGGGCAATGTAGTCCATTTTCTGCCAAACCATATGCGATGGATCGAAATTAATTCCTAAGTTTTTGGTTGGGAGAATTTTGAATATTTCGCGCCATGTCTGCGGTGAATAAAAGATATTTTGCCCTCCTGGCCATTCATCATTTGTAAACAGCATTGGACAATTTTCAATACCAATGCGAACATGCAAGTCCTCAGCATACTGCAGAATGTCTGGCCAGATCTTGGCAACTAATTTATAATTATCTTCTAAATTCGTATTCTGTTTTCTACCAATGAAGGTATTGACTAGGTCCAATCCGAGAATATGTGCTGATTGAATGACCTTCTTCAGATGCGTAATTACAAAACTTCGTCGATCCAAATCCTGATCCATCACATTTGGATAATAACCAAGTGCGGATAGAGAAACACCATGATCGGACAAATATTTTTTGATATAGCTTGCATAGCCATCATCGGCTATTACTTTGTCAACATTTAAATGACTGACGCCAGCATATTTTCTTGTCGCCTTTTCCTCTGGCCAGCTCGCTAATTCGATTTTCTGAAAATGATTTTTCTCAGCAAAATCAACTACCTCTTCAAAAGTTAGATCTGGAAATATTGCACTTAAAAAACCTAATTGAATCATTTTTACTCCTCTCAATATATAGATATATAGAAAATTTTCAAACCATTGATAAATTCATGTAGTAGCTAGCTACTTAGTCACCTGAACCGTTTTACCTAATTTATTAGATTCAACTGCAGCAAAGACAGCTCGCATCGCAGCTAAAACAGTGATCGCATCAATCATCGACGGGCGCTTTTCTAAAATGGCACTGACAAATTCATCAATGACGCCTGAATTGGCTTGGTGATCATTTGTCTGAATCTGATCAGTGTCGTAGAAAATCTTTTCACCATTTTTCAAAATAATTTTAATTGCATAATGTGGATCATCATAAATTTTCATGATGCCCTTGCTACCATAGAGAATCGTAGAATTATCTTCTTCGCCGTAATAGGTCCAGCTAGCAGACATAGTACCGATGGCACCGTTAGCCATTGTGTAGATACTGATCGCATTGTCATCAACCGCAATAAAATTACCGTCAGCATCTTTTTTGTCCAAAGTGGCCATCTTGGCCGATACTGAAACAACCCTGCTATCTAACAAATATTGAATCAGGTCTGTTTTGTGGACGCCTAAATCAAAAATAGCGCCAAACTTAGAACGATTTTGATCAAAAAACCAGGTACCAGGTCCAGCGTTCACACTCCATTGTTCAGGCCCACCGTGGCCAAAAGTAGTCTTAAAACTTAAAACTCTGCCGATCAATCCTTGAGACAGTAATTTTTTTGCAGTCAAGTGTGCCTGAGCCAAGCGCTGGTTGTGGCCAATCATTAAAGCGCGATGATAGTCTCGAGCAGCGTGAATCATGGCCTTGCAATCTTCGATAGTAGTCGCCATAGGCTTCTCACATAAGACATCTTTCCCAGCTTCAAGTGCCTGAATCGATACTTGAGCGTGCGCAGCATTGGCTAAGCAAACACTCACAGCATCTATTTTGCTATCAGCTAATAGTTCCTTGATACTCGCATAGACTTGTCCACCATACTCTTGAGCTGCCCTGGCAGCGCGTTGTGCCGTGTAGTCAAAATAGCCAACCAAGGTCACATTTGGATTCGCTGCATATTCTGGCAGATGCCTCATCTGAGCAATCTTTCCGCAGCCAATAACAGCAACGTTTAATTTTTTTTTAGTCATTTTTCTCCTTTCGTCTGCTCAACAGAGATAATTATATTCTAGAAGCGCTTACATTTCAATTAATATTTCATTTTATAAAATATTTCATTTTTAATTTCATTATTCAATGGAAGAAATCTGCGAAAGAACTATCGCATATAATTGAGCATATGAAGATTTTGCTCAATTTACACATAAAACAGCATTTGCAGAAATCGGGTCCAAAGCAATGAAAACAAAGATAAACGCTTACGATATTGCCAAGGCTGCCAACGTTTCAGCGGCAACTGTTTCTCGTTTTATGCATCACCCTGAAAAAATCAAAAATAGCACAGCTGAGCGCATTCAAGCAGCGATAGACAAGTTCGGCTATGCACATAAAGATACAAAACAAAATGGCCAAAAACGAATTATTTTACTAAACGTGCCTGATATTACGAACATTTTTTACGCAGAAGTGATTGAAGGTGCCAAAGAATCAGCTGAATCCAATGGCTATCATTTACTTGTTGATCAGACTGCCTTGAACGCATCCAATATTCTGCTTTTTGCGACTCTAATTACGAAGCTGCACGTCTTCGGCGTAATTATTCTCAACCAGCTGCCAACGTATATTTTGAACAAGATTGCTAAAATGACGCGTGTCGTCCAATGCTGTGAATATAATCCTAGTGCTCAACTGCCATTCGTATCTATAGACGATTACAGCGCTGCCAAAATGGCAAGTAAACAATTTTTAGTGAGTGGCAAAAAACAACTTGCCATGATCAATGGCAATCAAGACTTTAAATATGCGCATGAACGAGAACGTGGTTTCTGTTCCGCTATCACGGAGGCGGGCGCAAAAATCAATCCAGATTGGATTGTGTCCTTGCCTGTGATTAGTTATGATCTTGCCTATTCAACAGCTGTTCGTCTCCTAAATCAGAAAAACCATCCTGATGCCTTCTTTTGTGTTTCAGACACTCTTGGGGCAGGGGTTGTTAGCGCTGCTCGCAAATTGAAATTAAAAATTCCTGAAGATGTGGCAATTATCGGTTTTGACAACACCATTATTTCGAATGTGATCAGCCCTTCTCTCACAACTATTAATCAGCCAAAATGGCAAGAAGGTTATTTGGCAGTAGATCTGCTTGTCAATAATTACGATCGCGAGCAGCTGAACAATCCCGATAAACAAATTAATTTACCAGTTGAACTGATTGTCAGGGAGTCTACTTAAGTAATCAAGAAAGCGCTTTCAAATAAAATCATTTAGGCCCTTTTTCCCAGTTTACTCGTAAAGAAAGCGTTTACACTAATGAAGGGTTATGCTAACATGAAGTCGTTCGGATGAGTGCTCATTCGAATGAGTCTGTTTGCCGGCCCCGCCTTTTCGGCTAGCGAACAACTTCTTTTAAAGAAAAATGTAAGCGCTAACAATAAGGATTGGAGTTTAGAATGGCTACTAAAATTTTATTAGTTTGTGCAGCTGGTATGTCGACCAGTATGCTGGTTTCCAAAATGAAAAAAGCAGCTGAAGCCGACGGCATTGACGCGGAAATTCAAGCCACGGCAGCGTCTGACGCCGGTAACATCATTGAAGAAATGCATCCGGATGTTCTAATGCTCGGCCCACAAGTCAGGTACATGGAAGATGACTTTAAAAAGAGAATCGATATTCCGGTTGAAGTAATTAATATGCAGGATTACGGCCTAATGAAGGGCGACAATGTTTTAAAGTCTGCTCTGGCCCTGGTAGGACAAAAATGACAGAAGCAAAAACACTCGAAGAAAACGATCAAGAACTGCAGGTTGTGATGCAGTTGATTATGTTTGGCGGAAACGCAAAAAGCTCGGCTTTTGAAGCCTTAAGAGCTGCTAAGACAGGTGATTTCGACCAAGCGGAAGCCAAATTAAAAGAGGCTGACGGCTTCTTATCACAGGCTCACAACGCCCAGACTGCCATGCTGACAGATGAAGCGAATGGCAAGCACGCCCATGTGTCGCTGCTGATGGTACACGGCCAGGATCATATTATGAACGCAATTACCTTCCGTGACTTGGCCGGCGAGTTGATTGACTTGTATCGACGTTTGGATCAGCAAAAATAAGCATATCTGTACAGAAATTGGCGAAAGCCGCAATTAGGCTAAATTGGAGGTATTTTTTGGCGTTCTCAAAAAACTTTTTATGGGGCGGCGCTGTCGCCGCCCATCAACTCGAAGGCGGCTGGCAGGCTGGCGGCAAAGGTATCAGTATTGCTGATGTGATGACAGCTGGTGCCAATGGCGTTCCCCGAGAAATTACAGATGGTGTCATCCCCGGCAAGAATTATCCCAATCATGAAGCGATCGATTTTTACGACCGATATCAAGATGATGTGAAACTTTTTGCTGAATTAGGCTTGAAGTGCTTTCGGACCAGTATTGCCTGGTCTCGGATTTTCCCTCAAGGCGATGAAGAATTGCCAAACGAAGCCGGCTTGGCTTTCTATGACAAGCTTTTTGACGAGCTGCTGAAATACCATATCCAGCCCGTCATTACGTTGTCTCATTTTGAAATGCCCTACCACCTGGTCAAAGCCTATGGCGGCTGGCGCAATCGTAAACTGATCGGCTTTTTCACACATTACGCCGAAGTTGTCTTCAAGCGTTACAAAGACAAAGTTACCTATTGGATGACTTTTAACGAAATCAATAATCAGACCAGCGGCATGAACGACTGGTCGCTGTTTACGAACTCCGGCCTGCAGATTCAGCCAGGCGAAAACGCCGAACTGCTTATGTACCGTGCCAGCCATCATGAATTAGTGGCCAGCGCATTAGCCGTCCAAATCGGCCATCGAATCAACCCGAATTTTATGATCGGCAGCATGTTTTCCACCGGGCCTGTCTACCCGGCCAGCCCTGACCCTAAAGATACGATGAAGGCTCAGAAACTGATGCAGGCCAACTGCTGGTATGCTGACATCCAATGTAAAGGCAGGTATCCAGCTTGGCTGAAACATTATTTTTCCGTTAAAAATTATGATATCGGCATCACGCTGGCCGATGAAGACATATTAAAGGCCGGTACTGTCGACTACATTGGTTTTTCCTATTATGCTTCGCACGTCGTCAAAGCGGCCGCAGACGAACCAGCTGATTTTATGACGCCGGGCCAAAATATCGAGGTTAAAAATCCGGCCCTATCCCGATCCGATTGGGGATGGGAAATCGACCCAGTCGGCTTAAGGGTCACTTTGAATTGGTTCAGCCAGCGTTTTGACCTGCCGTTATTTATCGTCGAAAACGGCCTTGGTGCTTTTGACAAACTAGACGGTGACCAGATCCATGACGACTATCGGATTGATTACCTGAAAAAGCACATTGAACAGATGGCACTGGCCGTCGACGAGGACGGTGTCAATCTGCTTGGCTATACGCCTTGGGGGATCATCGATCTGGTCTCAGCGGGCACCGGCCAAATGGATAAACGCTATGGACTGATTTACGTCGATAAAAACGATGCCGGAGAAGGCAGCCTCAAGCGCCTTAAAAAGGACTCCTTCTATTGGTATCAGAATTTGATTCGGCATAATGGCAGTCAGCTCGCTTAAAATTTTTTAAAACGCATCCATGAGCGGATGCTTTTTTAAACGCCGCATATTTTGCCTGCTAGAAAGGATCTATCATGACACAACAAATCAGCAGCTTGGATACGGCCGCATTGGTTAAGAAAATGACAGCTGAAATTCAAAAAGGCCATATCGGTGACCACAGCCGTAAATTGGCGAGCGAACCGGAACTGATGGCTCGCTACGATGTGACCCGCTACACGCTTCGCCAGGCCTTGTCGCAGTTGGCCAGCATGGGCTACACTTACCAAGCCCATGGCATCGGGACTTTTGTTCGGCCGCGGCGAAACAGCCATACGATCACAATGCAGAATAAAGTTAACCTGGCTGAAGAATTATCACGCCAGACTCATCGGCTGGAGACAAAAAAAGCCCGTCAGCGAACCATTCCTCTTCAGGAAGCTGAATTTTTGCCAATCGGCTGCGAACTTCCGATCGGCACGAGATTAATTGAGGTCAAACGTTTTCGAACTCTGGACGGTGCGCCCTACGTACTGGAATGTTCTTATTATCTGGACGATGTTGTCGGTGCGATTCCAGAAGACGCTTTATATGGGTCTTTATTTGACTTTTTGCGCTCGCAGGCCACTATTAAACCGGGATTCTTAGACGAGATCATTTCAGCCGACACACTGACTGAAAAGGAAGCGGATTTCTTCCATTTGTCTCAGGGCGCACCAGCTTTGGTCGTGCGCGATGATTCCTATCTGAATTCAGGACAGCTTTTTGCCTTTTCCAAGCTGAAATATAATTGCGGGACCACACAGCTGTTTATGTTTAAAAAACTCAGTTAAATCCCTCCCTGATCGACTACCAGTAGCATGTGATACAAAGCCCCATACAGATTGGCATCGTTGTGGAATTTGGCCTCCATGATTTCAGGCATTTTTAAAGTCGCGTCCAGCACCGGAATTGCTTTTCTCAGTGTCAGATATTCCTTTTGAATCGTCTCGATCACGATATTTTGGGCAGAAATGCCGCCGCCAATCACGAAACGTTCACCATCAATCGCGGTCTGGACATTATTAATCAAGGCTGCGATTGTTCGGCAGAAATCTTGGAAAATCGCCAAGACCCTTGGGTCTGAAGCATTGATCGCTTTAAAGACAGCTAAACCGTCTTTTTTATTTGGCAAGTTTAAAAGCTCGGCAATCTTCTGAATCATGACAATTGCCGAACCAGTCTTCCCAATGGTCGTATCGGTTTGAATGTCCTGCCAGTCGGACATAAAGCTCAATTCACCGGCTTGAAAATGGCTGCCATATAAAAGTTGGCTGTTGGCAACGATACCGCCGCCGACGCCCGTGCCTAATGTAATCACAGCACCATTTTTAATGCCCTTTAAATTTCCCAGCCATAATTCTGCCAGTGCGGCTGCTTTGGCATCGTTTTCCACGGTGACAGGAATGGTCTCGCCTAGATTCAGCAATTCCGGTAAGGATTTGTGATCCATAAAAGGCAGACTGCCGCCACCATAAATAATCTCGCCATGGTCATGATCGATTGTGCCCGGCACGCTGAAACAAATACCGCGAAAACGGCCGTCGAAACGTTCGATAATCGTTTTAATTGCAGCCATGAACACATCTAAATTCTGGTCCGGCGTCGCCACTTTGTCGTGTTCGATCAGATTGCCGGAATGATCCAGCAAACCATATTTAATATCCGTCCCGCCAATATCAAAGGCTAAATAATCTTTCTGCATCTTCATTATCCTCATTGCCCATTTAAAACAGACTACCTACATAAACAATTATATATGAAAGCGTTTACATTAGAAACATGTTCGTATTATAATTAAATCAGGCGTTAATTTGCCTGTTTCACCGAACTATTGCAGCACAGTTCAAAACAACCTATTGAAAATCACAGTCAACTTTAATAACCAAAGGAGTGTTCATTTCCATGGAAGAATTCAAAAAGTTTCTCAAAATTACCGCATCATTTGCTTTGATTACCGGCGGTATCTTGGTTGCCAGCACAGTATTTGCGGCTAAGAAAATTGATGAGTCGGCAGACGATTGGACGGACAAAGCCGATTCGCTGAAAGATAAATTCACAGATAAGGTCAAAAAAATCTCTGATAAAACTACCGGCGAAATCTTCCAAGAAGGCAAAAAGACACTTGGCGATGCAGCCGGCAAAGTCAAAGATGTCTTAACTGATGCAACTGGTGTTGTCAAAGACAAGGTCGGCGAGCTTGCCAGCAAAAAAGACGACATGATGCGTAAAGTCGATGAAGTAGAAAAACAGCAGAAAAAACAGGACTAAAAAAAGGACCACAAGGGTCTTTTTTTGATTGAGTCCGTATAATTAAGGGCACAAAACTATTTCATCGTCTGCAAATGCCTGGCAATCAAGCGGTGCAGCTGATCAAAATCGGGGCGAAGATCAAAATCATGTATTTTGCTGGCCATTAAACGATCAACAATCTGCTTCAAGCGATTGGGATCCGTCTCATCCGTATAATCAATCCAATCAATATGTTCAAGCCAATCGACATAAGCATGTTTGCCCTTGCCGTAACTGTTGCCAAAAAGCAGGCACGGTGTCCCGGTCAGCACAGAAAAGACCATGGCATGCCAGCGGTCGGTAATGATCATTTCTTGATGGGCAAACAATTCCAACTGCTGGTTAAATAAGGTTTCGCGTGTCAATGGACTAATTTTGTCAACCGAATCCAAAACCGTATCTGTCCGGTTAATCGGCCGGCCGTTATTCAGGATCGTCTTCATCGAATCCATCAAGGGTTCGTCAACAACTTTTTCGCCATCATGGCGCAGCACAAAAAGTGCACCCGACCGTTTAAAATTGAATTTTCTTGGCTTAAAATACAGCACCATATCAGGCGTAAACAGGACACGATTCTCAAAAGTGGTCTGCATACGGTGATAGCTTTGTGCATCACGTGCAAGCAAAAACAAATGCGGATTTTTCTTGTAGGCCGCTTGGCTTAACCGCTGTTCTTTTTGGCCAAAAGGCGTCTCTTCGAAATGGATAGATTGCGGAAAAGAAATCGTCAAATTATTAACAAAAGTCGAGAAAACGGCACGGCGCGCAGTCTCGTGGTCCGTATAAAGGCTGCCCATGTTGCCGCCGCCAACAAAAGCGACGATATCTTGGGAAGTGATGATTTTCTCAACTGCCGCCATACCGCTTTCGTTATCATCTTCCATAATTTCAATGTATTCAAATTCAGGAAATTCAGCTTCAATATATTTACGTGCAGCTAAAGAGACAGCCTGATCACCCATGTTCGTATAACTAGGAACCCCAAACATAAAAAATTTCGGCCGGCTGTTAGTTGGCAGCACAGAAGCTGCTTTGGTCGTTTCAATAAAAAAATCAGGCATGTTTTTCTCCTTTTTGTGTGACATATTCGTTTTGCATATAGGCTGTGTGGACGCGGCGGCCGTCCAAAACAAAGATTGACAGCAGCACACTGACACCGTTTGCAGCCGTGAAGATAAAGAAGACTGCCGCAGTGCCGAGCGCTGTGATCAAGATAGGATAGATCAAAGCAATCAAAAAGTTCGTCATCCAAAGTGTCGTGGTTGATAAAGCCATAAAACGCGCTTTAACACTGGCTGGGAACATTTCCGACATAATCAGCCAGGTAACAGGGCTGACAACACCTTGGTGACTGGCCAAAAATAGTGCTAACAGGAGCAGAATCACAATGTTGCTAAGCCAGCCTGTCAATAGATGGAGCTGCAGAACCAAGCCCAGAAGCCCTAAAAAGAAGATGTTTCCGGCCAGGCCGATCAAAAGCATTCGATGATGGTCATAACGATCGATCATGCTCGTACCAATAATGCTGGCAATCACTGAGACAATCCCGATCAGAATATTGGCATACAGCGAAGCGCTTTGTCCCATGCCGCTGCGTTCCAACAGAATCGTGCCGTAATACATGACCGTGTTGACCCCCGAAATCTGCTGAATCAAAGCAACAATTGAGCCCGAAATCAGCAGATAAATCAAGCTGCGGCTTTTAAAAATACTGCGCCAGCTCAGTCCCTGAGATGCCTGCCCTTTGGCCGGCTGACTCTCTTTGATACGAACCAGGTCAGCTGCATCGAATCCGAGTTTTTTAAAGGCACGCCGCGCTTTTGCAAACTGCTTTTGCAACAATAGCCAATGCGGGCTGTTAACGATATGAAATGAATTAATCCATAGGACAATCGCAGGCACGCTGGCTAGTAAAATCATGATGCGCCAGATTGGGCCCCAACTGCCCCAGACGTTTCCCAAAAGGGCATTCATACAAAAGGCTGCTAATTGCCCCAAGACAATAAAAATGGCATTTTTGTTCACATTGAACGCCCGCACAGCCTCCGGCGAGATTTCAGCTAGATACATGGGTGACAGACTCGATGCTGCACCAACGGCTAAGCCGAGGATGAATCGAAAGACTGCCATAAAAACAAAGTTCATCGACAAAGCACAGAAGATCGTCGAGACAGTAAATAAAAAAGCGACCCATCGAAGGCTTCGGCGGCGGCCAACTTTATCGGCAACGCGTCCGCTGGCCAAAGCACCAAAGCAGGCGCCGAGAACCAAAGAACTCGACACAATTCCCTGCAGCGCCGGTGTTAGATTCAGCTGATCAGGTTTGCTCATGAAGACCAAAGCACCATTAATGACGCCAGTATCATAACCGAACAGAAAACCGCCCAGTGCAATCACATAGCTGCTGTATCGCAAAAAGCCGTTGCTAATTGAATTTTTCGACATTTTATTAAAGAAAATAACCGCCTCCTAACGGAATTTGTTCATGACGCCAAATAAAAAAGGAAAAAGATCTTAAATAACTTCAAGACTGGCAAGAAAATACCAACCCTGATTCCCGCAAACATGTTGCACAATGAAAACTCTCTTAAGAAAAGATTACCCTTTTTTTACTAATTTTTCAGCAAGACGGATGAATTTCAGTCGGAAAAAGCACAATAAAAGGGCGGAAAAGCCTTAAATGATCGGCATTTCGGCAATATAGGTTTTATCCAGCGCAGCCATCACATAAAGGGTTAATCGGCTTTTTTTGCCAGCAGTCTGTTTTTTGATTTCTGATAAATCTAGGTAAACATTCCCAGATTTAGTCGCGTGCGTATAGTAAAAATGCTGCCCCGCCAAATCCTGGTCTTCTGGATCAGCTGTCAAACTATAAGCCAAGCTGCCGGACTTAATTTTCAAAGGATCGCTGGCATCGGCAAAATCAGCAGGAAAAGCAAGTCGGTGCTGACCCAAATACAAAGCGAAAGTATTTTTTTCATCGGTCGGGCGCAAAAAAGCCTGCTGTCGTTTTGTACGGTCAGCAATCACAGCTGGCTTATTTTCATGAATGATATAGGCCATATGTGTCGACCAGGCGTTTTGAAATTGCGACAGACGATAGCGTTTGGCTGCCTGCTGATTGGAAGCGGCAAAAGGATCGTTGACTAAGACATACTCTGTGTCGTCGATCGTCTGAAAACCGCGTACCAGCAGCAAATGGCCGTGAGTCGGCCCATAGGTGTTTTCCAGATGAGGCAGTGTCTTATCATTGGGGTCATTTGTATACTGCACGCTGACCCCGACCGGATATCCAGCCGCAATTTCTTTTTTCAAGCCGTCAATTGTCGTGAATTCGGCATAAGCCTGAAAACCGTAACTGCCGGCCAAAGCCATGTTAAAAGCCCAATTGCCAAAACCTTGATAGACGTAATCGTAATCCTGATAAGCCGTCTCTTCGACTAAAAGATTGCGGCCCATCCGGTTCATCGCCATCGTGATCGTCGTCGGGCTGCAGATATTGGGCGCCAGCTTCGGATCCCGTACCAGTTGGGCATAGGCCGGCGTCGGGATGTCTTTATTCAACGGCATCCCACTATCATGATCGTGTTTTTGTTCATCTGTCAGAACAGAGAAACCAATCAGCTGCAGCGTCGGCGTCAAAGTCGTGTGATCGCTATGCAAGAAGGCCCTGATTTGGACTTGATCGGCCCGGGCATCGTGCCTGACAATCAGCGTATCTGTATCGACAAAAGCCAGAGAATCGGCATCGTTGGTCACGCTGGCAGAAGCGATCGTGGTTCCCCATTTGCCCCAAGAAAGCCAAGCCGACCACTGATCGCCGACTTTCACGCGTGCCTGCAATTCCAAATAAGTGCTCTGGGGTGTTTGACCATTCCAAGACATTAACAGCTGTGAAAAAGCCGGTGTTTTAAAGGTATCGGACTGAAAAACGCCTTGCGTCTCGTAGTTATCGTCTGTCTTTGCCAGTGCCAATTCCGCCTGGCCCTGATGCCGGTGCAGCGTGAGATCCGTCAAACTGCCGGCAGCGAACTGTCCCTCTTGATTAATTAAAAAAGTATTATCGGCTACTCGGATGAAATTCATGATCAGAAAGGCCCTTTCATGATGATTTTGCTGTTATCGTACCTTAAAAAAGCCGACAAATCAAAAAAATTCGTGAGTTTTCTGAAGGCGGTTTTTCTGTTTGATGCCGGAAGTTGCCGGTGATATTACTGTGATACAATAGCAATAATTATTTGGAGGCTATAGATGCGGAACTAAGCACTTGTTTCAAATTTTCAAAACGTGATGTTTTGTTAATTCAAAGCAATGGCTGCATGCGCATAAAAATAGTTTTTAAAGAGACGCGCATCAGCCCTAATTTCGAAAGAAAAGAGGGCTTTTTATTATGACAAATTTAACTTTTTAATTCACGAAATGTTAAAAAGGAGAATTTATGCAACTATTAACGATCACAAAGCTGCGAAAAGAAATCGCCGGCCAAGTGCTTTTTTCGATTGACCATTTGGCCATGTCCAAAGGCGATCGTATCGGTATCGTGGGCAATAATGGCAGCGGTAAAACAACACTATTGAAGGCAATTTTCAATAAAGACACAGCGATTCATTACCACGTGTCTGCGGCGATGCTGCCACAAATCCAAGACCTCAATCAGCAGAGCGGCGGCGAAAAACAGAAACAAGTACTGCTGCAGCTATTGAAAATGCCGGTTGAAATCCTGTTATTGGATGAACCCAGCAGCAACCTTGATGCAGACAATCAGCAATGGCTGATAAGCAGTTTGAAAAAATTCTCAGGCAGTCTGATGATTGTGTCTCATGACCGAGCTTTATTGGATAGCCTGGCAAACAAGATTTGGGCTTTTTCCGGCGGGCAGGTCACAGAATATAGCGGCAATTACACGGAATACCAAGCACAATTAAAGGCCGCCCAAGCACGCCAATCAGTCGCTTATGCGCTTAATGAGAAGAAGAAATCCCGCCTAGAGGCTCAGGTTATTAAGCGCACTCAAGCTGCTTACCGCGTGAAAAAAGGCAATCGCGGCAAGTTGTCGCAATCTGACAAGAAAGCGGTCAGCAGAAGCAGTCACGATCATTTGGAAAAGAAGCTCCAGAGCGGCGCTAAAGCTATAGAAAAACGGATTGCGCGCATGCCAAAATTGAAAAAACCAGCACATGAATCCCGACTGCAATTTGTTGATTTATCAAGTAAGGAAAAACATGGGCAAACTTTACTCCGTCTTTCGAATTTCACACTAATGCGAAATCACCAGCAGCTGATTGCCGGCATCGATTTAAAACTGATTTTCGGCGAGCACCTCGTTCTAAGAGGACCAAACGGCAGTGGTAAAACAAGCTTATTAACAGCAATTGCTGGCAGCAAAGACCCAAAAATCTGGCGGAATTC
Organism: Oenococcus kitaharae; assembly: GCF_025758695.1. Classification (GTDB taxonomy): domain Bacteria; phylum Bacillota; class Bacilli; order Lactobacillales; family Lactobacillaceae; genus Oenococcus; species Oenococcus kitaharae_A. The sequence continues at coordinate 456,088 of NZ_JANJQP010000002.1, read as the reverse complement.
TTCGGCTAGAATTGGCTATTTCAAGCAGACACTGCCTCTAGCATCTCCTGATGAGACACTTTTTGCTCTTTTACGCCGGCAATCCAAGCAGACGAATCAAGTGATTCTTCACTTATTAGGCAGCCTCGGTTTTAATCAAACTCTATTTAACCGGCCGATGAAACTGCTTAGCGGCGGCGAACGCGTAAAAGCAAATTTAGCGGCCGTGCTGCTGGGCCGATTCAATCTATTGCTGCTGGATGAAGCGACCAATTTTTTAGATATCAGGGCCATGGATGCCCTGCGGGATTTCATTAATAGTCATCCTGGCGGTGTAATTCTTGTTTCCCATGACCAAAATTTTGCTGACCAAATTAAAGCAGGCCAATTAGAAATTCATCAAAAAGAGCTGATTAATCCAACTGTGCAGCCGAAATCGTCAAAAAGCAACCAGCTGCTGCTTTTAGAGCAGAAAAAAATCGAGCTCATGTCAGACCCCGAGCCCGATTTTATTGCCATTCGGAAAATAACAAGTTTGATTGCTGATTTAAGCCAGCAATCAAACTCATGCAACAAAATTTAATGATCCAAGTAAACAGCCAACTGGCCATCATGATTGATAAACAGCCACTTTTGCCTGCCATCCGGGTAAAAACGCATCTGGTGGTCGCCCAAATGGCGCATCCCCACCTGGCAGCCATCCCCATCAGTCCCTTCAGTCAGCTTCAGGTAATAGAGACCGCCAGGCAGATCAGCAAACAGCATCCGCCCACGCAGGTCTGAACGCGCCATGATTGGTCGCCCGCGGCGTTTTAAAGGTTTCTTACGGTTGACGGCCATTAAATAACCAGTGACACCGGCCATTTCTTGGCGGCGGCGGTCGTAAATCCGCAGTGCCAAATCAACATGATTTTTCGCTATCAATGAAGCATGAATACTGCGGTATAACCACCGTAATTGACCAGCGGCCAATAATAGAACTGCCGCTAAAATCGAGATTTGAATCCAGTTGTTGGCAGTCGCCGCCTGCCTGGCCTGCTGCCCCATGGCAGGATGATAAGCCACGCGATGGCCTGTGACCAAAAGCCGGTGGGAATTGATCATATAAGGCGTACAAGTCAGCAAAGTCACCAGATCACGGCCGGGCTCGATCCGCAAAGCACGATAATTATTCGGTTTAACGACACGAATCCGATCCACCCGATAAGCTAACTTCTTTTTCAGCACGGTCAGGATAAATAAATCGCCTTTTTTCAGCTGATTTAAATTCGTAAACAAAGTCCGTTGCGCCAAGCCGCGATGGCCCGTGATCACAGAGTGTGTGTTCGGTCCGCCCAGTGGAAAGGAAGTTCCCTGCAAAACACCCGCGCCGTAGTTTAAGATTTCTGAATTAGTCTCATCAAATAGAGGAATCCGCAGGCGTATCTTGGCAATTTCAACACTGCCGATCAAATGTTTTTTCAAATCAACACGGTGCGCGGTATCAGCCCCGGAAAAGGGGTCGACGCCTGGATGCAGGCCGAATTGCGTAATCTGCGCATTCTTTTTAGCCATGGCCGCTTCTTTTTTACTAATATCAGCAGCCGTCTCTTTTTCCAGCAACCTGATGCGCTGCTGGTCAATAAAATTATTCACAGCACCAACGTAAAAGGGATAAAGGGCAATCAAGGAACCAGCCATAAAGAGCAGGATCAGCCACAACTTGTTTTTGTGTTTTTTACGCGAAGAACGGTCTTTTTTCATGGCTGCTCCTTTGCTTTATCGCGATAAAAGCGGCGAATCTGCCAGTAGACAAAGTAGATAAATAATAATAAGGCTGCCGCAATCAGTGAGAGATAAAAGGTCAGATAGGTCGTCTGAGTGCTGACTGTTTTTTTCTGTGCCCGGTCAAATTGACGCTTATCCAATCCAACATGCCGGCCCGTCACTAACAGACGATGGGTATTAATCATATAGGGTGTGCAGGTGACAAGCGTGACAAGGTCCTGATCCTGTTTGATCTGAACATCTTTTAAATCGTCGGGCCGCACGACTTTGATGTCAAACACCTGATAAGCCAATCTTTTCCCAAGAATCTTCAGGAAAAATTTATCCCCTTTTTTCAGGCGGTCGATATGCGTAAACAACTGCTGGTCAGGCAGGCCATTGTGTCCGAGCAAGACAGCATGGGTACTTGATCCACCCGTCGGATAGGAACTGCCATCAAGTAACGTAATCCCTTTTTCCAGCAGGGTGTCGTTTGTCTTATCAAAAATCGGCAGGCTGAGCGATATTTTTGGAATAAAGATACTACCCAGTGAATGCTGATAATAATATTGGCGGCTTTTATTGGGCACGCGCTTGACAGCCCGACCAAGAATATCTTTAATCGGCGAAATCCCGATCTGTTGATTTTCAAGACTCTTCTGGCGGTTTTCTTTTTGCAGGCGTGTGATTTTAGCGGCCTGGCGATCGGCGTTACGTGAATTTTCCTGAGCAACCTTTTTGATCTGCCCTTGGTAGGCGAAATTAATCACACTGTCGGCGGCAAAAGGATAGAAGAAGACGAGAAATCCGATCAAAAACATCAAAGCAATGAACAGTTTTAACAAGACGTTGAAAGTTTCCGGACGATGTTTTTTCATCATTCCTGCTCCGCTTTCCAGCTAAGAAAAACTCCGGACCTAGAGAAACGGCATCCGAAGTTTTAAACAACTTTTGAAATTAGATTTCTGTTTGGTCTTGACGCTTCTTGTTCCAGAGATAGGCACTTGCCATCAAAATCGAACCGATGACCAGGAAGATCACAATTCCCGAACCGCCGGTAGCAGGCAGTATACCCTTTTGAATATTGACAATCGTGATTGTGTTTCTGTCACCATAGCTGCCCTGAGTCACAGTGAACTTAACAGGAGCGGTCAAAAGCGCATAACCTGTAGGTGCTTTTGTTTCCAACAGCGCATAGCTTTCGCCGGCTGCCAGCTTAGCAGAGTAGGCAAGGCCCTTCAGGCTCAGCATGCCTGCGGCATCAGAGGTATAAACAGTTGCGCCTGCTGCTGCGGCATTCCAAGTGTAGCTGCCGTCAGCAGCTTGTGTTGCGTAGGCAACGATGTCGCCACTGGCATTAACTCTCACAAGCTTGAATTCAGCACCAGCTAATTTAGCGGCACTTTGCTTGTCTTCCTTGATGAACTTAGCACCGCCAGTATAGATAACCGGTCCCGGTGTATCAGTTGTTGTCAAGTCTGTCCCATTTCCGATAGCCAGAGAAGCAGTGTTGTTCAATCCGGTATCGGGTGTTGCGGCGTTAGTCAGAACTGCCTGATAAGTAATCATTAATTTCTTACCAGCCTGCGCACGAACAGCTGCACTGCTTGTATCAAAGGTAATCTTGTAGCCCAAGCCTTTGCCGGCTGGCTGATTAGCAACAACTGTATAATCAGTGCCCTTGACCAAGCCTGCAACAGCAACTGAGGCTGTATTAATATCGATACCAAGATCAGGTGTATCAACAACAGTAAAGGTATCTTTGTCCTTGATGTTCCAGGGAACAGCGACCTGGATTGTATAACCGAAGGTCTGGCCGTAAGCAGCGTTGAAAATCTTGCTGCCATCAGGCAGAGTCACAGTCAAATCCAGTTTGCTTTGATCAGTCAAATCCTTAACGATCGGATCTGCCTTTTCATTTTTTGGATAAACATGAATATTGGTATTAATCTGTGTGTCAGAACCGTTAGCGTAGATTGGCATAGCCAATACGATTGGTGCGGCTTTGGCAGTCACGTTCGTTGGTGAATCAGTTTCAAGGAAAAGATAAACTTTATCCTTATTGCCATCTTTTAAAGCGAGATTCATAAACGTGTAGGTGCCGTCAGGTGCTGTGGTAACACCGCTGGAGAGCATTGTTGCATATGCCGGCGCACCATCCGTCGAAGCTTCCTGAATTTTAGCGATGGCCTGCTGGGCTGTATCGCCAGACCCACGGAATGTCAGATATTGATCGGTAACATCGTAGGCTGTAAAAGTAACGCCTGCGAGCGGCATGCCGCCAAAATCCGTTGTAACTTCACCGGTATTTTGTTTATCAGCCGGTAATTGTCCTTCATCGAAAACCCGCTTGTGCAGTGTCACATTAACTGTACTTGTGTCGGCTGCAAAAGCCTGGGTTGAAGCAACGAAAGATGAAAGTGTCAGCGGAAGCAGCAGAATTAAGCCGGCTATAAATGTCCATAGCTTATTTTTCATTTTTCAATGTTCCTTTTCTTTTTTTGAAGCCATATGAAACTGGTTGCTAATATTGCCAGCAGTCCGGCTAGAGAAATAAGACCGATTGATTCGCCCGTCTGGGGCAGGAATGGAAAGACCTGGCCGTTGCTGCTTTTAACTGCTTTTTCGTAGTTATAGACTCTTGGTGATGCGTTTTTAAAGACATCGGCGGGAATCTGCCCGGCTACTGTTTTTGCAAGTGCCTGGCCGTTGACCGTGATTGCCGGTATATTGGCCAATGCTGAAGCAGCGGGGATTTCGACTTTGATCTGCGTGGCCGCAGCCGAAATTTCATATCCTGTCAGTGTCTGCAATTCTTCAAAATAATAGCTGCCGGCCGCCAATGTGCTGTTATCCAAAGCTACCAGGCCATTAGACCCGGAAACGATTTTTCTAACAGCAGAATCAGTCAAAGGATGATCGCTTGCCTGCCAGCCGTTTACATTGGTCAGATAGCTTTTCTTGCCAGCGATCAGCTGATAGAAAGCGAATTTAGCGCCTGCAAGAGGCATCTGCGTATTCGTCCGTGTCCGCCCGTATTTGAAAAAATACGGAATCCGGTTGACGATGGCCGACTTCGTGTAAAGATGAATCACAGACAGTGGAACATTGCTGTTCATTGCGTAAATTGGCAGACTGAAGGCAATCGGATCCGACCGCTGTTCAAACATCAGCTGGTTAACCGACTGTTCGTTGTTTTGCAATTGCACAATCAGGTAAGCCTGCTGAAGGCCGCTTGTCAGGTTAAATGAGGCAATGCCCTGGGCATCAGTGGTTTTTTCAGCCACTTTGGTCAAGCTATGATCAGCAATATAGCTGTTGATGGCCGCTTGATCCATCGTCTTAAATTGGCTTAGGAAAACAGCCGAATCGCCCGAGTAGCTTTTCAATTGGCTACTGATGTCGTAAACGGCAAAAGCTGTATTTGCACCAGCAATCAGCCCATCCGAGCCGGCCCGTTCTAACCCGTCGTTTGCCGTTTGCGCCGGTAGATTATCCCAGCTCAAACGATGATGAAGCATGACAGTCACCTGCCCGCTTTCATCAGCTCGCGCAATCGAGGTCTTGACACCATTGACAGCAAACAAGACACCCATCAGAAGAGACGCAATAAGCAGTGATAATATCTTTTTAATCATGACTTATGCCTCCTCTTAATCCGAAATAGATACAGGCCGCTGGCTGCCAAAGCAGTCAGAATAAAGGAAAGCGAGATAACGGCATATTTTTCCGTTCCAGGTCCGCCCGTTGCCGGGAAGACGTTTTTCACAGTATTTTTAACTGTCAAAGCGATTTTATTATTGCCGTTAGCTTCCAATGAAGAAGTCCAGCCATCACTATTCGTCACTGTGACAGTGCCGTCAGCAGCAATTGTTACTTCAATCGTCTTATTGAAAGGCATATAACCGTTAGGGGCTTGCGTCTCTGTCAGCGTATATTTGCCGACCGGAAGGCCATTGAAGGTAAACGTTGCTGTCGCACCGCTCTCTTGAGCGTTAATAACATTGCCATTCGCGTCTTTTAACGTGAATTGTGCGCCAGTAAGCGACTTGCCAGTCGTCTGGTCAATCTTATTAACCACCAGATCAAAGGCTTTAAGCGCGTCATACTTTGCCAGCACAATCACAGGTGCGCCGAGAGCAGTCTTCTTAAGGTAGAAGTTGTCGACACCCAGCAGCGCTGCAGACGTGATTTCTTGATTACTTGCATTAAAGAATTTTCCTTGATCATCAACACGGAAATTAAAGGCCGTTGTCTCTAAAGCGTAGCCGTCCGGGGCTTTGCTTTCCCGGATTTGATAATAGCCCGGCGTAATTTTCGTATTTGCTGATTGGTTGCCGTTAATCGTAATCGGGCTGAAGGATGGATCGACAGTCGTCCAATTACCGATGTATTTCGTAATCACGAATTGCGATCCTGCCAAAGGAGCTTGATTGTTGCGGCTGTATTTCTCCGCATTGACGCCGAGTTCGCTGTTCGTGATTGTAAAGACACCGTTATTATTAGCAATATTGGAAACAAATCCTGTCACTGCATCTTCGGACACGACCGTATAAACGAAATTCGCACCTAAATTATTGAACTTAGGCAGATAAACCGTATTCGCGCCGCTTTGCAGCTGTGTGAAGCTTTTTGTCCAATTGTCGGACTGAGCCAAGGACCCTTTAGCTTGCTGCCAAGCTGTCGGTGACGTGGTCGAAGCACGATTGACAGTGAAGGCAACCGCTGATGGTAATGGGCTGGCAGATGTCAGCAGATTCCAAAGCTTGTTGACCTGTATCGAGACGCCCGGTGCTTTTGCCGAAGGTATCGCAAAGTCAACTTGGTTGGTCGGGTTGGCACTGTTAGGGGTTAACAGAGTCCGCCCGTTGGTCTGATACCAATGATCAGGCTGGAAAGCCGCATCTTCAGTATTAATGCGAATCTGATAATGAATCTGAACTTCCTGATTCAAGCCGATATTTAGATTTGTCGCCTGCAGATTGCTGCCTGAAATCACAGCCGTCGGCAAACTCGTAATCACATTGCTGCCGACACTGGTCACTGATAAACCAGTCGGATTGGCATACAAGAACTGGCTGCCAAGCGGGTCGTTAATAGAACCATTACTGATTGTGCTGAAATAGCTCAGTGCTAGTTGCGACTGTTCGTATAAATATTGCTGAATAGCGGCCGGCGTATTGGCAGCTTGATAATATGGCAAACCTGTTGAATCAGTACTTGCTAAGAGCTTCATTCGTTGTTCAACTTCAGCCTGTGTTAAGTAAGTACCATCGTTAGCTAATTGGATACCTAAAGCATGAATTTCAGCACCAGCCGCCTTTTGAATTCTAGCCTCACCAAGCGTGGCCGCCCAAGTATCAGCAATCGTAATACCACTCGCTGAATAACTACTGTTGAGTCGGGAAGTATTTCCTGGTTGATCCAGTGTCGTCGAAAAGCTTGTACCGTATGCCAGGCCACCGATAATGCTTGCATTCGTGACTTTGTATGAGAAAGTCGGAACGCCATCTGTCATCAGGATCATCATTTTCTTATGATTGGCCGGTAAAGATGCCAGCATAGTACTACCATCACGAATACCCGACTGAGTGAAGGTACCGCCAACAAACGTTGGTGACAAAGCGGTATTGATTGCCGCCGCTTGAGCACTTGTGACTGGCGCAGGATTCACATGTGCACTGGCATAATTATTACCAGGACTAGAATATCCGACTAAACCAACATTGATTTTATCAGCATAACCGGAATTCAATAATGTTGCTAAGAAATCTTTGACACCTTGCCTAGCAGCCGCCGCTTTGGCTGATTCCATACTGCCTGACATATCAACAACCAAAACAATATCCAGTGGATCAACCTGCTGCTGCTCATTACCTTTGACATTCAGATAAACATCATACAGACCAGGTACAGCAGTTTGTTTCGCATACTTCCGGATCGCAAAATCTGGATTATTTGTATTGCTGCCGTACTTGATATAGGAATTAGTCTTATTGGCAGGATCGCCATTCCAAGATGTCACCCCGTCCCAAGCACTAGCTGTACCGCCTTGATGATTAACAACATCCGTCTGTCCAGGGATGCTCCAGCTATTTGCCGGAGCCGGCCGCGTGCCGCTGCTATCGGTCTGATAATTCGGTGCGATATTAGAATAAACAGTCCCGGCAGCCTGTGCAGACCTATTTGCATGCAGTAGACCAGTCATTGGCAGGAAAATAGAAAAAAGCAAAACCAGCAGTGAAAAAATGGTTAAATTTCTTGTTCTTTTCAAGTCATCATTGTTCCTTTCTTCATAACACACGACCAAGAGAACTTATACGCAATTTCCACCATGGCCCAAAATGATCGTGGTTTATGATTGTTTTCCTCTTAAGATGTATACGAAGAAGGACAAAGTGATTTCCCAAAAACCTAGACTGAGAATACCTGTCCGCGTTAAATATACCATAAATTGTAAGCGCTTACAATATGTTTACCACTTGATTCTAATAAAGATTTGTGATAGCGATTCCACATTTTTCACATTTTCGATTATTCCAGAAAGAAAAATAGAACGATCTTGATCTTGACATTGACCTTAGGTCATACTCTAAGCTAATCTTTGTCAAGGAGGCAGCATGTATCAAACCAATGAATTAGCCGAGCTAGCCGGTATCACGCCCAGAGCCGTTCGATATTATGAAAAAGAAGGCTTGCTAAAAGCCAGACGCGAACCCGAAAACAACTACCGGCTGTTTGATGAGCAGCAAGTTGATCGACTCCAGCAGATTCTCTTTTACAGGGAACTCGACTTGCCCATCCAGCAGATTAAAAGAATTCTATCGTATCAACATATTGATCGTTTGCAGATCTTAACAGTACAAAAACAGGCCTTGCAAGCTAAAAGACAAAAGCTGGACGCGTTGATCAGGCTGGCTGATCAGACAATTATTGACGAGAAAGGACAAAAACATATGACAGACGAAGAAAAATTCACAGCTTTCAAAAGGCAGATGCTGAAAACAAATGAGCAAAAATATGGTGACGAAATCCGAGAAAAGTACGGCAGACAAATCGTCGAAGAAGCCAATGCAAAGATGCTGCACATGACTGCAGCAGATTACGAGCGTTTTCAAAATTTGGAAAAAGATCTATTCAAACAGCTGATCACACTGTTAGCAACTCAGGATCTCAATGGTCCAGAAGCCAAACAGGTTTTTGAAGACCATAAATCTTGGCTGAAAATGACGTGGACTAGCTATTCCCCAGCAACTCACCGCGGCCTAGCAGAGATGTACCTGCAGGATAATCGCTTCCAAAGCTACTACGATGATAAAGTCGGTGTCGGCGCCACGGCCCTGCTTTGTAAAATTATCAAAAAATACGCAAAATAAAAACGGGTTTTGCCCGTTTTTTTAATCATCATTTCCTGACAAACAAACTCACAACATGTTGCAAAACCCGGTCCAGATAACAGCCAGGCGTTAAAGGCGTCTCGCCTAACAGCATGCGGTACACAATAATTGCCAGGATCACGAACAGTTCGACTGCAGCCGCAAAAAAGAGTGTAAATAGCACACCATCTAAATAAGACTGTTTAATCTCTTGTTTGACCCGCTTATAATCGCGTGCCCATTTCAAATTCCTCTGTTCTGCCTCGGACAAATACCAAGTGTGAACACCGCCTTGATTCGGCGACTGATAAACTCCCTTTGATGCCATGCTGCTCCTAGTAAAATCAATTTTCAGTTAGAAATTAAGATCATTATATGGTAAAAATATGTTTCCACCATTTACCGAAAAGTGGAACTTAATATAAGCGTTAATTTTATCACGTATTTTGTCATCAATTTTCCTATATGAAGCAAAAGGAATCGCACTTTAGCCACTTATAAAACCCTTGAATTGTCCATATATGCCGATTCGGTGTTTTTCTATAACTGTTAGATACATCATCGCTTCTTGGAAATTGTTGTCCTAGAATCTTCACACATGGAAGCCGTTGCCTGCCAATGCTTTTTTTCAAAGATGCCGCTGTCTTTAGCAGCTCATCTTGGCTAATCGCCTGCTTCCAATATTGTTCTGTTGCAAATTTTAACTCTCGATGTGCACCTATCCTGGGAAAACCGATGATAGTAGTTGTCATAAAAACCTCTTTTCAAATATCTACTCATTGACAAAGCAAAACTTCTGGCACTTCCTAATGCGTAATCACACAAACACAACAGATTTCAATCCGGAAACAAAGGTATAAAAAAATCGCTCCTGAAATACAGAAGCGATTAACGCGTTACCATCCTGCTTTACTTGTTTTGTTACCAAAAACAAGTCTTGCCAACCATCTAAAGCAAAGCGTATGAGCTGCCTCTAATGGCGTGCCCGATAACGAGGGCCATTCCGTCTGGTGTTTTCCGTAAACGGTTCGCACCAGCCAATCACCGGCCATGTTCATCTCTCCCCGCACGTTGGCTTGCATCAAACGCCAACTTTCTCTGCTTTGGTTCAAAACTACTCTCCGGATCAAGTCGTTTGAAATCTATGACTCCCAAGATAACACAAAATTCCTAATTGTCAAACTAATCAAAAATTACAAAAATACCACAGCAAGTTGCATGACGACCAGTAGTACACTCGCAATCACGATATCTCTTTTTTTGATCACAACTTTTTTAAAGTGAGTCCGCGGCGCATTCTCAGTGAAGCCATGAGAAATCATGGCCGTCGACAGACGGGACGACCAGCGCATGGAAATCAGAATAGATTTAAAAAATAATTGCGGTGAATAGGGCGCCATTTTGACGCCGCGCATCATAGCAGCAACGCGAATTACTTTAATTTCCTGTTTGACGCGAGGAACAAAGGACAGTGCGCCGCGCAAACCGTAAATAAACACAGTCGGAAGATGAAAATTTTGTTCCAAAGAATCCAGCAGCCAGTCCATATCTGTCGTAAATGAGAAAGCAGCACCCAGATAAACATAAACTAGGATACGTGTCATCATGACCCAAGCCATCTCCCTGCTGCCAAAAGTATTAAAGGATGTCCAGGCGCCGAGCATGGGAATGATCGGCAAAAAGATCAGCAGCAGATAACGATACCAACTTAGTCTAGAGGCTAACAAGTAAATTATGGTACATCCAGCAACGACTAAATTAACACGATAATCCAAAATCACCGTGATTTCCAGACTGACAATCAGAATTAAAATAAATTTGATACTCGGGTTCATGGCATTCATGATAAACGCTCCTGATAATGCAAAGTCTGATTCTCTAGTCGCAGATAAAAATCGACTACCGGCAGCAATTGATCCAATTGGTGACTGATGATCACAAAACGCTGACGCTTGCGATCGGCAATTTCACGTAAAATGGCAGCCACCTGCCTAACAGATTGAAAATCCAATCCAGCTAAAGGTTCATCGAGCAATAAGACCGGCGTTTCCATAATCAGCATCACAAACAATTGCAATTTTTTCTTTTGGCCGCCAGACAGTTGATAGACAATGTGATCACCGAGGCCTGACATATTCAAACGCTGCAAGTAGGCCGCGACCGCTTCTGGCTGCCAATTCTCTGGATGACGCGTTTGCTGCAAACTTAATGCTAATTCCTCATCAACAGTCATTCGCAAATACTGTTTCTCAGAATTTTGAAAAACAAGTGCGACTTCCTTCAAATACGAAGGAACCTTTAATTTAGAAATATCCCGATCTAAGTAGGCGATTTCCCCCTCGTAATCTTTCAACCGCGTTAGGGCGTTAAACAAAGTTGACTTGCCAGTTCCATTATCCCCAGTCAAAAGTGTAATACCGGCCGCCGCTAAAAGCAGATGCTGAATTGAGAAAAGTTTTCTGTCCCCGACCGAGACCTTTAAATCATCACAAACAAATGCGCCCCTTGTTGGAACTGCGAAATCAAAAACCTGTTTAGTCGGCAAACGTTTCTTAAAATCACTTTCGCTGATCGCCTGAATCGTTTGGTCAGCCATCAGCCAAACTTGATTGGCTAGGTCCTCATAACCGGATAAATCATGATCGACAACAATAATGGTCGTGCCGTCTGCTTGCAGCTGCTTGACTTTTTTTAGTAAATAACGTCTGGACGGCTGATCGATATTAGCGAAGGGTTCGTCTAAAAGCAAGACTTTACTCTGCATAGCCACAATGACAGCTAAGGCAACTTTTTGTTTTTCGCCGCCAGACAGTGTATTTATTTTTAAATTAGACAGTTGGTTAATCCCGACAAAGTCAATCGCTCTCTGTGCTTCTGCTTGAATTCGTTCTTGAGGAACCTGCAAATTTTCCAGCGTAAAGACCAGTTCATCAAAGGGTGTTGGCATAGCAAATTGTGTATTCGGATCTTGAAAGAGCATACCAACATGACGAGCGCGCTGATTGGCCGGCAGATTATCGACGATCGTATTATCGGCAATCACCTCACCTTTCAACTGCGGATAAAAGCCTGCCAAAACACGCAAGAACGTCGACTTTCCAATACCAGAAGCGCCAATCAACAAGTTAAAACTAGCATCCTGAAACGAAATACTGAGATCATTAATAATTTTTTTATTGCCATAAGAAAGAGTCACATGGCTTAAGCTGGTCGTCATTTATCCCGATATTTATCCGTTTTCTTGGCAATCGTGAGTACATCTGATTTTGTTGCCATGTTAATTTTGCTATAAACCATGACCGGTACATCTGTAATTTGAGCAGCAACTTTGGGCAACTCTTTTAAAATAGCCATCAACTGGTCGTAGTCGCCTTCCAAGGTAGATTCAAACGGCCCGACCTGATAATTAACACCACTTTTATCAATATAAGCAATCACGTAATCGACAATCCGAATGACGTCGTCCCGATCTGCCGTGATGGGCAATACTTGCACTGCAATACTAGAAATCATTTAACAATCTCCGATTTATCGTTTGAAAGAATGCCCGATTTTGCAATTAGTTTCTCCGTGAAATACACAATCACACCCGAAAAAATGGCAGCTGAAATCAGACGCGTGATAAACAGACCAATCAAAAGTCCTAATGCGTATTGTGAGTAACCGTTTCTCAATAAATCCCAAATAAATGTGACAAGCGTAACAGTCACAACCGACAAAGATAGGCTCGTCTTATCCCAGCGGCGGTAACCAAAGGCGGCAAAGCCAATTTCCGTCCCAAAACCCTGAATAGCGCCAGCGACGATATCCATAATGCCCCACTGTGAACCAAAAACCATTTCAACGATTCCAGCCAGTGTTTCCCCAAGAATAGAAGCACCAGGACGACGTAAGATATAACCCGCCATTGGTCCAGCCATCAGCCAAGGGCCAATGGTGGCATCATTGGCAAATGGACTGAGTCCCATCGGTGTTAGCACGGCTGCGAGGCCGTTATAAGCAAATGCCCATACCCAAAAAATAAAACCAAAAAAAATACTGATCAAAGCCAGAAAAATGAAATCACGCAAGGACCATTTTGTATGCATAAGATACCCTCCAAAAAAAATTTTTTAAACATCGCCATGCAGGACTTACCATCAAAAAAGCCAGTCTCTGTAAGAAGACTGGCTTGAAAAGTATCTATTACGACCGAATATTTATGTGATCAGAACAACGAGCACACGATAATAAAGCGGTAAATCTCTCAAGTAATCTCCCTACGCTAGTGCAAACTAGATCAGGTTATGTGGGTGTAATCTCAGCCTTCAGGCACCCCAGATTTTGATGTTTTGGTTATTTGCGATCAAATAACAATCTAAAGTTTATCATAGCTAATTCCAGCAAGCAAACGCAATTACTGATGATGATCGCATACCTTTTTCCAAATACATAATTTTCTATTTTTTGAACAAACTGAATCTCTTGGAATCACAGCATCTTCATAACCTAATGCCGACAGTTCTTAAGCCAAGGCACGGCGGTCAACCCAAAAGATTTGATTAGTACCAGTAACTCGCACTTGTGCATATTCATATAATCGCGGCTTCGTTTTGCTGCCGCGATTGGTCTCGACAACCGCTAGCACAGTCACAGTGCGATTTTGCAAATTCAAACTGCTTAACGATGCTGTTGGCAGAACCGTATCATCACTCGTCAAAGCCGGACCATCGGTATAAACCATATCCTGCCGTCCCCGAGGTTCAATGATCCGAGCTGAACTGGCAAAGTTAGTGATTGTCCGCCTTGTGGCATAAGGCTGTACATTCAAAGAACGAGCGTCGACCCAAAAAGTCTGAGAACCATTCGTAACCTGTACATAGGTGTAGCGAAGATTATTGCTTGCGCGCGTCGTCGTGACACTCTGAAGAATCCGAACTGTCTGATTACGATAATTATCGATTGAACCATTACCGTCCAGAGTAGCAGTGCTGGTCAATGCCGGCCCTGCGTTGTAGATTGAGTCAGTGCGGCGGCCAGGGTCGATAATCGCATAATGACCAATTGATGCAATTGGCGCAGATTGGCTGTCAAAAACTGAAACAGACCGTGTGTCAATCCAATACTCGTTGATACCAGCACCATTTTGAATATTCTGATCGTGAACGCGCAAATAAATATAATGCTGGCCGTTAGCCCGAACAGTATCCACGGACTCAAGCACAGTGACGATATGATGGTTAACCGCATCAGATATTGCAAAATGGGTTTGCGCGCCAGGTGTCGATAAGGCCGCAGCATCCTCGTAAAGGCCATCGTGACGAATGCCCGCCGCAATATAGGCCTGGTAATTCAATCCATATGAATTGTGAATGACACGAGAAAACGGTGCGAAATTCAATGCACGTACATCGACCCAATAAGACTGGTTGCCATCGCTGACATAGGCATACTGATAATCTCGATTATTAGTCTTTCTGTGAGTTGTTTCGATTTGCAGAACATACACATTATGCCCATTGAAGTCAGAGGCCCGCCCGTTACCACCAGCAGCAGAGGTCTCCACGCTTGTGTTTGCTGGGCCAAGAAGATAAATACCATCATAAGGACGGCTGGCAACGGTTGCCCATTGGTTTCTCGATTGATTTAAGATAACTGAATCATATTCGTCAGCAGCCACACCTCGCTGGTCGATCCAGAATATCAAATTGTTCTTATCGACGTCCCGAACCCTCAAAAATGTGTAATAGCCGCCATTAGAACGGACTGTTAATACTTGCTCTAGTACTTGAACACGGTCTCCTTGAAAATGCGAAGAATGATATTCAGCAGAAGGTACATTCGTATCAGCGGAAGTAAGCGCAGGCCCATTTAAAAAGATACCTTCATCGCGGCCGGACAAATTCCTGATTGTGCCAGTATAATTTGTCGCATTAGAAGACACAATTGCAGCTTCATAATGATCGACTGTGGCCAAAAGAGCACCAATGGCTTTAGCCGAGGCACTTTCAGCAATCGCTCCTTGAGCCATGACAGAACCCGGAATCACGCTGGTCTGATCCCCGTTAATAGCGATTTCAAAAGAAGGGCCGAAGGTGGCATAATTATTGGCCCCGGCCGCGAAATTACGATTCGTCATATAAGTGGTAATAATCACACGATTACTGTTGGGGACTTTGATCGCAAAATAAGAATAATTGAAAGTCTTACTATTGCCAGGTTGCGAACTTGATACGACTAAGCCGTTGCCATTCAAAGGACGGTATTGACCGTTAATCGTATCCGAAACAAAGCCTAGCATCATCACATTATCTGCGTTGTCAGAGTTATTAATCGAGGAACGCCCGATCCTTGTCGAGGTAAACAAGTAATACTTGCCATTTAGGTAAACCATCGATGGGCGCTCTAACTCTTCTGAAGCCAAAGTCGCTGTAATTATCGGTGCCATAACCGTGACGCTATTGTCATCGTTCAGCTTAATCAAACCAATCACGGAATTGGCAACTTTAGCAATATTGATACTGCCACTATCAGAAGCAAGCAAAGAATATTGCTGATTGACAGCATCTTGAGAATCCGATGAATAGGAAGATAGATTATTTAAATCTTGGAGATGATCTGGCGTGTTAATCGGTGCCGAACCTTCAAAAGCCAAGTAACGGTCGACGCCGCCATTTGCATTGGCAACGAAAATGATATGCGGGTCACGCAGAGCCGTATCCATTAACGGCTGGCCATTTTTCGTTGCCTGGACCTTACCATTGTAAGCTTGTTCATTGGTCATATATTGCTGACCATCGGCATCGAAAATAATATGATCATCCAAAACTTTCGTGTAGAGGCTATCATCGGGATTCGCATATAACCCAAGCTGCGCGGTCGCTAAATGTGAATAATTATCGGCAATTTCGACAGAGGTGTAATAAAGCTGAATTGTATTATCCGCATTCAAGATAGCCGAACCCGACCATTGCTGAGATTCAATCGGATATTGTTGATGAAAACCCAAACGATCATCTTTGATATCTGGATTAGAAGCAGCATAAACATGTGCCTGAGGGTTATCGGGGTTATACCCCCACTGGTAATTCTCTTGTACCACATCATTTTGAAAAATTGCGCCGGTTGTTTGCCATTGATCAATCGCAGCTGATGACAAATCGGTGCTTTTTTGATCATCGTTTTTATAAAAAAGATACAAATGCCCGTCAGACCAATTAGCGCCAACACCAGCCATGGCAATCACCACTTGATATGTATGCTGACCGATCGTAATTGTTTGAATCGAGCCATCGGTTGGATTTTGCACTGGCCATGAATCCCAGACATCCAATTGCGTTGGTTGATGATTGACACGACCGCTTGCAGGATCCGGACTAGTATCGGCCGTAACTGCGGCTGGTAGACTTTGGATTTTTGTGGGATCGACTGCTGGGTAGGAATAATTAGGATTCTGCCAGTTTGCGGACTGGTTCATACTGTTCAAATCAGAGATGGTCAGATTTGGCGTTCCTTGGCTGCCATTCCAATGATCAGAATTTAACGCATTGATCTGGCTGTCAGTCAAATTATTAATTGATGCGTCCAAAAATCCCGCATAAAAAACGCCATTGTCATTTAATTGTGAATAACGGCCATGAAAATATTGTGAACGAGCCTCTTGGGCATCGGTATGAGTCAATCCATCGCGGCTATTATTTGTATTTGTCGCAACAGGCGCAGTAGGAGTTTCAGGCTGTTGTGCATTGGCCGCTGGCTGAGATGTCGTTCCTTCATTGGCTGTCGATGATTGGCCAACGGCATTTTGTGAACCTGCATCGGCTGTGCTGCTATCGGTCTCAGGACTTGTTGTCACTGGATTATTATTAGTAGGCTGTGTGTCCGTAGTCGAAGACTGATCCGCTGTCTTTGCTGCAGGATCTGGATTGGCCGGCTGTTGAGAAACCTGCTCAGCTGTTTCTGGCTCTTGCGGCACCTGTGTACTGTCGGCTGATGCTGATAACTGAGGAGTTACGATGGCCACCGCCGCAATCACAGACCCAATCACCCAATTTTTGCCAGATTTATAAAGTTTCTTTCTTAAAATTTGCACGCTGTGCCCCAAACCTTACCAAATATTCTCAAAACATTAATAGAACGAAGCAGAAGAACATCTTTGCCTATCTCAGAAAATACTCAACAAATATCATTTCAATAGTAAAACAGTTGTTAATTCTAGCACAAACCTCTATTCTCATACTAAACGCTTTGGTTTGAAAGCGCATACATTATATTTTTAAATAGTGAATCATCAGCAGGTTAATGCCTGACTGAAATGAATCGAAGGGTTGTAATTGATAAATACGATAAATAAAAAATGGCCGATATCGGTCATTTTTTGTCAGCCAATTATTAAGAACATAGAAAAGATAATTAGCAGACTTTCAGTTTCTTCTCTAAAGCTTCAGTCAGAATCTGGAAGAAATTAATGCCTTGTGTTTCTGCCCTCTTAGCTAAATCAGCTGGGATAGTTGTATGTGTTTAACCAATAAAGACTTAGTTTGTTCGCGCGCTTGAACTAAATTGACTTCGACTGGATAAACGACTTGCTGATTCTGAACTTTGATTTGGCTAATATCAGTTGCAACCGAATAGGCATCCCGATAATCAACAATTAAAATAGCACCCAGAACTTCTGATGCGTGAATCAAAGCCTGCTTGAGATTATCTCCTTCAGTAAAAACGTTAGGCACATCGGGAAAATTGGCAATATACCCTACCCATCTTTTTGAAAATTAGCCGGATAAACGAGATAACGTTCTTTCATCAATTCCTCCTGAAATGATACCAAAAAAATGAAAGCGCTTTATTTTTTTGGAAAAAAATAATATGATTTACTTGATTAAACAGAAGTTCACTAGTGCGCAAGAGAAAGTAGGTATAAAAATGAAATTAATTGCTTACCACGTTAGTTCTGAAGAGAACAAGTATGTACAGGAATGGAGCAAGATCAACAAAATAGAAGTGGATGTTTGCAATGATTTTCTGACACCCGAAACTGTTACTAAGGCTAAAAATTACGATGGCATAAGCGCATTGCAGAAAGTTCCATATTCAGCAGAACTATTTTTGAATATGCAAACATTCGGGATACAGTATTTGTCCCTTCGCAATGTTGGAACTGACAATATTAACACAACCGTAGCTCAAAAAGCCAAAATTCATATTGCTAATGTTCCAACTTTTTCACCCAATTCGATTGCTGAATTTGCTGTGCTACTTGCCATGTCCTTAATTCGGAAAATGGGGTTCGTTAATCATGCAAACAATAATGGTGATTTTCATAAAGATCCTTCCTTTGAAGGAAGGGAACTGAAGACTTTGACAGTTGGTGTAATTGGTGCAGGCCACATTGGGAAAGAGGTTGTGCGAATCTGCAAGGGCTTAGGAATGAAGGTATTAATTTATGATTCTCTCTCTCACTCTCAAAGTTCTAGTGATAAGCAAGAACAATATGTCACCAACTTAAATCGTCTTTACGCTCAATCGGATATTATCACGTTACACGTCCCTGGCGTTGCAAAAAATTATCATTTACTTAATAAAGATACATTTGCTAAAATGCAGAAACACCCATATATCATTAACACGGCGAGAGGAAACTTGATTAATACAAAAGATTTGATATCCGCCCTTGAGTCAGGTGTCTTGGCAGGAGCTGGTCTAGACACATATGAGAACGAAAATCATATTTTTGAAGATCAAAAAAGCGGGAAAGCCATTTCTGACCCTGAGTTCCAACAATTAACAAAAATGCCAAATGTGATTTTAACGCCTCATATTGCTTTTTATACTGAGAGCGCTATTGCTAATATGGTGAAATTTTCTTTGGATAATTTGAAAGAATTCGTAGAATCTGGTCACAGCAATAACGAAATTTTTTAATCTCCGCCTTGTATGCGGCCATCTGACAGTTTTTCACACTACTAATGCAAACATTTTTACAAGAAAGTGTTCAGTCGCCATGAATTTTAATGAACGTTTGATAAATTCACGTTACAAATTATCTGAAGCCGAAACCAGCCTAGCGGTCTTTATTGCACACAATTTATCATCCACCAGTAGTTTTAGCATTGAAAAATTAGCTAAGACAAATTTCACTGTTCCAAATACAGTGACAAGACTATGCAAAAAACTCGGTTATTCTGGGTATGCAGAATTACGTATAGAATTTCGAAATATCAAAAAAATAAAGGATGCAAAACAAAACTTTATAAGCGAGAAACAATTGATCGAACATACTTTTGATTTAATTGACGCAAGTCGTAATCAGAATATTGTTTCCAAAATGATTAAGGCTGAGAAAATAATTCTTTTTGCTGTTGGTGAAACCTCATTCCCTGTTCATGATTTTGCGAATACGATTAATTCCTTGAACCATAAAACAGTTTTTTATACCTACGAAAATCAAATCATAAACGAGTTTCAATCTTCAAAAAACATATTGACAATTCTAGTGAGCTTGTCCGGGGAGAACGAGCATGTGTTACAAATCGCTAAAATTGCGAAACAGAATCAGCAATTCATCGTGAGTCTCACACATTTGTCTAATAATACACTTCAAAGAATGTCCGATATCCAACTTTTTTGTTATTCCCCCAATAGGCAAGTTTATGGGATCAATCTAACTGATAAAGCGCCATTATATCTAATCCTAAATGCTCTACAAGAGCAATACCTACAAGAGACGTGTAAAAATACACAGATCTAGACAAGTGTGATCGAACGCGTGTAATTTTTCTTGATAATGTATGCGCTTACATTACCATATATATCATTATCCTTGTGGGCGGATACAAAGAAAGGATAAAATATTATGGATCTCACTAAAGCTACATCGCCTAATCTGATTTTTCTGGATCAGGACTTTTCAAGCAAACAGGACGTTTTCAATTTTCTTACTCACAAGCTTTATGAGGCTGGCAAGATAGACTCAGAAAAAAAATTTTTACAGGCTTTGGCTGATCGCGAAAAAGAATCCGTTACCGGCCTAGAAAACGGTCTTGCGATTCCACATGGTAAATCCAGCACTGTGAAAAAAGCAGTATTCGCAGTACTGAGAAACAGGCACAGCATTCAGGATTATCAGAGCCTAGACCCCAGTAATCAAGTACAATTAATTTTTCTATTAGCTATCCCAGTTTCGGGAGCAGACGGCGTCCACCTAGATATCTTATCTTCCTTATCTACACGCTTGGCAGATAAAGATTATCGTATTCAACTAATGAAAGCTACATCGTCACAACAAATATTGAATTTACTCAGTGACCAGCCAACCGCCGAACCGATAATCACCTCTGATAATAACGTAAATACTGTATTACTGGGAATTACCGCATGTGCAGCCGGAATTGCTCACACATACATGGCCGCAAAAGCATTAGAACAAGCTGCTGCAAAAAAGGGATACAAGATTTACGTCGAAAAACAAGGTGCTAAGGGACTTGAAGACAGAATCACAACATCACAAATCAGAGAAGCCAAAGCTATTATTTATGCACATGATGTAGCGCTAAAAGAATTAGACCGTTTTAATGGACTACCGAGTATTGACGTGCCGGTCGCTGAACCAATTCGCAATGCTGACAAAGTTTTAGACCAAGCCATAGCAAAGTCAAAAAATTATATTCCAGGGAATTCTGACATCCCTCAAGTTGATACAAATGTTAGCAAACAATCGATAGGCACAGAAATCAAGAACTCTATTTTAACTGGAATCTCTTACATTATTCCTATTATCATAGCCGGCGGCATGTTAGGCGTGTTCGCAGTTGTGATCACTCAAGTTTTTGGATTACAATCCATGCTAAACAACCAAACTAGTTGGCTGTTCTTACTAAAAACACTTGGAACAAATATGCTGGGAACTTTAATGGTCCCGGTTTTATCAGCTTATATGGCATACTCTATCGCTGATAAACCAGCTCTCGGACCTGGATTCGCCGGCGGACTCGCAGCCAATATGATTGGCAGTGGTTTTTTGGGGGGCATGCTAGCAGGATTTATTGCTGGTTATGCAGTGAAATGGATGAAAAATCATATTAAAAGCAATGGGTCCTTGTCCAGTTTGATTACGTTCTGGGTCTATCCAGTACTGGGTTCTTTAGTGGTAGGCATCTTGATGTTACTTGTAATTGGTAAACCGGTAACATGGCTAAATACATCTCTAATCAGCATGCTAAACCATATGTCTGGTTCAGGTGCGATTATTCTTGGCATTGTGCTAGGCATCATGACCTCCTTTGATCTTGGGGGCCCGGTAAACAAGGCAGCATATGCATTCTGTTTAGGAGCAATAGCTAACGGCAATTTTGCGCCCTTTGCCATTTTCACCTCCATCAAGATGGTCTCAGCGTTTTCAGTGACCGCAGCATGTGTTTTAAGGAAAGATTTATTCAACGAAGAAGAGAGACAAATTGGGAAACAAACGTGGGTACTGGGTCTAGCCGGAATCACAGAAGGGGCCATTCCCTTTGCAATGCTAGATCCTATCAGAGTAATCGGTTCCTTCATTGTTGGTTCGATGGTAACCGGAGCCATCGTGGCATACTTTAAAGTCAAACTCAGCATGCTTGGGGCGGGCATCTTTTCAATGTTCTTCCTGCAAGGCAATGTTGGATTGGTTGGCAACATCGCCATTTGGTTGGGTAGTGCCCTACTAGGGGCTCTTATATCAACGATCTTATTAATCCTAACACGAAGTCAAAAAATATCTAAGTCACTAAAAACGGCACCTTCATCGAAGAAAGGATAATGTATGGTCAAAGAAATTGATTTAGTGAATCATACACATTGGGATCGTGAATGGTATTTTACGACCCAAGATTCGCAGGTCCTTAGCGAACAAGTTTTTACAGAAATGTTGGAAGAACTGACAGAGCACCCTGAGGCTACTTTTACTTTAGATGGACAAACATCGATTTTAGATGAATACATTTCCTTGCATCCAGAAAAGCTAGACATTGTACGCCAGCTAAATGCAAGAAAGCAACTCTTTATCGGTCCGTGGTTTACTCAAACTGATGGTCTTATTCCTGATGTAGAATCCATCATTAGAAATCTAGTGATAGGGATCACTAGTACACGCAAAAGATATGGTAATCCAATGATGGTAGGCTATTTACCAGATACATTCGGATTCAATGCGCAAATGCCAACAATACTGAATCAAGTTGGTATCAAAAATTTCCTATTTTGGCGGGGCCTTGATCTCAAACAGCAAGCTGGTCAAGTGTATTTTAAATGGAACGGGTTAGGAAACCAACAGGTCATTGCTGCTGCATTTCCCTTTGGCTATTTTACTGGTCAAATAACACTGGAATCTAAAAGTAGATTATTGGATTTTGTGATCAAAAGATATGACCCAGCTGCTGAATTTTCAAGACAAAATTCATCAAGTGAAACCATATTAATGCCATCAGGAATTGATCAACAAAATATTATTCACAATATTGCAGATACGGTTAAAAAGTTAAACCGAGATAGCACTTTTCTAACCAAAATTTCATCATATCCAGATTTTTTCAAAAAATTAACAAAAAGCGAAGATCAACTCCCAACTTATCAGGGCGAACTACGCGATCCTGGTTTTGCTAGGGTCCATAGAACAATTGGATCAGTTCGCCACCAAATCAAATTTCTCAATTTTGAATTGGAACAAAAAATATTGCGAAGAGTAGAACCTCTAGCAATCATTGGGCGCCAGTTGGGAATTCACGTGGGTAATGGCCTATTCATTAAACTTTGGAAAAAATTACTTGAGTGTCAACCTCACGATACATTAGGTGGCAGCATTTCAGATAATGTCGTTACTGATGTCTACCACCGGTTTAAGGAGGCAAACGAAATTGCAGATGGCATTGAAAATTTAATTGCTAGAAAAATTGCCTATGGACTGAATCTCACTGACCACGACTTATTAATATTTAATACTGATCCGTTTTCATTTTCCGGTAGAAAAACAGTGACATTAATGGCGCGATCAAAACACATTACTTTTTCCGAAGGTACTCAAGCGGAAATAATCAACTCGACTTTTTTCCCAAAAAGAGAACATTCTAGGACACGTAGCGTTGAAGGCTATACTTATACTGATGAACCCGCATATTGGCTTCTGACAGTGGAGCTGACCGTACAGCTACCGGGATTAGGATACAAAGTTGTTCACTTTCAAGACTCTAGCAATTCTCTTCCAGAAGAGAAGCTGCCACTCAATCATAATCAGATTAAAAATGAGTACTTTTCTGTCTCCTTCGAGGATGGCCATCTGAATTTAGTAGACATTAAAAGTAACCGGCGATTAACTAATTTTCTGAATCTACTAGATTCAGCTAACGACGGTGACACCTACGATTATTCACCATTAAAAGGCGATGCAGAGAAGACA
The DNA here is from genome assembly GCF_025758695.1 of Oenococcus kitaharae. Classification (GTDB taxonomy): domain Bacteria; phylum Bacillota; class Bacilli; order Lactobacillales; family Lactobacillaceae; genus Oenococcus; species Oenococcus kitaharae_A. The sequence continues at coordinate 432,583 of NZ_JANJQP010000002.1, read as the reverse complement.
ATAAAATTAATGTCGGCTTCGACAGAGAAATCACCGCTGAACTTATCACAGACACTTCGCGTCACTGCGGTGTCACAATTGCCTTACGATCTTAGCGATAGATTGAATCCAAAAACTACTAAGTCATTTGTATGTGAAATTTCGTTGACCCTACGACAATCGAGCCCAATTATTGATACTAAAATTATTGTCCACAATGATATCCTTTCGCATAGACTAAGGCTAAGGTTGAATAGTGGTATTGACTCTGCTCAAGCTCACGCAATGATACAAGGAGGTTTTGTAGATACCAGTAATAAAGAGATAGCGCCAGACTGGGACAAAAAATACTCAGAAAAACCTGTTAACATTTATAACTTTGACAAAATTGTTGGAATTCGAGACAGCCAAACAAGCTTTGACGTAATAGTGAAAGGAATTAAAGAATATGAGAGCCGTGCCGGAGAACTTTTTCTCACTCTAATGGCAACCACTGGTGAACTTGGAAAATCAAATCTGCAATGGCGTCCTGGCAGAGCATCGGGAGATACAGCTGATTTTGGTCACACTATGATGTCAACTCCATTAGCACAAGAATTAGGTGATAACACTTTTGAATTAGGATTGCTTATAAGTACCCCCCCGTTAGATAACAATCAATTAGCTCAAACAGCCTATGGTTGGCTATCGCCTTCTATTAGCTATCAACTTCAAAACTTCAATTTCTTCGTTCACAGATTAGACAATAAAATTTGGAAATCGGAATACGATCCTAAACATCTTCCTAGTTCCTTATCATTGCTTAACATCAACACGTCGCTTTCCGTCACAGCTCTTTATCCAGCCTATACAATTCCAAAAGCAATTATCCTTAGATTACAAAATGTCAGCAATCACGAGGTCGACATAAGTAATTTACTTCATCAGGGTTTTAAGATTATTAATGCGCTTGAAGAGTTTCCAAGCAAAACCAGCCAATCGACAGTAGGAGCATTCGACTTAATTAGCTTGATGTTAAAAAAATAAAGATTCCAATATTCAAAAAACGCCTTTAATTCTCACTACTTTATCTAGTATGACAATTAAAGGCGTTTTAATATTGGACTTAAAATAACCCCCAGTGCTTCTGAATGCGTTATAGAGCAAGTTCCTTCAAACAGTTAATCATACTTTGCAAGCGCAAGGTTACCACCGCTCTATACTCCATCGATTGTCCTAATCAGCTTTCATATTTCGAGTTTTATTTTTAAGAGGGCCCTGAACGTTATTTATAATGATTATAAAACTCCCACAAGCCTCATCTCAATGTGGCGCCTCAGGCCCGATAATGTCCCCTCAGCTTGCTCAGCTGAAACAGCATGAAGACAAAAGTCGTGATGGTTAGATAAGTCAATATATTGAAGGCAGCATGCAAATATGGTTTGACCGTCGTGACCAGCAAATCCACACTCAGCCATTTGAAATAGAAGCCAACCACGATAGCCGCTATCAAAGTCATGATGATTACAGCCAATTGTAGTTATGTTTCAAAGTACCATTTTCAGCTTGATACTGAAGTGCCCAACCATCAACCTTCTCAATCCTAAATGAGTCGCGCCAGCTGGATAGGTGAACAATAATTTTGAACCAAATCGTCAGTTCGGCCGGGATCGTCGTCAAAGCGAAGAGCACATCTACCCATCGCTTATTTGGCGTCTTAATTGTCGCCACCGTGTTAAGCATCGCTGAGACAAGAATTGGCAAGAACCAGATATAAGACCAGACAAATTCGTGAAGCAGCAGCGCAACAGGGATTAGAATAACCAGCATAATTCTGATCAACAGGTTAAAGCCCATCAATAATTCTTGACTCCACAGCTGACGCGCATAAGCAGTCGACACACCAGCTTTGGTCATATATTGAATTATACCGGCTTCCCACTTTTTCCGTTGATTATATAAGCTGCGGAAAGTGGTCATCGAGTCCACATAACAGCGAGCCGAATCACTAATTTTGCATTGCCAGCCGACTTCTCGAATCTGCTGTGTCAGCAGCAAATCTTCTGTATCGCTTTCATTGGAATAAATACCGTTCATTTTAAAATGTCGGTAAATATCTCTTAATGTTTCCGGGCGAAACATAGAACACTGGCCGCCGGCGATCTGTGCTGTATGATTATTCACTTTTTGTTTGATTGTCCAAGTCGAAAACTCGACATTCTGTGCAACGGCATAAAAACGTGATAAGGGGCCGCCAAATTTACCGTGTTTTAATAAATATTCCCGATTAGGATCATTCCGTGGAATGACATTGATGCTTTCGGGGAGCAGACACTGATAATTCGCACTGACAGCACCGGTCTTGTATTGGTCAATGAGCTCCTGATACAAAGTCAATAAACAATCCTTAGCTAAATAAACATCCGCATCCATGCCAACAAAAGCATCAATATTAGCTACGGCTTTTAAATGCTGATCAGACAAAGCTTCATTTGTCAGATCTCCGAAGAACAGACGGTATACTTGATTTAACGCACCCGACTTACGTTCCTTATTGTTAACGGTCTTGAGCAGATAGAGATTCAATTGATCAGCATACTTGGCTATCTCTTGTTCAGTACCATCTGTACAGTTGTCCAGCGCAATGAAAATATCGAGAATATGATCTGCAATACCCACTTGCTCCGCAACGCTTTTAAGCACGTTCCCTATTGTATCGGCCTCATTATGTGCGGGAATTACCAGCGCAATTCGCTTTGATACATTGTCATTAAAAATTCGATTGTTTACCGCATCCTGGTAAGTAACCTTTTTCAACATTCCTGATTCTCCTTAGAATTTAATCAATAACGTTGTTGCATAACCAATAAAGTTATTGTACATTACTTGTATGGCAAATACAATAACTTTGTTGTAAATTTTGTTGTATACTTATTCTATGAAGAAACGAATTACATTTGCGCTTGAGGAAGACCTCATAGCTGAACTCAAGACAATTTCAAAAGAAACCATGATTCCGCAATCCCGCTTGGTAGAAAAGGCCATTGAGGATTTGATTGTCGAAGAAAAGAAAAAGATCGATCAAGGGTTAATTTGAATGGTTTCAAAATAAAATAAATTCGATTGCAAATTGTTTTAAGCGCAATCAAAAACTCCCGAGATATTTCGAGAGTTTTTTTGATGACTAGTTGCCGGAACGTTTTTATCTTTTTATCATACGTTAGGGGTACCTATGCCAAATATTCCACAGAGACTCAGCACTACAAATGTATCTATCGATAAAATGCTTATCATGAACTTTTAGTAACAAGCAGCGAAGAAGCAATTTCTAACAAACGCAGATGCAGAGTTGGCCATGACACTGTGTGAATCTTGATGGAGTGACAAAAGCTTTATAACGAGAGAAATTCCAGATCTCATAAATGAGTATAAAAAAACGCCTAATCAAGACTAGGCGTTTGAATATCATATGATAAATATAATGATTCGGTAAATTCGCTTATTGATTGCTCTGAACCGCATTATCGGCGTACTGTTGCAATTGCTGAACATCTTGGATCGCATCAGATAAATCGGAGCTATCTTTTTTTCCAGAATCGACTTGTTGTTGCAAAGCGGTCAGCTTGTTGTTTAAATCGTTAAGACTTTGCTGAGCGGCAGCTAATTGATTGTTAGCCGCATCAACTTCTTGTTGTTTAGCGGCGACTTTGTTGTTGCCATCCGCGATTGCTTGTTGCGTCTCGGCAATTTTTTGTTGGATCTGAGACTGATATGAAGCACTTTGGTTATTAGCATCAGTTAACTGGCTTTGAAGAGAAGCTAATTGACTCGTCAATGAGGTTACATTTCCCTTCGCGGTATTTAAATCATTCGTTGCTTGAGAAAGCTGTGAATTTAAGTTAGTCAACTGCGTGTTTTTATTTTGAACTCTAGAAACCAAGGTATCAATATCAGACTTGGTCTGTGCGACATTAACGTGTCCGGCTCAAACGCTATCGGCAAAAGACTTAACGCCAGCTCCCGCTGACAAAAGTAGCAAAGCTACACCAGAAACAATCAGATACTTTTTAATTTTAATCATAACAACCTATCTAAAATTTTATTTTTTTGGAAGGGATATTAATAAACCCGACAAGAAAAGATGATACTAGCCATAAATAGAATTGTCAAGAAAAAATCGTAATTTCTTTAGTATAACTCAAGGAATCTATCTAGCACGCAATCGGCATATGGCGAACTTATTTCTCCACATCCCCGGAGATCAGCCAAGAATTAAATATAGACTTAGCCTTCTTAACTTTGAACAAAGCCGTGTCGCCTTTCTTTAAACCATATTGCTGTGACGCCGGATAAAAATTCCGATGTTTGCCAGCCTGAAGATTTTGTCCTAGCACAGTCTTATTTTCGCCCTTCTTGATTTTGATCTTAATCACAAGGTTCATCATGCCATATGCTTTTTCGATATCGTTGATCGAATGCCTTGAAGAATCCGATCAGCAGAATGGCCGAAGCGCTGAGCGACAAGCATATAGAGACAATCATTAATGGCAATTTGGGAAGTCAAAGAAATTAAAGCCTCGGATCGAAATTGAAAATCTTCAGAAACCGAGAAAAAGCAGACCTGCCCGAATGCCGCTAGCGGTGAACTCGGAAAACTTGTAATAACGATCATTGGAACATGGCGTTCCGCTAACGATTCTGCTAATTCCAATGTGTCAGAATCATTACCGGTATGGGAAATAATCACAGCACAATCTTGATCTGTTAGTCGAGTTGTCTGCATCAAAGCCATATGATATTCCGTATCATAAATCAAAGTTAGAGGCACTCGCAAAAATTTATGATAGGCATCCAAAGCCACAATATTGGACCCGCCTAATCCAAAAAAAGCGAGTTCGTGGGATTTTACAATCATGTCCGTTGCTTTGGTGAGATCCTTTTCTTTCATCAAATTGAAAGTCCCATTAAGTGTGGCAATGTTTTCGTCGAAAGTCTTCTTAGCCACCATCATTGGACTGTCACCCTCGCTAATCGAAACATCAGACAAATTCTTTGAGTTAATTTGATTGGTAAAATCCCATTTGAATTGCGCAAAATCCGTATAACCCAGTCGACGAATAAAACGAGAAATCGTCGATATTGAAACACCGCTTGCTGCAGAAAAAGAACTCACATTTACAGGAATCTCATTATTTGCAAGAGTCAGATAATCTGCGACCTTTTTTTGGCCTGAGCTTAATTTTGGATAAATGCTTTTGATTCTTTTAACAATACTCAGTTCCATTTCAATCCTCCAAGAAAACGTTTTATCATTGCAATGAAAGCGTTTTCGTTTATAATAGTAAATGAAAAAACGAATCAATTAAATTATACTTTTTATGACTTATTTTTTCATATCATAGACGCATTGGAGGAGAAATGGAAGTCATTCCAAGATTATTACCTGATCAAATACAACTGAAAAAGCATGCCGAAGATTGGCAATCAGCTCTTCGGTTAGCGGCCAAACCGCTATTAGATCAGAAATACATTACAGCAGATTATGTTCAGAGCATGATCGACTCTGTCAAAAAGTTGGGGCCGTATATTGTTATTTCGCCTGGCCTAGCGTTGGGCCATGCCAGACCGTCCAGTGCGGTTAAAAAAACAGGATTTTCGATTACAACTTTGGACAAAGCGGTTAAATTTGGCAACAAAGATAATGACCCAGTGGATTTAATTGTAATCCTCGCTTCGATTAACAATGTTGATCACTTAGCTCTCTTGCAAAAACTGGTGTCATTTCTTAATGATTCAAAGAATTTAACCTCTTTGCGTCAAATGACCACATCAGATGAAGCAACGAAAGTTGCGCAACAAATAAACGGAGATTTTTAACATGAAAATAATCAATTTTCTTGTCTATCAAGTCCTCAGCAATGAAACCATATTTCTTGGTCTGATTGCTTTAATAGGATTACTTTTACAAAAAAAGAAGTTCCCTCAGGTAATTGATGGAACCGTTAAAACAATTATAGGTTTGACTGTTCTATCTTCGGGGGCCGGTATACTGATCAGTTCACTCTCACCAGTCGTCACAAAGCTAAACCAGACACTACACGTCAGAGGCGTTTTGCCGACGAACGACGCAGTCTTTGGCGTAGTTTTAAGATTTGGCACAATTGCTAAGAATACCGTCATTACTTTTCTTTTAGCATTCTTTTTGCACTTGCTGCTAGTGAGATTGGCACGCCATCAGGTGTTCAAAAACGCCTACCTGACAGCTCACCTCATGCTCTATCATGCGGCTTTTATGAATGTGACCCTGCCAATTGTCTTAAAAACGAATAGTTTTTGGACAATTGTAGTCGGTACCATTTTAAACGCAGCGTATTATACCTACTCACCAGCCATTACGAGAATCTTGGCTCGTCCTTGGATGCACGATGTCTCAACACTAGGCTTCATGGATCAAGTGGGTTCGATCATTGCTCATTTCATCGGCAAATGGTTTGGCAGTGCAAAGCCTGAACAAGATGCCGACAATATGAAACTACCAAAATGGGCCTCAATGTTCCGTGACAATACGATCGTCTTGTTCTTCTTGATGCCAATCATCTTCATTGGTATCGGATTAGCCGTTGGGCAAAAAGGAATCCAGACACTAGCTGGCACCGGTGCCGGTTCGACCAACTGGATTATTTGGTTAATTCTCGAAGGATTCACATTCACGGCTGGTATCGTCGTTTTGCTTCAAGGCGTCAGGATGTTTATCAACTCAATCGTTCCAGCCTTCAAAGGTATTTCTGATAAATTTCTGCCCGGTGCCATTCCGGCTCTTGACGCACCAACCATTTTCCCATACTCCCCTATGGGCGGCATGTTCGGATTCTTGGGCTCAACTGTCGGTTGTATCTTAGTGACTATCGCTACTATTGTTTTTCATTCGCCTGTCATAGTCTTTCCGAGTCCGATCATTATGTATTTTGATGGCAATGTCATGGGAGTCTTTGGAAACAAGGCCGGTGGTTGGCGTGGCGCTATTGCAGCCGGCTTAGTAACCGGTATTATCTCATCAGCCGCTGTCATCTTGTTCTACCCACTGACCGGCGCGGTCTATGGTAGCGGTCTAACCTGGTCCAATATTGACTATGCCGTCGTGTGGATGCCGATTATGTATCTTTTGAAATTAGTTCGTGGTGTGATTGTAGGATTCTAAAAAATTAAGGAGAATATCATTATGAAAATCGTTGCTGTATGTGGTTTAGGAGTCGGTTCTAGTATTATCGCAAAAATGAATATTGAAAGTATCCTTTCTGACGAAGATAAAAGTGATGTCACAGTGGATACTGTCGATCTCGGCAGTATTACCAGTGCGCCAGCTGATATTTATGTCACTACTAGAGAATTAGCAGACGAGTTCCCTGAAGACCTCAAGAAAAAAACAATTGTCTTAACAAATTTTGTTGATAAAGCCGATATTAAAGCACACTTGGATCCAAAAATGGAGGAATTAGAAGGTAAATGACAGAAAGAAACATTAACCAAATTACCGAACAAACTTGGATTAATGAAGTGTTTCCGGAATGGGGTACATGGTTAAACGAAGAAATTGATAGAACCACCGTTGCGAAAAACAAATTTGCTATGTGGTGGTTGGTGAATATGGGTCTTTGGATTAAATCTGATCATCAAACAAATTTGGCCATTGATCTCTGGTGCGGAACAGGTAAAACAACACACGACAAAGCAAAAATGTCGCCTAGACATCAGTGGTCTCGATTAACTGGTGGCAGAGACATCCAGCCCAATCTACGCGCACAGCCAATGGTTATCAATCCTTTTGCGATTCACCAGCTAGATGCCTGCCTGGTCACTCATTTTCATCATGACCATATCGACATCAATGTTGCCGCTGCGATTCTGAAAAATGTCAAGAACCCTATTCCCTTTATTGGCCCCAAATATGTTGTCGATCAATGGATCAACTGGGGCGTTCCCAAAGCAAGATGCCAAGTGGTCAAACCAGGAGATGTGCTGCACATTAAAGATATTGAAATAGATGTAACTGACTCCTTTGATCGATCCGTTTTGATTACTGACCCGGATAACGAGGAAATACCAGCCGATACAGAAGTACCGGATATGGACCTGAGATCGGTCAATTATGTGATTAAGACAAGTGCCGGTACCATATATGATGCTGGTGATTCACATTTTTCATCTTACTTTGCCAAACACGGACAAGATTTTGATATCGATGTGGCTATCGTTGCTTATGGTGAGAACCCTATTGGTATTCAAGACAAGATGACTTCTATTGATGTACTAAGAACAGCGGAAAATCTTAATACAAAGGTTATTATTCCGCTCCACTGGGACGTTTGGACGAATATGCTTGGCGACCCTTCTGAAATTCAAAAGCTTTGGCGCATCAGAAAGGACAAATTTAGTTATCAATTTCATCCTTTCTCATGGTTGCCCGGTGGACAATTCATTTTTCCAGATGACCAAGACAAATTAGTCTATTATCATGAGAGAGGTTTCAAAGATAAGTACACCTATCCAATCAATTTGCCTTACAAATCTTTCCTATAATTGTGTTTCCAATAGTTAAAATATAACTCCTTGAAAATCAAAATACCCTTATTATTTAAGCCGAACACGCTCACATAATAAGGGTATTTTAGTTCCCACATATCTTTTGAAAAATTCATCTGTGCCGTTTTCATAAGACATTTGCATCCAAAAACCGCCAGCCTTAGCCAGCAACTCCTAGTTACTCCACAGACACCACCACATTCTGTGCTTCGATAATCTGCTGGTCATCGGCCTGCAATGTCTCAGAAAAGACTTTGATCAGTCTCTTGCCCATGGGACGGAAGGTCAAGAAAGTCAGGCCGCCGGAGGCGATACCGCCAATAATGGGAACTGTCTTAGTCACTAAGCTGGAAGCCGTCTTTTTAGTAACCTGCAAACCAATTGCGGCGCCGATTTTTTTCATCAGCGGGTACCAGAAGGTCTTCGTCAAAGCAGCCTGCAGCATTTTTTTACCAGCGGTTGCGCCTAGCCCACGGGAAACAAGCATCAGACCTGAATTAGCTGCAGCCACCCCAAGCATGGCGCCAAGATACAGCATCACTTCTCGTTCGCCAGCTTCAGTCAAAGCGCCGTCTTCATTAAAAATGCTCGGCCGGCCAAACACATAAGCCACTTCTTGAGCCATACGGACAGCAAAAGCAAAATACTGCAGGATGTCCGCTGTTGCACTGCCAGCCATAATCAAAGGCATAGACGGCAGTCCTGCAGCAAAAGAAAAAACCGTACTTTTCTCTGTATCATTGAGTACCACGCGGTTAGCAGCCTTAATCAGATCCTTGGCTTTATACAGACTCTGCGGACCCTGATCCACAAGTTGCGCCAGCTCAGTGTCTTTTAGATGATTAAAAGTCTTCGCCAGAAAAGCCCTCCGATCTACCTTGACTCCCGGTAGTTTAATCGCTTTTGACACAATCTCCGGCAGGAACTGATCTTCTTCTTCGTCCATGACTCTCCCCATATCTATTCATTGACATCAAACTCAAAAGAAGTATATAACAAAAAACTCTGCTCACTGACAAATTCTTTCAGATCGATCAAAGTTGCGTGTGTCACACGGTTAAATATACATTACCTAATTCTTCAGACCAAGAATTTTCTTAAGAACCTGTCTAGTATCTTTTAAGAACTATCTTCAGGAAGGCCAATACAACCATTTGAAGACTGCTGTTAAGGGCACGTTCACAGTTTTTCCAAAGTCGCCGACATTTGTCTAGCCAACTCCATGAACGTTCAATGATCCATCGTTGCGGTAACACCGTGAACGTATGCAACTCGTTGCGTTTAGCTACCGTCGTCTTAGCATTCAAAATGAGCTTCACCTGATCCGCAAAGTCATTGCCAGTGTAGCCACCATCAACCATGACATGCTGAACCAGCTCTAAATTTTGGCTAGCCAAACTAAACATAGCCAATGCACCTGAACGATCTGATACATTAGCTCGTGTCACGAGAATGGCTTGTGGTAAACCATTAATATCAACCGCCATATGACGCTTAATCCCTGAAATCTTTTTGCCGCCATCGTAGCCACTATTTTTCGTTAAATCAGTGGTTTTAACACTTTGAGCATCAACAATCACAAACGACGTTCGGGCCGATCGGCCCTGTGCAAAGCGATAGGAAGCGACAGTTTTTTTAAAAGCCTTTCTAATAGCGAATCAGCTGTCGGGTCTGGTTTATCTCGCCACATATCGTAATAGCGGTAGACAGTGTGCCATTCCGGGAAATCGTGCGGTAATTCACGCCATTGACACCCTGTAGTAAGCGAGTAAAGGATGGCATTGAATACGTCATAAAGATCATAACGACGCGGTCTTGTATGCTTGCGGAAGTTTTCTAAATCAGGTTGTATTAACGCAAATTGCGCTCGAGAAATATTGCTTGGATAATCTGGCATGACAAACTCCTCAGTCGGTTTTCCACAATTCTACCAGATTCAGCAGATACTAGACAGGTTCTAAGCAAAGCAACCCACCACTCAAATCGATGCAAGATTAATTTGTCCCCTGAGTCTGCTTTGTGCGTAATCAGATCCATACACATGCAGGTTCTGTTGAAGAACCTTGATTCTTTTATTTAATGCTGCCCTATATGTATTTTCATGAAGCACCTGAGCCGCTTCTTCTTTGCTCAAACTATGTTCCTTAGCAGCATCCGTCATATTATCTATCAAAATTTGGTATTGATAAGTCGAGAACAATAATTCGCGATAGCTGCAAATAAAATTACTTACAATATATGCTGTTGGACCTTTAAAAACAAATTTAGCAGTCTGCTCTCTGCCTTTGAATGACTCCAATTCCTTCAAAAAAGCTTGATGTTTGGCGGCATCCTTCGCATCTTTAATGAGCGGCGTGATACCAGATAGTTCTGCGTTGTTCGTTAACAACCAAAGATCAAAGTCATTTGCCATCTCAATATCATCTTTTTCATTTAAAACGGCTGGGGTCTCACGAATCAGACTGGCCAGACTATCAGCGAATAAAAAAATCTGCAGTCTTTTCTCAAAGAGTGACTGCTTATTGCTATTACGTATTTGCCACCATGACATGAAGATGCCAATAATAGCCGTGGCTGCTGTCACAATTGCAAAAACAAAAGTCATGTTAAATTTCATAGTAAGTATGTCCTTCTTTCAATGGAGGTAAACAATGCTTAGAAATGTAAACCAATCTTTTTAGTATACAGGAACAACCGGATGTATCAACACATTATAAAAAACTCTGAACTCTTTAGAAATATCTTGAAAACCCTATTATCTAGATCCGCTGGTTCATACAGAAATTTAATTGCTTTTAAAGCAATCTCAAGTAGAGACCGATCTCCATAATTCCCTCAATCAGATAAACTTGGAAAAGTATAAAACAAAAAACTCCGTTCAGTGACGCAGTTTTTTTACGCAAGATCAATATATTCCGATATTTCGATCATTCGGGAAGTCTTATTAAAGGTATAACCAAATTATTACTTTAAAGCACTCTCCAATTCATTATGCACACGGTCTTTTTCAGCCTGGCTCATCAGCTGCATGGATTGGCCATTGATCATAGCACCAGTCCCGCGCATCTGATCAGATTGAATATTGTTTAATGCAGCTCTGTATCTAGTCGTGAGGCTGCTAAAACTATTCCAAGATATATCAGTTAAGATATTCGAGGAAAGTGAATCAATGAAGCTTTGATTAAAGATCGTACTTACATGTCTACGCGCTTTTGCTAAGATGGCTTGCATGACTTGTTGCTGGCGCATCTGGCGGCCGTAATCACCTTGTGGATCAAAATGGCGTTCGCGGACGTATAACAACAACTTAGTTCCCCTTAAATTGGGATATGTTTCTCCCTTAACAAAGGACATGTTATCCTCTGTGAAAGTTAAATTCGAAGTGATATCTACACCACCAATCGAATTGGCAATCGACTCTAGGCCGCCCATGTTGATCAAGGCATAACCATTTAATTTGATGCCGGTTAGCTTTTCAACCTGCTGAATCGAGGAATCAGCCGATCCATAGGCATAGGCCGCATTGAGTTTGGCCATCTGGCCATTGACATAAATCGGCGTATCGCGCTGCAGGCTCATCAGTAAGGTCTGCTGTTTTTTCGGGTTGATCACAGCCACCATCATAGAATCGGTGCGGCCTTTATAGTTTCGGTCTAAAGCGCCGGTATCTGTACTTAAGTAAAAACTTTATCTATTTACGCAGAATTAATGGAATTATCTTAGCAAAAACATCAGTTAAATTTCTACGATTAACCACAATCAAGCTGATAAACAAAAAAATATTTATTGTATAGTGAAAATCAAATTTGAATAATGAAATAAATATCATCGATAAAACAAGAAGCTGAGAAAAAATAGCATTTTGCCAATTGACCGTGATTTTTATAAAACTTCTTGTCTGATATAGTCTAATTAGTGAAGCTACTAAGAATCCTAAAGCCCCGCCAATACCGGCACCATGGACACCAATTTGTGGAATTAAAGTTAATGAGACTAGCAAATTTACAGCCATACCCGACATCGTCGTAATCAAAATTCCAGATGTTTTCTTCGCAGCTAAATATGCGGTACCTAAAAAAGATGAAAAATTTGAATATGTGGCAGCTAACAACAACATCGGCACAAATTGCCAAGCAGAATAGAATTTCGGAGACACATATAAAAACATAAACGGGTGAATTAACAACGTAAAAACAGCTACCAATATAAAGGAGAAACTAATTAGTAAATCGAATACTTTGGAATAAAATTTCTCCGAATTTTTATTCGCAAATTCGTCAATTGCTGATATTTGCCACGCCTGTGCAAAAATCGAAAAAAGCACGTTCAAAATTGTTGGAATCTTATTTGCAACAGCAAATAAACCGTTGCCGGAAACACCAACAAAAAAAAGAATGAAAAATCTACTTGCGTCATTAGTTAGCCACCACGAGAGTCCATTAGGAATCAAAGGAATACTGTACTTTAAAAATCTGGTAATATCACGTAACGACAATGCCGATATCTTGATGTAACACCAGATATGGCTTGCAAATACAACAAAAAAAATGGAAAAAAGAATAGAAAACAAAATTGACCATAGGTAGCCATCAACTCCAAGATGAAAGATCATCAGCAGAAGAATATTTGAAGCGCCGAGCACAATCGTTCCAACGATCCCGGCCAAAGCAAAAACCTTGACACGTCCCACAGCTCGAACAAAATTCTGTAAAATTGAAAAAATATTCGTTAAAAAAGTGATAGTTAACAAAAACACGCCGAACGGAACATGTATCCATAGCAGTAAAGGCAATGCAAGGAAAGACAACGCCCCAGTAACAATGGCAAAAAAAAGACTATTAGTGAAGATTCTAGACTTATTTTCAAACTTATCCATAGCAAATCGAAAAACTGCATCGGAAATACTTAATGAAATAATAGGAGCTGCCACACTAACCGTAGCAGTAATTAAGTCCACCAACCCGAATTGCCTAGTACTTAAGGCATATGTATATAATGGTACAAGCAAAAAATTGACGAGTTTGCTGCCTAAATTCCCGATAGCAAAAATCACGGAATTTCCCAATAGTTTTTGATATTTTGGCCTCATTTTTTAGGCTCCTTTTTTGTATTGAAAATAACTACCGCTAGGTAACTGAATCAACTTGTTCATGAACTTTAGTAAAGCAGCTTAGCCCTTCAATCTTTTAAAAAACCTTTTTTAGTATGAGATAATGATTGCTCAGTCCATTTAAATTACTATTCTCAAGAAAATATATAATAGGCATTTTGATCGGACGATATGTGTCCAAATCGCTTTGTTAAAACGTCGCCTTTGATTCCAATTTAGCGATGTAACTTTTGAATCAGTAATATAAAGAAATCAAGCCAAGAATAAAAACCCAGTGATGTAGGACTGCGCTTTCTATAATTGTTAAGGCATCTTTTTTTCAAAAAACACCATCAACGAATACTATCGATAAATAAATCACTACATCGTGAAGTCCGTTCTCGGTCACCACTCCATTTTCCAAGATTTTTTTCCTTAAAAATCACGCAAATGTAAAAAAGTTTTGTTGTATCGTCTCATAAAACTTCTAAAATATTTTCCCAACGGAACCCATCCTTCAGAATCTCAAGTTACAATTTTTTAAGCCATATTATTTATAACGGTGGCAAACAAAAAAATGCCTCAAAAACTAATTATATTCCTTCATTTTTTTACTTTTTAAAAAAGAATCTAAGAAAGCAAACTGCTGCTCTGCTGCGTTCGCATAATGTTTAACCAAGGAACACGGCATAGTAACCAGGCTTTTGAACTTAAACGGTTGATCGTCATTACAAAAGCTATTAAGTGTTTCAGTCGTTTGTTTAGGAAACAAATCATTTATTACACTCGTAGTCTTCTCTGAGTATGGAATGGCTAATTGTTTAATTCCTAATATCCAAGCTAAAATCATTGCATGGAATCTGCTTCCAATCAAATACTCCGTATTTGCCAGAGCTGCAAATATGTTACCTACATCACCTGTTACTACAACGATATTCTGACGATCTTCCTTCGAAAATCTAGCAACAATTCTTGCAATACATTTATTGTCTCCTTCATCCAGACAAAAAGAGATAAATCTTATCTTCATTTTTTTTCTTAATGCTTCATATGCGATCCGATATAAATGTTCCTCATATTGTTCAGCATACTGAGCAAGTTGCATGTAATTAGCACGCTTTGGATACTTCAAATCAACTGGAACTATCGAAACCCAATTTATGTGCTGGCTTCTCGACCGAAAGGGAACCGCTTTGTCGAATAAACTGAAAACGACGTCGGGAGCATAGCTGATATTGGATAAATCAGAGAATAGGTCATACGACTTGAAGTCTCTAAAAACTACGCCACCGGTTTTTTTAAAAAAATTGTGATAGGCGCTGATATATCCCCCGCTAATAACAGGACCAAAATTGCTGCCAATCACAAAATAATTTTCAACTTTTTTAAGTAGCTCTGTCCGTTCCGGTGAAACAACATTTTGTTTTTCTGACTCTTGCTGAAAAATGGAGCCTCCAATTTCTACAACTGCTTTATAGCGGGATGCACGTACTGCCCACAACAACCTGCTAGAAAAATCAGCAACGAATCGGTGCATAAGAAAATTCAGGCCTCTCAAAAACAAATTTTTATTAATTATGGATAAATTCTGAATTCCAAGAAAAGATCTAGCAAATCTGCAACTAGTCAATAGCTCAAAATTTTCTTTAGGATATCTCTCGACCAACGTTTTGACAAAGAGATCGTCACCGACATTGCCTCTAAAATATCCAATTATTAAAATTGCCCTTCTATTCATAATCAGTCTTCTCCTCAGACTTTTTTAAAGTTCCATGTTTTGCAGAATACAGGAAAACATATAGCCAGTCCATGTTCAGAACAAAGAGAACCAAAGCAAATTTTGCTTTTAAGCGAGTACCACGTGATTTAATTGACAACCAAACAAACTTTGAGAAAGCATACCTTTTTTTAATCTGATACGATAAAACCACACGTTTCCATATTCTTTCAGGCGTACCCACTCTGCAATAATTTTGAACTATGGATAAGTATGTATTGGCAACACAATTATCCCAACCTTCCTGCAGCATTGGATAAATTGATAATATATTCTCTCTGACCCATTCGTTCACACTAATCATATCTTTGGGAAGTGATGGAATATAATGAGCAGTAACTGAACCGGTATGAATTTGGTAATTATACAGCTTCTCCGGGATGACTGAAATCTTGCGACAATGAGTTACATATTCAACAATGAATTGAAAATCTTCAGAAATATGCATTCTCAATTTAAAAAAAATGTTAAATCTCTTTATTGTCTCTCGTCTAAAAAGGAAGCGCCAGACATAACCTAAAAATTGACGAGATGAATCAGTGGATATCAAATTAGCCAGCACCTCTTCTCTGGTAATTGTTCCCGTAAACTGTCTCAGAGATTCCATATCATTCTGCCGCGAATCATCACCAATAACATTAAATCCACAGAAGGCCAAGTCGACATCTTTGCCTGAAAAACAGTTTTTTAGCTTATCCAACATTGTAGTTTCTAAAGTATCATCCGAATCAACAAACAGAATAAATTGACCTTTGCTGAGAGTAATTCCTGCATTTCGTGCAGCACTCACACCTTTATTTTCTTGAAAAAAATAACGTACACGAGAATCTGATCGACAAAATTGGTCACAAATCTGTTTAGTGGAATCCGTTGAACCATCATCCACAATAATTAATTCAAAATCTGCATAGGACTGTTGTAAAATCGACTGGACAGTTAGACTCATCACTTCCCCAGCGTTGTGTGCTGGTACGATAATACTAATTAAAGGATTCAATTGTGGCCTCGACATTTTAATCATGCACCTGTGACCTCATCATTAGCTCTTAAACGTAAAGGTTGAACGCCATTACTGTTAAGATATGAAATGGATCCGATAGCCAGATAAGTCAGTAGCCAAGCAAACATACTAGCAATACTATGAGAAGTGATCATATTAAGGATTAGATAAATCATAACCACAAACTCGTACCAATTTCTCTTACTAATGTCTATTAAATTATTGATAAAAAACGCCAGCCCAACAGGAGTTACTTCTAAAATAAATGATGCTGCATCCATCTCTAAAGAAAAACCGAAATGATTCATCATATATGTATAAACTGACCCTAATCCATCATTTATAAAATTAGGATTTTGGTAAATTAATAAAAATCTATCCGATCGAGACATGGTAAATTGATTCAAATCAAAGTTAAAGTGTGAAAACAGATAGGAGGACATTTCAGGCGTCATGGTAATAAAATATAACACTGCAGAGAGAAACAACAGAATTTTAGTTAGACAAACGATATGTCTGTTGACAGGTTTGGTACAGTCCACGATCAGAGGAACAAAAAAAAGTATCAAAGCCGTCACAACCGCTAAACGTTTAAAGGTGAACATCACAAATAATAAGCTAAGAGCTACTCCGACTTTGTTGTTCCGATAAAAAAGATAGTACAAGACCAACGACATCGAAATTCCAGCAAAACTACTAGACTCCAACAAAGAAAATGAATCGGTAAAATTAATGGATGATATGGCCGATAAAATTTCCGTTGCAGACATATGTAAACTAAAGAAATATCCTACCAGCGAAATGCATAACAAAATGAACATGACATGGTTTAAGTCCTTGAATTCAACAACATTCAATAAAAAAAATGTGTAAATTGCAGGTATGGCAAGAAAAAATAATTCATAAAGTGTGCGAGAAGTAAATTGACTTGTTGAGACAATAAAATAAAGAGAGATGATTCCAAAAACTATGACAATCTGTAGGACTTTCCTTAATTCATACGAAAAGACAATATTGTGGCGTTTAAACAGAAAAAAGCTGCCGGCAGATAAAAAAATTCCAAATAAACAAAAAAGATATTTCATTTGACTAATAAAACCAGCATCCTCATATTGAGCAGTAAAAACTTGAACAGTCATGATTATGAGGAAAACATATGCATTTAACGCAGAAATTCGCACTCTCCAAAATTACCTTTCTTTATTTTTCTTCAGGCAAGGTTCGGATATATTCTAGGACGTTAGAATACATCTCTTTCCAAGATTTTAAAGATTTTCGGAAATCCAAAATTCCTTCGCCATGTGAATGTCTTACCAAAAGTTTTGGAACCTTAGCTATTAAATAGCCGTCCTGCAAAATCCTATAAGCAACCTCTATATCTTCTCCTCCCGCACCTAAAGCTTCTACAAATGGGTGGGAAAGCAATAAATTTCTACGGATACATGCGTTATTACAACTTAGTATTCCCTGATGTATAGCACTTTCTAATGTCACCGTCCGAGAACGAGATAAGAGGATATTTTTAGCATAGCCCAAACCATTGAACAATTTTTCAGTGACACTGCCATCTGATAGAGCCACAACATCACCGTAGCAACCTCCAATCTGATCATTTTTGAAAATCTCAAGAGTTCTCATAAGGTAAGTATCGGAACACGGTACTGAGTGGCCACTTAGAAAACAAACGAGTTCCCCACTAGCGTTCTGGACACCGATATTACTAGCATAACTATAGTTGAAATTTTGTTTTCGAATATGAACGATATTAGCACCATACTTTTTAGCTATTTCCAATGTTCTATCGGTGGATTCCGAATCAACTACAATGACTTCAAAATTTTGAAAAGTTTGAGACCTCAAAGATTGGAAAACCTCCTCCAAATGTTTGTCTTCATTATATGTTCGAATTACCACACTAATTTTATATAACATTAGTTTTCTTCCCCAAAAAGTTCCGAAACAATTTTTTTAATATCAAAATTGAATTGCGAGTTATTCATGTCAACTCGTGAAGATAAATTTCTTACCAAGGTACCATAAGATTCAATTGATCGAATAAGAGTCTTCTCATCACGAGCAACGATGAGATTTTTCTTACGTTGCTCTACCATGGAAACAAATTCAACTTGATGATCATTGACATGTTCACCGTACCTTTTTTCTCGAGGAACAACGATTGGTATCTTACCGATCTGCAGAGGCAGAATAAAACTAGATGGCCCACCATGAGTAATAACTATTTTCGCCTCTTTGATATTTTTAATTATTTGCTGGTATGAGAAAAACCTCTCGTAAGTACAATACTTAGGCAAGTACTTTCCATATCCTATTTGCATAATCACACGTTCTGAAATCACATGATTTTCAACCAAATGGTCAATAATTTTGATCAAACGATCAAATGGCTGTTCATGTGTGCCAACAGTAACAAAAATCATCAGAAAATGCTCCCTAAGCAGATAGCCTTACGATAAACTTTTTTCATTTCTGGCCATTGTACAATAAACTTATCTGCAACTGGGTAAACCAACCTTCCAGTCATGGTTGGCCTATCAATGCGATCAAAAACCTCAATATAAATTGTCTTGGCACCGAACATTTTTCCTAGATAGAAAAAGGGCACGGCAACCGCAGCGCCTGACGAAATAATTAAATCAGGCCTCTCTTTCTTCAATACTTTAAAAGCCAGCCATGTGTTTTTAATTAAATTTTTGAGATTACGATTAGTGGGAAAATACGCGTTATATATTTTTTCCCCCTGTAAAACACTTCTAGCGTCTTCTTTATCGAAAGTGACCCAAAAACGGTCTTCTGTTTCCCAGAATTTTTTTAGCATATATAAATGAGTAAGATGTCCACCACTAGATCCCACTAGGGCAATTTTGAGTTTTTTTCTGTCTTTAATGCTCATGGTCAATAAGCCCCCGAGTTCTTACTTAATACCAACCAAATTGTTCTCAAGCAAATACGGATATCGCCGCGAATGGACCGTTCGCGGATATATTTTAAATCGAGTTCGATCATCTCAGAAAAATCAAGATTTGATCTTCCGGACACTTGCTAAAGACCAGAAATACCAGGCTTAACGGCTAAACGTTGACGATCATAATCAGTGTACTTATCTAGTTCTCTTTCTAGACAAGGTCTTGGCCCAACTAAGGACATATCACCCTTGAGGACATTCCAAAATTGCGGCATCTCATCTAATGAATAGTGACGAATTTTCCGACCAATCTCAGTCACGCGAGGGTCATCCTTGATTTTAAACATGCCACCATGTAGTTCGTTCTTCTCCAGCAATTCGTCCTTTAAATCGTCAGCATTTAAGACCATGCTGCGCAGCTTATACATTGTAAAGACTTTGCCGTTCTTGCCGACACGCTTTTGAGAATAAAAAATGCACCCACCATCCTTTTTTATCCAATAAGCCAAGACTAAGATTGGCACAGCACTGAGGACAAGCCCCAGCAATCCGCCGCTAATATCCATGGCACGTTTGCTGACATGATAAAAAAGAGATTCACTGTATGGCTGATTTAAATTTTCCCTCTGATGTTCATCTATTCTGACCAATCTCATTAGCCCCCCCGAGCCCCTCTTAAAACTCTTCGACAGCAACACTATCAACGGGCAGCCCGCTAATAATACGGACAGCATTTTGCCGCAGCATTTTAATACGCTGACTGCCAATAATCCGATTAGCAGTCGCATATGCATCTGCTAATTGATAAGGAATTTTCACGGAAAAATCTTTTGTATCACTAGCAATCGTGGTGGCAAAACCACGACGCAATAAATCGATTGAAAAATCTGCAATGCGTTTGCCAAAAGCCCCGTTAATTGATGAACTATTGACTTGGAAAAGAGCACCTTTCTGCGCCAATAAATTCAATTTTTTCGGGTTGGCCAGAATCTCTTCATTACGCTCCGGATGAGCAATAATCACGGTCACACCCTGCTGCTTTAATTGAGTCACAATCGCATGCGTGATTGACGGGATATGCCGCTCGGGCAACTCCAGCAGAAGATATTTCTTTGTATCAGCGATTGTCAGAATTTTGCCTTGATCAAAAGCAGCCAATAGATTGGAGCTTAAGAAAGCTTCCTGGCCAGCCAGAACTTTCAAATTAATATCCGCTTCTTTGAGAGCTTTGATCAAAGCCACAACAGCCGAGAGAACTTTTTCTGGGCTATTTGACCAGCGACCGTCTAATTGGTGCGGTGTGGCAACTATTGTCTCGATACCATTTTCAACAGCTTCTTTAGCTAAGCGCAAGGAAGCTTCCATAGATTGAGGGCCGTCATCAAGATTAGGCAAAATATGTGAATGAATATCGACTAAAGGAACAAAATCGCTTTCTGTCTTCGGCTTATTAGTCAGCTGGTCATCAGAATGGACTGACTTATTTTCTTTTGTGTCATCGTAACTCGTCCAGATATTAGCGGGTGGTTCGGCTACAGGTTTATTCTCGGCGGTCATTTGAGAAGTCACTGGCGCTTTGACTGCCGGTATTGCTGTGGCAGCCTGCGGCTGAGCGGCCTCGTCCAGCTTTGGATCGGTTAACTTATTCGTCGAATCATAGCCGTATGCATATTCATAACCGTACCCTCGATCACTGCGTTCGCGGCTTCGGGAGACCAGTCCCAAGATATTTGCTTTAGCTAATTTAAGAATGTGCGTAGCGGAGACCAAATTGCGTTTTTTTGTCTTGCCTAATAAAGCAACCAGAACAACACCGTCGGTTCTTGGAATCAAAGATTGTGCATCCGGCACGGCCAGCAAAGGTGTGCCATCTAAAACAACAAGATCGAACTGGCTTTTCATCCACTCCAAAACTTGCAGCATCTTATCAGAGGCTAATAAACCAGATGGGTTGGGCGGCATCGGGCCAGAAGTCATAATGTACAGATTGGGTGTCGAAGTCGTATGGATGGTTTGTGCTGGTTGATCGCCCAAGACAAGTACACTGGACAGTCCATGATCGTTGCTGACATTAAAGGTCTGGTGAACAACCGGCCTGCGAAAATCAACATCTAATAACAGGACACGTTTGCCTACTTGAGCCCAAGCTACAGCACAGTTCTCGGCAACCGTCGATTTGCCATCGGACATCTCAGAACTAGTAAAAAGAACTGTCTTGAATTCTTTCCCGGCTGAGGAAGCCGCAAAATCAATATTGGCGCGAAGGACACGGAACTGCTCAGAAACAACATTATCCGGATCCTGAACAGTCACCAAGGGAACACCATATCGAGAAGAACGCAAATCTATCGCAGATATTTTAGGATTCTTTCTTCTTGATGACATCAGTTATTCTCTCCTTTATGAAAAGCTGCGTAATTAACAGTCCCCAAATTATTCAAACCAAGCTGGCCAAGGAATTCCGGATCACGGTAGGCATTATCTGCCATCTCACGGATCAAGACAATCATGACGCCAATAAAAGCACCTAGCAAAAAACCAGCCAGAGTATATAGACGCACATTCGGAGATACAGGTGTAGCTTCGCGAAGGCCCCGGGAGACAATGGAAACATTAGAAATAGAACGGCCCATAATTTTAACAGCTTGATTCTTAAAAACATCGGCTGTTGTATTGGCAATATCACGCGACTCATTAGGATCCTCAGAACGCGCACTAATCGAGAAAATCTGCGAATTTTGGTTACTGGAAATCGTGATCATGCCCGATAGACTGCTGGAAGTAATATCGGCATAGCGGCCACTTAAAGCACTGACGACACGATTCAAAATGACCGGTCGTGTAGCCAAGTCTTTATATGTATAAATCATCTGAACATCGGCTTGCTGGTCACCTAATGCCGTATTCGTATCACTATTTTGGCGGCGGTTAACCAAGAGAGCAGCTGTCGATTGATATTTAGGCTGAATGAGAAAGCGGCTGATAGAATATGCTGCTGCCGCGAAGACAAGTGCCAGAAACAATAGCATGACAAAATTCTTTTTAAATAGCTGCCAAAGTCTTTGATATGAAATCGTCGTGTCCATTTACTCTCCCACAAGCCTTAACCATTGTTAACCCAAATCAAATCAATTTTAATCTTAACACGCAATAAGCATGGCACAGAACCATTGAAAGTTACATTTTGGTTACCCGCGTCAGAATCGTCTGCGTTTTACAATACCTTTGTATGCTTTTTTTATATAATCAAATTATATGAAAAACAAAAAGATAGATTGGCTGGCTAGTGCCGCTTCAGTGGATATTTTTACCTACAGCAACCATAAATTGCAGGATTTATCAACGGGTGATAAACACTTCAATCGCGGCATCATGCTCAAGGCGAGCAAGCAGGCTAAAAGCGGTCTGTATACGATTGTTCAATATAAGTCTGGTTATATGCTGCTGGTTCCGATAAATGAAAATGCAGGCCTGATTTTATTGCCAAAAATGGATATTAACGAAGACCTGAGGAATGTTTTTTCCAGCATTGACTTTGTTAACCATTCGATCAATACGGCCAAACTTGCTTTTCATCTTTATACAGGGTTAGACGCGCCGGACTGGGATATCACAATGGTCCAGCTGCACGGTGATTATAAAGTTGTCGAGCAGACGCGGCCCATGAATGAAATGGTCGCCTTCCACGTGTATACCGTGAAAATGATCGAAGCCCTCAGCAATCTAGATGAGGATCGATTCAAAGAAAGCCTGACAGATATGAAAGGCTGCCGTGTCTTTGGCGAAGCACTGACGACAATGAACGTCATCCGCGGGCAGAAAGATATCCTGATTGATTTAATCAGCAAATTGACCGACAATGTCACCAAATTAGGTTTGCCAATCGAAAAAGTCATCCCGATTCAGATGGGATCAATTCAAAAGATCGAATATCAGACCAATATCCTGAATTTCGATGCCTGGCTGGAAGAAATCCCCTGGATCTTCTTTAATGCCTTTCGCAATTATCGTCAGTCGCTGTTCAAAGATAAGGCTGAGCGGATCAAAGATTATCTGAAAAATCACGCGCAGGATAATCTGCGTTTGAAAGATATTTCTGAGGTCTTAGGCATTTCCGAGCAGAACCTGAATCAGATTTTTAAAAAGAAATTCGGTGCGACGATCAAGCAATTCTCGATTCAGCTGAAGGTCGAAGCAGCCAAGGGCCTGCTGACGACGACCAGACTGAAAATCAAAGATATTGCCGATTACCTCTCATTTGCCGATGAGAGCTACTTCGTCCAGACTTTCAGTAAGCTGATTGGTGCGACCCCGGCTAAGTTCCGGCAAGCACATATTCAGGCAAAATTAACAGAAACAAAAAACGCGCAGCTGTAACACTGCACGTTTTTTATTGCTTAATTATAAATCTTAATCTTCGTGGCGCTTGCGCTTGAGCAGCCAAGCTTCGGCAGCTGAAATTGCAATGAGCGTCCCACTGATCGTAGAGAACCAGATGACCTGTTCGCCCGTATTAGGCAGCTCATTGTGCCCATTAGAGAAAGCGGTGGCAGATGGCTTCTTGTAGTTGACCAGTTTGCCAGCGTTAACCGTTTCCGGCTTGCCGGCTGCCTGATCGCCAATGACGAAGCTGACCGCCTTGCCATTGAGCTTGTAGCCAGCAGGTGCTTTGGTCTCGATGAATTGATACTTGCCCGGAGCCAAGTGATCAACTTTTACAAGGCCATCCTTGCCAGAGACAAGGCCTGACTTAATTGTCCGGCCAGTCTGATCGACAAGCTTGAATTCAGCGCCGGCTAATGGATTACCTTGTGCGTCAGTCTTTGTGAGAACAGCAGAACCTTGATAGTTGACAAAGTCTTGCGGCATCTTGACTGTCACTGGCTGGCCTTTAGCAGAAGCAGCGATCGTGAAGTCGGCTTTCGTCGTATTCAGGATGTAGCCCTTTGGTGCTTGTGTCTCGACGAAGCTGTAATCGCCAGGCTTCAGATCCGTAACTGTGACATGACCCTTGGCATCCGAGATTAAGCCGGTCTGGACATCTTTGCCATCTTTATCGATGACTTTGAATGTTGCGCCAGCAAGCGGATTGCCTTGTGCGTCAGTCTTTGTCAATTCGGCTGTGCCTTGGTAATTAACAAAGTTCGAAGCGACTTTGACGATAGCCGGTTCACCCTTGGCTGCTGTGTGAATGATAAATGGTACACCGGCTTTATTCAGGATGTAGCCTTCAGGCGCTTTAGTCTCATAGAAAATATATTGACCAGGTGCCAGATTATCAATCGAGACATGTCCTTGTGCATCGGAAACAAGACCAGTCTTCACAACTTGACCGTCCTTGTCGACAACTGTGAATTCAGCGCCGGCAAGTGGATTGCCCTTACTATCAGTCTTGGTCAGTTGAGCGGAACCCTTGTAGTTGATGAACTGAGAAGATGCATTGACAACTTCTGGTTCGCCTTTAGCTTGGGTGTGAATCGTGAATGGCGTTCCTGTGCTATTGAGAATGTAGCCATCAGGAGCAGTTGTCTCATAGAGAATGTACTGTCCTGGAGCCAGGTTAGTTGCAGAAACTTTACCTTCAGCATCGGAAGTCAGATTCGTCTGTACATCATTGCCTTGTTTATCAACAATCTTGAAGACAGCGCCGGCTAGTGGATTGCCCTTGGCGTCGGTCTTTGTCAGGGTCACAGAACCTTTGTAGTTGATAAATCCAGAAGAAGCATTGACGACAGCTGGCTGTCCAGCTGCTTGAGTATGAATCGTAAACGGTGTGGCAGTCGTGTTCAGAACATAACCATCAGGTGCTTGTGTTTCATAGAAGATATATTGACCTGGGGCTAGATCCGTCACAGTGACAAGGCCTTTGGCATCGGAAGTCAGATTTGTCTGAACATCTTTACCATTTTTATCAACGACTTTGAAGACAGCGCCGGCAAGTGGATTGCCTTGTGAATCAGTCTTTGTGATCGTTGCAGAACCCTTGTAGTTGGTCAGTGCACCGGCATCAACCGTTGCGGGCTGACCAGCTGCTTGGGTGTGGATCGTGAATGGTGTGCCGACTGTATTTAAGACGTAGCCAGCAGGTGCTTGTGTCTCATAGAAGATATATTGGCCAGGTGCCAGATTATCGACTTTGACAACACCAGTTGCATCAGAAGTCAGATTCGTCTGAACATCTTTACCGTTTTTGTCGACAACTTTGAAGATAGCGCCGGCAAGTGGATTGCCCTTTGCATCAACTTTTGTCAACTGAGCGGAACCCTTGTAGTTGATAAAGCCTTCTGAAGCGACAACAACTTGTGGCTGGCCTTTTGCTGAAGCGGCAATCGTGAAGCTTGTCGGATTCGTATTTAAGACGTAGCCATCAGGCGCTTTCGTCTCGACAAAGCTGTAGTCACCAGGTGCCAAATGTGTGGCCGTAACTTTACCAGCCTCATCGGAAACAAGTTTGCTGATAACCGTGTTGCCCTTACTGTCGACGACTTTGAATTCAGCACCAGCTAATTTCGTACCGTTTGCTGACACTTTGGTCAGCGTTGCCGAACCCTGATAGTTAATGAAGTTATCAGAAGCATCGACTTGTACCGGCTGGCCTTTGGCCGCTGTATGAATCGTAAAGGCGATACCTGTCTTGTTCAAGACATAACCGATAGGAGCTTGCGTTTCATAGAAGATGTACTGTCCTGGTGCCAAATTAGCAACAGTCACCTTACCATCAGAACCAGTCGTCAAGCCAGTCTGAACATCTTTACCGTTTTTATCAACGACTTTGAAGATAGCGCCAGACAATGGGTTGCCTGCTTCATCTTTCTTTGTCAGTGTTGCAGAACCTTGATAGTTGACAAAGTTTTCTGTGACTTTGACAACTGCTGGTTCACCCTTGGCGGCAGTGTGAATCATAAATGGTACACCAGTCGTATTCAGGACATATCCGGCAGGCGCTTTAGTCTCATAGAATTCATATTGACCAGGTGCCAGATTGTCGACTGTGACATGGCCATCTTTATCAGAAATCAGGCCAGTCTGGACATCTTTGCCCTGTTTATCGACAACTTTGAATTCAGCACCGACTAGTGGATTGCCTTGACTGTCAGTCTTAGTTAATTGAGCAGAACCCTTATAGTTAATGAACTCATCGGAGGCTGTCACAATCGTCGGCTCGCCTTTGGCTTGCGTATGGATTGTGAATGGCGTACCAGTCGTATTTAGGATATAACCAGCAGGTGCCTGTGTCTCGACAAATTCATATTGGCCAGGCGCCAGCTTGTCAACGCTGACAACACCTTGATTGTCAGAAGTCAGATTAGAGGCAACGACTTGACCAGCTTTATTGCGAACTTCAAATGTTGCACCAGCTAATGGCTTGCCATCTTTGTCTGTCTTGATCAGCTGTGCTTTGCCTTGATAATTGACAAAGTTGGCTGCCACTGTCACGATAGCTGGTTCACCTTTAGCGGCAGCATGAATCGTGAATGGTGTGCCTGTCGTGTTCAATACGTAACCTGTAGGTGCTTGTGTCTCGTAGAAAAGATACTGTCCTGGAGCAAGATCCGTTACCGTGACCTTGCCTTGGGCATCGGAATGCAAGCCGGTCTGGACATCTTTGCCGTCTTTGTCGACGACTTTGAAGATCGCGCCTTGTAATGGCTGACCAGTTGCATCTGTCTTAGTTAATTGTGCAGAACCCTTGTAGTTAATGAACTGAGAAGCTGCGTTAACAACAGCAGGTTGTCCAGCTGCTTGGGTGTGAATCGTAAACGGTGTGCCTGTCGTATTCAAGACATAACCATCAGGGGCCTGTGTTTCGACAAATTCATATTGACCCGGTGCTAGATTAGTAGCAGTGACAATACCTTGTTCATTCGAAGTCAGGCCAGTCTGCACATCTTTGCCGTTTTTATCAACGACTTTGAAGACAGCACCTTGCAAAGGATTGCCCTTAGCATCGGTCTTAGTGAGTGTGGCGGTGCCTTGGTAGTTCATGAATTCAGAGGAGGCATTCACAACAGCTGGTGCATTTTGTGCAGAAGCAGCAATCGTGAAGTCCGTCTTATTCGTGTTCAAGACATAACCGTCAGGTGCTTGCGTTTCAACAAAGCTGTAATCACCAGGTGCAAGATCAGTCACTGTGATCTTGCCATCAGCACCAGAAGTCAATCCAGTCTGAACGTCATTGCCATCTTTATCAACGACTTTGAAGATTGCACCTTTCAGTGGATTGCCTTGTGCGTCAGTCTTTGTCAAAGTGGCAGAGCCCTTATAGTTGGTCTCAGATGCCGTGGCAGGAGTGCTTGTTGGATTAAAGGTAATTGTGAATGGTGTGTGAACAGTATTCAGTACATAACCATCAGGCGCTTTTGTCTCGACGAAGTAATAATCACCAGGGAGTAAGTCATCTTTACGAATTCGGCCATCTGAATCAGTTGTCAGATTTGAGGCAACAACACTATCGTCAGATGCCTTGCGAATTTCGAAGACAGCACCAGCAAGATTTTGGCCGTTGCTGGACTTCTTTGTCAGAATGACGGATCCGCGCTTTTCAGCATTTGCAACAGCGACCGTTTTAACATCGGTTGTTGATGGATTGAAGTCAATCGTGAAGGCGTACTGCTTAGTGGAATCCAATGAATAACCAGCTGGTGCATAGGTCTCCTTGAAGTAATAGTCGCCAGGCTTCAAATTGCTGACTGTGGCATAGCCATCATCACCAGTTCTCAGATTAGATTGAACTAGGTTGCCATCAGCCTGATAAAGATCAAAGTAAGCACCGGCAAGTGGCTTATTTGTGTCGGCATCGGTCTTAGCTACACGAGCAGAACCAGTCTTCTTCGTGTTTTGAGCACTTACACCAAGTGATGTGACTTGGTTGAAGGCAATCGTGAAGTTATGGTGAGAGCCATCAAGGACATAACCATCAGGTGCTTTTGTCTCGACGTAGTAGTAATTGCCAGGCAGCAAACCATTGGCTGTAAATTGGCCATTGGCATCAGTAGTCTGGTTTGACAAAACTGGTTGGGCATTGCCAACTCTGTAGATAGAGAAGATGGCGCCTTGCAAAGGCTGATTCGTATCAGCATCAGTCTTGTTCATAACTAAGGAACCGCGTTTCTCAGCGTTGCCTGCATTCACGATTACGGCCGTCGACTGTTGGCCCAATACGATTGAGAAATCATATTGCGTTGTATCACCAAGGGTATAACCAGCAGGTGCGGCAATTTCTTTGAAGTAGTAATTACCAGGTTTGAGATCGCCAACCTGGATTGTACCAGCAGCATCAGTTGTCCGATCACCACCAACTTGTGTCCCATTCGCTTGGAACAACTGGAAGACCGCGCCCTGCAAAGCTTGATTCGTATCGGAATCAGTCTTATAGAGAATGACTGAGCCAGAGGTTTCAGAATCCGAGACATTCACATTAGTCGTGATGTGGCTGGAATCCAAAGTGAAGTTATGGTGCGAAGAATCCAAGTTGTAGCCGGCAGGTGCGGCTGTTTCAACAAAGTAATAACTGCCAGCATCCAGGCCCGAATAAGTCAGCTGACCATTTTTATTAGTCGTCAAACCAGCCTGAATCAAATTGCCATTAGCACTGTAAAGGCTGAAGATTGCACCAGGCAAGACGCTGCTTGTATCGGCATCGGTTTTTGTTAAGGTAACGGTCCCCTTTTGGTTGGTTACACTCTGAGTAACAGTCGTGTTGTCTGTCGTGGTATTTGGAACGGTAATTCTGCGTCCCGAAATTAGGTCAGCAGGAACAATGTAACCATCAGTCGTTGGGCCTTGTGTTTCAAACAAAAGATAATTGCCACTCTTGATGCTTCCCCAAGTAATTTGGCCAGAAGCATCAGTCGTACCGCTTCTCAAAAGCATACCCTTTTGGCCGTTACTGATAGACCACAACTCGAATTTCGCACCTGCTAATGGTGTGCCAGAATCCTGATCCGTCTTAACGATCTGCAAACTGACATTTTTGCCCTGAGATGTACCGCTACTATTAGCAACGGAGATAGATTGGGAGCTTGGCTGATTAACAGTCTTTTCACCATCAGCAGTAGCGGTAACGCTATTGTCCAATGTATCTGTTTCACGAGAAGAATTGATTAAGGCACGGTATTCAATGGCGTAAGCAGTAGAAATTTCATGCAAAAACTTAATCGTCATCGTCTGAACGCCGGTGGTCTGATCAGTTTGCAAATCAACCGTATAATCAACGCCTTCTGTTAATTTGGCATTGAGATTTGGTGAGATATGCTGATTGGCCTGGCCAGGATTTATCATAATCACACCATTAGCATCAATATTTGCACCATAAATGGCAATTGAATTTGGATCAATGATTTGGTTCGTTGAAGGATGATCTACAAGAGTGACATTGTGAACTGTAGATTGTGATTCATTGACACCTAAATACCATTTCGCATATGCGGAATCAGTTGTATCTTGTTCACCAGTCTTTGCGACATAACTGCCACTATTTGGCACTGAGACTGAAGCTGTTAAATCATGCTCACTCTGTCCATTAGTATATTTGGCAGTATTATCATATGAATCTTGGTCAATCACTTTCCCAGTCAGACTGGTCTCATAGGTCAGGATATAAGTTTTGCTGCTTGGGCTTGGCAGAATCGCTGTCAATGTACCTTGTGTACCGCCGGTCGTATCTGCAGCAGGTGTGTAAGTGATGTTAGCCGAATTAACCAAGGCTCCCTGGATAGCCTGTCCATTGGATGAATTAATCGTTGCCTCATACAGCTGTGCACTGCCTGCGACATAGTCCTGATCACCAATAATATCATCAGAAATGCTTGCATTGTCTAGTGCAATTTGGTTGTAATTAGCGATCACGGTCCAAGTAATGTGCTTGGTCTGCGCATTATAGCTGCCAGACTTTGTGCCGTCGCTTACAAAAGGTGTGTGCGGCTGAAAGGTGTCGTCCGCATGATTCTTGTGGGTAGCACCATTCCTATCCACCCAAGTAGCGTCGGCAGAGTTTGTCCATTGGCCATTGGCAGGCAGTTGCAAGCCGTTAAAACCAGTCGTGTAAGTCAAAGTGTAGTTATCACTCGTAACAGCTAAGGAACCAATAAATGTAATTTTGAAACCATCACTCGTTGGTGCGATTGTGTAATTAGAAGCTGCAACATCGGTATTTGTCACATTATCATGCAGAACATATGAACCCGGCACGATAGTTAAGCCAGCCGGTGACATGGTATCTGTCAAAGTATAACCATGCATTTCCTGACGGCCATCATTAATATTCAGATGCCACTGTAAGGTTTTATTGTTGTAGTCAACATGATCATGACCCTTGGTCAGCCCTTCTTCACCAACTGTGTTCCCACCAGAAGTCGCTGTTTTGTTATTGCTTGTAACATTATTGCTAATGCTCGTTGACCCATTGATAGGTGTCGTTACTTGCGAATCATAATTAATGACGATGCCGCTATTCAATCCGTTCGGGAAAGTAATCGTCATTTGTTTGTTGCTAGAATCATAAGTGATCTTGTAATCGGAAGCTGGTACAGTACCACCATTGCGATATGTTAACGTCGGTGTGCCCGTATAAACTTGATCGCCAACCAGACTGTCCGTCAGCGTTGTCCCGGCAGGCAGACTTTTTTCACCAAAATTATAATCAACGTGCCACTTGTATTTCTGGCTGCCACCATCGGTACCATCAAACCCTTTTGCAAGCAAGCCGCCGTAGGTTGGCGAGACAGAAGCAGAAGCTGTGTAATCTTTACCATTATTGGTTAAAGTCGCTTGGTTAGTGAAAGTAACAGTGCCACCATCATCTGGGATGGCTGAGGAATTGATATTTGTCGTATATTCAATCTTAAATGCTTGGTGCGTATGCGCATAAGTGCCGCTAAATTGAACAGTGCCATTCGCGTCAACTGTATAGTCAGTTCCAGGAACCAAGGCTGCACCAGTAGCAGTCACATGACCGTTCATATCGATTGTTAGTGGATAAACAGCCGTATTGCTAAGTGTGGTGCCAGCTGGCATTGGATCTGTTACGGTAGCATCATCTAGCTGCTGCCCGTCTGTATTGATAGTGACATCCCAAATAGCTTGTTTAGGATTAGGGCCTGCCGACAGGCTGCCAGCTTTCGATATATCGTGGCCGCCGGTTGGATTAACAACAATGTGAGTTGTTTGATCACCACTTTTAACCGGGATATCAATTGTAGTCGTCCCGGGAACATTCACATTGATTTGTGATTGGTTGTAGTTAAAGGTGCCACTAATATCTGAATGACCTTCTACCTGATCAGTGAAAGTAAAAGTAACTTTGCCTTGGTTATCGATCGTGTAGTTAACATATGGGCCAGCAGGAAGAGGGGTGCTGTTAGGACGATAAGTAATATTAGAAGGTAATTGGAAACTAAAAGTATCACCAGCTTGTAGCTGATAACCATTTAACAGATCATTTGGAATAGACCAAGTGTAGGCAATATCAATCCTGTCACTGGCATTCAGTGATTGGCCGTCCACAAGAGGGCTGCCATTCACTGTAATGTCAGCCGAATCAATGATTGTGCCGTTATCGCTAGCTGGCAAATATTGAGAAATATCATGAGCATCATTTGCAGCCATAATCCTAGGAGCCCTCGCTGCCGGCTTAGCAACACTTGCACTTGAAGAACTTGCAACCGATGATGAAGCAGCACTGCTAGTAGACGAGGTCGCTTGAGTCAAATCAGCAGAAACTTTCTGATCTTGATAGGTCAGCTCGATTTTGCTCGTGTTGCCGATTGAGCTGCTGTCCAAAGTGACTGGAATTGTCACTTCACCTTGGCTGCCTGCTTTGGCAGTCAGCTTGATATCGTTCTTTTCAGTCACATAAGTAACTGACGAATTCTCTTTTGTCGCTTGTTCATCAGCTGTTTTAAAAGCCAGTGGCGAATTAAGAGAAATCTGATAGTCGCTGTCAGCAGTTGCCGTTGGCAGATCAACCTTCAAATTATATTGATTTGCATTCTCTGGATCAGCTTTGACGCTTTCCAGGCGAATACTAGTACCACTTTGTGCTGACGTAGTGACAGCATAGACTTGCGAACCGATTCCAATATATTGGAAGGCAAGAATCAAAGTCATGATAATCGCATACGTCCGTTGAAATACCTTATACATAGATAAACTCCTCAGTGAATTTAAAACTGCAGCAATGCCCGGTTACTTTTGTGCTGAAATGATCTGATCAGAATCAGCCGTTTGTGAAACGTTCTAAAAGAGCTCATCACAAAAGCGGGCGGAATGTGCCATAAAGGAATATAGCACTTAGACGCAGAAAATGAATGTAAAAAAATAATATATTAGTGTAATTTTTTAATAGTTTTTTGAAATTTTTAGTGTTTTTTTATAAAATCAACGATTCTCAACCCATAAATGTGAAATCGTTATCATAAAATCTCATTCCCTGTGGAATAATTGCGCTCGTTTTTCTTAAAAAAAAATCTTTTTCACAAACTTTTTTAGCAATTTGAGATCCAAAACAAAAGAATCGTCCTATAACGATATAGATTTACTGATTTCAGAGATTTATCGTAACTCAGACAAGGGATCGCTTGCAGGCAAGACAACAGGTCAACGATAAATGCACAAACTCCCCCATCCCCAACCGTTTTTCTTTATAATGGCTTTAATGCAGGTGCTGGGAGCTTTAATCAGATTTACTTTCATGCGATTGAAAAAATCGCATTTTTTTGCTGTACTGGCCGGTCTGATCATCGTTGCCAGCTTCGCGTTCAGTTTTTCGTCTCTTTTCGGACAAATGGGCAGCCGCATTAACGAGAATGCCAGTGAATATCAGGCTTCACAGAATGCTTTGGTCGTCTACGATGGCTATGCAAAAATCCCAGCAGCCATTCAGGCCAGCTACAAAAACCTTCAAAGCCAGCTGAATCAAGTGGCTGGTGTCTTGGCCGATGACCAGATGGAGCATGGCAGTTCTTTTAGTCAATTGGATCTCTCGTTACGCCGAACACAGCTCAAGCAATTTGCCTACCGCCACCATATTCCTGTCAGAAATTCTCTTTCCTATCCGCAAGTCCAGGCACGCATCGCGCTGGATCACTACTACCTGTCTCATGGCCGCAATGAAAATTCCCATATCCGTACACTGGCCGATGTCTTAAGTAACTGGACAGGCCTTTTGCTGACAGCCTTCAGTCTTTTCTGTGCCATTATTGCAGCGGCGGTCGGCTCAATCAGCGATACAAGAAAATCGGCCTTCAAGGGTCTGCCTATAAAAAATCGCCTCTATACCATCGCGAATTTTCTGGCAACAGCTGCCATCACTCTTTGTTCTCTAGTCTTCAGTAGTGTGTTAGTCGCCCTGTCTGCCTTATTATTTGGTGCTCGCTTAACTCTTTGTAAAATTATCTTTTTGTCTTTTGACCGCTTTCAGGCTATCAATTACTGGCTCGTATTCGCACTGATTCTTTTAACCAGCCTGATTTTATCGCTGCTTTTTTCCTTATTAGGACGCATCGTCGAACAGTTCACGCCAGTCAATTATTTTTTTGGCATCGGCTTTGGCCTGCTTTTCTCCTTGCCGGCTAATATCTTTGGCATCTTGTCACTGCTTAATCCTCAGCAGATTCTCAGCGGCGATGCGGGCTTTATCATAGGCCTGCATACCAATCTGCTGCCGATTTATTACGTCATTGTGCTGGTCTTGATTATCGTCAGTTCCCTTGTCTTGTCCCTGCTGACTAATTTTAAAAAAGGAGGACGCCTCTCATGAAAGCTAATTTTCTTTTTGAATTAAAACGAATTCTAAAACGCAAAAAGAACCGCCTGGCAATCACAGTTTTTTTGCTGCTGGCCGTCATCTTTGCAATCTTTTTCAGCCAGAAAACTTTTCAAGGCGAGCGCGTCAATCAAGAACTGCTGACACAGAATAACAATTATCAAATCCGCACTTTGCGCCATGTACGTGCACATCATATTCCCAACGGTCCTGTGTTGACCTTCTATCCTAAATCAATCGCCATCAATAGTCGCCGGGTTGCAGATCTGAAAAGCCATAATTGGCAGAAATATGCCCGTGACAGCGCTGCTTATTTTCCGGCCTTCACGCGCTGGTATCAACAAGGCGCTGCCCAAAACATGAGTTATCCGACCAACTACGGCGATACGAATAACTACCCAATGGGTTTTGTGGATTCGGCCAATTATTATTATCGTTATTCAGCCAGCTACTATCGAGCAGCAGCTAAAAGCAAGTCTGTCAACCGTCACATGCTTGAAGAGGCTTCATCGGCCGGCAGTACGCTTAATTTTCTAAAATCCGACGCAATTTCAGTCTTTTTTCTCCTTTTGATCATCATCGTCTGCGATCAATTGGTTTCCGATAGAAAACATCGGTCGATTTTTCTCGGACAACCACTTTCTTTGTATCGGCGTACTTGGTCCAAGACGGCCGCGGCATTGACGAGCTGGCTGATTCTTTCGGCCATCGCGATCGCACTGGTCGCCCTTGTAAACGGCCTGCGCTTCGGCTTTTCCGACTGGTTGATCAATCATCCTCTGGCACATAATGGCCGTTTTTACCCCTATTTCACACAAATTCAACCTGCACTAGAATTGCTTCAGGCAATCGCATTATTAGCAATTTTGGGGCTTTTGATCAGCCGGCTAGCCATCTTGCTGAACCTTATTTTAAAAAACGAATTCCTGACAGCGTTGGCCTTGGCCATTCTCGTCTTTTTTGAGCGCATCTACTGGTATCCTTACTG
The DNA here is from genome assembly GCF_025758695.1 of Oenococcus kitaharae. Taxonomy (GTDB): domain Bacteria; phylum Bacillota; class Bacilli; order Lactobacillales; family Lactobacillaceae; genus Oenococcus; species Oenococcus kitaharae_A. The sequence continues at coordinate 397,504 of NZ_JANJQP010000002.1, read as the reverse complement.
TGGCATCGCTAGCGATTATTCTATCTATCCTTTTCCCTACTTTCAGGTCGGCCGACTGGTCACAGGCCTGCAAAGCTTTATGTACGCGCAAAACGGGCTAACCTTCGCTAAGGGGATGCTCGTGATTGCCTGTTATGTGCTAGCCCTAGAAATTCTGATTCAAATTATTCTGCTCGCGACAAAATCAGGCTATCTAAGGAGAAAATCATGATCAAAGTAAGTCAATTAGACAAAAGTTTTAAAAATAGAGGCAGCCGGCAGGATGTCTTAAAACAAATCGATCTCACTTTCAAAGAGGGCCAGATTATCGGTCTAGTCGCGCCAAACGGCACTGGTAAATCGACCTTAATCAATCTGATCATGGGCTATCTGCAGCCGACTGCCGGATCGATCGAAATCGATGGCATCCGTTACAAAAACGAAAGTCAGCGCGTAAAAATTCATCGGAAAATCGTCACTTTGCCCGATCAATTCGACTTGGAACCGGCTCTTTCCGGCTTGGACCATCTAAGACTCTACGCCGGCACTTACGGCCATGATAAAGACCGTGTTAAAAAAATTATCGATCAATTAAATATGGCCGGCTACGTGAATAAGGCCGTTTCCAGCTATTCATTAGGCATGCGCCAACGACTGACTTTTGCGATGGTACTGGCTGCCGATGCCGATTATCTGATGCTCGATGAAGTCATGAACGGCTTGGATTTAAATAACGTCGAGCTGCTGTCCGATATCTTACGGGCGCTGCGCGATTCCGGGAAAACACTGATCATCGCTTCGCATATTCTAGCTAATCTGCAGTCAATTGCCGACCGGATTATCTTTTTACATCACGGCAAGGTGGTACTGGATTCCACACAGCAGCAAGAGGAGCAATTATTCGTGAAAGCCGATCTGACCCAAGCAGAATTAGCCAAATTGCCCGACGTATTAAGTCGCCATGCCATCAATTCTGTCGGTTACCGTAAGCTTTTTCCGGTTAGTGAACAAGGCTACAATTATGTGATTCAGGAAATCAAAAAAATCTCGCCGGCCGAAATCAGTTTCGGGACGAGAAATCTGGAAGATTATTATTGGAAATTCTTTGGCCAGGAACAATCGGCCGTCTGACTACTTTTTAATGATTGAAGCTGCAATTCGGCTAACCAATTGTTCGCCGCTTGTCTGATCGGTGTTATTTTGCGTCAAGATCGCGACTAGGTAACGTTCTTTTTCAGAAAAACCGATCGAATTCACATACCAGCTGCCATTGTCGGCATTGAGCCAACCGTTTTTAAAGGCAGGATCTTTCATGACACCAATACCAAAACGCTGGCTGGCAGTAATACCCTTCATCAAGTTCAGGATGTAGTCATGATCAGCAGCCGGAAGCGTTTTAATGTCTTGCAGCAATTTAATCTGATTGCCAGCTGTGGAAGTAGACAGCCCAAAACCATTGTAATTAGGAATGGTTTCAGTCATACCCAGATTCGACCACAGCCGTTCTAAGGCTGGAAATCCACCAGCAGCGTCAAACAAATCAACGGCAGCATCATTATCTGAATAAGTGATCATAGCTTGAGCCTCTTGATCCAAGTCGCCAGTCAGAGGGCCGTCTTCTTTGACTAAAGCCGTTAAAATCGAGGCCTTAACCGAGCTGGCCAGCCAAAAATTTGTACCGCCGTTGTAGTAGGTCAGCTTATGGCCGGTTTTCGTGTCCAATACATAGACATCAGCCTTGGCCGAGCCAACTAAAGCGTTCACGCGTTTAGTGAAATCAGCTTGCGGCAGCATTTCCCCAACAATCGCAACATTGCGTTTTTTGTTTTTTTTAGCAAAAAACATTTTATCAAAAACACTTCTTGCCTGACTTTCAAACATCACAAAACGATTGATCGGCCGGCCCTTTACGGTCTTGGCCACTACTGGAAAACTATGGGCTACGCCGACACCGAGCAAAAGGGTCGAAAGCAGCAACGCGCAGCATATAGATAGGTACTTCTTTCTCATTACAAACTATCATACGCTTAATAAATATAATGAAAAAAAATTGATTAAGCTTCCCGGGCGATCGTTTGCCAATCGTCCATATAGACAAATCCGACGGCCTTTTCTCCTGTATGTACACCGATCAAAGGACCGATCGTGATCAAATCGCTTCGCAAATCCGGATAGGCTTCTTTAAAAGCCGCCTGCCACTTTGTCGTCAGCTCACGGTTGTTGGCATCAGCCAAAAGCACGCGGACTGGTTCGTCAAAACTGGGACGGTCTATCTCAAAGCGTTTTAATACCCAATCCCAAGCGCGCTTCAGATGCCTTTCTTTGGCAATCGCCACGATTTTGCCTTGATCATTAAAAGTCAGAATCGGCTTGATATTCAAAAGCCCGGCCACCAGAGCAACGCCGCCAGCCAGACGCCCAGTCCGTTTTAAATGGCTGATATCATCGACGATAATAAAGACATGCGTCGAATTGCGCAGACGAGCCACTTTTTCCATGATCTCGTCTCGCGTCTTGCCTTGTGCCGCCAGATCAGCTGCCATCAATGCCTGCACGCCAGAAACCATAATCGTAAAACGCGAATCCCAGACTAAAATATCCAAGCCTTCGTAATCGGCTGCCAGATTGACGGCCAGATTATAAAAACCGGAGATACCGCTGGACATAGTCATAAAAATAGCCTGCTGATAGCCATCGGCTTTGACTTGATCAAAAGTCTTCAGTACATCGGCCGGGCTGGCCATGGATGTTGACGGCATCTCTTTGGCTGCATTCATATCTTTAAAAAACTTGGCCGGGCTGCTCCAGTCCGAATCGTATCTGACTTTGCCATTGAACAGGATCGGGGTCGGAATGACATAGATACTGTATTTTTTTTCGTCTTCTTTGGAAATGTAAAAAGTGCTATCAACAATAATAGCGATGTTTTTTGCCATTTCAGTCCTCCAATGATTTATAGTCTTGCGCCCAGATAAAGCCGACAGCTTTCTCGCCCGTGTGGACGCCGATCAAAGGACCGATAATGCCACGCTCAAAAACAATATCCGGCCATAGTGCCTCGCCTTTTTTTACCCAGGAATCAGCCAGCGTCGGATTATCAGCATCAACAATCGTCACGCGCATGGGCCAGTTCGAATGAGCATAACCTTCAACAATTTTACCGAAATTTTCCTCGATATACTTCCAAGCACCGGTCATTTTCCGCTCTTTAGCAACGGCGACAATCTTGCCCTCTTTACTAGGGTCGATATTTAAGATCGGCTTGATACTCAGCAGCCCGGCGATTAGGGCCTGGCCGCCGGAAAGACGGCCGGTCCGCTGCAGGTGTTTGATCGAATCAACCACAAAGAAGACGCTGGTCCGGTCTCTTAGCAGCCTGAGCTTTTCCAGAATATCTGCCATCTGCCAGCCTTTTTCTGCCAGATCAGATGCCAATAAAGCCTGATTGCCGGCACCCATGGTCGCAATCCGCGAATCCCAGACATGGACATCTAAATCCGGATACTGTGCCGCTGCGGCAAAAGCCGCTTGATAAGTGCCGGAAAAGCCTGAGGACAAGGTAACTAAAACAGCTTGATCGTAGCCGTCTTTTTTAACCTGATCAAAGATCGCCATCAAATCCCCGATCGAAGGCTGGCTGGTCGTCGGCTGCGCAGAACTGGTCGCCATCTGTTTGTAAAAAGCCGCATTCACGGGCCAGTGAGATTCGTGATACACTTTGCGGCCAAACAGCACAGGGTTATCAGCCACGTAAATGTGTTTGGCCAACTGGATTTCATGAGGAATATAACTGGAACTATCAACAATGATGGCAATCTTGCTCATAAATTAAAATCTCCATTCAGAATCTAAGAAAGTTTCGCTAGAAAAAAGGGTCATAAGCTATTCTAACCCACTTGTTAAAAATCGTGATCCAAAAAAAGCACAGGTAAACTGTGAGCCTTTTCATTTGGAAACAAAAACAGTCTGCCCTTTTAATAGGCAAACTGCTATGTCAGACTTATGGTTTAGGCTTTTTTATCGACTGCATGGCCGCCGAATTCGTGACGCAAAGCAGCCACCACTTTACCTGTAAAGGTATCATCCTGCATGGAACGGTAACGCATCATCAATGACAAGGCAATTACCGGTGTCGGAATGCGCAAATCCATGGCTTCTTCCATGGTCCACTTGCCCTCACCCGAAGAGTGCATGCGTCCAGCGATGTCGTCAAGATGCGGATCTTTAGAGAAGGCATCTTCGGCCAGTTCCATCAGCCAACCACGGATAACCGAACCGTGATTCCATAATTTGGCAACGGCTTGATAATCATAATCGAATTGTGAAGCTTCCAGCACTTCGAAACCTTCAGCAATCGCCTGCATTTCGCCGTACTCGATACCGTTATGCACCATCTTCAAGTAATGGCCGGATCCAAGCTTACCGGTATATAGATAGCCATCTTTTTCAGAAATGGCTTTAAACAATGGCTCAATCGTCTTCCAGGCTTCAGGATCATCTCCGCCGATCATGAAGTTGCCGCCTTGACGTGCGCCTTCCATTCCGCCCGAAGTACCGGCATCAAAGAATTTAATCCCGGCTTTGGTCGTGCGAACGTTTTGTTCCAAATTATCTTTGAAGTTAGAATTCCCACCGTCGATTAAGATATCACCAGCGTCCATCTTGCTGATCAAGTCATCGATGGTCGAGTTGGTTGGTTTGCCAGCTGGTACCATCACCCAAATGATGCGCGGGCTTTCCAGCTTGTCGACTAATTCCTGCGTGTCTTGAGCGGCTTGGGCGCCGTAGTCGACCGCTTCTTTGACTGATGCCGGATTCAAATCCAAGCCAACGACTGAAATATCGTGGTCAATCATGTTCTTAACTAAATTCAGGCCCATTTTGCCAAGGCCGATCATACCAATTTTCATCTCTGCTCCTGCTCCTAATGTCCTTTATTATTTTATGAAATTATTTTACTCATATCAACTAATATAATGTAAAATATTTACATAGAGGTAAATCATGAATAATGTCGCAGAAGCAATTCGTTCACAATACCAGCAGCTCCATCCGGGCGAGAAAAAAATTGCCGATTATATTTTGGCTAATCAAGAGACGGTTGCTGATGCCACGATTCAGGGCCTGTCACACAAAATCGGTACCTCAACCGCGTCCATTTCCCGTTTTGCCCGTCATATCGGCTACCCGAATTTCCGTGATTTTCTGATCGCTTTATCAGCCGGAAGAAAAAGCAGCAGCTCGGATTTTTTCACAGAGATCAAGCAGGAAGACCAAAGCGAACAGATCGTGAAAAAACTGTTTTCTGCCGGTGTCTCGGCGCTAACGGCCACAGCCGCCAAATTAGACATGGCTGATTTGAACAAAGTCGTCGATTGGCTGGTCTCGTCATCGAAGATCGGTTTTTTCGGCATCGGCGGCTCGTCAATTGTCGCTTTTAACGCCTATCACAAATTTTTACGCACGAATCTGAATATCGTCAGCCATCCGGACTATGATATCCAAATCATGCAGGCCGCTCATCTGACCAGCCGCGATCTTGGCATTGTTATCAGCCATTCCGGCCGAAATCAAGACACCTTGTTAGTAGAAAACAAATTGCGGGAAAACGGCTCAAAAATCGTTGCCATTACTGCCTTTCCAGAGTCACCGATTGCTAAAAACGCGGATATCGTTTTAAACTCCTACTCTGAGGAGGTAAATTTCCGCCAGGAATCCATGAGTTCTTTGGTCGCACAAATTACAATTATCGACACGCTGTTTACGCTGGTCGGCCATCGCTTGAATAAAGAGACGGACCAAGTCATCGGCGCCATGCGGCACGTGATTGAGCAGACACGCGTGCGCAAATAGTTTTGTCTATCAGAAAATTGATAAAATATAGCTGTAAATCCGATTTAGGTCGGATTGGATAAGAGGACGATTATGCCGCAAACATATCATTGGGCAATTGTTGGTCTCGGCCATATCGCCGAGAGTTTTGCAAAAGCGTTTCAATCGGATGAAGGGCAGCTTTATGCAGTCTGCTCGCGGTCTATCGAAAAAGCCGAAGCTTTCGCTGCGGCTCATAAGATTCCTAAGGCTTATGGCAGCTTGGATGACTTATTGGCCGATCCAGTCGTGGATATCGTTTACGTGGCCACGCCGCATAATTTTCATATCCAGACGATTCTGCCGGCCTTAAAAGCCGGTAAACATGTTCTCAGTGAAAAAGCTATCACGATGACCAGTTCGGAATTGGCGTCAGCCGTCGACTTGGCCGATAAGCAGCAGCTGGTCTTAGCAGAAGCGATGACCGTTTATCACATGCCTCTCTATGCCGAACTGCATCAATTTGCCAAAGACCGTCAATTAGGCGGACTGAAAATGATTCAAGTCAGTTTCGGCAGCTATAAAGAGGCTGATCCAAGCAATCGCTTTTTCAATCCGCAATTGGCGGGCGGTGCTTTATTAGACATCGGCGTCTATGCCTTGGCTTTTGCAGCGGAATTTTTAAAGGGCCGGCCCCAGATGACAGGTACGAGCATGCATCGCTTTATCAGCGGTGTCGATGAGTCTTCAACTATTGCCCTGCGGACAGATCAGGATGAATTAGCCAACCTGTCGCTGACCTTTCGCGCCAAAATGCCAAAAATGGGTATCGCCGCTTATGAACACGGCTATTTGACGGTCACCGATTTTCCTAGAGCTGACCAGGCTGTTTTCACGAGTACAGACGGCAGCACTGAGCTTATTAAGACTGGCGACAGCAAACTGGCTATGGCTTATGAAATTCATGATTTTCAGGAAATGGTGGCCGGGCGAGAAAGCAATCACAGCCTGAAAAAAACAGAGACGGTCATGCGCCTGATGACTGAAGTCCGCAATCAATGGGATTTTCGTTATCCCTTTGAAAAATGAGTACAAAAAAAGCAGCCAAGGCTGCTTTTTTAATTGAGTGATTAATAACCGCTGCTGCTTTGGCTGCTGTTCGCACCACCACTTAGCAGCGTGGAGATAATTGCGAAAATAACCTGATAAATAATCAGATATGAGCCAAGGAGCCACATTCCTGAGTAAAGCCAGAAATAACGCTTATAGAGGCCTTTTTTGGCAACTGATACGACCGTTTTTTTGGCCGCTGCCGGCTTATCTGTACTGTCTGCCTTAGCCGTTTTGACTGCTGGTGCAGCTGCCTGGTCCAAACCAAAACCGTGTGCGCGGATGAAGAATCCGCCCCAGATCAGGGCAATTCCGAGTCCAAGGAACAAAATCTGCTGCAAAATGATGTACAACCAATCAATGATGGTTATCCATATATTAATATTTGACATGTGTCTTCCTTTCGAACAACTTCTTTATTCTAACAAACGGTTTGAGATTTACTTAAAATACAGATTAAGAAACTTCTGGACTTCTGCTTGATAGGCTGCCGTATGCTGGCCAAAGGCTTGTACATGGCCGGAACCGTCACCGATCCATAATTGTTTTCTCGGATCCGGATCAGCTTTATAGAGGCTGTAGACCATGCGTGTCGGTACGTAAGTATCAGCACCGCCATGCATAAAAAGCATCGGGCGCGTATTTTTGGCCAATTGTTTGACTGTGCTTGCCTCCTGATAGGAATAGCCGGCAATATATTGTGAAAACAGGCTGACAGTCGGAATAATCGGGTCCTTAGGCAGGTGATACATTTGTTTGGCCTGATAAGCCACCTCGTCTTCGACACTGCTGTAGCCGGAATCTTCGATAATCGCCCGCACATTGGCCGGCAGCGAATCGCCAGAAAGCATGGCCACAGTCGCACCGCCCATGGAAATACCAAAAGGCACAATCTCAACATTCTTATTTTGTGCCACTAGATACCGAATCCAGGCTTCGACATCATTTTTATCCAGCCAGCCGAAACCGACAAAATTCCCCTGCGACTGGCCGTGACCGCGATTATCGACAGTCAGTGTATTGTAGCCCAGCCGGTAGAACATATCAGCGTATGATTTCATGCCGGTCTTATTATTGCGAAAACCATGTACGACAATCACAGTCTTATTGGTCGGACGTGCAGCCGGCAGATAATTGGCATCCAAAGTCAGGCCTTGATTTTGAATCGTCAGCTGCCGGCCGGATTGGCTAAAACGCTGCTGATAATCATCGACGTAAGGCCTCGAAGTCGGCGTGAGCCCTTCGTATGTATAATCGCGATTATTATGATTATTGCGAATCTCGGCAACATTAAAGAAATAGGCACAAGCCGCAATATAGATCACTACAAGTAAAATAAAAATTCTAAATAACCAACGTAACATCCGTTTAAATATACCATTCTATTTATATTTTTCTTCTAATCCGCCCATCCACCAGCCAAGCAGCCAACCCAAAGCAAACATCACCAGAGCCAAAATTCCCTGCATCAAATCCAGCTGGCCATAATCGGCGACAGGCGGCAGCACGATCAACAGCGTCGAAGCAAGCACGATGCCCAAAATCGCGTGATAAAGTTTGCTGTAATAATGATCCAAAATTGCCGCCACTAGACAGGAAAACAGCGCTAACGCCAGCAGTGCGCCAATCGCTATCGGGAAAAAAACTGACAGGCTGCCAGCTTTAAAAGCCGTAATCATCGGATCAAACAAGCCTAACAACAACAGAAAATTCGATGGGCTCAAGCCGGGAATAATAATCCCTAGCGCAATCAAAGCACCGGCTAATAACCAGCTAGCAAAATTAGCCGGCAGCTGCCCGAATAGATTATCCATGTTAGCCAAAAAAGCCAGCGACACAATAAAAGCTAGTGTCAAGACCAACCAATCGGACTTGCCACGGCCGTTTTGCCCAGCCTGTTTATATAAGGACGGCACCGTTCCAAGAATTGCACCAGCAAAGGCCCACATAACAATCAGGTTATAGTTGGCAAGCAGCCAACCAATCGGATTAGCCAAGGCAATAATGCCGGCCAGCGCGCCGATCCCAACCGGCAGAAAATAGCGGACGTTTAACCAAAAATGTTTCAGGGGATGAGCCATAAAGGCCAGCAAACGTTCATAAATACCTAAAATGGCGGCTAGGACACCGCCGGAAACGCCCGGAAGGATAAATCCCAGAGCAATAAAGACACCTTTGAAAAAACGGAGCAGGTAATCGAGAATCGGGTTAACAGCAGACTTATTTTTCACTATATTTTATTCTCTCATATCTGGAGACGAACAAAGGTGCGCGTTTAATAAGCAGGCTTTTCCTGATAAGATAGAGGCATGTTTCCAGAGAGACTCAGAGCTTTGCGGCGCGGTAAAGGGATCACCTTAAAACAGCTCGCAAAAGCATTAAATCGGAATTTGACCAAGGGCGAATCAAAGAACACAGAATCCCAGATCGGCAATTGGGAACGCGGCGAGAGAAACCCGAATTACCTTGAAGTCAAAAAATTGGCCGATTATTTTGATGTCTCGATGGATTATTTGGTCGGCCGCTACAATAACGATCAGGTTGACTTGGCTAAGGCCATGATCACGACTTCTAAGCTGACCTATAACGATACGCCGCTGGACAATAACGACAAATACGAAATTCTCCAACTGGTTTCCGGCTATCTGCACGCTCGCGGACGCCGTTCGACCGGTGATTTGCTAAATATCGATCATCAAGAGACTCTGGATTTATTCGACAACCACAATGGCTTTTAATCTGGAGACTTACATCCCCCGCCTCAAAGCCTGCCGGGATTATTTTGCCAAACTTTATTCTGTCAGCGATCTAATTGATGCGCTGCTTTTTTCTGATCTGGCCATCAGCCGGCAAAAACTTCCGGAAAGTCTGCCTGAGCTGGCCTTATCTGATTCGATGATGGTCGATATCCAGGATTTTTTGTCCAAACAGATTACAGCCGGCATGTCGGAACTGGAAATCCAGCAAAAAGTCCGCCCCGCTGAAGAACTGGATCAATTACTGGGCGACTACCGTCAGTATCTGATCGAACGTTACGGTATGTTTGCCTATATCGCCAAACCCTGGATTAATGACTTATATACCTACCTGGATGGCCGGCCGGCGCTGGAAATTATGGCCGGCAACGGCTTTTTGACTGCTGGATTGCGGCAATTACAGATTGATTACCCAATCACGGCCACTGACAATTTCGATTGGAAACTCATGGACCGGCAGATGACACCGATTACAAAAGTCGTCAAGATGGATGCCTCGGCTGCTGTCGAATATTATTTAAAAGATGTCGAGGTGATTGTATTGTCCTGGTCACCCCAGCACGCTAATTCGGACTGGCTGATTTTAAATTTCCTGCGTGTCCATCATTTCTTTAATCGCGGTGGTGAATTGATCGTGATCGGTGAGAAAAACGGCGTCACAAATTCCAAAAAATTCTGGCAGCAGGCTCAATTGAGCGTTCCGGTTTTGCTCAACCAAAATTGGCCGCGTTTTGACTTGGTCAAAGATCAAGTCTTTACTGTGAAATAATCTGGCGCAGTTTGCCGCGATAGGCACTAATATAGGATCCGGAAAATAGATGAGCATGCACCATTAAGTAATAAAGCTGATAGAACATCAGGCGTTGATCGACACCGGTTTGAAAAGGTCGGATACTCTGGTAACCCGCATAAAAATCGCGCGTGAAGCCGCCAAAAACAGTCGTAATACCGATATCGAATTCGCTATCGCCATAGTAAACGTCCGGATCGATGAAAATCGCTTCGCCATTATCGGCATCGAACATAAAATTGCCTGCCCAAAAATCACCATGAAGCAGGCTGGGTTGAACTTGGCGTTTTGCCATTAACTTGCGGAAAATCGAAATTGCCTGATTATAAGCCGCGTCATCCTGCCATTTGCCTTCGGAAATTAAGAGACGGCGCAAGACATTCAGGCGTTGTTCGATAAAAAAATTGGTCCAATCAGACTGCCAGCTGTTGATTTTGATTGTTTTTCCGGCTTTAAAATCGCTATCCAAGCCAAATTTATGGTTCGGACTCGTGATCGCGTGAATCTTGGCTAACCCCTGGCCCAGCGCGTATTGATTGCCGCTGTTAGTTGTGTGCAGGTACTCTAATAAGAGCCACTGATCTTTGCCGACTTCACCCAAAGCAAGTACCTTAGGCACACGGGCAGCCTGGCCTAATAAATGCAGCCCATCGGCTTCGTGCTGGAAAAATTCCGGCACTGATTTGGGCTGGACTTTAAGAAAATAGTGCCGCCCTTGACTGTCGGTCAAAGCATAAGCCCGATTGATGTCGCCGCCATGGACTTCTTGGAAATCAACGACTGGCGAATCTGTCGGTACTTTTTGCAAAAATTCTCGACTTAAAGTAAACATACTTTCATGATAAACATTTTCAATAGGCAGAAAAGCACATAAAAAAAGACGATCCGAAGATCGTCTAGTTTGGCTTTGCAGCTTTACGTTAGCTGCTAACGACAATTGTTACCAATTGCATCCACGTACTGTTAGTCCAGCAGCCTAGCAACTTCCACAAGATCCTAGGCGGCGGCGGAAATGCGTTCCTTGAGATTAAACTCAGCCGTCCGTGTTAGAAACGCGCCGTAGCAAACGTTTCCTCGACTCATCGCATCGAATAATAGTATATCACACACGACGCTTTTTGAACGCACGCAGTAACTTGGCCAGCGGTTTGCCATCATCATAATTCAGCGCATTGCGTGCATAAATACCAGATGCAAAACGCAGCATAATGGCAATCGTGATTACTTCCAAGCCGAAGGCGACCAGGCCATCCAAAGTTGTGGCCGAACCGACTGACATTCTAACCGGCATCACCGATTGGCTGAAGAAAGGAACGAAAGAAATAATTTTAAAAATTGGCGTGTTGGCTGCGGCCAAAGCTGCATAACCCAGGAAATAAGGCACAATCGCCACCCACATGACCGTCGAAGTCGATTGCGGTACATCTTCTTGGCGGCTGACCATTGAAGCAAAGACAGCTGCCAAAATAATATAGATGACAATAGCTCCGATCGTAATCAAAGAAGTCGAGATGATATAGCCGCTTCCCAGCTGCGACCAATCGATTAGATTGAGAAAACGTGCATAGCCGAATGGTCCAGCTAGCATAACGGCAATCACAGCTAAGATGGCATAGAAAATCAACTGGAAAATAAATAGCGAGACAATTGCAATCACCTTGCCGGCAAAATGCTGACGGGCAGGAACGGCCGCCAAGATACTGTCGAGGATCCGTGACCCTTTTTCCGTCCCCACTTCACTACCAGTCATCTGGACATAGACGGTCAGGAAGATGAAGATCGCGACCAAGGCAAACTGAGCAAAAGCATAACGCACGCCGCGATTTGTATTATCGTTGCTGGTACCGCCGTTTGTCACAGAAACATAACGGCTGTTAATCACGGCCGGGCTGGACAAGGAACTAACTTGCTCCGCTGTCAAATTCAAGCTGCTGATAGCAGATTGCACTTTCAGATTCGTGATCGCCTGACGGACCGTGTCGGCATCAATGGTGGCATCGGATTTATTGTTCGATACCAAAGTTGCCTTGGCATAGTCGCTGGAAACTGTCAGATAAGCATCAATGTGTTCTTTGGAGAGGCTTTTTCTTGCTTGAGCAGCTGTGTCCTGACGACGGACATCAGCCTGCCCTTTCAGTGAGGCTCTGATTGCCTGCACCTGCTGTCTGTTAGCGACAACGCCTAATGATGGCTTGTTATCAGAAATCGAATTCGTGACCAAAGCCGCAATACCGATACCGACAAGAATGAAAATAAAGGGCGACAGCAGCATCCAATAATAGGCCGGGCTTTTCAGATTTTTGAGAAAAACGTGTTTGGCTACAATCCAGGTCTTATTCATGAGTAAGTCCCTCCTTTTCGGCCTCGTCAATGGCATCCTGACCGATTTTCATCTTGAAAATTTGTTCCAAAGTTGGCGGTTGTTGATCAAACGCTGTGATATAGCCGTTTTTAGTCGCCAGCTCAAAGACTTGGCGTCCGACTTTTGGATCCGATAAAGTCACCTGCAGGCCGCCGGCATAATCCTCGACACTGACAACGCCTGGAATTGCAGATAGCTCGGCTTTTGTTGCAGGCGATTCCAAATAAATCATGGTCCGGCCAAAGGACTGGCGGACTTGACCGGTCTCACCATTTAAGACAACGTGGCCGCGATTAAGCATAATCACATCGTCAGCGATCGCCGAGACATTATTCATGTCATGTGATGAGTAAATAATCGCGGCGCCATTCTTTTTCTGTTCAACAATAATATCCAATAAAATCTGCGCGTTGACCGGATCCAAACCGCTGAACGGTTCGTCTAAAATAATTAATTTTGGTTCATGAATCAAGGCTGTGATCAGCTGGACTTTTTGCTGATTTCCTTTTGACAGCTTTTTGACTTTATCAGTCAGCTTGCCTTTAACATCAAATTTATCCATCCACTGCTGCATTTTCGGCCGGATTTCCTGGCGCGATTTACCATGCAGTTCAGCAAAGTAAAAAATCTGTTCGCCGATTTTCACATCCGGGTACAAGCCGCGTTCTTCCGGCAGAAAGCCAATCTCATTCATGACCTGGCTGTCAATTTTGCGGCCGTTCCAGGTAATCTGGCCGGAATCCGCTTCGATAAAGTTCAGGATCATCTTAAAGGTCGTGGATTTCCCAGCGCCGTTTTGACCGATTAATCCTAGAATCCGGCCATCGGCCAGTTCCCAAGACTCGTCGACAACCGCGCGAAGATCCCCGAAGGTCTTGCTGATATTTTCGAGTTTTAACATATCGCTCCTCTGAAACAAGTTTGATATCATAATAATAGCATATTAATACCACTGCTTGCTTTAAAAGCGCCAAAGAAAAAAGTCACTTTTTCGTGGCTTTTTTTCTTGTTGTTTTCTTGGCTGCGGCCTTTTTTGGTTTAGCTTCAGCTGCAGTATCTTTCTCTTCTTCTTTGGGCACTGGCGCAACCCAATTCTTTTCGATCTCAAAAAATGCCTCGATCTGATCGTTTAATTGGGTTAGATCATCCAATTGGACAATTTTCATTTTGGAATTGCTGATTTTCTCCGATTCGAATATCAAGTAGGTATGAACTGGAAGCTGAGCATCAGGATGGATCAGCTTGCGATATTCATTTTTATATCTCAAAGGCAGGATATAAGGTGCCAGCTCTAAAGAAATTGTCTGTCCGCCGCCTTCGACGCCACCGGCGATTTGTACTTCGCTGCGGTTAATCTGTGTGGAATCAAAGTTGCCTTCTAATGTATCAGCGACAGCTTGTGTATATTTGTCAGCTGGAAAGGAAATCACGGCATAGTTTTGGCCGTCAATCAAATCCAGTATTGTTTGTCCTAAAATTTCAGTCATCTGCTCCATTCTAACAAAATGTTAGAATGACACTTGTGCAAAAGACAAAATCATCAAGTTCAGACCATTTGGATAAAGATCATATTCTGATTATGATCGCATTAGGCATTTTCACTTTTATGAGCGTTCTGGACGGCTCAATTGTGAATATTGCCCTGCCCTCAATCTCAAAAGATCTGGCCATTCCGCTAAACCAGGCAACTTGGACTGTGATTGTTTATTTAATCGTGATCTCGGGTCTATTGCTGCTGTTCGGCCGTATGGGAGATGTTTTTGGTAAAATCAAAATCTTTAAAATCGGTACGATCATCTTCACAATTGGTTCCTTTTTAGCCGGCATTTCCCGTTTCGGCCTCTACTTCTTGCTAGCAGCGCGTGTCGTACAAGCTGTGGGCGCTTCAATGACCATGTCGACAAGCTTTGGAATCACGACCTCTAATTTCCCAGCCAGCATGCGGGCACGAGCCATGTCTGTGATCGGGATGTTCGTCTCCTTGGGCGCAATTGCCGGTCCAGCTATCGGTGGCGCCATCCTGAGTATCTTCAATTGGACTTTCATTTTTTGGGTAAACGTGCCGATCGGTTTGATCGCCATCGTGATCGGTATCAAATATTTTCCGCAAGATACGATTGCCCAGCCCAACGAAAAAATCGACTACAGTGGTTCAACACTTTTCTTCTCCTTTGTCGCTGTTTTCTTCTTAGCGATTAATGCCGCCGAGGTAGTTGGTTTCCAAGATATTTGGGTCATCATCGGCTTGGTCGTGGCCCTTTTGCTTTTAGCAGCCTTCATCAAAGTCGAGAATTTAATCAAGTTTCCAATGATCAAACTCGAAATTTTCAAAAACCAGCTTTATTCCATTTCTTTGACAACGGCTTTTCTCGTCTTTGCGGTGAACTCCTATACAAATATCCTGATGCCCTTTTATTTGCAGGATCTTCGCGGCCTGACACCGGGTCAATCCGGCCTGATTTTAATGGCCTTTCCGATTGCCAATTTTATTTTTTCGCCGATTTCCGGATGGGCCGGCGACAAATTTGATAAAGAACTGATTACATTAATCGGTTTAGCCGGACTAATGCTCAGCCAGGTTGGCTACTTATTGATCAACGGCGGCTCACCCTATCTATTAATTATCCTGACCTTGATTGCAAACGGGACTTCGGCCGCCATCTTCCAGTCACCTAATAACGCTTTGACAATGAGTACAGTTCCCAAGCCTTTGTTAGGCATTGCCGGATCTGTCACCGCTTTAGCCAGAAATATTGGTTTTATTGTCGGCAATACATTTGCCACAACCATGCTGTTTCTCGGTATGAGTCATCTGGCCGGACGACGTGTTTTAAATTATCTGCCTGCACATCCTGATTATTTTCTGCAAGCCATGCACTGGAGCTTTATATTCGCCGCGGTCTTGGCTTTGGTAGCTTTTGTCCTGACCCTGTACCGCATGCTGAAACGACAAGTTCTCCAAAAATATATTGCTAAAAATTAACATTTTCACCCTTAGCATGCTTTAATGGAAACATGTATTATTCAAACGGGGAGTATTTTGAACTGACATTCAAACAAAAACTCTCGTATTTCTTTATCTCACTGGTCATTATTTCTTTGGGAAACGGCTTATCGATTGCTGCTGCCATGGGGGCAGCCCCTTGGTCGGCCTCTGCTGTTAATCTAGCCAATGTCACGCATCTGCCTACGATGCTTTTTTTAGCTATTGAGGCGATATTGGCGGCCGTTGTCAATCTTTTTTTGGTTGAGCATATCAATTGGCAAAGGACTTGCGGCAATATCATTTTTGGTCTGCTGTTCAGTCTGTTTGTGGCGGAATTTGCCAATCTGTTTCGTCCCTTATTTGTCGGTCTGGCCACCATTCCTAAAGTGATCATCGATCTGTTCGGTATTTGGTGCATCGGCATCGGCATTTCTGTGATTCAGCGCGCTAATTTCGTACTTCATCCCTTGGATAACTTGACAAACGTGGCCCGTTTTAAATTCTTCCATGGGTCGGCGCCATTAGGCCAATTATCCAATTTCGTGATCGCCGTCAGCATCTCGCTGGTTTGCTGGGCAATGTCGGGCCAGCTGCTGAGCTATGGTATCGGCACAGCCTACTGTTTCTTCCTGCAAGGCAATAATATTGCTTGGGGAGACCGGCACCTGTTCAAGCATCTTTTACATATTGATCCGACCAAAATATAAAAAAAGCTTCAGGCAATTTAAGGCCTGAAGCTTTTTTTATTGGAAACAGCATCAGCTTAATCAGCACTTTTGCTGGTGTCCCAATGTTGTTTGATGAAATGGTCACGCTGCATATCCTGTAACGCCATGCGTGCTTGATGGTATTTGTAAAAATCTTGATGATAATCTTCAGCATCCCAGAAAGTCTGGGCATCTTCAATTGTTGTCACGATCGGGTCATCGCCAAATGTCCCTGAAGCAGCTAATTGTTTTTTAGAAGCCTCAGCAATTTGGCGCTGTTCTGGTGAATTGACAAAGATGACCGGTCGATAATTATCGCCGCGATCTTGGAATTGGCCACCCGCATCCGTGGGATCAGTCACTTGCCAATAAAGTTCGACCAGTTTTTCATAAGACATTTTTGCTGGATCGAACCAGATTTTAACTGCTTCGGTATGACCGGTCGTGTGTGACGAGACCTGCTCATAAGTGGGGTTGTCGACATGGCCGCCTGTATAGCCGGAACGCACTTTGATAATACCAGGAAGTGAATCAAAGGGTTCGACCATGCACCAGAAACAACCGCCGGCAAAGATAGCCGTTTGAATTTCGTCTGTCATAGAGCCTCCTTCAATGGAACGGATTCCAAAATCGTCCGCCATTGACAATTATCAGGATAAACCCAAAAATCACAATTAACAAGACAAACGACAAGACGGCCCAGTCGAGTGCTTTCAGTTTCTCAGAGAAATACCAGCTGCGTCTCTTTTTGGCACCAAAACGGCGTAGTTCCATAGCTTGGCTGACAGATTCAATCCGATCAATCGAGCTTAACAATAAGGGCACAAGAATGGCCGAAGCACCCTTCAAGCGTTTGAAAAATGGTGCTTTTTTAGAAATCTCGTTACCTTTGGCCTGCTGGGACAAGCTGATCTGGTGATATTCGCGTGTCACATCAGGAATATAACGCAAGGCCAACGAGACCGAATAACTGATTTTATAAGGAATGCCGATGCGGTTCAGGCTGGCTGCGAATTCAGATGGATTGGTTGTCAGCAGAAAAATCAAAGCCAGTGGAACAGCTACGATATATTCCAGGCCAATGTTGACCAAATACAACAATTCCTGCTGTGTCAAAGCGAAATAGCCGCTGCCCAATAAAATATCTTTGGATTGATAAATCTGACTGCCATAATTTGGCGCAAGGACATAAATCATGACCAGATTAATAGCCATAAACACAAGCACCAGCTTCATCAAAGCGGCCACTTCTGACATTTTCACGCGACTGATTTTCAGCAAAATCAAAGATAGAATCACAAGAAAAATCAGAAAACGTGTGTCTAAAACGATCATGGCAATGCCAGACAGCAGCACAAAACCCAGCAGTTTACTGGCACCGCTGCAACGATCCAGCCAAGTTCCACGATTTTTATAAGCCAAGCTAAAAGAATTATCAGCCACGAGTCATCTCCTCTTGTACCAGCCTTTTAGATAAAGCAACAGCATCTAGACCAGTCGATTCAGCTAAATCGTAAAGACTGGTCGGAGCAAGCGAGGCGCGTTTTAATAGGGCCGGATCATTGAGCAGTTCGGCCGGTGCCATGTCAGCAATCACCTGTCCGTCTACGAGTGCAATGGCACGATCTGTGTATTCCAGCATCAGGTGCATGTCGTGTGTGATCACAATGATCGAACAATCTTGTGTGCGATTCAGTTCTGCCACAAAATTCATCAGTGATCGGTAGTTGAGATAGTCCTGTCCAGCAGTCGGTTCGTCTAATATGAGCACTCTCGGCGCAAGTACCAGCACTGAAGCAATTGTGACACGTTTTTTCTGGCCAAAGCTCAAAGCTGAAATCGGCCAATGACGCATATTATCCAAGCCGGCTACTTCCAGCATGGTCCGTGTCTTAGCCTGGATCTGGTCATCAGACAGGCCACGCAATTTTAGCCCGTAAGCCACTTCATCGTAAACGATATTCTGGCTGATCATCTGATTTGGATCTTGAAGCACGTAGCCAATTTTATCGGCCCGTTCTTTGACTGACTGGCCATCTAGGGGCTGGTTATCAAACAAAATCCGGCCGCTATCAGGCTTCAAAAAGCCGGTCACAAGATTGGAAAATGTCGATTTGCCTGACCCGTTTTTCCCAACGATGGCGGTCATCTGCCCAGCAGGAAATGTCAGGTTCAAATCAGAAAACACAGCCTGTTTCGGGTAAGCAAAAGATAAATGCTGAATGGATAGAATAGGCTCCCTGGATTTTTTAGTCTTGTCGGGCTGTTTTTTCTCAAGCCAGACACTCAGCTGACGCTTGATTGCCTGGTGATCCAGTGAGGCTAAATCCGTAATATGTGCGATTTTGTTTAAATCCACGCCGGCATCGCGCATGGCTGTGATATATAAAGGTTCACGAAGGCCGGCCGAAATGACTGCAGCACTTGTTAAGACACGATCGGGTATATCATTTGCAATAATTTTGCCATGATCAATCACTAAAAGCTTGTCTGCTTGAATCCTCAAGGCTTCTTCCAAACGGTGTTCAATAATAATCACAGTCAAGCCGAGCTTCTTTTGCAGATCGGCAATCAATTGAATCGCCAAACGGCCGGAAGCCGGATCTAAATTAGCCAGTGGTTCATCAAACAGCAAAATTTTACTGTCGGAACTTAAAACACCGGCCATGCTGACACGTTGTTTTTGACCGCCAGAAAGTTCTTGAGGTGAATGTTTCTTCAGGGCTTCTAAATTTAATTCTTTTAACCAGTTCTCTGTTTGCGCAAGTAATTGGCTATGTTCTGTATTCTCATTCTCTAAAAGAAAAGCGGCGTCTTCAGCTACGGTCATGCCGACAAATTGGGCGTCCGTATCCTGCAGGACAGTACCGACTTCAAAAGAGAGCTGAAAAATATCCATTTTGGCAGCATCTTTGCCATTAATCAGAATACTGCCTGAATACTCACCAGGGACACTTTGCGGAATCAGGCCGTTAATCAAGTGGCCAATCGTTGTCTTGCCAGATCCTGAGGGGCCGGCGATAATGATTTTTTGCCCATAATCAAAAGCAAAGCTAACATTATGCAATGTAGCTTGGCTCTGAACACGATATTTAAAATTAACCTTTTGAAATTCGATCGCTGGCATGAATTATTTTTCAGACTTTAATGATCCGGTGCGAGTTCTCGTACGGCTGTATGCAACAAGCAGGATGCTTCCTACAATTGCAATGCCGACCATATTACCGATTCCGGCCCAAAAACCCTGAAGAAATACTTTAGCTGCTGGCTGGCGATAGACAACAATATCACCCAAAGGTGCAATCACAAACCAAGCAATCACGTTGGCAATCACCTGCCAGATATTGAAAAACCACAATTTTTTACTGGTCAATGTCTCTGTATCCAGCTTTAAATAGCGTTTTGCCAATCCAAGCAGCAGGCCCAAAACACCATCAGCAAAGACCCAAGTCCACCAGACGCCCCACCCGGCAACTGTGTCATTTAAGGCGTGACCGATAAATCCGACAAACAAACCGACAATCGGACCAAAAATAGCGCCGATCAAAGCCAGCCATGGCTCTGCTAAGTTAATCGTCGTATTTGCGACCGGCGTTGGAATAGCAACGAAACGCATCAAAACGAAAAAAACAGCAGTTCCGATACCAATAGCAACGACATCCCTGACGCTGATCCAACTCTTCTTCTTATCCTGCATCATCAATCTCCATTTTTAAAAATTATTGCGCAAACAAATCTACCGACATAACTTAGTAGACTGAATTAATATAAAACACATTGAAGCTGACTGCAAACTTATTCAGCTTTCGTCTGGTGCCTGGTTCTCCTGGCGTTTTTTCTCTCGATAAGCCTGGGCAAAATCTTCATGCGGCAAACGGTCCCAGAATTCCGGCTTATTCGTCTGACGCTGACGTGCAATCCCCATCGCGTGCTCGGCAACATCAGCTGTAATCGTCGATCCGGCTGCCGTAATTGCTTCTCTAGCGATGTCGACCGGCGCAATCAGTTTTGTATTGCTGCCGATAAAAGCATGGTCGCCGACCTTGGTAATGTGCTTATTTTTGCCATCGTAATTGACGAAAATCGTCCCTGCACCAATATTGACAGATTCGCCAATTCGAGCATCCCCGACATAGGTCAAATGGCCGATATGCGTATGGGCACCGATTTCAGCATTTTTTGTCTCGACAAAATTACCAATATGGACATCCGTACCTGTAACTGTCTTTTCACGCAAATGGGCATAGGGGCCAATTTCATTATCAGCACCAATCACAGAATCACGCTCAATCACGGTACCGGGTTTGATAACAGTGCCGGCACCGACGACGACATTGGCATCGATATAGGTGCTTTGCGGGTCAATCATCGAGACGCCATTGGCCATTAACTGTTCGTTGATGCGTTTGCGAGCCAGTTGATTAGCATCCGCCAATTGTTTTTGGTCATTAACGCCTAATAAATCGCGCCAGTCGTCTGCTTGAACAATTCGGGCACCAGGCAGCGCATCAGTCAGATAAAATTCTTTTTGCGCATTATTAGCTGTGACTTGTGAAATGGTGCGTTTAATATATTCTGTCCGAAAAAGATAAATGCCGGAATTGATCAGCTGAGTTTGACGCTGGTCATCAGTGGCGTCTTTTTCTTCGACGATTTGTTCAACGACATTGCGTTGTCCAACAGGAATAATCCGGCCGTAACCAAAAGGATGCTTCAAAATTGTCGTCAAAACAGCCGCATCGAAGCCCTCGCCTTTTGCAACCAAATCAGCTAAAACATCACCTGTTACCAGCGGCATGTCACCGTTAATCACGAGAATTTTTTCGGCATCAACTTTAGAAAAAGCTGCCTGCAAAGCATCAGCAGACCCTAATTGCTGGGCTTGAACAACTGTCTCGTCAACATAAGATGCAAAATCTTCGCTCGCGGATTGAACCGCAATAATTTTATGCGGCTCAATTTTTCTCACAGCGCGGCAGACCCACTCTAAAATCGGCAGACCGGCAACCTCATGCAGCGGCTTGGGAAAATTATCTTTCATCCTGCTGCCCTTACCGGCCGCAAGAATGACTACATCAATTTCGGACACTTCGGTTTTCCCTTCCTCGGAATATATTTTCCTTGTAGTTGCCAATCTGCACTTTGATCACTTCACCGGAATCCAGATTTGTATCAACGTGCAAAAGCGACGTAAAATCATCTACCTGCCGCTGGCGGGCACGCCCTTCAGCAAACACAGCTACACCTTTAACGTGAGAATCGAATTCTTTAGCCAAGGTCTTCATGCCGTTGATCGTACCACCGGCTTTCATGAAGTCATCGACAATTAAGATATTTAATCCTGTCGGCAGGCTACGGCGGGACAATTCCATTTTTTCAACATGTTTGGAAGAACCGGTCAGATAATTAACTGAAACAGTTGGGCCTTCGGTCACTTTATTTTCTCCGGAACGGACGATCACAAAAGGTACATTCAATTGAGCCGCAACAGCGGCTGCCATCGGAACACCCTTGGTCGCAGCTGTCATAACGGCTTGAATATCCATATCCAGATATTCGGTGGCAATAATGCGGCCGACTTGGCGCAAAATAGCCGGCTGACCTAAAAGATCAGACAAATAGACGTAGCCGCCTGGCAGAACACGGGTCTCATCGTTAACTTGTTTTAACATGTCGTTAACAAATTCGTCAGCTTCTCGCTCCAGAATATAAGGATAGAATTTAGCACCGCCAGCTGCACCAGGAATTGTCTCTAACAAGCCAACACCGCGCTCTTTCAGTGTTTTTTTTAAAATAGTCAAATCTTCGGAAATTGATGACTTAGCCGAAGAAAAACGATTGGCAAAAAAAGTCAGCGGGACCAATGTCCGCGGCCTTTCCATTAGATAACGGGTCATATCAACTAAACGTTCAGCTCGAGGTGTTTTCATAAATCTCCTTTCGCTAATATTCTACTAAAAAAAAATATAATTAACAGCAGATTCCGAACATTCGTCATTTCAAGCCGTCGGTTTTTCGGTTAGAATAAGGCTTATGAAAATCGTGAAATTTGGCGGAAGTTCTCTTGCAAACGGCGATCAAATCTTAAAAGTCATCAAGATTGTCAAAAGCGATCCGGCTCGGCGTGTCATTGTGGTTTCAGCTCCCGGAAAACGTTTTAGTGGTGATAGGAAAATTACGGATCTGCTTTTGGACTTGGCGCAAGCCGTCTTAAATCGGGAAGACCCGCAGGATATCTATGACAGTATTTTCCAACGCTATACCCAAATCGCGGCTTTTTTCCAATTGGATCCAGAAATTCTAACAGAATTGAAAACACATTTGTTCCAAATTACCCAAGCATCCTACCCTTCTGACGTTTTCTGCCAAGCTGCTTTATCAGCACAGGGCGAGTATATGTCCGCCCGTTTAATCACGGCCGTCTTCAATCAAGTCGGCCTAAAAGCGCGTATGCTGACACCCATGGCTATCGGGATGACTGTTTCCAAAGAAGCCAGAAATGCCCAGATTCTGCCGGCTTCCTATGCCAAAATCGCTCAGACAAAAATCGCTGACGACGAAATTATTATCTTCCCCGGCTTTTTTGGTATTACCAAAGACGGCTTGATCAACACTTTTTCTCGCGGCGGTTCTGATATTACGGGCGCAATTTTGGCTCGCGGGCTGGATGCCGATCTCTATGAAAACTTCACGGACGTCGATTCAATTTACGCGGTCAATCCAAAACTCGTCGACAATCCAGCACCGATTCATGAGATGACTTTTAGCGAGATGCGTGAGCTCAGTTATGCAGGTTTTGCCGTTTTCCACGATGAAGCTATTCTGCCGGCCATCGAAGGCAATATTCCGATTAATGTGAAAAACACGAACCATCCCGAAGCGGCCGGTACCATGATCGTCCCGCGCGCCAGGCTGACACACAAAAATAAAATCACAGGTATTGCCAGCGCCAATCATTTCCAGGCCATATACATCCATCGTTACCTGATTAATCGCCAAGTTGGTTTTACAGCAAGTATTTTAAAGATTCTCGCCGATCTGAATATCTCATATGAGCACATGCCCTCAGGAATTGACGACATCACGATTATTTTTGATAAAAAACAGCTTACAGGCGGCCGCAAAGAAAAACTGACACAGCGGATTCAAGAAGAAATTCAGCCCGACGCATTGGAATGGAAAAACGATTATGCGATTATCATGGTTGTCGGTGAGGGCTTGATTAATCGTGTCGGGGCTATATCAGACGTCGTCGACCCTATGCGCGATGCCGGCGTCTCCTTGACCATGGTCAATCAGGGTGCTTCGGAAATTTCGATTATGCTGGGCGTCAAGCCTGAAGACGAGGCCAAAGCTGTCCGGGCCATTTATGACGCACACTTTGAAAACGGCCATGCAAAAAAAGAAGATTAAAGGCCAAGGCTGGCTTTTAAATCTTCTCCTAATTGATCAATTGTTAATTGTTCGTGAAAACGGACTTTTTTTGTAAACAAGTCTGCGATCGCAGCCGGCACAGGCAGCTTGGCAATTTGCGCGACTTGTTTGAGATTCGCGGCCGGATCATCAGCCGGCTTTTGGCCTAGTGCCGATAGGACAATTTCTGCAAACTTGAAAGGACTGGCCGTTGAAACAATTAATTGCTGCCGCTGAGTCGTAAACTGCTGATTTGCGTAAACAGCCACGGCCGTATGCGGATCCAATAAATAATCATGATCCCTGAAAGTCTCTTTGATCGTCTGGCTGGTCTGGTCAACATCAGCAAAAGCTGCGTTAAAAGACTGCTGCAGCAAGTCAAGGGTTTTGTCGTCGACTGTAAAGGTTTGCTTGTCAGCTAAATCGGCCATCCAGTGACGCGTCTTTTCAGCACCCGCAACATCAAAAAGCAGACGTTCCAGGTTGCTGGAGAGCAGAATATCCATGGCCGGGCTGGTCGTGACATGAAAATCGCGTTTGGCATTGTAAATTCCGCTGGCAAAAAAATCTGTCAGAACATGATTGGCATTGGAAGCGACTGTTAATTTGCCTAATGGCAAACCAAGCTTTTTAGCCCAGTAAGCCGCTAGAATATCACCAAAATTACCAGTTGGTACGGTCACGTCCAGTTTTTCACCAGACTTGAGACGACCGGATTTGAGCAGCTGCGCATAGGCATAGATATAGTAAATAACCTGTGCGACTAAGCGGCCAATGTTAATCGAATTGGCCGAAGAAAAACGCAAGCCGGCCGTCTGCATCTGTTTGGCCAATTCAGGATCCGCCAGCAGTTTTTTAACAACACGCTGAGCATCGTCAAAATTGCCTTCAACCGCCACAACATGCGCATTTTGACCTGGCGTTGTCGTCATTTGCTGACGCTGCAAAGCCGAGACGCCAACTGATGGATAGTAAACAACAATCTGTGTCTGGCCGATATCGCTAAATCCTTGCAAGGCTGCACCGCCCGTGTCCCCAGAAGTGGCCGTCAGAATAACCAAAACATCCTTTTGGCCGGTCTTTTTAACAGCCGCCGTCAATAAATAAGGCAGCAGCGATAAAGCCATATCCTTAAAAGCCAGTGTTGGACCGTGAAAAAGCTCTAGAAGCTGCCGTTTGCCATCTAAGGCATGGACTTTGACGATCTCCGGCCTATCGAATTGTGCATAGGCTTGATGCAGAAAATCCGCTAGCTCTCCTTGGCTGAATTCGTCAAAAAAGGTCGAGAGAACCAGCTGCCCAATTTGAAAATAATCGGCTTTTGCCAACTGGTCCCAATTAAAATCAATCTTCGGGAAAGCTTGCGGCACATATAGGCCGCCGTCCGGCGCCAAACCGTTTATCAGCGCCTGCAGGCCGCTGACGGCCGGCGCATTGCCACGCGTACTTTGAAATTTCATATAACCTCTGCGGTCATAATAGCAGAAAGGCGGATTTCGTGTTAGCATTTGTTCATGAAAAGTTATCGAATCGGTATTTTTGGTCTTGGCACTGTCGCTACAGGTGTTGTCAAAATCCTGCGCGAACAGGCCAAGACTTACGCCAAACGTTTTAACGTCGCTTTTGAAGTCGTCCAGGTCGTCGTCAGGGATACTGAAAAGTTGCGCGATCCCAAAACACAAGATCTCCCGATTTCCGATGACCCGAAAAGTATTTTGGAGAATCCTCATATCGACATCGTGATCGAACTGATCGGCGGTGTTAAGATCGCCAAGCACATCATCGAGCAGGCCTTAAAAGCCGGCAAACACGTAATTACAGCTAATAAGGATCTAATTGCTGCAGACGGCAGGCGTTTAGCAAAATTAGCTGAAGAAAATCAGGTTGGCCTTTATTATGAAGCGGCAGTCGCAGGCGGTATTCCGATTCTTCGGGCCTTATCGACCAGCCTCTCTCCGGACGAAATCCAGCAGATCAACGGTATTATGAACGGTACTTCGAATTTTATCCTGACACAAATGCGCCAGCACAAACTCTCATATGAAGACGCTTTAAAACTGGCTCAGGACAAGGGTTTTGCCGAGGCTGACCCGACCAATGATGTTCAAGGTATTGATGCAGCCTATAAATTACGCATCTTAACTGATTTTGCATTCGGCAAACAGGTCTCGCAAAACGATATCCAAATGACCGGTATTTCGACGATCACACAAACTGATTTAAAAGATGTCTCTGATCTCGGTTATGAAATCAAATTATTAGCGACTGTTAGCAAATCAGCAGCTAATAAATTGCAATTGTCCGTTGCACCAACACTGATGCCTAAAGACCACCCGCTGGCTTCTGTACAGAATGAGAACAATGCTATTTTCGTCAACAGCCGCTAT
The DNA here is from genome assembly GCF_025758695.1 of Oenococcus kitaharae. GTDB lineage: Bacteria > Bacillota > Bacilli > Lactobacillales > Lactobacillaceae > Oenococcus > Oenococcus kitaharae_A. The sequence goes on along the minus strand of NZ_JANJQP010000002.1, from coordinate 371,203 downwards.
TCCGGCGGTTTGATGTTTTACGGCCCTGGTGCCGGCGAATACGCAACGGCTAATTCCGTCGTCGCTGACTTATTAGCTCTGGTTACAGGATCGGCCGCACCGGCAAAATTTAATACACATCCCAGCAGTTCCTTGGCACTAGCAGGACCAAAGGATCGCATTGCCAGCCGTTATATGGTCTTTAAAGTCGCTGACCGGCCCGGCATTATCCATAAACTATCAGCTTTCTTTTTAATGAGCAACATTAATTTCCGAAATATTCGCCAGTACGATCCAGTTGATGACAGTACCCGCGTCGTGATTATTACCTATCCAGCTTCTGATGCTCAATTAAATCCAGTCAAGACGACAATCCGCCAGGCACGCGGCGTCAGTTTTATCCATGAATATAAATTGCTGGTCGAGCCAAAGGAAAACAGCCATGACTAAAATTATCGTGCCGGCAACCAGCGCTAATATGGGACCAGGCTTTGACTCGCTGGGCCTAGCCGTCAATCTGTATTTGACAGTGACAATTGTCGGCCCCAGCAGCCAATGGCTGGTGCACCACCCCTTCGGCCCCGATGTTCCCAGCGATGAAAAAAATATGATCGTCTTATCAGCATTGACTGTCGATCACGATATTGAGCCGCAAGAGCTGCGGATTGAATCAGACATTCCTTTGGCTCGCGGCCTAGGATCATCCTCTTCAGCCATCATCGCCGGCCTCCTATTAGGCAACGAATTATCATCCACAGTTACATTAAGCAGCGAAACAATTTTCCAGCGTGCTGCTCAAATCGAAGGCCATCCTGATAACGTCGCTCCAGCAGTCTTTGGCGGCATCGTTGTCGCTGGGCCCAACCCAGCCAAACCAAAAACTTTTTTGCACTACCAAGTTCAATTGCCTGCTGATTATCTGCCAATTGTTGTGATCCCTGATCGGCAATTAGCAACAAGCACATCTCGTGATGTCCTGCCCGACCAGACTGACCGTCGTCAATCAGTGCAAAGCAGCGCACAAAGCAATATTCTTGTGGCATCACTTTTCAATAACGACTGGGCTAACACGGTACTCTTGTTAGAGACAGACCGTTTTCATGAACCTTATCGTTTAAAACTCGTTCCGGAACTGGCAGAAGTTCGTCGCATCGCACATGACTTGGGCTTATCCGGCAGCTATTTGTCAGGGGCCGGTACGACTGTCATGACAATCGTCAAAAAAGATCAAGCAGACAGGCTACTTGATCAATTAAAGAAATCCGAAAAATTAAAGGATGCCCAAATTGCGGCTTTATCCTTTGATGCCAAAGGGGCACGGATTATTAGAGATTAAAAAAAGATCCTCATGATGAGGATCTTTTTAAATCACGCGCTTTTAACCTCGCGGCCAAAGTTAATATCAATATTCTTCGTTAAAATATCTGTATAGCTATAAGAAACACGCTCGAACGTTCCTTCGGCCTTATCCAACTGAACAACGAACAGTGACGGATAGGTCTCCAATAAAACACCTTTGCGAGTCGTGGTCTTTTTGCGACCAGCCTGAGCGATTACCGTGATTTGACTACCGATTTTTGAATCGAGATCGTCTTTGATATTCTGCAGTACTTCTGGCATATAACCTCCTCGCGTTTTTACACTCTTACTATTTTAGCAGATATGAGTAAAATTTACAAGTGTTTGACAATTAGCCAGCAGAAATTACAGCGTTTTTGCGCAGATTCAACAGTAATTGTTCGTAATTTTCTAGGGTTAAACGCTCACCGCGAATCGAAAGATTAAAGCCGCTGTCAGTCAGAGATTGTTCAATCCGAGCACGATTTTCATCTGTTTTGCCGTAGCGGAAAAGCAGGTTGTTGACCAGAGATTTGCGCCGATGAGCGAAGGCGGCTTTAATCAAAGAAAAGAGCTCTTTTTCATAGGGAAAGGCTTTAAAACCGGCCTTGGGCGTCAGCATTACGACTGCAGAATCGACATTTGGCGAAGGCATGAAGGCTGACCGGGGTACTTGCAGCTGAATGGCCACGTCCGTACGATATTGGATAGCCAGACTTAATTCCCCGTATTCTTTGCTGCCGACTTGTGCCTGCAGGCGTGCGGCCACCTCTTTTTGCATCATGACCGTAATTGATTTAAATGCCAATTTTTCATTCAGCAGGTAAAAAAGGATCGGCGTTGTGATGTAATAAGGCAGGTTGGCAACAATTTTTAAGGACTTCGTACCGTCAAAAATTGAAAAATCAGCCTTCAAAATGTCCTGATTGATCACTTTGACATTGTCGTACGGCGCTAAAGTCTCCGCCAAGACAGGAATCAGTTTTTTATCAATTTCGTAGGCAACGACCTGCCCGGCTGCTTTAGATAATTGCTCAGTCAGCGAACCAATACCAGGGCCGATTTCCAAAACCGTATCATCCTGATTAATTGCTGCTAATTCAGCAATTTGACGCAGAACGTTTAAATCGATTAAAAAATTCTGTCCAAAACGTTTGCTAGCACGCAGATGATATTTATTCAAGATACCGGCAGTCCGTGCGGGACTGCCTATTTCTGGTCCTTCAATCAAAATTTTCTACCGCTTCTTTCAATTCTTTTTTTGTGATGCCAAACATATTCAGGCGTTTTAACAGTTGCTTGCCATTGGTTTGGCCCAGATGCAGCTTGTCTGTTAATTTGCTGCGGCGAACTGCCGAATCCTGTTGGCCAATCAGGCCCAAGCCGCTTAAATCAGCACGTGTGATGGCTGGTGCTGTTTCAGCGACCGGCTGCTGGACATATTGTGCCAGTAATTTGCGTAGGATGGCCGGATCGGCATGCTCAACACCTAAAGAGCCTTTATGATGGGGCCGGCCTTCTGACTTTTGCAAGAAAGCCTGTCTGATTGTCGGCACCCGATGACTGACGATTTTTCTAATCCGCTCTCCTTGGAAATCGGGATCCGTTAATAGAATCAATTCATGCTGCTGACTGGCTTGGTCAATCATAGCCAGCACAGCCGGACTGATTTTTGACCCACCCGTCTCAATTGTCTGGACTTGATTGCCAAAAGCCAAACGAAGCCTGGCCGTATCGTCTTTGCCCTCGACAATAAAGATCGTGCTTTTTACTTTTTCGGCCATAGACGATGCCCGTTTCTCATCGTAATTTGGGCTAATTCATCACGATCAATGCCTAAAATAGCGGCCAGGCCGTCAACGACAAATTTCGTCCAAGCCGGTTCATTGGTCTTGCCGCGATTAGGAACCGGCGCCAGATAAGGCGCATCTGTCTCGACTAAAAGCCGGTCTAAAGGCACGACTTTAGCCGCTTCATGAATTTCTTTGGCATTTTTAAAAGTGACCATGCCGGAAAAACTAATATAACCGCCCAAATTAACCAGCTTCTCTGCCTGATGCCAATCACCAGCAAAAGAATGCATTTCGAATTTTTTGATGCCTTGTTCCTGCAAAATACGGTAGATATCATCAAAAGAATCGCGCATATGAATTGTGACCGGGAGATCAAATTCAGTGGCCAATTGTAAATGTTTTTCAAAAGCAGCCAATTGTGTCTGACGGTCAAATCCTTTAAAATGCCAATCCAAGCCCGTCTCGCCAACGCCGATCACAGCCGGATCAGATAACTGCTGGCGTAAAAGTTCTTGGGCAGCAGCATCAAATCCGCCCGTATCTTCAGGCTGAAAACCAACAATTGCCCGCACACCCTCATCAGCAAAATCATGGGCAATCTGAATCGCACGCAAATTAGCTTGAGCGTCATAACCGACCACATTCATTTCCATTACACGAAATTCGTGTGCACGGCCAACATAAGCCGCCACATCGTGATATAAAGCATCATCATTTAAATGCGTATGGGTATCGTAAACATCCCCAGGAATTTTAGTCGGATCGTAAATAGTCATGTTTCCAGTATAAAAGAAAAAGGCTATCTAGTTGAGCCTAATACCTGTGCAGTCTTATCTTTAATAAAGTCAGCTGACCGCTCCAGTTTCTCTTTTTCCTCGTCAGTCAGTGCCAAAGCCAGCTGCTTAACAATTCCCTGCTTGCCGATGATTGCCGGATAGCCTAAATAACAATCCAAAGGTGCGTAATAATTTGAAACTGGCAGCTCTTCATGAGCATCTTCGATGATCGCTTTTAGCAATCGACTGGCGGCGGCTGCGATTCCGAAATTCGTATAACGTTTGCCAAAGAAAACTGTATGACCGCCCATTTTAGCATCGTGATCAATTTGATCCAAATCCAGCTGCGTCTTAGATTCTGCCAACAATTCTTGAATCGGGCGGCCTAAGACACGCACAGTCGACCAAGCGACAAATTGCGAATTGCCATGCTCGCCCAAGCTGTAACCATCAACGCTGCGCGGATCAATATCCAAAGCGGCGGCTGTCGCGCGTTTCATACGAGAAGAATCCAGCAGCGTGCCGGTTCCTAGAACGCGATTTCGATCAAAGCCGGTCAAGCGCTGAAATAACGATGCGATCACGTCGCAAGGATTGGAAATCACGACCAAAACACCATGAAAACCGCTAGCCTTTAATTGCGGTGCACTCTCCTCGACATATTTTTTTGTAAAAGGCAGCTCAGCAAAACGATCCGTCGGCGTCTTCCAAGCCTCAGCTATATTGCCAAAAGCGCTGACAACAATATCAGCATCCTTCAAGTCTGCATATCCGCCAGCAAAAACACGCGTATGAGAAGCTAAATTAGCCTGCATATCCTGTAAATCCATGACATCAGCGGCCACTTTATCAGCTTTCGGATCAATTAAGACTAGTTCGGAAGCCAAACCCAATGTGACGATCTGCTGGGCTAAAGTCGAGCCGACATGCCCACTGCCTAAAATCCCAATTTTCGTCATGATCAGCCCTGAGTCCTATTGTGAGAGTGCATCGGAGCCGCATCAGCAGAAGCGTTTAAAACGGCCATATCTGCGTCTGAAATCTGAAAATCAAGCTGGCTGTCTTCTTCAATATGCTGCCGGCTGCGTGCTTTTGGCAAGGTGACCGTGCCATTTTGCAGAGTGAAACGCAGTGCTAACTGCGGCACGCTGACCTGATACTTGTCAGCTAATTGCTGCACAGACGGCGTGTTTAAAATATCGCCCGTAGCCAATGGCGAATAGGCTTCGATACGAATGTCGTTTTCCTTAGCAAAAGCCGAAATTTTCGGCTCGGTAAAACCAATATAATACTGAATCTGATTGACTACCGGCTTAATTTCAGCAATATTCAAAATGTTTGTCATATCATGGACATCGAAATTAGACAGGCCGATCGAACGAATCCGGCCGGAACGTTGCAATTCTTCCAGCGTTTTCCAGGTCTCTGTATTCTCACTGTCAAAGTGGCGACGGCCGGCTTGCGACCAAGGCCAAGGGCCGTGAATCAAATACAAGTCGATATAATCAAGATTTAAAGCTGTCATTGAGCGGTCAAAATCGGCCAGAATGGCATCACGTGTCTTATCGCCGGCTGGTAATTTGGTCGTCACCCAAAGATCTTCTCTTTTAACATCAGAATCCGCAATCGCTTGGCCAACAGAATGTTCGTTGCCGTAAGCACGGGCCGTGTCGATATGGCGATACCCTGTTTGCAAAGCTAAACTGACTGCATCATAAGCCGTCTTGCCCTCAGCTGTCTGCCAAGTGCCAAAACCGATTTTTGGAATCTTAGTTCCGTTATTTAAAGTATACGTATCTGTTAAAACTGACATCGCTGCCTCCTACTAATGAACATTATCCTGCTTCAAAGTGAGAAAATTAAGGTATGGCAGAAAAAGATTTATCACGTTTAACTAAAGAACAATTTAATGTCACACAAAAAGGCGCTACTGAACGCCCTTTTAGTGGAAAATATGATAATTTTTACGAAGCTGGTATCTATGTAGACGTCGTCGATGGCACACCGCTGTTTTCCAGCCAGGATAAATATGATGCCGAATGCGGTTGGCCAAGTTTTACTAAGCCGATTGCCGACCCGAATATCGTCGAAAAGACCGACACCTCTTTTGGTATGACACGCACGGAAGTCAGAAGTAAGGCCGCCAACAGCCACTTGGGCCACGTCTTTGACGACGGTCCCTTAGACAGCGGCGGATTGCGCTTTTGCATCAATTCAGCTGCCTTGCGCTTTGTCCCGCTGGCTGATTTAAAGACCGAAGGCTACGGCGATTACGCTAAACTGTTCGACAAGCATCAAGCGCAGTCGTAACTGGGTTTTTCGCCTTCGTAAACATCAAGAATTTTACCAGACGGATCGACCGTGATTTCATCATACTGCCCGAATAATTCCTCATAATCCGGATTGATAGGCAGATCTTGAAGTTCCTTTTCATTGGCCGTTGGGCCGGAAATAATTAGATGCTGCGGATCAATTTGGTTCAGCAGCTCTTTTTTTTGAAAAATACCGTAATCACTCATTTTCAAATGTCCTTGAATCATTTCGTACACCCCGCTTTCTATGTTAAACATTCGCGAAAATTTTGCATTGCACCGCGTTTAACGACTTAAAATTGCTAAAATCGTGTCCAGCACGCCGTCATGATTGTTATCAGCAGCTGTCAAACGGCTCTTGTCAAAATACTGCTTCAATTCCGCTTGCGAGTTGGGCATGATATAGGGTTGGCCGACATATTGGAGCATCTCCAAATCATTCAGCCCGTCGCCGAAGGCTGCCATCTGGCCAGCCGGAATTTTCAAGTCATTGGCCAGCCTTTGCAGCCCAGTCGCTTTATCAGCACCGGCATTGACAATATCGATCGCGCCAAAACCCGACGTCGGCGTACGCAGGCCGGTTAACAGCGGATCATTTTCCAGCATGTCTAAAAACTGCTGGCCGGAATCCTGTTTCCAGTTGAGTGAAATTTTATCAATCGGGATCGTAATCTGGTCAAAAGAATCAATTGCCTGCCAATTAGGGTAAAAATCGCTGATTGTTCCAGCAAAAAAAATCTGTGTCTTGGGATTTTGGACCGATTCCTGCCAATCAGGTGCAAAAGAACTGCCCTCTCCGGCAAACACAGCCGAAGTCGGTTTCGTGTCCAAAACCTGCAGCAAATCATAAATTCGCCTGACTTTTATCGGATTAATGACAGATTGATGCAGACGTTGATGACCCTTTTGAATGTAAGCGCCGTTTTCTGCAACCATGGAAATCACATCCCCTTGCGGATCAAAGGGCGAAAAGAATTTGTTGATGCGCATGGCTTGATTGCCCGTCGCCAGCACGAAATGCTTCTTTTGCTGGCGCAGCAAGTCGACGACCTGTTTCATTTTTCTCTGATTGAAGTGATTATGGCTGTCTAACAGCGTCCCATCCATATCACTGGCAAATAAGCGAATCGTTCCTGTCTCTGTCATGCTTTCTCCGTGTGCTGGCCATCGGGTAAATCCTTGACTAGATAACCTAAGGCGCGAATTTGATCGCGCAAACGATCAGAAGCGGCCCAATCTTTGTCAATGCGAGCCTGTTTGCGAGCCGCCAATAATTGTGACACATTATCAGGCAGCGGACGAGCGGCAGCATTGGCTTGCAAATCAATCCCAAAGACGCCCATCAATTGGGACAGTATGGCGAGAATGGCATCAGCAGAATCCTGTTTGGCTTGACCGCTGTCAGCATAGGAATTAGCTAGCTTTACGAGCTCAAAAACGGCTGACAAAGCGTTAGCAACGTTAAAATCATCATCCATAGCTGTGACGAAATTCTTTTCAATCACGGCCAAATTATCTGTAATCTCAGCATCGGCACCAACTGTTTTGCTGGCATGGGCAAGACGCTGATAAGCTTGGCGGATGCGGTCCAATTCAACTTTGGCACGATCCAATTCATCAGCTGAATAATTGATCGGACGGCGATAATGTGTGGCTGACATGAAATAGCGAATCACCTGCGGGTCATCATAGGAAGCCAAAAGATCATGCACAGTCGTAAAGTTGCCCAGCGACTTGCTCATTTTTTCGTTGTTCACATTGACAAAGCCGTTATGCAGCCAGTAATGAACAAATGTCTTGCCCGTATGTGCTTCGGATTGGGCGATTTCATCTGTATGGTGCGGGAAAACTAAATCAATGCCGCCACCGTGAATATCAATCGTATCGCCAAGATACTTGGTCGACATGACTGAGCATTCAATATGCCAACCTGGACGCCCCTGTCCCCAAGGAGACTGCCATTTAATCACATGGCGCGGCTCGTTTTTCCAAAGAGCAAAATCCAGCGGATCCTCTTTTAGTGCCAAAGCACCGTCATCCAGACGGCCTGAAGCACCTGTTTCCAAATCATCGAGGCTTTCATGTACCAAAGCCGTGTAATTCTTGGCCTTTCGGACACGAAAATAGACATCCCCAGATGATTCGTAGGCATAACCTTTATCAATCAAATCAGCGATGAAAGCGATAATGTCATCAATGACGTCAGTGGCTTTCGTCCGCGTTGTGGCCGGCAGAATATTAAGCGGCTTGGTATCGGCGTAAAAGGCCTTGATGTATTTATCGGCGATTTCCTTTTCGCTGAAACCCTCTTCTTGGGCGCGATTAATGATTTTATCGTCAACATCCGTAAAATTCGAGACAAAGTTCACCTGATAACCGCGATAAATCAGGTAACGGCGGATTGTATCAAAAGCAATCGACGAACGCGCGTTTCCCACGTGAATATAGTTGTAAACGGTCGGCCCGCAGACATACATGGCCACTTTTCCGGCTTGGATGGGCTTGAAGACTTCTTTGCTTGCACTTGCGGTGTTGTAAACTTTCAGCATAATTCTATTTTACCTATCTCTGTCAATTCGAACATCGAAGCGCATTCAATTCTATTTATTTATTCGTGTGATTGAAAATAGTTGGCTGCGGCCGAATTGAATTCATGAGCATTCCTGCACTAGTTAGAAAAACAATGATCAAAAAACAATACTTTTAAGCGGCTGTGAACGTAAGCCTTAATGCGAAGATTTATCCGAAGATGTGCTATTTTTTAACAATTCCTTTTGCAGTTTTAAGGATTGTTCCAGCAAATCATTATTGCGCTGCTGGGCTTTCAGCAATTTTTTGGTTTCTTCCAACTGAGCATTGTAGCCGAATGCTTCAGAGGCGTTTTTCACAAGGAATTTATTGATTAGTTTCACAAAAAAGAAAACGCAGGCCGCGATCGCACATAAGGTGAGGACGTTTTCAAAAACAGTTCTGAAAGGATCCAGCACCAGTCTGAGATTGGCTGTATGGCGCGGTGAAAATAAAAGCAGCGACATAAAATAAAACAAGTTCGATGCCAGGCTGATGACGCTTTTGATTAAATCGGTCAGGCTGCCGCCGACGATCACACCAATTGACAGCTGAATGATCGTTGGCGAGGTAATAAATTTCCGAAACTGATCGGCCTGTTCGCTGGCCAAAGTATCTTTAAGCTGGATTTTAAAATTCTTTTTCATCAGATTGCTCCTGTCAACTGTATTACTGTCTATTTTTCCATGAAAAAACCCGCTAATCAAGCAGCGGGTTTTAAATATGATGATTTATCTTCAAACTAATTGCATCAAGATCGGTACAACAATGATAAACAAGACAGTCGAAGTGGTCACAACATTCGTGGCATATTCAACATCCCCATGGCTCTGTCCGACCAAAATAGGCAGGACCGCCAATCCTGGAGCAGCCGATTGAATAATCAAAGTTGATGATTCCAAGGATGGCATACCAGCAGCAAACAAATGCAAAATACCAATCATTAAGGCTGGTGCAATGATAAAGCGGCCGATCAGGACAAGAATCGAATCTCGGTCAAAATGAATTGATTTCAATCCAGCATCGGCCAGCACAATGCCGATATAAATCAGAGACATCGGTGTGACAATCCCGCCAACCGTAGAAAAAGTCGTATCAATCCAGGCCGGTACTGGAATGGCCAGCAATAAGAACACCAGCGAAAACAGGAAACCAACTAAAGGCATCGGCAGTAGTTTTTTCCAATTAAAGGATGTTTTGGTGCCTTTGTCTTTTGTCGGATCATCAGCTGAAATGAAGAAGACGCCAATCGCCCAAGTCGAAATCGTATTCATAACATAATAAATCAAGAAATAAGGCATAGACTTGCTGCCAAACAAAGCCAGATTCAAAGGCAGGCCAATGAAAATCGTGTTTGCGTTGACAAACATATTAATAAAGGTACCGCGCCGTCCAGCACGAATTCTAAATATTTTTGTCAGTAGATAAGCAATGACATAACCCAAAAAGAAGCTGGCGGCCGCAAATAACAATCCGCCTGACAGAGACACCAGTCGGCCGCGCGTCAAATAACGCAGCACGCTGACAAAAATCGATAAAGGCAAAGCAATATTCATAATTAAATAAGAAATATTGCCTTTAAAGGAATCGCTCAATTTGCCTGAGCGCCGCAAAATATATCCCAAAGCGATGATCAAAACAATTTCAACTACGCTTTGAACACTTGTAATAAAGGCATTCATTAGTATTCAGGCTCCCACTTCAAATCATCAACGGCCTTATTAACGTCTGCAATCGGCTCTCGGTTTAATCCTTGTTCAACGGCTTTTTTAGCTACAGCAATCGCCAGGGTGCGCGAGAATTCAGCCAGCTTAGCAACTGGTGGCAAGACAGCGGCACCAACCTTGCTAGTATCAACAATGCCGCCCAAACTATGAGCAGCGGCTGAAATCATTTCCGGCGTTAACAATTTGGCTTGTGCAGCAATCGCGCCTAGACCCAGTCCTGGATAAATCAAGGCATTATTCGCCTGGCCGATTTGATAGGTTTGACCTTTAAAACTGATGTCGGCAACAGGCACGCCGGTCCCGATCAAAGCTTGGCCATCGGTCCATTTCAAAATATCCTCGGCTTTGGCTTCGGCTAATTTTGTCGGATTAGAAATGGGGAAAATAATCGGACGAGCTGTGTTTTTAGCCATTTCCTTAACGACTTCTTCTGTGAAAGCACCCGGCTGCGTTGAAGTTCCAACCAAAATCGTCGGGTGAATGACCTTAACAGCAGCAGCTAAATCGGTTAAATCAGATGCATTGACAAAATCTGCCCGTGACGCTGCGAAAGGTTTTTGTTCAGCAGTCAAAGTGTTGTCGTCATCAAAGAGCAAGCCTTGTTTGTCAACCAAGAAGAAATGCTTTTTGGCTTCCTCGTCGGATAAACCTTCTTGAACCATTTCTTCATGCAGCTGCTTGACAATTCCCATACCGGCAGTTCCGGCACCAAAACTCATGTAAGTCTGATCCGTCAGCTTTTCGCCGGAAATTTTTAAAGCACCTAAAACGCCGGCTAAGACGACGATACCAGTTCCCTGGATATCATCATTGAAAGTGGCGATCTTGTCTTCATATTTATTTAAAATCTCAGCTGCATTGGAACGACCGAAATCTTCCCAGTGCAGGTAGAGATTCGGGAAAAGTGTTTCAGCCTGATCCACAAAGTGATCAATAAAATCACTATATTTTTGCCCGCGTACACGTTTGAAACGATTGCCCAAATATAAAGGATCGTTTAACAGTTTTTCATTGTTCGTGCCAGCGTCAATCACAACTGGCAGCACGGTTGCCGGGTCAATGCCGGCAGCAGCTGTATAGACCATCAATTTTCCGACAGCGATATCGACACCTTGGACGCCCCAATCGCCGATACCTAAAATACCTTCAGCGTCCGTCACGACCAAAAGCTTGATATCACGGCCGTTAGCAGCGTGCTTTAAGCTATCTTGAATATTTTCCGGATGCATGATGTCCAGAAAAGCAGCGCCTTGTGTTTGCACAAAAAGACTGGAATAATTTTCGACTGAATCGGCGATCGTCGGGTCATAGACGATCGGCATGAATTCAACCACGTGCAGAGAAAATAGTTTATAAAATAGCACATGATTCGTGTTGAAGATTTCCATTAAAAAGAGGCGTTTTTCTAAATTAGTCTCTTTACTTTGAAATTGTGCGTAAGTCTGGTCAACTTGCTGCTGCAAACTCTGAATTTTGGCTGGCAGCAGTCCGTTCAAACCGAGTTCTTTACGTTCAGCTTCCGTAAAAGCCGTGCCCTTATTTGTAAAAGGGTCGTTTAAAATGCTTACTGGATCTGTCATATTTCTCTCCTAACAAACCCGATCAGCATAAACTTGTGCATCACGCATAGTCAAAATTTATAAATACGATAAAATTAATTTATATGAAATTGACAGACCTTGAGTACTTCAATAAGTTAGTGGATTTAGCTTCTTTCTCAAAGACGGCCGCTTTTTTCAATGTCAGCCAGCCGACGATTTCCTATGCAGTTCAACGTTTGGAACATGAATTTCAGCAGAATTTAATCATCCGCAGCCGTTCTCATGGCAGAGTTCAATTGACAAAGGCTGGCCAATTGCTGCAAATGCACGGTCAAAAAATTATGCAGGATATCCTGGCTGCTCATGAAGAAATCGATCGTCTGGCACTGCCGACATTAGAATTCGGCTTACCGCAGATCATTGGTAATTTTTACTTTCCGAAATTAATTAAGCATTTTATTAACAGTGCCATGTTTCAAAATATTTCCACCCATGAAGCGGGTTCAGGTCTACTGTTAAAAGCACTGCAAAAACATCAATTGGATATGGCACTGCTGTCATCAATAGAAACTATCAGCATGCCCGGCTGGCAGACAGTCGAGATCGATCGGCGGCAATATAAGATCGTGGTTAATCGCCGACATCGGCTAGCCAAACAGAAAAAAGTCGCTTTTGCAGATTTAAAAGATGAAAATTTTGTTGCTTTAAAAGAAGGATTCGTCCATCCGATTGCTTTTCGTCGATTAGAAGAAAAATATCGCATTTTCCCGAAAATCATTTACGAATCACCGGATATCAATATTATTAAAAAAATGGTCGCAGAAAACACTGGAATTGCTTTTCTAGCTGAAATTGCCGTCAGCCCAGCAGACAAATTAGCGACACTCGAGATCGCTGCAGACAAAACGCCAGAATTTATAATCAGTCTCGTTTACCGCAAAGATTTGCAAATGGAAGAGATTGATCATTTTGCTCACGAATTAAAAAAAGAAGTTACAAAAACCCGCTGAATTGAGAATAGCGGGTTTTTAATTTATTTCGTTGCGTTGAATGTTTGCGTCAGCCATTGGTCATAAGCAGGAATCCAGCCGTACCGATAACCATATCCATGATGGATGCCTTGTAGGACTCGGCTTTGGACTGGAACGCCCGCCTGCCTTAGGGCTCGGATATTGGCCTGGAATTCATCGACAAAGGGATCTTCAGTTCCATAGCAGAAATAGGTCGGCGGCAATTGACCGCGGCGCAATTCATTGACATTGCGAGAAGCGATACTCAGCTGACCATAAAAGGAATAGATCATACCATCAGCAGCGACGTCAATCGGAATGCGGTCCAGGCTGTCGGGCTGGTATCGTTTATCTAAAGCCTGGCCCGTGACTGTGCTATCATAATTCAACAGCATTTCACCGGTTAAAATACCACCGGCTGAGAATCCCATGACAGCAATGTTCTTTTTCGGAAAACCGTAAACATCGGACTGTGAACTAACATAGCGGACACCGCGGCCAAATCCAAGGCGCCTTCCTGCTGTGTATATGGCAGCACACGATAATTCACGACAAAACTCACATAGCCTCTTTTGGCCAGTTCTTCGGCGACCGGATAGCCTTCATTGACATTGCTGCGAAATTGAAAAGTACCGCCAGCACAAATTAAAACGGCGCCTTTGATTTTTGTGCCTCTTGCTACTGGAAAACTAATCATGTTCGGCCGGAAATTAGCACCGTCATCATTGCCGCCAGCGGCTTTATAATCCGTCTGTGTGGGCACATTATTTTTCTGCCAGAGATCAAAGGTCTGATGACGATGCGCATCGGCTTTCAAAGTTGGCGACACGACACCAGCCAATGGTGCTTTAGGCCTGCCTTTGTCTGTGCTCGATTCGCCTGAATTTCGAGGGTTTGGATTCTGAGCAGCCGAATTTTGATTGCCTGTAGAGCTTTGACTCGCCTGATTTTTTGATGCAGGAGTCCAAAATGGCCGTAAAAGAAAATAACCAATAGCCGCAATCACGACGAGAGCGGATAATGCGATAATCCATCGATTTTTTTTCAAAAAAATCACCTCTTTTGATTGGGAGCCAGCTGCCGTTCCCAAAAAGCCAAAGCTGAATTCTGCCAGCCCTCGGCACTAGTCCCGATTCCTAAAGCAAAACCATGTTCCAATCGCGGAAAATGATGAAATTCAGCTATCACACCGGCCTTTTTCAGATTATTGATGCGTTGGCGCATGATCGCCGGTGGGACAATCGCATCATCATCGCCCACTACGGCATAAGTTGGCGGATCAGTCCGACGAAATTCACTGCGCGACGTATATTGCATGATTACAGCTGCCGGCCGGCTTTTGAAATCAGCACCAAAGGTATCCGGCCCATAACTGGCAATATCTGCAGCCATTCTAGCGCCAGCTGAAGCGCCCCAGACTGAATAATTTCTTAGGGAGACTTGCAGCTGTTTCTCATTGCAGGAAATAAAAGCCAGTCCGGCAGCCAAATCTTCCGCAGCTTTTTGCTCGCTGCCAAGACGATATTGGACGCTAAAAGGATTGTAGCCCTTTTGACTCAATGCTAGTGCTAGAGGCATACTTTCATGAATCGCACCGACATATTCAAAACCACCGCCGGGGCTAATAACAGCTGTAGGCGCGTTTTTCCGGCCACGAAAGAAAAATAAGCCGCTATTGCGTTTTTCGGGATCTTTTCTCATTTCGGCTTCCGAATAGATCGGATAAAAGACCTTTTCCTGCCGCTGACGTGCCTGAATCAAATCATTCACGACACGCACGGTCGAGGCTGTGTCGATATGGCTGTGATAAGGCAGCAGTGGCTGAATATCATCCAAACGCATGTCACGATCCGGCAGCTGCTGATTAATTGGGAAAATGAATTCTGCAAAATCTTTAAAAGCCGGCAGGCCGATCACATCACGCACGGCCGTCTGTCCAGTAACCAATTGACCCTTTTTTAAAGAACCGACAGGTAATTTCAAACGTCTTTGACTAGATGCTGCCTGGTCAGCTGGTGCTTGCTGATTAGATCGTAAATTGATTGTGACAACCATCGCTGTCAGACCAAGAATGGCAATGACAATAAAGGCATATATTGCGTGTTGATACTTTCGCATGCGGGATCTCCTAAGGTCTTTGAATTGGAAAGGCTGTTTGGTGGCGAATCGCAAACAAATCTAATCTGGGTCATAATAGATGGTGTGTATTAAACGAACTTTAAGCGAGCACAATCGATCGAGAAAAAATGAGCTTATCTAAAAAAATCAAAGATCTTTTGCACAATCAGCCACCCAAGACTGAAAATCAAGACGATCCGGCAGCAGCAATCTCAGGCGACGGCCTAGTCCGTTTTCACTTACTTTTTTCTGGCCGTGTTCAACAAGTAGGCTTTCGCTACGAAGCCCAGCAGCTGGCGATCACCCTGAAGCTGACCGGCTGGGTGAAAAATTTATTTAACGGCCAAGTCGAAATGGAAATTCAAGGCCAGCCTGAAAAAATTGAGTCATTGATCAATCAGTTGTCGACCGTTGGCTGGATCAGAATTGATAGCGTTGAACGCCAGCAACTACCCGTCGACAGGCAGGAAAAACAGTTTATCGTCACAGGCTAGCTATTAGCCCTTCGGCTCAGACGCCGGAAAAACAAGTGTATCTTGGCACGCAGATGCTGGTAGGCCTGGTATGTGTGTCGCGAACGTTCTAGTTGTTTGTAACGGCGCGGATTTTTTTTATAAAACTGCTGATGGAAGTTTTCTGCAGGCCAAAAAGTGCCAGCCGGTTCAATCGCCGTGACAATCGGTTGATCATAAAGACCAGATTTGGCCAAAGCTGTTTTAGAAGCCTGCGCGATCTGTCTTTGTTTGGCATCGCGAACAAAAATGACTGGTCGGTAATTGTCCCCACGGTCAGCAAACTGCCCCAAAGCATCCGTCGGATCCGTCAGCTGCCAATAAAGCGCCACGAGATCTTCATAATGAACAATCCGTGTGTCAAAAATGATTTCCACAGCTTCAACGTGCCCAGTTCCGCCTTGCAAGACTTCTTCATAACTGGGATTTTGCGTGTGTCCACCTGTATATCCTGACAAAACCAACAGAATACCCGGCTTATTTTCAAAGGGCTCGACCATACACCAGAAACAGCCGCCGGCAAAAATGGCCCGGTCGACATAGTCCGGGTCTTTTTCATAATGCCTGGACAAATCAAATTTCGCTTCACTACTGGCATTGTTCGTAAGTTTTAAATAAAAATCGGACAGGTCAGCCGTTAAATTATTGCGGGCCGCCAAGGGACGAAGCTGATATTCTAGATCAGACAAAGCTCCCTTTAAAGGACGGCCAGTTTCAGCTGCCTTTTTACCTGTCAAAAGCTGTTTGCGCTCCCAGTCACGTGTGGCTGGATTTAAAATCAAGTTATAAATGTCATTCAGGATGTCTTCAGGATCGTTTATCATCTGGAGCACCGCCTTTTCGCTGAGGATGAAATCAGCTTCTGTCTTCATTATAAGGCGACGGCTGCCGACACGATTATCATAGAGATTATGGAGAAGCAGGAAAACATGGAAATCACAAAACTCATCACAGAATCTAGGAATCCCAACAGTATGCACATCGACCGTATGCCGACAATTGATCTGGTTAAGACCATCAACGCTGAAGATGCTAAAATCGCCAAAGCCGTAGCTAAACAATCCCAGCAGCTTGCCCAAGCCATTGATGCAGCCAGCAGTCGTTTTAATCAAGGCGGCAGGCTGATTTATTGTGGGGCCGGCACTTCTGGGCGTCTAGGTGTCTTAGATGCCGTTGAACTACTGCCGACTTATGGCCTGGATCCTAAACGCGCAATCGCTTTGATGGCTGGTGGACAATCAGCTATGTACCGCGCCGTCGAAGGTGCTGAGGACTCAGCCGATCTGGCTGACAAAGATCTGGCCGCCTTGCAGTTGTCTGAAAAAGATACTATCATTTCTCTAGCAGCCAGCGGTCGGACGCCTTATGCGATCGCAGCCGTTCGTTTTGCCAAACAAGCAGGCGCTTTAACGGTCGCCGTGACCTGTGTAGCAGACAGTCAACTCAGCCAATATGCCGATATCACGATCGCGGCCGTAACTGGGCCAGAAGTTGTCACAGGATCGACGCGCATGAAGGCCGGAACAGCTGAAAAAATGATTCTGAATACGTTATCGACGGGCATCATGATCAAAGCTGGCAAAGTCTATGAAAATCTCATGATTGATTTATTGGCAACAAACGCTAAATTGGTCGAGCGCGCAATCAATATCATCCACATCACCAGCGGCTGTGACTTAACAACAGCCCAAAACATTTTCCAACAGGCCAAACATCAACTGCCGCAAGCTATCATCATGGCCCAAACAAAATCCGGTTATCAGACTGCCGACAAATTGCTGCAGGCTCACGCTGGCAATGTTACGGCGGCTATCGCAGATTGGCAGGCTGAAAATGATGCAGAATAGTCAGGCGATCGCCGACTTAATGCGTGGCGCGATTGCCGATCAAGCTGTGTATGGTGTTTCTTATGCCTTGATTGGCAATGACGAAAACGAATCCCATTTTCTGGGCTTTCAAGGAGAAAATGCTGATGCTATCCCGATCGAAGCCGGCATGCGTTATGACTTGGCTTCTTTGACAAAAGTTGTCGGCACAAGCAGCCGGATTTTGCAGCTGCTGACTGCTGGCAAACTGCGTTTACAAGACCCAATCGGCCGTTTTATCAGCGGCTTGGACAAACCTGAAATCACAATCAGACAGTTATTACAGCATCGTAGCGGTTTGCGAGCCGACATTGCTCATGTCTGGGATTTTGACCGCAGCAGCTTAATTAAAGCCGTCAAACAAATGCCGCAACTGTGCCCAACTGATACAAAAACTATTTACTCGGATCTGAACTTTATGCTGCTCGGCTGGCTAATTGCTAAAATTGATGGCGATCTTTCAAAAAGCCTTCAGGAACATATCTTTAAGCCTTTAAATATGACAGATACAGGCTATAATCCCGACCAACACAATCTGGCAAATATCGTTCCGACTGAATACCAAGCCCAGCGCGGCGGTATCATTCGCGGTGTTGTTCATGATGGAAAAGCTCGTTTATTAGATGGCGTCAGCGGACATGCCGGCCTGTTTTCGACAATTAAAGATCTAACACATTTTTCGCAAATGTATCTTCATGACGGCCAATACCAGGGTCAGCAAATCTTACCATCAAGTGCTTTTCAGCTTTTGTCTGATAACGTGGCAGGCGGCCGGACGCTTGGCTGGCGCTGCTGGTCGCAACCAGCTGGATTAAAATTGTGGCACACAGGATTCACCGGGACTTCGATTGCGTTAGATTTAGTTAATCAAAAAGCCTTTATCTGTTTGACCAACCGCGTTTACCCAACCCGAGAAAACAAGCGCTGGCTCAGCTGGCGTTTAATGGCGATTCATGCTTTTTACGGCCAATCCGCGATGCAAATCCAATGACAAAAAAACGAGCCTTTCGACTCGTTTTTCATTTATTCTTATTCATCTTCGTCATCATCGACATTTGCAAGCTGTGCTTTGACATCGACAATCCCATCTTTGCCCATGCTCAGCAGCTGGTCAAAATGCAGTGCGCCGCCCAGCAATTGCTGATTGGCAAATTCGATGACCATCGGCAGATTCATACCCGTAACCACATTCAGTTGAGGATAGACAGCCAGCAATTTACTTGTGACATTAGCCGGCGTGCCGCCCAACAAATCCAGTGCAACGACAATATCAGAACCAGCCGCGTCTTCTTTGATGACAGTTTCAATCTGCGCCTGCAGTGTATCCGGACTCATACCCGGCTGCAAACTCAGCGCCGTGACACCTGCCACTTTGCCGACAATCATTTCTGCACTTTGCAGCAAGGCCTGAGACAAAGGACCGTGACTGACTAAAATTAACTTCATTGAACCTCCTTGTTTACATTAAGCAGCTTTGCCCAAAAGACCCAATGCCGAGCAGACAACGGCCACAATAATCACAATAAAAATCGCACGCGTTGACGTCATGCGTTTGCGGCCCAACATCCAGTATATAAGCCAAACAGCCAAACCAGGAATCAGTTTTGGCATAATCATATCCAAATGATCCTGCAGATTGATGGTCATCTTTCCGATATGAGCAACAAAGGGAATATTAACATTAATCAGGCTGGCGACCAAAGCACCTACAACATAGACACCCAGCAAAGTGGCCGCATTAGTCAAAGCATTCATCTGCCCTTGCAGCTTGGTCACAAGGGTAATACCACCTTTATAAGCGAAAGCCAGCTGACGCCAGCGGAAATACATAATTGCTAAATTCACAGCCAGCCAGATAAACAGGCCTGACGCGTTACCTTGGACAGCCATATTCGCAGCGATGGCACCAATGATCGCCGGAATCAAAGAAGCAAAAATCGTATCGCCAATTGCAGCCGTCGGACCCATGAGTCCGTTTTTCAAACCAACGACAGTGGCTAGAGAATTAACACCCTCTTTTTCTTCCAAGGCCAGATCAACACCTTGAATCATCGTATTCAGATAAGGATTCGTATTGAAAAACTGATCCTGCACGCGCATGGCTTGTTTTAACTCCGGCGTATGATCACCATATAATTTACGCAGCTGCGGCAGCATGATAAACAAATAACCGGAACCCTGCATCTTTTCATAGTTCCAGCCTAACTGGTTCATGAAAAGATTTCGCCGGTTCATCTGCCGGAAGTCTTTTTTGGTTAACTTGTAATTAGTCTTCGTCGCCATTGATCTCACCATCCCCATCATCATTTTTAGGTGCAGCTGCTGTGCTATGAGAGGCCGGCAGTTTGCCCACCTCTTGTTTGTAAGCATTCAAAGCCAAGGCAAAACCAATCAAGGAAATGGCTACCATCGGCATGGCACTGAAACTGTTCGTAAAGCCCTTGGCAACAGATGCAAGGCCTGTGCCCAAAGACTGAATATTTGTGAAGACTGTGCTCAAAAGTGCTGTTAACGTAAAGCCCAAAATCAAATAGGCAAAATGTTTTTTAACCGGCAGATAACGCAGCAGAATCGCAAAACCAACAGCTGGCAATAAAGCGCCCGCCGTTGCCAGACCATTACTGAGCCAGACCATCTGTGTATTCAGCACTTTCACAATTTGTGCAACCAGTCCGCCGCCGAATTGTAAAGCAATAAAGACTGGGATACCGCGGGACAAAGCCCAAGGAATCGTGCCATAAAGATAGTTACGTTCAAAACCGCGATAGTTTTCCTCTTCGATCATTTTGTCGACCCGGTGCTGGAAGAAGGTGTTTGTAAAACGTCCTAAGACATCGGTCTCAATCATTAAAGAAGCTACCGGCACACCAATTGCGGCGACGGCCGTTTGGGCATTCATACCGGAACTAATTGAAAAAGCCGTGGCCAAAATCGTGCCAGAATTAGCATCGATTTTAGAGGCACCGCCAAATGTCCCAACACCCAAAACAGTCAGCTGCAAAGAACCACCGATGATCAGGCCTTGAGTCATGTTGCCCATTATGGCTCCAGTAATTAATCCGGCCCAGACTGGCTGTGCCAGAGAGGAAATAAAGGTCAGATCATCAATAATTTGATACATTGAATAAATCGTTAACAGGATTACCTGCCAAAGCAAAATTTGCCCACTCATGCTACTACTCTCTCCCTTATCTTACTTGACTAAATTTGTGTAACAGCTGCATCAAATCCAGCAATGGATCACTCGGCACCATTTGGACTGTCAGATTGACGCCTTTATCATGCAGTGCCATAAAAGCGTCAACATCTTCCTGCAGAACGTTAATTGATTTGGTCAGCGGACGCGTCCCCTCCGACTCGGACATATTGCCGACATTGACATCTGTAATCGCCACGCCAGCTGCAAGCAGATTGACAATCACTTGCGGTTTACGAGCTAGGATAAACACGCGCTGACTGTCATAGCGTCCCTTCAGGATATGATCAATCGCTTTTTCCTCATTTAAAATACTTAAGTTAACACCAGCTGGCCGAGCCAACTTAATCGCCGCCTTTTCAATTTCTGAATCGGCTGTTGCATTATCAATGACCATGATCCGAGTAGGCTTGATCACACTCGTCCACATATTCGCCACTTGCCCATGTAACAAGCGCCCATCAATTCTCACCGCTGCAATTGCCATACTTTCACCTTCCATCTAAAATCAGCTTCCCGGCTGATCCCTGTTCTCCTAGGTACATGCCCGAATTTTAGCCTACCTGGCCGATAAATCCTGAATGATTGTTAGTAAAACTAACATTGGTCTATATAGTTCACACAAGAAAATCACTGGCAAAAAAGCGGTCAAGTTTAATTCGATATAATCAAGTTGTCACCAGCTTCTACTAGCAGATTGAGGCCATCCAGTATGATTATTAAAATCCCGAAAAGATTAAAAAAAGGGCTGGATTTGTTTATCCATTATTTTCAGCAGGCCGATATTTCAAACAACGCCATCGTCTTAGCTTATTACCTGCTCTTATCTTTGCCGCCGCTTCTTTTGGTCTTAGGCAATCTATTGGCCTATCTGCAGGTGAGAAACGCGGACGCCATCAGCTACATCCTGCAAGTAACGCCGGCCGGCATGTCGGGCTATCTCAAACCCATCATCAGCTCTTTTCTCAATCAAGGCAGTAACGAAAGCTTATCTTTGGGCATTTTAATAGCCGTCTGGTCGGCTTCCGGCATGATCGCCACATTACGAAGCTGCTTTAACAAAATCTATCAGCCGAAAAAGCAAGAGAATCCGCTGCTATCACGAGCACTATCTTTTCTGCTGCTGGTCTTGGCTTTGCTGGCATTTGCGAGCCTGCTGACTTTGATCATTTTTGGCCAATACTTGTTAGACTTACTAAAAATTGACTGGCAGCATGCCTCCTTTTGGCTTTTAGAAATCGTTCAAGCCAAGAATCTGCTGGCCTTTGCTGGCTTTTTTGTCCTATTGTGTTCTCTATATTATTTCGTGCCCGAGACAAGGCCTAAAGCCAAATATGTCTGGTTAGGTGCCTTGTTTACCGATTGCTGCTGGTTCATGATGGCCGCGCTTTTTCAAAATTATGTGGCATTATTCGCTCATGGCATTTCTTCTTATCAGACGATCGGTACCTTTATTATTCTCATGTTCTGGTTAAACTTTTCCAGTCTTTTTCTGCTGTTAGGAGCTGTGATTAACGCCTGCTATCAAGCCTACTTTGAGCCGGGACGGCCAAGAAACAGCCAAGTCAAACGATCGTAAGATTTATATATTATAATTAAGTTATTATCAGACTATTTTGTAGGTAGAGTTTCACTTTTCACGCCATCGACAGGAGGTGACGACCTATGAATCTGAAAAGAATGTCGCTTTTATTACTCACGCTTTTTTGTGTCATCTCAATTGCCGTTTTAGAATTTGCCAATTACGGCTCGACCAGCAATAGCCATACGATTGAATTTTTCAATCAAAAACCCGAGGTCACGAGCGGCTATCAAGAGCTGGCTCGTTTATACGAGAAGACACATCCCAATATTAAGGTGAAAATTACGACCGTGGGAAACGGCAGTGGTGCTTCGGCTTTACAAGCCAAGTTTGTTTCCGGGGATGCTCCTGATATTGTGATGCTGGGCGGCTTGCCGGAAATTGACCGTTATCATAACCGCCTGCTAAATTTGGACAATCTGCCCATTCAAAAGAAAATTGTCCCGTCCTTAAAAAGCGGCGGCCGGATATACGGCCACAGCCTTGGCGTCGCTGTTGATATTGAAGGCTACGGTTGGGCATATAACAAAGCCGTATTCAAAAAAGCCGGCATCGATGCCGGTCGGATCAAGGACTATGCCAGTTTCAAAGCAGCAGTTGAAAAATTAAATGCCCAGAAAAAAGCACTCGGCCTCTCTGGTGTTTTTGGTTTTAACGGTGCTGACACAAGTTCAATCACATCATTTTCAGCACAGTTTTTGTCCCAGTCTTATCACAATAATCTGACAAAAGCCTACCGCAGCCAGCACTTAAACTGGCGTTATAGCAAGCGAATGGCAGACTATGTTGATTTGGTCAAACGCTATAATGTCAAGCCGATTTTGTCAGTTCGATATGACGCTTCTGTCCAAGATTTGTTTTTTCATGGCAAAGTAGCCATGATTCCGCAGGGAAACTGGATTATTCCGACTTTGGACGAGGCCCAAAAAGGTTTTTCGGCGAAAAATCTTGGCATGCTGCCTTATTTCGTCAAAGGCCAGGGACAAATTATGACCGGATCCTCTTGGTATTTAGGTATCACCAACGAACATCCGCAGCGGGAAAAGGATGCCAAGGATTTTCTTCAATGGCTTTATAATTCACCCGAAAGTGAAAAAGTGATTGTCCAGCAGATGCGCTATGTCCCGCCAACAATCAATTTTGATCTGAATAAATTACCAGATCCGCTTTCAAAAGAAATTTATCGGATCGGTACTGGCAAACATGCGCAAGTTCCCGTGCACAAACAGTTTCCCAACGGCTTTAATCAAGAAGCTATCGGTCCAAACATGCAGCGTTATTTTGCAAATAAGATCAGCTGGCAGCAGTTCGTACAACGCACTGAATCACAGTATTATCAGCTGCGGCAGATCCAAGGAGGCAAGTAAATGTTTCAGAAAAAATATTATTACTGGCTTTTTGTCCTTCCCAGCCTGCTTCTCATTAGCATCATTATTCTAATCCCCTTTTTAATCGGCATCTATTACTCTTTTACAAATTCCAACGGTATCACAGCTTCATGGATTGGCTTGAAAAATTACTTTCTGCTATTCAGCGATGCCAATTTCCTGCAGAGCTGCTGGCTGACCTTCCTATTTTCACTTTTGTCAGTCGCCGGTATCAATGTGATTGCGCTTAGTTTCGCGCTCCTCGTCACTCGTCAGGATAATCGTTTCACTAAATTTCTACGAACAATCTTCTTCATTCCGAACCTGATCGGCGGCATCCTGCTGGGATTTATCTGGCAATTTATCTTTATTCAGGTCTTTGGTGCTCTTGGCAGTCAGCTGCATCTCTCCTTTTTTAGCGGCTGGCTAAGCACGCCTGAGAGCGGCCTTTGGGGCCTGGTCATTCTCTTCTGGTGGCAGATGAGCGGTTATATCATGCTGATTTATGTTGCTTTTCTCAATGCAATTCCGCGCAGCACGATCGAATCGGCAAAACTAGACGGCGCCAACGAAGGCCAGATCTTCTGGTGGATCAAACTGCCGCAGCTGGCCCCGGCCTTCACGATCAGTCTTTTCTTAACGCTGGCAAACTCTTTTAAACTCTACGAGCAAAACCTGGCCTTAACTAACGGCGGCCCTTACCGGTCAACGGAAATGATTGCGATGAATATTTACAACACGGCATTTGTCAACTACCAGCAAGGTTACGCGCAGGCAGCCGGTATTCTGCTCTTTATCTTCGTGGCGTTGATTTCCTTTGGCCAGCTTTACTTCTCCAGAAAGGGGGAACACCAAAATGAAAGCTAAAGTTGTTAAAAACATTACCTGGATTATCAGCATCCTGTTGGCATTAATCTGGTTATATCCTTTCGTGATTGTGTTCATCAATTCGCTGAAAACAAAATCAGACTTGTTCAGCAATCCATTGATGTTGTCCCGGCCGACTTTCGGCAACTACACTGAGGCCTTCCGCTCTTTGAACTATGTCCAAAGTTTTTTCAATTCGGTTTTAATCACGGTCACGAGTGTGTTACTGATTACACTGCTGGCTTCGATGACAGCCTATGCTTTGGCTCGAACACACGGTAAAATCAGCTCAATCATTTACTACCTTTGTGCGGCCACAATGCTGATTCCTTTTCAGTCGATTATGATTCCGCTGATTTCCATTTTCGGGCGAATCGACTTTTTGAACCGGATCAGCCTAATCCTTATGAATACAGGATTAGCTTTGAGCTTATCGATTATTTTGTATTACGGAGCCTTTCTAGGCGTCCCAACAAGTATTGACGAGGCAGCCATGATTGATGGCGCTAATACGGTCAAGGCTTTCTTTTCAGTTATTCTACCGTCTGTCTCACCCATGACCGGAACCGTTGTTATCCTGAATGCCATGAAAATATGGAATGACTATCTGCTGCCATCGCTCGTGATTAACAAAGACGGCATGTACACAATTCCGCTGCGTATGTATTTCTTCTTCGGTGAAAACAATAGTAACTGGCAGTTGGCGCTAGCAGGACTCGTGCTGGCAATTATTCCAATCATTATTCTCTTTATTCTGCTGCAGAAACAGATTATGCAAAGTGCCACCGAAGGGGCAATCAAATAATCGCTTAATCGCCAATGACAACTTTTGTGTTAAAAGGAACATTTTCATAGAACCATTTGGCGTCAGGCACAGTTAGACGAATGCAGCCATGAGAGGCTGGATGACCCAGTTTCTCAGCTTCGGCCACATTGTAACTTTTATCAGCACTTGTCGGCACACTATGAAAAAGATAAACACCATGATCTTTAAAAGAGACCCAATAATTAGCACCTTCATTTAAGGATGGATTGAAAAAAGAAGGCCCGCGTTCAGCCTGAATATAAAAAGTTCCTGTTGGTGTCGTATTATCCAAGCCTGATGAACAATACATCGTATAGAGAATTCGGCCGGTTTGCGATTTAATATAAACACGCTGTGCCTTCAAAGAAACCTGCACCCAAGTGCCGGGGTTTTCCGAGAAAACAGGATAAGCCTTCTTTTCAGACGCGGCCTGCCAATCAATTTTGACAGGAAGTGCTTTTTTGACCGGTGTCCTGCTGCCGGATGCAGCGGTCTGACTCTTCTGTGATTGTGATAGCAGGGACGAACTTTGACCCTGAGTCCTTGCCGCATGCGGACGAACCACAAAAAAGAGTGTAAAAACAGCCGCTAATAATATAACCAAAGCAGATAATACAATTAGTTTTCTTCTTGCCATTACAAAGTTAATTCTAGCCTAGTTGCTGATTCAAAATAGACAGGCGTGCCAGTTTTAAAGGAATATTAACGTAGATAACGCTGTTTTAATTCAGCCAAACTATCCTGATTCAAACCGATTATCTGTGTGAGATAGGCTTGCAGACTGCCAGCCACCTCATTCATTGCTGCAAAAGCGTTGGCAAGATAATCTGGGTCTGTCATGATAAAATGTTTGGCATTATCGATATCAGCCGCCGAAGCCCCTTGGCGAACCATTTTGGCCAACTCAGCTTCATTTTCAGGCTGATTAAATTGATCAGTTAACGCATAATCCCGAAAAACTGTCTCTTTATCAACACCAACTGCAGATAGAAAAAGTGCCGAGGCCAAGCCAGTGCGATCCTTACCCTTTGTACAATGAAATAACAAAGCGCCTTGACGGTCATCCAACAAATATTGAAAGAAAGCCTGCAGTGTCTGCTGAGAAAATTCATCGACCACCATATTGCGATAAGTGGCCATCATCCGTTCATAGGCAAAACCGAATTCATGTGCCTGGTGCTGAAAGTCATTGGCATCAGCCGTGGAATTGGTTGTATCCTCGTTTAACAAAGGCAGTTCAATCTCTTCAATTGACTCCGAGTAGGCATCTGGATCATTCAAACGTTCGTCTAGGCTTCTAAAATCAATCACGCGTGCAATCTTATGATGCTTAAGTACTTTTAGATCATGAGTTGAAAAATCGGCCATTTTGGCGCCACGAAAAAGACGACCCCAGCGGACCTGTCGATTGTCAACCGTCGAATAGCCGCCCAGATCCCGAAAGTTGCTGCCACCTTTGATGTTTAAAATACGTTTCTCGAACATATCACCTCAAAAAGAAAAAACCGCTATCGCGATTTAATTATTTTGTGCCGAATAAACGATCTCCGGCATCACCCAATCCTGGTACGATGTAGCCTTTATCGTTCAAATGATCATCCAGTGCTGCTGCAAAAATATCAACATCCGGATCAGCCGCTTGGACAGCTTTGACACCCTCGGGTGCCGCAACCAGAACCATTAATTTAATATAACGAGCACCACGCTTTTTTAAAGCCGCGATCGCATCTTTAGCCGACCCACCTGTCGCCAGCATCGGATCAACCACGATGACTTCACGTTTCTCAATATCTTCAGGCAGCTTGATAAAGTATTCATGCGGCTCCAGTGTTTTCTCATCTCGATACATACCGATATGACCGATGCGAGCTGCTGGAATTAATTTGACAACACCATCGACCATACCTAATCCCGCACGCAGAATCGGCACAACCGCCACTTTTTTTCCTGTTAACTGCTTGACGATCGTGTGTGCGACCGGCGTGTCAATCTCGACATCTTCCAGCTGCATATCACGACTGACTTCATAGGCCATCAAAGTGGCAATTTCGTTGACCAGCTCGCGAAAATCTTTTGTGCTCGTATTCTTGTCACGCAAAATCCTCAATTTGTGCTGAATCAACGGATGATCAATAACTGTAAATTTAGACATTTTAGAACCCTTATCTATCCTATCATTCCAAATGAAAATGTTGGCCGCCAGCTGACTTTTCCAAACGATTCATGTAAGCTTCGCCGATGCCTTTTTTCGCTAGACCTTGGACATAGATTCTCTGGATACTGTCACGGTCGTCAAAAGCGCGCAAGGCAGAAAACAATTCCTCAGCAGCTGAATTAGCATCCTTTCCTAATGACCAGCTTCGTTCTTTTGGAAGATCGAACTTCGCTAATATGTCCGTTAAAGCCAAGACTGCATCACTGGATTTCAGCACAGTTTTTAGTTGTTCGGCATCTTCAGCCTGAAAAATAACCACGTCTTTGCTTGGCGCATAATGACGGTATTTCATGCCGGGTGCTTTTGGGGCAACGCCCTTAGCAACTGTAATTGGTGAGCTAGGGTCGATGACTTTTTGGCCAATCACTGCCGCAATTTCATCAGCTGTGACTGCACCAGGACGTAAAATCGTGGCATCAGGGACTGATAAATCGACAATCGTTGACTCAACACCGATTTGCGAAGGGCCATCATCAATCACAGCATCAATTCGGCCGGCCATGTCATGCATGACATGTGCAGCTGTTGTCGTTGAGGGCTTCGTTGACAAGTTGGCAGATGGGCCAACGATCGGATTGTTAAAAAGACTGATCAGATTTCTCGTCACTTGGCTTTTAGGATTACGAAATGCGGCTGTTGGCAAACCGGCCGTGACATTACTTGGCAGAATTTCATCATCAAGTAAAGGCAGAATCAAAGTCAAAGAACCCGGCCAGAAATGCGCAATCAGTTTCTCAGCCCGCTGATCTAGTTTGGCAAAACGACGCAGCATCTGGTCGTCAGAAACGGTCACGATTAAAGGATTGTCATGAGGCCTTTTTTTGGCTGCAAAAACTTTATCAACTGGCTCGGACTTTGTCGCATCAGCACCAATGCCGTAGACTGTCTCAGTAGGAAAGGCTACCACGCCCCCTTTTGCCAAAATATCAGCCGCGCGCTGAATATCTTGATCATTCGTATGTAATAGTAATGTCACTTCAATTCCTCCATGCAATAAAACGATTAAGGCCAGCCATATCTTGAAAGACTTCCGGCTGGGCCTTGGGAAAACTAGCTTGAATTAGTTTGGAAATCGCCGGCCCTTGGGCATCATCCATTTCAAAAATAGCATATCCATCCTTTTTTAAATGGCTAACCATTTCCGGGATTAAGCGGCGGTAAATAGTCAAACCATCTTCTCCAGCAAAGAGCGCCTGATGAGGCTCATAATCCAATACCTGCTTGTCGACACTGTCAGCGCCTTGCGAAATATAGGGCGGGTTAGAAACGATCAAATCAAATTGGCCGGTGACATTGTCCAATAAATCAGATAAAACAAATTTCACATTGGAAGCTGAGAGATTTTGTGCGTTTTCCCTGGCCAAATTCAAGGCTTTCCTGCTGATATCAACTGCTAACACTTTTTCCGCTTTTAACTCCAAAGCCAGGGTAATGGCGATATTACCGCTGCCCGTGCCGACATCTAAAATAGAAAAATCCTTCTCCAAGGGCAGCAGAACCGCATCTTTCACATGATCAATCAGTTCGGCCGTCTCGACTTCCGGAATCAAAACTCGCGAATCAACTTTAAAATGACGCCCGTAGAAATTCGCAAAACCCAAGACATACTGAACCGGTTTGCCCGAAACAACCTGCTGGAAATCCGATCTTAACTGTTGTTCTTTGTCGTCCGGGATTTCATCTGAAAATTTCAGGAGCAGCTCGGTATTATTTAAGTTTAATTCACCACGCAAAAAAAGATCGATTGTTTCAAAATCAATCGACGTTTTAAAAAAATCATTTCTTATTTTGCGTAAAGTCGTCATGTTCCCTATTATAGTTAAATCATTTCCTCGAGCTGCTTTGTCTGGTCAGCAATAATCAGAGCGTCGATGATTTCTTCTAAATCACCATTCATGACACGATCTAATTTATTCAAAGTAAAATTGATGCGATGATCCGTCACACGGTTTTGCGGAAAATTATAAGTCCTGATGCGTTGAGAACGATCGCCGTTACCAATTTTAGTCCTTCTTTGCTGATCATAGAGCTCACGATTTTCTTGAGAAAAATGATCGTAAACACGCGAACGCAGAATCTGCCAAGCTTTAGCCCGGTTCTGCTGCTGAGAACGCTGCTCCTGCATTTCCACTTTGATACCCGTCGGCAAATGCACCAGTCGAACGGCCGAACTCGTCTTATTGATATGCTGGCCGCCGGCTCCCGAAGAGCGATAGACATCTTCGCGCACATCTTTAGGGTCAATTAAATCGTCACTATCAATATCTTCAAATTCCGGCATCACTCCGACTGTGGCCGTACTCGTATGAACACGTCCCTGCGTTTCCGTAACGGGGACACGTTGGACACGATGGGCACCGGATTCGAATTTGAGCTTGCTATAAACTTTCTCACCGGAAATATTGGCTACGACTTCTTTAAAACCACCAGCTTCGCCAGGCGTCTGATCAACAATTTCAAACTGCCAATTCTGAGACTGCGAGTAGCGTGCATACATGTTCAACAAATCGCCGGCGAACAAATTAGCTTCATCCCCGCCTGCGGCACCCCGGATTTCAATAATAATGTTTTTATCATCATTGGGATCCTTTGGAATCATCATCAGTTTCAGTTCGTCAGCCAGTTTTTCTTGGGCGGGTTCTAGTATAGCCAATTCCGTTTTGGCTAAATCAGACATCTCCTTATCAGCCAAAAGTTTTTTATCGTCTGCGATTTCCTGGGCATTTTTTTTGTACTGCTGATAGCTTTCGGCAATCGGCGTGATCTCGCCTAATTCCTTGGCATATTTTGTGTATTTATTACTGTCGGCCGTGACTTCCGGATCTGCCAGCAGTTCGTTTAATTCGTCAAAACGATCAACAACCTTTTCTATTTGGGCAAAAAATTTATCCATCTCTTCTAGTATACGTGCTCGCTTTTAAAAATTTCAGTCACAACATTTCCTTATCCAATAACAAAAAACCAGTCGTCACGGCTGGCTGATTTGTTTAAAATTTCCGAAAACGCGCATAGCGCTGATCAACTAATTTTGCAGCTGGCATCGCAAATAATTCTTTAAATTCGGTGACTAACTGCTGTTTTAAAGCTGTGATATCCAACGGTTCAGCAATAATCTGGTCGACAATCCCATCATCCAGCAAAGCCTTGGGCGTCAGACCCATTAATTCAGCCGCTTCCGCAGAGCGCTTAGCATCTTTCCATAAAATTGAGGCAAAGCCTTCCGGAGATAAGACCGAATATTCACTATGTGCTGTCATCCACACCTGGTCAGCACTAGCCAGCGCTAAAGCGCCACCACTGCCGCCTTCTCCAAAGATCAAAGCAATCACAGGTACTTTTAAAGACATCATGGTCGCGATACATGAAGCAATGGCTTCGCCTTGCCCGCCTTTTTCAGCATCGACACCTGGAAAAGCACCCGGCGTATTGATCAAAGTTAAGACAGGCCGGCTAAAACGTTCAGCCTGTTTCATCAGGCGAATCGCTTTGCGGTAGCCCCAAGGTTCTGGACTGCCAAAATGTGTAGCCAGACGATCTTTGACCTCAATCCCTTTTTGCGTGGCAATCAATGTGATTGGCTGATCGGATAGACGCCCAATACCAGCAATAATGGCCGGATCATCACCGCTATGACGGTCACCATGGAATTCGTGAAAGTCTGTCAGCAGCTGGTCAATGAACTTTCGACTGTCGCTTTTTCCATCACTGCGGGCCTGTTTGACAACTTCGGCGGCAGAAATGGCTTTCTCTTCTGTCATATCGCTGCCCCCCATATACGCTGTTGATTTAAAGCCAGCAGAGATTCAAGTTCCTGAGTTAAATTCTGGCGCGGGACGATTTCATCGACAAAACCGTTTTCCTGCAGTTTTTCAACACTTTGAAAGTCGTCCGGCAATTTACCACCCGTTGTCTGTTCGATCACACGCCGGCCTGCAAAGGCTACCAGTGCCTTAGGTTCGGCTAGTGTAATGTCGGCTTCCATAGCAAAACTCGCCGTCACGCCGCCAGTGGTCGGATCAGTTAAAACGACAATGTATAATAATCCCGCCTCGGCGTGACGGCTAACAGCTGCCGTAATTTTAGCCATCTGCATCAAGGAATGAATCCCCTCCTGCATCCGCGCACCGCCAGAAGCAGTAAATAGAATAACCGGCAGTTTCTGTTCAGTGGCTCGTTCAAAAAGTCGTGCTAGTTTTTCTCCGGTCGCTTGGCCTAGACTGCCCATCACAAAAAAAGGATCCATGATACCGACTGCAGCCAAATACTTGTTCAAACGAGCGCGCCCAGTCCAGACACTTTCGTTTAACTTGGTAGCTTTTCTGGCCTTAGACAATTTTTCCTGATAGCCGGGAAATGACAAAGGATCGGAGCTGACAACATCTTCATCCCATTCAGTCACGTCATTGGACAAGATTTTCAATCGTTTCCTAGCTGGAATCCGAAAAGCATAACCACAATCAGGACAAATTTCCATGCTGCCTAGACGCCGATAATAAAAACGCCCGTGACATTTCGGACATTCACGTATGATCCCTGAAGGAATCTGTGATGAGTATGTATGCAGCAGCTTATCGGTCTGCTGTTTTGAGAAACTTGTTAATCGGTCGAACCAAGTCATGAAGCCTCCTTCTCAGTAAATTTTTGTTTCCAAAAAGGCAAAAACTCTTTTTCGATATAATCGGTTGTCGAACTGTCCTGAACAACTGCCGGGGCATGCATTAAATCACGCTGATAATCAAGATTTGTTTTAACACCCTCGATCGACATTTCAGCCAGCATACGATCCATAATTGATAATGCTTCTGGTCGGTCTTTTCCGTGAGCAATCAGCTTAGCGATCATCGAATCATAGAAAGGCGGAATTCTGCTGCCAGAATCCACGCCAGAATCAATGCGCGCACCTGGGCAGCCCAATGGAAAATGAATCTTCTTAATCAGGCCGGCTTGCGGCATAAAATGATGCCGCGGATCTTCAGCGTTAATCCGGCACTCAATCGCACTGCCATCAATATGAATATCCTTTTGCTGCAAACGTAAGGCCTCTCCGGCCGCAACGTGAATCTGCATTTTCACAAGATCAAGTCCTGTTACCATTTCTGTGACCGGGTGTTCCACTTGAAGACGCGTATTCATTTCCATAAAGTAGAAATGATGCTGGCTGTCCATTAGAAATTCAAAAGTACCTGTGTTCAAATAATCAATCTCATTCGCAGCTTTAGCCGCTTGAGCTAATAAAGCCTGGCGTTCTTGTGTATTAATTAAAGAACAAGGACTTTCTTCAACCATTTTCTGGTGTTCACGCTGTAAGGAACAATCACGCTCCGGAAAAGCCAGTACGTGGCCAAAAGCATCGCGCATGATTTGTACTTCAATATGTTTCGGGTTTTCGATCACTTTTTCCAAATACATACTGTCATCATCAAAAGAAAGCTTTGTCTCGTGTTGGGCATCAGCAAACTTCTGACGAAGATCCTCTGCACTGTTGATCACACGAATACCCTTGCCGCCGCCGCCAGCCGCCGCCTTTAACATGACTGGATAACCGATCTCATCTGCAACCTGTAAAGCCGCATCGACAGATGTAACAGCTTCTTCACTGCCTGGGATGACCGAAATACCATGTTTTTTCATCGTATCGCGAGCATTGGATTTGTTACCCATTAACTCAATTGTGTCAGCTTTAGGACCAATGAAAACCAAACCGCACTCTTCACAAATGCGCGCAAACTCAACATTTTCAGATAGAAAACCGAACCCTGGATGAATGGCATCAGCACCTGAAAGGACAGCTGCACTGACGATATTTTGAATATTCAAATAAGAATCCGCCGGTTGCGGACCGCCGATGCAGACAGCAATGTCGGCCAGCTGAACATAAAGACTGTCGCGATCAGCTGTTGAATAGACCGCAACAGATTCTATTTTCATTTCACGAAGTGCTCGAATAATTCGAACTGCTATCTCGCCACGGTTGGCAATCAAGACCCGTTTAAACATCATGTTTACCTCACCCAATCAGAAAAAGTAAATCCGCTGAACAAGCCTTTTCCCCATCAACGGTCGCAAGTGCATGAGCGCTGCCGATATTTTCCTTCAATTTATCCAAAGTAACTTCTAACTTTAACACATCGCCAGGGCGGACCATACGGCGGAACTTAACTTTATCAACACCGCCAAAATAAGGTGTCTTGCCGGCAAAACGATCCATTTTAAGCAGGGCAATTGCACCAGCTTGTGCTAAAGATTCAACAATCAAAACACCAGGCATAACTGGGTTTCCAGGAAAATGACCCTGAAAAAATTCTTCATTGATCGTGACGTTTTTCTGTGCTGTAATGCTTTCTCCAGGAACTAATTCCAAGACTTTATCAACCAGCAGCATCGGATAACGGTGCGGTAACACAGCTTGAATTTCTTCAGCTGTCATTTCAATTTTATCTGTCATTTTCCTACCTCTGTTTTTACTTTGATCAAGGGCTGATCGTAATCAACCATTGATTCATTATCAATAAGAATTTCTGCAATTTGGCCAGCGACCTGGCTCTTAATTTCCGTCATCATCTTCATGGCCTCAATCACACAAACCACATCACCGACTTTCACCTGATCGCCAACTTTCACATAACTTTGAGCTTCTGGGTTGGGCTGCAGATAAGCCACGCCGACTAAAGGTGATTTAATTGTTTGAAAATTATCCTCAGATTCCGCGGCGGTTGTTTTTGGTACTTCTTCTACGGCCTGAGCAGCATTATCAGCTGCTGAAACTGGTGTATCCGAAGCCTTCAACTGCGAAGTATCTGCTGTTGCAGGCACACTGTGATTGGCAGTCTTATTTTTAGATAAATAAAGATGTACGCCATCAACCGTCAAGTCAAATTCACGGATACTGCTTTGATCTACCTGTTCGATTAAAGCTTTAATCGCTTTTTCGTCCACTTTTAATCACTCCATCTCTTTAATGCGAGCACCGCATTGTGCCCGCCAAAACCAAATGAATTGCTCAAAGCATAATCTGCTTGTGTCTGCTTATTGGCTTCATTGACCAATTGAACTGGACATTCTGGATCTTGTTCAGTGATACCGACGTTAACTGGCAGCTGGCCGTCTGATAATGCACGAGCAGTCGCAATTGCCTCGATCGCACCGGCTGCACCAAGTAAATGGCCAGTCATCGATTTGGTACTGCTGACCAAAACATGACTATCGCTGCCAAATAATTGATTAATTGCAGCAGCTTCTGCTGAATCATTACCTTTTGTAGCAGTACCGTGTGCATTAATATATCCGACTTGTGTTTTGTCTATGCCAGCTTCTTCAATAGCAAGCTTCATCGCGCGAGCGGCTTGCGTACCCGCTGGATCTGGGCTGGTAATATGATAAGCATCTTCTGTCGCACCATAGCCGACCAATTCGCCTAAGATCTTCGCACCGCGTGCACGGGCATGTTCTAAGGATTCTAAAATCAAAGTACCAGCACCTTCACCCATGACAAAGCCGTTTCGGGCTGTATCAAAAGGCAGAGAGGCTTTGGTTGGATCTGTGGATTTTGACAAAGTAGATAAAGCAGCGAAACCACTGATACCGATTTCGTTGACTGAAGCTTCTGATCCGCCTGTCAGCATGATATCCGCGCGTCCAGCTTGAATTGTCCGAAAAGCTTCTCCAATAGCATTGGCACCCGATGAGCAAGCAGTGACAATGGTCATACAAATACCCTTAGCACCAAAACGGATTGCCAAATTGCCAGCGGCCATGTTCGCAATAGAAGTCGGAACAAACATCGGCGATACGCGATCGTCTCCAAGATCATGCATGCGGATCACTTGATCTTGAATCGTTGTTAATCCACCAATACCAGAACCATAAATGACACCAAAGCGTTCGTCATCGACGGTTTTTTCATCCAAGCCAGCTTGTTCATAGGCTTCTAAAGCAGAATAAAGTGCTAATTGAGAAAAACGGTCCATTCTGCGCAAATCTTTTTTAGTCAAACGCTGTAAAGGGTCGAAACCATCTGTTTCACCAGCCAAGGTAACCCCTGTTGCACTTGAATCAAAAGCCGAAATAGGACGAAAACCAACTTTTTCCTGTCTCAATCCCTCGATAAATTCATCGGTCGAGTTTCCCAAGGGCGTTACTGCCCCCATTCCTGTGATTACTACTCGTGTCATACATTTCCTCCATCGTGAAATTAAAATCAGACCATAGCCAGACCGCCATCAACTGTGATGACTTGACCTGTCACATAATCGTTTTCCGCTAAAAAGACGGCCGTTTGAGCCACTTCATCGGGCTGGCCAAAATGGCCTAGCGGAATTTCGGATTTTAATTTTTCTTGTGTTTTTTCAGATAAAACAGCCACCATATCTGTATCAATCATGCCAGGTGTAATCGCGTTGCAGCGCACATTTCTGCGGGCCGCTTCTCTGGCAATCGTCTTTGTCATGCCAATCAAGCCGGCTTTACTGGCTGCATAATTGACCTGGCCAACATTGCCTATTAAGGCAACGACACTGGAAATATTAATAATACAGCCGCTGCGGGCACGATACATGGCTTTTAAAGCAGGCTGTGTGACGTTAAAACTGCCAATCAGATTAGTCTCAATCGGCGCCTTAAAGTCTTCCAAAGTCATGCGATTAGCCAGCATATCGTGTGTGATGCCGGCATTGTTCACCAAGATGTCCAATTGACCAAAATGTGCAAGTGCCTGAGCAACCATCTCCTGTGCTTCAGAAGCATCCGCCACATCACCCGTCACAGCAAACACGCGCTGCGAATCAGTAAATTCAGCTAATACTTGTTCCGGAATAGTTTTGCGTCCGTTTAAAACAACTCGGCATCCGGCTTGATAAAAAGCTTTGGATATTGCTAGCCCGATACCGCGTGTACTTCCAGTAACCAAAACTGTTTTATTTTGTAAATCCATGCAAGAAAATCCTCCGAATATCAGTTTGAGACCGCTGCTAATGCTTCATCCAATGATTGCGCATCACTAACAGCCTGATAACTGTCGAGTTTGATTGTTTTTTTAGCGAAGCTCACCAAAGAATGGCCAGGACCTAATTCAATCACGTGAGTCACACCTTGACGCTGCAATTCTAGTAAGCAATCTGTAAAACGGGTCGATGACACCATCTGCCGGCTTAACGTCTCTTTGATTGTGCCTGCTTGAAAAGCTTGACCTGTCGTGTTACTGATCACATTGATCGCCATTGGCCTAAAATCAGTTTCAGCTAATTCCTGAACAAATTGGTCGTTAGCCGTTGCCATTAAAGGTGTATGAAAAGCACCGCTGACCGGTAAATCGACGATCCGCTTGATACCGGCTTCCGTTAATTTCGAAACCGCTGCCGCCACAGCTTGTGTCTGACCGCCTATCACCGTCTGCTTGGGAAAATTATAATTAGCCGGCTGAACAATCTGATTGGTCTGCTGCGAAATTTCTCGGCAGACGCGTTCAATTAAATCAGTATCAGTACTCATAACAGCTGCCATAGCACCAGGAAAAGCTTCACTAGCTTGCTGCATTAATTCAGCACGTTTTTGAATCAGACGAAAAGCAGCGTCCCATTCTAATGTACCGGCCGCTGCCAAGGCGCTATACTCTCCCAAACTCAAGCCAACTAAAGCTTGTGCCGCGGGCAATTGATTAGAGATAACGCGGTACAAGGCTGTACTCAGCGTAAAGATAGCAGGTTGTGCAAAACGCGTTTGTTCTAAACGTACATCTCCGGTCTGCCACATTTGCCAAAAATCAATACCAGAAATCTCTGCAGCTTTTTGAAACACTTTAGAAAAAACTGGAAAACTTTCATATAATCGGCTGTCCAAAGGGGCAATTTTGCCGCCTTGTCCGCTAAACAAATAAGCTAACTTAATTTTCTTGCCCTCCGAGCAGTGCCGCTGCCTGGTCAGTAACTTCCTGCAAAATTTCAGCAACCGGTTGTATTTTATTTACCAATCCAGAAATTTCACCAGCCATGTAAGATCCTTGTTCCGGATCGCCGGTCTGTACGGCGCGCCTTAGGCTACCGTTACCGAGTTCCTCAACTGCCGCATAATCAGGATCGTTTTTTTGTGCTTCGATCTTTTCATCACGGATAAAGCGCACAGCCATTTTATTTTTCAGCACGCGCGCCGGATGACCGATATATTTACCAGTCACGAGTGTGTCAATGTCTTTAGCTTTTAAAACAGCCTCTTTATAAAGAGGATGAATGTGACATTCTTCGGCTACGAGAAAACGCGTGCCCATCTGGACGCCTTGGGCACCCAGCATCATGGAAGCTGCCAAACCACGGCCGTCGCCAATACCGCCCGCAGCGATCACAGGAATATCAACTGCATCAACAACCTGCGGTACCAGAGCCATGGTCGTCATTCGGCCGATATGCCCACCGGATTCCATACCTTCAGCAATTACAGCATCAACACCTTCACGTGCCATAATCCGAGCCATGCCAGTTGAAGGCACAACAGGGATCACCCGAATACCAGCTTGTTGAAAAGCAGCTAAATATTCAGAAGGATTGCCAGCACCAGTCGTTACCAAAGCAATTGAATCTTTTTCTGCCAAAATGACTTTAATGACTTCCTTAACATGTGGAGAAAGCAGCATCACATTAATACCAAAAGGACGCTTGGTTAAAGATTTAGCAATCTCAATTTCACTTTGGACGACATCAGCCGGTGCATGACCGGAACCAATAATTCCCATGCCGCCGGCGTTAGAAACAGCAGCTGCCAGTTTCCCATCTGCCACCCAAGCCATGCCGCCCTGAAAAATCGGATAACGTAAACCGAGTGATTTGAAAAACGGACTTAATAATTCCATCGGATTTATTCTCCCTTTTTTGCAACCAATTGCTTTGAGACAAAATCGACCAAGTCGCCAACCGTATTCAAACCTTCTTCAACTTCGATCTTGACATCCAATTGGTCTTCGATCTCGTTCATTACTTCAAAAACATCCAAACTGTCGGCATCCAAATCGTTTTTAATGTCGGTCGTCATTTCAATTTTGTCTGCATCTTCACCAGTCTGATCGGCGATAATGTCTTTTACTTTGTTGAATAATTCTTCTTTAGTCATGTGTTTGTTTCTCCAAAATTTTTAATAGTAGTTGATTGATGTTTAAAAATGATAAATAATCGTGCCAACACTCAAACCAGCACCAAAGCCGCTGAGTGTTAATAACTGGCCTCGCTGAATCACACCCTGGCGGATAAACTGATCCAATAGCAGGGGGATACTTGCTGAAGACGTGTTGCCGAACTCGCTAACGTTGCTAAGAAAACGCTCATTAGGCTGCCCTAAAATCTGCGCTGCCTTATTCATGATTCGCTGATTAGCCTGGTGCATGAGAAAGTAATCCGAGTCATCCGGCGTCTGTTCAATTTGGTCAAAAGCCCGTCGAATAGACGCTGGCACCTGTCGCGTGGCAAATGAATATACCGCTTTACCGTCCATTTGAAAATAAGGACTGCCTGTCTGCGGCTGCTGCCAAACTTTAGAAGTTTCATAGCTGCCGACTGTCAACGATTCGGCCTGTTCACCATAAGTGCGCAAATCAGTTGCCAATATACGGTTTGCTTCCTGAGTTGTTTCTAACAAGACACCAGCCGCACCGTCACCAAACAGCACGGCAGTACTTCGATCCTGCCAATCGACTAGTTTGGACAACACTTCCGAACCAATGACGACGCCATAACCTGCTGACAAGCTATTCACCAGCCCCTGGGCTAGCTGCAAGGCGTAAACAAATCCCGAGCAGGCAACGTTAACATCAAATGCAAATGCATTAGTAAGTCCCATCGCAGCCGAGATCGTAGCTGCCGTTGAAGGCGCTAGACGGTCAGGACTCATCGTTGCCACAATCACATACGAAATTTGTTCGGGATGGATACCGCTGTCTTGAATCAGTTGTTTTAGAACGCCAGCCGCCAGAGACGAGGTTGTCTCAGTGACCGCAATATGGCGATTAGAGATACCGGTGCGGCTCTTAATCCAGTCATCTGATGTATCCATCATGGCTGCCAGATCGTCATTGCTGACAACCTTTTTAGGCACTTGGCTGGCCGTGGCAATCATCTTAACTGTCTTCATCGCTATTGCCTTTCTCAGTCGTGATTTCTAAGAAGGACCGTAAATTAAGCATGGCACGTTCGATCAAATCGACTTGGCTGCTATCCATTCCGCCTAAGAAAGTTTCGGTCATTTGGCGATGGAAAGATTCATGTGCACGATAGATGAGCCGGCCGCGTCTTGTAAGGCCTAAGCGAATGACACGCTGGTCATCAGCAGATTGCAGCCGTACAACGTAGCCCTTTTTTACGAGTTTGTCGATCGAAGCCGTCACAGTTCCTGGAGAAAGCTGCAATTTACGAGCCACAGCGGTCGTGGTCTTGTGGTCATACATCGTAATCGCGTCAATCGTGTGCACTTCTTTGACTGTAATATCTTTAAAACGACTCGTACGAAGATATTTTTCTTCAACTTGCAGGATATCGTTATAAACTTCGATCAGCAGGCCGCTGATCTTTTTAATTTTTTGATCAGTCATACGCTGTCACCCGCGTTTTTTTAATGAACAAGTTCGTCCTTTTCCGGTGAAGCTGTCTCCTCGGGTGAAACAACGAACAAAAGCTGTGCACTCGCAATTTGTTCTGTGCCCACCAATGCCGTACAGTCGACGACACCCATGTTTTCACGCACTTTGGTCAATTCAATACTGAGTTCGACCTGTTCACCTGGAAGCAGCGAGCGCACAAATCGTGCTGAGTGAATGCCGCCTAAGTAGGCAGTCTTATGCGCAAACTTCGGGGACTTCAGAATTAATATGGAAGCCGCTTGAGCCAGCATCTCGATAATCAAAATATTCGGAACGGCTGTGATGTCTTGCCGCCCTTGCATGAAATGTTCATTGACCGTGATATTTTTGACGGCCGTGATTGATTCGTCCGGTGTAAATTTCGTAACGCCGTCAATCCAGGCGATCGGATATCGGTTAGGAATCAAATCAGCGATTTGTCGAGCATTTAATAACAACAGTCAACCTCCTTCAAATTTATTTCAAACATCAAAGTGTTTGTGCTTTGTATCTTAGCAACAGCTCTGCGTATTGTCAAACCTCAAGCACTTCCAAAAACGCATAAAAATATCATTTATGCCCAAATAAAGGCATACAAAAGAAAAAATTACAAATTAATTTTCCTATTAAAAACAAATAAAAGTAATTCGAACATCAAATAAAAAGTTCTTGACAATGGTCAACTTATACCTGACAATTGGTTAACAAATGGGGGTGATTTTTATTGTCAACAAGTGAGACCCTGCTCGCATTTCTCAGCCGGCATCCAGGAGAATGGCGTTCAGGAAATGAACTGGCAACTCAATTAGCTATCAGCCGAACGGCGATTTGGAAGGCGTTTAATACGTTAAAAAATCAGGGTTATCTCATCGACAGCAGACATGGCTTAGGATACAAATTATCAGCGAATGACCGTTTAGACGAAAAGATTATCCGTAGTCTTCTGACAATACCTGCCGGCGTCGCGCTGCATCTATTTGAAAACGTCGATTCGACTAATACACTAGCCAAAAAAATGCTGGCTGAGGGCTTAAAAAAGCCAGCAGTTATCATTGCAAACGAGCAAAGCAACGGTCATGGCCGTCGTGACCGCAACTTTTTTTCACCGGCCAACAGCGGGATTTATATGACTTTTGCTTTGCCGCTGAAACAAGGTGAGACCGTGATACCCGGCCTGTTAACGACCGCTTCTGCCGTTGCTTGCGGGCGTGCTATTAAAGAAGTTTTTGGTATTCAAATCCAGTACAAGTGGGTCAACGATCTCCTATTTCAGGATAGAAAATGCGGCGGGATTTTGTCTGAAGCAATGACGGACTTGGAAAGCGGCCAAATTAGTGCTCTGCTTGTCGGGATTGGGATTAACGTAGCCGAACCGCAGAGCCCCATGCCTGTTTCCTTACAAAACAAGGCCGGCAGCCTGGGCCAAGATGACGGCCAACAGCGAAATGTTTTAATCGCTGCCTTGATCAATCAGTTTTTCGGACTATATGCATCATATAAAAGCACTAATTTCCTAGGCGAATACCGACAGCATTCCTATATCCTGCATCATCAGGTTGTACTGGAATTGAATCATCAAAAAATCAGTGGTACTGTCCGGCAAATCGATGACGCCGCTGAGCTGGTACTAGAAGACAGCAAGGGCCAACAACGGCATTTTACGGCTGGCGAAATTACAAAAGTAAATTTAAAAGAAAGGTTATATCATGGATAAATTCACCATTCAAAACAATTTAAAAAAGATCGGACTGGCTTTCTTATTAGCTATTTTCCTAGGATTCAGTTCGCAAATCACAATCCCATTAATCTGGGTCCCGATTACAGGCCAGACCTTGGCTGTTGGCCTAATTGCCAGTATCTTCGGCTTGACTGTCGGGATTGAGTCCTTGTCAATCTATATCCTGATGGGCTGGTTAGGACTTCCCGTCTTCGCTAACGCCCACGCCGGCCTGAGTGTTCTATTGGGACCGACTGGCGGTTATATCTGGGGATTTTTAGTCTACATCCTGCTGGTTCGTTTGATCAATCGTGATCATAATAGTTGGCAATTAGGTATTGCCAATCTGTCAGCAGCCACGATTCAGTTAATTATCGGAGCTGTCTGGCTCATGTTTGCCGCGCCAATGACACTGCCGGCTGCCATAGAAAACGGCATTCTGCCTTTTCTAGTGCCGGGATTGATCAAAATTACAATCATCTGCGGTATCACAATGCTGTCTTGGCGTTATCTACCGAAATTAAATCCGATTAATAAATAATAAAAAACAGGCCTTGAGCCTGTTTTTTTAATCTTTGACGATATTTTTACGAACTAGCATGACCAGCAAAATCACAGCCAGCAGCAGGTCAATCAATAGTCCCCAGGTATAAGTGAAAAAGATGCCGGCGGCTGATGCGAATCTGCCTTGCAGCAACGCTGGAAAAAAGGGGCTAATCGCCGACAATAAGATCGCGAGATGGACAACTAACGCTAGGCCGACCATCATCATGACAACTTTACCTGCCTGCTTAATTTGCCAAAATAAGGCCAGCAGCAGAAAAATCACAAGTAGAAAAAAAGGAAGCAGATAAGTCGGTGTGGAAATAAACTGCCAGTAATTTTCATGACGGGTCGAAAAATTCGCCGCGTCGCCGTGACCACTATGTGTTAAAAAGGTTGACACTAGCAAGAGTAGCAGCAATAAATAAGTGCTAATAGGATTCTTTTTCATAAAAAAACTCCTTTTGCTTGCAAATTATAACAAAAAGAGATATATAAAATCATTATTTAATTAATTCCACTACAATCTGTTTTAGTCAGCAGGCTGATCTTTTTGAGGAAATAGCTCTGCAAGGCGCTTTTTATCAGGATGATGCCAATGCTTGCGGCAGACAGGCACGTAAGCCTCATCTCCACCAATGAAAACTTGGTCACCGGCATACTGTGGTTTGCCATTAACAATACGCAATTGTGTAATGGCTTTTTTGCCGCAGAAGGTACAAATCGTTTTCATCTCTTCTAATTTATCTGCGATTTCAAAAAGCCGTTGGGAACCAGGAAAGAGATGATTAAAAGCATCCTGACGCAAGCCGAAAGTCATGACAGGAATATTCAAATCGTCAACAACTTCTGCCAGTTGATCAACCTGCGCAGCGCTTAAAAACTGGGCTTCATCAATCAAAACAGCAGAAATTGCCTCCGTGTTCTTAGCTACTTCGTCAAAGAGATTGTCTTTTTTATGAATCGCAATCGCTTCGCGTTTTAAGCCAATACGGCTGGCAATAATGCCGACACCAGCCCGGTCGTCAACATCGGGCGTCATCAGTAGGACCTTCTTGCCTTGTGATTCATAGTTATGTGCTACCTTCAGGATTTCGATTGTCTTGCCGGATCCCATAGCACCATATTCAAAAAATAGCTGTGTCATGTTTCCAATTATATCAGTGATATTTTTATGCTAGTCTATAATTTGTTTATGACTATTAGAAGCAAATTCGCCTTGTTTGCCGGATCGACAAGCTACATACTATTACATAAAATTCTTCATCGCGGCGGTACCTCGCTCCCCGGCAAAATCGCTTATCAGCTGGATCCAGCTATTTTAAAAGAATTTGCCAACAAAATCCAGACCGTGATTATCACAGGCACAAATGGTAAAACGTTGACAACTGCCCTTTGTGCGCGTGTCTTGTCTCAAAGCGGCCGCTTGATTATTACAAATAAATCCGGTTCCAATATGATTCAAGGTATCGTCGCCACAATTATGGCCCACGCTGCTCAAATCCGTCAGGCTAATCGGCAGGGACAAAAGCCAATCGCTGTCTTAGAAGTCGATGAAGCTAACGTCAAAGCAGCGGCTCAGAGTCTGCAGGCCAGTCATTTTGTTTTGACAAATATTTTTCGCGACCAAATGGATCGCTATGGCGAAATTTATACAACTTATGAAAAAATCACCGATGGTATCAATAGCAGCCCAAAAGCTGAAGTGATTGCCAACGGTGATTCTCCGATTTTTGCACGCAAACCCTATCCCAATCCAGTTGTCTATTTTGGTTTCGCCGACCGTCCCGAGACTGGCGACCACCGCGCACCAACGAACACGGACGGCATTTTGGCTCCGACCGATGATCAGGTACTGCATTACCACTATTTGACTTACGCCAATTTGGGCAGCTATTTTACGCCTGATAAAAGTTTCAAACGGCCCGATCTGAAATACGCCGTCACCAAAGTCGATTCGCTAACGCCAGCTAAATCTGATTTTGAAATTGATCAGCATGCTTTCACACTGCCTTTAGGCGGTCTCTACAATATTTATAACGCGCTGGCTGCTTATGCTTTGGGCCGTGAATTCGGGTTGTGCGCTGATCAAATTTTCGCTGCGCTTAATGAAGACTCACGTATCTTCGGCCGTCAAGAACAGCTGCACATCGGCGACCACCTTGTCACGATTGTGCTGATTAAAAATCCCGTCGGTGCTAACAGCGTCATCGACATGATGATCAGCGATCCCCAGCCCTTCAGCCTCGTTACGCTGCTAAACGCTAATTACGCTGATGGGATTGATACCAGCTGGATTTTTGACGCGGAAT
This sequence comes from Oenococcus kitaharae, assembly GCF_025758695.1. GTDB lineage: Bacteria > Bacillota > Bacilli > Lactobacillales > Lactobacillaceae > Oenococcus > Oenococcus kitaharae_A. Next base: position 326,468 of record NZ_JANJQP010000002.1, on the reverse strand, counting down.
TCGAACGTCTCCATGAGACAAAACTGGCTAAAATTATCGTTGGCGGCCAGCGTTATCAAGATTTTAGCGTCCGTTTGAAAATGGCCGGTTTCCCCGACCAAATTGTCGAACAGGATTTTGGCAAACTGATTGACCGCATTAAAGCCCTGCCAACGAAAAATGCTTACGTAGCCGCAACATATACGAGCATGCTCATGTTCCGAGCAGAATTAACCAAAGCCGGCTTGGCAAAAGGGAGTTTTTAATGACAGCTTATAAGCTTCGAATTGCACATTTATATGGTGATTTGATGAATACATACGGCGATTACGGCAATGTGATCGCTTTGACTTACTATGCTAAACAAATTGGTGTGACCGTCGATTATCATCTCGTTTCGCTCCATGACACATTTAAGGCTGACGATTATGATTTCGTGCTTTTTGGCGGCGGTCAAGACTACGAAGAATCCGTGACCGCTAAAGACCTGCCGGGCAAATCAGCGGAAATCAAAGCTTATATCGAACAAGGCGGATCATTATTGGCTGTTTGCGGTGGTTTCCAATTATTAGGCCGGACCATGGAATTTGCGGATGGCAAAGTCATCAACGGTATCGGCGTCATGTCGCATCATACTGTTAATCTCAATTCGCCTGAATTAAAAGATGGTATGCGCGGCAAACGCCTAATCGGCAATATCGAAATTAAAAATAACGAAAACGGCGAAACCTATCATGGTTTTGAAAACCATCAGGGCCGTACTTTTTTGGGCGAGGGCGAAAAAGCTCTGGGTCATGTTATTTCCGGCAACGGCAATAACGGCGATGACCAGACAGAGGGCGTAATTTATAGACAAGTCTACGGCACCTATTTTCACGGGCCGATTCTGACGCGTAATGGTAATTTAGCCAAGCGCATCCTGAAAAACGCGCTGTCAAAACGCTATCCAGAGATTGATTGGCAAGGCAAATTAGCCGCGATCCCAACTGAAAGTTTTTAAAAATCAAGCAGCTTGTTTTCTGGTGACCAACGTTTCCCAAAATAATAGGGCACAAAAGATCAATCCCAGTAGACCAAAAGCCATCGAAAAATTCACAATTTGGATTAAATAACCGACTAATGGAAAAACAACAATCATCGATAAAGAGAACAGCATGCTGGCCGTGCTAATCAGGGTCGCTCGTTGACCGCTCGGAATTAATTGATTATTGTAATTGCTGAATAACGGTTCCACAGCTGCAGCCAGCAAGTTGACAATTAAATAAAGGCCGATTAAAGTCGGAATCCAATTAACCCATGTCAGCAGCAGGCACAATGTCAGCAGAGTACTAAGACCAAAAATTAAATGTTTTTGAGAAAAACGGCTCTGCAAATAGGGCGTCATCTGAACAGCAGCAATGTTGGTAACAGCTGAAACCAGCATCAAAAACGAAATTAACCAGCTGCTGAAATGATAGTCGGCCATCAGAGACTGGAAATAGTAATAATAACAGGTACAAATGCTGGAAAACACAGCCTCAATCAGCATCAGATGCTGAAGCTGTTTGGTCTGATATAAAAATTTTGCCGATTCTTTAATAATGGACCAAATGCGCGGCTGTTCCGTGGCTAAACGATCATTTTGTCGGATCGGCTCATGCATCCTATAAGCTGCCAGACCGGCGATGATGGCGCAGGCAATTTCAATCCAGTAGGTTATTTGAAAATGCCAATGCACAAAAACAGCAGCTAACATGGCGCCGATTGTGCTAGCGGCTTCGATTAAAGAATTGCTGACGCTGACCACATGCGGATATCGGCCATGACGATCCTTTGGGTCCAATGATTCATACATCAGGGCATCAATCGTGCCGGACTGCATATTGTAAGACCAGGCACTGAAAATAAAGGAGACAGCAAAGAAAAAGAAATTATTGGCAAACAGCATGATAACTGCGCTAATAAGAGCCATCAGCCGGCCGAAAACCAGAACGGTTTTGTATTTGAAACGGTCGGCTAAAACACCTGTTGGCAGTTCAAACACAAAACTTGCAATATGAAAAATGCTTTCACAGAGGCCCATCTGCCATAAGGACAGACCTTGCTGCCCCAAGTACATAACCCAAAGGCTTGTGATACCGAAATAACTAGCAAATTGGTAGATATAGCCTTTGTAGAGATTTTGGCGAATTATTTTATTGTCCATATGACACTCCAAAGAGCATGTCAGACCGCCAATAAAAAAGTGGTCAGCTCATCGCCGACCACTGATCAAGTGTTTATAGTTCGGACTAACAGCAATAATTATTTGAATGCGTTAAAAAAAGAGACACTTGTCCCCTTGAGCACTAAAACATTGATTATTGCGTGTTGTAAACTAATCCAAGCCGCCAAGAATAGAAAAGCCTTTCCTATGAATTAGATTTATTTTAACAAAAAAACATCCGCACAATCGGATGTTTCAAAAATCATTTTTTAGTTAGCTTTAATATCAGATCATCTTTAGTGACTTGGCCGCTGCTTTTCACGAGTTCAAAATGCGACAGGCTGTTAGAATTCGTAATCACAGCAATTACGGTATCATCGAAGCCAGCTTTTTGAATGGCTGGATCCCAGAACTCGATCAGCAAATCACCGCGTTTGACATGCTGGCCGCTTTCGAAGTAATTAATAAAACCAGTCCCGCGCATGTTCACCGTCCCAACTCCGATATGGATCAGACTGGCAATACCGTCATCAGAAACCATCCCGACGGCATGCCGTGTCGAGAAAGTCGTTCGAATGATACCGTCAAAAGGTGCATAAACCCGGCCATCATTGGGCTTGATCGCAAAACCTTCACCCATGGATCCGGAAGCAAAAGTCGGATCAGAGACATCCTTCAGGGGTACGAGATCACCGGAAATCGGCGCATAGTAGGCGAATTCACCTTCTTTTAATGCAGCAACGGGAACCCTAGCGTTTTCCTTGCTGTCACTGAAGTTTTTGCCCCAGCTTTTTTCCAACTGATCAACAATTTTGGCGTGTGCTTTTTCATCCAAAGTGACTTTCTTAAAGAACACAATCGTGGCAATGGCCACTAGCAGCAAAGGCAGGCCGAACATCATAATTTTGAAGATCGTACTTCCCTGACCTGTGACTGTATGAGAAGAAGCACCAGCCGTCATGCCGGCCCAAACAGCCGTGATACCGACAACACCGTTTGAAATCGCGCCGCCCAGCTTATCAAGCAGAGGGCGAACAGACAAAGTCAGGCTTTCGTCTCGATGTCCGAACTTTAATTGGCCGTATTCGACAGAATCCGTAATTGTCATCAAAACGACTAGGAAAACCAATGGCTGTGGAATAAAGAAGAGTTCAGCACCGATCAGAACCAGCAGTAGAGAATTGCCAGCCATCGTAAACACGGCAATACCGACAATCAAGACAGCAATCGAAATGAAGAAGACGTTTCGACGATTGAACTTTTTGGCCAGCGGCGGGAACAATAAGACGGCCAGCAAGCCGATAAAGGTGTTTAACGTAGCTAGAATTGAAAACTGGCTGGCGTTACCCAAGATATAAGTAAAGTAATACAGTTCCAGAGCGTTCGTGATCTGAATACCAGTTGCATAAAAAGCATAAGACAGAGACAGCCACATCAACTGATCATTGCGCGTCAAAACATGCAAAACGTCCTTCAGCGAGGTCTTTTCTTTGTTTTTACGCAGATCAGAATCAATTTCTTTAGTTCCTAAACCAACTGCAATGGCTGAAATCCAGGAGACCAAGCCGATAATTAAGGCAAAAGCAAACCAGCCACGATTGTCTCCCTGCCCGTTATTGCTGTTCAAAGAGAAGAAAAGCACAATCGGCATGACAATTACACCGACAATATTCGCCCCGATCGTTGAACCAACACGAGCAAATGTCGCTGTCTTTTCACGTTCGCGAGAATCAAATGACAAAGCCGGAATCATTGACCAAAAGCCGATATCCTTAAAAGAATAAAACACGTCCATCGTGATATACAAAACAGCAAAAATAATTAAATACAAGATCGGATTAGATATATTCAACCCGCCGAGATTTGTAAACAATAATGTCAGTGCAATCGATCCAACAGTACCGCCAACAACGACCCAAGGCTTGAATTTGCCCCAACGCGTTGTCGTATTATCGATCGTATTGCCAATAAAGGGATCAATCGCCAATTCGATAAAACGCAGTACCATAATGATCAGCGTAATATAGCCGATCATGCGGGCACCTGATGCGCCGCTTTCCTTATCGAATAGATGCGATGTCACAAACATAATGAAATAGGTCGACAAGGTCGCATAAAACATGTCATGGCCAAAAGCACCAAAAGAATAAGACAGCCTCGAAGTTACTGTCTTCTTTGTTTTTTCCATAAAACTCTCCTTAATCCAGGTTGTATTGCCAAACATTTGTAGGGATAGAACCTGCAAATTATAGTAAGCGCTTCCAAAATAAAAGTCAAGTTTTTTACTAAATGTTTATTAAAAAAATTTGAAACACCCGCTGTCAGCTGTAAAAAATGCATATTTTCATGTGGCTTAAGTAAAGCGCTAACAAAAATATTACAATGAATTTAACTAGACTATGACAGTAACGATTAAGGAAATTGCAAAACTCGCAGCCGTGTCCCCTGGGACTGTTTCTCGAATCTTAAATTCAGATCCGACTTTATCTGTGACTGAAAGTACGCGCAAACGAGTGAAACAAATCGCGGGCAAGCTGAATTATGAAAATAATCGCGAGCAAAGAAGAAAGAGCGTCGCCACGATTGCTGTTGTTACCAGCATGTCCGAGCAAAGAGAGGTCGACGACCCTTATTGGCGCAGCGTCCACCAAGGCATTAAACAGGCCGCAAAACAAAGCAGAGTCACAATTGCGGGTATTTTTCGCTTGACCGATGGCCTCAAAGATATTGATTTAAGCCAATATTCGGCCGTCATCGTGACCGGCGACCTATCTATTTCGGCCATTAGGCAAATCAAGAAAATCAACCCGAATCTGGTGCTTGTTGATTCCCGAGATCGATTAGCCGATATCGATTCCGTCAATCCGGATTTAGCGGAAATGACCGAGAGAATTTTAAACGAATTCAAACAAAGCGGCCGTCAGCATATTGCCTTTATCGGCGGGATTAACGAACGAATTGGCCTGGATGGCCAAATCAAAAACCGCAGCAAGGATCCACGGACAATCGCCTATGAAAAATGGATGTCCCAACAGCAGCTTGAGAGCAACGAAATACTGGGCGGCTGGTCGTCTGCTGCCGGCGTGGATGCGGTCAAAGCACTACTGCAGCAAAACAAGCCTTGTGATGCTTTATTAATTGCTTCGGATGTGATCGCAATCGGCGCCATCAAAGCACTGCAGGAGAGCGGCCTCATGATTGGAACAGACTTGGTTCTGGCCAGCTTTGATGACTTAGATACCGCTGCCTATTTGAGTCCCTCTTTGACCAGCGTAAATCTGCCCCAGCACGCGCTGGGCGCAAGCGCCGTCAGCCAAGCCAGCGAACTCGCCCAAAGCAGTCGAACTTGGACTAAGTGGGTCACTATCCCCAGTCGGCTGATCTATCGAGATTCTTTTCAAAAAAATGAGTAAGCGCTTTCTTGTAATGCGTTTTTGTGGTAAACTACTTTTCGGATTTACTAAATGTTTACAAAAAATATCTCAGTAGGAAAGAGAAGCTGAGTAGGCAGTTAGATAAATCACACCTGCAAACACGCATTGTTAGAAAGTATTGATTTCGAGACGAAATTTGGAGTTTTATTCATGACGGATATTTATACAAAATTAGAGACTATTTTTCAAGAAAAATTTTCAGCTAAACCAGAGCGGCGTTTTTTCTCGCCTGGACGCATTAATTTGATCGGCGAACATACGGATTATAATGGCGGACATGTTTTTCCAGCTGCAATTACATTGGGCACTTATGGTGTTGCATCCAAAAGACAAGATCAGACAGTTCGCCTCTATTCGGGCAATTTTGAAGAACAAGGTGTTGTTAGTTTTGATTTGGATAAAATACAAAAAAGTCCTAACAACAGCTGGGACAATTACGTCAAAGGCATGATTCTCGCCCTTGAGAAGGAAGGCTTCCAGATTCCTAACGGTTTTGACCTGGCCATAGAGGGCAATCTGCCAAATTCTTCGGGCCTATCCTCGTCAGCTTCACTAGAGTTGTTGATCGGTGTTGTTTTGGAAGATTTATTCGATCTGAAAACTACACGCTTGCAGCTGGTTCAAGCCGGTCAAAAAGCTGAGAATGACTTCATTGGCGTCAACTCAGGCATCATGGATCAGTTTGCCATCGGCTTTGGTAAAAAAGACCAGGCCATCTTCTTGGACACGAATACACTGGACTATGAATTGGTACCGGCTAAGTTTGGCGATAATGTGATTTTGATTATGAATACAAACAAGCAGCGCAAATTGGCAGATTCCAAATATAATGAGCGCCGTCAGCAATGCGAAGAAGCACTGAAAAGACTGCAGAGCAAGCTGCCTATCAAATCTTTGGGCGAATTGAGCATCAGCGAATTTGATAAAAATACGGATCTGATCGCTGATGAGACCTTAATTAAGCGTACACGCCATGCTGTTTATGAAAATCAGCGGACCCTGTTGGCTAAAGATGCACTGACAAGGGGCGATCTCAAACAGTTCGGCCAACTAATGAACCGTTCTCATAAGTCTTTGAAAGATGACTACGTGGTCACTGGTGATGAGTTGGACACATTAGCCGAAACAGCTCAGCAGCAGGAAGGTGTTTTAGGTGCTCGTATGATTGGTGCAGGATTCGGCGGCTGTGCAATCGCCCTTGTTGACAAAGATAAAGTGGATCAAGTCAAACAAGTCGTTGGCGACCGTTACTTTAAGAAATTCGGTTATCGTGCCGGTTTCTACGTTGCACAGATCGGCGACGGTTCAAAAGCAGTAGATTAAAACAACATTTTTATGGAGGATTTTTAATGACGCAGAATTTAGCGGAGACTTTTGCGGATTTGGTGATCGGCTGCGGCCGTACTTATTCAGAGATGGATAAATTATATTTAGTCAATCGGATTTATGCCTTAAGTGGTGAAGAACATCAAGATTTTCCGACTGGCATTTCTGACAAAGATATCCTGCAGGTGCGTGATCAGCTGCTTCAAACAGCCGTCGCGAATGGAAAAATTGAAGACTCACTCACAGATAAAGAAATTTTAGGTTCTGAGTTAATGGCTTTCACGGTCCCAAAACCCAGCACGGTTAATCACATTTTCTGGGAAAAATACAAACAGTCACCTAACACAGCTACAGATTATTTCTTTAATTTATCCAAGGCCAGCGACTACATCAAAACTAAAGCAATTGCCAAAAATATCGCTTTTCAGACAAAAACGGATTATGGCAATCTAGAAATCACAATCAATTTATCCAAACCGGAAAAAGATCCTAAAGCCATTGCTGCAGCCGGAAGACAAGCTTCGACCAGCTACCCGCTTTGCCAGTTATGTATGGAAAACGAAGGCTATTCAGGGCGTCTAGGCTATCCGGCTCGTGCTGAACACCGCATCGTGCGTCTGCCCTTAAATCACGAGACTTGGGGCTTTCAATATTCGCCTTACGCTTATTTCAATGAACATGCGATTTTTATTGCGCCAGTACACCGCCCCATGCATATTGACGCCGTCACGATTAATAACCTTTTGTCGATCGTGACCAAGTTTCCTGAATATACGGTTGGTTCCAATGCTGATCTGCCAATTGTCGGCGGATCGATTTTAAGCCACGACCATTATCAAGGCGGCCGGCACGAATTTCCGATGGCCAAAGCACAAGTAGAAAAGACTTTTGCTTTGACAGACTTTCCCGGTGTTTCAGCTGGTATCGTGAAATGGCCCATGTCTGTGATTCGTTTGGCTGGCAAAGATCAAGCTGATCTAGTCAAAGCAGCCGCACATATTTTGGACAGCTGGCGGCACTATTCCGATGAGTCGGTTGATGTGCGTGCAGAAAGCCAAGGCACCAAACATCATACAGTGACACCGATTGCGCGCTTTAGAGACAACCAATTTGAATTGGACCTGGTCCTGCGCGACAATCAGACTTCCAGCCAATATCCTGATGGCATTTTTCATCCGCATCAAGATGTCCAGCATATTAAAAAAGAAAATATCGGCCTGATTGAAGTCATGGGATTGGCTATCTTACCAGCTAGACTGAAGACTGAATTAGCCGAAGTGGTTAAATTTGTGCTCGGTCAAGACAATCAAATGGCTGATTACCATCGTCTCTGGGCTGAAAAATTGAAGGCGAGTTTTACAGGCAATGCCCAAGAAGCAGATGATTATGTTTTGCAGGCTGCAGGGCGTGTCTTTGCTCGCGTCTTGGAAGATGCTGGTGTTTTCAAACGCAATGCACAAGGTCAAGAAGCCTTTGATCGTTTTATTAAACAACTTTAAAACGAAATCGGCCTCTTAAAAAGGAGCTCAAAATGATTTTTCGTCAAGATGCTTTTGGCAGATATAATAAGCAAAAAGTGATTCGCTATACACTGGTTAATCAGCACGGAACTAAAATTTCTGTCCTGAATTTCGCCGGCATTTTGCAAGAATTTTCTGTCTTGGATGCCGGCAAACGGCGTCAGCTGTTGTTAAAGTCAGATGATTTAAGCAATTATACCGACAATGATCTTTATCTCAATCATGTGGTTGGGCGCACCGCTGGCCGCATTAAGAATGCCTCATTTCCACTGAACGGCCAAAATATTTCTCTGTTAGAGAACGAAAACGGCAATTCACTGCACGGTGGGCCGCAAGGTTTTTCTTTTCAATTCTTTCAAGTCGAGCAGGCAGATGACCGTGGCAAAATTGTTTTATCTAAACAGATGGCGGCCGCTGAAGACGGTTTCCCTGGTGATTTATTGCTGACAGTCAGTTATGAATTAAGCGAAGACGATCGTCTAACGGTCACCTTTGCAGGCAGACAAACTCATGCAGATGGCGTTTTTAACCCGACACTGCATACCTATTTCAATCTGGCTGACGATGAAGTTGGTGATATCACAGGGCATAATCTATGGCTGAATAGTGATCAGCATTTGGCTTTCGATGCCAGCAAAGCCCCTGACGGTCATCTGATTGTAAATCAAGGACCTTACGATCTTAAAAATCAGCCAGACCTGGGCAAAGCGTTGGAACAGTTACAAAAAACGACTTCTGAAGGCGGGTTCGACGACGTCTTTTTGCTGGATCCGGACAATCGCGCTGGCACTGATTCTGCAGCTGTCATCACGGATCGCAGCAGTGGCAGACAAGTCCGTCTCTATTCCACAAGAAACGCTATTGTCGCTTATTCAGCCGATGCAATTGATCGGGGACTGACTTTTAATCATGGTGCAGCCCGCCCTTGGGCCGCTATGGCCTTGGAAGCTCAAACTGCACCTAACAGTGAGAACATTCCAAGCTTAGGCGATGTTGTGATTAAAGACGGCAGCACAAAGACTTTCAGCATCGATTATCAATACTGCCACCTATAGATACACGCTCTTTAAAGCCCTTTGGGGGCTTTTTTTATTAAAAAAGCTTATTATCTGCAAATTCAGATAATAAGCTTTTACATAAATGTAAAGATCAGACAAATTAAGAAAACTTGATCCCACCATCAACAGCAATAGATTGGCCCGTAATATAATCACTTTCATCGCTAGACAAAAAGCTAACTAGTTTGGCAACATCTTCAGGCTCCTCGCCTCGTCCCAAAAGAATACCGTCAATAAAGGCTTGGCGTGTCGATCCCAAAGGTACATTCTTGCGCTCTGAGAAACGCTGATCGATTTCATCCCACATTGGCGTTAAAACGATGCCTGGGTTATAAGCATTCACTCGAATCTTATCAACAGCCAATTCTTTAGCAGCCGCTTGCACCAGCCCGCGTGTGGCAAACTTTGTCGCTGAATAAATACCCAGCATCTCAAAGCCTTCCATACCAGCAATTGATGATGCCAGCACGATCGATCCGCCGTCACCCGATTTGCGGATTAAACGCGGTGCCGTCTGCAAAGCCCAAATTTGCGACTTCAGGTTAATATTAATGACATTGTCAACCTCTTCAACCGGCGTTTCTTCAATGTTATCCACCCAGTCAATTCCAGCGTTGGCAACAAAAACATCCAGACGGCCAAATTCGTCTTCAGCCTTCTTAATTAACGCCACATTAACAGCGCGATCCGAAACATCCCCGGCAAAAGTCACGGCTTGACCGCCAGCTGTCTTGATTTCTTCAGCGACTTTATCCAATTTGGATTGCGTCCGGCCGTTAATAATGACAGCATATCCATCATGTGACAGGCGCTTGGCAATTCCCTCGCCGATTCCTTGTCCGCCACCGGTAATAATTGCTACTTTTTTTGTCATCTCATTCACACGTCCTTTGTTTTTAAATTCACAAGTGTTATTGTACAACTTTTTAAAAGCGGTTACATATGGATAGCAATACCTTGTTAAACATTTTTAATCTTTGTTGATGTCAAAACAGTCCGAAACATGTTTACCAGCATGGTCCTCGCCTAACAACAAATGGTCAACGTGACCCAAAAGCTGATTGAGTGTGTCGACAATATGCGGGTCATCCAATTCGTAATAGACAGATTTTCCGATCCGTTCTTGACTGATTAATTGATAGGCACGTAGTTTTTGCAGCTGATGGGAAACTGTTGACTGCTCCGATCCTAAAGCCGAAACCAGTTCGCCCACATTCAAACGATCCTGCTCTAGCAGATTCAAAATCTGGATTCGCGTTGGACTAGCCAGCACCTTGGCGATTTTAGCCGCTTCATCCAGTTTGGCCTGGTGGATCAATTTTAAACTTTCGGACATACCTCTATTTTAAAGCATTGACAGCAAATGCCGCATCGTCCCTGATTCCCACATGATCATGACACCGAGAAACACATAAACAACCAGCTGGAAAAGATCTGCATAGCGATTCAAAAAGCCGCGAATCAGTGGAAACTTCGTCATTTTCAAGGCAGTTAAAGAAACAATCGACAACACGAGCAAAAAGACAATCAAGATCATCGGCAGATAACTAAAACTGACACTGGAAAAAAAGGGAACGTAAATCGCAAGATTGTCAGCGCTGCAGGTGGTCAGCGTCATCAGCACAACATCACGAATCAAATGCGCATCGGAGGCCTTGGCTTTGGCAGCTTCGTCTTCTTTGGAGAAGAAAGTCTTCAGACCGACAGCAATTGGAAACAACCCCAGCAAACCTAAAATCCAGCTTTCCGGAATAAACTTCAACAGATAAGCCATCAACAAACTAACCGCTATCAAAATACCGTTGCCGATCAATTCACCGATGAAAATCCGGCGGTGGCAGCGGCTTTTTTTATGTTTCCCAAAAATTGCCAACAACATGACAAAGTAATCTGAAGTCGTCCCGAAATAAGACAGAAAAGCACCTGATAAAACTGTCAACATAGCTCGCCTCTGATTAACACATGATCAACTATTCATATGTTTATATGCTCATGTTAGCATATGATAAATAAATAAAAAAGCCCCTTGGCAAATTAAGCAAGCAAACGCGTCCGACGGATTTCACTACCATCTTTATCCAAAATCAAAACATTCAACGCTGCCTCTATTGAAGCAGAATGCGATCCGCCGTCAATGTCATACCGAACACGATCACTTGCATCATGCTGCATGGCTGCAATCGGGTTGCGGCTATTGCCAGTCAGCAGAAAAGTCGGTGTATGCCCCGTCACAATCACTTTGTCCGTCTGATTACGATGCCAAACAGAATCAATCGCCCCTCTTTTCTTAGGGTCTTCCAAATACGCCTTCATGCCGCTGCTGAAAATATAGGGTTCGCGAATCCAGATCAAATCTTCAATAGCAGTATCATGGTAATCCTGTTTGCTCCAATCCAGGCCCGCATGGACAAACAAACGCTGCTGGTCTTCGATACCATAAGGAATCCTATCCAAAAAATCAATATAATGGGCGTACTTTTCGTTCAGCTCTTCTTTTGTCAGCTCGATATTAATATCATTTGGTGTTAGTCCGAGACGTTTCTGACTGCCTAAAATACCATTCCTGCCCCAATTAAAAAACTTATCCGAATCCCCAATGGCCGTACCATACAACATATCGTCGTGATTGCCGTGAATGGCCAGCGCGCCATGATGTTCAACCTGATCCATAATAAAATCAATCACCTTGATTGGTTCGTGTAAATTATTGCCATTGCTATCAGTGTAATCACCTAAAAAAATCAGCGTATAACCGTCCTGGCCAAATTCCGGCAGCTGGGTAATTTTTCTTAATGCCTGCCAATTTTCGTGAATATCAGAGACTAAAATTGTTTTGTCGAGTTCGTTATGCCTTTCAAATTTATTCATTAAGAATATTTTAATATTCTGCAATGGCTTTTTCCGAACTTTTTAGAATTGTCAAAGCTTTTACATCTATCTTTTCAAGCTTTTAGCCATAACAAGATTCGATCAGACATTTTTCTTGCTAACAAATAATCGGTCTGTAACAACGGTTGGCAGTACTTTTTTTAATTTTGCAAGAAGACTGATATTTTTTGAAAAAAAGATAAAAAAAATAACGTTCGTGTATTTTTGGGCTATTCTACATTTAAGCTAATTGGTAACGCGTTTAGGGTGGTAATCCGAATATTTTTGGACAAAACGCTATTAGTGTGAAGATTTAGCAAAAAAGTTTAGGAGAGTTTTATGAATCGTTTTCGTTGGACTATTGTTGGAATAGTCGTCGTAATCATCGCAGCGGTTGGTATTTACTTTGGCGTTAATAGCGGCAAATCAGGCACCAACAACGCAGCTGGAAAGAGATCAGTTGCTATCATCACTGATACTGGTGGTATTGATGATCACTCATTTAACCAGTCTGCATGGGAAGGATTGCAGAAATATGGTAAGAGTGCAGGTTTATCCAAGGGAAATGGCGGATATAACTATTTCCAGAGTAACGATGAATCTGATTATCGGCCAAATATTAACTCAGCCGTTCAGGCTAAGTTCAATACCATTATCGGAATCGGCTTCTCTTTGGAAACAGTCGTTAAGCAGTCCGCTAAACAGAATCCAAAAGTTAACTACGCCATTATCGATGATGTCATTCCAAATGTTAAAAACGTCGTTTCAGTAACATTCCAGACCGAACAGTCTTCATACCTGGCCGGTGTGGCAGCGGCAAAAGCTTCAAAGACTCAAAAGATCGGCTTCATCGGTGGCGTGAAGGGTGACGTCATTGATACGTTCCAGGCCGGTTATGTTGCAGGCGCTAAGTCTGTCAACAAAAATATCCGTATTGATGTTCAATATGCGAACTCGTTTGCTAACGCAGCCCAAGGCCGTACAATTGCTTCTGCCATGTACGCCAACGGCGATGATGTGATCTTTACAGCTGCCGGCGGTACTGGTAACGGTGTCTTTGCTGAAGCGAAAGCTTTGAACCAGAGGAATACAGCAGCTAATAAAGTTTGGGTCATTGGTGTTGACCGTGACCAAAAAGCTGATGGCGCTTATACCGACAAAAACGGCAACAAGTCAAACTTCACTTTGGCTTCGGCTGTTAAGGAAGTTGGCCAATCAGTGATCGATATTGCAAAACAAGCACAGGCCGGCAAGTTCCCTGGTGGCAAAGTTGTTACCTTCGGCTTCAAGCAGAATGGTGTTTATCTAGCAAGAGATTCAATGAGTGCCAGTGTTTGGCAAGCTGTTCAAGCTCAGCAGAAGCGGATCGAATCAGGCGCAATTAAAGTACCTATTCATCCAAAGTCTTACGCTTCGGTACAATAAGATTAATCCTGCCCATCGCTTTACGGCGGTGAGCCTACATATTGGGGAGACACGAGGAAAGCATGGTAAATCAAACCCAGCAGGACATTCCTGCAATCGAAATGAAGCACATTGTCAAGAAATTCGGTGATTTTGCCGCCAACGATGATATCAATCTAGATGTTAAAGCTGGTGAGATTCACGCTTTGCTTGGCGAAAACGGTGCTGGAAAGTCTACACTGATGAATATCTTGTCAGGTCTGCTGCAGCCGACCTCTGGCGAGATTTTTTTGCGCGGTCAAAAAATCACAATCAAAGATCCCGCGACCGCAGCCAAGCTCGGTATCGGTATGGTTCACCAGCACTTTATGCTCGTAGATGCCTTCACAGTGGCTGAAAACATCATCCTTGGTGCCGAGACCACTAAGGGCATGTCCTTGGATTTAAAGGCAGCTAAACAGAGAATTCAGGAACTCGTTGATAAATACAAACTTGCTGTTGATCCAGAAGCTTTAACAGCCGATATTTCAGTCGGCCAGCAGCAGCGTGTTGAAATTTTAAAAACACTTTACCGCCAAGCTGATGTCCTGATTTTTGACGAACCTACTGCCGTTTTGACACCGCAGGAAATTCAGGAATTAATCGCGATCATGAAAAATCTGGCGGCTGAGGGCAAGGCAATTATTCTGATTACACATAAACTAGAAGAAATCAGGCAGGCTGCTGATCGCGTAACGGTCATTCGTGCCGGCAAATCTTATGAAACATTTGATGCGAAAAATGTTTCTGCAGTCACATTGGCCGAAAAAATGGTTGGCCGCAAAGTCTCCTTTACGACAGAAAAAAAGCCGGCCCAAGTTGGCAAAAACATTCTTGATATTGAACATCTAACTGTTCAAAACGCTGAAGGCGTCACCAAAGTCAATGACTTATCCCTAGATATCCATGCGGGTGAAATCATTGGTGTTGCGGGCATCGATGGTAATGGCCAGACAGAGTTGGTCCAAGCAATTACGGGCCTGACCCATATACAATCTGGTAAGGTCACACTGGACGGCAAAGACATCACGAATAAATCTCCTCGGAAAATTATTCAATCCGGTACCGCACATATTCCTGAAGATCGTTTGCGTCATGGCCTAGAAGTCAACATGTCTCTGGCTTACAACATGGTCATCCAAAATTATTATGAGTCGCCTTACGCCAAAATGGGCGTCCTCCAATGGAAAGCTATCGCAGACCATGCACGCAAACTAGTCAATCAATTCGATGTGAAGATTACTTCTATTGAAGAACCAGCCGGGGCTCTTTCTGGCGGTAATCAGCAAAAAGCCGTTTTAGCTCGTGAATTATCCCGAAAATCAAAAATTGTCATCGCAGCTCAGCCGACTCGTGGACTAGATGTCGGCGCGATTGAATATATTCATAAACAGCTCGTTTCACAAAGAGATCTCGGAAAAGCTGTTTTGCTGGTCAGCTTCGAACTCGATGAAATCTTAGATTTAGCTGATAAAATCGCCGTCATCTCATCCGGCAAAATTATCGGTACCGTTGATGCCAAAGAGACGAGCAAAGAAGAACTGGGCCTTATGATGACGGGCATGAGCCTGCAAAAAGCAAGACAGGAATTATCAGCAACCAAAGCGGAGGCCAAACAATGACACAAACTAACAACAAAGCATTGATTGCGGTTCTATCTGTTGTCTTCGGATTAGTTGCCGGTGCCATCATTATGCTGATCTTCGGTTACAATCCCTTCAGCGGGTATGGTTCTTTGATTGCCACAGCTTTTGGTACGCCACAAAATATTGGTGAAATTTTCTCACAGATGACACCGCTTATTTTGACCGGTTTATCCTTTTTGGTTGCGCAACAGGCTGGTTTTTTCAATATTGGTATGTCCGGCCAACTCTACGCCGCTTGGGTGGGGAGCGTTTGGTTTGCCTTAGCCTTCCCACAATTACCAGATTTCCTGATTATTATCGGTGCAACCCTTTTTGGTGTCATACTTGGCGGCATTTCTGGCTTGATTCCCGGCTACCTGCGCGCGAAATTTGGCGCATCTGAAGTCATCATTACGATTATGCTGAACTATGTTATTCTCTACCTTGGCAATAGTGCAATCACATCTTTTCCAAAGGCCATCAGGCAAACAACTGATTCGACTAACCAAGTTGGTGATCACGGCAGCATCGCAATAAAGTGGCTGTCGGATTTAACCAATCAGTCCTCCATTTCTGCAGGTATCTTTATTGCCGTGATCGTGACAATCCTAGTCTGGTTTATTATGAAAAAAACGACCTTTGGTTTCTCGATAGAAGCCGTCGGTAAAAATGCTGATGCGGCTAAATATGCCGGTATCAATGAAAAAGCAACACAGATCTGGGCAATGACCTTATCCGGTGCCTTAGCTGGCTTAGGTGGTGTAACGGAAGGACTGGGCCATTATGGCAACGTCTTTGTTCAAAACTCGACACCAGAAACAGGCTTTAACGGCATGGCGGTTGCTCTGTTAGGATCCGGCTCCTTTATCGGTGTTATCTTGGCAGCAGCTTTATTCTCCGCCCTCACGGTTGGCGGATCCGGTATGCCCAACATTTCAGGCGTACCAACCGAACTGGTTTCGATTGTCATTGCCTTGATTATTTTCTTTGTCGGTTCCAGTTATTTGATTCAGCTCCTAATTAAAAAGATCAAGGCAGCTGATGCCGCCTCTGCCGGTTCTGGAAAAGGTCCGAAGGGTAAAAAGCCTAAGAAAACAGACCAAACTGAGGAGGCACAGGCATGAATATCTTATCAATTTTAGCCTTGTTAATTAGTACCACCATCATTTACTCGGCTCCTTTGGCTTTTACAGCAATCGGCGGTACTTTTTCTGAAAGAGGCGGCGTGGTCAACGTTGGCCTCGAAGGTATCATGACCATGGGTGCCTTCAGTTCGATTGTGTTCAACCTGTCTTTCGGCAACAGCCTTGGGCAATTAACACCTTGGCTGGGCTTGGTTGTCGGTGCCATCGTTGGTTTGGCTATTGCATGGCTGCACGCACTTGCGACTGTCACTTTGCGCGCGGATCATATCGTTTCCGGTACGGTTATCAATCTGATTGCGCCGGCCTTAGGTGTCTTTTTAATTAAGGTTATCTACGGCAAAGGTCAGACAGACCAGATTAGCCAGAGTTTTGGTTATTCCGATATTCCTCTGCTGGATCGTATTCCGATTCTAGGCCGACTGTTCTTCCATAACACAAGCTACCCAGCTTTGCTTTCCATTTTGGTTGCTTTCTTAACCTTTTACATCATCTATAAAACACGTTTCGGTTTAAGACTCAGGTCAGTCGGTGAAAACCCTCAGGCCGCTGATACTTTGGGTCTGAATGTTGCTCGGCTGCGTTACGAAGGTGTCCTGATTTCCGGCATTCTTGGTGGTATCGGTGGTGCCCTTTACGCCGAATCAATCGCGCTGAACTTCGCTGTTTCAACGATTGCTGGTCAAGGATTTATTTCGATGGCTGCCATGATTTTTGGCCGCTGGAATCCGATTGGGGCCATGCTGGCAGCCATGTTCTTCGGCCTATCACAGTCCTTATCGGTTATCGGCGCACAAATTCCTTTAATCAATCAGGTACCGTCAGTTTGGCTGCAGATCTTCCCTTATGTGTTAACAATCATCATTTTGACAATCTTCTTTGGCAAGACACGAGCACCAAAAGCAGATGGTGTTAATTACATCAAATCAGAATAAAACAAAAGCGGTTTTCCTGGGAAAACCGCTTTTTTGATAGCTAAACTTATTTCTTAACATAAGCGTACTTGTAGTAGAAGGAATCACCAGAATTAAAGTTCTGCAGTCCCTTCAATTTCGGGTTAACCAGGCTTGGGTAAGCATTCCAATAAACTGGTGCCGCACCTGCATCCTTGGCCAAAGCGACTTCGGCATCGACTTCATCTTTCGTCCTGGCTTTGCTGTTCAAAGCATCTTGATCCATAGCCCGATTAAAGGCATCTGTATAGGTCTTTGACTGCCACTTGCCATCATTGTTAGTACCATTATTTGTAAACAAAGTCAGATAACCAGTCGGCTCGGAATAATCAGATGACCAGCCCGCGACCATCACATCAAAATTCTGGTTCTGCTGATCGTGCAGACGCTGCTGGAAAGGTACAAATTTCTCAGACACTTTGACGTTCCCCAATTGCTGCCATGCCTGCTGAAGATAATCAACTTCAGGCTTAGAAACAGGATTTTCAGCCGTTGCTTCCACAGAAAGGGACAAACTTGTCAAGCCTGCTTGTTTCATCCCTTTTTTGAACAATTTTTTAGCCTGCTTGAGATTGTAACGATAGTAACGGCCTGTCTGCTTGCGCACAACAGTCCCAAAATCTTTGCCATCGGCCGTTTTGCCGCCAGCACCAACAGGTACAAGCCCAGTGGCAGCCTTATACATGCCGCCTGATATTTGATCAGCAATCGCCTGCCGGTCGATTGACCGGCTCAAGGCAAGGCGGATATTGCGATTAGTCAGCCCCTTTGTCTTGCCGGTCTGATTGAATTCCAGGTAAAAACTGGCATTGCCGTCATAGGTCTTAAAGTCCGACCGGTTCTTATTGGCCGCAACAGCCTGTTGAGAACCAAGCGGCGTCAAGTCCAAACGGCCTCTTTTATAAAGTCCGATAGCTGCCGTAGGCTCTTTAACGACTGTCTCGATAACCTTATCTGTCTTAACATGTTTTTTGTCCCAATAGTTGTCGTTTTTAATCAAGCTGAAAGAACCATTAGTGCCATTCCAGCCAGTCAAACGATAGGGGCCGTCATAAACCTGCTTATTCGAGGCTGTACCCAGCTGTTTGCCGTATTGGCGTGCAACCTTAGGGTTCTGAGCGAAGAATTGCGGTGCAGCCATTTCCAGCTCGAATTGCGGCATCGGGTGATCCAATTCAACGACAAAAGTCCGGCTGTCTTTAGCGTGTACACCCAGAGAACTGGCTGACATCTTGCCCGCTTGAATAGCATCGGCGTTCTTGATTCCCAAGAATTTATAGGCCGCTTGACTGCCGGTCTTCGGATTGACAATTCGCCGCCAGGCAAAAACAAAGTCGGAGGCTGTCAGCTTATCCCCGTTTGACCATTTGAGTCCTTTTCGTAATTTAAAAGTCCATGTTTTGCCGTCGCTGCTATGCGACCATTTTTCAGCTAAGCCAGCCTTAATCTGACCATTTGCTTGGCGGCTTAATAAGCCTTCCTGCACGTTGATTGCAATTTGGTCAGCATAAGCATCAGTCATCAAAGCTGTGTCCATTGTCGTTAAATCGGTCGGCATTGAAAAATACAATGGCGGCCTTTCTTTAGCCTGGGCTGCCAGTGGTACTGCCGCCGAAACACTCAAACTGGTAATTAACAGCCCTGTCATCAAAGCGGCGCGTCCTCTTGTTTTTAAAATCATATTTGAATACTCCTTTCCTTCTCAATTCATGTCGAAAATAAAATTCCTTTATTATAACCACGAAAATACATGAGAATCAAATCAATTGAAAAAAATGTTCAACGTGGGGCAAATACGCCGCTAACATTTGCAAAATGATTTTTTCCAGTATAATTAAAAACAGAAATCGCCTCTCAAAAACCGGCAGCAGCAACATGACATCGCGCTATATAGAAATTTATCAACAATTGAAAACCGAAATTATCCAAGATAAATATCCGATCGGTTCCTTTTTGCCCAGTGAAAGCAGAATGGCGGATCGTTTCAACTGCTCGCGGGATACCATTCGAAAATCTCTGTTACGGCTTGGTGAAGATGGCTATATTCAAAAGCAGCATGGCCGCGGTTCGCAAGTCCTGCATCACAATCTGATTAATTTTCCTATTTCCGGTTTGACAAGCTTTCAAGAACTCAAACAAGGGCAAAAACTCAATGCCAGCACAAGAGTCGCCGTCTTTGAAGAAATACAATCCACGGCGGCCAATCATCAATTGACCGCATTTCCGATAGGCAGCAGGCTTTATCATGTGGTTCGCGTTCGATTCATCAATGGCTCTCCCAGTGTGATTGATGAAGATTACTTTGATCAAAAAATCGTCAGCAAGTTAACACCCGAAATCGCTGCCGCCTCGATCTATGACTATTTGGAAAACCAAGTCGGCTTGAAGATCGCCTACGCCGAAAAATCCGTCACTGCCACACTCGTAACTGACCAGGACCGTAAACTGATGCCGGATCTGCCCAAATACGAAAATAGACTGATTCAAATTGAAAGTCGTGTCCATTTAGCTGACACGACTTATTTTCAGCATACGATCAGCCGCCATCGCCCGGATAAATTTCAGTTTCACGAATTTTCCAGACGCCAAAAGATAAACTAAAACCCAGTTGCAAAGACTGGGTTTTATAATCAATATTTAATGGCAATGACTTCATAAGGGCGCAAGACAAACTTGTCAGCCATTCTGCTATCTGCATAATTGGCCAGCAGCAGGCTTCCTGCTTGGGCTTCTTTTGGCAAATCAACCGTGACAGCCTTTTCGCCAAAATGTGTCACGACAAGTAGATGCTGATCTTGCAGCTGGCGTTTAAAAGCATAGACCTCAGGCACATTAGCAAACATCGGTTGATAATCACCCAGTGCTATCACGGTTTCTTGCTTTCTTAAAGCGATCAAGCGCTGATAAAATTGGAAGAGCCCTTGAGGATCAGCCAAGTCCTTAGCAGCGTTAACCTGCTGGAAATCACCGTTAGCCAACCAGGGTTTATGATCAGAAAAACCGGCATACTCGTCTGCGTTCCATTGCATCGGAATCCGAGAATTATCACGCGACTTGCTTTTGACAATCGCAAACGCGTCATCGGCGCTCATCCCTTTAGCCAGCAGTTCTTGATAAGCATTTTGGGACTCGACGTCGACATAATCAGACATCGACTTAAAATCAGGATCGGTCATGCCAATCTCTTCACCCATATAAATATAGGGTGTGCCGCGATTGAGATGAATGGCCGCCGCCAGCATCGCTGCACCGAGATGATAATACTGAGGATTTTTGATGAAACGGTTAATCGCCCGCGGCTGGTCGTGATTGTTCCAAAACCAAGCCGGCCAGCCACCACCATCAGAAAGGCCCTTGCCCCATTCATGGAGAATATGACGCAGTTTCTCAAAATCATAGGGCATTTTCGTCCATTTATTGCCATTTTCATAATCCACTTTTAAGTGGTGAAAACTGAAGGCCATGGATAATTCATGTCTGCCAGCTGCCGTATAGGCAATGGCATTATCGACAGTTGTCGAGCTCAGCTCGCCAACTGTGATGACTTCTGGATGTTTAGCAAAGACATCTCGATACATATTCTGCAGATAGTCGTGCACAATTGGACGATCAGTATACATGGCTTTGCCGTTGCCGCCATGCGGATCATCCAACAGTTCCTGATCTTTACCGACAACATTGATCACGTCGAAGCGGAAAGCCTTGGCGCCTTTATCCAGCCAGAAATTAAGGACCTTGTTTAATTCGGCAATGACTTCTGAATTCCGCCAATTCAAATCAGCTTGCGAAACGTCATATAAATGCAGGTAATCCAGATCAGTATGGCCAAAAGGTGCCCAAGCACTGCCGCCAAATTTTGATTCCCAACTTGTCGGAGCCGACCCATCGGCTTTTTTAGGACGCAGAATGTAGTAATTCTGATATTTTTTGTCACCAGCTAAAGCTTTTTGGAACCATATATGCGCCGTTGACGTATGATTGAAGACCATATCCATCATGATGCTGATGTGATCGGCTGCCGCTTTAGCAACTAACTCTTCAAAATCCGCCATCGTGCCAAAGACCGGGTCAATCGCACAATAATCGCTAATATCGTAGCCGTTGTCGCGCTGTGGCGAAGGAAAAATCGGGTTCAGCCATAGATAATCAATACCCAGTTTGGCCAAATAGGGCAGTTTTTCAATAATTCCGCGCAAGTCACCGATACCATCCCCATTAGTGTCTTTGAATGATTTTGGATAAGCTTGATAAACAACTTTATTTGCAAATGTAGATTGTGTTTCCTTCATAAATTAGTTAACCGCATCCTTAAAGACATTTTTCTTTTCAACGTTCCGGACTGTATCAACATCACTGTCTTTAAAGCCCCAAAGATAAACGGCCAAGAAGGACACAATCGTCGTAATGGCACTCGCTAGCAAAAAGATGTAAATATTATTCGGATTTGTTTTTGAGAAGAAGGATGGAAAACCAATCCAAGAACCCGTAAAACCAAACATATCAATTTTCAAAAGACCTGCAACAAAAGCACCTACGCCACTACCGACATTGGCCATCCAAAAGACACGGCCGTACTTCAAGTTAATACCATACATAGCGGGTTCAGTGACACCGGCAAAGCCTGACAGCGCGCCGGCTAATGATAAACCTCTAATATCAGCTTTCTTACTCTTAGCCCAAACTGCTAATGCACCAGCACCTTGTGCGATCATCGTGAAGTTAATCAAACCATTTAAGACAGAATGACCAGTGGAGGCAATATCATTAGAGATCAACGGAATAACCATCCAGTGGAGGCCAAAGATGACCAAACACTGATAGAAACCACCAATAACCAGACCGGCAATGGCTTCGTTGGATGTGACCAAGAAGTTGATCACAGCAGCCAAACCAGCAGAAATAAGTGAAATTACCGGTCCAAAGAGTACCAGCACAGCAGCCGATACGATAAACAAAGTGAATAGTGGTTGGAAAATAGAACGCAGGCTTAACGGCAAGACTTTCTTGAACCAGTTGCCGACCGGCCTTGCCAGCCACGCTGCGAAAATAATTGGAAAGATTGAATAAGTATATTGTGGAATGTGAATCGGAATACCGAACAGGCTGGCATTCAATGGAATACCGAACAACGTGCTCATTCCTTTTGTAGGTGCTGCCCACAGAGCAGCAATTGTTGGGTGAACCAGCACGCCGGCAATCGCTGCCACAACAATTGGATCAGATCGCAATTGTTTAGCTGCGGTGTAACCAACGAGAATCGGCAGGAAATAAAAAGTCGAATCGCCCATCGCGTTAATAATGATATATGTGGATGATTTGACATCAATCCAGCCTAAGTTGAAGGTGAACAGAGTTAAGAGACCTTTTAAAATACCAGAAGCAGCTAGCAAACCAATGATCGGAATCATTGATCCTGTGATCGTGCCGATCAAAACCTGAAAAGCATACTTGATCCATCCCCAGAGGTTCGTGGGGCGTTTCTTGGCTGCTTGGGCCTGTGTGGCTGCGATTGCCTGATTGGTTGCATCTTCATCGACAACACGATTACCCAGTTGTGCAATGACTTCGTCATAGACATCTGTCACGGCTGGTCCGATAACCACTTGGAACTGATCCAATGCCGCATTATAGACAGCCCCGGCAACACCATCCAGACTAGATACCTTGTTAGCATCGGCTTTTTTAGGATCTTTTAGATAAAAACGCAGTCGCGTAATACAGTGAATTAATTTATCAACATTATCAGCACCGCCGACACCATCAATAATATCGGCAGCTAATTTTTTATAATCTTGTTTTGCCATAATTACCTTTCTAATAAATTATTTGCTTGTTGCCTGGCCAATTTCCTGGCCTTGCTGAGCCGGTCCGTAATTAACCGAGAACTTGTCCAGCGCATCTTTGGAATTTGTAATCAGTACCATCGTGGTTAAAGGAAAACCAGCAGCTTTGATCATCGGCCAATCCACCTCAGCCAATTTATCACCACCAGCCACGACATCACCGACCTTCACAAAGAGTTTAAAGGGTTTGCCGTTCATGCTGACTGTATCAATGCCCATGTGGACAAGCACTTCTAAACCATCAGCGCGCTTCAAGCCGACTGCATGCGGCTGAAGCACAGTGACCGTCCCGGCAGCAGGTGAAACGACAACCGGGTCTTCTGGTTCGATCGCAAAACCTTCGCCCATCATCTTTTGAGCGAAAACTGGATCGGAAACCGTTGTCAGGTCTGCCACTTTCCCGCTGACAGGCGCATATAACTTTTCATCATTGATTAACTCTTTTTTCTTTTTGCCAAATCCAAACACATGACCCTCCTTAACTTGTACGTACAACATTGACCTACACCGTAATCATAAGCGATCCAGACACTCATTGCAAGCGTTTACATAAAACGCTTTCAAAAATATTATTTCACAAATAATCACACATCAAAAAAGCCCGTTTAACAGGCTTAAGAATTCAACAAGAATGAGATTGTGATCAAAAATGATTGGATCAATTGTTAGTTTGTGATGAGTCTGAGGCCTGCGCTGAGATTTGCTGACCCGAAATTTTCAAGACCTGATCATAATCGCGTAAAAAGCGAGTATCCACTTGGTGTTCGATTTCAATCACTGTCGCTGGAAAAGCCAGGATTAAGTGATGGATGGCCAAAGCACTAGTAGTATCCAACCCAGAAAGAGCTTCATCAACTAGAAGAATTTTCGGATGATAAAGCAGTGCTGTGTCGGGTACAACGGAATGTAGTACAAAAACCCGCCTCACGAAGAGACGGGCTTGTATTAAGGCAAGTTATTCCATAAGGGCCTGCACCAAGCCCTCAGCCAACATTATAAAATAAAAAAACACAATATATTCACGATCCGGCAGGTTTACGCAGTTTGTTGCACGCAAAATCAGTGCAAAAAATGCTATTTGTTTCTCACGCTTGTAGTACTTAATTGAACCAGTAAGCATCTTTCATATCAGCTTATAAGCAACAAAAAACCGCTATCTCAACGATAGCGGCTATCCCTCTTGAATTGCCCTTGCTGGACTCGAACCAGCGCATGATGGCACCAGAAGCCATTGCCTTACCAACTTGGCCAAAGGGCATTAACAAGATATCATTTTACCATGATATCACGTTAAAATTCAAGCATTCGTCTGCTGTAATTTTGAATGATGAAGCCCGTAGCCGTAATAGATAATCAAGCCAATCACCGTCCAGATCGCAAACATCAGTAAGGTCTGGCTCCTCAGCTGCGTAATGAAAAAGAAACTCGTAATTCCGCCAATAATCGGAATAATCGGATAACCAGGGACTCGAAAACCATCCGCATTAGCAATATCAGCTCGGTGTCGAAGCGGCAGGATACCAAAGTTGACAAAGACAAAGGCCGCTAAAGTGCCAGCATTGATCAAAGAAGCTAATTCTGAAAGAGGTACCAACCCAGCTAGGAGAATCTCGATCAAACCAGCAATCAGTAGAGAGTTCATCGGGACATGCTGCTTACCGGTGATTTTACCAAGAAATTTCGGTAATAAACCGTCCCGGCCGAATGAGTAGATCAGACGGGATGAAGCAAATACCAAGGCCAACACACCTGTGAACATGCCAATCATCGAACCAATGCCAATCACAGAAGCCAAGCCGCCCTGTTTGACATAACTGAAGGCAAATGACGCAGGATCACTCACATTCAAGTTTTTATAATTAACCATGCCGGTTAAGATAATAGCAAACAAAGTATAGAGAACCGCAGCAACCAAGACCGTATAAATAATGCCACGTGCCATTTGTGTTTTTGGTTTTTTAACTTCAGCTGTATGTGCCGCCAGGGTATCAAAACCAATGAAAGCAAAGAAGATGCCCGAAGTACTGGCCCAGATGCCCCCAAGTCCAAAGAGGCCGGTCTGAAATTCTTTTGGATAGAAAGGCACGTAATTACCCGGTTTGATAAAGAAGATACCCACGGCAATGAAAAGTGTCAAAATGAGCAGTTTGATCAAAACGAAAACATTTTCTACCCAGCGTGTCGTGGACAGGCCGATCATCTGAACCCCAAGGATCACCAATAATAACAGCACGGCCGGCAGATTGATAATACCGCCTTCAAAGGGGCCAGCCAACACAGCTTGAAAACCTTTAATATGATTTGTTTGCAACAAGCCGCCCAAGTAGGACGAAAATCCTACAGAAACGGCCGAAGTCGCTAAGAAATACTCCAAAATTAGTGACCAGCCTAAAAACCAGCCAACCACCTGCCCAAAGACAACCGACCCATACGAGTAGGCCGAACCAGCGACCGGCATCGCGCTGGCAAATTCTGAATAGGCCATGCCGGAAATACCGGAAATGATGGCTGCAATCAAAAAGCCGATCGCCACAGCCGGGCCGGAATGCTGTGCTGCTTCAGTCCCCGGCAAGATAAAAATACCAGTACCGATAACTGTCCCAATTCCAAGTGCAACTAAATCTTTTGTGTCCAAAACACGTTTTAAGTGCGAATCTGCACTTGCAAACTGTGCAATCGAATCACGACGAAAAGATCGTTTAAAAATTCCCAAAATTGCCTCCCTTAAAAAGTAAATTGTCAAAATTATGCCATGTAAGTAGACGAATGTAAACAAAAAAAGCCAAAGAATTCTCTTTGGCTTGTGAAATATTTGTTAACTTTAATTAAAGAGTCGCGTCATACCAGGCTAAGACTTGTTTAGGTGTCAGTCGTTCGCCATCTCCGATGTGAGAAAGCTGTTTGCCATCCTGGAAAAGAACAAAGGAAGGAATACCTCGAAGCCCTTGAGCTTTAGCAATCTCAAGATTGGCATCGCGATCGGCGTCAAACCAATTAGCAGTCTGCGAGACGTGATCCCTGATGCTTTGGACGAAGGGTTTGATAGCTTTGCAGTCGCCGCACCAGTCAGCTGACAAAAACATTACCTGCCGTCCCGGCTCATTTATCTTATCTTCAATTACTTGATCGCTATTAACTTCTGGTTCATAAAAGTTCATACTTACATTTTATCAGTAAAATACGATTTGCCAAGTCCTTGAACACTTTTAACTGCAGGCAGACACAATGGCCGCCGAATTCAAGAGAATGCTGGTTGTTCGGACCATTGAGTCTATCTGATTATCTATATATCTGGCGTAATTGTTTGAAAAATAAATCAACAAATGCCATTAATTTTTCACGCGTTAAATAGACATTGTCGCCATTTTTGAAGGAAAGGACACTTTCGTAAGGAAAACCATCAGGAAACACAATCGGGCGGCCAGTCATAATTGCTTGATTAATAATTCGCAACTCAATCAGCGAATTAAAGCTTTCAGTAATTTTGTCTGCCTGATCCAAGGCTCTATTTGCAAACCGGCGATCCAAAGATAAAAGCACACTTTGCAAGAAAATTTGTTCTTTAGACTGAACCTGATCTAATAAGAGATGCGTCTGTCCCTCGGACCGATCAATATATTCTTTTGTATAATGCTGAATTGCTGGCATATCTGCTCCTCAAAATATCATTCACAGTTGGACAGCAAATGCTGTAGATATATAAATAAGGTTTATCTTATATATCTTCGTTTTCCGTGTCGACTAAATCATCATCAACCTTAGGATCCTGCACTTCATGCCCTGTAATTTTCTGAATTTCTTCAAAAAGAATACCCTCGCGCAAACCGGATTGAGAAAAAATCACTTGATCAGAATCAATGTATTGAAACAATTTAATCAAAGGCAGCATACCACCAACGATAATATCGGCGCGTTCTTTGGCTAGACCCGGCATTTCACCGCGTTCTTTGGCATTTTTTGACAAAACCTCTTCAAAAATTTGATTTGCCTCAGTAGCCGGCAAATGATAACCGTGAATCGATAAGCCAATCATTTCCTGCTTGCGTCTGGAAATTTTAGCCATCGTTCGATTAGAACCGCCAATAGCCACAATTGGGAAATTTCGCACTTCTGTCAACCAAGCGACATCCGTAAAAAGACGCTGTAAAGCTGTAATTGCTCTAAAAAATGAGACAGCCGTTACTTTGTCTTTTTCCAGATATGTTTCCGTCAAATTGACGGATCCTGCCGGCAGGGAAACAGCATGTATCTCCTGTCCATCCCTCACCATGACCATTTCCGACGAAGCACCACCAGTATCCAAGATCAAAGCATTTTCGATTGGCAAAGTTTCAATGATGCCTAAATAGTCATAATGCGCCTCTTGCAGGCCAGGAATGACTTCCAATGGCTGATCCAAGGCACTTTGAAATTTACTTAAAAACTCTTTTTGGTTAGAGGCTTGCCGGACAGCTGCAGTAGCAACTGCTCTCACAGTAATCTCATCGTAGGCATCGATTTCTTTTTTGAAATTTTTCACTGCCTGGATTGTCCTGTCGATCGCATCGGGCTGCAAAACACGTTTTTTGCCCATGCCAGCCGATAGCCGTACCATTTCTTGAAAACGACCCAAAATCTCATACTGGCCGTCCTTCTCGTATTGACTGATTGTCATACGAACAGAATTTGATCCCAAATCAATCACTGCAAATTTTGCCATAAAGCCTCCTTTGTCTCCAGTGTAACTTATTGATCGCCAATAAATTTCTCAGCAAATTTATCTGAAACGAATTTATGGTCCAGAAAAAGCTGCTGGCTATCAACACTTCGTCGACGTTTGGAATGTTTGATATAACTGCCATCAGCTTTCATTTTCCACATGTTGACCGTGTCAGCCCACATGGTTTCAAAAATTTCCGCTACCTCAGCTTCACAGGCGGGGTCGAGAATAGGAACCATCAATTCTACGCGCCGATAAAGATTTCGAGGCATCAGGTCTGCACTAGCAATGTAAGTCAATGGCTGCTGCCCGTTAGCAAAACGATAAATACGCGAATGCTCTAAAAAGCGGCCGACAATGGAGTGAACTTTAATCTTATTCGTGACTGATTTTATTTCAGGTTTTAAGGTCTCAATACCTCTAATTAACAGATGAATCGGAACACCCGCTTGACCAGCAGCGACTAAATGATTAATGATCTCGGTATCATTTAATGAGTTTGCTTTCATCCAGATACCAGAACTTTGGCCTGCCGCTGCATGAGCAGCTTCTTGATCAATCAAGTCGGTCAGTCTCGCCGCAATACCGTTGGGTGAAATATAAGCTAGTTTAAGTTCGCTTGGCATTGAATAACCGGTTAAATAATTAAAAATCTGGGTCACATCATCTGCCAACTGTTCGTTTGCAGTGAACAAAGAGATATCAGTATAAAGACGGGCTGTGATTTCATTATAGTTGCCCGTACCAATGTGCATATAGCGTGTCGTTTTGCCAAATTCTCTTCTAACGACCAAAGCCATTTTGGCATGCACTTTCAAATTCGGCAAACCATAAATGACATGAACACCTTCTTTTTCTAATTCTCCGGCCCAATGGACATTGTTTTCTTCATCAAAACGTGCCTTAACTTCGACCAAGGCTGTCACTTGTTTGCCATTGGCAGCGGCTCGTGCCAAAGCCGCGATGATTGGCGACTGGTCTGACACGCGATAAAGGGTCATTTTAATCGCCATCGTCTCGGTATCATCAGCTGCCCGATTAATAAAGTTGACCACAGGCGCGTAGTCATCATATGGATGCTGCAGAATCACATCATGGTCAGCAATTGTTTCAAAAATACGTGAACCCATCAAATCTCCTGCCAGGCGAGATTTAAAAGGTGTATACATCAATTCGGGCCGCTGAACCTGTTTAATCAAAGTATCCAAAAAAGCCAAATCCACAGGTCCTGAAACACGATAAACACGTCTCTTATTCAGAGGAAGCGCCTTCTCGAGGTGTTTTTCCAGTTTGCGCGACATCTGTTTTTCAGCAACCAGTCGAATTACCTGACCCCGCTCGCGCTTTTTCAGCTGTGTCTGAACTTCTTTTAATAGATTGGGTGAATCTTCCTCGGCAATTTCCAGCTCCATATCACGCAGAATATGAAAAGCGGATACCTCTTGAATATCATAATGATTGAACAGAAGACTAATAAATTCCTGAATAGTATCTTCGATTAAAACATATGTCTGGCCATCTCCAGTAGGCAGCTGAATGACACGCTGCAGATTTTTCGGAACTTGAATAAAGGCATAACGATCAATTTTGCCTTTCTTCTTGCTGCCAGCTGCTAGTCGAATACCTAAATTCAAACTATCATTGGATAAAAAAGGAAAAGGCCGCGTACCATCATCAGCCATGGGTGTTAGAATTGGTAAAATCTCCTGCTTGAAATAATTTTGCAGCCAAGCATATTGATCAGGCTGCAAATCAGCTACTGCTAAGACATTCACGCCGCTTTTAGCCAGCATCGGAATCAAAGAACGCGCATAAAGGGAATGCTGTTTTTTTAGTTGTGTTCCGGCAGCAGCGGAAATTAAATCCAGTTCGGCAGATGGGGTTAAACCAGTGGGATCCTGAGTTATCAGATGCAGCTGCACCATTTGATGGATCGAAGCTAGTCGAACCATAAACCATTCGTCAAGATTTTTTTGCGTAATCGACAAGAAACGCGCCCGCTCCAGCAGCGGGTGCCTGATGTCTCTGGCTTGAGCTAAGACGCGGTCATTGAAACGGAGCCAAGAAATTTCGCGATTGACAAGATGCTTTGAATTTTTTTCGTTTTCAGCCATAAATACAATTCTTACTTATTCTTGCTTATGTACAAAAAAGGGCAGCCTCCCTGCAATTACCAGAGGCTGACACGTTTTTCAGGCGCACGATACATAGCGTCTTTAGGGCCAATGTTAAAGGTCTCAAAGAAATCCGCAAAATTCTTAACCGGCTCATTAGCACGCAATTTATTCGGTGCGTGTTCATCAATACTTGTCAAAAGTTTGATATATTCGGTACTAGCCTTCATACGCCAGATCTCAGCCCATGTTTTGAAAAATAATTCAGCAGAGAATTGATCATCCTCTTTTGCGGCCTGCAGCGCCGCTGAAAGTCCGCCCAAGTCGGCAATGTTTTCCGTTAAGGTCAGTTTCGGATTAACTGGTGCACCGTCAACATCTAGGCCGGACCAGGAATCAACGATTGCTTGTGCTTTTTCTTGGAATTTGGCCAGGTCCTCGTCAGTCCACCAATTATTCAAAGAGCCCTTTTCATCAAAACGAGCGCCATTTGTATCAAAAGCATGTGAGACTTCATGCGCAATAACAGCACCGATACCGCCATAATTAGCTGATGCATCACGATCAAAGTCATAGAAAGGCATCTGTAAAATACCAGCCGGAAAATTAATTGAATTGGTCTGCGGATCATAGTAAGCGTTGACTGTATCGGGTGTCATGACCCATTCAGTATTATCAACCTTGGTGTCCCAGCGACCCAAATTGAATTCGGCTTCTTGTTTGACCAAGACGCGTTCGTTTTCGGCCAAACTGGCAGTCAAATCAACTTTGCGAGCCAGAAAACGTGCCGGTACCTGATCTGGATAACCGATTTTAATCGCAATATGATCTAATTTACTGATTGCTTTTTTAATCGTCTCTTGACTGAGCCAATCGTTATCAGTCAGGCGGGACGGGTAAACACCGATCATTTTATGAATCATGGCCTCTACATTCTTTTTGGCTTCTGGTGAAAAATGTTTGATACGGAAATATTCGCCTAAGAGAAAACCAAACTGGCGGTGTGCCAAAGCATAGGCAGCACGAGCTGCTTCAGGTGCTTGAGCGGCACCAGTCAGTGTCCGAGAATAGCTGCCGGCAATCTTATACAGATCATAAGAGGCAAAACGCGCGTAAGCCGAGGCATTGGCTGCTATTAGCCAGTTCTTAAAAATCGGCCAGTTCTCAGAAGCGAAGACTTTCTTGCCTGCTTCCCAAAAACGTTCAGAAGTCAAAACAACCTGATCGACATTTTTACCGACTAGTTGGTCAATATAATGTTTCAAATCGACTTGATCAACAGTGGCTGCAAAATCATCAATTGATTTAGGATGATAGTTCTTATAATATTCCATTTGTTCTTGACGGCTAAGCACCAATTTCGGCAGCAAAGCATCAAATTTTTTAGCATCGGAGACAATCTTGGCAACATCCTCTTCGCTATAACCAGCGGCTGCCAAAATTTCGCTGGTCATTTTAGACCAAGCTGCCAGTAAAGCTTCTTTTTGCGGATTATCATCAGCATAATAAGTCGTATCCGGCAAGATAGTATCAGGTTCGTCTACCCAGAAAATATAGTGGTCAGCTTCTTTAAAATCTGGTGCAACGCCAAAATTAAAACCAGTTGTGTAACCCTGCATATCCAAATCAGCAGCTTGATCAGAAAAATCCTGAAAACTCGTTAGCTTGTCAAGGACGGCTAGAGCTTGTTTGACCGGTTTGGCACCATCAGCATTCCGCTTTTCCCAATCATCGGCTAATTTATAAAAGTCAACAAAATTCTTTAAATAAGCCGGGGCCTCTTTCTCCCCCTTGGCAAAAGCCTCAGTATCGGCACGCATATCATCCTCAATCGACAGGTATAAATCTGTAAACGAACTTGCAGCCGGCATATCGGGACGAATTTTTGCCGTTTTCAACCATGCTTCATTGACCGAAGCAAAGAGATCATCTTGTACTTTAACCATGTTTCCTCCTAAATTGTTTCAATTCTAACATTAAAAAGACCGCGATTGCTTGTTTGCCAAAACCACTCAGCATTTGTTAACCGCTATCATTGACTCAAGGCTTTCTGCAAGAATACTATAAAAACAGACCAGTTTCTGATGATAAAAATACGGAAAGAAGGACCTTATGGACGAATATCGTATTGAAGAAGACAGCTTGGGGTCAGTGAAAATTCCACAAAATGCACTTTGGGGACCACAAACTGAACGCAGCCGCCAAAATTTTTCTGCCGGCAGCAAGATGCCTTTGGTCTTAATCAAAGTGCTGTTGCAGCTGAAAAAGGCCGCAGCTGATGCCAATCGAGCAGCAGGTACTCTGAGCGATGATAAAGCGAATTTGATTATTCAAGCTGTTGATAAATTACTCGTACTCAATGATGAAGATCTCAGACAAGACTTTCCCCTGGTCATTTATCAGACAGGATCTGGTACCCAGACGAATATGAATGTCAATGAGGTCGTGGCACATATGGCAGGGCGGCTGAATTCACAAATTCCTATTCTTCCTAATGATGACGTCAATCAGGGACAAAGTTCAAATGATATTTTCCCGACTGCCATGAATATCACAGCTGCTTTGGCTGTCACTAAACTCAATCAGGCCATTCAACATTTAATCAGAGAATTAAAAAAGAAAGAAACGCAATATTGGCGGACTGTTAAGGTTGGCAGAACACACCTTCAAGATGCCACCCCCCTGACTTTTGGGCAGGAAATCAGCGGCTGGGTCAGTCAATTGCAGCATGATTTGTCTTATCTGCAGACACTAGCACCGACGCTTAATGAATTGGCCATAGGTGGAACTGCTGTCGGGACGGGCCTGAATGCCGCACCAGGTTTTGCCCAAACAATTGCCAAAAAAATGGCTGATCTTTATCACATCCCCTTCACTGCTGATTCCAATAAATTCTATGGGTTAGCAGCACATTCCGGCCTTAATGTTGTGCACGGCGCGATCAAAACATTAGCCAGCGATCTCTTAAAGATTGCTAATGATATTCGTTTTCTAGCCAGCGGGCCAAGAGCGGGTTACGGTGAATTAACAATTCCAGCCAATGAACCTGGATCGTCAATTATGCCCGGAAAAGTGAATCCGACACAAGCCGAGGCCATCACAATGGCCGCAGTCCGAGTGTTAGGCAACGATGTCGTAATTAGTCTAGCAGCCAGCCAGGGAAATTTTGAAATGAATGTCTATAAACCTGTTTTGATTAGTGCCTTTTTGGAATCCGCTGATTTGCTCAGCACGACAATTACCTCATTTACAGACAAATTAGTCGTCGGGCTCATAGCAAATGTTCAGCGCATGCAAGAACTGTTAAATCAGTCCTTAATGACCGTGACCGCCTTATCGCCGCATATCGGCTACCACGATAGTGCCATGATCGCTCAGCTAGCGCAGCGAGAGGGGCTCACACTTAAGGCAGCAGCATTGAAATCTGGCAAAGTATCAGAGAAACAGTTCAATAAATGGGTTGTCGCAATTGACATGACCAACATCCAATAGGCCGCCAGGAATGAAACACCCCCCCAGTAAACTCAGACAAACAAAAACCGCAAGCTAAGAGACACAGAACTTGCGGTTTTTGAAAATGTTTAATATCGTGATAAATTTTAAGCTGCCATACGACGATCAAACCATTTAGCAATCAGAGACAGACCAAAGTTCAAAATGAAATACATAATTGCCAGGGCAATGAAGACTGGAATTGTGTAATTCGAATTTTGAGCATAAACAATCTGTCCACGGAAAGTCATTTCAGCTAACACAATACCAACTGCTAAACTGGTATCCTTCACCAAAGAAATCAGCTGTGAAATGATTGGCGGAATCATCTTCTTGATGCCTTGCGGCAGCACAATGTGCATCAAAGCTTGGGCATTACTCATCCCAACTGATCGTGCACCTTCTGTTTGGCCAGCCGGGACTGCCAGCAGGCCGCCTCGAATAATTTCGGCCAGCATTGTCGATTCAAAAACTGTCATCGCAATTACAGTGGCCCAAAAAACCGGCAGGTACAATCCGATTCTCGGGAGCACAAAGTAAATGAAGAAGATAATCAGTAAAAGAGGCAGATTACGTATAACATCATTAATAATCGTCACGTAACGAGATAGAAATGGCACTTTTTCGTACATAATCACGCCAACAAAAGCACCAATCACGAGACTGGCAATCACAGAAATAATCGACACACCAATAGTTATACCAAGCCCTCCAAGAAGGTAATTGATGTTGCTTGGTGTAAAAGCGTCAAATATACTTGCAGCGATAATCATCATGAGTCCTCCTTTGCCAATCCCTTAGTTTTTGCTTCCAAATATTTCATGTAATAACTCAAAGGCAAGGTAATAATCAGATAGAAAATACCAACAATAATATATGAGTTAAAACTATCAAAAGTAGCAGCGGCCACGTTATTAGCTGTATACATCAAATCTCCACCAGCCACAAAAGCTAGAATTGACGAGTTTTTTACCAAGTTAATGAATTGGTTTCCCAAAGAAGGAATCGCAATTTTGTAAGCCTGCGGCAGGACAATAATGCGTAAAGTTTGCGAAAAACTCAAACCGTTAGCACGAGCACCTTCTGTCTGGCCAATATCGACAGCGTTGATACCAGCGCGGACGGTTTCTGCAATAAAGGCCGATGTATACAAGGAAAGCCCAATCGTACCTGCAGTAAAACCATCCAATGCAATAACCCGCGTACCGACAAGGTAGAAAAACATCACAATAATCAGCAAAGGGATATTTCTGAAAACCTCAACATATATTCTGGCAATGCCGCGCGCAATCCGACTCGGGACGATCTGCAAAATTGCGAAAAGTGTCCCCAAAATCAAAGATGCAATCAGAGCAATAATACTAGACAAGACCGTATAACCGAAAGCCGTTAGAAAAGCACCAAAATTAGAAGTCAATAAATTTATCATCTCTCAAGCGACCTCCAGTTCAGTCCGGGAACACCACGGAACCATTTTCTGATCAAACGGTTATACGTACCGTTTGCAATAATTGCCTTTAAAGCACGATTAGTCTGCTTAACCATGGCTGTCTGATGGTTATCATAAGCGACACCATAAGGCTCAGTGGTAAAAGTGCCGCCGACAACCGAATAGCCGGGGTTTTCTGTGGCAAGCCCGTATAAGATACCATTATCAGTTGTGAGCGCCTGACCTTGGCCGGCCTTTAAAGCAGCCATAGCCTGACCATAATCGCCCAATGCCAACACTCGAGCTTTAGGAGCAAATTTTTTAATATTAATAACAGAGTTAGACCCAACGACACCAAGAATTGTTGATTTACTATTATTCAAACTACGCACATTTTTAATACCAGAACCGTCCTTAACCAAGATAGCTTGTCCGGCTTTAAAATATGAATTTGAGAAATCAATGATTTTTTCACGTTCGGGTGTAATCGTTGCCGTGGCGATAAAACCATCAATATTCGCATTTTTTAATAACTGAATTCGAGTATTTGAAGTCACTACCGTAAAATCAGCCCGCATCGGAACACCAGACTGCTTTGACAGTTGAACCGTCAAAGCCTTAGCAATATCAACATCAAAACCTTCTGGCTCGCCGCTTTTGGTATTCATTAAGCCGAATAATTTAGTATCGGCCTTAACGCCCCAGCGAATGGCGCCCAAACGCTGAACACGTTCCCAGGTATCAACATGCCGAGCATTTCTGGCTGCCACAGCCGAAGCAAAAATGACACCTAAAATGATAACAACCGTTAGGATGATCGAGGTGATGATACCGATTCGCCTTTTTTTTGCTTTTTCCATTCAGTATCCTCCTTAATGATCCAAAACTTGATCAACAAATTGCTGAGCACGTTCACTTGTTGGTTTGTTGAAGAAATCTTCTGTTTTGGAGTCTTCGAGGATTTGACCATCAGCCATAAAAATAACGCGGTTGGCTACTTTACGGGCAAAATTCATTTCATGTGTCACGATCAGGCTTGTAAGGTCAGAATCATTAGCAATCTCCTGGATAATCCTTAAAACATCACCGATCATTTCTGGATCGAGCGCTGAGGTCGGTTCGTCAAATAGCAGCGCTAACGGCTTCATAGCAAGACTTCGAGCAATAGCGACACGCTGCTTTTGGCCACCAGAGAGCATGCTTGGCATCGAACCAGCCTTGTCTTTTAATCCAACTCGATCAAGCAGATCTAAGGCATATTTTTCGTTTTCCTCTTCCGGAATATGATTCACAATTCTAGGAGCCAACATGACATTTTCCAGCACCGACTTATTGTTGTATAAGTTAAAATGCTGAAAAACCATACCAACACGTTTGCGAATCTTATTGATATCGGTTTTCGGATCATGAATATCAAAACCGTTGACGGTCAGATGCCCTTCCTGAATTGGTTCCAAACCGTTAATCGCCCGAATCAGGGTTGATTTTCCGGAACCTGATGGCCCGATCAAAACAACTGTCTCGCCACGATCAATGGTCAGATTTACTTTTTTCAAAGCGTGAAAACTACCGTAATATTTTTCTACGTCCTGAAACTGGATCATAATATCCTTTTTTTCTTCGGCCATATAAACTCCTTTCAAATAGGTCTTCTGGTTAATGAAATTATACAGAACATTGATCGGCAAAAACAAAAAATTATTAATTTTAATAAAAAAAACGCCTTACTTGCCGGCGTTTTCCATACTCTGCATTTTATAAAGATCGTAATAATAACCTTTTTGAGCTAATAACTGGCGATGTGTCCCTTGTTCGACCACAACGCCTTTGTCCAAAACGAGAATCAAATCAGCATCTTTGATCGTCGACAGTCGATGGGCAATGGCAATTGTTGTTCGATTGGTTCGCATATTCTTCAGTGCTCTTTGAATAGCTGCCTCAGTCTGCGTATCAATGTTAGCCGTCGCTTCATCGAGAATCAGAATTTTTGGATCCCGGACAATGGTTCTCGCAAATGAGATCAACTGTTTCTGTCCAGCCGACAGAGAGGACCCGCCTTCCAAAACTGGTGTTTTATAGCCGTGAGGCAGCGAATCAATGAATTTATCTGCATCAACAAAACGTGCAGCGTCTACAATCTGCTGATCTGTAATTGAATCATCATACATCCGGATATTTGAATTGATGTCCCCATAAAACATGAAACTGTCTTGCAGGACCAGTCCCATTTTTTCCCGAAAATCGACAGGATCCAGATCTCGAATATCCTGTCCATCAATTAAGATACTGCCCTTTTGGAACTCATAGAAACGCATCAGCGCATTAATTGTGGACGATTTCCCAGAACCGGTGTGACCGACTAAAGCAATCGTCTGCCCTGGTTCGGCTGTAAAAGAAAGATCATGCAGAATAGTTGTCTTGCCGTCATAAGAGAAATCGACGTGGCGAAATTCAATCTTGCCATCAGTAATTTTGCCATTAGCATTCTCGTTCTGAGCAGGTTCATAAGTCGTATCATCGAGAATCTTACCTGCACGATAACCGGAAACGACGCCATCCTGAAAAGTCGACAAACTTTGCTGCACATTATTCAAGGGATTAAAAATGTTGCCGATCCAGTTCGTAAAGGCATAAATCGTCCCGCCAGCAACAGCAGCCGTAAAGGACTGATTCCCTAAATACCAGAGAATGAACACTGTCGTCATACCAAGTAAAAGCTGGTTCATCGGGCCAAGGAGCCGTGAGTCCATTTTGACCATGTGAAAACGTGCATCAAAATATTCCTGATTGATCTTTTCGAATTCACTCTTCATGCGTGTTTCTTGATGAAAGTTCTGAATGGTCTCGATGCCATTGATCGATTCAGCCAATTTAGCATTCAGAGCGGACAATTTAGCACGCATATTACGGTAAACACTTGAAGAATACTTTTGATAAACCCAGATCGTCAGCAAAGTCACAGGAACGATTAATAGCAGCCAATAGGACAAACCTGGATCTGAAGCGAACATAAAGATATACACACTAATGATTGAAGCAACCGCATAAATTAAATTGACCAGCAGCATCCAAAAATCAAAAAACGATTCAGTATCATTCATAACTCGTGTAACAAGTGCACCGCCAGGAACCTGATCAAAATAACGCATACCCAGTTGATGCAGTTTGGCATATAGACGCTTACGAACGTTATTTAAAGCCGTTTCAGAGGCTTGTCCATACCAGAAATTCTGAAAATAAGTTAATATAGCAGAAAAAATTTGGATTGCGCCGAAACCTAGTGCAAATGAGATAACGGCATTCAGCGGTGTATTAGGATTAGTCAACTGCTTATTCATGAAATTCTGCAGAATATAAGGCAGATAGCCGCTGATTAAAGTTGAGATCAGAGCAAATAAGATCGCGCCGGCAAACATCCAATAGGCTGGTGTGGCCATTTTAATCAAACGCCAGACAACAGCTAGCTGTTCATGTACTGGAATTGATTGCGACCAAATGCTGTTATTTTTTTTGTTTTTTTCTACAGTATTATCTGCCATTAGTTATCACCTCCAGTCAGTTTAGCTTCATAATGAGAGGCCATCTCCTGCTGATGGAAGGTATCTGCATAGTAGCCGTTTTGTGCAAGAAGTTCTGCGTGGCTGCCGCGTTCGATGACCCGTCCATGCGCAAAGACAAGAATTTCGTCTGCGTTAATAACCGAAGAAATTCTGGAAGCAGAAATAATTGTCGTCTGATCTTGACGCTGATTTTTCAAAGCTCCCAAAATCTCTTTT
The DNA here is from genome assembly GCF_025758695.1 of Oenococcus kitaharae. Classification (GTDB taxonomy): domain Bacteria; phylum Bacillota; class Bacilli; order Lactobacillales; family Lactobacillaceae; genus Oenococcus; species Oenococcus kitaharae_A. Next base: position 287,582 of record NZ_JANJQP010000002.1, on the reverse strand, counting down.
TCTGTACGAGCATCAACAGCTGAAAGAGCGTCATCTAAAATAAGAATTGCTGGATCGACAATCAATGCGCGGGCAATGGCAACACGCTGCTGCTGGCCGCCAGAAAGGCTGATGCCGTTTTCGCCGACTTCAGTCTCATATCCATTCGGCATTTGCAAAATATCGTCATGCAGCGCAGCTAATTTGGCAACTTGCTCGATTTCTTTTTGCGGTAGCTTTGGATTTGAAAAAGCAATATTTTCCGCAATACTGGTCGAAAAAAGGAAATTATCCTGGCTGACATAACCCAAGGAACTCAAATAGGCCGAGAGCTTATAATCGCGGATATCGTGTCCAGAAAAGTCAATCTCACCATCATATGAATCGAATTCACGCAAAAGCAGGCGTAATAATGTCGTTTTTCCGGATCCCACCGGGCCCACTAAACCCAGGGTCTTGCCACGGCCGACCTTGACATCGATATTTTTTAAAACCGTCTTGTTACCATCCGGATATGCGAAGCCCTTCAAACGAATATTCAATTCGCCTGGCTTGACCTGGGCAATGCCATTAGGATCATCGTGGATAGCACTTTTCTCATTCATCAAGTCCATCACACGATCATAAGAAGCATTGCCTCGCTCTAGAACATTGAATAATTGTCCCAAAGCAAACATCGGCCAGACCAATTGACTCAAGTAGGCCGCAAAACTAACTAATTGGCCAATAGAAATTGTCCCCCGCAGAACAAATTCGCCACCCAAGATAATCGTTAGCACATATGAAAAGGACATCACAATCGTTGCCAGCGGGTCAAAAAGAGAATCGACGCGAGCAACATGCGAATTCGTTTTAATCTGTTCGTCAGTCTGATGATTGAAATAATCGATATCTTCCTTAGACTGGCCAAGCGTCTTAATAACTTTCATACCCAAGAAGGATTCCTGTGTATGATCCGACATCTTGGAAAAACCTTCCTGATAAGCTGTAAACGCTTTACGCAGTCTCGGCATAATCAGTGAGACACCAAAAGCCAAAAATGGCAGCGGAATAATCGCAATCAGCGTTAAACGCCAGTCAACGGTTAAAATCATTGATGCCAAAACCAGAATGATGTTTGCCGATGAATCAAAAGTCATTAAGATGCCGCCGGAAGCAACTCGCTGGATCGAAGACAAATCATTAGATGCGTGGCTCATTAAATCGCCAGTCCGGTATTTTTGATAAAAGGGTGCATCCATTTCCATGTAGTGATCGTAAAGACGTTTGCGCAGCGTCCGTTCCAACAAGGCAGCACCCTTAACGATGTGCGTGTTCCAGCCATAACGAAAAACATAAGACGATAGAAAAAGCAAAGCCAGAATCAGCAAAAACACCAGCAGATATTGCCAGGTCAGATCTCTTTGAACGACTTTGTTTGTAAATAGGCCGATCATGTAGGGCGGGATGACATGCGACAAGTCAGTCAAGAACAGCAAAAATATCCCAACCGCGTACATCCGCCAATGTTCTTTAAAGAACCATTTTAACTTCAAAAATATACTCATAAAAAACTTGCTCCGAATAAAAAGTCGAATTAAAAATCCCGATAGCTTCCATTCTATCTCATTGCGTCAAGCCCATGTTTACAGCTATGATACAAATTTTTCCGCTCGCTAAAATCTGCTCGCTGCCAATTGGATTTGTGATCTAGCCTAAAAAACTGCTGTCATTGCAATGATCAACAATAACAGCAGTTTAAAATTCAACTTAATCGACGGCTTCAGAAGCAATTATGTGTAATTGGCCTTCAATTTGCCAATCAGATACAGTTGCCAGAATCAAAAAATGCATCCCCTTTTGCAGCAAATGTGATTCGTGATTGATAACAAGACTGCCCGAACCAGAAATAACGGAGCAGAGTGTATAGGCACCAATCTCATGATGCAAGACTAGACTGTCGAAAATTTCCCAGCCCCAGACTGCAAAGTAAGGTGAAAGGGGTGGTTCAACATAATTTGTTATGACATTGTCTCCGATCCGTTGATAGGAGATCTGCAGTTCTGGCGCCTTGAAAGGTACCGTTATCACCTCTTCAGACTTTTGAATATGCAAGGATCGTTTTTCATGAGTCTGCTGATCCACTCGGTCATAGTCATAAAGACGATAAGTCGTGTCCGAACTCTGCTGAGTTTCAAGCGCGACAATTCCTGCATTCAAGGCATGGACCGTACCACTGGGAACATAGACAAAATCACCAGCCTTCACAGGCAGCCTTTTTAAAAAATGTTCCCAATCGCCCGCTGCAATCATCTTTTTCATCTCATCTCGAGACTTGGCCTGATGGCCATAAATCAGATAGGCGCCTGGATCAGCACTGATAATATACCAACATTCCGTTTTCCCTAATTCATGCTCATGTTCTTCAGCATAGGCATCATCGGGGTGTACTTGAACCGAAAGGCTGTCTTCGGCATCAAGAATTTTCGTGAGTAAAGGGAAGGGTTTGTCAGCATTATGGCTACCAAACAATTCGGGCTCGTGCGCCCATAAATCATCTAAAAACTGTCCACGATAAGAACCGTTCTCTACTTGCGATCTACCATGAGGATGAGCTGAAATGGCCCAACACTCGCCAATCCTGCCATCTGGCAGATCGTAGCCGAACATATCAGCCAACTTACGGCCACCCCAAATTTTTTCATGAAAAACCGGTTTGAAAAATAAGACATCCACAATATTTCCTCCATCCGGACAGCCGTCAATGCAAATGCAATTTAGTCAAGGAGGTCAAACATTTGTTCAGTAATTATGCTTTTTTATGGCTAAAAAGCGCTTTGATACCACGTCTGATTACTTGAAAAAAAGTCAGCGAACGTACCATGTGACCAGGTTTCACATACTTCTGCATGGCTTTCAACACTTTTTGAGGCTGACGCGAAGCAAAGGTATAACTACCGTTATGGTTCGTCTGCACCGTATAGCGCGGAATCCATTTGCCCTTAAACATCACTGAAGCAATGACGTAGTTAACATCTTTCCAGGGGATCTGAATATACTTTCGCAAATCTTTCTCGTTGTAAAATTCAAAACCCTTGTTGCCAATCATGATCTTGCCGTATTCAGATAAGCCTAAAAAAGACGTTGCCGGAATAACTAAATCAACTTTCGAATTAAGCGACTGTACCATTTGGTTCTCCTTTTTAATAACAGCGAAACTAGCTTTTCAGCAAAAGAACGATCCCATTCAGTAAGCCTGAACTAAGATCGTTCTTAAATAACTTATAAACTCGGCTTACAAGATATTCAATACGTGAGCCACAATACCAAAGACGAAGATACCAATAATAATGATAATTGGCGAAACCTTTTTCTTTAATAGCCACATGCAGAAGAAAGTCAGCAATAAAGCTGCCAGTCCTGGAATCAAAGAATCCAAGTTATTCTGCAAGGTGGTAACACGTGTTGCACTCAGCGCCAAACCGCTCTGATATTGAGTGAAAGCTTCCTGCAATCCGTTGTGGGTCAAAGGAATCTTGGTCCAATCAATGTAAGCACCTTTAGCTAAACGCACATTAGAAACGACTGGCGTAAATCGAATTGAAACCCAGCGCTGTACCAAGGCTGCCAGAACAAACATACCCATGATTGAAGCGCCCTTTGTCACATCCTGCAGCAAACCGCCGGAAAGGTCTTCTGTAATTCGAGACCCGGCCCGATAACCAAATTCCTGGGTATACCACATAAATCCCCAACGAATAATGTTCCAAAGAACAAAGAACAAGATTGGTCCAAGAATATTACCGCTTAAAGCTAATGAAGCACCTAAAGCACCTAAGATAGGACGAACCGTGTACCAAAAGACTGGATCACCGACACCAGCCAGCGGACCCATCATGCCGACTTTAACACCTTGAATGGCAACATCATCAACAGCTGCACCGTTCGCACGGTCCTCTTCCAAGGCCAAAGTCACACCGATAACCGGTGAAGCCAGATAAGGGTGAGTGTTAAAGAATTCAAGGTGCCGCTTCAGGGCGGCTATCCGATCATCTTTATTTGGATATAATTTCTTGATAGCTGGGATTAAGGAAAATACCCAGCCGCCGTTTTGCATACGCTCATAATTCCATGACCCTTGGATAAAGGTGGAACGCCAAGCAACAGCTAAACGGTCTCTCTTAGTTAAATGAACCTTTTTTTCATCTGCCATTTTCTATTCCTCCTTTTCCTCAGTAATCATTCAAGATATTGTCAATCGGATCACCAGCATTGCTGCTGCCACCGCCATTTGACGAACTGCCTTTTTTAGAAAGATCAAGATAGATCAAGGCAAGCGAGATACCAATAGCACCAATCGCAATCAAAGTCAGATTTGTGACGGTTGCAATAACAAAACCGAGAATAAAGAATGGCCAAACTTCGCGGCTGGACATCATGTTGATAACCATTGCATAACCAACAGCCACAACCATGCCACCACCGATTGTCATACCGGCGTTCAGCCATGCAGGCATCGCACTTAAGACACCTCTAACGGCGCTAGCCGGAATGAAGAGCAATAGTGCAGCGGGAATTGCTATACGCAGGCCCTGCATGCAGATCGCAATAATATGCCAGAGATCAATACTCCCAATATCACCACGATCCGCGGCCCGGTCCATGATATGGATAATCGGTACGGCTAAGGTACGTGCGACCATTGTTAGGAACAAGCCAGCAACAGCCAGCGGAATCGCTAGGCCGATCGCAGAAGAAACACCCTTAGTTCCTTGTCCACCCAAAACCAGAATAATTGATGAAGCAACTGAGGCCAGAGCGGCATCAGGGGCAACTGCGGCACCAATGTTAGCCCAGCCCAAAGCAATCAACTGCAAGGATCCGCCTAACATGATACATGGAACCAAATCACCGGTAACGAGCCCGATCAATGTACAAGCGACCAAGGGCTGATGAAACTCAAACTCGTCTAGGATACCTTCCATACCAGCAAAGAAGGCAACTATGACAACTAAAATCATTGATATGACTGACATTTACTCTTTCTCCTTCGTGTCATCCAGCTGGAATCCGGCTTTTTTAATCATTGGCATCAGATCCTGACTGTTATCTGCAGGCACCTTCCGAACATCAAACTTGACACCCTCATCACGCAGATGTTCAAAAGTCTTGACATCATTTTCATCAACGGCCAACACATTGTTGATCATGGTCTTGCCTTCTGAATGGGCTAACGAACCAATGTTCAACTCAGGTATTTTGACACCGCCATCTACCGCGCGGGCAACATCTTGTGGTGTTTCAAAAAGAAGCAGGAAACGCTGATTACCAAACCTTGGATCATGCCAAATCTCTATCAATTTCTCAATCGGTATAACATTGGCTTTAACTTCTGGGGGAGCCGCTTCTGTAATGAGCGACTTCCTTAATTGGTCCTTGGCTACCGCATCAGAGACAACGACAATCCGTGTCGGATGAACCGACTTAGACCAAGCAGTTGCCACTTGTCCGTGCAGCAGGCGAGAATCCAGCCGAGCAAGACTGATCTTCAATTGCCCATTGCCTTGAGCAACCATTGCTGGTGCCGGTTTGGGCTGAGATGCGTTTCCAGTATCATTCCCAGCCAAGCTCTCAGGCTTGATACGAACACCAGCCCGGCCTTCACCAAGGATGTGAGCTGCAATCTCGTGAGCGCTATTTAAACTCAAACGCGAAGAGTAAGCTTCAATCAGCATCGGCAAATTCAAACCGGTGACAATCGCCATCTTATCCTTGTGTTCTTCGTAAATAGCATTCGATTGATTGAATGGAGAGCCTCCCCAAAGATCAATCAGGAACAGAACTTCATCGTCACTCCCAAAGCCGGCAATGGCAGCTTCCAAATGTTTTCTTAAGTCTTCCGGCCCTTCATTGGGCATAAAAGTAACAGCAGTTACTTCTTTTTGCTCTCCGAAAATCATAGACCCCGACTGAAGAATACCCTTGGCAAATTCGCCATGACTTGCGATGACTATTCCAACCATCGTGCTATCCTCCTTAACTTCCATTCTGGAAGTTTCTTCATCGTACTTGATCTATTCTAATCTCTTTCTGAGATAATCGCAAGCGCTTACATATTTAAGCGCTTACATTTTGTAAATTTTTCATATTTTCTAAAAGAGATACGAAAAAACAGGCACAAAGTCCTGCTTTAGCATCGAATATCCTGAATTAAAAACATTGATCTGATCGGGATGACGGGATTCGAACCCATGACCCCCACGTCCCGAACGTGGTGCTCTACCAAGCTGAGCTACATCCCGTACATGCGGTTTTTAAACCCGCAATAACTATTGTATCAGTCTCTGAGGTGATAGTAATAAGAAGAAATTGTGATATCGTCACGAGAGATAAAAGCACTTCTCAGCCTAAATGCAGTCTGGTTGTGCATAGCATTCTGCCACCAATGCTTGGGAACAAACTGCGGCACCATAATCGTCAAAGACCAATTGCGTTTGGCTGCCTGCTTGCTCATGGAGTCAATGAATTCACGTGCAGGCTGAATGACCGAGCGATAACTGGAATGGATGTCCACATAACGAATACCCGGGAAATACTTTTCAAATTCCTCGGCAGTCTCTTTCTCTTTTTTGATATTTGTATCAAAAGAGACATGCATGCCGATAACCTCGTCCCCAATGGACTTGGCATAATCCATAGCAGAAATTGTGACCCGCGTAACATTACCCATAAACACAATCACCATCGCACCGTCATAATTATGTCGATGCAAGCGGGCTGTAGAAGGTGTTAATTTCAACTGTTTAGCAATGCTAACATAATGTGAATGTACATCATTAAAGAAGTGCAGAAGTATTGGCATAATGATTAAGTAAGGCCAAACACCACCAAAATGCAGTGCGAACATCGAAATAACCAGCACCAAAGAGATCAAAGCACCTATGAAGTTAACAAACGCTTTAAAAATCCACAGTCGGCCGCGTGCGCGCCACCAGTGAATAATCATGCCGGATTGGCTCAAAGTGAAAGGTACGAAGACACCAACTGCGTACAAAGGAATCAGAGCCTCTACTTTGCCCTTAAATACCAGCAGCAGGACAATCGCACCAATTGACAAACTCACAATACCATTAGAATACCCGAGACGATCACCACGGTCTTTAAACAAATGAGGCATAAATTTATCGTTGGCCATATTATAGGCCAGCATCGGAAAGGCCGAAAAACCCGTATTCGCGGCCACAGTCAGGATAAGCGCAGTTGATAGTTGGAAAAGATAAAAGCCAATTCCGCCCGCTCCAAAGATACTACCGGCGATTTGCGCCATGACAGTTGTTTGGCCATTAGGCACAATTCCCAAAAAATAACTGAAGAATGTCACAGAAACAAAGAATAGCCCTAACACGATGACAAGAATAACCAATGTCTTTGACGCGTTACGTTCCTTTGGACTATGAAAATTCGGAACTGAATTCGATATAGCTTCCACACCTGTTAATGACGAAGAACCAGAGGAGAATGCCCGCATAAACAAAATGAAGCCCACGCTCATGGTTGGTGCTATTTTTTCAGCCATTGTAGGTGCTTGATAAACAATTTGGCCCAGGCCAATCCGTACAAAACCGATAGCTAACATTGCGAACATGGCCACAATAAAGAAATATACCGGTATCATCAAAAAATTAGCAGATTCGCTCAATCCACGCAGATTCATCAGCATTAGAAGGATGACAATGATAATAGAAATTAGTGAAAGGTGCCGCACTTCTGGAATCGCTGAAGAGATGGCATCAGTGGCTGAAGCGGCCGATACAGCCACAGTCAGCATATAATCGACTAATAAGGATCCACCGGCAACTAAGCCGGTCCAAGAGCCCCAATTTTGAGAAGCCACGGCATAAGCACCGCCACCTGACGGATAAGCGTGGATGATCATCACATAAGAAAGTGCAATCGCACCCAATAGTAAAAGAACCAAGCCCGCGATTGGCAACTGCAGCCACAAAGCCGCCGCGCCACCGGCAAGCAAGGCCGTGGTAATCATTTCAGTTCCATATGCAATGGATGATAGTGCATCAGACGACAAGAGCGCCAATGCCTTAAATACATTCAGACTTTGAGAGCCTGTATCGTTAGTCTTTAATGGCTTCCCGATCAGTACTCTCTTCAAATACTTCAACATGACTAGATCATTATAGTAGCTTCACTCTTTTTTGTCAGACAAATATAAAAATAACCACACCTAGGTGATTATTTACTTTCTTCGACTGTGACCTTAGTGATTTTAATCGGGTTCTTAGGGAAAGTCTTTTCGGAAGTTGTGGCATTGGTTGTCACATCCGCTTTAGCAATCTGATCAACAATGTTCATGCCGGAAATTACCTGACCAAAAACTGTATAACTGCCATCCAAGCTCGGTGTGCCGCCATTTTTATAAGCATCATATATCTTAGTCGGATAAGCATTTTTATCCGTGATCTGTGCCTGTACATTGCTGCTGCTCTCTTCAATAAAGAACTGTGAGCCATTCGTATTAGCAGTCCCGGCATTCGCCATACCAATCGCACCACGAATGAAATATAAATTAGGGCTGATCTCGTTTTTAAACCCTGTACCAGCATCAATTTTAGCGTTCTTGTGTGCACCAGAGGCCCAGATCGATTGGCCGCCAGTACCAACATTTTTCGGATCACCACTTTGAATCATAAAATCTTTATAGACACGGAAGAATTCCAATCCATTGTAATAGCCCTCTTGAGCATGAGTCAGAAAGTTCTCCGCTGCCAAAGGCGCGTATTTATTGAAAATTTTAGCTACAACCGTTCCGGCTGTGGTTTCAAAAGTAACTTTTGTTTCTCCGCTGCCGATTGTTGTTGTTAATTGAGGTAAAGCCATGTTGTTCAACTCACTTTTGGAATATTTCGCATTTAGTGCACTACTGCTGCTAGAACTGGTATCACTGGCTGCCGTACTACTGGAAGATGAGGCAGCCTCACTAGCACGATTCTGCTGATAAATCGCAACGCTTTCCCATATAAAGAAAACCGCCACTAGGACCGATCCTAAAATAATTAAAATCTTATTTTTTTTATTCATAACCTATCCATCATAACGGTATTGCCCAAAAATTTCATTAAACGGGCATAAAAAAAACTCGCGTTTCGCGAGTCTTTGAATTTTTTTATAGATACTCGAGAGATTACTTTTTCGCAAGAGTCTTAGAAACAACTTGCATAGTCGCCCAAGAATTACCCTTAGTACCACCAGGGTTGTTACCATATGCCGAAGAGTAAGTCTTAATACGGTTATTATTCGGAATCCAGTTAATAGAATAAGAAGTTGGAATAACGAAAGCTGTATCATAAACATACTTTTGATACTTTTGGAACTGCTTGACACGATAAGAAGCCTTCAAAGACTTTTGGTTGTTAGTAGCATTCAGCAAAGAAGTCAAGCGCTTAGAAGCAAAATGGCCAAAGTTGAATGGTGCAGTAGCGGAGAAGAGATCAGTCTGTGATGGTTCAGAAGATGTGGACCATGCACCATCGGTGAAGTCCCAGCTTTGATCAGCGGTCGGATCAGTCATCATCGAAACCCAAGTGTTGAAATCAGTCAGTTTGCCCTTATAAAGCTTAACGGTAATACCAACCTTCTTCCACTGTTGGATGTAGTTCTGCGCAATGATTTCTGAATTGGCAGCACCGGAACGTGCCAAGTATGTCAGAGTCAAACGCTTTCCAGTAGATGGGTCAATACGGAAAGTCTTCTTGCTGTTCCATTTGAAGCCAGCTTTAGTCAAAAGACTGTTAGCACGTTTCAAATTCTGAGCAGCGGCATATCCAGGAACTGAAGAATCCCAGAACTTACCAAAAATAGGAGGTACAGTCGTGTTAGCAGGAACAGACAAGCCATTGTTATATTTCTGCAAAACTTGAGCTGTGTTACGTGCATAACCGATAGCCTTACGCAGATCGGTCTTTTGCAATGGCGTCTTACGGTCGGTGACGTTCATACTTGTCTTGGCATCATAATGTCCCAAGTTGAAGTACAAAGCTGAGAAGTATAGCGCTTGATTTCCAGTAATGGTATAGCCCTTAATACGGCGAGCCTGCTTATACTGATCATTGCCCAATCCTTGGTAAATATCGTATTGATGTGAACGCATAGATGCAACAGCTTGAGCAGTAGAAATGATAGTAACATTCACACCGTTCAGCTTTGGTTTAGCGCCCCAATAGTATGGGTTACGTTCGTAAGCAATTGATTCACCTGGAACAATTTTCTTAACACGGAAAGGTCCAGTAGTCAATGGGCGTGTAGTCGTCTTGGCATCAGAAACTAGTTTCTTAGGATCAACTGACTTCAAATACTGATATGGTTCAGCTGATTCCAAGAAAAAGCCATTTCCCGATTGAGTAAAACCAGGACGCATCGTCTTAAACTGAATGCGCAAAACTTTCCCATTTTCACCATCTGGATAAGTAATACCAGAAATTGTCTTTGCCTTACCAGCATGATAATCAGCCAAACCAACAATATCAGCTAAAGAGTCTGTCCATCGAGATGAACCATAGGCTGGATTTGCAATCAATTCATATTCATATTCGACATCTTTGGCAGTTACTTGAGAACCGTCAGACCATCGAAGATTTTTACGCAAAGTAATCGTTGCAGTCTTATTACTGTTGTTGAAGGTGATGTTAGCAGGGCCGCCCTTTTTGAATTTGAACTGTGAATCAGTCCAGAACAATGATTCAAGAGCTGGTGCCTCAACATCGGCATCAGTAGCCTCTTGTGAAAGTGCCTGAACCCACTGCCCAACGAAGGGCGTATCAGATACCTCAGCTACTTTAACAGTGCCGCCCTTAATTGCTTTTTTCGAGCTCTTATAGGTCACAGGGAACGGATTTTTAATTTTGGTAGCAGCACTAGCGGTTAGTGGAGCAACAGTAGCAACTGCTGATCCAGCTAACGTAGCGAATGCAGTGGTACCGGCAAACCATTTAGAAATTTTTTTCATAAGTACATTCTCTCCTTATCCTTCCAAAGAATTGAAAATAATATTATACGAATATTAAATAGTTGTCAACTAGTTTGTTATCTTTTTTACCGATAAAATGGACCAGAAACTATTTGAATGTTAGCTTGTCTGACAAATTAGCGATCAAGCCAAAGATTGGCGTTGATCAGCCACACGGCGCAATGCTTGACCGATAAAGATCAGTGAAACAGACAACGCAAGAATCAAAAAGGAAGCTGGCAGCCACATCCATGGGCTTTGTGTCATAACCTCTGGATCAGTCGCTTTATTAACCAAGGTTCCTAAAGACGGCGTTGTGTATGGCAAGCCATAGCCTAAGTATGAAATACCTGTTTCCAAGCCAATATTGCCAGCGAAAGCCAAAGCGGTTTGTGCATAAAACTGAGAACTCAAATTAGGAAAAATCTGTTTCCACATAATAGCTAACGAACTCGACCCGCTGAGCTTGGATGCTTTAACATAATCGTTCTCTCGTTCGGCAAAAGTCAAGGCTCTGAAAAAGCGCATGGAACCAATCCAAGAAAATAGAGAGATGACCCAAACCAAGGTCCAAATACTGTAGTTATTGATGATCGTTAACAAAGTCAGCAGGATCATCAGAGTTGGGACAATCGACAGATAGTCGGTAATTCTCATCCAAATCCAATCAAAGAAACCACCATAGTAGGCAGACATTAATCCTAGAAAAATGCCGACAGCCATGATCACAATCGTGACAGGGATCGAAATTGACAACGAATTTCTAGCAGCGATGACAACCAGCAGAAATTCATCACGTCCCCCATCGTCAGTACCCAAAATATGACCATTTGTGAATGGGGCAAGATTCGTGTCCATGATATCAACATTTGAAAAAGCATCTCTTGGGATAAACATTGATCCGATAAAGACACCAAAAACAACAATTACGAGAAAAAAGAAGCTAATCATTGCGATCTTATCTCGTTTAAATTCACGTACAGCTGCTTTCAAAAAAGAGTGAGCGTGCGCTTGCGATTCTGATTGTTCTATTTTTTTTGCTTTTGCCATATCAGCTCCTCCTTATTTAATCCTGATTCTTGGATCAACCCAAGACATAATAATATCGTTCAGCATGGATCCAATAAGTGTCAAGGTTCCAGAAAACAGCATGATGGCATTCATTGTTGTATAATCACGCGTCGTGATAGATTGAACGAATAGCCTGCCCATGCCTGGATAACCGAAAACAGTTTCCAGAATAACCGCACCGGAGAAAATCCCAACAAGATCAAAACCGAAGGTAGAAGCAACCGGGAGCATTGAATTTCTAAAAATATGACGCCAGAAAACACGTTTATTAGAAACACCCTTAGCTCTGGCTGTCCGAACATAATCAGCTGAGCGGGCATCAAGCAATGAGGTCCTTAAGGTATTGAACAGTGAGACGGTACTGAAAAGAGCAACTGACAGCGCCGGCAGGATCAAATGATAAAAGCGGCTGCCCAATACGGGCCAAAAACCGTTAGCATCGATGCTGACAGAACCTGTCGTAGGAAACCAGTTCAGTGTGAATCCAAACAAGAAGAGCATAAAGATGTAGATGACGAATGCCGGGATACCACCTGTAATTGAGTTATAAGTAGTCCAGAAACGGTCTCTGAAAGATCCTTCATGGGTCGCAGAAGCAACGGCCGTCGGAATACCAATTGTATAAACTAGGCCTAAGCTCAACAAGCCAAGCCAAACGGTATTCTGGATTCTTTGGCCCAGTAAGGTCGCGACAGGCTTCTGCAAAACAAAGGAATTTCCTAGATTACCATGAAAAATATTATTAATCCAACGAAAATATTGTGTTGGCCATGGATCGTCCAAACCTGCTTCCCGACGAAGCCTTAATAGCGTATGAATATCAGTGTGCGCTGAGAAACGTCCCGTAAATGGGTCTCCTGGCATCATCTTTGCAAGTGCAAATAGCAGGATCGTCATCAAAATTAATTGTGGAATCATAATTAAAAAACGACGAAGTATTAATTTCCACATTGTTACTCTCCTCCCTTTGCCAAAGCATCAGCCTCAGCTTTGCCCGAAGCCACACCTGCCGCTTCGGCCTCTTCACGCGTCATCGCAACAGAATGCGTATCTGTCAATTTGCGCATCGGATACGGCCTGCCGCTGGCATCATAATAATCTGCATGGTGGTCCTGATACTGCTTCTCAATTGCCAAACGATGCGCTTTATTTTGTTCACGATTGGTGACATCCATTTCCGGAATCGCAGCCAATAGACGTTTTGTATAAATGTGCTGTGGATCATCAAAAACATCATCACGAGTACCGATTTCAACAAAACGACCCAAATGCATAATCGCAATATTTTTCGTCATATGCCGAACGACGCCCAAATCATGGCTAATAAATAAATAGGAAATATTGAATTCTTTTTGAATGTCCTTCATAAAATTCAATACCTGAGCCTGGACTGATAGATCCAAGGCCGAGACTGGCTCATCAGCAACAATGAGCTTGGGATTGGTCGCAACCGCTCGGGCAATACCGATTCTTTGGCGCTGGCCGCCGGAAAACTGGAAAGGATACTGATATAAAGTCCGTTGCGGCAGGCCCACAATATCAAGCAATTGTTTGATACGTTTATCCATAGCATTGTTATCCAAATGCTCAAAGTTGTGCAATGGTTCAGCAATGATCTGATAAACCGTCTTTCTAGGGTTCAAAGAAGACATCGAATCCTGGAAAATCATTTGAACATCTCGGTTATAGTGTATCTTGCGCCGAGACGAAGCTTTGGTGACATCCTGGCCCTTATAGATAACTTTTCCAGCAGTTGCTTTCTCTAAACCAACGATCACCGATCCAATAGTCGTCTTACCAGAACCAGATTCGCCAACCAAGCCATATGTTTCACCCTCATTGATTGAAAAATTAACACCGTCAACCGCATAAACATAGTCTGTAATTCGATTCCAAAAACCTGTCCGAATCGGATAGTGGACTTTGAGGTCTTCAATTCGCAATAATTCCGTCATTTACTTTGGGCCTCCTTTTGTCCGCGGCCGGGTTCAAGGTAGCCATCTTGAAATTTGAAGTCTTTCCATGCGTTGCCACGGACAAAATGGCCTTCTTCCGGTTCGGCCGGAACATCAGAAACTTTTTCTTTAGCGGCTTCCTGCATCCAAGGAACACGCTCCAAAAATAAATCACGCGAATGATCCATTTCCGACAACGCAGGTACAACGCCTGGAATGACGTAAAGTTGATCATTCAGCGTATCCAATGATGGATTAGCACGCAGCAGCGAACGCGTATAAGGATGCAAAGGATTCTCAAAAACTTGTTCGGCAGTCCCACGTTCAACAATCTGGCCAGCATACATAACAGCCACAGAGTCCGCCATTTCGGCCACAACCCCCAAATCATGAGTAATCAACAACACACCAATATTTTTTTCCGCTTGAATTTCCTTAATTAAATCCAAAATTTGTGCCTGAATCGTAACATCCAAAGCCGTAGTTGGTTCATCAGCAATCAGCAGATCGGGTTCATTGGCAATCGCAATCGCGATCATAACGCGCTGGCGCATACCACCAGATAGTTCATGAGGAAACTGATCAGCAACTAATTCAGGTTTGGAAATACCTACTTCATCAAGGAGCTTGATAGTGTGTTCCTGCCATTGTTCCTTAGGAACAATTGAGTGCGCTGACATGGATTCCTGAATCTGGTCGCCAATCTTCATTAAGGGGTTTAAGGCAGACAAGGGATCCTGGAAAATCATGCCGACCTTAACGCCGCGAAGCTCCCTCATTTCTGCTTCCGTTGCGTCAACGATTTGATGACCATCGAGCATAATCGAGCCAGTCACACGCGACTGGTTGGGATTATGCAAAGCCATAACGGACATCGCAAAAGTCGACTTGCCAGACCCCGATTCGCCAACAAGCGCTAATACTTCCCCAGGCTTTACCGAGAGATCAACGTTATAAAGTGCTGTCAGCCATTCACCATTGATTCTAAAATCAACACCGACACCTTTGGCTTCCAGCAAATTTTTGCCAATTATCATTTCAATCCTTTCTCTTTTAGTTTAATTAATAGTATGTAATGACTATACACAAAAAGCAATTATTAATCACAAAGAAAAAGACCAATTCTCAGAAAGGTCTTTTAAATTATTTGGCTTTTAAAACATTTTTGCTGGTACCTGTTGTCAGCACATCGTTGAAATTTTCATATGAAATCGAAATCATGTCGTGCAGCGCTTCTTGCGTATAGGAACCCATGTGCGGTGTGATCAAAACCTTGGGATAGAGCTTTAAGGCACGATCCGCTTCGGAATCACCAGTAGGCTGGCCATTGAAGTTCTTCCCAAAAATACTACCTTCGTTTTCAATCACATCAGTCGCAAAGCCTTGAATCTTGCCGGAGGCCACAGCATCCAAAATAGCAGATACATCCGTAATTTCAGCTCTAGCAGTGTTAACTAATATGGCACCGGTTTTCATCTTAGCCACATAATCCCGATTGAAATAATGGTGATTGCTATTCGGGAAATACGGTACGTGTAATGAGATGATGTCGGATTGGGCCAAAATCTGATCTTCATCAACATATTCCAAAAGTTCTTTACCTGCTTCAGATGGATATAAATCATAGCCAAGAACACGTGCATTGACACCTTTCCACAACAGTGCCTCATCTAGACCAATTCGACCTGTGCCAATAATGCCGACTGTTAAATCATGAATTTCTGTTGCAAATTCATCTGGCTTAATTTTAAAATCCCCAGCAGCTGTACGAGAGGTCGCTAAAGCAATATGCCGTTGCAGCGTCAATCCTAGACTAAAAGCTAGTTCAGAAACCGAAAACGGTGAGTAACCAGGCACATAGGCGACAATCTGACCATTTTTTTCAGCAGCCTTTAGGTCAACATGGTTGTAACCGACCGTACGTGTGAAAACATATTTAACACCGTAAGCCTTCAATTGGTCTAAATTCTGTGCATCACCGACACTGTTGCCACGCAGCAAAACAGCATCACAGCCTTCAGCTGTCTGGACATTATCGTGAGTGAGATTTGCAGCAATCAATTTTAAATCGTAGTGATATTTATTCAAGTCGTTAAAACTTTGGATTTCGTTTTCGCGAACACCATAAGCAGCTATTTTAAAAGTCATTTTTTTCCTCTTAATCTAAAAATTAGTTATTTGAACAGACCTGTCGCACTTAAAATTTGCGTAGCAACGATCCAAAAAGGCATCAGCACTGTGGCGACAACTGTCGATAGCAGCGACGCGTTAGAAGCCAACACGGCCTGCCGGTCAAAAGCGATGGCGTAAGTCGAGGCAACGGCAGCTGTCGGTGTAGCCATCATGATGACAATCGTTTCCAAGGCATCAGCACTCACAGGCAGAACGTGAGTAAGAGCCAGGATAGCCAACAGCACGATATTAATCAAAGGCACCAATAATACCTTATTAAATGAATAGTACCAGGAATCACGATCAACAGCAGCTTTACTTAAGGAAATCGATCCCAACGTCGAACCAATACCCAGCCAGGCCAGAGGTGAAGCCAGGCCGGCCAGATAAATCAGTGGCTGGCTAATCCAAGGCGCGGTCAAATCAATTCGATAAAAAGAAACGCTGCTCTTGACACCGGCTGCATCAACCACATTCATATGTGGAATCCAACTAGCATTTTGAATCAGCCAGAGAATTAAACCAGCAAAAGTTGCAATCACAATCGGATTTAAAAACATCTGTTTGATATTCTTCGCTTCCATTTTTAAGCCAGACATCTTAATGTAGCCGTATGAATAAAGGAAGATACGATAGCCAATATTAAAGACTGAGGCATAAATCACAGCTTTCGATGTCGGCCCAAAAATGCCAGCCACAATTGGAATACCAAAGAAAGTCGTTGAACCAAAATCAGTTAGGACACGCAGCACATCACTCTTATCCTTACCGTATTTCAGGTACATAAATTTTGTCACAAAAATTAAAATGATATAAATGGCGATACCCCATATCAGGACATTCATACTTTGTTTAAATGTTGCGTAATCAATGCCCTGCATAAAGGAATTAAAGGCTAAGGCCGGCAAAGCGACTGCCAGGACAACTTTAGTCAGAACTTTTCCAAAATTTTCACCAAAAATCCCGCGCTTGCGCAGGTAAAAACCTAATAAAATAATCGAAATTGTCGAAACAATCGCCTTTACAACATTCATGTTTTCAAAGGTCGATTGAATCGCATTAGCAATATTCATAATCTTCTCTCCAAGTTATGTTATTTTCTTCACACATAAGATTCAATTGTATCATATCACTTGTGAAAAAAACGACAAAAATAAAAAATCAGTCTAAATTCAGGCTGATTTTAAGTGCTTTAACAACATCATTCAAATTTTTTTCTTCTAAGGTGTCAACAAAATCGTGCAAACGCCGTTTGTCGATCGTTCTGATCTGTTCGAGCATAATAATCGAAGGCTTTTTAAGTTTCGTCGCACGAGCCGGCAGCCAAACATGCGTCGGCAGCTTGGTTTTAGACAATTTTGAAGTCATCGCAGCAATAATCACGGTTGGTGCTTTGATGTTTCCTGTGTCGTTTTGCAAAACCAATACCGGCCGGACACCACCTTGTTCAGAACCGATAACCGGGGATAAATCTGCAAAATAAATATCTCCGCGTTCAGGAACTTTTTTCCTAACCATTATTTGCACCAATGACTTCGGCTAAATCACCTGTATAAATCCGTTTGATACGAGGTGCTAAAGTAGTCTGAATCTCATCCACAATCGTGTGCGAGTATGCCGCAACCGACTCCAATGTAATTTCCTCCGGACCATCTTTGCCAATTAGCGTTACACGCGTCCCGAGCGGGTATTTCTGATCCAAGAGCACCATCGTCTGGTCCATCGTGATTCTGCCCAAAATCGGCATTTTCTTTTGATTAATCAACACGGAACTGCCTTGCATTCGCCGCAGCCAGCCATCATTGTAGCCAAAGGGCATCGTACCAACGTAACCGTCTTGCGGCATCGTTTGTGTGGCGCCATAACTCAAAGCTTGTCCTTTTTTAACGAAACGAACATCAGCTAGTTCCGTATAGAGACCCAACACTTTTTCCAACTGCAAATCCCGAGGCATAGGCAAATCACCGTTACTGACATTCACGCCAGAAATCAGCTGGCCAGGACGGATAGCCGCAAAAGAAATCCGTGGATCTCCGGCGTGCCAGATACAAGTTGCTGAATTAGCCATACTAAACAAGTCAGGATCAAACCCTTGTCTATCAACTAAATCGTGCCAGCGCTGCAGCTGCATATCGAAATAATGCTGACTTTGCTCACCGGATTCATCGGCCGTTGCAAAATGCGTATAAACAGAAAAAAGAGATAGTTGCGGGTTTTGATCAATCAGCTGTTTGGCCGCCGCAATCTGGTCAGCCCGATCAAAACCAATACGTGTCATGCCAGTATCAATGGCAAGACTGAGCATCAGCTGCCCGGATAATATAGGAAGATGCTGCAGCCAGTCAAGACTCGGTACTGTTATCACGATCTTGTTTTTAATGAAAAGATCCAGGTCCTCATACCCCCAGGCGCCTAGTACCCAAATTGGCCTAACAATACCAGCTTGCCGCAGTTCTAAAGCTTCATCAAGATTTGAAACAACAAAGGCATCAGCTGCTGCTGTCGTCTCAAAAGCCTGAGCCAATTGCACGGCACCTAGGCCGTAACCGTTAGCCTTCAAAACCGCATAAACTTTCTTGGCTTTAGTCCATCGTCTGATTGCCTGTAAATTATGTGTGGCGGCGTCCAAATCAACGCTCAACCAAGTGGGTCTATGAATTGCTGTTACCATCTTCAACCTCGATTAATACCTCAGTAGCTACCAAATCTAATTTTAGCTTATGCGAGATTGAAACCTGACAATTTTTTGCGTTAATTAGGCGGGATTTACGAAAAACATTAATGGCCGGTTTGCCATATTCATCATCTAAAATCTCAATATCTGTAAAATTGACGTGTTTGCCAATTCCGAATCCGGTCGCTTTAGCATAAGATTCTTTTGCAGAAAAACGGCTCGCCAAATACTCGTAGTAGGCTGCGCCTTTCCTCTGACTGAGCTGTTTTTTTTCAGATTCGGTCAGTACTTTATCCAAAAAACGGCTGTGTTTTTCAACAGCCGTTTTAATGTCGCTTATAGATTCAATATCGATACCGATTCTAAAACTCATGATTTTTTAACAATTTTAAATTCACGTTTTTTAGGTGCAGCCTTAGCAACGCCTTTAGGGCGTGCCTGGATTTTTTGGTTACGACGATCAGCTGGTTTGTGGCCACGGTCAATCGTAAACTCGCTCTTAAAGCCGCCACGACGATCACCACCGCGTCCGCCACGACCATGACTGCTATCACTACGGCTGCTGCCAGAAAAACGGTTTCCGTGGCTGCTGCTATGACCATGATCCGATCCGCCGCCATGGCGATGCGGCAGAGGTTTCTCTGCTGCAATATCAACTGGCCGCGTCCGTTCACTGTCTTTTGACAAAGCATTCAACAATGCCGCTGCCAGAATCTTGCCATCATACTGATCGGCAAGTTCCGCAGCTTCGTCCTCAACTTTGTCCAAACTGGTCTTGCCCAGTACTTCAAATGCAGCCGACTTAGCATTTTTTAAACGTGCCAAATGGGCTTCTTCAGCTGTAGGCGGCTTCAAAGCTGCCATGCGCTTGTTCGTCAGTTTTTCGATGGCTCTTAGATAATCAATTTCACCACGTACTACAAACGTGACTGAAATGCCATGATGTCCGGCACGGCCGGTACGGCCGATACGATGCACATAAGAATCCGGATCCTGCGGAATATCATAGTTGTACACATGTGTCACACCAGAGATATCCAAACCACGAGCAGCGACATCTGTTGCCACTAAGAACTGTAATTCGCCTTTCTTAAAGGAACGGAGTGTCCGCATACGTGCAGCCTGGTCCAAGTCGCCATGGATACCAGCAGCTTTATAGCCGCGCAGCTGTAATGCTTTGGTCAGTTCATCAACACGACGCTTTGTCCGGCCAAAGACAATGGCTAATTCCGGTTGTTGAACATCAAACAACCGCGACATTGCATCAAATTTCTCATATTCACGAGTGTTAACCAAATATTGGTCAACAAGGTCAATGGTCAAGCCCTTAGAAGCGATGTGAATCTCTTCAGGGTCTTCCATGAACTTAACACCTACCCTTTTGATATCTTCCGGCATTGTGGCCGAAAAGAGCAAAGTCTGGCGTTCGTCTGGTGTATAGTGGATAATCGTCTCAATATCGTCTAAGAAACCCATATTCAGCATTTCATCGGCTTCATCCAAGACCAGCGTGTGAATAGCGCGCAAATCAATCGTGTGGCGATTCAGATGATCAATCAAACGGCCCGGTGTTCCCACCAAAACCTGTGGGTGATCTTTTAGGGCGTGGATCTGGCGGCGAATGTCATAACCGCCAAAGACAACTTGTGTCTTGATATGTTTTTCTTCACCAAGCTTATTCAGCTCTTCTTCAGTCTGCATAGCCAACTCACGCGTCGGACTGATAATCAGCGCTTGAATCCGAGGGTCTGTCGGATCAGCCTTTTCGATGATTGGCAAACCAAAGGCAGCCGTCTTTCCTGTACCGGTCTGTGCTTGGCCGATAACATCGACTCCTTGCAGGATCAAAGGAATCGTCTTTTCCTGGATCGGCGTGGCTTCATCATAACCATGCTTTTTGACCGCAGCCAAAAGTTCTGGACTGAGTCCAAATTCTTCAAATTTCAATATTATAATCTCCTAAATTTTCGAAACGTAAATGTGCTGCTAGCAAAATCCGTTGCCTCAACGCAGCGAGTCATTCCTGTTAAGTGTACGGGATTGCTTCGCGTTTTGCAAATTATATTAATGATTGTTCGACTTTCTCCAAATGAAGACCGTGGCTCGCCTTCAAAAGAACCACATCGCCGGATGATAATTGCGCTTTTAAATCTGTGGTTAGACGATCTAAAGACTTTTGATCATAGTGAGGCGCATTAAGATCTCGAGCCAGATTCTGCATGAGCGGGCCAACTAAGTAGACATGATCAAATCCAGCGGTTTGAATAGGCTCCTTGAGCGCCATGTGCATCGCAGCAGCCTGATCCCCTAATTCAAGCATATCGCCAAGAACCAAAAATTTATGTCCCTTTGATGGAAAAGACTGCAAAATATGAATCGCCTCTCTAGCCGCCGTTGGGTTTGAATTATAAACATCAGAAATGATTTTCTCGCCCTGGCTGCCGTTTAAAAGCTGTAAACGGTTTTTCGTCAATTGCAGCTGGTTCAATCCTCTTTGAATATCCGAGGGGGCTAGTTCAAAACACTCCGCTGCCGCAATTGCTGCAGCTGCATTTTTTGCATTAAAAGCACCTAACAAATTCACTTGGTAATGCTGTTGATTGAGATCAAACGACAATGTTGAATTCGACGACACATGTTCTAGCTTGTATCTATTTTGTGCTCCCAGGCCAAATGTGATTTTTCTGCCAGCAAACTGCCCAGCACGTGCCGTTAACAATGGTTCATCCCCGTCATAAATGAATGTGCCGTCTTTCTTTAAACCTGCAATGATTTCCATTTTCGCGTCTGCAATGCGCTGCCGCGTTTTAAAAAAAGCGATATGTGCTTCGCCAATCATCGTAATCAAAGCGATGTCTGGTTGAACCAGGCCAGAAAGCGCCGTTAGCTGCCCAGGACGGTCCATCCCTATTTCAAATACAGCAATCTGTGTATCCTCAGGCATATCTAAAATTGTTTTTGGCAAACCGATTTCGTTATTGTTGCTTGCTTCGGTATGGTGGACACGATATTTTGTTGCCAAAATCGAGGCAATTAAATCTTTCGTTGTCGTTTTACCATTGCTGCCAGTCACGGCTATGCGAGTTGGATTAATCCGTTTCAAATAGTCTGCTGCCAATTGCCAAAAAGCGAGCTGTGTATCTTCTACCTGAATGATAGGAAGCTTGCTATCCACAAAATGATCAGCTAGAGATGCTGCAGCGCCTTTTTTGGCAGCAGCATCAATAAAAAGATGGCCATCTACGCCAGCAATTGTATAACCGGCGAATTTTGCATGTATTTTTGGATGATCATGATCAGATATAGGTAGAAACAAACCGTTCTGTCTAATTCGGCGGCTATCAAAATCAACACTTGTGACAAAAAGCTGTCGGGCCTTTCCCTCATCAATATTCAGCAGTCTGCCATGAACAATCTCGTTTACCTGACTAAGTGAATATTTCATTGTTAATGATCGCCTCTCATTGCCACTCTTTAATTTTATCGGTATTGACAACTAAACGGCAACTTTTCTTGAGCCACGGCCGAATTAAGCCTTATTTGGACCGATTTGAATAGCGTATAATTAGATTAGCTGGGTGCAGCCGCAATGAAATATTTTGCAAAAGCATATCAACAGCTGAAAAAACAGATCAGCTGTTGAGTACGCATTGAAGATCGAAAGATTTTTGCCAAACAAAATCACAAATAAGCAAGCGGTTGTATCGTGTGCCAAGAGCTGCAAACATACAACTCCAGCAGCCGAAGGCCTTATGAATATACAGCCGAACAGTTAAATAAACCACACAATACCATTCAGTTTAAAAACAGCTTGTTTGCGATCGAAAAATATGAAAACGATTTAAGGGGTAAGCATGCTGAAAAGACTCAACGATCTGCCAAGTTGGAAAAGAAATATTTATATTCTATGGTTCGGAACCTTTATTATTGGGGTCGGATCGGGTGAGGTACTGCCTTTTTTGAGTCTCTTCACCGAAAGTCTTGGCAACTTTACTCGTTCCCAAGTCAACCTTTATTCCGGTATTGCTTTTTCATCCACCTTCTTAATGACAGCCGTTGTATCACCGATCTGGGGGCGTCTGGCAGACCGTGTTGGCCGAAAGCCGATGCTGATTCGGGCGGCCTTAGGCATGGCGATTGTGTATACGCTGACCGGTTTTTCAACAAGTGTCTGGCATTTAATCGGTTTGCGCTTTCTAATGGGCTTTTTTAATGGCTATGTCTCTAACGCCAATGCCATGGTCGCAAAAGACACACCTAAAATAGAAGCCGGGCATTCCCTTGGCATTGTTGTGACCGGATATACATCAGGCGCCTTATTAGGACCACTGCTGGGAGGCATTTTGGCCAATCTTTTTGGTTACCGAGTTCCTTTTTTTGTAACGGGTATCATTTTCTTTATTCTGACTTTTTTGACCATTTTTGGAATTCATGAAGATAAAACGACTCTGATCACAGAGAAACCCCAGGGTAAACAGCCCTCTGCTTTAAAGTCTGTGAACTTTCCATTAATGACAGTTGGTTTGTTTATCACATCCATGGTGGTCAACCTGGTGACAAATTCTATCAACCCGATCCTATCTCAATACGTCCGCGAATTGATTTCCCCGCACCTTAGCCAATTATCTGTAATTGCCGGCTTAGTGGCTGCTGCGCCAGGCATCACCGCTGTTATTTTTGCACCGCGCTTTGGCCGCTTGGGTGATCGTATCGGATCAGACAAAATTCTAATTGGCGGCTTTATGCTTGGTGTCTGTTCAATGATACCAATGGCCTTTGTGTCAAACGTCTGGATTTTATTTGTGCTTCGTCTCTTTATCGGCCTGACCAACGCCGCTATGAATCCTGCTATTCAAGCAATTATGGCACACGAAACACCACAAGAATTTACAAGCCGTATCTTTTCTTATAATCAAAGTTTTTTGGCCATGGGAAATGTGTTAGGCCCTCTGCTAGGTTCCTTCGTTGCCAATATCGTTGATTATCGCGGCGTCTTTATAGTCAGCGGCATTATGATGCTGTTGAATATGGCTAGTTTCTTTGCTTTTTCCAAGCCTCTGCGTGTACGCGCAAATAATTAAACAAAGCCATTATCTCAACAAGCCGGTCACTTTCAAATAATGTTTTGCAACACGTGCTGGCGAATAGTGGCGCACATTAACCAGATAATTCATATGCTGCATTTGTACCTGAGTAATATGGCCAGCCAAGTGGTTCAATGCGGACACAATCTTGGGATGGCTTTTTGCAAAACGTGTTTTCATCAAAGGAGCACCTTGATAAACGGGAAAAAAGTGATGCTGGTCTTTTAAGACAACCAAATGATATTGTGCCAGCTGTGAATCCGTTGTGTAGGCATCAACTAAATTGCTTTGATTGTCATTCAGGGCTTGATAACGCAAATCAGGATCCATTGAAATGGTAGGAATATTAGGCAGGTGGTAATTCTTAACCAATCCTGGCCAGCCGTCGGGCCGATCCAAAAATTCACCGGTCATGCCGGCTTTGGGATTTGGCAAATTAATCAGGTCGCTAATGTTTTTCATATGATATTGCAAGGCTAGACTTTTTTTGACTGCAATGCCATAGGTATTATTGTAAGCAAGCGGTTTTAACAGGGTCAGCTGTTGTGCGGCCATGGCTTTTTTAGCTGCTTGATAAGTCTGTACCGCACCACTGCCAGTGGGCAATTTAATCGGTTCTTTGGCTAACGTCTGCGTGATTGTCCCTGTAAACTCAGGATAAAGGGATATTTTATCTGATTTTAGCGCCGAAAAGAGAAAACTCGTTTTGCCGAAGTTTGCTTTTAAGGTAACTTGTGCTTTTGGATCTGACTGCTTGATCAAATCCTGATACATATTGATTAAAATTTCAGGTTCACTACCCAATTTCCCGGCAATCACGATACGATCCTGCTGACCACTAGCCAGCGCCGGCCAAGCTGTCGCTGTTATCATGCCAAATGACACAACTGCAAGCATCGCAATTGCTAATTGTTTTGGCAGCCGGGTCGTTTGATTAATCAGCCAGCCAATCAAAATAGCCATAAAAGTAGAGGCCAAGGCACCAATTATAATCAGATTTGTGTTATTCCGGTCAATGCCCAACAAGATGAAATCACCCAATCCACCACCACCTACCAGTGCTGCCAAAGTAGCTGTACCGATTGTTGTGACAGCTGCCAGACGAATGCCGGCAATAATGGCGGGCTTGGCCAGAGGCAGTTCGATTGACCTTAAAATTTCAAATCGTGAGAGTCCTAAAGCACGGCCAGCTTCGACAAGGTCGGGGTCTACCTCTTTTAAGCCTAAATAACTGTTTTGGAAGATTGGCAGCAGAGCATAAACAGATAAGGCAATCAGTGCTGGCATAAAACCAATCCCAACTAACGGAATCAGCAAGCCTAATAAAGCTAAACTAGGAATCGTCTGCAAGCTGCTAGTAGCTTGCAGCAGCCATTCTACGAGACGAGCATGACGAGAAACATAAATCGCTAAAGGAATCGCGATCAAAGAAGCAATCAAGAGTGCAAAGAAAGTCAGCTGCAAATGCTGCCATAAAGCTAAATAAAATTGTGATTGACGATCCAAAAAAGTATTGATCATAGATATCCTTATTTTAAGTCAGAATAAAAAAATCCCAGCGGTTTAAAATAGACCCATGAACAAAAACAGACTCGAAGCTTTCACAGACGCCATTATTGCCATATTGGTAACCATTATGGTCTTGGAATTTCATGTTCCTCACACCGCTAGCTGGCAAGCCTTAGTGCAGGAAAATGGCGTCTACTTCCTCGCTTATATCATTGCTTTTGCTGATGTCGGGGTTTCTTGGTACAACCATCATTATTTATTCGCTATTGCCCAAAGAATCAATAAAAACGTTTATTGGTCAAACATGTTATGGGTTCTCGCTTTATCCTTGATTCCCTTTGCAGTAGCCTTTATCGGAGCACACCCCAATAGCAGGGTGCCGGCCATTTTTTATTTATTGGTCAATGCTGCTTGGGCGGCGAGTTATTTAAATCTTTCCAAACAAATCGCGGCTATCAATCAAGAAAGTGCGGAGGCCATCAAGCAAATGCCCGTATATAAATTCTTGCGTTCTATCTGGTGGATTGCTTACCCAATATCGCTGATTATCTTATTTTTCTGGCCGCCAATCGTGCTGCTTCTAGCTGCTGTAGAGATTACAATTACGGCGTTTAAGTCCAACAATCCAGAACTCGACAAACTGGAAAAATAGCACGATAACTATAGTATTTTGCCACTAACAGAGAATTGATAATCCTTTAAAAAGTGTTTAAACTGAAGGTATGGAAAACGCATACAATACAATTTTAATTGCGACCGACGGCAGTAAAGAAGCAACAGATGCCTTCAAAAAAGCCGTCACAATGACCCTGCTGCATGGTGAGGATACCAAGCTCGTTATTACGCATGTGATTGATACTCCTTCACTGCAATCTATGGGCACCTTCGATGATACTTTTCTAGAAAAATTGACTAAAGAAGCCACAGAAGATCTTGAAAAACTGAAAAAAGAGGCTATAGCAGCCGGCGTCAAAGATGTACAGATTCACGTGGAATATGGGTCTCCCAGACAGCTGATCGCTTATCAGATTCCAAAAAAATATAATGCCGATCTGCTTATCCTTGGTGCTACCGGCTTAAATCAATTTGAAAAACTGCTGATCGGTTCAGTTACGTCCTTTGTTGTCCGGAATGCTAAAATCGATGTTCTGATCACAAAATAAAAACGTATCCACTTGTTGGACGCGTTTTTTGTTTGACCGTTTTTAGGCTTTCAGCGTTAAAGCGTTCGCTGCGACCACGATCGAAGACAGAGCCATCAAAATCGCGCCGACGGCCGGTGATAAAACGATACCAATTGGAGCTAATACGCCAGCTGCCAGCGGAATAGCAATTAAGTTATAACCGGCTCCCCACCACAGATTCTCAATCATCTTTTTAGTCGTGGCCTTTGCAATATCAATAAAACGGATAACATCAGATGGGTCAGATTTAACCAGAACGACATCGGCTGAATCAATTGCTACATCAGTACCAGCACCAATGGCAATTCCCACGGTAGCACGAGCCAGACTTGGTGCATCGTTGATACCATCACCAACCATCGCAACCTTATGTCCTTTTTCTAAAAGAGATGCAATGATTTTTTCCTTATCATCAGGCAATAATTGCGGGTAGACATCCTCAATGCCCAAGTTGGACGAAACAAGCGCAGCGGCACCAGCATTGTCGCCGGTCAGCATCGCAGGTTTGATACCGCGTGTCTTTAACGCAGCAATAAACGTCTTGGCGTTGGATCGAATCTGATCACCTTGTGCAACATACGCTAGTGCTTTTTCGGCGTGTACCAAGTATGATAGAGAATTTCCTTGGGCCTCTAATTGATCATTTTTTTGCTGATCAAAAGCGATCCCTTGCGTCTTAAGATATTTTGCTGAAACCACAAGATATGGCTGGCCATCAACTATACCAGACAATCCGGCGCCGGGAATGGTTTTATAATCAGAAACATTAGTTAAGGGTAATTGCTGATGTTTAGCAAAACTGATGATGCTTTTGGCCAAGGGGTGACTGGATGCCTGCTCCAAGCTTGCAATAATTGCTAAAGTCCGATCATCGCTGTAATCATTGACGACAAATTTACCTTCTGTTAAAGTACCAGTCTTGTCCAAAGCAATCGTATCCAACTTAGTCGCATCTTCAATCGCTTGACGGTTGCGCACGAGCAGCCCTGTCTGAGCACTAATCGATGTGGAACGGGCAACCACTAGCGGAATCGCGATTCCCAAAGCATGCGGGCAGGCAATCACGAGAACGGTAACCAAGCGCTGCAGCGCACTGTCAAAATCATGTGTGACCAACAGCCAGATAACAAAGGTCAGAATTCCGACCACCAGCGCAACATAAAATAGCCAGGAAGCAACTGTATCCGCCATATTTTCGGACTTCGATTTCTGCTTTTGGGCATTGCTAATCATTTCCATGACTTGTGCCACAAAACCAGATTCGCCAGTACCAGTCACCTGCACTTGCAAACTGCCGTCCCCATTCAAGGACCCGCCAATGACTCGATCACCAACTTTTTTGGCCACGGGCCGGCTTTCACCAGTCAGCATTGACTCATTCACCGCTGATAAACCACTAATAATTTTGCCGTCAACGGGTACCTTTTGACCATTTTTAACGAGTACCGTATCACCGATTTTAACTGTAGACAAAGGCATCAGCATTTGATGACCGCCAGCATGAATCACAATGGCTTGAGCTGGGAGTAATTCAGCCATTTTTTCAACAGCACTGCCAGCTTTATTTGTGGCGGTCTGCTCAATCCAATGCCCTAAAAGCATGACATCGATCAAAGTAGTCAGCTCCAGCCAAAAGTCCATCCCCATGCCCGTAACGAGGGCATATACACTATAAAGATAAGCCACGATAATAGCCATGGCAATCAAACTCATCATCGCCGGCTTGTGCATTTGTAATTCCATGCGAGCATGTTGAAGAAAGAGACCACCGCCATATACGAAAATGACGGTCGCAATCACAGATGCGAGCCATTGAGAAGCCGGAAAAAGAATAATCGGCGTTTTGAGCAGGCCCATCAGATTTGATAAGAGCAGAACTGGAATTGTGAGAACCAACGAAACCCAAAATTTACCCTTGAAATCGGCGGCGGCCATCATATCAGCATGATCCATCTTCATACCTGGGATATCATGATGCTGGGCATGGCTGCTCATATCATCCACGTCCATATCCATGTGAGCCATTTTCATTCCTGACATACTATGGCTGTGATCAGCGGCTTTAGGGGGCATATCCATATGCTGATGCATATCGGCCATGGACTTGTTTTCACCACTATCAGATTTACCCATATCCATATTTTTCATATCATCCATGCTCATTTGCAGGCCATTCCTTTCCCCGGCAGACAATCGCAAGCTACCATATCAGGTGCATCAACTTTTTTTGCTGTCAATATAGTGATCATTTCGTCAATGTCGGACTTGGAAATATCCGTGTTCTCTACTAAATGTGTTAAAACCATGCCTTTTTTCATCGCACACATCGAGCTGAATAAATCATCCCCAGCACTCAGCATGGCATCGCTTTCAGAAATTAAAGGCGCAAAACTTCGGCCGCGAACAACACCGTCATCGGTCAAGTAGCCTTTGTTTTCTAAACGCCGCATTAAGGTCTTAACAGTCGAAGGCTGCCAATCTTCCTGCTGGTCCAAATTCTCAATTACCTCAGCCGTAGTCGCCGAACCAAGAGACCAAATAATCCGCATCACACGCCATTCAGCGTTTGAGATAGGTTCTTTTTTTAAGTTTACATTTGTCATCTAATTAAAAGTCTACACTTGTAAACTAAAATGTCAATAAAAAACACTCTTTCGAGTGTTTAATTCTTTAATAAAAACTTGGTTTGGCAAAATTAGTATTTGGTTCAACAACGCCGTTGGATTCGCGAATGCCCAGCTTTGGATCTTTGATCAGATCAATGACATATTGAGAAACAGCCTGACGCGCAACTTGAGCTCCGATTAAAGGCTGACCTTTCTTTTGGATCTCATATTTATAGTTGCCATCCTGGTCATAAAGCCAAGTCATACGCATGTATGTGTAATCAAGATCAGAGTTTTCAAGCTCCGTCACAGCTTGTTTATGCGAGCGGTAGCCAGATCCGATCATCATCTGATTCCATTTGCCAAAGGCGCCAGCTACCTCATCATAGACACCAAGTAGTCCAGCAACGATTAAACGCTTTTTACCCAGTTGATCCATGACTGTAATCACATTTTTAATCGCGATTGGATCGTCAAAATCCATAAAAACAACATCCGCATCAGCGATGGCCATTTTCACATCCGTGGCTTTGCTGGCATCACCATCGACAAGACGCACACGCGGCGCACTGTCAGTCAACAAACGCTGTGTCGCCTGACGCGCAAATAAGATTAATTCGGCATCTGTCTGATCCTCTAACATTGGAATCAAAAAACGTGGAATATGTCCAGCAGCACCGATAATTGCAACTTTCATTTTTCCTCCTTATAAAAAAATCGAACTGTTAAGTCCGATTTTATGAAACACATGATTAGCCTTTGTGGCTTTGAATTTCTTTTCTTGCTGCAGCATCCAAGTTGTAGAAAGAATTGATTCCTTTATAAACCGAAACACCTTCAGGTTCGCCCTGATTCAATTCATCTTCAATTCTCATTAACTGGTTGTACTTAGCAATACGATCAGTCCGGCTCATCGAACCAGTCTTGATCTGACCTGCGTTAGTCGCAACAACTAAATCAGCAATCGTGGTATCTTCAGTCTCGCCGGAACGGTGAGAAACAATTGCGGTATAACCAGCTTCTTTGGCCATCTCAATGGCTTCAAAAGTCTCGGTCAAAGTACCAATTTGGTTTAATTTGATTAAGATCGCGTTAGCAGCGCCAAGTTCGATACCCTTCTTCAGGTAATCAGTGTTTGTAACGAAGAAGTCGTCACCAACAATCTGAACTTTTTTACCAAGGGTCTTGGTTAATGTTACCCAGTCGTCCCATTCGTTTTCATCCAACGGATCTTCAACAGAAACAATTGGGTACTTGGCAACCAATCCTTCGATATACTTTTCAAAGTCTGGTGCAGTGAACTCTTCGCCGGTCGACCACTTCAACTTGTACTTCTTGGTATCAGCATCATACAATTCAGATGCAGCTACATCAGTTGCCAAAGCAATATCTTCACCCGGCTTGTAACCAGCTGCCTCAATAGCCTTGACCAAGAATTGTAAAGGCTCTTCATTGTTGGCAAAGTCAGGGGCAAATCCGCCTTCATCGCCAACACCGGTATTTTTGCCAGCAGCTTCCAATAACTTCTTTAAGTTATGGAAAGTCTCAGATCCCATACGAATAGCTTCTTTAACTGACTTAGCGCCGACAGGCATAATCATAAATTCCTGAAAATCAACTTTGTTATCAGAGTGCGCGCCACCATTGATGACATTCATCATTGGTGTTGGCAAAACGTAAGAATTTGGTCCGCCCAAGTACTGATACAAAGGCAAACCCGATTCTTCAGCGGCTGCACGGGCAACCGCAATCGAAACTGACAAAATGGCATTAGCGCCAAGCTTGCCTTTATTCGGTGTACCATCCAAAGCGATCATGGCCAAGTCGATGCCCCGCTGATCGGCGGTATCAAACTTGCCGACCAATGCTTCGGCGATCGGGCCATTGACATTAGCAACGGCTTTTGTAACACCCTTTCCTTGATAGCGGCTTTTATCGCCGTCACGCAATTCAACAGCTTCATGCTCTCCAGTAGATGCACCTGAAGGTACAATTCCGCGGCCAAAGAAACCGTCTTCTGTGTAAACTTCAGCTTCAACAGTAGGATTTCCGCGTGAGTCAAGAACTTCACGCGCATAAATACTTGCAATTAATGACATTATTTTCCTCCATGCAACACCTAATATTTTAACAGACCTTTACATGTGAAAAATCTAAATGTAAATAAAAACACAATCAAACCTGATTGTGTTTCAACAAATTTAATAGCGTTTAGAAAACTTTTGGCCTTCCAGCTTCGTACCCTTGGTATTGGCCAAGTCCGACTCAGTTTTTGTTGGGCTTTTATAAACAGTCTCGCCATCCGGTACAACTACCAATTCCGTCTCGGGATCAAAGAAATGGGCATTGGGCATTTCAAAAGTCAGCTCAGCCTCATCGCCTGTTTGTGAAATTTCTCTAGCGCCCACACGAGCGACGAACTGCTGGCTATCAAGCTGGAAATAGTACATCGTCTCAGCACCTAAAGGTTCTACAAGATCCAAACGGACTTTGACAGTATCACCAGGATATGTGTCCTTGGCAATCGGTTCTGTGTGAATATCCTCCGGCCTAATACCAAAGATAATCTCTTTGCCTTCATAACCGCGTTCTTTTAGAAAATGAGCAGTCCCTTTTGGCATTGTGAGCTGGATTTTTTTGTCCTTGGAAACCAGTTGAGTACCAGACACTGTGAGGTTCAAAAAATTCATTGACGGCGAACCCATAAAACCAGCAACGAATTTGTTGCCTGGATGATTATAGAGGTCTTCTGGCGACCCGTCCTGCTGGATGACACCATGGTCGATCAAGACAATGCGATCGGCCATCGTCATCGCTTCGATCTGGTCATGCGTCACATAAATAAAATTGTTGCCTAATTCCTGATGCAGTTTGGCAATCGTCGAACGCATCTCAACACGCAGCTTAGCATCCAAATTGGATAAAGGTTCATCCAGCAACATGACTTTAGCATCGCGCACCATAGCACGTCCCAGTGCAACACGCTGACGCTGTCCACCTGATAAATTAGCTGGTTTGCGATCCAAAAAATCTGTTAAACCCAGCAGGTCAGCTGCTTTATCCACAGCCGCTTTAATTTTGTCTTTAGGCTCTTTGCGCAGTTTCAAACCAAAAGCCATATTGTCAAAGACGGTCATGTGCGGGTATAGCGCATAATTCTGGAAAACCATTGCAATGCCGCGGTTCTTGGGTTCGACATCGTTCATCACTTTGCCATCCATTTTGAATTCACCGCTCGTAATATCTTCCAAGCCGGCAATCATACGCAGGACAGTCGATTTACCGGATCCCGAAGGACCGATAAAAACTGTAAATTCACCATCCTTAATTTGCAGACTATAATCAGGAACAGCCGCCACGACCTGCCCAGGGTAAATCTTGCGTATGTGTTCCAACGACATTTCAACCATATTATTCTCCTTGGGGAAGACATAATTTGCTAGCTGCACCACCGCTTGGCAGCTTCCCATTCATCTCAGAGTTTCATGATTTTAGACTAGCATCAATATGTCGTGTTAATCTAAAAACGCTTTAATTATAAAAGAAAATGCAATTAATGTAAACGTTTTCATTCATTTTTTAACAACTGCTGCGCGCTGCATAATTTTAACCAGTTCCCAAAAAGTCTGAAAGTCCAGCGAGGCCCTGCCAACTAAGCTGCCATCAATATCCGGCTGAGCGATAAGATCGGCCAAGTTATCTCTGTCGACAGACCCGCCGTAAAGAATTCTGATTGCTTGTGCGGTCGGTGCGCCATAAAGACGGCGAACCGTTTTTCGAATCTGCTGGGCAACATCTTGTGCGCCCTTGGTACTGGCTGACATGCCGGTACCAATCGCAAAAGTAGGTTCAAAACCAATAATGATCCCCTTCATCTGCTCTTCTGTGATACCTTCCAGAACCGGTTCGACCTGTTCCATCTCTTCAACGTCCACAATCACGTCCAAACCATCATTCAAAGCTGTCCGTACTTTTAAATTCACGGTCGAATTGGTCTCGTTGAACAATTCCCGCCTTTCAAAATGGCCGAGCATGACGTAATCAACACCAATATTAGCCAGTGCTTTAGGAGAAGTTTCGCCTGTAAAGGCGCCGAAATTCTCCCAATGCGCATTTTGAGCAACGATCGAAATAGGGCTGTCGTCCGCTATTTTAATTAAGTCGGGTAAAAACAAATCTTGGGCAGCAATGCCAACTTCGACAGTCTGGTTATGTCCTAAGCGAGCAAGCAGTTTCTGCAAAAAAAGATCAGCTTGATCACGTAAAAAATTCATCTTCCAATTAGCAACGATAATCGGTTTTCTCATATTTCCATTATAGTTGAGTTATGAATTGGGTGACCTTGACAGTTGAACCTTGGATGCCGATAGGCGCCGACAAAGCAAAAGAAGATTTTGCACAGATTGCAGCGGCGATGGGTTTTCGTGTTTTGAAAATTGATCGCGCAAACAAAAAAGCCGATTTAGTCGGTGTCCAGGCGGGTGATTTGATCATCCATCAATATCCTAGCTATCTTGGTGACGACTGGGAACTGGCTTTTGAACACGAACTGCAGCAGAAAGGTATTCTGTTTGGTGTTCTCATTCATGATTTTGAGCCTTTGCGTTTAACAGCTCAAGCAAAAAATTCGGCTGCTTTTCAAATCATGCATCAAGCTGATTTTTCAATCGTTCACAATCAGCGTATGGCAGACCGATTTTCAAGCATTAATGCACATATTTTTAAGATTCAGCTCTTTGATTACTTAACCGAGCATACGATTCCGGAGAAAAAAGCCATCCACCACGCACTGCTTTATGCAGGCAGCTTGGTCAAAGCCGCTTGGCTGAAACATTATTCCCTGCCAATTCCTTTAACAGTCTTCGGTCGGGTTCCGCGCGCTTGGGACTTTTCAGCATCTAAAACCATCCAAATCAAGAATCCTATAGATCCGTCTATCTTACCCGCTTCCTTGCCGGCTGCCTGGGGACTTGTCTGGGATAAGGATTTGGATCCGAACAAGACACACTATCAAGACTACGAAAAAATTAATTCACCGCATAAGTTAAGCCTTTATTTAGCAGCCGGAATTCCCGTTATTGTCTGGCAGCGGTCTGCTTTGGCCGAATTTGTTCGAGAACACAGGTTAGGTCTGCTGATTAATGACCTCACCGATATTAGCGAAGACGCACTATCACATTGTCAGATTAATTTTGACCAGTTATCTAAAATTTCTAAACAATTACAGCGAGGTTATTTTAGCCAAAAAGTTTTGCAAAAAGTGATTGACATGAAAAAAGCTATCCCAGACGGTTGTCGTCCAAAATAGCCTGCATTTCTTTTTCAATTTCTGGTGGTTTTTTCCATTCCTCCCAGCTGGTCATCGAAAAACCGGGGTCGGAATAGTGTGCATTAATGTATTTTTCTACTTTATCCACGTGGTTAGAGTGAGGAATATTGAGTTTTAATATTCTAACCTGTTGAATGAAATGTTTTTCAGCAGCATATTCGGCTCTGCCATTCATAATCACGTTGCCCAATTCCTCATAGGTCGTGCCGTCCAGGCGTGTAATCTCCTGGACGAGATCAAACACCATATAATTAGCCATTAATTCCCTCCTGAACTTGAGTTTGCTGAACGAGATGTCAGCGTTACTTCGACAATTCTAGGTGAAATTTCCGTGACACCCTTGGGCAGCGGCAGTCTAATCGTCAGTACACCGCCGGTATTGCTGACTTTGTTGACGTTTACGGTTATTGGAATGGAATCGATGCGGTCAATCACAGAACGATCACCTGTAATCTGCACACTCGAAGTGCTCAAGGTGACATTATATGTCGAAATCGCGCGCGATCCGGTAAATGTCGGATTTAAAGAAACAGTCTTGGTTTCGCGCGTACTATTATTAACGGCATACTGGCTGGTGACATCCAAAGTGGCGATCACGGTACCAGGGTTGATTTCAACAGACACAACGGAACCATTGCGGTCCACTGCCTTCAAGGGCACATTGCGCGTGATACTGGATTGTGTATTGGCCGGCACATCAAGGTTGGTAGACAAGTGGTCAACTATTTTCACTAAATCGCTGGGGCCAACCACTCTGGCTCGGCGCTGAGAAACTTTAAATCCTGAAACAACATACCTGCTGGCAATATTGTCACGATTATAGGTCGAAATAATCGGTACCATTTTAGATACTTTGCGTGAGACGTTAACTGTCAAAGTCGATGGATCTAATTTTGTTACCAAAGTATCTGACAGACCAGTCAGCCTGACAGTGACTCTTTGAGAACCAATTTTTGGATTCCTCAGATTGACCGTTGCACGGATTGTTCTAGAATTTTGAGCCGCCGTGACCAGTCCGGATGGTCCAGTAATATTCACACGAACACTCTGAGGAACACCTGAAAGATAGTATTTATTGTCATTAATTATGGCATTTAAAGGTACGTTCAGGTCAGCAGTCTGCGTTGTAATTAATTGATTTTGACGATTTCGATTTCCCCGAACATTGCCGATCGTACCCGTTACATAGACAAATAATACGATTGCCAGAACAAGCGTTGCAAGCAGCTGAAACCATTTGGTTCGCAAGAGTGAATTAATGGTTTTCATTAGAATCCCCTCCCTTAGATCGATTTCGGTTGTTTTTTTTCATCGGCCCAGCAACCCAGGCTGTTAAATTAGCAAAAATATCGCTTTGATTTTTTTCATTCTCTGGAATCAAACGTTCCCTTAAAAATTGATCATATTGCTCAGGTTTTAAGCTGCGGTGAAGAACACCTTTATGGGCCACTGAAACTTCACCCGTCTCTTCGGATACGATGATAACAATTGCATCCGTCGATTCAGCCAGGCCCAGTCCAGCCCGGTGACGAGTTCCTAAGTCTTTTGAAGTCGTCGGATCGCTTGAGAGCGGCAGATAGGCTGTAGCGGCTACTAGACGATCAGCCCGAATAACTGCCGCACCATCGTGAAGCGGGGTGTTTGGAATGAAGGTGTTAATCAAAAGCGCCGAACTAACACGCGCATCCAGTGCAATCCCTGTCTCGATAATATCTGAGAGACTTGTTTTTTGTTCAATGGCAATCAAAGCACCAATCCTGCGGCGGGATAAATATGGCAATGCCTGGTCTAAGGCTGTCATCACAATTTCTTCAGAAGGTACCGAAGGACCAGAGGGCCTAAAAAAAGACCGCGTCCCTAAGTTCTCCAAAGCACGCCT
Organism: Oenococcus kitaharae; assembly: GCF_025758695.1. Taxonomy (GTDB): domain Bacteria; phylum Bacillota; class Bacilli; order Lactobacillales; family Lactobacillaceae; genus Oenococcus; species Oenococcus kitaharae_A. Next base: position 251,141 of record NZ_JANJQP010000002.1, on the reverse strand, counting down.
GATTTCTTGCTGAAATAGAACCACCAGTGCTATCGGGCCCCAATTGATAATCTGATCCAAAAACCAAGAAATTGTCTCCAGGCCAACCCACCAAGCCACCAAGCGCACGACAATTAAGATGACAATTCCGCGAACCAGCTGCATAGCGCGCGTTCCGCGAACCCAGTTAGCGACGTTGTAAAGCACAAACCAGACCACGAGAATATCAATCAAATGAACAAAATTTTCATATGTAAAGATATTTGATAAATCCATTGATTTTAGTATAACTTAACTGCCGTTGGCAGAAAGTGCCGAGGTCTCGGCAAAATTAATCTCTTGCAGTAAAGTCAGGCCAAGCTGCCTGGGAATACGATGTGTTTCAAATAACCGTTTGACTGCATCACGCTCAGCATCAATAGATGTCAGCGAAAAAGCCAGAATCAGCGCATCGTAATTGCGGTTAAATCGTTTGCTGGCCTTGATACGCGATAGCCAGCTTCGATAGTTGATGATTGTGTTAAAAGCTGCCTGACGGTCAAGTTTGTCCAATGTCTGCTGCTCTAAGTGCCCTGCCAGTGCCTTAATACCAGCCTTGGCACGTGCACGATGGACTGCAGCGTTTTCCTTTTTTGCTTGTGCGGCGTTAATCCGGCTGACCTGCAATTCGGTCATCTGCATCATGCGCCGAATCACACGTAAAAACCATTGAAAAGAAAAACTTCGCCGATGACCGATATCACGCAAAGACCAGCGCACGCCTCGCATATTGGCATGGTAAACAGCTGCAGAAATCTTCTTTTGACTATATATTTTTTCAATCGCCTCAACTTCAGCCTGCAGTGCGATCACACGGAAATCCTGCTCGCGTATAGCTAGTTTTTTAGCACCTGGCAAACGGCTTTTAAGCTGTAAATCGTTGATTTTCTGCTGACGCTCAAACACAAGATCGTAGATAGCAGCTTGTTTAGGGTCAACCACTTCGCCGCCGAATTCCGAATCATGCAGCTGAAATTTGAGTGCTTGAATGCCTGATTGTAATTGAAAGATACGAGCTTCGGTCTCGCTGATATATTTATATTGACGTTCCTTTTGACCAAGCTCATTCAAATTAAAATCGGCTTCTTGATTCATCAGCTGAATATCACTCGGCAAAGTCGAAACCGGCCCTGAGAGCTTTGTCAGAATCGGCAGCATAATTGATGCAACAATCAGAGAGAAAATAACGACAACAGCTGCGATGAAGACCATCAGATAGTAATGTGGAAAGACACGGCCGGAGACCATTTGAATTGACAGCACAGCAGCGAGTGCGATCGCACCACGGACACCGGAAAACGCCATAATCATCGTTTGCACAATAGTTGGTTTTGGATTTGTTTTGATATTTCTTTTGTAGCTGATATATTCGTTAATATAAGTCCAAACCGCCCGAATGACAAAGATAATGCACCAAACCAAAATGCCATATAGAATGCCTGTAACCAGATTCAGCTGATCATTGATAATCGCGTCCTCATAGGCATGAGGCAGCTCCAAGCCCAAGATAATAAAAATCGTACCGTTCAAAACAAAGGCCAGAGCCCGCCAGATCGTTTCGGACAAAACGTTGAATTCAAAACTTGCATTGTAATCAGCATTATTGCGTAATTTTGTCAAAATCCCGGCCACAACAACCGCCACAACGCCCGAAGATTGTTCTAGATCTTCGGCGATATAAAAGATCAAAAAAGGCGCCAAAATACTGATAATAACCTGCATGATTTCGTCGTTAGCACCATGCTGACGGATGATTTCCCGTGCCCAGTCAATCATAGAAATCAGCAAAAACCCTGTCAACGCGCCAACAATCGTGATATAGATAAAATTAAAAAAAGCATCATGCATAACAAATGAGCCCAATACTGTAGCGGACACAGCATATTTAAAGGCCACCAGGCCGGAAGCATCATTTAACAGACTTTCGCCCATTAAGACGTGCAGCAGATTGTCCGGTATTTTGATACGGGATAGAATCGTTCCGACAGATACTGGATCGGTTGGCGACAAAGCTGCCGCTAAGGCAATGCTGACTGATAACGGCAGGACCGGTATGAGTATGTGAATCAACCAGCCGCCACCAAGAGCTGTGACAAATACTAGGACAAAGGCGTTTGCAATAATCGGCGCACGCAGCTGCCAAAGTTCTCGTTTGGGAAAACGCCAGGCATCATTAAAAAGGAGCGGTGCAATAAAAATAAGTAAAAACCATTCGGTATCCAAGCCAATGGTCTCTTCAATGAAAAAAGATAACCCGACACCACAGATGATCTGTAATAGGCTGACTGGAAGCAAAGGGAAAAAATGAGCCAATAAGCTGCTGGCAACAATTAAAGATATAACAATTGGAAACAGCAGTAATAAGTCCATTAGTTTTCAGCGAATCCTTTCCCGATCATTTTGATTTCTAATTCCATATTGATATCCTGATTCTGTTTGATCGTGTGCTTGACTAAGTTGATAAGTCTGACATAATCTTCGGTGCTGGCATGATCGACGTTGACAATAAAATTCGCATGTTTCGTGGATAACTGAGCACCACCGATACGAATACCCTGCAGGCCGGCATCTGCCACCAGTTTACCTGCGTAAAATCCCTGCGGCCGTTTGAAAACAGAACCATTGGAGGGCAGATTCAAAGGCTGTTTACTAATCCGCCGAAAATTAAAATCATCCATCCAGCGCCGGATAACAGCCTTATCATCAGGTGCCAGCTCAAAGACCGCTTGGAGAATATAATAACCATTTTGCTGAATACCTGAATTACGGTAAGAAAAACCCAGCTGTTCTTTGGTCAAAACAAGCGAGTGGCCGGCATGGTCCAAAGCGATAACACTTTTCAGCACATCGGCCGTATTGCCGCCATAAGCACCAGCATTCATATAAACAGCACCACCGACTGATCCTGGCAGTCCAGCCGCCCACTCCAGACCCGACAGCCCATGCTCATAGGCAAATTCGGATACTTGAATCATATCAATTCCAGCATCGGCGATAATTTCATTGCCGCGGATTTGAATCTGCTTCATTTTGTCCATGATAATAATCAGACCGGCAACACCTTGATCCGATATCAGCATATTGCTAAGCTGTCCCAACACGTGCACCGGAATATCTTGATCAAAAGCTGCCTGGATTAGACGTTTTGTCTCCTGACTATTCTTGGGAAAAGCCAAATAATCAGCCTTGCCGCCAACCTGAGCAAAAGCGTACTCAGCAATAGGTTTGTCCTTATAAATCTCAATATCTGAAAATTGTTTAGTAAAATCTGCGATAACTTGATTTTATCATTGCAGGCAAACTTGGTTTAGACTGGTTTTATGAACTTTATTTCATGGAATATCGACAGCTTGAATGCCGCGATCGAACATAAATCACCCCGCGGCGAACTCACTTTTGCGCTGTTATCTCAGATAGCCGCCCAAAAGCCGGACTTCTTTTCTATTCAAGAAAGTAAATTACCAGTTACCGGTCTCAACGCTAAACAAACACAGGTTTTAAACGATCTGTTTCCGGGTTATTGCACTTTTGTGAGAAATAGTACGCCACCAGCCAAAAAAGGCTATGCCGGCGTGATTACCTTGGCAAAAGAACAGCCGATTTCTTTCAATTGCCCAACAATTGACGCACCGGACACAATGGATGAAGAAGGGCGCATTATTTTGCTGGAATACCCGGATTTTTATCTCCTGAATGTTTATACGCCTAATTCAGGCGATGGTCTAAAACGTCTCGAGATGCGCGGTCTATGGGATGACAATTTTCGTGTCTATGTCAGCCAGCTGGCCGAAAGAAAAGCCGTTATCTTCTCCGGTGATTTAAATGTTGCCCACGAAGAAATTGATTTGAAAAACCCGTCAACCAACCATCAATCTGCGGGTTTTACGGATCAGGAACGAGCTAAGTTTACTCAGCTTTTAGAAGCAGGATTTACAGATACCTGGCGTTTTCAGCACCCTGATGATGTTGCTTATTCTTGGTGGAGCCAGCGAAATCGCATGGCTAAGCCAAACAACGCCGGCTGGCGGATTGACTACTATCTAGTCAGCAGCACATTAAAAGATAAAATAAAAAAAAGCGGCATGATTGACAGTGGTACTCGTGCAGATCATGCGCCGATTTATTTACAAATGGCCTTTGATTAGTTCAAGTTTTTTCTCGCAGACAAATCTCCGTCATCTCTGGCGACTTTTCTAAGTTCGGTTTTCATCTGCTGTTCCAAGGCAGCCAGATCGTTTTCAGCCGCCAAACGCCGTTCGTGGCCCTGATTTTGAATTTCGATCGTCTGCTGAATTGTCTCAATCAAATTCTGCTGAGATTTCTTTAATGTATCAACGTCAATCACACCGCGCTCTGTTTCCTTAGCTGTATCCAAGGCAGATTGTTTCAGCATCTGAGAATTTTGTTCCAATAAATGATTGGTGGTTTCCGAAACAGCTCGTTGTGTGTTGATCGCATCACGCTGCTTAAATAAGGTCAATGCGATGGCAATCTGGTTTTTCCATAGTGGAATAGCTGTATTAATTGATGATTGAATTTTTGTCGATAACTGCCGGTTGGTCGTCTGAACAAGGCGGATCTGCGGCGCTTGCTGAATCGCAATTTGCCGAGTCAGCTTCAAGTCATAATTGCGTTTCTCCAAGGTGGCAAGCGTCTGGGCAATATCCTGGACCGTCTGGGCATCTAATTGATTCTGTGTTTTTTCGGCCCGCTTTTGAGCTGCAGTCAGAATATTTTCACGAATATCTTTCTCTTTTAATTCCGCTCCGGCAATGTAGAGATTGAGCCGATTGTAGTAGTCAAGGTTTTTAGCGTATAAGCCTTCCAGCATTTTGTTGTCGGCAAGTAAACCCTTTTGCTGATCCGATAATTGTGCAGCAGCACGATCAATCTGCTGACCGACTTTCTCATATTTTGCACGCACTTCTAGAGCTGAACGCCGTACGCGCCCAAAAATCTTAGAAATCAAGCCGGCTTTTTGCGGCGCCAGTTCATCTGGTTTTGACTCATTGATTGTCACAACTAAATCGCGCAGATTATCGCCGATACTGCCTAAATCTTTATTTGAAACACTGTTCAAAACGTTCTGGGAAAAATCGGAAATTTCTTTTTGGACATCAGACCCATAACTCACAATCTGTTCAGGATCCAAGCCATCCAGCTGTTTGGAAATTTCTCTGGCTTGCTTTTGTTCTTCTGGACTCAAAGTTGGCAAAATAGCTCGCTCAGGCGACTTGTTTCCTGTCTTTTCAATTTCGTTATCACCGTTTGCCATTTGTCCTCCTAGACTGTCATACTTATATGTCTGCTATGTGCTTTTAACGACTGGATGTGCGTATACAGTTTCCCGACACTGAGTGAACTCGTATACATTTCACTACTGTTCTCATCCCCAATAATCAGACGAATAGCTTTTTGGCCAGCCAGCTGCAGTTTTAATTCTAGTCTGCTTGGCGCCTTTAAATCATCAACTTTAATATCACTTATATTTTGCCAGGAAATCAGTGATAACAATAAGTCATCTTGACCGGATTTTCTTGGACTAGCGGGTTCTAACCCATAGGCCGTAAAAGAAGCAAAGGGCTGTCTGCCTTGTAATTGTCTTTTAAAAATGGCGACAGGAGATAAATCACTGCTGTCGGCTGAATGTTTGGCTGAACGCGTCCGATCGAAATATGCGTCAATTTTTTCCTTTGCCTTATCCAAAGCTGCACTGCCATTATCGAAAACATAATTCGTCAGCTTGTCTAGACGATTATCCGGCTGCGCCTCATCAGTTGTTTGGCTGTCGGCTTGTTTTTGGTCAACCGGTGCTTGGCCGCCGGATTTGATGTAACTATCAACAATCTTTTTCAGTTCTGGAATCGCGATATTTTTGACTTCGTTTTGTTTAATCGTAAATGACCCGTCAAGCGTGGCCACATATAACTGATAATTTAAGCCTTCTGTCTGTACTTCTGTGTAGTAAATCCGCGGCCATTCATAAATAATCTTGTGACGGAAAAAATAGCGGTGATCAACACGTGCCAGACAGAAATCCGTAATTTCTAAAGAAGCCCAGCGTTTAAAAGCCGTAATCAAAAAATAACCTGCAATGATGAACAGCGTCAGTTCCAAAGTATAGATTGGCCAGCCGCCGATATTTCTCGCCGTAAAAAATCCAATCGGCAGCAAAGCGGCAGCTGTTGGAAACAGTTTCCACCAGTCATAGCGGTAAATCAATATACCGGTCTCTTTCTTTTCTCTTTTTAAGGCTCTTTTCTTCGCAGCACGATTATTTTTCACAATCTGCCGATAAATTACATAAATAATCGCTGCTGGAATGACAAAAGCCATTGCCGCTCCAATCAAGCTGGCCGCGATATTGAATAGAACGTAGATGCCGATAATCCACCAAAAAATTTTCCAAAAAGACTTCATGCCTATATTTTATCGGAATCCGAGAACAGTTTCCGGCCTCCTAATAAAAACAAAATAAAAACCGTCGTATAAACGGTTCAGCGACGGTTTTATGCTTGTTTTGCCTTATCTTGAGACTGTTTTTTGTCCTCATTGAGCTTGATTTTTGCAAATAGGCTATCCATTAACGGATCGCTCTCGCCCATTTCGGCAGTCTTAATCGACTCAAACTTTTCTTTTTTCTTTTTTGCCATTTTCATCACCTGTATCTAGTCTCATTTTGACTTCTCGACGGAAATCGTCCATCGTTTTCGCGTGATACCGCCACCAATGTTCGGGATCCTGATGGTCGCTTGCCAGACCAGCTAAATAGCCTTCATGGTGGCTGATAATACTACCCGGATCAATGTGGTACTGTCGGCACAGAAAAACGGATAGCTGGATATCATTTTGCCATACTTTGTGGAAATATTCATGAAAAACTGACGGATCATAACCAATTAATTGAAAACCATCAGGACCGTAATACAATCCTGCTGGTTCACAAGTCTCAATCCCGATAAAGCTGAGATTAGCGGGGCCGGCTGCACGCCAAGCACGCATCGTCCAAGGCAGATATTGGCAAACAACTTTGTCATCAACGAATGCGTGAACAGCTACTTGGCGATCTATCTGGCCGGCTGCATAAGATCGATCCCACAGATCAAACCAGTCAGCAGCCATAATACCGGGTTCGGCTGTGGAATGAATCATGATACCTGAGGCTTTTAGCGGGTCGCCTTGCATAAAACAATCGTTATGCGTCATGTAGCGGCGAATAATTTTTAATTGCTGATCTGACAAATCTTTGCCCTCTACACCAGTTTGGCAAAATCCTTGATACGATCCTCACCAAAATGATTGATTTCATAAATGAGGATTTCAGCTGCAGCCTGCGCATCAAAACTCGCATTATGGTGATGTTCCAAATCCAGGCCTAATTCAGATGCGACTGTGTCCAATTTATGGTTAACCATGTCTGGATGAAATTTTCTAGAAATTGAGACTGTATCAAGGCTAACATAATGCGGCACCGGCAGACCATAGTAACGCAATGTTTGTTTAAGTACTTGGTTGTCAAAACGAATATTATGGCCGACAACAGTTGGATAATCAGCATAAAGATGCTTAATTTGTTCCCAGACATCCGGAAATTTGGGCGAATCAATAACATCGTCAGCGGTTAACCCGTTAACAGCTGTGTTCCAATAGGAGAAAGTCGTCTCAGGTTTAATCAAAGAATACCAATTATCGACGATTTGATTATCCTTGACAATTGTCAGACCCAAAGAATCCGCTGACCATGCTTCATTATTAGCTGTTTCAAAATCCATCGCAATAAAATTCATAGGCGATCCAGCATTTTCTCATAACGAGCGCCATGAGCGGTTAGACGCACATCTCGATCCTGGCCATCGTAACTGAAGGCAATTTCTAAATACTGATCAGGCAGAATTTCTTTCATGTAATCCGGCCACTCGACCAAAGTCAGGCCGTCAGCACCGATATAATCTTCAAAGCCTTGATCAGCGGCACCAATCGTTTCCAAGCGATAAGCATCAAAATGATAGACCGGGAAAGGCAGCCCGTGGCCCGTATACTGCTGGAGAATTGTGAAAGTCGGTGAATTGACGATTAAATCAGGATCATCAGATAATGCGTGAACCAATTGGCGCGTAAAAGTCGTCTTGCCGGCGCCTAAATTGCCTCGCAATAAAATCAAGTCGCCAGCCGATAAAAAACCCGCCAAATGCTCAGCGAGTTTTTTTGTATCGGCCAATGATTGTTTTTTTAAAAAGATCATCGTTTAAATTTTAACTTATTTCAAACCCTTGTCAGCCCTGCCGAACCATTTTAGCTGCAAAGTACGCATCTTCCCGTTCTGCTGGAATTGTTTCAAAACGTCATTCACACGTTCTCTTAATTGGACATCGGATTTTCTAAAACCAACACCGGTCTCATCAGTCGGATAACCACCCGTGATAATTTGGTAGTTCTGTGAATCCGGCAAGTGGTCAATATAATAGCCGGCATACATGGAATCAACCAGAATTCCTTGAATGCGACCCGCTTTCAGATCCATAAAGGCCTTATCAAAAGTATCGTATTTCGAAGGCTTACCCTTGACGTATTTTTTCAGCAGATTGCCATACTGAGAAAATTGTGTATCAGCTGTTGAAGCATTCTGTAGACCCAATGTGCGGCCTTTCATATCCGCAAAAGATTTCATATTATATTTCGATAATGTCACCAAAACCTGTGTTCCGTGATTATAGGGAATTGAGAAAGCAACTTTCTTTTTACGAGCTGGTGAAATCGTGTACCCATTCCAAATGGCATCAATCTGGCCGTTGTTTAAAAGCTGCTCTTTAGTGGCCCAATTAATCGGTTCCCACTTGACTTTGATACCTAATTTTTTAAAGGTTGCATCAGCCAGGTCGACATCAAAACCAACCAATTTGCCTTGTTTGTTGCGAAAACCCATCGGAATAAAAGTATCATCGAGGCCGATTGTCAGTCTCTTCTGCTGTTTGATTTTATCCCAACCATCCGTCTTGGCTTTTGTTGTACTGCTGGCTAGATAAGTCCAAGCTCCGGCAACAATTGCCAGAATTAAGACAATGATGCCGATGTTTACGTATAATTTTCTTCTTTTATTATTAGTCATTTTTATTCTCTCTTTACTTCTGTTTTGAAATCAAATATTCTATCCGAAATTTTTTCTGCAAAAGGGGCATCATGTGTAATCGCCATCTGCGTCACGCCGCGATCCTTAAGTTCTTGAACCACCTGTACAACCTGATCTGTTGAAAACTCATCTAAGGCCGAAGTCGGTTCGTCGTAGGCCAGAATTTTTGGATCCATGGCTAAGGCTCTAGCAATGGCAGCACGTTGTTTTTGCCCGCCAGATAATTGATAAGGATAAAGGTCAGCTTTATCTTCAATTCCCAGCTCGGCCAAAATATGTCGAACCTTCTCGACCGCCTGCTCCCGCTCGGTCTTTTTAACAAGCGTCGGTGCTAGAATCGCGTTTCCCAGAACCGTATACTGAGGAAACAGATTGAAATCCTGGAAGATAACGCCAACTAAAGCATTGCCGCCTTTTTCTTCAACATTGACTGTCTGTCCATCAATGATCATTTGACCAGAGTCAGCCGTTTCCAAGCCGGCAATGATGCGAAGCAGGGTCGTTTTACCAATACCGGATGGGCCAACGATACTGAGAACCTCACCATCATTCACTTTGAGATTTAAATTTTTGAAAACGTTTTTCCCGTTAAAACTTTTTGTCAATCCTTGCATATCCAGCATCATGCCCACTCCCGATAATTTGATTCGATCTTTTTCATAATGACGGTCGCTAATGCTGTAAATATCAGATAAAGAACTGCCACAATCACATAAGGCATCAGGCTGACATCCGCCACCGCATGTCCTTGTGCAATATAGAGAATGTCGACCAGACTGATAACGTATCCCAGTGACGTGTCCTTGATCAGATTGATCACCTCATTGCCAAATGAAGGAAGCACGATTTTAAACACCTGCGGCAGGATGATTTTGCTGAATGCCTGACGATGGCTGATGCCTAGCACAAAAGCAGCGTCATATTGACCTTGTGGAATAGCTTGAATACCACCTCTAAATATCTCAGCCAGATAGCCCGCATAATTCAGGACGAAAACCAGTACAGCCGCTGTCATTTTCGGAAACACAAGCCGGTTATCTGTCGCGAGTGGCAAACCGAAATAGAAAAACATCAGCTGCAGCATTAGTGGCGTTCCGCGAATAATCCACACATAGGCGTTTAGCAACCAGCGCAGGATGAAAAACTGCGAACGCAGGCCGATGGCAATCAGGATACCCAAGGGTGTAGCACCCAAAAGGGTCAGAATGAATAGGCCAACTGTGATGTTCAGGCCGGTCAAAATATCAGGTAAAATTGAGAAAATGTAGTTCATGCTTTCCTTTCTGGAATAAATAAAAAAACGCCCTCAATCAATAAAGATTGAGAGGGCGTTGTGCGCGGTTCCACCTCTTAACGCTATTAAATTGCTTTAATAGCCTCAGTGAGTCAAAGACTCTGACGATAACGGGTGACCCGGCAGTATTTCGGCTGCACTCACAGGTGTGGTTCGCTTGTATCAATGATCGACTTTCCAGCAGTGCCGATTCTCTTGGCATCTCAAACAAGTTACTCTTCTGTTCGTTGTTTTATTTATTCGATTGCTTAGAAGCTTACTCGGATTAAAATAATTTGTCAATCCTTTTAATGACAGTTATTAAATACCTCCTCCAAACAAGGAAAACGAGCCACAGATATCAATTTATTTCATAAATAAGTCAACATAAAGTCTAAAAAAGCGCAAAATAAATCTAACAATCACTTTAAAATTCATCATGAATCAAGCAAGAAGATCAACAATCAACGACGTTGCCCGTTTAGCAGGTGTGTCGATTACAACAGTTTCTCGTTTTCTTAACCACAACTATACAAAAATGTCTGAAGCAACCCGGCAAAAAATTGATGAGGCCGTGAAGCACAGTGATTACCATGTTAATCGCCAAGCACAAACTCTCAAAAAGCAATCGAGCAGACTGATTGGTGTCGTTGTAGCTGACGTTGAAAACTTTTTCTCATCCTTATTATTTAAAGGAGCTGACGAAGTGCTGGCCAAAAAAAATTTTCAGATCATTTTAATGAATTCCAATAATTCCCAGATTATCGAACGACGACAGATACAGCGCTTGCTTGAATTGCAGATTGACGGGATTCTTCTACAACCAATGAGCAGCAAGTCTAGCAATTACAGTTATCTACAAAAGCAACGAATTCCGCTCGTAATTGTCGATCGACAAATCCAGCCAACTCTCTGGCCAGAGGTTGTGACAGATAACTATGCTTACTCCAAAAAATTAGGTCAATTAATGATTCAGATGCAGTATCCGCAAATTCTTGTTGTCAGCGAACCCATTGACAAAAACTCAGCTCGCCAAGAACGTTATATGGCACTCTTCGATTTGCAAAAACAAAATTCATTTCAATTAGGCCTCGTTGAAATTCAAAAAACAACTAATGATGAAGAAATTTTTCAATCATTGCGAAAAAAAACCAATAACTTTCACACGAAAACAGCGCTCTATGCTCTAAAGGGACCGCTGCTTTTGCGCATTATGCGTATTCTAAACCAGCGGCATGTTAGCGTCCCGGACCAAATTGGATTATCAGCTTTTGATGATTGGGAATGGGCCAAATTAACTCATCCAGTCATGACAACAATTCAGCAAAATCCAAAAATAATTGGATCAACAGCGGCTCAGGTGCTTGTGAAAGAAATAGAAGGGACAAAGCCCATTAAAGCAGAAACTATAATTGTGGAAAGTCAATTAAACGTTGGCCACTCCTTGTGAATTTTTTATGAATCCAATTGACAGTTAAAAAAATGCGTAGTAAGCTAATCTTTGTGCTCAGGGAAAACGTTTTCCTAAAAAGAAGCATAGTTAATTTAAAATTAACAAAGGAGACCTTCTTGAAAAATAATCAAATTGTTATAAACACATTAGTATTACAGCAACAGCACGATAAAGGACAGACACAAACTGCATTGGTAGATCAACTCGTCAATGCGGGCATATGGCGTATTGAGCTTCGCCGCGAATATTTCCATTTCTTTTTGCAAGAAATGGAAGCGCTTAATTATGCAAAATTGGGAAAACGTTTGACCTTATTTTATTCGGTGCCCGATGTCCTGTTTATACAAGGACAAGTAAACCCCAAATTATTACAATATTTCGCTGAAGCCAAGCTATTTGGAGCTAGTTACGTCAAACTGAATGTTGGTGATTTTGCTAGCTTTCACGGCGATCTTCAAAGGGAACTTGGGAGCATTCTGCCCAAGTCAATCGAGCTTAATGTGGAAAACGATCAAACACCTTTGAGTGGATCAGCTGAAAACATCGAGTCATTTCTTAAGAATGCAAAAGACCATCACGTCAAGGTTGGATTCGTTAACGACTTAGGCAATTGGGTTTTCACAAAACAAGATCCCTTCACAGCTACAAAACGATTAAATTCCTTCACAAATTATCTTCATGTAAAAGATTATGTTATGGAAAATGGTCAGCCTAAAACCGTTGCAATTGATCAAGGCAATCTGGATTGGCGAGCATTGCTCAATTTAACAGCCGGTGATTTACCAGTCGCTCTAGAGTATCCAGTTGAATCAATGACACAACTACAATTGGATATCAGTATTTTGGAAAAATACATAGAAAGCCGGCCCTAAAATGACGAATGTAATCATCGGATGTTTGCTGTTATTAACCTTCTTTGCCTTCATCTATTTTGTTATGCGCGGCGGTAATATCATGATTGGCTTCTTTTTCATGGCCATTTTGTGGACTGTGATTGGTGGAATCCCCTATCACACTGCCATCAACGATATATTTTCACAGCCAGCAATGGACTATGGATCAACAATTGTTGTGATCATCTTTGGTTCTTGGTTCGGTCGAGTGCTTGTTGACACGAATATTGCTGGATCGATTAGCCAGGAAACCATTAAAGTGAGCCGCAAGCATCCAATTACTGCAACGATTTTGGTTTGCCTAGTCACAGCCTTCATTTTCACCAGTTCTTACGGTGTCGGCGCTGTCATTGCCGTTGGTGTGATATTGCTACCCATTTTGGAGTCATTAGGCCTGCCAAAAAATATTTCAGTGGTCGCTTTTGTGCTCTCAGTGGGTGCACCAATGTATGTCAACATTGTCATTATTAAACAAATCCAATTGTTTTTCCCAAAAGTTATATATGGTAGCAAATATTTAGCGTATGGCTTTTCGGCGATGGCGATACAAATGCTGTTTGTAATAGCTTTTATCATCTTTCATGCCCAATCAATCCATGCTACTGAAAATACATCTGTCGCCACTATGAACAAGACACCTGTTTATAGTTTTTTCATTCCTATCTTGCCGGTATTGATGAATTTAGTTTTTGGTTGGCAACCAATCCCATCTTTGCTTTTATCCATTATTCTAGCCTTGTTGTTAACTGGAAATATGAAAACCTATCATGATTGTTTGAATTTAATTAATAAAACTATCAGTCAATCAATTTCCGATATCTCCGGTTTATTAGTGATGCTGTTTATTTTAACTATGTTTAGCGCAGCGGCTGTTAAAAATACCGCACGTTTCAGCAGCATTCTACAAAATATCGTCCCACACAGTCCTTGGATTATCGCGATTGTTTTTGCCATTTTGGCTCCTCTGGCACTTTTTAGAGGGCCACTCATGGTTTGGGGGGCCGGATCAGCAACTGCAGCAGTTATTGCCGGAACAGGCTTTTTTAATCAATATTTCGCTTTCGCTTTGATCACAGTACCAGCTGTATCAATGGCTGTTTCAGCGTGTGTGACCCAATCCTGGAACTTATGGGCTATTGAATACACACACTTAAACCCCAAAAAATTTCTGTTAACAGGTGTTCCTTGGGGCTGGACCATTTGTGCCGCCAACTTATTGCTGGCCGTGATTATGTTTAATTAAATGAATAGATTAGGAGATGCAAGATATGGAACAAGCTAATCATTTTGACACACAATACTTTCGCTTAGATGGTAAAAATGCCATTGTCACAGGCGGGGCATCCGGGCTGGGACAATACTATACACGGGCCCTGATGCAATCGGGTGCTAATGTACTGGTTGTCAGCCGTAGCGAAACTGGTTGGCAGGAAACGGCCGAATCAGTCAAAGGCAGTGGACAAAAAATAAAATTTTTAAAACAAGATATCACCGATGCCGATGCACCAGCCACCATTGTTAACTACGCCGAAAAGATATTCGGCAAGATCGATATTCTTGTTAACAACGCCGGTATGCAACGGCGCAATAAATGGCAGGATTTTAATGATCAGGACTGGCGGGCTGTGATTGATTTAAATCTCAATGCTGTGTATTTTTTGTCCCACGCCGTTGCTAAAGTCATGGCTGAACAGCATGCTGGCAAAATTATCAATATTGCTTCGATGCAATCATACCGAGCGGGCAAATTTATTTTCCCTTATACAGCTAGTAAACATGGCATCATCGGTCTAACCAAGGCCTACGCAGATGCCTTGGCAGCCAGTAATATCCAAGTCAATGCTTTGGCACCAGGATATATTAACACGCCCATGACACAGGCCTTACGTGACGATAAAGGGAGAAATGAAGAAATTTTGTCCCACATTCCAGCGGCACATTGGGCCGATCCATCAGAATTGATGGGCGCAATTGTTTTTCTCGCCAGCACGGCTTCGAATTATATTACCGGTGTCACGCTGCCAGTAGATGGCGGATATCTACTGAGATAAAAAACCAAAAAAGGAGAAAGAACCATGAAAGTAGTTGTACCTAAAAATTTATCACAAGCAGGGAAAGATTATTTGTTAACACATCATTTCGATCTGATTACAGTACCAGACGATCGACAGGAAACCATTTTAAAATACGGTCAAGACGCAAATGGCATTATTCTAATGACCGACCCTTTTGATAATGAGACGTTAAAACAATTTCCTAATTTGAAAATTATTGCTCGCCATGGTGTGGGATTCGATAATGTTGATCCAACATTTGCAGCCAAACAAGGTGTTGTTGTCACAATCACACCGACAGCAAATGCAGCAACCGTGGCCGAAACGACTTTAGCTGAAATTTTTGATCTATCGAAAAACTTAACACGCGTTTCACATGAAATGCGCCTGGGAAACTTCGCCTACAAGACCACTCATATGGGTTTTGATTTAAATGGTAAGACACTTGGCGTCATGGGGTATGGCCGAATCGGCCGAATCGTTGCCCAAAAAGCTGAAGCCCTAGGGATGAAGGTCTTAATTTTTGATCCGTTTATTAAGGACAGCCAGGTCGGAAAGCTAGTTGACCGAGACAGCTTAATCAGTCAAGCTGATATTATTACACTTCATTTGGTTGTCAATGAACAAACTACGCATTCGTTTGGAAAGCGCGAATTCAGTCTCATGAAAAAGACGGCTTCCTTGGTTAATTTGGGTCGCGGGGCTCTAATTGATGAAACAGCGCTTATAAAGGCCTTAGCCGAGCATCAAATCCGTGCCGCAGCCTTAGATGTGTTTGATGCAGAACCGTTGCCGTTAAGCAGTGCGTTTTATCAACTCGATAACGTACTGTTAACACCGCATATTGCTTCTAATACGAAAGAATGCATGGAAAGAATGGCTGTTGATTCAGCAAGTGAAGTTGTACGTGTTCTGTCTGGTAAAAAAGCCAAATGGGCCGTGAATCAAGTGGAATGAGAATATATAGTTAACTAAAAAACTACCATTTACTATGGTAGTTTTTTAACAAAAATATGTGAATTATAGATTTAACCAAGATTATCTGGCACACTAATAGATTTTTTTA
Organism: Oenococcus kitaharae; assembly: GCF_025758695.1. Taxonomy (GTDB): domain Bacteria; phylum Bacillota; class Bacilli; order Lactobacillales; family Lactobacillaceae; genus Oenococcus; species Oenococcus kitaharae_A. The sequence goes on along the minus strand of NZ_JANJQP010000002.1, from coordinate 235,257 downwards.
CCTAATTCATCAATTAATTGGAAGAAACGGTCGTGATCTACCTTGGTAACAAGGGTGATCGGCCGACCATCGGCTGTTTCAAAAGTCCGGCCGTCTGACGGGCTGCTGACTGAAACATCACTCAAAACTTCTTTAGTTTCGGCCACGTCATGATAACCGCTGTATATGGTCGTCAACACATCCCACATAAAATAAGTCGAATTTGTCTCAAAATGATCCAAAGGCGGTACTAGCGCATAACCCTGACCGATCAAATCCAAAATCGGATACTTGCGCTGTGATGCCCAGTGACGACGAATATCACGCGTCAATGGGACCTGGCGCGTACTTTCCAGCCCAACCATATGAATCTTGATGGACGAATCCCAGACATCTTTAACGGCCTGCGGATCCCAGTAAGCGTTCCACTCGATTGTGCCATCTTGCTCAGGTTCGGCTACGTTGCCCTTGTTGTCTAAAGTACCGCCCATCCAATAAAGCTCGTCAATTTTATCTATAATCGTCGGATCAATTTTTAAAGCACGAGCCAGATCACTCAAAGGCCCAGTCATGACCAAAGTGGTTTTGCCTGTCTGAGCCTGCAGTTTATCAATTAAATCCAGATGCGCCGCTTTATCAGCGACAGCTGTCTGAATATGGCCGCTTTCGTTTAACAGTGGAAAGGCATCAAAAGAAAATGCATCCATGCGCCATTCTTTAGGAAAAGGATGAACAGCACGCGAGTCAGATGCTGCCGGCTGAATTTGGAGACCATGGCCAAAACGGTCAATCAGCTTTCTCGTTGCCGACAAGGCCGGTTCCAAATAAGAATCAGCACCCATGACGCCCACGCCGGTCAGGTTAATATCCTCCATTTGCATCAGCAAAAGCAGCGAAACTAAATCATCGACACCGCCATCATGACTAAAGTACACATTTTTCTTCATTAGTAATTTTCTCCTCCTAAAAAGATTAACAAATTCGTTCAGCTAAATTGTAAAGAACGTGCCAGTTGCACCGCTCGACGTGCTAACAATTGCTGAGCATCGATCACGCGGTCCGATTCATAGGCTTCGCGCTGCTGAGCCACCGATAACTCTGTACAGGCTAAAATCACACAATCACACTTTTCATCGATGAGCATGTGCTCAATCAAGGCGTGGAAACGTACCCGGTTCACTTGGTCGGCTTCTTTAACATCCTTGTAAATGACATCCATGACTTTCCGCTGCCAAACAGGGTCGGGCAAGATTGTCTGATAGCCCAATGCAGCAATATGTGGTTGGTAAATAGCTGCCTCAATCGTACCGGAAGTCGCTAATAAGCCAACACGCAAATTCTTAGAAGAAAATTGTTTGCAAGCGGCCGCAGCTAAACTGGGCATATCTAAAATCGGCATGTGTGCGGCTTTTTGCAACTGGGGCAGAAAATTATGTGCCGTATTGCAGGTAATCAAAATAAAATCGGGAGAAAGCTGGTTCATTTGCTGGACATCTTCGATTAAAAAAGGCAGTGGATTTTGATCAGACCGCCCTAGAATATAGGCCGTGCGATCTGGTATGGCTGCGTGATTAAAAACAATGTAATTCAAATAATCTTGGTCATTTTGTGCCCTAGCCAATTGATTAATACTGTCAATAAATGCCTCAGTCGCACGCGTACCCATGCCGCCTAAAATACCGAAAAAATTTTTCATGCTATACCTCGCAAATCTATTTAACGAGAATATACACTAAAGCTCTTTGAATATTGACGAGCATGTCATAAATCTTAACAGCACAAGGAATCTTAGCGGCTCAAAGGTCATGCAGAATATCCGCCTGTTGTTTGCTGCGCAAGCCGCCAAACAACAATATCTGAAATTAATTGATAATCGATTGGCTGGTCAAAAGGCAGCTGAATCGTACCCTTGGAAGTTTTATAATTTTTCAGCCGGTCGGCAAAAACCGCGGGAGCTTGACCGCCCGGGTATATGCCGATGTGATTTTTAAAGGCCGCAAAATGAATAAGATTCGTCCCTTGCCAAAAAGTCGGCATGCCATAAGAAATTTTTTCGGTTGCGTCTGGTGCGGCGGCTCTAATTGTTTGACGGATTTTCTGAAGAACCGGTTGTAAAGACTCCGCCTGTGCAGCTATATAATCATCAATATTGCTAGTTGCCATATGATTATCCTCTGTGAAAATTTTTAAGCATTGCTTTGTCTATGTTGGTGCAGTCTTTGATACTCCTTTACCTATCAAATGCCGCTTATGATAGCCAAGGAGAGTCTCAAGACAAGCATATTGTAACCTTATTGCCGGCGTTTTGGCTTGGTCTGAACCTCCCTGGCAATAAGAAAACAACATCAGTTCAGATAATATGTTATTATTATCACATACTGTTTACGCGGGCTTTTCCAGAAACAGTATTGCAAATATAAGCGTTTTCAATAAACGCAGCATTGTCCGCAATCTTCTCATTGGAGAGAATGACTATGAAATTAAAAGAAAAGGTGGCTATTGTCACCGGCGGTACATCAGGTATCGGAGAAGCTTCAGCGATATTGTTCGCTGCTGAGGGCGCAAAAGTGGTCGTTGCTGGCCGTAATCAGGAAAACGGCCGTGCGGTCGTTCAACATATCAAAGATCAAGGCGGCGAAGCCGTTTTTGTTCAAGCCGATATGTTAAATACCGATGACATTGATAAGCTGTTGAACACCACAATTGAGGCATACGGCAAAATCGACATTTTATTCAACAATGCAGGTATTTCAGTGGCCAAACCGCTTGAGGAAATGACCTACGAAGAGTTTGACGATGTCATGGATACTAATCTGAAAGCACCTTTTCAGATGTGCAAACAAGCGATGCCTTATTTGATGAAAACCAAAGGTACGATTCTTAATACAAGCTCCATCGCAGGCCTCTCGACAAATTCAAATAGTTATGCCTATAGTGCTTCAAAAAGTGCCTTGATTTCTCTAACCAAGGTCTTGGCGCGCGATTACGCTGCAAAAGGTGTTCGCGTTAATGCCATCTGCCCGGGCATTACCGAAACACCGATCTTAAATACCGTTAATGGCGAACAGATGTCATACCTGGAGGCTATCATTCCAATGCAAAGAGTTGGACAGCCGATAGAAATTGCCAAGCCTGCATTATTCTTGGTCTCTGATGATGCATCATATATCACTGGTTCGACTTTAGTTGTTGACGGCGGAATCACTTTAGTCTAACAATCGAATTGACTACTAAAAACCTTCCAAATCTGGGAATTTGCCTGACGAGGAAGGGTTTTTATACAAATTTGAAAAATTTTATTCGTCTTTTTCTTGAATATTCCCCACAATCTGATATGACTGATCCGTATATTGCATGATTTCAATTCTATTTCCTTCTGGATCATGAATCCACATTTGCCAAGTATGGGAATTGCCAATACTGGGTCCAGAATCGATGGCAATATCTTTATTGATGAGCTTCTCTTTAGTCTGCTGAATATCGTCAACCAGCAAGCTGAAGTGCGAATAACCAACATATTCATTAAAATGCGTATGTGGTTTCTGTTCATCGAAGGCTGGGAAAAACTCAACAAATTGGCCAGGTGCTAATTCAAAATAAATAATTGCAATGCCTTGTGGATCTTTTTGTGCCCTTTCGTAAAAAGGATGGCCTTTTTGATCTCGATAGACACTGTTTCTAACCAGCATCTTAATATTTCCCTCAAGCTTATCTACGTAAAATTCGCGGATCGTCTCGATGTCCTTTGCGTAAAACGACACATGCATTAACGATGTGAATAACATATTTTTTCCTCACTATTTTCTAATTTTTCAACTTGCATTTGTCAAACTTTGCCAATACACGACACCGGATCACGATCGAATAAAGCAATTATTAATAAATTTTCTAATTGGGATGTTGTAAACTTCATGATCATAAAAGTCGATACCGTGGGTGCCGTTTGGGACAAAATTCAAAATTATTGGGACACCATTCCGCGTCAAAGTATCTGCAAAGCGCTGTGAAAACGCCGGTGGTACAAAACTATCTTTTTCTCCATGCAATAGATAAAAAGGCGGCTGTGTACCATCAATGTCGGATAGAGGATCATAAGATTGCAAAAGTTTGAGAAGCTTGTCCTCGTTATCTTCACCAAAAGATAATTGGTCAGCACTTTGGTCGCCTATCTTCATCAATTGTCCTGTATTGATCTGTACTCGATGAAATTCATAAAGGTTAATTGGTGCATAAAAACTAACCACACCTACAATTCGATAAAAAGCCGATAAATGTCTTTGAATACCAATTTGACTGGCCAATAAGCCGCCGTGAGTCTCTCCCCAAAGCACTATTCTTTGAGTATCTATGTGCCAGTCTAGGCTGTGTTGACTCAAAAAATTAATTGCATCAACGCAATCTTCTAAGTTTTCCGGATAAACCACCTCGTCATTCAAACGGTAATTAAGGCTCACAACCGCATAGCCATCTTGTAATACATTTAAAATTTCACTCAAATGATGTGTCTTATCACTTTTGATAAAACCACCACCATGGATAAAAATTACAATCGGATATTTGTCCTTTTTAATTGACGGCAGGTATAAGTCTAATTTATTTCTTTTGGAGTCATTCTTATATGAAATATCAGAAACAAGCCTACCATCACCTTGTAAATCATATTTGCCTTCCGTGAAATTGTACTGTTTAAATATCAACTAAAAATCCCTCCTGCTATGAGATATTAATCTTGATCATCTGCTGTAAATCTGATTCCCGCGTCCTGACGAGCCGTTTCTAGAACTTTCATAACATTCAGAGTGACATTTAAATTTGCAGCAGCTAATGTATCATTTTTTTCGTTAATTATTTTGAAGATCTGAATAAATTCATTTTCCATGGCATCATCATAATGATTCAAATTGATAGTTTGTGTTGGTTGACCAATTTGTGTCAAGCTAACATTCTCAACCTGAGAAGGAATCGACTCTACATCAATGTGTCCCTTAGTTCCTTGGACGGTCATGAACGGTGAACTTTCAGAATCTTTAGCCGCACTGCAAACAGCTTGGAATCCTTTGTAAGTTAAGACAAGAATCCCCGATGTGTCAATACCGTTAAATCCTTTATTTGGATAGTAGTGAACACTTTGTGGTTCGCCAAAGAGGGCAACTACAAAGTAAACATTGTAAACATTGATGTCATAAAGCGATCCGCCGGACAATGTTGGATCAAAGACCGGCAAAACATGCCTTTTTAAATATTCATTGTATCTTCGCGAATATTGCGAATAATTACACATAACCAGTTTAATATCTCCGAGTTGCGGCATCCTTCGCTGAATCTCTTTAAAATTTTCGGTGTAGGTTAATCGATTAGCGCCAAGTAATAGGCGTTGATGATCTTCAGCTGTTTTAGCGAGATCTGCGGCCTCTTTGTAAGTTGATGTAAAAGCTTTTTCACTAATAACCTGCTTGTTTGCTAAGAGTGCTTTCTTTGCAAAACCATAATGTGCACTATTGATTACACCTATATACACCACATTGAAGCTGGTATCACTTAGAAAGTCATCAATGTTGTCATAAATAGTATTGATTTTATACTTTTTCTGGATCAAAGCAGCCGACGTTTGATCAACACTTCGAAAATACATCGCGGTGCATTGCACATTTTCTAATCGGGAAAAAATATCTAAAGCTGCTTGCGTGATCAAACCTGAACCAATAATGCCAACGTTCATTTAAAACCTCCTCAATACGATGCCGATAGTTATGTGACTCCCAATATGCACTGCAAGGCCAGCAGACGGGGTGATACATGAAAATTTAGTCATATTTTTTCCTCGATTGCTTCAATAATTTTAGGAGCAGACTTAATCATTGCAGTCGAACTAACATTGAATATCTTCAAAGAATTAAATCTTTCCCTTTCTCGAATCGGAATGTCATTGGTTAAAACAACGGCTGCTGCTCCTTTGATATCATCAGGACCAATTCTGTTTTCAATGCCCAAGGCTCCTTGTGTCTCAACTTTGATTGCCACTCCAGCACTTTTAGCGGCTTTTTCGATCGCTTCCGCAGCCATAAAGGTGTGTGCTACACCAGCTGGACAAGATGTTACTGCTAATATTTTCATTTTAAGATGCCTCCAGTGGCTTCAGAAAGTAAAGCCAATAATTCTACAGGATCATCAATTTTAAAAAGTTTTTCTTTAAAATCGTCATAAATTAATTTTCTAGCCAATTGAGACAATATTTTGAGGTGCAAGTTTGCTGAATTATTGCTGACAGCAATCTGGAAAACAATACGAACTGGTTCTTGATCTCCCCATGGGATTGGTTTTTGCAATCTTACAAAGGCCAATCCAGCTTCCTTGACAGCCGATGTTTTAGCATGTGGCAAACCAATACCATCTCCGAGATTTGTCGAAAGTTCCGTCTCACGATCTAAGACCGCCTGAATATAAGCTTCTTGATCGTTTAATTTATTGCTGTCCCAAAACAGTTGAGCAACATTCCGAATCACCTCTTCTTTACTGTGATAATTTGCATCAAGTTTAATCAATTTTTCATCAATCAACATATTCGATATTCATTCCTCATCAAAGATTCAAATCGAATTCTTCGCCTTCTTGCGTTACTTTTACATCTTGATCGGTCGTGTCATCTAACTTTGTCCGTTGATGTTTAGTTAAAATAATAAAGAGGGTTCCTACTAAGGTACCAATCAGCACAGCAAGTGCGTATAGCCAAACATTTGTTGTTCCTGGAAAAGTCGGAATACCACCCCAGTTGACTATTGTTCCGGCACCCAACAATATGGTAGAAATAGCTCCTGCAGTCGCACCAACGATACATCCTGCATATACCTTGGCATCGGAAAGAGCCAATGGAATAGAGCCCTCTGTAATACCAAAAGCTCCCAAGAAGAGCGCTGCTCGTCCAACTTCTTTTTCTTCAGTTGTAAATATCTTTGGTCGAACTAATGTCACTAAAGCGCAAACTAAAGGTGGTACAACTGTCGCGGTGACAGTTGTTAACAGCAGCCTTTGTGCAATCATAATTGGTAGACCAGTTTTAGGATCAATGGTTGCTAGCATAGATAAGCAAACTGCGCTCAACGCTTTAGAACCAAAAAGACCCAAATCAAAGGAACCGATAATGCCAAAAGCGATGCCTATCAAAATTAGGTTGCTCGTTCCTAATCCGGATACAAAAGTAGTAAGCCAGTGGATAAAAGCTACCACCCACCCAGTCACCGCAAAATTCATAATCATAGCGCCCGATAAGGCTGCAATACACGGAATGACAATGATACTGACTAATGCAGAAAAATTCTTAGGTACTTTGATTTTTTTCAAAAACATAATGACAATGCCGCAGAACAGTCCAGCAAATACGCCACCTAAAAACCCAGCACCGCTATCCTGTGCTAATTGCCCAACAATAAAACCTGGCGCAATAGCTGCCTTATCGGCAATGGAAAAACCAATATATGCAGCAATCACAGGAGCCATTAAGTTCAGTCCTGTCTTTCCCAGTGTGAACAAAAAAGCCGGAAAACTGCCCAAATCCTTATATACAGTCGGCCCACCAAAAGCAACACCAAGACCAGTCATAATACCACCAACTACGACTACGGGAATTAAGTAAGAAACTCCCGCTAAGAGGTGCTTTCTCAAGTGCTGGAAAACATCAATAAAATCATGCATCTTATCATCTCCTGTCCTTTTAAGACAATCGCGCAATCCAATCGTTCGAAGTTCGCAATTGATCACCTTCACAAACTCATTACAGCAGATAATTATCTCAATGTAAACGCTTTCATTTTACTTTGTAAATTTGTTCCGTAAACGCGTATTTTACAGCTCATTATTTGAACATTGTGCCAAACATGACCAAATACGATATTTACTTTTAGATATTTTTAGTTCAAAGTACAAAAAGAAATACCTTGATTTTTGAAGCAAAGGAGTAAACATGAATATTGTCCAAGAACTGAAAAAACATCGCCACTTCAATAACTCAGAAATTACGATTGCAAATTATGTCTTGCAGAATAAAGACAAGGTATTGGATATGTCAATCCAAGAACTCGCCAAGGCAACTTACACCTCAACATCAACAATTGTCAGGTTATGTCGAAAAATAGGTTTAAAAGGTTACCAGCAGTTCAAAATCACGTTATCTGCTAATTTACAAGACAAATTTGAAGAAATAGCTAGTGTCAATGCTGATTTTCCTTTTACAAATCAGGATTCTAACTTAGATATTTCAAAAAAAATCTTGGAATTATCTCGCGAATCCATGGAAAGTACCTATCAACTGCTTTCAAACGAGGCTTTGGCAAATACTGTGCAGATGATTCTTCAAGGGAAAAGAGTGGCAATATTTGCATCCGGTGATACCTATATCGATGCACTGGCTTTTCAGAATGACTTAATGAAAATACATCTAAATATGTTAATGTCCACAATACCCTCTGAAGATTTGCAACTTGCTTTAACTTTAGATAAAAACGATTGTGCCATCATTATTTCGTATAGTGGGGAAAATAAAAATTTGGTGCGTTTAATCAAGATACTCAAAAGCAGCGCCTCGAAAATAATCGCAATTAGTGCCAAACGCGACTCGTCTATCGCAAAGCTGAGCGATATTGTTCTACCGATATTTAAAAAAGAAGATCCATCTATCAAATTTTCTACTTTTTCATCACAAGTAGCCATTAAATATGTTCTGAGCGTTTTGTTTTCCTGTATTTTTGCAAGTAATTTTGAAGAAAATAGCCGACAAAGAATTAAAACAGAAACAATTCTGTTAGACACTCGGTTTAGATAAAAAAATCTCACTCGGCTTGACTCACTGTTGAACTAGCATTGCGACTATTGATGAAAATTAGACTCGTGTCATCAGCAGCACACACTCCACATGCATGGTCTGCGGGAACTGGTCAATCGGCTGTACAGGTTTGGCCACTTGATAACCTTGCTGCCTAAGCAAAACGACATCGCGCGCCAAAGTAGCCGGATTGCAGGAAACATAGACAAATTTTTTCGGCCGCATCTGGCCAACGGCCTCGATCAGTTCTGGTGAAAGGCCTTTTCTTGGCGGGTCAACAAAAACAACATCCGGGCGAATACCACTCTGTGCCCATTTAACAAACTGATCAGGTGCATCCGCTGCGATATATTCGGCGTTTTGAATATGATTGGCCTGCATGTTTTTCTTGGCATCGGCGACAGCAGGTGCGACGACTTCCACACCAATGACTTTTTTCACTTGGCTGGAGATATACAAGCCAATTGTGCCGATTCCCGAATAGGCATCGACGGCTAATTCATCCCCATCCAGATCTGCCACCTCAGCAGCTTTCTGATACAAAACGGCTGTCGTCTGCGGATTGACTTGATAAAAGGAATTGACGCCAATCTCAAAATCCAAGCCCAGTAGTGTGTCATGAATCACGGGGCTGCCATAGAGAACGCGATTATCCAGACCCAACTGGACATTAGTCTGCTTGGGATTGTAATTTAAAATCAGGCTGGTCAAATCCGGTAAAGCTTTTTTAATCGCAGCAACAACCGCTTTTTCCTGCGGCAATTTTTTGCCAGTTGCAACGATCGCCAGCATCATTTGACCCGTGACGTAGCCACGGCGCACCATCAAATAACGCAGCAAGCCTTCCCGTGTGATTTCGTCATAAGCGGAGACACCAAAACGATTCAGCACATCACGTGCAATTCCGACAGCAGCATCAATTTTCGGATCATTTAAATAATAATCACTGATCGGAACGAGCTTGTGCGACCCGCGGCGATAAAAACCCGTCGTCAGACGTCCCTGCTGAAACTTAATCGGTACGACCGTCTTATTGCGGTAATGAGTCGGGTTTGCCATGCCAATGGTCGGCAGCACCTCGATCTGATCGAGACCCGCTTTATGAAACAGCTGACGCACTTGTTCTCTTTTAAAAGCCAGCTGTGCCGGATAAGCAAGATTCACAAGTGGCGCAATCCCGCTAGCAATCATGTCGGCATGCTCGCTAATCACGCGGTCCGGTGAAGTGGTCAGTCGTTTTAGCACACGAGCAAAGGCATAAGAATTTAAAACACGCGTAATGGCAAAAGAGATTTTCTCGCCTGGCAGGCTGTCGGAAACAAAAATCGGAAAGTCATCAATTTTGACGACCCCGAGCCCTTCGTAGGTCAAATCGATGACATCCCCGACTAATTCTTGATTTTTAACCAAATTAGGACGATTATTTTTACTCACTTACTGCCTTCCTTGTGCTTTTTGACCAATTTTGAGGCCGTTTTAAATTCTTCCTCAGCCCGCTTAACCATCACTTCATTAGCTGTCTGAGCCCGCATACGAGACCCGGGACGCATTTTGGAAGTCTCGGCAACAAATTCAATATGCTGCTGGAGATTTTCAAAGGCCATCGGGGCAATCCCGCCAAACTCGCCATCCAAATTCACTTTCATCTGATCATTAGATAAAGGCGCAACGGCTACTTTGCTCGTCTTGATATAAGTGATCAGCTTATCTTTGATATGCGAGCCATTATTCAGCGCCTTGGTAATCAAGTTAAACAGCTGAACAATATTGGACTTTTCAACAATCAGCAAAGAAAATTTTCCGTCATCCAGTTTGGCATCGGGGACAATTTTTTCAAAACCGCCGACTGAATTGGTTAGGGCCAACAATACCAGGCTAACTTCACCTTCATAAACGCCATCATCATAGCTGATGCGGACTGGCACTGATTTAATCCGCGTAATCAGCTCGGCACCTTTTGTAATATAAGCCAAATAACCGTACAACGACTTCAGCATGGATGGCACTTCATAAGTCAATTCAGACAAAGTACCCAAGGCGCCGATATTCATAAAGTAGTCCAGGCGTGATTTGCCATCGGTGATTTTGCCGATATCCATTTTGATCGTTTCGTGCTTATTGATTGCTTTGGCTGCTTCGACTAAATCATCGCGCGGAATTTTTAAGGCACGCGCATAATCGTTGGTAGTCCCAGAAGGAATAACGGCCATTAAAGGGCGTTTGTCTAAACCTGAAATGCCATTGACGACTTCATTAACTGTCCCATCTCCACCGGCAGCCACAACTAAATCAAACCCATCTTGAGCTGCTCGTGCTGCTTCATCGCGCGCGGAAAAAGCCTTAGGTGTTGTTTCAAATACAGATGTCTCATAACCAGCCTTCTCGTAAACTTTCATGATTTCGACTAAATCTCTTTGAATGGCTTCACGTCCAGAGGAAGGGTTATAAATTATACGTGCTCGTTTCATATAAAAACAATTATAGAGGATAACGGGACGGCCTTGGACAAAAAAAGACCGCTAGAGAGGCGGTCTTAGAAGTGATATGCAATTTAGCGCTTGCTCAATTCAGCCAGCAGCAGTTCATGAACCACTTTAGGATTGGCATTGCCATGCGTACTTTTCATTACTTGGCCAGTCAAATAACCAATCGCACGATCTTTACCGCCCTTAAAGTCATCAACAGATTGCTGGTTATTATCCAGAATCTGACTAATCATCGGCGTCAATTTTGATGGATCGGATAATTGTACAAGACCATTTTCCGTGACATAAGCCTTGGGGTCTTTACCTTCGGTAATTGCAGTGAAGACTTTTTTGGCTTGCTTCGTCGAAATTGTACCATCATCAATCAGCTTGATCAATTCAGCTAAATTAACTGCCGTCAATTTGGTGTTTTGAAGATCTAATTGCGTCTCGTTCAGATAGGCATTAACATCCCCGATCAAATAGTTGGCAGCCCGCTTTGGATCAGCACCGTTGGCAACTGTCTGATCAAAGAAGTTGGCCATTTCGAGTGTCTGCGTCAGTACAGCAGCATCTTTATCCGAGAGGCCGAACTCAGTCATATAACGGTGGACGCGAGTAGCAGCAGCTTCCGGCAAACGCGACCTGACTTCATCAATCCAAGCATCGGAAACGTGAATTGGCGGCAAATCAGGTTCTGGGAAATAACGGTAATCATCGGCCCCCTCTTTGACACGCATTAGGATCGTTGACTTGGTCGGCTCATCAAAACGACGCGTCTCTTGACCAATTGTGTGACCGGCCATTAATTCTTCGCGTTGGCGTTCCTCTTCATAAATCAATGTGTTGCGAGCATATTGAAACGAGTTGACGTTTTTAATTTCGACTTTGGTACCAAACTTCGCGGCCCCGATCGGACGAACGGAAATATTGATATCAACACGCATCGAGCCTTCCTGCATCTTCACATCAGAAATACCCGTGAATTGGATCAGCTGACGCAGTTTCTCCAAATAAAGGTAGGCTTCTTCAGGGCTGGTAATATCTGGCTGGGAAACAATTTCTACCAATGGCGTCCCTTGACGATTCAAATCGACCAAGGAATAGCCCTTGCCAGAATGCGAGTTTTTGCCGGCATCCTCTTCGACATGCAGTTCTTTAATTCCAATACGCTTAGTCTGACCATCAGGCATCTGAATTTCCACATAACCATCATGTCCGATCGGCGTCTGCTGTTGAGTCACTTGATATGATTTCGGGTTATCAGGATAAACATAATTTTTTCGATCCCAATGTACATCGCGCGAAATCTGTGCATTCAGTGCCAAAGCGGCCATCATACCGCCTTCTAGAGCGGCTTTGTTAGCAGAAGGCAGAACGCCAGGATAGCCCCAATCAATCACGTTCGTATTTTCATTAGCCGGATCACCAAAATTAACCGGCGAAGGTGAAAAGGCTTTGGATTTTGTTTTTAATTCAATATGGACTTCCAGCCCAATTGTTGTTTCAAAACTCGACATTAGAAACTCACCTCCGGATGCTGTTCATATAGTTTTGTCGCCTGTTCAAAGGCATAGGCTGCGCGGTAAATCGTGCTTTCATCAAAAGGACGGCCAATAATCTGCAGACCGACCGGCAGATGATTAGCAAAACCGGCATTAATCGACATACCTGGCAGACCAGCCAAATTCACAGGAATTGTCAGCAAATCATTCATATACATTTTGACTGGATCATCATCTTCAGAGCCAAGGTCAAAGGCTGTCGAAGTCGTCGTTGGGCCCAAAATCAAATCATGATCCTGAAAAACTTTAGTAAAATCAGACACAATCAAAGTCCGGACCTGAGCGGCCTTTTTAAAGTAGGCATCATAGAATCCGGCTGATAAGGCGAATGTTCCTAACATAATTCGCCGTTTTACTTCTGGACCAAAGCCTTCAGAACGTGTCTTGACATACAAATCTTCTAGAGTCTGGCCTTCTTGACGTGCTGAATAACCGTAACGAATACCATCAAAACGCTGCAGATTCGAAGAAGCCTCAGACGAAGCTAGAATATAGTAGGCGGCAATGCCGTAGCGAGAATGCGGCAGGGAAACTTCATCAACGACGGCACCTAATTCCTCAAATTTAGCAATCGCTTTTTTGATGGTTGCTTTGACGTCGTCGTCGATACCCTTAGCAAAATATTCCTTAGGCACGCCCACACGTAAGCCCTTAACACCGCCTTCAATGTTGGCTAAAAAGTCCGGTACCGGGCTGTCTTCGCTTGTCGTATCACGAGGGTCTTTGCCAGCAATCACTGACAAAACACGTGCATTATCTTTAACAGTCCGTGTCAAAGGACCAATCTGATCCAAGCTGGAACCAAAGGCAATCAGTCCCCAGCGTGAGACACGGCCGTACGTTGGTTTCAAACCAACAATGCCGTTAAAAGCAGCCGGCTGACGAATCGAACCGCCTGTATCAGAACCCAATGCAAATGGGATCAGGCCGGAAGCAACAGCTGCTGCCGATCCGCCCGAAGAACCGCCGGGAACCTTTGTGTGATCCCAAGCGTTTGCCGTCTTGCCAAAGAACGAGGTCTCAGTCGAACCGCCCATGGCAAACTCATCCATGTTCGTTTTGCCAATCACAACCAATCCCAGTTTGTTCAGCTTTTCCATGACGGCTGCATCATAAATTGGGACAAAGTTGTCCAAAATATGCGAAGCAGCTGTTGTCCGAAGCCCCTTGGTGACAATGTTATCTTTGACAGCCAAAGGAATGCCGGAAAAAATATTGTCAGCGTCAATGCCGGCAGCGTCGATTTCAGCAGCGCGTTTTAAAGCACCTTGACGGTCCAAAGTGATATAGGCATTGACGTCTTTTTGGGCATGTTCAGCTTTATCTAAAGCTGCCTTTGCCAAGTCAACAGCGGTAATTTCCTTATTGACTAATTTTTTGTGCAAACTAACTAAATCTTCCTGAAAAAAATCAGTCATCTCAGCTCTCCTCATCAATAATCGCGGGAACTTTAATCTGCCCGTCCTGCGTTTCCGGCGCATTGGCCAATAAAGCAGCCTTTTGTCCTGACTTGACAGCCAAGTCTTCTCTTAATACATTGACATTATTTGAAACAGTATAGGTCGGCTCAACACCTTCCGTATCGACCTCGTTTAATGTCTCGACAAGGTCTAAAATACTGGCTAATTGACCGGTCAGAACATCTAATTGCTGATCGGAGAAATGCAGCTTGGCGAGTTGTGCGACATGGGCCGCATCTTCGCGTGGTAATGAATTTGACATAGTGCCCCCTTGCTAAAATTTTAACAGTTTGCGGCTTGGACAAAAAGAAAAAGCGGAATTGAATTCCGCTTACGACTTATCACATCTTATGTTTTACAAGTGTCTTATAACGCGAATACCAAAGATCAACATAACCCTGTGAAAAAGGTCCGGCATGTGTGTTAATCATGTTAATCAAAATCTTTGTGTGTGCCCGGAGGATTTCGTCAATCTCAGGCGGATAATGCCACAATTGACTATGCGCAACATATTCATCTGCATCAAGCAGATGTTTTGTGCCGTTTGTTAGTACTTTAATATCAAGGTCATAGTCGATGTACTTCAGCGCCTCTTTGTCCATGACGTAAGGACTTGCCAAATTGCAGTAGTAACTTACGCCGTCGCTGCGCATCATCGCAATAATGTTAAACCAGTATTTATTATGAAAATAGACAAGCGCCGGTTCGTGTGTGACCCAACGCCGGCCATCATCCTCTGTCACGAGCGTGTGGTCATTCAATCCGATAATGGCATTTTCACTGGTCTTTAGAACCATCGTATCGCGCCAGGTGCGATGCAGGTGGCCATCGTGCTTGTAACTTTTGATCGTGATAAAGTCGCCTTCCCGCGGATTGCGAGCTGCGTCTTTAGCCATAATCTTACCTCAAGACATTTCGTCTTCGTTTAAAGTTTAGCACAGTGGCTCCTTTTTCAGATGGCGGCTAAACTTTCCGGATGCAGCTTTAACCATTGATAAGCAATAATACCGGGCGCAGTCGTGACTTTGCCGGACAAAATCAATTGTTCCAATTCATCAAAAGTGACAAAAAGCGTTTTGACAAACTCACTGGGATCAAAATGTTTACCGCTTTTGCCGATCAGCCCGGAAAGCAGCATCAAATGAGTCGCTTCATTTGTAAATCCTTCACTAGTGCTGATTAGAAAAATCTCCTTGGTATCTCGATAGGACAAGCCTAATTCTTCTCGTGCTTCACGAAGCGCAGCTGTCTTGGGATCTTCGCCTGGATTAATCAGGCCGGCTGGAAAACTGGTCCTTTCGGCGTTCAAGCCGGCACGATACTCGCGGCCTAAAGCTAATTTAATGCCGCCATCTATGCGTATTGGTGCGACAAAAGCCACAGCATCCCCATGCAAAACGACTTGTCGATCAACGGTCAGCCCATCAGGTGTGTGAATCTTTCGATCCACAACATCGAAGATCTGGCCATGAAATTCTTTTGTTTCCCTTAAAATTTTTCCTTTTTCAGTCACCTTGTTCCCCAATCACTTTATCAATCAACTCGGCAGAAAAACCTTTTCCATACAGATACTGACGGGCTTTATAGGGACGTTCTCGGCCATATTTGCCATAACGCGGCCAAATTCGCGCCAGCACGCGGCGAGCGTTTTCTAATTGCACATCTGGATCTTCGCTAAAGTCTAATTTCTCTAAAACAGTTTTAATCAAATCAGCATCATAACCTTTGCCGTACAAAGCCTGATTAATTTTCTGTCTTTGAATCATGGCCGGATTTTTCGCATAATGTTTTTGAAATTTTTCCGCCAAAGCCAAGGCATTCTCCGCCTGATTATCAGTTTTATAATCTTGCATGGCAGCTTGTATATCGGCCGGCGCAATGCCCAATGCCTGCAATTTTCTGCTGATGACTAGCGGGCCGACGGATAAAAGACGCGCCTGCGTGTGGACAAAATTCTCAGCATAAATCCGATCATCAATATATTTTTCTTCTTTTAAATGCGTGACTGCACTATCGATTGCCTCGGCATCGAAATGCTGTGAACGCAGTTTATCACGAAGTTCCTTTTCGGTGCGAAGATGGTGAGACAAAAAAGTCAGTCCGCGCGAAAGCGCACGAGCCGACTCTTCAAACTTTTTAATCGTTGAAACTTCTTGATCATCCAATTCGCGATTTTTGGCCAAACCGAACTTAATCAGCGTCATTTCCGTGATGCCAAAAGCGAACTTGCCATCCAGCTCAAGATTATAACGGCCGTGAATTTTCTGAGCCGATATTTTTGTAATCTTTTTCGTCATTAATTAAATCATACGAAGTCTTAATTAGATTTTAAAGTTGTCCCAATCCTTAATCAGATATTTGTCATCAATATCCGGATCTTGCGAGGTCAGAATCTTCGGCCCGTCGTGGGTAATCACAAGCGTATGCTCAAACTGCGCCGACCAGCCGCCGTCTTTTGTTGAAACGGTCCAGCCATCTCCAGCGTAATCAGTTTTAACTTCCCAAGTGCCTGTGTTGACCATCGGTTCAATCGTAATTGTCATGCCGGGCCGCAAACGCAAACCGTGACCGGCAACACCAAAATGCGGCACCTGCGGATCTTCATGCATAGTTGGGCCGATGCCATGCCCGATATACTCGCGCACGTTGCCAAAATGGTTCTCATCTGTGACATAGTGGTCAATTGCAGCGCCAATATCACCAATACGGTTACCGACAACGGCCTGGTCAATACCAATATATAGGGCCTTATGAGCAACTTCATACAGACGTTCGATTTCCGGACTGACAGTTCCAACGCGATAAGTCCAAGCAGAATCTGCCAAACCATGATTCTTTTCGACAACTGTGTCGACCTTGACTAAGTCACCGTTTTCCAAAATCAGGCCTTTACGAGGAAAGGCGTGGGCCACTTCATCATTGGCTGAAACAGTCACAGCATATTTAAAACCCTCAAAACCGATTTGACTCGCAATAGCACCGTGCCCTTCAATATAGGCACGTGATTTTTCTTCGATTTCCCAGGTATCCAATCCAGGCTTGATCAAACTGCGCAGCATGTGATGCATACCGCTAATCACATCACCAGCAGTATCCATCTCTTTTATTTCGTTAACACTCTTTAATGTAATCATACCTTCGATTATATGCCTTCTATTTTTTTACTTATGTTCTTTCTCAATATAGATTGGGCGCCGCTTAGACTCCAAGAAAATGGCCGCAATATAACGGCCGACAATCCCGAGGCTGGCCATTTGCAGACCGCCAAAAAACATAATAATCACGGTAATCGTCGTCCAGCCGCCAATTGCAATTGCTGGATCCAACAGCTTTCTGACAATCACAAAAATGCCGCCAATCAAAGCTAGAAGGGTCGTCACAGAACCCAAAACGGTCACAAAAGTCAGCGGTGCCGTCGAAAAAGAAATGATCCCGCTAATCGCATATTTGAAAAGTTTCCAAAAACCCCACTTGCTGCGGCCTTTTTCTCTTTCGATATTTTCATAACTGATGTACTCGGTATTAAAGCCGATCCAGGTGAACAAGCCCTTTGAAAAACGCTGATTTTCCGGCATGGCCAACAAAGCCTGAACCATCTGCCGGCTCATAATCCGATAGTCGCGGGCACCTTTCACTAATTTCGTCGAAGAAATCCTAGAAATAAAATGATAAAACAAATCAGAACAAAAACTGACAATAACCTTTTCGCCTTTACGATTCGACCGCCTTGTTGCCACGCTGTCTAGGTGCTCTGTCACTAATTTTTTCAGCATTTTTGGCAATAAAGCAGGCGGATCTTGCAGATCCACATCCATGATAACTGCAAAATCATAGTGCTGTGCATAAGACAATCCCGCATAGATTGCAGCTTCTTTACCAAAATTCCGGGAAAAAGACACAAAATGTATATGACTGTCCTGAGCCGATAGGGCCTTTATCTGTGCTAAAGTCCCATCGCTTGACCCATCGTCAATGTACCAGATATCATAACTCAGTTGATTTAAAGGCTCGGGCAAAGCAGCTAAACTGTCCCGGGTTAAATCCCGCCTGACAGCATGATAAAAAAGCGGAATATTCTCTTCTTCATTTGTGACCGGCACAATAATTGCGAGTGTGGGACTAACGGAATTCGGCATACTTATAGTTTATAGATTTTTTTGGCGTAATAAAGCGGGACACCCAGGGCAACAATCAAAAGAGAGATAAGAATACCGAAAAGCTGCTGCCCAGTGGGGTCAGTAAAGGCATTCACGATTGTCGAAATTTCGATGAACAAAGTCCCAGCAATTGCCAATATCGGAAATAAGGGATGAAGCGGCGCTGAAAAATGCGGTTTTCTCTGCAGGCGGCGACGCATAATAAACACCGCCACAAAAGTCAGCAGATAAAATAGGAAGCTCACAAAAACCAGCCAATCGGATAAATCTTGTGAAGATGAAAAAGCATTCAATAACAAAGCTGCGATCACGATTTCAAAAATAGTAGCATAGTTAGGCGTTTTGGAATGTTTACCTAAAGTATGAAAGAATCCAGAAAAAGGCAGCTGCTCTTTGTCGGCCATTTCAAAAACAACTCTAGGAAAACTGAGAATTTTAGAATTCAAGGTGCCAATCACAGAAATCATGACACCAATGTCCATCAAGCGGCCACCAATCGGACCAAAAGCATCGGACAAAATATGGAAAGGTGCCTGATCACCCAAAGCAATGATTTCTTTTGCAGGCAGCGACTTGAAAACGCCAAAAGAGACACCCATGTAGGCCAGCAGCACGATAAAAATGCCAGTCGTCACAGCTCTTGGCAGTGTCTTTTGAGCGTTTTTAATCTCGCCGCCCAAATTAGAGATCACAACCCAGCCATCGTAAGCAAACAGCGTCGATAAGACGGCCACGCCGAAGTTGCCTTGCCCGATTTGATTGGCAAACAGGTTGACCAGACTGCTCGTTGCGCCAACGTGACCGAAGAAAAGACCAAAAATAATCAAGGCAAAAATCGGGATCATTTTGATACTGGTTGTCGTAATCGCAAACACACGGCTGACACGGTTTTCCAGCATATTCATCAGCGCAATCACGATACAAGCTGCTACGGCAATACAAAAAACACTGCCTAGACTAAAAATCCCAAAATTAATTTTTGCCGGTAAATGAAAAAAAGTCACAAAAAGGGTCGAAAAAAAGTAGGAAACTGAAGCGATTAAAGCCGGCCCATAAAAAGAGATCTGCATCCATCCAGCTAAAAATCCCCAGAACTTGCCGAAAATCTTACTAATATAGATATAAATGCCGCCCGTCTGAGGCATTTCGGACCCGAGTTCGGCGACAGACATGGCTGACGCCAAAGTCACGATCCCGCCGACGAACCAAGCCAATAAGGCCATCGATGTCGATCCGGCTTCTTGAAGTACCCGCCCCTGTTTAAAAAAGATCCCTGATCCGATAACCGTACCAATGACAAGTGATAAAGTACCGAAAAATCCAAAATTTCGTTTGAGTTGCTGCTCGTTTTCAATCATAAGTTTGTCCCAGTATAATGGGCAGAAAACTTTAAAGCAAGTTTTTTTAAACCTTTTTGCATTACTTATTGAAAGTAAGTACAATATAGGAAAGGAGATCATCATGGCAATTTCAGTATTAGATTCCGCTTCGTTTGAGCCGGAAACAAAATCAGGCGTGACTGTCACTGATTTTTGGGCAACTTGGTGCACACCCTGCAAAATTCAGGCACCGATTCTTGAGAAAATCTCTGAGACAATGACTGACGTCAAATTCAGCAAGATCGATGTTGACCAGAATCAGGAGACAGCTTCCGGATTGGGCATCCAGGCTATCCCAACTCTGATCATTAAAAAGGACGGTCAGGTTGTTGACCGCGTGGTTGGCGTGCATAATCAAAAACAATTGAACGAAATTATCAACAAATATCGTTCTTAAGTGTTGTGAAATTTTATACTTTTATTTCGAAAACCTGCATGATAGCGGGTTTTTATTTTTATTCTAAATTCACAAGTGATAGAATACAAACGAAGAACAGAAGAGGTATTTAATGGCGGAAAACAAACGTTTTGGGGCCGATCTTGTACTCGAGTCCCTTTTGAATCATGAAGTTAAGTATATTTTTGGTATTCCCGGTGCCAAGATTGATCGGCTTTTTGAAGCAATTGCCCACACACCCGGTGCACCAAAATTAGTAATTACTAAACACGAACAGAATGCAGCTTTTATGGCCCAAGCAGTCGGCCGTTTGACAGGAAAACCTGGCGTGGTCCTTGTCACATCCGGCCCTGGTGCATCTAACTTGGCGACAGGAATTTTAACCGCACAGACTGAAAATGACCCGGTAGTCGCAATTGCCGGCCAAGTGCCGCGTAATGATTTGTACCGGCGGACTCACCAGTCAACGCCTTCGGTACTGCTGTTCAACGGTATTACGAAATTTACGACAGAAATTCAGGATGCTGAAAATATTTCCGAAGTAATTGCAAACGCTTTTGATGCCGCTACCAAAGCACCACAGGGTGCATCCTTTATCAGCCTGCCGCAAGATGTTGACGACAGTCCTGTCACAAGCAAAGCACTGGCAAAAGTCCAGACCATCACGGCCGGCCCAGCTGATTTAGACGGCATTAAATCCTTGGCAGATAAGGTTCGTCAAGCCAAACTGCCTGTCATTCTCGTCGGCCAAAGAGGCTCAGACGAAAAAGTCGTTGCAGCCCTGCATGCCTTTTTGCACGGGGTTAAATTACCAGTTGTTGAAACATTCCAAGGCGCCGGCGTGATTGATCACAGCCTGCTGCAGCAATCATTCTTCGGACGTGTCGGCCTGTTTGCCAACCAAGCCGGTGATCAGTTATTGAAAGCTGCTGATCTGGTGATCACAGTGGGTTATGATGCCGTCGAATACGAACCTCGTGTCTGGAACAAGGAAAACCGTTTGCAAATCGTCACGATCGATTCGACCGATGCGCAAATTGACGCACACTATAACCCAGCCTTCCAATTGGTCGGCAATATTGCTCAAACATTGAATTTGCTGGCTGATGAATTGCAGGATTACACAGTCAGCGACGCTGTTGAACAACGCCTGACAGCCTTTCGTGATCAGCTGCAGACAGAACCCGGCGGACCTAAATTCCAGCCTGCTGACGGCCTCTCGCATCCCTTGGATGTCGTTCATGCGATTCAAAAACAAGTCACAGATGACATGACCGTGACTTTGGATGTCGGATCTGTCTATATTTGGATGAGCCGTTTCTTCCGCTCCTACCGTCCGCGCCATTTCCTGATTTCTGATGGCATGCAGACTTTGGGTGTGGCACTGCCTTGGGCGATCGCCGCTTCCTTGGTCCGTCCTGATGAAAAAATCG
The DNA here is from genome assembly GCF_025758695.1 of Oenococcus kitaharae. GTDB lineage: Bacteria > Bacillota > Bacilli > Lactobacillales > Lactobacillaceae > Oenococcus > Oenococcus kitaharae_A. The sequence goes on along the minus strand of NZ_JANJQP010000002.1, from coordinate 213,607 downwards.
TCAGTGTCTCCGGTGATGGCGGCTTTATGTTTTCCAGTGCAGAATTGGAAACGGCTGTTCGTTTGCACGCAAACATTGTCCACATTATTTTTAACGACCAAGGCCACTACGACATGGTCAAATTCCAAGAAGAAATGAAATATGGTCAGTCAGCCGGTGTTGATTTCGGCAAGATTGATTTCGTTAAATATGCAGAATCCTTTGGTGCCAAGGGCCTGCGCGTGGATAATCCCGATCAGATTGACTCAGTTCTTAGCGAAGCCTTTAATTGGAACAAAGGTCCGGTTGTTGTGGATGTTCCAGTCGATTACTCGCACAACACGGAGCTGTATGCTGATTTGATCCAAGGAGCGACGGACTAATGGCTGACTTTTCAAAAATTTACCAGCACGGTATCCTAGCACAAATCATGGATGGCCAATATGACGGTACGACAACAGTTGGTGATCTGTTGACTCATGGCGACTTTGGCATTGGCACCACCACCGGTATCGGTGTGGAATTAATCGTTCTAGACGGAAAGGCCTATGGCGTCCCAAGCAGCGGCAAAGTCCGTTTGCTGGATTTGCAGACTGAAAAAGTGCCTTTTGCAACTGTGAACTTTTTTGACAAACAGCTGCCTAAAGAAACTTTGACCGACATGACTTCAGCCGCCTTTGAAAAACACGCCGTTGAACACGGCGCTTTGCAAAATGTCTTTACAGCTGTCCGCCTGCATGGTGAGTTTACAGATGTCCTAGCGCGCTCTGCTGATCAGCAGCAAAAACCTTATCCGCCCTTTGCAACAGTTGCTGCCTCTCAGCATGAATTTCACGCCGATAAGCTGCAGGCGACCATCTTGGGTTACTACACACCTTCAGTATATGAAGGGGCTGCTGCTGCCGGATTTCACCTGCACATCTTAGCTGATGATCATTCCTTCGGCGGCCATCTGCTGCATTTTCATATCAAACAAGCTGATTTACAGCTGCAAGTATTTGATGATTTCCAACTGCATCTACCAACCAGCAACAAGATTTTCCGTGACCGCCAATTAGACCTGCCGACCCTAAAAGCGGCCATGCGGAAAACCGAATAAAAAATTATTACTCTTTATGCCAGGCTTAGTTGCCTGGCTTTTTTATTGACAAAAAGTCCATTTTACAATGTGGCATAACTTCCAAAAGACCAGATTTTTCCCTTGACTCACCTTTATGAAAGCGCTACCGTAGATAGCGATGGGGAATGTGAGCGAACGGGTAAAAAACCAGTCATACCGGCACTTTTGGCTGTCACATTTTTCATGAAAAGCATAAAAAACGACCTGTAATCGTAAACTAAAAAAATTATCCAAGGAGGCAGCACGTGTTACTAGGAAGCATTGAAGCAGGCGGCACAAAATTCGTCTGTGCCGTCGGAAATGAAGATTACCGAACCAAAGATATTGTTCGTTTTCCAACCACAACACCAGAAGAAACACTAACCAAATGTATTGATTATTTCAAAAAATTTGATGACTTAAAAGCGATTGGTATTTCTTCTTTTGGCCCGATCGAGTTAAGGAAAAATTCACCCAAATATGGTTTCATTACCAATACACCCAAGCCGGGCTGGTCTGATGTCGACTTTGTCGGCCGGATCAAAAAGGCCTTTAATATTCCGATCCATTGGACGACTGATGTGAATGGGTCGGCCTATGGCGAATATGTCATTTCGACATTGTTCAACGAACATATCAATTCATTGGTTTATTACACGATTGGCACCGGTGTTGGCGCCGGCGCAATTGTCAACGGCCAATTCATCGGCGATCTCGGCCATCCAGAAATGGGCCATGTACGTGTTAAGCGCCACCCGGACGATCTTGATTTCCCAGGCATCTGCCCCTTTCATGGTGATTGCTTGGAGGGATTAGTTTCCGGTCCAACTTTTGAAGCCCGCACTGGCAAAAAAGGACAAGACATTCCCCTGACAGACCACGTCTGGGATATCATGGCTTACTATGTCGCCCAAGCTGCTTTGCAAACGACTTTGACTTTACGGCCTGCCAAGATTGTCTTTGGCGGCGGCGTGATCAGTGAGGAATTCTTAAAGAAAGTCCGCGTACAGTTTAAAGACTTAATGAATGATTACATTGACGTCGGCAAGCTGGAAGATTATCTTGTGATGCCGGCAATCAAGGAAAACGGTTCAGCAACACTAGGCGACTTTGCCTTGGCCTTGCTTGAATACCGCAAATAAATCGGTACGGATCGTCAAAGAACTTCCTCACCGCAAGCTTTTTTGGCGGTCAAAAATTGGTAAAATATTGAGAATATAAGGAAGGATTAAATTTATTATGGATGCTTTAGTATTAACTGCTGTTAAGCAAATGGAAGTACAGGAGACTAAAAAGCCGACACCAAAGGCCAACGAAGTCTTAATTGAAAGCAAGTACGCTGGAATCTGTGGAACCGATCACGCTTTGTATAACGGATTACCAGGTTCAGCAGCTGCTGTACCACCAATCGTATTGGGACACGAAAACTCAGGCATTGTTGCTGAAGTTGGTGCTGACGTTGTTGATTTTAAAGTTGGCGATCGTGTCACGGTCGATCCTAATATCTATTGCGGCAAGTGTTTTTACTGCCGTACCGGCCGTCCAGAACTCTGCGACAATTTATCAGCTATCGGTGTCACCCGCAATGGCGGATTGGAGCAGTACTTCACAGCTCCTGAGACACAAGTCTACAAGGTGCCGGATAATGTTTCCTTAAAAGCTGCCGCTACGACTGAACCAATTTCATGTGCTGTCCATGGCGTGAAATTATTGAAATTGACGCCTTATCAGAAAGCTTTGGTAATTGGAGACGGCTTTATGGGCCAGCTCTTCGTACAATTATTGCGTGCCTATGGTGTGCACCAAGTGGATTTTGCCGGTATTATCGATGAAAAACTGGCCTTGAATAAAGAAAAGTTCGGCGTAACCAATACCTTCAATACCACACGCGACCAGATTCCGGCTGACTATGATGTTGTTATTGAAGCTGTCGGCTTGCCTCAGACACAAGAACAGGCTGTGAATGCAACTGTCAAAGGTGCTCAGGTCTTGATGTTTGGTGTCGGTAAACCAAATCAGGAATTCAAGATGAATACCTATGAAGTTTACCAAAAGCAGCTGACTATCCAAGGATCCTTCATCAACCCCAACGCTTTTGAAGATTCTCTTGCCTTATTGTCGAGCGGCAAACTGGATGTTTTGCCATTGATCAGTAACGAGCCTTCTCTCAAAGATGTGCCTGATTATCTAGACGGTACAATTAAAGACGTTAGCAAGGCCGTTGTGAAAGTCGGAGAATGACCCGGCCGGGTGTACCTCGCCCGCAAAACAAACCAGACGCCGCAAGTGCCAGTTTTCATACAACTTCCACCACGGCTTCTACAGCCAGTTTAATTGCCTACTTTGCAATCTCGATTGTGATTAATTCAGCCGGAAACGTCTTGACCTTGGTCACAAGTGCCAAGATCCATCCTTCCTACCTCGGAGCTGCCTATTGGACAGCTGCGACAGCCAATTTCGGTAATGCTTTGCATTGGAATCTATTTTGGTCATTTATCATCATCGGATTGATGACAATTGTCCTAAACGCCCTGTTAGTCGGGCATTGGTCTTGGCAGCGCGCCTTGGGAAATTTGTTATTTATGTTGCCCTTTTCCGCATTAATCCAAGTATTCGCTGACTTTTTCAACGGCGTCTATCCCTTTTTTGCAGGACTGCCCGCAGCGCATAGTCCAGCCATGATCATTTTTTACATCTGCCTGAATTTCTTCGGTGATGCTTTGATCGGGATTGCGATTTCTATTTATCAGCGTGTGAATTTGATTCTCCATCCTGCTGACGACTTAATGCAGATCCTGCGTTTTAAATATCTTAAAGGGCATGCTGCCACTGCGATGTGGGTTTCATACCTGCCGCCAACTATTCTGACGGTGATCGCTTTGATCATTTCGCATCAATTTACGAATTTCGGTCTGGGAACAATTTTTGCCTTGTTATTCCAGGGCGGTATTACAGGCGCGGCCGATAAAATCGTCTTCCCAAGACTTCATCACCGTGCCATTCACGTTTCCCAAAATTAGGAGGTTTTATTAATATGGCTTTGAGTAATTATTTTACGGGTATTCAGCACGTCGGCATCCCTGCCGCTAATTTGGATGAGACAGTCAGTTTCTATAAATCACTGGGATTCGAAGAAGCCGGTCTTTTCGAAAACGGCAGCAGTCATTGTGCCTTCATGCGTTTTGGCAATCTAACCATTGAGACTTGGGATGGCGATCCAACAGCTCAAAAAGCTGGTGCCATCAATCACATCTCGATGAATACAACTGATGTTGACAAAGCTTTTGCTGCTGCAAAAGCACAAGGTCTTCATCTCGTCGATAAAGAAATTCAATCGATTCCATCATTTTGGGACAACGGTATTCGTTTCTTCAATATTCTAGGACCAAATAAAGAAACAATTGAATTCTGCCAGATTCTCTGAAATTAAATCATGACATTTGAAAAGCACAGCTTTAATGGCTGTACTTTTTTGTACGCGGTAAAATTTATTCAGATTTATTTTTCAGTGCTTCTTTGATTTCAGTCAAAAGTTTGACAATTTGGCGCAAACAATAAAGAACATACACAACCACCGCTATTAATAGAACATAAAACAAGAGATTAATAAACATAGCAAAGCCAAAATACATCATCGTCATCAAGTCCTTTTTCAGTTAGTCCGTCTCTTCAATCAATTATAATTTAATCAAAGATCTCGTTTTCGATTTTCTGGCCATTAGCCAAAGCGACAGCATCATGCAAAGAAATCCTGACCATATTTTTAATGGCTAAATCCGTATAAAAGGCAACATGCGGAGAAAGCAGCACATTATCCATGGCCATCAATGCTTGTGCATCGGCCGGAATTATTTTCGGATCAGAGACAGCGCTCATGAATTCATTTTCGTTGGGCAAGACATCCAAGGCTGCGCCGGCCAGCTTGTCACTCCTTAAATTAGCCAGCAAGGCATCGGTTACCACGAGGCCGCCGCGAGCAAAATTCAAGAAGTAACTACCTGCCTTCATTTTGTCAAAGAAAGCCGAATCAGCCATCCCCGCAGTCTCGTCATTCAAAGGTGTGTGGAAAGTCACCACATCAGCTTGTGCTAAGGCCTGATCTAGATCAACATAATCCAAAAAAGCTTCATTTTGAGCATGATAAACTGGGTCAACTGCCAAAACTTTGGCTCCCAGGGCATGCAGCATCTCAGCCAAAGCAGAACCAATCCGCCCAGCACCAATCACAGCAATAGTGAGATCGTGAATTTCGCGTCCTTGAGGCGCAGCCGACCACTGCCAATCGCCACTCGTCGTTGCCCGATAATAGCGTTTGTTGTTGCGGATTAAGTTCATCAATTGCGTCAGCGTATATTCAGCAATAGCTCTTGGCGAATAGGCAGCAACATTGGAAGCTCTCAAGCCAGCTTGATGAATGGCTGGTAAATCCAAAATATCGTAACCGACTTGGCGAATTGTAATCTGTTTGATACCAAATTCGGCTAATTGCTGATAGACAGAATCAGGAATCGCAACCGTCTGCTGAGTCACAATTGCATCATAGCCCTTAGCCAGGCTGACATTTTTTTTTGAGAGATAGTCAGTCAGCTGGTCGACTTGATGGCCAGTCTGCTGGCAGAATTCTTTAATATAGGGTTTTTCGTCGCCTAAAACGGCATACATCAGTATTTTCATATTGCTACAATCCTAGCAAAAAAGGGCATCGATAACAAATTTAATTGGCTTCTTCTTGACAAGTTCGTCAACAGCGCATAAAATGACATATTGTCACATGACAGATCGTCACATTTTATGCCAAAAGAAACTTTTTACAATTTAAGCGAAGAGAAACGTCAGCGGATTCTGCGAGCAGCTCAAAACGAGTTTTCTCGTGTGCCCTTAGCGGAAGCCAAAGTTGCCAGAATTGTCTTGGATGCCGGGATTCCTCGCGGAAGTTTTTATCAATATTTTGATGATATCAGCGATCTTTATCACTATTTTTTTAAAAACAAGGCCCGCAGTTTTCAGGAAAATTTCAAGAAAGCTGTCCTAACACACGATGGCGACCTGATTGAAGCTTGGCGTTTTATGGATAAGCAGCTCATAGGCACAATCATTAAAAGCCGCAATTCGGTTCTTTTCGAAAATGCTTTATTAGGGCTGGATATTCAACGCAGTCAAAAAATGCTCCGGCATTTTTCTCATTTTGATGATCCGGCTATTCAATCTTTAGATGATCTTTCTTACATCGACTTTTCCGAATTGAGAATCGACAGCCTGGATGATTTCAAAGCGCTGGAAAAAATTTTTTCAGGTTTCGTGCTGCAAGCCGTCAGCAGTTATTTTGCAAAAAAACGCGCCGGCGAGGCTGTTGGCTTAGATCAGATTCTGGCACAGACTGATAAAGAAATTAATTGGCTGAAATACGGTATCAAGAAGGAGACAGAACATGATTAAACTTTCCAAAGGACGCATGAGTGCTTGGATTGTCGCACTATCGGTCCTATTTATGATCATCCAGGTCTATACAATGCTGCGTTTGCCGGATCTGACTTCCGATCTGATCAATAACGGTGTTGCTAGGGGAAACATTACATATATCTATCACACAGGTGCTTGGATGGCGTTTTATTCTCTGCTTTCCGTCCTATTCGGCGTGGCCAATACCTACACATCATCGGTGGCTTCCCAGAAACTGGGCATGCGCCTTCGACGCGATATCTACGATAAGGTCATGGGCTACTCTAATGAAGAGTTTGATAAAATCGGCACTTCTTCTTTAATTACACGAACAAGCAACGACGTGGTTCAAATTCAAAATGTTGTCATGATGTTTTTGCGTTTGATGATTATGTCGCCGATTATGCTGATCGCAGCCAGTGTCTTAGCTTACGGCAAATCCGCCCGTTTGACAGAGATCTTTCTGGTCGCCATCCCAGTATTGATCCTCATCATCGGCGTTGCCATGTATTATGCCGTGCCTTTATTTAAAGCCATGCAGAAGAAAACAGATCGTATCAATCTGGTCTTTCGCGAAGGTTTGACCGGCGTCCGTGTGATTCGAGCTTTTGGCCGCGACCAATTCGAACAGGACCGTTTTAAAGAGGCCAATCAGGACTTCACGCAAAACGCGGTCAAAGTCTTTTCAATCATGTCCGTGATTTTCCCGCTGGTCACTTTGGTCATGTCCGGCACAAATGTTGGTATCACCTGGTTCGGCGGACATTTGATTGCTGATCAAGCCATGCAGGTCGGTGATCTGGTCGCTTTTATGACTTACGCCATGCAAGTGCTGCTGAGTTTTATGATGCTGGCCATGATTTTCGTGATGGTACCCAGAGCCCAGGCCTCAGCTGATCGGATCAACGAACTTTTACAAGCACAATCCACGATCAAAGACCCCGCAGCATCAGCCAGCGCGTCTCAAACAGCTTCTCTAGTTTTTAAAAATGTCGGATTTAAATACACAGGTGCAGAGGATCCAGCTCTATCCGGCGTAACTTTTTCTGCCAAATCCGGCCAAACAGTCGCAATTATTGGCGGCACGGGTTCCGGAAAATCGACACTGATTAATTTAATTCCGCGCTTTTACGATGTGACGACCGGCAGTATCCAAGTAAACAGCCAAAATATTTCTGATTACAAGCAGGAAAATTTACGCGATTTGATTGCTTTGACGCCGCAAAAAGCCATCTTGTTTACCGGGACGATTCGTGAAAATCTGAAATACGGTAATCCACAGGCGACTGATATGGAACTTTGGCATGCCTTAGACGTTGCGCAAGCCAGTGATTTCGTCAAGGAATTGGTTGATGGCCTGGATGCTCACGTCGAACAAGGCGGCGATAATTTTTCCGGTGGTCAAAAACAACGTTTGGCCATTGCGCGAGCTTTGGTGAAAAAAGCGGCGATTTATATTTTCGATGATAGTTTTTCGGCCTTGGATTTTAAAACCGACGCCAAACTGCGGGCAGCATTAAAAACAGATCCTGAAATCCAAAAAGCCGTCGTCGTGATTGTCGCTCAGCGTATTTCGACAGTTGTTGATGCTGACACAATCCTCGTCTTAGAAGACGGCCGCATGACGGGTGCTGGTACCCATGCCGAACTTAAAAAGAGCAATCAGGCATACCAGGAAATCATCGACTCGCAAATTCGTAAAGGAGATCAATAATGGCTGAAAGCAAAAACACAAAACAGTCGCACGGCAGCGGTTCTTTTGGTCCTAGCATGGGCCGTCCCGTGCAAAAAGCCAAACATTTCTGGCCAACCAGCAAGCGGCTGTTTGCTTATATGAAAAGACAATGGCTGGCCGTCACTTTTGTGATTCTCTTTGCGATCGGGTCAGCGATTTTCCAGACACAAACACCGAAAATACTCGGCCGGGCAACAACGGAAATTTTTAAAGGTGTCATGACGGGAGGAGCACAAATTAAAGCTGGCATCCCCATCTCGACTTTTCCAATTAACTGGCAAAAAATTGCCGGCATTATTCTGGAAGTAATTATCCTCTACGTCCTCGCGGCACTACTGTCTTTTATCCAGCAGTATATGATGACGCGTGTCTCGCAAAAAACTGTCTTTGATTTGCGGCGTGACTTGAAAGCCAAAATGGCCCGCCTGCCGATTAATTACTATGATACGCATACAAATGGAGATGTCATGTCGCGGGCAACCAACGACATGGATAACATTTCATCAACTTTACAGCAGAATTTGACGCAATTAATTACCTCCTTTGTGACCTTCTTTTCGATTCTATGGATGATGCTGTCCATTTCTTTGCAGCTGACTTTATGGGTCTTGATTATTGTGCCGGTCTCGATTGTTATCATCGGCATCGTGGCACCACGTTCACAAAAATTCTTTTCCGCCCAGCAGAAATCGCTTGGCCTGTTAAACAACCAAATCGAGGAAAGCTACGCTGGGTATACGATCGTGCGTGCCTATAACCATGAAGATAGCGAACGGAAAACTTTTGCCGAAGAAAATGAGCGTTTGTATAAGGCCAGCTGGAAAGCACAATTCGTTTCCGGCATGATTATGCCCTTAATGACTTTCATTAATAATTTAGGTTACATCGGCATTGCCATCATCGGCGGCATCAAAGTCGCTAATGGCCAAGTGACCATCGGCAATATTCAAGCTTTCTTACAGTATACGAATGAGTTCAGCCAGCCAATTACACAAATCACGAATTTGACCAATCAAATTCAGTCAACAATCGCCTCGGCGGAACGTGTTTTTCAGGTACTGGATGAAGATGAGATGCTGGATAACCATCAGAATCTGCCAGTAGTCAAAGAATCTGAAATTATCAATTTCGACCATGTTCAGTTTGCCTACGGCGATAATAAAGAACTGCTGATGACCGATTATAATTTACCAGTCAAACAAGGTGAAATGGTCGCAATCGTCGGACCGACAGGTGCCGGCAAGACAACGATGATCAACTTATTGGAACGCTTTTATGACATTCGCGGCGGCTCCATCCGCTTTAGAGGACGAGATACGCGCGACTTGGACCGTGCAGATCTGCGCAGTCATTTTGCTATGGTGCTCCAGGACACCTGGCTGTTTTCCGGATCAATTCACGATAATATCGCCTATGGCCGTGAGAATGCCAGTGAAGCCGACATTCTAGCAGCGGCCAAGGCCGCTCATGTTGATAGTTTTGTCAGGCAGCTGCCTAAGGGTTATGAGACACTCTTAAATGAGGAAGCTTCCAACATTTCGCAAGGACAGCGGCAATTAATCACGATCGCCCGTGCATTTCTAGCTAATCCAGAAATTCTGATTTTAGATGAAGCGACTTCGTCAGTCGACAGTCGGACAGAAATCCAGATTCAGCACGCCATGCAGAATCTATTAAAAGACCGGACAAGTTTCGTCGTGGCTCATCGTCTGTCCACGATTCGCGATGCCCAGCATATCGTTGTCATGAATCACGGTTCGATTGTTGAAACAGGCAGCCATGATTCTCTGATGGCAAAAAATGGTTTTTACGCTGACCTCTACAATAGCCAGTTTTCCGGAAAGGCGGTAATCTAATATGAAAAAGAAAAGTCGTCTTGTCATAACAATATCGGCGCTTCTGGTCATTATAGCTGCCGGCACGCTACTGTTTGTTTTCCGTCCGGCACAGTTGTCGACGACACACAATCATTACCGAATCAGCGGGATGTCTGCTAACATTCGCGGTACGGCCAGCCCCGCCAAACAAATTCAATATCGAGTCGGTAACGGTACAAAAAGAACGATAGCAGTCCGGTCAGGCAGTTTTGCCATTAATCTGCCTGCTTCCGACCACAAACAGATTGTCACGATTTATAATCACGGGCGTTCAAAAAAAGTCACTGTTTCTGCTGCAACAGCTTTAGCAGACTACCAGCTTTTCGCCGGAATCTATAATCAAGCATTAATTGCCAGCCGTTTGCCCAAACATCTCCAGCAGATAGCTAAAAATCCGGCTGCCGATCCCGCAAAAAGCCAGCAGCAAGCAGCAGAACTAGCTGCCGCAATGGCCAAAATTCAAAAAAACAGCCAAAAAGAACTGCTGCCAGTGCAGCTAAATAACACGATCCGCAGCCTGCCTGCCCAGCACAGCTACCAGCTAAGAATCAATGTCCGGCATCAGCAGCTGATCGGTATAACGCTTATCTCGCCTTTAGCCAGCCTGAGAAATCAAAAAGCACAACAAACAACAGGTTCTTTTGTCACTGTCTTAGCCCTGATTGCACAAGCCAGCGGTGCAGATCCCAGCCAAGTACTCAAGGATTTTGGCAAAACAGCTCGTCAGGCAAACAATGCCAAAACGACATCGCTGCGTCCTATTCGCTCTAAAGGCGTCCAGTTCGATCTGGGTGTTTCAACACAAAATTTGTATGTTTATGTTGGCAAATACGATCATTAATCAGCCTTTTTGTGATACTTGAAATCGTTTTCCTTTTGTTGGATAATGGAAAAGTTACGTAAAACGCTTTACACAACGTCTACCAATACAGAAAGGTTTTTATGGGAATTTTATTTGCACTAATCCCGGCCCTCACTTGGGGTTCGACGGGATTAATTAATACAAAAATGGGTGGTTCGGCCGCTCAACAGACATTAGGTATGACCTTTGGTGCTCTGATCTTTGGCCTCGCTACGATGTTTATCTTCGTGATTCCTCAAGGAATCTCCGTCGATTATCATATTTGGGTAGTCGGCTTGCTGTCAGGCTTGTTCTGGGCTGTAGGAACGGCTGGACAATTTGTCGCTTATAAGGATATGGGCGTGTCTTCAGCCTTTCCAATTTCAACTGCTGGACAGATCATCTCAAATGCCTTGATGGCTGCAATCGTCTTAGCTGAATGGCGGACTGTTAACATGTGGATCTTCGGTGTGATTGCCGTTGCCTTGGTAACGGTTGGTGCATTGCTTACCGCTGCTCGTTCCCGTGCTGCAAAACAGAATAATACGGCGCGGCCAGCTTCATATACGCACGGCCTGATTGCCATTCTGCTTTCAACAATTGGCTACATGTTCTACTTTGTTTTTCCGAATTTGATGTTTAAGACCGGCTTTATCAGCCCAGCGGTTCATGATGCGCACAATGGCGTTGATTACATGACTGCTATCGTTGGCCCGCAATCAATCGGACAAGTGCTGGGTGCCTTTTTGATCGTCTTATTCGTCTTCCATGAAGGCAATAGGATGTTTGAAAAACCAACTTGGAAGAACATTCTGACTGGTCTTAGCTGGGGTATTGGTAACTTATTCATGTTTATTTCCACTGCCAATCCGGCAATTGGACAAGCTACTGCTACCACGCTGTCACAGATGGGCGTGATCGTCGGTACCTTTGGCGGTATCTATCTCTTGCACGAAAAGAAGACACCAGATCAAATGGTCAAAATTGTTATTGGTGCCCTGCTGGTTGTTCTCGGTGGTGTACTGATTTCCAACTTGAATCATTTGTAATCCGTCTCTAAAAGATATTAAACCAAAAAACAGGCATTTGCCTGTTTTTTGGTTTAACGGAACATTGTTTTTAAGGCTTTTGCCATGACCACAGGATTTTTTTCATAATGGTGCAGTTTGGTCAGCTTAGTCTCAGGGATGCCCAAAAAATGATAGACGGCCGTCTGAGCGGCACGTATTGAATATTGTTCCGTGAAGACCATATCGAAAGGCATCTCGGAAAACTGGCTGATGAAAGCCAAATTTTTCGATCCTTTCGGAACGACTTTTGGCCGGTCGCCGACTGCCCGTCGGTTAAATAGTGCACTGGCATAAGGCATATAGACAGGGATTACGTTTACAATCGAATCCCAGATCTCATCTAAGTGGTTAGCTAATTTATCCTGGCTATCATCAACTTCATTCAAATGACCAAGCAGCTCAGTCAGAATCTCGCGGCCAGTCATGTCAATAAAAGGCTTATCGACATAATCGCCATTGACTCTAGGCAACATCGCATAGCCCCAAAAGATCGTCTCATTTTCCTTTTGTGCTTTAAAATGCGGCTGGTGATGTACAACAATCGAAAGCAGATTACTGGAATCAACCCAAGTGTTCAAGGCGTTTCCGGGCTGCTGCTGCGTAATACGCGTAATTTGATTCAGTAGAAAATGATTATTCGTCGTGACTGTAAAACTCATCCATTCCGATTGCGGCCTGTCATTGAAAAACTTATCCGGCTGCCCTAAGGAGTAAAAGTGTTCAGTCGCTTGTTTCCACAGAGCTGCTGACGGCGCGTATTCGTCATTTTCGACAATCGGTGTATCGAGATCGCCGATGCTGGCTGAATCCGTGATCGCGCCGTTCGTATCAAAGACCAGGTCGTCTTCTGCTAGGGCGATCGTGGACTTTTCACCAGCAGGCTGCTGCTCGATTTGCAGACCTTTGACGATAATATCATCACGCAAAGGCGTATCAGCAAAATCAAAAGCTGTCACTTTCACATCGTTAACGAATTTAGCGCCCTGATCAATTAAATATTGACGCATGGGCAGAATCAAGGATTCATATTGGTTATAGGGCGTTCGTGTGACCCCTTCCAGTGTGTTAATGCGGGAAAACTCCAAAATCATCCGGTTCATATAACGCCGCAGTTCCATAGCAGAAGACTCTTTTTTAAAGGCAAAAGTCGTTTCCCACATGTACCAAAAATTAGTCGTGAAAATATGTGGACTATTTTTGAACCAATCGGCAATCGACACATCGTTTAGCTGCTGCTCATCCTTTTCCGGGATCATCATCAATTTCGAAAGCAAAGTGCGGTCTTTCATATTAAACTGCATCTTGTTGTAATCATTCTTGCCGCGAATCCGCAAACCATCTGTCTTATCCATCAGCCTTGCAACATCGTGAGTCGGATGCTGATGATCAAAATTCAAAATATCATCAGTTACAGATTGGCCCGGGTTGTCTAAAGAAGGCACACTTTTTAACAGATCCCACAAATTTTCGTAGGTTTCTTCGTTCAACATACGGCCGCCCTCGGCTAAAAAGCCGGCTGTATTGGATAATTTAGGACCCTTATATTCTTTTGTGTAAGCTTCGACTTTGTCACCATCATTTGCACCATGGGAATTTAGGCCATAGAAAGTGATTTGATCGCCTGACCAATGGCCATCTCGGATCAAATACAGGCCGGCTGCCAAATTGCCGATGCCGCTTCCGATCATATACGCATGCTGTGTCATAAAATGCTCCTTTTTAGATTTACAAGATTATTGTGACACGAAACAGGCAGTGGCAGAAGCAAGGGTGGGATTTTGTAATATGACGTTGTAGATGTTTGACAAACGCGCCAGCTATGTTATATTTGTAGACATAGATTTCAAACGACTTGATCCGGAGAGTAGTTTTGAACCAAAGCAGAGAAAGTTGGCGTTTGATGCAAGCCAACGTGCGGGGAGAGATGAACATGGCCGGTGATTGGCTGGTGCGAACCGTTTACGGAAAACACCAGACGGAATGGCCCTCGTTACCGGGCACGCCATTAGAGGCAGCTCATACGCTTTGCTTTAGATGGTTGGCAAGACTTGTTTTTGGCAACAAAACAAGTAAAGCAGGATGGTAACGCGTTAATCGCTTCTGTATTTCAGGAGCGATTTTTTTATACCTTTGTTTCCGGATTGAAATCGTTTAAGAAAATGGGATGGTCTATTACATGGAAAACACACTCAAGAAAACTGCATACGTTTCACTCACGGTCTTAGCCGCCAGCGGATTGGCCTTCATTGCGCCAGCCGTATCTCAAACTAACACTGCCGATGCCAAAGCTAAGGCGATCACGATCAAAGTCGGCGTCATGACGATGAACGACGAGGACAAGGCCGAGTGGAAAGTCATCAGCCAATATGCTAAAAAACATGGCAATGTCAAACTTCGTTTTGTCCAATTCACTGATTACAGTCAGCCTAACCGTGCCTTAGCAGACGGCGACATCGATATCAACGCCTTCCAGCATTATTACTTTTTGGATAATTGGAACAAAGAAAATAACGCTAATTTAAAGCCGATTGCTAAAACAGTTATCGCGCCGCTACGTCTTTATACGAAAAAGAATTACAAAAGCGTCAAAGATTTACCAAAGAACGCCCAGATTGCGATTCCTAACGATGCGACTAACGAAGGCCGCTCGCTTGTCGCTTTGCAGACGGCCGGCTTAATTAAATTAAAGAAGGGCGTCAAACTGGCAACGCCGTCTGACATTACCAGCAATCCCAAGAACATCAAAATTGTGCTTGTGGAAGCTTCGCAAACGGCCCGTTCGTTGGGTTCTGTTGATGCCGCTTTCGTTAATAACACCTTCGTTCCGGCTGCTGGATTAAAATTCAATTCAGCCATCTATGTGGAGCCGGTTAACAAGGCTTCCCGTAAATGGATCAACGTGATTGCAGCTCGTCCGAATTACAAACAAAATAAGAGCAAATACGCTGCTTATAAAGAAATTATCAAGGGTTATCACGAAAAGAAAATCAAGCGTTTGATCAAAAAATACTCAGGCGGAACTTCGCTGGCAGCCTGGGATATCAAGCTGAAGTAAGCCAGCACTTAAAAAGCAGAGGACAAAATCATGTCAGAAAATACAGATACAGTTACATTAGTTAAGCCGCCTTTTAGAGCCGATATTGTCGGCAGCCTGCTGCGGCCGCGAGATTTAAAGGACGCACATGCACAATTAGCAGCCGGTCAGATTGATCAAGCCCAGTTGTTAGAAGTTCAGCATAAAGAAATCAAGCGCATCGTTGATGAACAAGTCCAACTCGGATTAAAAGATGTGACTGACGGCGAATTTTCACGCAGCTGGTGGCATTTGGATTTTCTCTGGGGACTGAATGGTGTCGGTAAATATGATTATGAAAAAAGTTATAAGTTTCACGGCAGCAAGACGCGTACAGATAACGCCGAACTAATTGGAAAAATTGCTTTTAATCCTGATCATCCCTTCTTTGCCGCCTTCGGCTACTTGAAATCAATCACGCCTAAGGGTGTTCTGCCTAAGCAGACAATTCCATCTCCCAGTCTGCTCTTCCGCGACAACCGTAGTGATAACTGGCATCAGTTTTACGATAATTGGCAGGATTATTTGTCCGATATTGTCACTGCCTATCGTCAGACCATCTTGCATTTTTATGAATTGGGCGCACGTTACGTTCAATTAGACGATACGACTTGGGCCTTTTTGATCAGCAGTTTAAATGCCAGCAAAGATGATCCGGACAAACACGCTGCTTTTGAAAAAATTGCGACTGACTCTGTTCAGATTATCAACCAAATTCTGGATGGTCTGCCTGAAGACTTAACTGTCACAACACATATCTGTCGTGGTAACTTTCAGTCAACTTACTTGTTCTCTGGCAGCTATGACACGATTGCCGACTATCTTGGCCAGTTAAATTACGACGGTCTCTTCTTGGAATACGACAGTGACCGTTCCGGTGGTTTCGCGCCCCTAACCAAGATTTGGAATCAAGATAAAAATAAAAGAATCGTCCTTGGGATCGTGACATCGAAGTTTCCTGAATTAGAGAGTCAAGAATTATTAGTTGATCGTATTAAAGAGGCTTCAACTTACGTACCCCTTTCTAATTTGGCCATCAGCACCCAATGTGGGTTTGCGTCCACTGAAGAAGGCAACAAGTTAACCGAAGCTCAGCAATGGGATAAGTTAAAACTCGTGATCCAGACTGCCAAAACTGTTTGGCCTGAATAAGTTTCAAAGCGCACAAAGCGCTTGGTTCTAGTGATGTCGAGCAGCGGCCGCTCAATTGCTTCATAAGCAATGTTATGCAGGTTCGACTCCTGCCGTCACGTTCGGATCCTATAAGATCCCTCACGAAAAATCCGAAAGCATAAACTTGTGCTTCAAATAAAGTTTAAAAGGAGCAGCATATGTCAGTTGCAAAAGTGGCAGATTATTTTCAACAATACGGACTGGCTGACAGAATCCATGTTTTCCAAAAATTGACTGCGACTGTGCAAGAGGCAGCCGAGACATTAGGCATTCAAGCCGACCAAATCGCTAAGACTTTGGCTTTTGACTTGGATGGCAGCCCGTTAGTCGTCGTCACCAGCGGATTGACACGTGTCTCCAATCAAAAATTCAAGGCCAGTTTTGGAAAACGACCGACCATGATCGCCAACGATAAATTGGAACAAATAGTCGGTTACGTGGCCGGCGCTGTCTGTCCTTTCGCCTTGAATCCCGGCGTCCGTGTTTATCTGGACCGTTCATTAGAAAAACACGACCTCTATTATCCAGCCGCCGGAGATGTGAACGCAGCGATTAGATTGTCCCTACAGGAATTGGAAAAATACTCGCACCCGGCCGCCTGGGTCGATGTTGCTAAATAACAAATTTAAAAGGAGAAAAAATGCCTGAAAAAACAGAAATTAGACAAGAATATTTGGATAAACTCGCTGACTTGATCAAGATTCCCAGCGTTTCAGCGAAGAAAACCGGTTTAAAAGAAGCTAGTCAGCTGATCAGCGGCTACTTCCAGCAATTAAAGGCCGATCAGGTCGCCATCGATGATGAATTTGAATTCCCGCTCGTGATTGCCAAATTCAAAGCAGCAAAAGCAGGTGCAAAGACCATCTTGATTTACAACCATTATGACGTCCAGCCGGCCGAACCTTTTGATCTTTGGCACAGTGATCCTTGGACTTTAACCCAGCGCGATGGTAAACTTTTCGGCCGCGGCGTTGATGATGACAAAGGCAATTTATTGGCGCGTTTAACTGCTTTAGCTGAATACTTGGACGCCCACGATCATCAATTACCAGTCAACATTGATTTTGTCGTCGAAGGTTCTGAAGAAACGGCTTCACGCGGCCTTTCCGACTATCTGATCAAACACGCAGCCGAACTGCAGAATGATTTGGTTATTTGGGAATCCGGCGGCTATAATAGCAAAGATCAGCAAGAAATTAACGGCGGCACTAAGGGTATTGTGACTTTTGATTTAGTTGCCAAGACGGCTGATCGTGATTTACATTCCAGTTTGGCACCTGTTATCGATTCAGCTGCTTGGCAATTATTAGAGGCGATTAATTCCCTGCGTAATCCGGACGGCACGATCGCAGTCAAGGGTGTTTATGACACAGTCCGCCCAGCTAGCACGCGTGAACAGGATCTGGTCGAAAAATACTCAACCATTGATCAGCATTTATTAGTCAACGATTTCAAACTAACAGCGCCGCTTTTAAACAGCAGCACCCGCGAGGAATTATTAAAAGCCCTCTACTTCTCGCCGGCTTTGAACATCGAAGGCATCAGCAGTGGTTATGAAGAGGCCGGTGTGAAAACTGTTTTGCCTGCCCAAGCTGTGGCCAAACTTGAAATTCGCTTGGTTCCGGACCAAGATCCGCATGATATTTTTGATAAAGTCGCAGCTCACTTGAAGGAAAAAGGCTTTACAAATGTCAAAGCCGTCTATACTTTAGGCGAAAAACCCTATCGCTCTGACCTCTCAGCTGACGAAATCCAGCGTGTGATTGCGATTACGAAGCATATTTATGGTGATGATATTTCCTTGCTGCCGACTTCGCCAGGAACCGGCCCGGCGGCTTATTTTTACGACAACTTTAAATCGCCGATCGCAGCTGTTGGTATTGGCTATGCTGCTTCAGCGGATCATGCACCGGATGAAAATGTCCGTTTGAAAGATTATGATGATCATATCGAATTTATTAAGGAACTAATTAGCAGTTATGAGTGATCCAATCATCGATTTTAAAGATGTCAGCGTCCATTTTCAAAACGGCAGCGAGGCCGTAGATGCGGTTAAAAACATCAATTTACAGATTAAAGCTGGCGAGATTTTTGGCATCGTCGGTTATTCTGGTGCCGGTAAATCAACACTGGTTCGCTTGATTAATCTGCTGCATGGCCCGACATTGGGTGATATTTCTGTTGCCCACGTTCACAGCGTGGCGAACGGGCAAGTCTTAATCAAGGGCAAGGCTCTGCGGCAGTTGAGGCAAAAAATCGGCATGATTTTTCAGCATTTTAATCTGTTAGATCAGTCGACCGTTTTGCAAAACGTGCTTTTTGCCTTGAAACATTCTGGTCTTAACAAAACAGCACGCATCGCCAAGGCCAAAAAATTGATTGACCAGGTCGGGCTAACAGACCGGATTGATAACTATCCAGCTCAATTATCCGGCGGCCAAAAGCAGCGTGTCGCGATTGCCAGAGCCTTGGCTAATGATCCGGAGATCCTGATTTCTGATGAAGCAACCAGTGCCTTGGATCCAAAAACGACCAAGCAGATTCTCCAGCTATTAGCGGATCTGAATAAGAAGACCGGTGTCACGATTGTCTTGATTACGCATGAAATGCAGGTGGTAAAAAACATCGCCGACCGTGTTGCCGTCATGAAAAACGGTGAAATTATCGAGCAAAATGCGACTTATGATATTTTTGCCAATCCGCAAAAAGCTTTAACCAAAGAATTCATCGAGACAGCTTCCGGCAGTCAAGAAGCGCTGGAAAAGGTCTTGCAGCAGCCTGAAGTCAAACAGCTTCCCAGTAATGCACTTCTTGTCGAACTATCATTTAGCGGCAGTACGACTGGTGAACCAGTGATCTCCCTTTTGGCAAAAAAGTTTGATGTGACCGCTGATATTTTATACGGCAACGTTGAAAGCATCCAGGGGATCGCCATCGGCACGCTGATTGTGGTTCTGCAAGGCAGCAAGGCAAACATTCAAAAAGCCTTAGCAGAAATTAAAGACAGGAAAATCGGTTTGCAGACGATCAAGGAGGGAAAATGATTAACTGGTTAAATAAAATCATGCCCAATGTGATCTCAATGGGTTGGGGCGGCGACTACGGCTGGTGGCAATCTATCTATCAGACTTTGTTTATGACGCTTTTTTCAGCCCTGATTGGCGGTTTAATCGGGCTGATTTTTGCCATCATTCTTGTCCTAACAGATAACGACGGCATTTTGCCTAACCGGCCGGTATTCTGGCTGGCCGATAAAATCGTTTCCGTCTTCCGCGCAGTCCCTTTTATCATTCTGCTATTCGTTATCTCACCCTTTACACACCTGCTGATTGGCACCACCTTAGGCGCAACAGCTGCCTTGGTTCCCTTGAGCCTATCCGTCGCACCTTTTTATGCTCGCCAGATTCAAGTCGTTTTGAAAGCTGTTGACCCAGGCAAAATTGAAGCTTCTCAGGCACTTGGCGCCAACAATTGGGATTTGCTCATAATTTATATGAAAGAAAGCCTGCCGGAAATGATCCGTGTGTCGACTGTGACTTTGATTAGCCTGATCGGGCTAACAGCCATGGCTGGTGCGATCGGCTCTGGCGGCTTAGGCAACACGGTCGTCACCTTCGGCCAGCAGTCCAAATACGATGTGGTCTGGGTTGGTACGATTCTGCTGCTTCTATTAATTTTCGGTATCCAAGCAATTGGTGATTGGTGGGCCAAACACAGCAATCACGCCGTATAGCCATAAAAAAACACCCCACAATTGAGGTGTTTTTATTTGTCCAAGTATGATCGTCACTCACGCTGCAAATAAACGCGATAACGGTCACCAGCGTAGTAGGTTTGTACGAATTCAAAAGGTTTACCATCGGTTAGATAAGAAGTCTGCCTTAAGAAAAGCGCTGCCTGGCCGTTGGTTAAATCAAGGCGTTTACAAATATTGACATTCGGAACCAGCGCAGAAAATTCCTGAATTGCCTTGCCAAAACGAAAACCCTTTTCTTCCAAGTATTGATACAAACCGCCCGCCATCTCATTTCGCGTGATGTTGCCAACTAAGGCAACAGGAACGGTCGTAATTTCATAGGCAATTGGTTCATCATCACCGTAACGCACACGTTCCATCGTAATCACATCTTGATCACGGCTGATTTCCAAATTCGAGGCCTCAATTAAAGACGGCTGATGGCGTTTTAAAAAAATAAATTTCGTCTTAGCTGTCTTACCTTGCGAACGCATAATTTGTGTAAAACTGGTCACGCCCTTTAAATTTTCTGAGACTTCATTATTTTGTGCTGACACATAAGTGCCTGACCCCGGTTTGCGCAGCAATTTGCCTTGGTTAACCAATAGTGTCGTTGCTTGGCGCAGCGTCATGCGCGATACTTTATATTCTTGGGCTAGTAAACGCTCTGATGGCAGCCGGCTGCCGCTTTCAAATTGCTGTTTGTCGATTCTTTTTGCTAAATCATCTCGGATGCGAAGAAACACTGGCACACTACTCATAAGGCTGCAGCGGCTTTTAAGCCATCTCCATCCACAAAATTGTCCAACAGATCCTGCTGGTCATTTAAAATGTTAAAGTTCGCCCGTTTGCCGGCTTCCAGCGTACCAACATCAGACAGACCGAACTCACGCGCCTGATTCACAGAGGTCATCTGGACAGCATCTTCGATACCGGCACCTGTAAATTTCTGGACATTCTTAAATCCAAGAATATATTTCAGAACAGATCCAGCAAGGTGGCCATTTTCTAAACGTGCAGCGCCATCTTTGATAATCACTTTCTGACCGCCTAATTCAGAAACTTCGTTTTCCTTTTGTCCCTTGGCGCGCATCGAATCGGTGACAATTTCAATCTCGTGCGGGCCCTTCAGCAGATAAGCCAACTTCACCATTTCACCCGACACATGAACGCCATCCGTAATTAATTCCACTTTCACGGAAGGCGTCAAAACACCATAACCCGTCACACCGGGCTCGCGGCCTTCCAGCTGCGACTGACGATTGTACAAATGCGTCACATGCGTCGCTAAAGTCTGGCCTTTATTCATCTTGAAATAAGACTGATCCGTATGCCCGGCGGACAATACCACGCCCATATTATGCAGGCCGGCTTCAAAATCCGAACCGGCTTCTTCTGGTGCATATGTCAGTAATTTGATCAAGCCATTAGCCGATTGCTGCCATTGCCTAAACAATTCCAGATCTGGTTTGATCACATATTGTGCCGGCTGAGCACCATTCATTTCCGCATTAATAAAGGGGCCTTCCAAATGAATACCGCGAATCATCGAATTATGTTCAGCGGCTTGGGCAATCGACTTTAAAGCTGCATCGATATGCTCTTTAGTCTGTGTGATCGTCGTCGGAAAAACAGTCGTGATCCCTTCTTGGCGCAAATGCTGTGTGAAACGGTTCAAGCCGTCAACATCGGCATCCATCGTATCAAAACCATAACCGCCATGCGTATGGACATCGATAAAGCCCGGCACCAGGATACTGCCGGCTGTCGTTTGAACAAGCTCATCATCAGCTTCCGGCGTGAACTCAGCCATGCTGCCAACTGCTTCAATTGTATTAGAAAAGCGCAGAAAGCCATTTTTCACGACTCCTGCGCCAGTATAGATATCAACATTCTTAATTAATTTAGCCATAGCTCCATTATATATTGGTCTATCCCAATTAAACAAGCATTATGAAGCTAAAGCTTTTTTGGAAGCTGCAATCATCTTTGGCTGAGACTTGCCATCGACAGCTGCTTTGGTGACAGTCACCTGTGTAATTTCAGGTTTTGACGGAATCTCGTACATGGTTTCTTTCATCGTCGCTTCCATAATTGACCGCAGGCCACGCGCACCGGATTTCTTCGTGATCGCAATTTTAGCCATTTCTTTTAAGGCGCTGGGCTCAAATTCAAGCTTGACGCCGTCTAAAGCGAACAAAGCTTGGTACTGTTTGACCAAGGCATTTTTCGGCTTCGTCAAGATTTGGACCAAATCATCTTCATACAGAGGATCTAAGACAGAAATAATTGGCAAACGACCCAAGAATTCCGGAATCAGCCCGAACTTGATAATGTCTTGATCGGTCAGCTGAGTCAAAGGATTCTCTTTGTTAAATTCCTGCTTGGCTTGCTGGTCTTCGTGACCGAAGCCGATCATTGATTCGCCAAGACGATCGCGAATTACCCCATTGACACCGTCAAAGGCGCCACCGACGATAAAGAGAATGTTCGTGGTATCGACTTGAATGTATTCTTGCTGGGGGTGCTTGCGGCCACCTTGTGGTGGTACCGAAGCAATCGTGCCTTCCAGCAGCTTTAGCAAAGCCTGCTGGACACCTTCGCCGGAAACATCACGCGTGATGCTGACATTTTCGGATTTCTTAGCAATTTTATCGATTTCATCGATATAAATAATGCCGCGCTGGGCTTTTTCAACATCAAAGTCGGCTGCCTGCAAAAGCTTTAAGACAACATTTTCAACATCTTCGCCCACATAACCAGCTTCAGTCAAGGTCGTTGCGTCAGCAATGGCGAATGGCACATCCAGCATCTTGGCCAAAGACTGTGCTAGATAAGTCTTTCCAGAACCAGTCGGTCCGACCATCAGAATATTTGACTTCTGCAGTTCGACATCACTTTTGTGTTCCAAAGATTCATTGACACGCTTGTAATGGTTGTAAACTGCGACAGCCAAAGTCTTTTTAGCTTCTGTCTGGCCAATCACATAGTCATTTAAGCGATTGACGATTTCTTTTGGTGTTGGTAAATCATCAAGAATGAGTGTCTGCTGCTCGTTGGCCAATTCCTGATCAATGATCTGCTGAGCCAAAGCCACACATTCATCACAAATATAAACACCGGGACCAGCGATTAATTTTTTCACCTGATCCTGCCGCTTGCCGCAAAAAGAGCAAGCGATCGTTGATTGCATCGATTCTACGTCCATAGCGTCTATTATATCAAAGTTTGCATATTACAAATAGTTATGAAAGCAAATAAAAAAACGCTTAATGCGTTTTTAATGATTACTTCTTTGCAACTGCTTTAGCGTTGCTGACAATGATGTCAACGGCTTTTTGAATCTTCAAATCGTGGCTCAGAAGACCGGCAGAAATTGATTTTTCAACTTCAGCTTCTTTGATATTGTACTCAGTAGCCAGGCTCTTAACCTGGGCATTGATCTCATCGGCAGTTGGCTGCACCTTCTCGGCACGGGCAACGGCTTCAAGCACCAAATTAGTCTTGACACGGTTAGGCGCGCCTTCTGTCATCTGCTGAGTCAGCTGTTCTTGGCTTGTGCCAGTGATCTGGAAATACATCTGCGGCTGGATGCCTTGAGAAGCCAAATTATTGAAAAAGTTCTGAGTCTGACGAGAAATGTCGTCCTGCAATAATTCATCAGGCAACTTGTCAGGATCCAAGCTTGAAGCGTCAACCACTTTTTGGATGGCGGCATCTTCGAATTGGTCCTGGCTCTTGTCAGCTTTGTCTTTAGAAAGCTTTTCTTTGGTCTTGGCCTTCAATTCCTCAAGAGAAGAAACAGTATCATCAACATCTTTAGCAAATTCATTGTCCAAAGCGGGTGTTTCGAGTTTCTTCAATTCGTGGATTTTAACGGCAAAAACGGCTTCCTTACCAGCCAAATCCTTGGCCTGGTATTCCTTAGGGAACGTTACTTTGACATCGACATCGTCACCAGCTTGGTGTCCGACCAATTGGTCTTCAAATCCAGGGATGAATTGTCCTGAACCCAAGCTTAAGCTGAAGTTCTCAGACTTGCCGCCGTCAAAATGATTGCCATCAACAGCACCATTAAAATCAATCACAACCGTGTCGCCGTTCTCGGCTTTGTCGCCTTCTTTAGCAGGCACCAACTCAGCTTCGCCTTTTTGCAAACGAGCTAATTCAGCGTTCAATTCATCATCGCTGACTTCATCGGACTCTTTTTCGACTTCGATACCCTTGTAATCGCCCAACTTAACTGCTGGTGCCAAAACAACTTCAGCATGAATCTTCCAAGGACCGCCATGCTTTAAATCATCAGGAATGATCTGCGGACGGCCAACGACCGTGATGTCGGCATCAGTTACAGCCTGATCATAAACATCTGGCAGAATCGCATTGAGAGCATCTTCATATAGTGCTTCTTCGCCAAAACGTGCCAAAAACATGTCTTTGGATACATGTCCCTTTCTAAAACCAGGAATGTTGATTTTATCTTTTTGCTGATTAAAAGCTTCGTCCAAGCCACCGTTAATTTGTGCGGCCGGAATTTCGAAACTAAGAGTGCCTTTGTTGCCTTCGCCGGCTTTGAAAACGGCATTGGTCTTAATAATATCTACCATTATTCCTCCAGATACGTACCTATAAAATTATATCACTCGAAAGATTGCCTTCATTTATTACCTTTATATTAGTAGGAAAGAAGACCTATTTTGCAAAAACGGACATAGATAAAGCCTGTTCAAGTGACTATATCCTTTAATAATTGCATTTTTCAGCATAACAAAAAAAGACCAAAAGGTTTTACAAAATACACTATTTATCCAAAGGTTTTCCCACCGCAACACCAATATCTTGACAGATGATTTTCAATAAATCATCAGGACTGACCGTCTCATCGATGATTCTTTCTTGAGCAAGCCCGAGCAAGTCATGTGGAATGAACCAAGCGGCCATTTCCTTTTCGCCAAATGTCGCTCCCTGCTTGCTTTGATGTCTTTTTAAAGTCTCTTGGAAAGGCAGATCATAATAATAAGCAAAGACATCGTCCTCCGGCAATAAAGTCTGGCGCAGCATCTGACCATATTTGCTGCTAGGCAGGATACCCTCTAAAATGACGTAATCACAGTGTTGCTGACCATAAATCAGCATATTTTGAATTAAGCCGATTGCTAAATTATGCGGTTTGTCGGCTACCTTCAGCATGCCGCGGCGCACAAGGTCTTGTGATATCAGCAAATTGCCGGATCCTAATAAAGCATGCAAACGGTTAGCGACAGTCGTCTTCCCGCTGCCAGAATTTCCGCGAATCACAATCGTTTTTGCCATCTGTCCTCCTGCATGGAGATTATTCTATGGCAGAACACGACAGAAAAGATCATTTTAGTCAGATCTTCACACAATTTCAATCACACGGTCAGTCTGTTTGGCAACATCGGGATCATGAGTCACAATAATCACAGTCTTGCCTTGTTTGTGCATAGCGGTCAAAAGGCTCAGTACTTCATCGCGATTTTCATGATCCAAAGACCCAGTCGGTTCATCAGCCAGCACAAGATCACCTGGCTTAATCAAAGCCCGCGCAATGGCGACTCTTTGCTGTTCACCACCCGAGAGCTCGAAAATTTTCCCTTGGCTGTACCCTGATAAGCCCACTTTATCAAGCGTGGCAGCAATCAAAGCTTTTTTCTGTGCCTTGCTGGCTTTATAATATTTCAGCGCCAGCATCAGATTATCCTCGGCTGTCTCAGTCTCAATCAAAGCAAAATTTTGAAACAGATAATTGATTTTATCGCGGATCATGATTTGTGCTAAACGCGAATTGGCTTTAATATTCTTCTTCCCAAAAAACAAATATTCACCGGCATCAAAATTCTCAATCAATCCCAGGATATTCAATAAGGTCGATTTCCCCGAACCGCTCGGCCCTGTAATCGCCAGCAATTCACCAGCTTGAATCGTCAAATCAAAATGATGAAAAACGGTTTTCTTGCCAAAACTTTTTTGTAAGTGCCTCATTTCGATGATCGTGTCAGTCATGATTGTTCCCCTTTCAATGTCAGTGCTAGACTACTTTTCTCTCTAATTAGAATGAAGGCAACCGATATAGCGGCATCTAGCGCGATCAGCAGCAGGACAAAGGGAAGCAGCAGCATGGAACGCCCAAATATCATGATGGCCGCTAGCTGAATAATATATGAAGCGGCAAAACTGATAATCTCTGTCCGGTAGCGGTCAAATAATTTAATTCCTAATAAACGCTCAACGGCCAAACGATTAGCCTTGCTTTGGATAATGCAGGCTAGTAGGAAGATTGAAGAGACAAGGCTTAGGAAAAAGACAGCCAAGGTTACTGCTGATGAACGGTTAATTACTTCTGTATCAGTGGATGCCTGATCGGCCAGTAACGAATTATCTGTGACAAATTGCAGCTGCAGAGGCCTAAAGAAATTAGAATGGCTAATTGTCTTGATATTGCTGCGATTAGCAGCAGTATTTTGGATTTTGATCGGATTGTTAATCCCGTTGTTGGTTAATATGATTTTTTCAAAAAAAGTCGCATTATTGTCGTCGAAAATCTGAAAAATAGGTTGAGCAAAATTATCTTTAGTATCAGCCCTGTATGGGAAAACCGAGAGCTGAGGGTCATCGTAGTAATCAATCTGCACCGGAATATCAGTCAGATTAGTCCGCTTTTCTTCAGCCGAAGATAAATCACTGAAAATAAGATTTTGACACAGGTACTTAGTCTTAGCCGCTTGTTTTTTATAGGAAGCAGGTACTATGAACTGGCGGATATTACTTGGATTTTTTCTTAATTCCAGCTGTCGATTATGAAAATGCTTAAAATAATTTTTGTTGACCGTCATGACTGGAAACTTTCTGCGTGCGAAATATAAGGATTGATTTTCTTTCTTTTGCGCGCCGCCCGTAGCGTATGGTTTAGTCATCTCACCATTTATGTATACGGCATCAGTTGACCTTTCTAGTTTTTTAAATAACACAAATAATTTGTCCGACGTTTGGTGTCCCCCTAACAAACTATCCTGAAATTCACTATTTGATTCGTGATACTGATTGAGCGTCAGGACTCGACCGTTTTTTTGCCAGCTGCGATTAAACGCATTCTGCTGCATCAGCGCATGTACATTATTGCCAATAAAAATCAGTAAGGCAGTAACCAACAACATCATGACGCCTTTCATGATCAGGCAAAGAACATTCCCCAGTCGAAAATTAAGAAAATTCTTCAATAATTTGCTAATTGTCACTTGCTTGATCGTTAGATAGACAAAAGCATTTAGGATAAGAAACAGAAGCAGAATGAATAATTGCGACATAAGTAGAGAAACGAAAAAGCCACTGGGCCGATAACGGAAATAAAACCAAGCTGTCGCATCAATTAACATAGATACTAGGATAATGACGCATATGTTCGTTTTAATAAAATCCCAAAAAATCGACCTGTTGCTAATACCATTAAGTTTCTTAATCCCGATCTCTTTGATTTGTGCCAGGGGCGTGTAGATGATCACAATAGCCAAAACTAATATAGTCATCACAATAATTAGGACAAACAGCATCAGTGAAATATTGATAAAGCTAGTGCCGCTGCCATAGCTGGACGTTAACAGCACCTTGGGACTAACGGCAAAAAACTGACTCAATTTATTGACAACGGCCGTCTTATTAATTGATTGAGTCGAGGAAACTGTATAAGTGCCATTGAGCGACTTGTCATCTTGGCGATAATAGCGGGCCATTGTCTGAAGCTGCACTTTATTAGCTGACCAAAAGACGGGGATAGACGCCGCTTGATAGCGGCTGTCAGTTTTAAAACTTGTGTAGATACTTTGGCCATTTTTAAATAAGTTGTGCGGACGAAGATGGAATTGTTGAAAAGGAAAACTGCTTTTTTCAAAAACAACCGACTTTAAGACAACATCACTATTCTGTCCTTTTGTATCTGTCCTAAAAATTGAGACTTTTTCTTTATCGGCTAATTGCCTGAAAAAGGCCAGTTCTTGTCGGGCAGTTCTATTTGTATTCGAAATATAAAACTGGAAAGAGGATGGCGTCTGCCCCAGATTATTAACAGTGATATAGTCTCTAGTCTCGTAAATATTGATGACAAGAAAACTGGCAAATATAAGCGCAATCAGCAAGCACAATGACGTAATTTTTTTCATGGCAAGAACCCTCTAAATGACCAAAAAGTCCATAATAACTGTACCACTTATTGTAGTACAGTTATTGAAAATAAACAGATTATTTTGAAATAACCTGTTTGTTCTGGATGAATTATTTGTTCATACCAATCTAAAACCCATAATAATAACTCATTCTAGTTGGGGGAAAGTGTTGGATACTGGCTTTAGACCAGTGGCCAGCTGCTCCTGTGCTTGTATTTGTTTCCGACCCTCTAACAACTTTTGACCAGTGCGACCTGCTACCATGATAATAGTTCGAATAACCATAGTCACCATTCCACCCCACGCCATAGTTCCAGGTGCCTCCACTAACATTTGCAGCAAGAGCAATCGTGGAAAAACCAAAAGTACCAACAGTCAAAGTCACAATGACAATTTTTTTAATTTTGCTTCCAAAAGTCATATTTAAGTATCTCCAATCATAATGATCAATAAACAACAAAAGTTCATAACTAATTAGATCAAGGTATCGCGCACTAAGTTCGATACCTTAGCTTCTTTATACAGCGATCTGTTAAGCACAGATCAAAATTATCAGATACTATCAAAAAGCACTTTTTAAATCTTTTTTTAGTAGCAAAAAACGAGTTCTTCACAAATTTAAAAAGGGTGTTCTTGGAGAAATTTTTCTTGATATTCTTCATAAGAGGACGCTAATTGCTTAGAGCCAATAACTCTTAACGTATGAATAAGCGAACTATTATCTTGTAATGCATCAGAATTTTTAGATAAAAGATTTTTGAAAAAAGCCAACTTGATTCGAATCACGCTTGCTTCTTGACTCAATTGAGCATTCTCAAAAAATCTCACTAATTGTTGTGCCCCGGCTAAATCGTTTCGATTTAACAACACTTCTACAGCATTTACAATTGCCGTAAGAGCATACTCTTGATTATCATGCACATGAGCCATCTTGCTGATCTTAAAAGCAAGCTCCTTCATGATCGAATGAATCATTTGAGAACTTAAAATGGTCAGACAATTATTAAATATACTAATTTGAAAATTGCCCCAGTTTTCAACTGCCATCAAATAATCAAATAGCTGATTATTAATCTCGGGTTCTACAACAAAATTAGGATCCAGATCTTTAATCAAAGCAACCACCACCGCTTGTATCAATATGCCAAAATTACTTTCCTCGTTTTGATATCGTTTAGCAACATCATCCAGAGCCTCCCTTAGGCTTCTGATATCTTTATGAACATAATCTTGGTAGATTTTGTTTATTAAATCCTGGTAGCTGCGGCCAAAATCTGGTTCAATTAACTGAATAAACTCATCAGCGCTTATATGTAGCCTATCGAGGAGCATTATTACTTTCGCAAACGAAAGGTTGAGATCACCTTTCTCAAATTTATTCAATGACGAAATAGAAGTAATACCAGCAACGAGGTCAGGCCCCTTATATTTCTCTTCTTTCCTCAATTGCCTAAAAGTTTCACCGATTTTTTTTGCTTCTAATTTCACCATAACTCTAGAATAATATAATAATAAGGTGAGTGCTGGATTACAAAAATAAAAAATTGAATCCCGCACGACGAGGCAGAATCAAAATGAAAAAAGCGAGTTCTTTAATTTTGCTCATTTTTGGCGTAATTATTGTAATCGGCGGCAGCCTTCAAGCGGAACATAAATCTAAGCCAATCGTGTCCGCTCAGCAATATCTCCAAAAATAAAAATCTATGTCTTGGAAGTATATTGAAAGTTCGATCCGTCTGAAGTGGTTTTGTTGTACCCTAAAATCAATTATTCTGACTATAAAACTCATTCATATAAGCCTGGTAAGCAGCAGCTAATTGTTTGGAGCCGAGCCGATCAAGTGAAAGGAGTAAGGCACCATTACTTTTCTTGGCCTCCTCAGCGTCTAAGAGTAGAAGATTTTTTAAAAAAATGAGTTTGAACCGTGCCAATAGAGAAATCTCTGGGATATCCATTGACTCGATATCGTTCACCAATTCCTTAGCATAGATGAAATCTTTTCGGTCAATCATGGCATCAATCGTGTTGACTAAAGCTAATAATAAATATTCTGAATTTTTTGAGTTTAACCTATGCTCCTCGTGCTGAGTAATCATCTCTTTAGCCATGATCTCAATCACGCGTGAGCTGATAATCGTCAAGCAATTGCCAAAAACCGTGATTTGAAAATTCTGCCAGCCACCAACTCTCAACAAATAGTTGGTCAAGTCCGAAACAAGTGCTTGATTAACTGGATAGTTGTGATTCAAATTCTTCAATAAAGCCATCGTTGTGGCAGCACATACGAGATCAAAATGGTCTTTATTAGACTGATACTGATGCAAATGAGATATAAAAATGTCCTCTAAATCAACCAGCTTATTCTCGCTATATAAAACATTCATCTGATTCAAAAAAATTTGATACTCATTATTGAAATTAGAATCTGTGATTTGAACGAAATCATCCAAATCAACATGCATTTTTTCCAGTAATTGAACCACTTTGATAAAAGACAAATTCACATCATTTTCTTCAAATTTATAAAGAGTCGAGACAGACAAAATACCATCTGCCACGGTGCTTGCAGAATATCCCCGCTCTTTTCTGATGGTTTTAAATTGTGTGCCTAGTGAGTGAGTTCGAGGATCATACATAGCTCTATAATAGACGAAAATGAGTAGCTTAAAATGAAAGGATTGCTTATGAGGAAATTCAGCGAAATTTTGAAAATGTTAGTCGGCATTGTTATTATTGTTGGTACTAATCGTATTATTAATGGTCTTCAGGTATTTTACGAGTTACCTCAACAGTGAGTGCAAAAAAGCAAGGGACTATGCATCCCTTGCTTTTTCAAAACATCATTTTGTCAACACAAATTACTTTTTAATAGGTGTCAAAAGAATTTTTAGATTTGGATCAATGACATTTGTCATACTGACTCGTATAAGGCGATTTTTTTGGACTCTCAAGAGCCCTTCTTTCATTCCTGCATCGTGTTTACTTGGTCCTTTATAGAGTCCCACAAGGAAATGATCTTTTTCGACACTTTGCATGACTGTAGAACCATCATACTTTGTTAACTCTAGGCTTAAATTTGTACCTGGCTTACCATCTGTAGCATGTGGCTCCTGCACAGACATCTTGCCTTCATACGTGACATGATAACTGCCCACCGGAATTTGAACGTCGGGTAAGTAATTACCCGGATTAGTAATGACATAACTATCGCCTTGTTTCTTTAAGGGACTAAATTTCGTCGGTGTTAATTGAATAGTTCTACCAGCTTCTAAACTAGTTGTTAAATTACCTATTAAGAGCAGTCCTTGCTCATCCAGCTGAGGTGTCAAACCATCCATGTTGAAATATTGTGTTGTCCCCCCAGTCAGGTGTGCATCATAAAAACCAGGAATTACTTTTATATCAGCGATCGTTTTGCTATCGATAGGCCCTGTCAGAGTTATGGCTTTGGCTGGATTCCTGTTTATATAATTGTTTGATTGGCCTGCCTTACCGACTTTTTTAACCTTAGGCACATAATTTCTGGCAGCATTTTGGCTGATTCTTTGGCTCAAAAAATTGTAGCTTAACAGCCCAAAGAGGCCAAGGACAATGATAATGAAAGCAATTAAAGAGGCTTTTTTACTGCTTCTCATACTAATTTACCTTCTTCCATATTGAAGACCTGATCTGCCAAGATGGACAAGTCTTCTGGATTATGACTTGCTAGAATAATCGTGGCACCGGCTTCCTTCTCCGCTTCAAAGATTCGGCGCATTTCTTTCACGCCCTCAATATCAATCGCATTAGTCGGTTCATCTAATAAAATCAATTTCGGTTTTTCAAACAGGGCTTGCGCAATCGCGGCCCGCTGCTTCATACCTAAAGAATATTGACGCACCTTTCGCTTATCTGTAGGATCCAACCCCACGCGTTTGATTGTCGCATCAATCATTTCCGGACTAGCCACTTTGCGAATTTTAGCCAGTAAAAGGAGATTTTTTCTTAAAGTGAATTCCGGCAGAACATTATTGTTTTCAATGAGCAAACCAAGTTCAGACGGAAAATCAATATCTCGGTGCAGGACTTTCCCATCAATAGTAATACTGCCTGAGTCCAAACGGATTAAGCCGGCAATCGCTCGCAGCAGCATCGTTTTGCCAGCACCGTTTCGGCCTTTTAGCCCATAAATTTTGCCAGTCTCGAAGGTCAAAGATAGATTGTCTAAGACCGTCTTATGGTTAATGGTTTTGATAATATTTTTAACTTCAATCATATGTATCTCCTTAGTGTGATCCAAAAAATTCTTTGCGTTGCAAAAAGAGGGCCGAGATGCACAAAACACATATGGTTGCTACACAAAGACCCAAGTAGCTCCATATCGGCACAGCGATGTGATTAATCAAAAAGAAGGCGGCCAGTCCAGCTGGTAATCGAAAAACTAATAAAGCTGTTAATAAAATCGCGCTAATAATCAGTAAGGCTGGGCCCGGTGAAAATAGCAGTTCAAATAACATATATAGACTGGTAAAAAAAATGTAGCCCATAATTAATGAAAAAAATTGTGGCCACAGGGCATTTTTTTCAAAAATGAAAAAGTCAGCCAACAGAATAAGCAGAGGATTAATAATTAAAATCATGACATTTCGTAAGTAGGTCTTCACGAGTAAATGCCAACGTGCCTTATAACGAATCAATTGATTCAGCGTGGCACCCGTCTCCCACTCTTTGACACTACCAACAATTGGCAAAAAACTAGTTAGTAACAAACCAAAAAAGAAGATGCGAGTAACAAGACTAACGTGCATATAATCAAAAAAATAGACAGCTTGGTGGCCTCGGCTCTGCATCAAAAAGGTTAGTAAGACCATCACGCTCAAGATAGCAAAGCGTAATCCATAGTTTACTTTATCCATTCGCGTCTCCGAATACTGTTTTGAAAAAAAATGTATAAACAGAAAAGAATAACTATATAAATAAATAAACCAAAAGTAGCGTAGCTAATTCCCGCTCCTAAAGCGTGAGGCGCGGCAAAAAGGGTTACTTGGGTTTGAGAAAAAATCGAATTGTTCAAAAGAGGCAGAGGAAGATAGGCAATCACAGCCATCACAGTATTGATAATTAGTCCTATTAGTATAGAAGACCAAGAAGTATAATTCATCACAATTTGTACAAGAGAGATAATGATTAATGTCCAGCCCAGAGATAAGGCGACCTGTAACGTCCATAGAACTAAAAAAGTCACCAATTCTGCACTACTTGGATTAAATTGAAAAATACGAGTCCAAGGTAACAGCCAATAGATTAAGGCAAACACAAAAGTGAGCTTCAATGTCTTAATCATATACATACGGGAAAGTAGACTGCTTTTTTGTAGACGTACAACAGTCTGCACCGGAACCGCAATATTGATCGACCAATAAATAAGGAAAATAACTGAAAAAACCGTCTGCCAGTTAAGCCGGTAAAAGTAGATACCACCAGCTTCAGATGTTAACCAATCTCGATAAGTAATGGCCGACCAAGAGATACCAAAGACATAGCAGATGACCAAGAACAGAATCATCAGGAGAGTCGAGAACAAAAAGCGTGGATTTTTAATCATTCCAGTTCTCCTCGTTTGCGCCAAAAATAAATTGCCAAACTAAAAATCGCCAAGATGGCAAGAAGGTCTATCCAAGCATTCGCCCAATCTCGAACAAGTACCAAAGGTGCAAAGGTCTGAACCAAGGTCCCTATATTGAAAATTTGGCTACCTAACAAGACAGTAGCTAAGACTGTAACGGTTAAGACTTGATAAAAGCGATTCAGGATCAAACTAAAAGAAATCATCAACATGCCGACTAGAAAAGCGGCCAACAAAAACAAAGCTAGATAAAGCCAAAAGGTTGCCGCAGGATGCCGAAATTGCCAGAGTAAAAAATCATATTTAGGTATTTTTGGTGCAGACTGGAACATTTGTGCTTGACCATCCCATCTCGTAAAAGGAAATAATCTCAAAATATAAATGAGCAGGGCGTTCCATAATAAAGGCACAGCGAATAAAATCACACTGCTAATACCAGCACCGATATAATGGCCGCGCAGAAACTTGGCCACACCTACCCGACTCGCCACGTTATAAGCTTGGCCGGACTCAAAATCATTTAGCAAAGCAAAACCAGATCCCAACAAAATCCAGACGGGAAATAAACCAATCGTGAAAGCAATCAATAAATGACCGATATATGCCGCAACCAAACTGCTAGCCATAAAAGTTGAGAGCCAAGCAATTTTTGTGAAAGATTGTCCACTTGCCATTACGACATGTTGGATCGCATCAACGCTAGTTATGACAGTTAACACAAACAAAACGCCCCAAAAGCGTTTTGTCCAAATAATACGTTCTAAGCTATATCTAATCATAATTAATAGTTACCAAGTCTCCTCATCCCATGCACCAGTGATATAAAATACAGATGGTGTCCAAGTAGGATTGAATACTGCCATGCGGACATTCTGTTGACTTGCGTTAGAATAGGCTCCGCTATATACATACGGATAAGCTGGACCGGTATAGGCATTTTTGGTCGGCGAAGCAAGTGCTCCATTCTGCGATCCGTATAAATGAGCCGAATAGTAAGAGCCATTGCCTTCAGTTGAAGTATACACACCAACTTTCCATGGATTCGCCGTGGACTTCGTTTGTCTATAGCGCCAGCCTGTTGTTGATTCCTCCTGATAAGATTGGATTGTAAAAGCAAATCCAATATTGTTGTCAGACGCAAAAGTCGGTAAAGCGACACCGGCAACCAGTGAAAAAGCTAATACAAATAATGCAATATACTGCTTACTTATGTTTTTCATAAAGCCTTCATTTTTTCTCAAAAAATATAATTTATTTTGAGAAATTTTCTCCTTTTTTAAAATTCGGCACTTTATTTACAGGTGCCTTGTTTTTATTTATACCACGGCTTTTTTATTTTGGGAGAACTTAGCAGGATATTGATAAAAATCGAGCATTTTTTCAATCATTTATTCTTTTTTACTAAAATGCTCGCCAATCACACTCACAGCGATGCAAATAATCACGAGAGCCACATCAATAACTTGAGCGTTAGGCACGCGATAGAATTGCAGCAGCAACACGGCGGCTAACAAAATAACGATCGGCAATACTTTAAAGAGAAAACTTTTCTTCACGAGAGACTTCCTTATACGATATGAGACATTCCGACTAATTCCTGCCGATGTTTCATCATCTTGCATTAATGATACCGCTTTCAGTATTACCTCACCGTTCACCCTACGCATGGGTCTCAATTATACATGACAGCATTTTATCGACTTCTTAAGCAGCCGGCCATCTTTGAGAGAAAATGAGAACAGGTATTTAAAATGAACAAAGAAATTGTACAAGAACAAGCGTTATTTGACCAGGTGAAGCAGAATTTAGAAGCACATTATCCAACAGGCTGGGGTGGTTCCGCTGGTGTTTTACTGGAAGATGGTTCAATTTTGACCAGTATATCACCGGATTTTCCCAACGCCGCTTCGTCCGTCTGCATGGAATTGGGTTCTTATCTGCAAGCGGCCAATTTGAACAAAAAAATAACTCACAGTCTGTGTTTGGTCCGGGAAAACGAGAAATCAGCTTTCCAAGTATTGACGCCTTGCGGTATTTGCCAAGAACGACTTAACTTTTGGGGCGACCAGGTTCTTTGTGCGGTTGAGATTGACAAACATCATTCAGTCCAATATCTTCCTTTAAAAGAACTCCAGCCGCATCATTGGCTGAATGTGTATCGGGAACAGTAGAAAAAACCAATAATTTTGTGTTACTAATCCGTGGCGCAACACCAACGCAACAAATTGTTGTGCTTTTGATGTACTAAGCCAGTGTTCACATGTTACATTAAAACTAATCCAAAATAGGAAGAAACAGAACTATTAATATTTATATGAAAAACTTAAAACAACTAACAAAATCAGCTTTAGCTTACGTTCTGTTGTTCGTTATCTTAGATTTGCTTATCATCTTTGGCTTGCGAGGCGTGATCGATCTGATTGCTGGACGAGGATATCGCTTCTCCAACTATTTACAGCATAGTTGGATAGACAGCCTTCGCACCTTCATCTTCTTTTTCTTTTGGGGCTGGGTCGAATATGTTTACCGAAAACACCAGGCTAAAAAACGAGCACTTGCCAGTAACACTAATCCTAAATGAAAACTGACAGAAGAATGATCTAGATAATTCCTTAGTCATAGGAGCTGATTATTGATCAGACAAGACAAACAAATTTTACAATTGCAGATCAACAACAAAGAAACAGAGATTCAAGTGACTGGCCCTCTAGCTAAAAAGCTGAGTTGTTTAACAAAAGTCAAAGCCGGCAACATTGGAAAAATCAATGATTCCCCTTCAGCCAATATCAGTCTTGATCATCAACTACGCCGAGTCCTCACTGAGGCCGGCATCCCCTTGCTGCAAGCTTATCGAGTTATTCGCCTGCTATCCGCTGATGTCCTGCTGCAGATTCTCAGAGCATATGACATCAGCGGAAAGCCAGATGGCCTAGTTTTGACAAGAAAATATTGAACCAAGTCAGCACGTAGCAAACAGCATAGACTTTTCCTGAAGCTCAGTTCGAGAGGCCTTAGAGGGTCGTAGCTATTGGTGACTTAGCTGTCTAAGGCAACATGAAGACCGGTGTTTTTTGCTTTTCAAACAGTCCTCGTATATACTTAATATATACAAAGACATACGGGGGTTAACGCAATGATTGGTGCCACAGTTAAAATTAGAAAATCCGGCAACTCAAATATTCTGACACTGCCTAAAGAGATAAAGCCAACTGCCAAAGAGTTTACCGTTTTCCAGGGTCGTGATGGTGAAATTGTCTATACACCCAAGAAAACCAACCCTTTCAAAGATGAAAAATGGGTCCAAGCACACGAACACTTAACCCAAAAAGAAGCGTTTGGAGGTTCGGATTTTGACACCGAGTTCTCAGATTAACTATATTCCGGATCAGCAGGATATTATCTATATTGACTTCAATCCCTCCGTCGGTGAAGAAATTAGAAAACGCCGTCCAGCTCTCGTTCTCAGCAGCCAAAATTATTCTCGCGTGACTGATTTAGCTGTCGTCTGTCCAATAACAAGTTCCGAAGATAATCGTTTGAAAGATTTTTTCATTCCTGTTTCTGGCGCTTCCACCGTCCACGGCTATATCAATCCACTGCAATTTCATACTTTCGATTACAAAAAGCGTCATGCACAAAAAGTCGGTCTGCTTCCCACCTCATCTTTTATTGAGGCTAAACAGACTATTTTGGATCTTCTTGAATAGTGGTCATGAAAAGTTCCTAATTTAGGAACTTTTTTCTGTCGAACAAACCCAGGAGACGAATTACTGCTTTTAGAAAAGCTTTTATGAGTTAAACGACTGCCGCGCTTTTTGTGTACAAACATACAAAAACAGCGTTATATCAAGCTTTCTTACACTTGATATGACGCTGTTTTATAAATATGCTGCCGACTGGCGGGTTCGAACCGCCGACCCCCGGTTTACGATACCGATGCTCTACCAACTGAGCTAAGTCGGCTAGACTTATTAGAATCTGCCCAAGCATTTCCAATAAAAAACGGTTGGCTGTGAAATCAACCGACCGCAAACTCCGACTGTCGGGCTCGAACCGACGACAACCTGATTAACAGTCAGGCGCTCTACCAACTGAGCTAAGTCGGAATAATCATGTTGCTGAACAACCATTTAAGTTTAGGGCATTTTCAAACGCAGGTCAAGCAAATTAACCCAACAACTTATTCTACTATAATATTCAAAAACAGTGGCCATCCTCATGACGAAAATCAGTTTTCATACAGGTCCTTTAACATTTCCTGCCGTTTATCATCATTGACATTCAGCAAACCAAAATAAAACAAATCAGTCAATTGTGTCACCCAGGTCTTCAGATCAATTCCCTGCGCCCAGCGGCTATTCTTCGGATCGGCAAAATAACTGGTCCAAATCTTAAAATACAGCATCAGCGATTGATCATTGATTCGCGAAGCGATATAGCCGCTGCTTCGGACCTGGGCGATCATATATTGCCAAAAAACGGTCAATTCCTGTTCATAATAGTCATAAATCTCGTGATCGCCATTTTGCCCTTGGTATTCGGCGACAACATCTTCAAAAAATACTTTGGAGAACTCCCGCGTCTCTTGTTGGGAAAACTGAATGACTTTTAAGAAATTTTGCGGCTGATCGACAGACAAATCAGATAGGGCTTGTTTCATATTTGCCAATTCACGCTGGATCAAATCTTTCAGTAAAGCCTTAAAAAGCAGCCGCTTGGAAGCAAAATACTTATATAAAGTCACTTGCGATACGTGAGCCGTCTGGGCAATCTGACTCACTTTGGCAGCTTGATAACCAATCTGATTGAAAACAGCATAAGCAGCTTGTAAAATTTTGTCCCGTTGCTGGGACTTATTTTTTTCGCGTTTTCCTGACATGACTGAGCTTATTATATCGCTAAACTGAGCTATTTTTCTAAAAAGTGAACTTTAACAATAAAATATTTCATTTTTTATTGACTTTCTGCACAAAACAGTCCAAGATATTCTCGTCAGCGGAAAGGACAAGAAAATGGAAACAGTTTTGCATATTAAACATCTACAAAAGAATTTTGGTAAAACGCAGGCTTTAAAAGACATTAG
Organism: Oenococcus kitaharae; assembly: GCF_025758695.1. Taxonomy (GTDB): domain Bacteria; phylum Bacillota; class Bacilli; order Lactobacillales; family Lactobacillaceae; genus Oenococcus; species Oenococcus kitaharae_A. The sequence continues at coordinate 174,720 of NZ_JANJQP010000002.1, read as the reverse complement.
CTTCGATGTACATAAAGGCGAGGTCTTTGCTTTTATCGGCCCCAATGGTGCTGGAAAATCGACAACCATCCGAATTGCGTTGGGATTATTAAAAAAATCCGGCGGCGAAATCAGTTTGTTTGGCAAGGATGTCTTTAAAAACCCAGTCGAAATTCACAAGAATCTCGCCTATGTACCCGGAGACGTCAGCTTGTGGCCGAATTTGACCGGTGGTCAGACGATTGATCTGCTTTTAAGGCTCGGCGGCCAAAAGCGTTCGCACAAGACGTGGGACTTAATCAAAGAATTTGATCTTGACCCTAGCAAAAAGAATCGTACCTATTCTAAAGGAAATCGGCAGAAGGTCGCCTTGATTGCGGCTTTCTCAGCTGATGTCGACTTCTATATTTTTGATGAACCGACCAGCGGCCTTGATCCCTTGCAGGAATTGAATTTCCAACAAGAAATTCTAAAGCTGAAAGCAGCTGGTAAGACAATCCTGCTCTCATCACACATCTTGTCGGAAATTGAAAAAATCGTTGACCGTTTGGCCATCATTCGACAGGGCAAAATCATCGAAGTCGGTGCTTTGGCCGATTTGAAACATCTTTCTGCTTTGAATGTCAGCGCCCTCGTCAAAGAAAAAGCGGATAAACTGGCTGCAATGCCTGGGGTACGAGCTTTCAAACAAGATGGCAGCCGGATTAATTTCACGATTGACCGCGAACACCTGTCAGAAATGATGCAGGTGCTGGCGGCTCTCTCCGTGACAGATTTACAGGTCACACCGCCAAGCCTAGAAGAATTATTCCTTCACTTTTATGATGGTGGCCAAAAGAAGGTGAGCTGATGTTTGCAAACATGTTTTCAAAAAACGGCTTAATCTTAAAAGCAGCACTCAAGCGAGACAGCACTTTTATCATCGTGTGGATCTTAGCAATTGCGGCCACGCTTTTAGCCGGCGCCAGCAAATTTAACGGCATCTATGGCAATAGAAAAGCGATCGCGTCTATCATTGTTACTTTAAAAACACCTGCCATGACATCCATTTTTGGTGTACCACCCACGGGCAGCGGCATTTCGACGGGTCAAATTTTTATCGCTATGATGCTTGTCTTCACAGGGATATTCACAGTGATCCCAAATATTTTATTGGCCGTTCGAACAACACGTGCCCAAGAAGATAAGGGTGTTACAGAAATCATTCGCGCAACAGCTGTAGGCAGGCTGGCGCCCTTCTCAGCCGCTGTTTTAGAAATAATCATTTTTAATTTGATACTGATGATTATTTCTTACCTGTCCATATGGGCTGCCAATATAACCGGTATGACCTCTGAAATGATTTCGCTTTTCTCCTTAGAGACGGTCTTAGTCGGCTTGATGTTTGGTGCAGCTGCCTTGTTGGCAGCTCAAATATTTAATAGTTCCCAAGCTGCCAATTCCGCCAGTTTTATCTTTTTCGCTATCTGCTACGCGGTCCGTATGGCGACCGATGTCAGCGCAGCCAAGTGGACTTGGTTATCCCTGTTCGGATGGGTCGAGTTAGGCAAAATAGGAACACAAAACGACCTGAAAGTTGTGTGGCTGATGCTCGCCTTAACCGTCGTATTTGCAGCACTGGCCTTCCAAATTGCTGGCCATCGTGATTTGAACGCCGCTTTAATCCAAAGTGGGCGCGGACCAGTAACTGCACCGCGTTTCTTATCCAATCTCAATCGCCTTTCCTTCTACCTTCAAAAGTACATCGCTCTAATCTGGATTTTTGCCAATGTTGCTACCGCCGCCATGTATGCATCGATCTTCCCGCAAATCAGCGATCTACTAAAAATCAATCCCAGCATCGCTCAAATTATTGGCAGTGATCAGGTCAGACAAGTCAGCAGCCAGATCCTGCTGCAGTTCATTGCCATGATCAGTTACTTCCTTATATTATTAGCGATCATCCCCGGCATCCAGATGATTGCAAAAATCAATTCCGACACGGCAAAAGGTCTTACGGAACTGGTTTACGCTAAGAAGACTTCTCGTGGCGGACTACTCCTGAGTTATGTCCTCCCCGCCTTGACCACGACCATCTTGGCTGATCTGGGTGCGGTATACACAATGGCGTTGATAGGAAACGCCTTGTTAAAACACGGTCTTCCCATTAGCCATTTCAACGAATTGGCACTTGGCCTGATGCCGGGTATTTTGACCTTCTTGGCTCTGGCACTATTCTTAATTGCTTGGCTGCCTAGAATTGTGTCAGTCTTATATGCCTACTTAGGACTGTCTTTCTTCCTGCTTTATTTTCACAACATGCTAAAACTGCCGAACTGGGTTTTGACCGTCACACCATTAGGCTGGATGCGTGATTTACCAGTGAAGAATATCGACTGGCCTCTTTGGTGGCTGCAATGGATCATCATGATGATACTAGTCGTCATATCTGCTTGGGGTTTTTACCGTCGCGATCTAATTTAAAAAGGCTCTGTTATCGCAGAGCCTTTTTATTTATAATCAAAACAGCGACGCATACAGTGTACTAGTAAAGAAAGAAGGATTAATGCCAAATTTATCAAATAAACACAAGAAATTTTTTATCAACTTATTATTAGCAACCAGTTTTACATTTTCGATCAGTCAGTCAGCTATGACAACCATTTACCCGACTTTAATGCAGCGTTTTTCTGTACCGATTGCAAGTGTCCAGTGGTTAACGACAGGCTTTATGCTGATCATGGTCTTGATGATGCCTTTATCGCCTTGGTTTTTGAAAAATCTGCCCTTTAAAAATTTTTTGTTAGCTTTACAGCTTATTTTTATGGTTGGCACCTTAATTGCAATCTACGCACCAAACTTTGATCTGCTGATGGTAGGCCGCTTATTAGAAGGCATCTCGGTCGGACTCTTATTTCCCAGTTTCCAGTCTGTGATTCTATCGATCACACCATCGGAGAATCGCGCCGCTCAAATGGGGGCAGTCGGATTGGTGATGGGTTCTGCGTTAGCTGTTGGACCAATTGTCTCCGGTGTCATTTTGCAGGCTTTTAATTGGCAATCCGTTTTCGCTTTTTTCTTACTAGTCCTGCTGGTCTTATTTCTGCTGTCCCTCAAATATATCAGTAATGTCATGCCGAAAGAACCTTATCATTTCGACTGGATCTCATCTTTATCTTTAGTGGGGCTGTTAATGGTCTTATACGCTTTGCAAACATTATCTTCAGGTATCCGTGTCTGGCTGCTCATTTTATTAATTGCCGGTCTTCTACTAACTGCTTACTTTGTTTATCGGCAGCTGACAGTCAAAAATCCCCTCTTGGATTTGCATGTACTAGCCAAGTCTGCTTTTCGGCTTGGCATGTTTCTGACGGCTGGATCCTATATCGGTTTAATCGTGACAACGGTTTTAATGCCGCTGTATTTTCAAAGAATCCTGAATTTGAATAGTCTATGGTCAGGCCTTTTAATGGTGCCGGCGGCGTTAAGCTTAAGCATTTTGAACCGCCGCTCGGCCAAGGTCATGGCACAATTTGGTCTGAAACGCACCATGCTGATTGGTGCGTCCATGATCTTTATTGGCTTCGCAGGTCTTTCATTAATCGTTGAACTGAAAAACTGGTTGTTTGCCGTCATCTTTGCCGCATTGGTTGAATCAGGAAACGCCTTTATGATGATGCCGGCCGTCACTTATGCAAACAACGCTTTAGATGATGACTTGATTCCCCACGGCACTGCTTTGATAACCACCGTTAGACAAGTAGCAGGCGTCATCGGTGTCTTAATTGTGAGTCAAGTGCTGTCCGTGGTTTCTCGTCCTAGACAAGTCTCAATGATCGGGATGCTGGCTGCTTTGATCGTATGCAGCGTCTTTGCTGCGATTTTGTTGTATCTGGTCTTGCGGATTAAACGGCAAAAAACCACTAATGTTTAATCTTTATTTTGGATTATCAGCATTAATCTTTTTTGCAAGTTCATCTATCTTTTTCTCCAAGCGGTCGACTGTCACTTGCAAATCGGCTGTTTGTTTACGATGAGCACGAACATGTTTATGAACACTCGTGCCAACGCCAGCCGCAATGGCCGCACCTAAGGCCGACAGGACATTCGTATAATTGCCTAGAATTAACTGGCTCGTATTCGATGGTTCAAGAAACTTGAGTTGCGGAATTAAACCCAAAATTCCGAAAATAACGAGATAAATAAATAAAAATAAGAAAATCGCGATCGATATCGGACTAGATAAAATCCGTGGAATGGCTTCTAAAAATTTATTAATTGTTGATTTCTTCTGCATGCAGCCTATTTTAGAACAAAAACCTTGATGAGGAATCATCAAGGTTTTTAAATACTGTTTTAATTTCTCATTGTTGGGAACAGCAACACATCTCGAATTGAAGCCTGGTCAGTCAAAAGCATCACCAGACGATCAATACCAATCCCCAAACCACCCGTTGGTGCCATACCGTGTTCGAGGGCTTCAATATAATCTTCATCAATCGACTCAGCTTCGTCATTACCATTTTCACGTTCAGAAGCTTGGGCTTCAAAACGCTGCCGTTGATCAATCGGATCGTTCAGTTCCGTGAAAGCGTTGGCATACTCGTTACCGGCAATATAAAGCTCGAAACGTTGAACAAAATCCGGATTGTCATCTTCTTTTTTAGCCAATGGGCTGACTTCCAAAGGAAAATGATAGACAAAAGTTGGTTCAATCAAAGTCTTTTCGACAAAAGTATCGAAAAATTCAGAAATAATATGGCCGACACCCCAGAAGCTCTCATATTTAACATGATTATCATCAGCTAATTGACGGGCATCATCTAAATCCATCTTTTGATCAAAATCAATGCCGGTCTTTTCTTTGATCAAAGCAGTCATCGACTTTTTAGCAAAAGGTTTTGTGATATCTACCTGATGATCTTTATAAGTAATCAGACCATCTTCATTAACTGCCTGAGCAGCGGCGCGAATAATATTTTCTGTCTCGATCATCACATCTGACAAATCCCAATAAGCAGCATAAGATTCAAGCGTGGTAAACTCAGGATTATGAGTTGTATCCATACCTTCGTTACGGAAAATCCGGCCAATCTCATAGACACGTTCCATACCGCCGACAATCAATCGCTTTAAATACAGCTCTGTTGCAATTCGTAGGTACATATCAATATCCAAAGCGTTATGGTGTGTTACAAATGGACGAGCAGCGGCGCCACCAGCAGAGTTTTGCAGAATTGGTGTCTCAACTTCTATAAAGCCAACCGAATCCATATAATCGCGAATGGCTTTGACGATTTTCGACCGTTTGATAAAGATATCAAAAGAATCCGGATTTGCAATCAAATCCAAATAACGTTTGCGATAACGTGTATCAATGTCAGTTAAACCATGGAATTTATCAGGCAATGGCCGCAGTGCTTTTGACAGCCAAGTAATTTTGTCAACCAAAACTGTCGTCTCGCCAGCATCAGTCTTCATAACCTGACCAGAAAAACCCAGAATATCACCTAAATCAGCACGACGCAGAAGACTATAGTTTTCGCCCAAGTCATCACGACGTGCGTAGATTTGAACTGTTCCGCTGACATCTCTGATGTCAGCAAAAATAACCTTGCCAGCACCACGCTTGGCCATCATACGACCAGCAACAATGACATGTTTTTTGGCCTCATATAGTGATTCGCCGCTTTTATCATCTGCAAAATTATGAATATCTTTTGCATATGTATCTCGTTCGAAACGATGGCCAAAAGGGTCGACACCCAGGTCATCTTTTAAAGCCTGCATTTTTTGCAAACGTACTCTGAGTTGATCATTTAATTCTTTATCTGCTTTTTCTACCATAAAATCCCTTAAATATACCTAGTCTAGTGTATCAGAAAGCCAGGCCCTTCCCCATGCTTGATTCCGTATTTCATTATTTTCCTGCTGCAAGAATCGCTTTCAATTCCTCTTCACTGAATTGATATTTGTGCCCATTAAAACGATCAACGATTTCAGCACCGTGGTCCTCAGCAATCATGGCTGTTAATTCAGTTTTCGGTAATGTCCCCAAAGCGTCTGCATACCATTTTTTGGGTAAGGGTGCTGCCAAGGTGACCGGAATTTTATCCAAAATCGTCATCTTTGTCTGTCCAAAAAATTTAGCAAAAATCTGTTCCGCCTGCAAGCCTTCTGCTAGCATTGACGAAATATTAGGTAATCTGCCTAAATGCTGTTCCAATAAGTTCAATTCATTATCGCTGGCACCCGGCATGGTTTGGATCAAAAAACCACCTGCCCGCTCAACCAAATTCTTAGAGTTAACAAAAACAGAGACACCGACTGCGCTTGGAATCTGCTCGGACTGCGCGAGATAATAGGTAAAATCATCACCAATTTCACCAGTTGTTAAAGCAACTTCGCCGGTATAAGGCTCCAACCCAGGCTGCACTTTCGTTAACCGCAGGCTCCCATTCAAGCCGACAAGGACGGGCACATTGGGTTGGCCGTCCGCTCTTTTAGCAACAGATGCCTGAGGATTAGTCACGTAGCCTCGCAGCTGCGCCTGGGCATTTGTCTCCGTAACAATTTGGCCAATCGGTCCACGGCCGTTGATAGCCACGTGGATCTGATCCGAACCCTTTAAAAGAGACGTACCGGTCAGAGCCGTCGCAATCAGTGCACGCCCTAAAACCGTCGTCGCGTCTGGACTGCTATGATGTATTTCAGCTGCTTTTCTTACCAGATCTGACATATCCGTCAGATAGGCGCGAAAGTGCCCATTGTGTGTGACGCTTTTAATCAAATAATCCATATCAATTCATAAAAACGCGGCTGTTTAAAGTCGCGTTTTCCTTACTTTTCATCTTTATCTTTTGTATCTGTATCATCATCAGTCTTAACAGGCTTTTTAGGAGCAGCCTTACGGCGAGGACGCGGTGTCGTTGTACTTGTTGTCTTTTTAGCCCTTGGTTTTTTAACTACAGGTTTAGGATCAGCGGGTGCGTTGGCATCATCTTTATTATCCTCTGATTGGTCATGTGAATTGTTCTTCTGTAATGCAGCTTTAGATTCTTCATATGACAGCGGTCGTGCATCAACATTTTTCGTTGCTGCCAAGTCGCTTGGAACTTCACCCGTCTCATACAATGATCTGATTTGTGCCTCATCCAAAGTCTCATATTTAAGCAGCGCCTCAGCAATCGCCTTATGCTGATCACGATGAGTTTGAATAATGTCGACAGCCTTTTGATAAGCCTCTCTAGTCAAACGACGCACTTCTTCATCAATCAATTCACTAGTCTTTTGCGAATACGGTGGGTTAGGATTATTCGGATCTCCGATAAATGCGTTAGCATTGCCTTCCAGCTGAACCATCCCTAATTTATCTGACATACCATATTGCGTAACCATTTCCCTGGCAATCTGTGTTGCCTGCTGGAAATCATTTGACGCACCGGAACTAGCTTGCTGATTAATAATCATTTCAGCAGCACGGCCGCCCATTAAGCCAGCCAATTCTTCTTTAGCGTCCTTTTCGGTCATCAAATACCGTTCATCTTTAGGCATCATCAAAGCGTATCCGCCAGCGCGCCCACGAGGGACAATCGTAACCTTACGGACAACTTGTGCATCATTTAGAACCAAGCCGACAATAGCATGCCCGGCTTCATGATAAGCAACGGTCTGTCGTTCAATTTCGGTCGTCTTGCGGTCTTTTTTAGCAGGACCGGCAATCACACGATCTTCAGCTTCATCAATGTCGGCAGCTGTGACAGCTTTTTCACCATTTCGAGCAGCCAATAGAGCAGCCTCGTTCAAAAGGTTTTCCAAATCAGCACCGACAAATCCAGGTGTCTGCTGGGCAATCACTTTCAAATCAACATCATCGGCCATCGGCTTATTCTTAGCGTGTACGCGTAGAATAGCTTCTCGGCCTTTAACATCCGGTGCACCCACCAAAATCTTCCGGTCAAAACGACCAGAACGGAGCAAAGCCGGATCCAAAACATCAGAACGGTTTGTAGAAGCCAGAACAATGACGCCTTCATTACCTTCAAAACCATCCATCTCAATCAAAATCTGGTTCAGGGTCTGCTCACGTTCATCATTGCCGCCACCCATACCAGCACCACGGCGCCGGCCAACGGCATCAATTTCATCAATAAAGATAATCGATGGTGCAGCTTTTTTGGCATTTTCAAATAAATCACGAACTCGGCTGGCACCAACACCGACAAACATCTCCACAAAATCAGAACCGGAGATACTGAAGAATGGTACTGATGCTTCCCCGGCAACCGCTCTGGCTAGCAAAGTCTTTCCAGTTCCTGGAGGTCCTTCAAGCAAAACACCCTTTGGTATACGAGCGCCTAAACTAGTAAATTTCTTTGGATCCTTTAAGAATTCAACGATTTCAACCAATTCCTGCTTTTCTTCTTCTTCGCCTGCAACATCAGCAAAACGTACTTTATTCTGCTTCGGATCTGAAGGTTTAGCCTTGGAACGGCCAAAACTCATAATTCCGCCAGGTCCACCGCCAGAACCGCCTTGACCCCGCTGTCCGCCAAGCATCATCCAGTAAAGCAGCGCAAATAGAATCAGCGTTGGGACAATCATCGTCAGCATCGAGCCCCAGAAATTCGACGGAGCAGGCCTTGGATTAATCGCAACCCCGGCTCGACGAGCAGTGCTCGTAATCTCTTTTAGGCTTGAATCGTTGGGCAGTACGTAAGCGGTAAAACGCGTAACCGTTGCCTGATAACCAGAAATCAGGCTAACACCGCCATTATTCTGACTAGACTTCTGTGCCTTTTTAAAATCGCCGGAAATCGTATAGACACCACTATCTCCAGGCTGAATTGTAAAATCTTTAATTTTATTGGTCCGCAGCTGCCTTAAAAAGGCAGTCGTCGAAAGATGTTTGACATTACCATCACTCCGTCCGAAGAAACTATAGATTAAGAAGATAATCGCTAGTATCACAATGGCGTATGATAACGAACTACGGAAGAATCCGCGATTCTTATTCTGCATATATTACCTCGTTTACGCTAACACAATATTTTAACATTCCTAGATACAAACAACATTAAGAATAGACTTCTGGGTTCACAACACCGATAAAAGGCAGATTCCGCCAAATTTCTTGGTAATCTAATCCATAACCGGCTACAAATTCATTTGAAATTTCAAAGCCGATATAATCGGCTTTTACCGCGACTTTATGTCCCTGCTGTTTATTTAGCATCGTGGCTGTTTTAACAGACTTTGCGCCGCGATCTGTTAGCAAAGAGATCAGGTATTGTAATGATAATCCAGTGTCGACAATATCCTCGACTAGGATAATGTCGCGTCCCCGTACATCAGAAGTCAAATCAGTTCTCAAAGTAATGGCGTTAGTCGACTTGATACCGCCATGATAACTGGCAATATCAATGAAATCCATCTCAACATCAATCGAAATATTTTTAAAGAGATCACCTGCCCACATGACAGCACCCTTTAAAACAACAACCAAAATAGGCGTTTTGCCGGCATAATCATGATCAATTTGTGCCCCAATCCGTTTGGCAGCATTTTCGATTTCATCGTGATCGTGGAGTATTCTTGAAAAACGGGGATCTGTATCAGTCATTTTATTGTTTTTATGTTAACACGAATCAGGCAGGGACAACAGCCAGTCTTATTCGTTTTCCTTTCTAACTTGAATTCCATCGTGGTGCTTGATTAACGATACCTGGTCAGCTAACTCGATTCTCCCATTTGGCGACTGCTTATTTTTCAATAAAGCCTCGAATTGGTCGATCTGAGAGCGCTTGATCGGTAAATCAGGTGCTGACTCTTTTACCCAGAGCTTTAACATTTCAAACAACTGGTCTTCTTTCAGATGCTTAATCTGCTCTGCAAAATCAGCGATGTGTTCGATTGCTTGAGGATTGATTTTTTCCAGAGCCGGCAGAACCACTTGGCGGATCTGATTTCGGCTCGTGTAGTCCGGGTCTTGGTTGCTGGGGTCTTCGATCCATTCAAGTCCTGTCGATTTGGCATACGCGTATAAATCAGCTTTTTTGATATTTAATAAGGGCCTGACAACACGGATATCAGAAGAGTTGTTTAGAGGACGCGACCAATTCATGGCAGAAATTGTTTCCCAGTCTCCCCCCCGGATCAATTTTAACAAAGTCGTCTCAGCCTGATCATTCGCATGCTGAGCTAAAATAATCGTCGAAATTCCCAGCCTGCTGGCTACTTCTTCATAGAATTGGTAGCGAAAATCACGCGCGGCGTTTTCGATACCTGAAGTTGGATGCTGAGAACGCGGCCAGATCTTATGGAATACCTGCAATCCGCGGCTTGCAAACTGACGATCAATTAATTCTTTCTCTTTAAATGAATCAGGGCGCAGTTGGTGATCAACATGAGCTAAAAAAAGATGGTCAGATGGCTGGCTTTCATATTTAAAGAGCAAGTTCGCTAAAACAGTTGAATCCACTCCGCCAGAAATCGCCACAAGAACTTTATCGCGTCCGGAAAAAAGCCGATGGCTCTGGATATTCAATTGAAATTGTCTGTAGAGACTCTTCATATTAATAAAATAACAGCAAAAAAACTGTTATTTTGTGTCGCTTCCAGCAGGCAGATTAAAAATAACTTCGCCTTTTTTGGAATATTGATATTTATCACGTAAAACCTGTGCGAGGTAATCAGGCTGTTTGAGATTAGTCAACACAGTTTTCAATTTGCCGTTTTCACCGCGAGTACGATCCAATTGCCGATTAACTTGCCGCAGCTGGGCTAAGGCTGCATTCAGTTTGACAGCTGAAGACAACAGATTGACGGAAAAAATCACAACAAAGAAAATGCCAAGGCAGGCAATTAACCGGCGGCGGCGAGCAATCTCTTTATGATAATGTCTCTCGCGAGCTTGGTTGGACCCTTGTGCCCGACGGATTTGAGCAGCGGTATCAGCTTGCACCACATGCAAAGCAGGACCTTGCGGTTCTGTCTTAGGATTGACCCTTTTCGTTTGTCTAGCTGCACCGTTCCTCATCGCTTAAAATCAATATCGCACAGGATTCCAATGATAAAAACTGCTTAAGAAAATCGCAAATAAATCTTAATAATTCGCCACGGACAATCACCCTTCAATTTCGAACTAAAAGCTTTTGGCTGCTAATAGCAGCCTGTATGAGACTCTCATTTGACAAAGCTGTATACGCATTTTATAATCCTTGCAAAGATGAGTATTGTCCTATTCCGATAAAGAGAACCGCGCGAAGCTGAGAAGCGGTCGGCCGCAGAACAAGAAGATGGTCTTTTGATGCAATCATACTAGCGAACGGCAATGGCTGAATATTTTTTGCGCAAGCTAGTGTCGGCTTTTGCCCGTTAGCGCAATTAAAAAAGTGGGTGCAAGTCATGCATCAATGAAGGTGGTACCACGGTTTTCCGTCCTTTATCGTTTTTATACGATAGAGGATTTTTTGTATCTATTTGTGTCAGGCAAACATGGCTGGCCTGATGAAGCTTCAAAGTTAAAGGAGATTTTAATGGTTACATTTGATGAATCAAAAGTGTTAAAACAACTGCCCCAACAGTTTTTCGCCCAATTAGTTAAGAAAGTCAACGCAAAAATTGCGACTGGCGCTGACGTGATTAATTTAGGCCAAGGCAATCCTGACCAGCCGACACCTGATTTTATTGTCAAAGCCATGCAAGAGGCAACAGCTGAGCCGCAGAATCATAAATATTCCCAATTCCGTGGCGATCCTGAATTAAGGCAGGCTGCAGCAGATTTTTACAAAAGAGAATACGGTGTTTCTTTGGACCCTGATAAAGAGATTGCAATCTTAGGCGGTTCTAAAATTGGATTAGTGGAGCTGCCCTTTGCATTATTAAACCCTGGGGACACGATGCTTTTGCCAGATCCGGGTTATCCAGATTACTTGTCCGGTATCGCGCTGGCTTCAGTCCGTTTAGGGCTGTTTCCCTTAAAAGCAGAAAACGGATTTTTGCCTGACTATGACACATTCGACCCGGATTTGGCAAAAAAAGGCAAACTGATGTACCTGAATTATCCGAATAATCCCACCGGTGCCGTTGCCAATCCTGAATTTTTCCAAAAAACAGTCGATTTTGCCAAGCAAAATCAGATCGGCGTTGTACATGATTTTGCTTACGGTGCGATCAGCTTTGACGGACAAAAGTCATTGAGTTTTTTGCAGACACCCGGTGCAAAAGACGTTGGCATTGAAACTTATACTTTTTCTAAATCCTATAACATGGCCGGCTGGCGTCTGGGCTTTGCTGCCGGAAATGCCGACATGATTGAAGCGATCAACCTGCTTCAAGACCATCTTTTTGTCAGTGTCTTCCCAGCTATCCAAAAGGCTGGTATTGCTGCTCTAAAAAGCGATCAGCACACAGTTCATGATTTGGTGTCATTATATGAAAAACGCCGTAATCAATTCTTTGCCGCTGCTAGAAAAATCGGCTGGGAGCCTTATCCTTCGGGTGGGTCTTTCTACGCTTGGATGCCCGTACCAACAGGCTACACGAGTGAATCGTTTACAGGCCTATTGTTAGATAAAGCAGCTGTTGCCGTGGCACCAGGGATCGGTTTTGGTAAAGGGGGAGAAGGTTTTGTCAGAGTCGGCTTGCTGATTGATGAACCTTATTTCACCGAGGCCTGCCAACGGATTGCGAAATTAAATTTGTTTTAAACACTAAATAGAGAACTCATAATCTAAAAATAGATGCAGAGATGAAAAACATATCCATAGCAGTTTAATGGATCGAAGAATTATCAGAATTTGATTCCGATGAAAGCAAGTCATACATCTCCCCTGCATCGTTTTTCTTCACAATTTCTGAAGTATCGGTAATTTTAATTGTCAAAATACGGGTGCCGAATGAAAGTACCAAGACATCCCCGATCGTCACGCTTGCCGAAGATTTGACAACTTTGCCATTGACTGTAACACGTCCCTGGTCAGCAAATTCTTTGGCCAAGGTGCGTCTTTTAATCAGGCGGCTGACTTTTAAATATTTATCCAAACGCATGTTGGATCTCCTTTGCAGCCGATTCGAGATAATCGGTTATTTTTCCTAAATAGGTTAGTTGCGGATCTTTGTTTAAAATGACGGTTAATTCTAATTGATCATCGATGGCTTTGACGCGAACCTTATAAGGCAGGTCCTGCAAGGTTTTAAAAACAGTCTCGCCAGCAAGTGCTCGGCTGGCTTTTTTGCTGAACAATATCCGGACTTGAGTCCCGTCGCCACGCAAATTAACAACATTAGCCAAATCAGCGGCATTTTTCAAACGCGCCAGCGCAAACAGATTTTCAACCTGTTGAGGAATTGCGCCAAAACGATCGATCAAATCCTGACGGACTTCGTCAAACTGTGCCTGGTTCTGAGACTTTCGGATCCGCTGGTACATCTCGATTTTCTGAGATGAATCACCCACATAGTCCTCGGGCAGCAGAGCCTCAATGTCCAAAACAATTTCAGCATTAGTCTGTATGGCTTTTTTGTGTTTGCCTTGCCTGGCTGCTACGGCCTCTTGCAGCATCTGCTGGTATAGTTCATAACCAACAGAATCGATAAAGCCGTGCTGCTGTTTGCCCAATAAATCACCGGCACCACGAATTGACAGATCGCGCATGGCCAATTTAAAGCCGGATCCTAGCTCCGTGAAATCACGAATGGCTTCCAGGCGTTTTTGAGCATCTTCAGTCGGTTGGCGATCAGGCGGAAAAGTGAAATATGCATAGGCTAGACGGTTAGAACGACCGATTCGGCCGCGTAATTGGTAAAGCTGCGACAAACCAAAACGCTGTGAATTCTCGACAATCAACGTGTTGACATTCGGAATATCAACACCTGTCTCGATGATCGTAGTCGTGACCAGCACATCATAGACGCCGTTTAAAAAGTCCATCAAAACATTTTCTAACTGGGTTTCGTTCATCTGACCATGAATATAGCCAACATTGGCATCAGGCACCAGACGTTGTACTTCACCAACAGTCCGTTCAATGTCCTGAACACGGTTATGCAGGAAAAAGACCTGTCCACCGCGTCCAATCTCTTTTTCCATCGCATCAGCAACGACTGGCCAATTACTTTCCAAAACATAAGTCTGAATCGGAAAACGGTTAGCTGGTGGTGTCTCTAGGACTGATAAATCACGTGCGCCGACAAGCGCCATATTTAAAGTACGCGGGATCGGTGTCGCTGTGAGCGTGAGGACATCGATACTGGCACGCAACTGTTTGATCTTCTCTTTGTGTTTGACGCCAAAACGCTGCTCTTCATCAATAATCAGCAGGCCCAAATCATCAAAAACCACATCCTTGGACAAAAGACGATGAGTCCCGATAACCAGATCAATTTGGTGGTCTTTGATCTTTTTAATAGCCGCTTTGTTCTGTGCCGGCGTATTAAAGCGGGACAAAACAGCAATCCTGACATCCGGAAAATCGGAAAAACGTTCCAAGGCCGTTTCGTAATGCTGTTGGGAAAGGATAGTAGTCGGCGTCAAAAATGCAACCTGTTTGTGATCATGAATCGCTTTAAATGCAGCACGCAGGGCGACCTCAGTCTTCCCAAAACCAACATCCCCGACCAGCAGGCGGTCCATCGGCTTGGCTGACTCCATATCGCTTTTGATCTCTTTAATCGAACGCAGCTGGTCAACAGTCTCTGGGTAGGCAAACTCATTATCGAATTTGTCCTGTGCTTGATCATCAGCAGAAAAGGCAAAACCGCTTTCGGCTTCGCGCTTGGCGTATAAAGCAATCAAGTCATCAGCAATATCTTCGACTTTGGTGGCCACCTTGTGTTTTGTTTTGGCCCAGTCGGTTGAATTCAAAGAATTGATTTTAACTTTGCCCTGATCGCCGCCAATGTATTTCTGAACTAGGTTCAGGTGTGTTATCGGTACGAAAATCTTGGCGTTTTGTGCATAAGCCAGTGTCAAATAATCTTGTTTGCCGCCATTGGCTTCCAGTGTGGTTAAACCTTCATAGCGTCCGATACCATGATTAACATGTACTACATAATCGCCAACCTTGAGTTGGTTATAACTGGTAATTCTTTCGGCATTAGAAAAAGTTGCATGCCGCGGAATTCGCTTTTTGACTTTGGCGAACAATTCCGCTTCGGTTAGAACAACCAATTTCTGATCCGGCAATTCAAAACCGCGTGATAAAGCACTAACTTGTAATTGGGCCGTACCGGGCAATACCTCATCAGTGATAGCAAAATTCATATCAAAATCGTGCAAAGTCCGCTGCAAGGACAACAACCGTTCATGAGAAGCAGCAGCCAAGACCACGGTGAATTCTCGCTTACGATAAGAATCAACATCAGCTTTTAGGGCCGGCATCTGGCCAAAATACTGCTGCATCGGTCGGGTCAATAGAGTTTGTTTGGCAGTAAAAGCCAGGCCAACCAACCCACGGGTTAAATTACTCAAGAAAATTTTCGGATTGTGAAAACGCTGCAGTTTACCGGTAATATTCTGCTGTGATTTCTTCAAAAGATTAGTTGCATCAAGCTTGATTTTTAAATCAGGTAGGAGCCGAAACTCTTTTAAAGCATCAGTCATCCATTGCGCATCTTTTTCCTCTTGAAGTTTGGCCTGTTCATTAATTCTGGCGAAATCATCAATGAACAGCAGGTCGTCTTGCTTAGCATACTCTAAAAGCGAGTGTGTTAAAAAGAACTCAGCAAAAGGTAAAAGACCGCGATCAAAGCCGCTTTCCCTAGAACGAGCCAGTAGAGGGTCAAAAAAACTTGTAATTTTCTTCTTTTCGATCCCCTTCAGAGAATCACGGTAGGCAATAAAAGCATTTTGCAGTGTTTGCAAATCTGTGGAAAAATCAGCTTGTGACAGAAGGAAGTCCGAAACTGGAAACACAAAAACATGCTGGATTTTGTCCAAAGATTTTTGTGAATCGGCATCAAAAGTCCGCATAGACTCAAGCTCTTCATCGAAGAAATCCAAGCGTACAGGGCTATCCATATTGATCGGATAGATATCAACAATCTCGCCTCTGACCGCAAATTCACCAGGACTCGCAGCCAATGCTTCTTTGCGATACCCCATCTCGATCAATCTGCCGGCCAAATCCGCCTGCACATAGGTGTCCGATTTTTTAAGATCCAAAACAGCAGACCGAAAAACTGCCGGATCTGGATAACGACGCGTCAAGGCAGCTAAAGGCGCAACAATCATGGCTGGAGTGTTAGACTGCATGGCTCGCAAGGCCAAAACGCGACTCAAATCTGCATCGCGCGACGCAATCGCTGTTTCCGTCGCCAAGGATTCTTCTGCTTGAATTTCAAAGACATTATCCTGGCCGACGAGAGCTTCCAGGTCACCGCTAAGCCGATCAGCACGGAATTGCGTGTCTGTGATAATTAAGCTGTTTTTTTCCTGTTTTTCAGCTTTTAAACGCACAAAAACCCCAGCGGCTAACGCGGCCTTGGGGGTATCGTCAATGCCTGAAATAAGTTGCGCCGTATCCGGGCTGCTTTGGTTCAGGACTATACTTTCAGTCAAAGGCAAACGACTGATAAAATCTGTCAATGCGCTCATCATTAATTATTGTAACGATTCGTAATTGTATTCAGTGCAATGCCCTTAATAAAATCCTCTGACGCTAAAACGGCCTGGTCAATCTGGGGCTGAACCAAGTCCATTTGCGGTTTTGTGAAATCACCCAACACATGATTAATGACAGCCTGTGCAGCATGAGCGGGCCTCCCTGTGCCGATACGGATTCGGACAAATTTCTGACTCCCAATAGCTGATTCGATTGATTTCAAACCATTGTGTCCGCCTGATGCACCGCTTTTTTTGATACGCAGCTGACCATAATCCCGATCAATATCGTCAACAAAAACGATTAAATCATCTAGCCCGGCGTCAAAATAATGCATCACGGCCTCTACGGCCAGACCAGAATCATTCATCATCGTTGTCGGTTTAACCAGATATACTTTTTCAGATGCCACAACAGCCGTTGCGATAAATGCGTGCAGATTTTGTTTCAAAGAAAAGGTTGTATTGAGTCGCTGTGCGAGTTCGTCCACCGCCATAAAACCGACGTTATGCCGATTATGTGCGTATTTTGCACCAATATTTCCCAATCCTACGATAACTTTCATCATTTATTTATGTGACCCATCCCTTCTCAAAAACGGTTTTCTTAAATTTCTCTTTTTTTATAAGCGACTTCAGCCGTGATGTAATTTGCTAACGACACAGCCACAATTTTACTATGGGTCGGATCTAACTGGCGTCCCTGTCCGCCATGGATTACCACCGAGGCTAGCGATAACTGATAACCCTGTAATGCAGTCATTGCATCACTTAGTCCAACCTTAACGATTACACCAATCGGGCGAGCAGAAAACTGATTCATGCCGCCATAGATCAATAAACCGCTGGGCACGTATTTTAAATCAAAATACGGCAGCAGCGTACCCGGATAATTAGCCGATATTGTTTCATGCGCCAGCAGATACCTCTTTATTTGCGAGCGGGAAAAATGACCATAATTCTGTTCAATCAATTTGGCCTGCAGCATTCGCTGATAGAGATTGGATAAGTTTTCTTGTTCTTCTAAACTTGACACAATCACCGTACCCAGCACTTGATCACGTCGATAAAGGCCATTGGCCGGTACAGTTTTCAGAGCAGCTTCTTCTTCAGCTTTATCGCCACCCAAAAAGTGGTCAATCAAAGGCGAAATATCCCATTTAACTGTTTTGTCTGTAAAATAATAAATCATATTCAGCACAGAAAAATACAGCAAGACGACAAAAGCTAATAGGAAAACAATCCCCCAAATCTGACGATTGATGATTAAACGCACACCAACATAAAGGAGGTAAAAGTTAGCGATAAAACCGACGATTGAATAAATACGCCCTCTAGCCTGATTGCGAACACTAAAAAAACCAAGCCATTGATTAATTAAAGCCAGTAAACCAATTCCCATTATTTACCTCCTGCCGGCGGTGTGACAGCTGATGAACTAGTAGTGCTGCTGGCAGCTGGTGCTTTATCAACAGATTGCGAGCTTTCAGACGTACTGCTAGAAGAGCCGCTTGTTTCTGAAGGCGTTTTTTGTGAAGAACTGCTGCTGGACGCTGTGTCTGGCACAGATGAAGAACTGCTGGAAGACAAGTCAGAAGATGACTGCCGATCCGGTCTGGATGAACTCACAGCTGAACTCGTTGACGAACTTTGGCTGGGCGTATAGTTTGTTGGTGCACCACCCTCAGCTGTATGAGTTGTCACATTAGTCACAACATTAACCGCTGATAAAGCAATGATAATCGACACAATAGCCGGGGGTGTTAAAAAAGGCGGAACTCGTTTAGTCATTGATTAAATTATAAGGCGGCTGCAGTTAAACATAAATTAAGTTAAAAAAATTCTAATCAATCACGATTGTGCCCGAAGACACGCGACTGAGCAAGCAATAACTTTTAGCTTCGCCGACAGTACCTAATTTAGCAGAGGATGACTCGATATCATAATCCACTGGTGCGTCAAAAACATCCTTCAAACGAACTGTACCGGTTTTAGCCGATAACTTGAAAGCAAATTCGTCTTGGCTAGGCAAAACAGCTCTAATCATGCCTGACAACGCGGTCAATTTTAAATCACCGGTTACCTTTTTAAAATCAGCACGCACAACCCCCGACGATAGATTGACACTACCGGCACCGGTTATTTTATTCAGGCGTACCGTGCCCGAGGTGGCTTTAATATCATATTTTGCCGTAACATTGTTCAAACGCAGCGTGCCTGATGAAAAATCTGATCCGAAATAATCGGCCAAGCTATCCGAAACAGATAGGCTGCCGGAATGAAAAGAACAGCCGCTTTCTGAAAAGACTGAATTTGAAATCTTCAAGCTGCCGGAATGAAAGGTGAAATTAGCGGCTGCGTGATTTTTAATCCCCTTTACCAGCATGCTGCCGGATCCAAAGTCGCTATTCAATGTACCTTTATAGCTGTTTGGCAATTCAATCAGCAATTTAGGCAGACGCGTCGTAGAAATAAAAACACCAATACTAATCGAGAATTTTTTTTCTGGTAAATGAATATTTAGATCACCGTTTTGGCTGCTGACTTGAACGATCGGATCATCAGCAGTCTGCGGATTTTTATACTGAGTCAGTTTCAATTTGTCTGAATCTGTCGAGATAATTTTTACAGCATCTGAATGGAATTTGAGATTGATTTTTTCAATCTCGTCTAAGGCAAACTCATCTTCGTAGACAACTTCGCTATCCTGTTGACTGAGGAAATGAAAATTGAATTTAAAAGTCCCGTTTCCTTTTTTTTCACCAATTTGATCGATCACTTTTGTCAGATCGCCCATTTGCAAAAATGCTTTGTCAACAGCTTCCTCATCGCTGAGGTGTTCTTTCTGCTGCAAATCTTTGGCACTTTCTTTGACATCATCGAAAATCTCGTCATGCAAATCATCTAAATCAGCAGTTTTTTCATAGCCTGAAAATAGTCTTGTCAGCTTTTTGTTAATTAAGTCATCCATTCTTCTTCTCCTGCAGCAGCGCATCAACAATTTCTTTTGAAAATTCCCAGTCGGTACGGGATCGATTGAGCTCTTTTTTGCCGCTTTCGGTCAAACTGTAGTATTTGCGGCGCCCGCCTTGATTTTCATCATCATTGCCGTAGTAGCTTTTCACAAATCCTTGAGCTGATAAACGGCGAAAAACGGTATACAAAGTGGCTTCGTTGAGTTCGTAACGATCATCAGTTATCTGTTTGATCTGTTTGGAAATCTGGTAACCATAGGAATCTTCAAACTCTAAAACACTTAATACAATCGCACCTGTCAGTCCGCGAATCATATCTTTCGATATTTCTTGAGCCATTGATCCTCCTCATCCTTCATGTATTAATTTACAGCATATTACTATGTGTGTCAAGGTAATGTGTTCAAAAAATTACCTCAAATATAGCTGTCTAGGAAAATCCGCCGGCAGCGGTGAGGTCACACGCCGCAGCTGCTGATAATCAGTAAATAAATCCGGCAATTCAATACTGGCCGAATGCAGCAGCAGGCGTGGATAATCCGGTCCGCCGTATAGTCGATCACCAATTAACGGGTGGCCGATAGCAGCCAGATGAACTCGGATCTGATGCGTCCGTCCGGTTGCCAGCTGAATACGCAGTAAAGTGTTTTGATAGACAACATGCATTTTGACCCAACGCGTCAGCGCCGGCTGTCCCGATGGATCAACAATACGGACATACAGATTTTTCGGATCCTGGGCAATGGGCAGTGTAATAACGCCGTTTGGCTCAGATAAATGGCCTGATACCCAGGCTAAATAGGTTCTTTTAATGATTTTTTTGGCAATCAGCTGATTCAAAACGGCAGCAGCCAGTGGATTTGTAGCAATCAAAACCAAGCCTGAAGTATCAGTATCGATGCGGTGAACCATATAGGCAGAGGCCGGTAGGCCGTGCGATCGACGGCCGGCTAAGGCAGCTTGAACAAAATTCAATAAGGTATCAGTCTCATTGGGTGAGTGCGGATGCATTTTCATTCCAGCTGGTTTATCAACGATGATGCAATCATCGTTTTCATAAACGATTGAAATCTGCTGCAGATTGTTGGACGGATATACCTGCTGTTTCTCTGAAAAATCAGCAGCAGATAATTTAAAACTCAGCTTATCGCCAGCTGCCAATAAAGCTGCTGTCGAAACAGGCTGGCCATTTAAGAAAAGCCGTTTATCCTGCCGCAGCAATCCGCGGACATGCTTGGGGATCAAGAGCAGAGCCAGATACTCTTTGACACTTTTGTTAACAAAATGTTGTGAGATGACAAAATTAAATTGGTAGAATTGCACTATGTTAAAATTTTAGCGCTTCCAGATTTGTGCAGGCGCTTTTTAACATTTAAAGGGATAACGAGGTGCAGATGAAGAGTAAAAATTGGAAAATCAGAGATGTCATTTTAGCAGCATTAGTCGGTGTGGTATTCGGTGCCGTTTATTTTGCCTCAGGCCAGCCATATAACTTGTTTATCAGTATCCTAACGCCTATAGCAACTTTTTTGACCGGCCACTCACTGGCGAGCTCTTTATCGACCTCATTGGTAGCAGCTCAAGTCACAACAGCAGCAACAGTTGGCCTGTTTATGATGGCGGGTCCGATTGCAGCTTTAATTATTAAAAAACCAGGTGCTGCTTTCTTGTCTAATTTGATCGCTTCGGCCGTCGAGATGGTCATCGGGTCATCTTGGGGAATTACAACTCTGCTATGGGGCATCGAACAAGGTGCTGGCATTGAAATCGGTTTTGCCAGTGTCCGCTATCGGCGGCCAATGGCTGGTCTGTGGCTATCTACAATTACCGGCAGTATTGTTAGTTTTGCTTACCACTACTTTGAGCGTTCTTATTACAAATTCGATGTTAATTATGTGCTGATTTTGTTTGTCATTTGGTTTTTGTCGATCTTTGTTTTTGCGGGCCTGATTAATCTATTAATCTTCAGTCTTTTAAAAAGAACCAAACTTGTGCAATAAACTTATGCTAGAATCAATTTAAAAGAGCTGAATACTTCTATCTGGGGTGCTTGCCTATAGCAAGCTGAGAATTACCCATTGAACCTGTAGGTTAGTACCTGCGTAGGGAGATAACAAAAAGAGTCGTTATCTTTCGGCTCTTTTTGTTATTCTTTGGAGGAATTTTATTTTATGACAGCACACACATCAACAAAAAATTGGCGGATCAGGGATGTCATTTTAATCGGCCTGATCGGTGTGATTTTCGGCATTCTGTTTTTTGCTTTCGGTATCCCTTGGAATACCATGGTCAGCTTGAGCGGTCCTTTGGTCAGCTTGGTCTCTGATCAATCACTTGCACAAACCATCGGGGCTTCGCAAATTTCTGAGCAGGTTGCCACAGCAGCGACAATCGGCCTTTGGGTCATGGCCGGCCCGATTGCCGGTATGATTATCAAAAAACCAGGTGCATCCTTGCTTGGAGAAACCTTAGCCGCCACAGTAGAAATGGCGGTTGGATCAGCTTGGGGCATTTCCGATATTCTCAGCGGCCTCATACAAGGGGCGGGTACAGAAGCAGGTTTTGCCCTGACAGGTTATAAACGTCCTTTTGCCGGATTGTGGCTTTCCACATTGACATCAACAGTTATCACTTTCGGATTTACCTATTTTCAGAATTCGTATAACCGTTTTCCTATCAGCTATACTTTGTCACTTTTTGTCATTTCTTACCTATCGATTTTGATTTTCGCCGGTATTGTGGTCTATCTGATCTACACCATTCTAAAGAAAGCTAAACTGATTAAATAAGTGTCGATAATTGATTTTAAAAATCAAAATATTGAAATTGATGGGCAGACGATTTTGCAAAACATCAACTTGAGTATTAACGCGGGTGACTTTATTTTACTTTCTGGGGCTTCAGGCTCCGGCAAGACAACTTTTATTAATGAACTCGTGGCAAAATATGATAAAACTGCAGCACGTGTTTTTCAAAGCCCTGACCAGCAGTTTACAATGGAAACACCTTTTTACGAACTGGTCTTTTTGTTGGAAAATCTGCAATATCCAGCCGATCAGATTGAAAACAAAATTAATCAGATCCTGACGGAGTTTCACCTAGAAAACAAAAAAAACCAACTGGTCGATACCCTATCAGGCGGCGAACAGCAGCGGCTGGCTTTGGCAGAAGCCGTCAATCTAGGTACTCAACTCGTTATTTTAGATGAACCTTTTGCCAGTATCGATCGGCAGAGTATCCGGTTTCTGCTTGCCAAAGTGCAGGAATTGCAGCGGCGGGGTCGGACAATTGTGATAGCTGATCACAATCCTTTAATTTACGACGGACTCGCACAGCGCATTTTTCTATTTGATAAACACACAATTACATCCTTACCAAAAACGGATTTCCGTCAATTCTATGATTCTTTTAAAAGACAGAATCACTTCCATCTAAAAAGTGATTTTCAGTCGGATAGGATTAAAATTGATCGGCTCTCCATCTCTTTTCCCGATCAAATCATTTTTGATCAAGCTTCTGCATTGATACCTGACAAAAGCAGCGTTTTAATTGTTGGTGAAAACGGTACCGGCAAATCGACCTTGTTAAAAGCCATGTCAGGTCTGCAAAAATTTAACGGCAAAATTACTAGCCGCGGAAAAATTTCACTGGCCTTTCAAAATCCTAGCGACAGTTTTTTAAAAATCACGGTTCAAGAAGAACTGTTCTTAAGCCAGCACAAAAGTTTCCATGAAGCAATGGCTCCCGCCGCCATAGAAGATTGGCTGACGCGTTTATCTTTAAAGGATCGCCTGGATGCTTCAGTTTACACATTATCCGGTGGGGAAAAGAAAAAACTGCAACTTCTGTTGCTTGTGATTCAATCTCCCGACACCATTCTCTTGGATGAGCCTTTTGCCGGACTAGATCAAAAATCTGTCCTTGATTTGATTGCGTTGTTAAAAACTTCAGCGGCTACGAAAATTTTTATTAGTCATCAATTGTTCGCCATGGATCAAATTATTGACCATGCTTATCAAATTCAAGATCATAAACTCATCAGATTGGCGGAATTATCATGAGAGCGTCCTTAAAATTCCTTCTTGTTCTTGCGCTTGCAATTGAGCTGGCCTTTGTGAGGTCTTTATGGCTGAACCTAGCCATCACGGCATGTGCCTTAATCTACGTTATTTATAAGAAAATTTCTTTTAAAAGAATTCTTTGGTTAATTATTGTCGGTATTCTCCCTTTTGTCGGGGGCTGGTTTATGTATTACACCATGAGCCCAGACCACTCAAAAACCTTTGCTTGGATTATGGCGACGCGTGTGTACGCCTATATTTTTCTCGGTAGTGTGCTAGCCTTCAGCCAGTCGATGACCGCTTTAATGCGTGGTTTTGAACAAGACTTGCATGTCAATCCGACTTTTGTTTATGGAATTTTAGGGGCCTTGAATTTCTTGCCAAAAATGACCCGTCAAATTAAGATCATTCGTGCATCTGCCAAAATGCGTGGTGTGCGTTTAACTGTCTTTTCCCCGCAGTTATATGTAAAAGCCATTTATAATTCATTTGTCTGGTCAAACAATCTCAGTCAGGCTATGTATGCCCACGGTTTTTTGGAAGGGAAGAAACGCAGCCATTATCATCATGAATCAATTCATGCTAAAGAAATTTACCTATTTATTCTGATTCTTGTCCTAAGTATTTTAATTGCATTGATAAAATGAACTTGTGTTCAAACAGTTGCAAACAATTCTTTTAAGTAGCGGCATTAATCCTGTCATACCGCTAGGGTTGGCGCTGATTTTTCTGCTCTTAGCAGTTTTTGTCTCGCACCTCAATCGCTATTCTCTCAAGTGCGGCTGGTTTTTAAACTTATCCCTTTATTCTCTGCTGGTTTTTTTCCTGTTGGCCTCGGCTGATCGGGGGTTGCTGGCCTTTACTGTCGTTTCAATTGCTATCGGCATACTCGCAGCTGCCATTATCGGCCTAGCCCTCTATTCCGCACTAACGCTGGTTGCTTGGAGCTTTAGGCTATCAGCCAACAAGAAATACCGCTCACGATATCATTTCGCGACCGATTTGGTTATTTTCATTTTTACAGTCATCTGTATACTGCTAATCATGGATTTTTTCCAGATCAAACTGCCAGCTGCTTGGGCAGCGTTGCTTGCCTTTGCCCCGCTATTTACGATTTATTTAGCTTTTGTATTCGCTAATTTTCTAACACAGACATTTTTAATTAATTGGCAGGGCCATCGTGCCGCCAGGCAAGCTGGCAGCTATGATTATGTGATTATCTTGGGAGCTGGATTAATCAACGGCAAGCAAATTTCTGCCAGCTTGGCCCAGCGCATCAAAACAGTCATCTTTTTTGCACAAAATCACGGACAAGCAATAATTATTGCTTCTGGCGGAAAAGGCAGCGATGAAAAACTCAGTGAGGCGGCGGCCATCGGCCAGGAACTACTCAAGGCTGGTTACCCGAAAAATAAAATTCGTTACGAAAATTCATCCACGAACACACGTGAAAACTTTAAAAATTCCCTGCAGCTCATTAGCCAAGAACATCATAATAGTGAATCACTACAGCTGGCCTTTGTTAGTAACTCTTATCATTTGACCAGGGCCGCATACCTTGCCAAAAAACAAAAAATCAAAATCACGGCCATTCCGGCAAAAACGCCTAAAAATTATATCGCTTCCGGATGGTTTCGAGAATTTGCTGCCATGCTGTTGATAAAAAAACGTCAACAGATGGTCGTGCTATTATTGTTCTTGTTTGCCAGTTTATTTTTGGCGATGTTAATCTGGTTTTTCTAATGCTGAAAACACATCAAATAAATACAAAATTGATTTGGTACGAGGTGCAAGATCCCAGCCAAGCAGAACAGGATCAATTAATCAAACTGGGCGTGACCCGTGAGATGCTTTTTTATGCCTTGGATCCAAATGAATCGGCCCGTACTGAAATCGATTCGGTTAGCGGAAATTCACTGATTGTCTTTGATATTATCACACCCAATTCCCGCTTGGCTGCCACAGAGCCAGTTGGCATGCTGATTGATAAAAAAGGCAATTTTTATACCATTGCTCGTTCGACAACGACCAGAATTTCTGAAAAACTGTTTGCTACAGCCAGGGAAAATTATCCCGACAAAAGCCATTTGACAGCAATAGATATCTTTTTAAATACCAGTTCAGTTTTAATTGCAGAATACATCAGCACAATTACAACCGTGAACCGGCGGCGGAACGTCATTCAATCTAATCTCAGACAAAAAATTCAATCTGGTGCCATTTCATCTTTAATGGAATTGGAAACACAAATGATTTATATGCTGGATTCTTTGAGAACTGATCGGACAGCCATTTCACGACTGCAAGCCTATTTGGGCGGTCAGGTAGATGATCGGCAAAAAGAATACTTTGCCGATGTCCTCGTGGAAAACACACAAGCGGTCGATATGGCCAATCAAGCGGCTGAAGTCATTGGAGCCATTTCGGGTGCCTATACCAATTTGAACAATCAGCGTTTGGACAAGTCATTAAGAATTTTGACAATGCTGCAAGCATTAATGGCTGTACCGACAATTGTGACAGGCTTTTACGGGATGAATATGAAACTGCCCTTTACGAATATGCCCTATTCTTGGCTGCTGACTTTTGCAATTACAGGACTATTAATCATTGTCGAAATCTATATTTTAATCAAAGCACATTTCTTCGACCGCTAAAAAAGACGTCTTACGGCGTCTTTTTTATTTCGTCCGTCCTGCCGAATCATCAGGATTGTGATACTGGATTCGAGCCCAATTAGAAGGCTTAAAATATTGTTCTGGTGCATCAGTCTTATAGAGGCTAGCTGTGGTTTTATCATTATTTTTCGACCAAAGAGAAGTGGACTTTTTGCCTAAAATACGATTTTGCCTATTCAATTGCTGGCGTGTGTTGCGGATACCATAGTCATATCTTTTAGGATCAACATCTGTAAAACCTTGAGGGTGATAAAAACGCATCAAATCTTTATAGGTTAATTGGTCTGACAAAGACAGTTCGTCGCTGACTTGGTCTTGCCATTTTTTCACTTGGTTAGCAAGTTTTGGTAACATGGTTTTTTCGTCAATCGGCTGTCCACTGGCATTGTCCCATAATTTTCCGCCAGTATAAGTATATTTGGGTGTCACAAAATCCTGATCACGAAAGGCCACTAACTGTTGATGCTGCTTGCTAAGCAGATCCTGACCAAATTGGAGATAACGTTTGTTGGATATTCCCAATAAATGTTCCAAAGTTGGTAAGGCATCTATCTCACCACCGTAGGTTGGATCGATGTGCCCGACTTTACTGCCCGGAATATCAATCATATAAGGTACACGCTGCAATTGCGCGTCGTCGTTTGCTGTCCAGGTTGCTGGATCGCGGCCGAAAACAGTGGCTAAGGTTTTATTTTCCGAATTTGAAATGCCGTAATGGTCACCGTACAAAACAATGATGGATTTTTTCAAAAGGCCGGCTTTGTCCAAATAAGCATAAAATTCTTTGATAGATTGATCCAAATAATGGTTCGTTAAAAAGTAATTATCAATAATCGGATCGCCGGTCGCGGTTGTCTGGAATTTAGGGTCTTGATCAATTTTATCGAGTTGAAACGGATAATGGTTAGTCACAGTCAGGTATTTAACGTAAAAGGGCTGCTGCATTTTTTCCAGATACGGAACGGAATCCTTAAAAAGGAGCTTATCTTTCAGACCCCAGCCCTCCGATTTATACCCGCTAACATCGAAATAAGAGGCGTCAAGAAAATGCTGATAGCCTAGTGATTTATAAACGACATTCCGGTTCCAAAAAGAAGCAACGTTTCCATGAAAAACGGCTGTTGAATAGCCCCTGCGCTGATTGATGATAGCTGGCATAGCCTGAAAGGTATTGGTTGCATATTTGTTAAATAGTGATCCCGTCGGCAGGCCGAATGTCGATGTTTCTAACATATTTTCCGCGTCTGAAGTTTTCCCTTGTCCTACCTGGTGGAAAAAATTGGAAAAAGCGATTGTATCTTTGCCGTGGTAAAGGGAATTCAAAAAAGGTGTGACTTCCTGACCATTAATTTTCAAATCGATTGCAAACTGCTGAAAGGATTCCAAATGGATATAAATAACGTTGCGTCCTTTGGCAATTCCGAAATATTTCTTGTTCGGTTTGGCGTAATGTGATCGAATAAATTGTTTAATTGGATTTAAATCGCTTGGTTTAGCAGAATTTCTCAGGGTATTGATCTGCACAGTATTAATCGCGTCTTGTACCGTGTAAAAATTGATTCCCATGTATTTCACAAAATATGTATCATCAAAACCACGTGTCAGCAATTGTGGACGCGAGCAGTCAGCTAAAAATAAATTAAAACATAAAGCCAAAAAACCTAAAGACAAAGCTAGAAAAGAGTGTTGCTTGCTCACTGATTTTTCCTGCATCCTAACTCGTCTCAATAGCAGCAAAACGATGATAACGATCAGGTCCAGCCAGTAAAATGGATCCTGAAAATGCATGAGAGACAAAGATGCGCTCCCAAGGCCTTGGTTCACTTTGGAATAGCCCAGCATCACATTAACTGATACAAAACTAGTCATTTCTCGATAGTAAATACAGTTAATATACAAAAGGAGCGTCAGCAGTGCGTCAACGCTCAAAGCCGTGATATAGAAAGGCAGTTTGTGCTTAATGAATGAAACAAGTGAAAAGATAATGATCATCGTGGCCAGAGGATTAATGATCATAATAAAAAATTGGAAAGGATCAGCCGCACCAAGACCGGCAAAATCTGAAAAGTAGGCTAATAACGTTTTTGCCCAAAAAAATAAGGTCAGCAGCCATAGGAAGGCAGCGCGACTACGATTAGGATTGAAACGATTAATAATATGGCCGGCAAAAATTTTGAGAGCTGAAGTCATTGTTTATCATTATAACGCCGAACAAAAAGACGGGTATTAAATGTGGGCAATCAAAGTTGCTGAAAAGTCATGTAAATCCATCTTAATTTGCTCATCAAAACGGTTGATTGTTGTCGAATCAATGTCCATCACACCGATTTTTTGGCCATCAGCTTTTGTCAGCGGCAAGACAATTTCGGCATTCGAGGCTGGATCACATGCAATATGTCCGGCAAACTGATGAACGTTCGGTACAATGATAATCTGTTGTTTGGCGAATGCGGTCCCTACAACGCCCTTTCCTTGGGCAATCCGCGGAGTGGCCGGCAGGCCTTGAAAGGGGCCTAGGACTAAATCACCATCCTCCTTAGAAAACAGATAAAAACCGGCCCAGTTAATGTCCTCGACAAATTGGAATAATACAGCTGCCGCATTGGCCAAATTGGCCGTCGTATCCTTTTCGTCTTCGTAAGCGGCCAAAAATACTTTGCTTAAAGTTGTATCAGCTTTTAATTCAGTCATGAAATTCTCCTAGATTCAAACTTGTGGAATGGGCTGGGCCGCCGCGTTCGGGATCAAAATAATTAACAGCCGAGTTGACGGCTGTTGGTACTTCGCCAAAACCGCTGGCGATAATATCCGCTTTTCCGGCATAACTGCTGGCATCCCCGACCGCAAAAATGCCTGGGATTGAGGTCATTTGTGTGGGATCAGTCACAAAACCATTGTTAATTTTGACTGGCAGCGTCTCCCATAAGTCCAAGCTGGCCGATGAGGCAGTAAATCCATACCCAACAATCAATTGATCGGTCACAATAGTCTGCAAGCGGTCATCGTCAATATTCTGCATTTGAATTGCCAAACGACCGTCTGATATTTGAAGACCGACAATTTTATTAGGCGTTTCAAAAGTTGCCAGCGGGTTTTGCTGTAATTTGGTAATTGAGGATTCTAGCGCTCTGAAGCGATCCCGACGATGAATCAGATGTACCTGTTTATCGTGCTCGATTAATTCCAGTGCATAATCGACTGCTGTATTGCCGCCGCCGACCACAGTGAAATCCTGATATGGGCTTTTAGCCAGATTCGGCAGCAGATATCGCATCCTGCCGGCTTGGAACATTTCCTCAGCACCGGGTACAGACAATTTACGGGGGCTAAAAGAACCATTTCCGCTGGCAATGATGACTGATTTAGCTGTAATCAAAGCATGATTATTAATTTCTAATTCAAATTGACTATCTTGTTTTCTTAAATTCGTGACATTGGAGTTCAAAAAAGTTTTGCCATCAATCAAATTAGCCTGCTCCTGTAATTTTTTGACAAGATCACGGCCAGAAATACCGGGAAAACCAGCCACATCCAAAATATTTTTCTCAGGATAAAGAGCTGTAATCTGCCCGCCCAATTGCGGTGTCGCTTCAATCAAAGCCGTTTTCAATTCACGCAGACCGGCATAATATTGCGCAAAAAGACCCACTGGGCCAGCACCAATTATTGCAAGATCAAATAAATCGTTTGCCATTAATCCACCACGATTCTTTTCAAACGGTCCGAGAAAGCAACTGTAATTTTCCAAGGCGGCACACCTGAATGCTTATGCAGATCATATAAGGTATTTTCTTCGCTGCCATCTTTGCCGATCAAAGTCACTTCGGTCCCGATTGGATATTCTTTTGGCAGCAAAACCATCATCTGATCCATTGCAACCTGGCCTATTTGTCGGCAGCGCTGGCCATCAATCAGAAGCGAAAAGTCCTGATATTCAGCCAGCCAGCCATCCCCGTATCCAATCGGAATCGTGCCGATCCAACTGTCTTTATCTGTCACAAATTTAGATCCATAACTAATGCCTTCGCCGGCGGGAATTTTCTTGACAAAATTCAAAGCTGATTTTAATTGAAAAACAGCCTTTAATTTGTCGATTGGGCCAAGTTCTCCCTCTGAAGGCTCTACGCCGTAAACCACTGTGCCAACCCGCGCAATGTTGTTGCATCCAGGCAATTCATCGGCGTGATACATAGCCGCGCCTGAATTCATGACGTGCACAAATTCAGGCATCGGCAAACCCTTTGTCATATCATACCAGCGCTGCTTCTGTTTTTGAAAATAACGATCATCAGCATTATCCGAACTGGCAAAATGCGTATAAATCCCCTGATACTTAAAATGGTCCTCATGTGCTTTTAAATAATCAATTTCATCCTGCAGCGCCTGTCTGTCGCGAACCCCAATCCGGTTCATGCCTGTATCGACAGCTAAGTTGGCTGCCAAACACTGATCACCTAACAACTTGTCTGCCTGCTTTAACCAATCCAAAGAAGGCACAGTTGTTAAAAAACCGTACTTAGCGGCCAGAGGCGCGTCTGCAACATCTGTCGGCCCTAAAATGAGGATGAAATCGTTCAAACCCGCTTTACGAATCGCGATACCCTCATCAATCTCAGCCACGGCCAGACCATCGATTCCTGCTTGTTTGGCTAATTTTGACACCAAAAGCAGCCCATGCCCATAAGCATTAGACTTGACTGCCAGCCATAATAATTTGGCACCAGAGACTTTTTTTACATATTGAACGTTATAAGCCAGAGCAGATTTGGAAAATTCCAAACGAGTCGGCCGATGTATCGCTTCTACCATAAGGGCAATTATATAATGAAGCCGTCTTTTTTTCTAAAATTTATTAACAATCCAAACAATTTTCAGCCTTGTATAAGACCATTTTAGATTTTGTAAAACAGCCTATAATTAAGTGATTATGTCAGATAACGAAAAATTAATTATTGCCAGCCTGTTCGGACCTGGCAAAGTTCTTGATGATGCTATGAAAATCCGCCGGGCTGTCTTTATGCTGGAAGAAAATGTCAGTCCAGCAGACGAGATAGACGGGCAAGATGGCCATTGTCTGCATTATGTCGGCTATGTGCAGGACTGGCAGCCGGCCACGACCAGCAGAATTTACACAGTGAATCATGATAGCTGGCACATTGGGCGTGTTGCAACTTTCAAAAATTTTCGTGGAAAAGGATTTGCCAGCCAATTATTGAAACAGATTGAAATCGACGCCAAAAAACAACATATAAAAAAACTTGAGCTGGAGGCTCAAGTTCATGCAATTTCTTTTTATGAAAATTTAGGATACGCCGCCTATGGCGACATCTTTTTGGATGCTAACATTCAGCACCGCAAGATGCAAAAAATACTGACAGCCTAAAACTTAATCGCTTTCAAATCCGCGGTGGTATCTATTTTGAAATAATGGGCTGACGCTGCCGTTTTCTTGGACAGCCGTGATGGCTCTAGCAAACAAATCATCGGCGCTGACAATCTGCAGCTTGTCAAAACGCTTGGATTCTGGAATATCAATCGAATCGGTCACGATCACGTGATCAAAATCAGAATGCTGCAGTAATTGCGGTGCATCGCCCGATAGCAAGGCATGGCTGGCAACAACAATAATCTTCTTGGCACCCTTTGCTCTTAACAATTTGGCACCTTCAACAATCGTATGCCCTGTATCGATCATATCGTCAATGATGATGGCGGTCTTCCCATCGACGTCTCCGATTAAATTCAAAACTTCGACCGTGTTCTTCTTATCAACAGGACGGCGCTTATCAATCACAGCATAAGAATCCGGCAGACCCAAAAACTGGTTCAGTTCCCTAGCTCGACGGACACCGCCATGGTCTGGTGAAACAACAACTGAATTTTCTGGATCAATCAAGTGGTTTGATAATAAATAATCAGCCAAGATTGGTGCACCCATTAAATGATCGACAGGAATATCAAAAAATCCTTGAATTTGAGATGCGTGCAGGTCAAAGGCGATCACACGTGTGGCACCAGCTTGTTCCAGATGATCGGCAATAATACGTGCAGCAATTGATTCTCGACTGCGCGCCTTTCGATCCTGCCTAGCATAACCGTAATAAGGCATCACAATGTTAATTGCATGAGCCGAAGCTCGTCTCAAAGCATCAACCGCGATGAATAATTCCATAATGTTGTCATTTACGCTGGCGTGCGGTGAAGCAGCCGTTGGTGCGATCACGAAGACATTGTCTCCGCGTACCGAATTATTAATGTTCAAGCGAATTTCACCATCCGCGAATCGATCCAAATTAACATCGGCCAAAGGCTGATGCAGACGTTTTGCGATTTTCTCAGCCAGCGGCAGATTGGCAGAAAGTGCCATTAAAACCATGCGATGTTCATTAGCAGTCATATATTAAAGCCCCTCTGTTTTTAAGTATATCAGCCAATTAAAGGGAAAGACTATAATGTAAAATATGAACGAGGAACTTCAAAATAAATTAAAAAAGGCCGCTGCAGTTCGAGTAGCCGATTACGTGAAAGACGGTATGATAGTCGGCCTTGGCAGTGGTTCGACTGTCCGGATGCTTGTCGATGAACTTGGCCAGCGTGTTCAAGAAGAGGGTCTGCAATTCACAGCCGTTGCCACTTCCATTTTAACTGCGACGCAAGCTAAAAAATTAGGTATCAAGGTTGTTGATTTGGATTCAGTTGACAGTATTGATCTCACGATAGACGGTGCTGATCAAGTGGACAGCAATTTTAACGGTATCAAAGGCGGCGGCGGCAACTTGCTGTGGGAGAAAATCGTTGCCATCAATTCCAAAAAAATTGTCTGGGTAGTCGATGAATCTAAAATTGTCGACACAATTGGTGCCTTTCCTTTGGCGGTCGACGTAATTCCATTTGGCAGCCAGCATGTTCTCGCAAAATTCAACCAGGCAGGTTTTGAGCCGGTGATTCGAAAAGATCAAGCGGGCCATGTATTTAAAACAGACTCCAATAATATTATTTTGGATTTGCATCTGCACAAGATCACACAACCAGTCGAACTGGCAGATGAATTAATCAAAACTGTTGGCGTGGTTGAACACGGCCTTTTCCTTAATATGGTTAGCGAAGTTGTTGTCGGTAAAGAAAGCGGCCCAGAAGTATTAGTTAACCCGAATCTTGGTTAGTTTAGCTTACAAAGACTTTCTTTTTCGCTTTTTGTTATGTCATAATGGTTGCCAATATGGGAAAGCAAGTTGACTTACACATTTTTAACGCCAAAATTTTGGATGTCTTTAACCAAAAATTTGAAGATACAGATTTATGGATTGATCATGGAGCTGTCTATTTCCGTGGTAAATCAGAAAAACTAACAGCTGCTCACGATTTTGACGCAGAAGGCAAATATATTGTGCCAGGTTTGATAGATGCTCATTTACACATCGAATCATCACTTTTGGCACCATCAGAATTAGCCAAACTAGAATTAGCGCACGGTGTCACTCGAATTTTCGCCGACCCGCATGAAATAGGGTCTGTCTCGGGTGTCTCTGGGCTTTTTTATATGATTGAAGAAGCCAGAAATACGCCTCTGCATATTCACTACATGCTGCCAAGTTCGGTTCCAGCCACAAATTTCGAACACGCAGGTGCTGTTTTACACGCCGATGCCTTAAAACCTTTTTACGGTTTCCCAGAAATCAATGGTTTAGCCGAGGTCATGGATTTTCCAGCCGTAGAAAACCAAGATCCAGACATGTTACAAAAAATTAAAGATGCTCAAGCAGCAGGCCACCACGCCGATGGACACGGGTCAGGCTTAACGCGTGAACAATTAGCTGTTTACAGAGCTGTCGGAATTGACACCGATCACGAAAGCACATCCGGCAAGGAAGCCTTAGAAAGAATCCAATCCGGTATGAAGGTTTTTATCCGTGAAGGAACTGTTGAACGCGATGAAAAATCAATTCTACCGGTTGTCCATAAAAACAATCAGTCCTATTTCTCTTTTTGCACGGATGATAAATCCGCGATTGATGTTCAAAAAGAAGGATCAATCGACAATAACGTCCGTTTAGCAATTGATGAAGGTATTCCAGCTGAAAGAGCTTTTACAATTGCCAGTTATAATGCCGCCGTGGCACAACATTTGGAAAATGTCGGTGCGCTGACAGACGGCTATATTGCCGACTTAGTCTTGACGTCAGATCCCAAGAATTTCCAGGCCGAGAAAGTCATGACCGCCGGTAAATGGGTAGACAAACTCGATTCCAAAGTATTGACTTTTACCAGTCCGGCTATCAATGCACATCTAACTCTGGATGATCTCAAACTGCCTTTAAAAAGTGATCGCGCTCACGTCATTAATGTCCAGCCTCATCACATTACAACGCAGCATACTGTGGAGACCGTTTCTCGTGATGAAACAGGTAATTTTGTTGCCGATGAGGACTATGCAAAAATTGTCGTGGCCGAACGCTACCATAATTTAGGTCATGGATTGGGTATTATTCACGGCTTTAATCTTAAAGAAGGTGCAATCGGATCAACCATTGCTCACGATTCACATAACATGATTATCGCTGGTGTTGATGACAAGGCTATGATTATCGCCTACGATCGCTTAAAGCGCATGGGCGGCGGCTTGATTTTGGTTAACAAAGATGGTTTTGCTCGTGAACTACCTCTTGAAATTGGGGGCTTAATGTCTAATAAGCCGTACCAAGAAGTGATTGATAAACAAAAGAAACTGCTATCGGCATTCAAAGACATATCAGATGATATTAATTTTGATCCTTTCCTCACGCTCTCTTTCATGGCTCTGCCAGTTATTCCAAGCTTAAAGATCACGGATCAAGGCCTCTTCGATGTTGACCAATTCAAGTTTATTGATATTAATGCCGACTAAAAGATTGTCAACACAACATATATGATCATAGAAAAAGCTCACACAACATTGAGTGCGAGCTTTTTTAACACTATTTCTGAACAAATGCCTGATAAGTTTCAATTTGAGCAGCCGGTAATTCTACACGCAGTCGAGTACCCTGGGCGGTAAAGTCTTGCTCTAAAACGTTATTCCCATTTAGAATTTGATTCACCACAGCCCCTTGATCAAAAGGAATCATTAGTTCAACTGTTTTAAAATCGGCGAATAATTTCTCATCCAGCAGCTTGATGAAAGCATCTAAGGAATTGTCGTCCAAAGCACTGGCAATTAAATCCTCGCCGCTGCGTTCTGGATAGGTAACACCGGCCTTGTCTGCTTTATTAAACACCGTTACCATTGGAATCTGCTCGACGCCAATCGCAGCTAAAGTCGATTTTGTCGTCGCCATCATATCGCGATAATGCGGATCGGAAACATCGACAATCTGCACCAGCAAATCTGCATGCACAGCTTCATCCAATGTAGATTGAAAGCTGGCAATCAAGTTATGCGGCAGATTAGAAACAAAACCTACCGTATCAGACAACAAGAAACGCCTTTTATTAGGCAGACGTATCGCACGAACTGTTGCATCCAACGTTGCAAAAAGCATGTCTTTTTCAAAGACTTTTTTGTCATCGATATCTTCTTTGCTTTCTGAATATTTTTCGATCATGCGATTCATCCAAGTTGACTTGCCGGCGTTTGTATAGCCGACAAGGGCAACCGTTTTTAGCCCAGAATGATCGCGCTGAGATCGCTGAACGGTTGAAGCAGACAATAGCGTTTTTAGCTCGGCTTTGATTTGAGCAATTTGATCCTCGATTGTGCGGCGGTTTAATTCCAGTTTTGTTTCTCCGGAACCACGGCTGGTAAAGGACCCGCCGCCAGCTCCGCCCTGCTGATCCAATTCATTAGCCAAAGCCGTATGCAGCCGTGGCAATTGATATTGTTTTTGTGCCAAACGTATCTGCAGCTTGGCCAATTTACTCTTCGCGCGAGAAGCAAAAATATCCAGAATTAAAGCCGTACGATCAACAACTCTTGTACCGCCACCTATCATTTTTTCCAGATTACGAATTTGAGTGGCCGTCAGATCATCATTGGAAATCACCAATTCGGCCTCTCTAGCAGCAACGAGCTCTTTTAATTCTGTAACTTTGCCCTTGCCGAAATAAGTGCCGGCATTAGGACGATCATATTTTTGAGTCAAAACGTCCACCACATTTAAATTGTTGGCGGCCGCTAAATTTTTGAATTCTTCGATTGTGTAAGCAAAACTTGCCGAGTTTTTTTGGTTTTCCAAGGCCACTAAAATAACCCTTCCTTTTGCCTGCTCGGTGTTAAATAATTGTTCGGCCAAAAAATCCTCCTTTAAAATACATAAGATAACTGATTAAGGCATTTTTGCAATTTGGTCTTGAAGCCAATCGCGAAAACGTGCGGCATCAATATCAGTCAGCACTGTGGCATTTGTCCTGCCTTGATGATAGGCAGCACGGATATCGACAACCGTTTCACCAATTGCCGGTCCTTCTGTTACGATATCAACCCATACATCCTTAGTCTGATAAAACTCAGGGTGGCATAAATAGCCAATCGTATTAGCATCATGAATCGGCCAACCTTCAGCGTGAATGTCATTATAATGCGAAATCAAAGCTGCTAACATTTTTCCGGATCGGTTCATGGCACTGACCTGATGGATCCAATCTTGGTTGACCATGGCTTTCAGCGTGACATCCAGCCCAACCATTGTGATCGGCAGCCCGGCAGAAAGTAAAATCTTAGCTGCATCGGGATCAGTGAAAACATTAAACTCAGCCGCACTGGTCATATTGCCGCCACAGATACTGCCGCCCATTGCAAGCACGCGATCAATTTTAGCCAGATCCTGTGGATATTGACGAAACCATAATGCGAAGTTAGTGTAAGAACCGGTTAAGACTAATGTGACCTTCTCATCACTTTGTACCAGTACATTGTGCCAAGCTTCAGCAGCCGTCTGCTTAATTGGACTGCTTTGTATGGCTGGAAAAATGTAGCCCTCCATGCCTGATTCGCCATGAATATGGGCAGCATCTTCAAAAGCTTTAATTAAAGGCTGACTAGCACCAGTCGCAACCGGCGTCTGCATATTGAAAAATTCAACAAGACGCAAAGCATTCTTCGTGGTTTTATCAACGGTTACGTTACCAGCAACTGTTGTAATCAATTTAACATGAAAAGCCGGGTTGTTTAAAATAACTGACAAAGCGACTGCATCGTCAATGCCTGGATCAGAATCAATAATTACGTTCATAACTTCTAAGTATAAAGAAAAACGGCCATCGCCGTTTTAACTACACACAATCTTTACTTCACTAAATTACGATATTGTCTATTCGCTACCAGAGCAATTGGTGATTTTGTCCATTTAGCAATCTTTTTACCTTGAAAATGCTGAATCGCAATTTGAATGGCAATTTCACCCATTTTTTGGGGATGCTGCGCAACAGTTGCACTCATTTTGCCGGAACGGACAGCAGCAACACCATCTGCTTCACCGTCGATACCGACAATCACAATGTTTTTACCATTCACAGCCTGTGCGGCACCTAAAGCCATTTCATCGTTTTGCGCAAAAATACCTTGGAGATCAGGATGCCCCTGAATAATATTTTCCGCGACCGACAATCCTTGAGAACGATCAAAACCAGCTGTCTGCTTGGCAACAATAGATAGCTTTCCTCGTGCATTGCCATCAAAACCTTTTCCACGATCACGTGTGGCTGAGGCACCAGGAATCCCCTGCAATTCAGCCACTTTAGCATTGTTTCCCAAGGCTTTGATCAAAAAATCAGCAGCCATTCTGCCTGCCAAGACAGAATCTGACGACACCAGAGAGAGCACTTTGCCGCCAGTGGAAGACCGATCAATGGCGATCACAGGGATGCCGGCATCATTAGCCGCCTTCACTTCAGGTGTCACCGCATCAGAGTCGACAGGGTTAACAATCAGCAGATCAACTTTTTGCTGAATCAAATCCTCAATGTCGTTGGACTGTTTGGATGTATCATTTTTACC
Organism: Oenococcus kitaharae; assembly: GCF_025758695.1. Taxonomy (GTDB): domain Bacteria; phylum Bacillota; class Bacilli; order Lactobacillales; family Lactobacillaceae; genus Oenococcus; species Oenococcus kitaharae_A. Next base: position 136,474 of record NZ_JANJQP010000002.1, on the reverse strand, counting down.
ATCATCAATAATCAGTTGTTTAACACCTTGCTTACGGGCCTGCGTTCTGATGCCTTTCGCTACTGAAATAAAGAAAGGATTATTCATCGTTGAAATAGAAACACCAATTTTCAGCTGCTTGGCATCGATACGTTTATTCTGATCAATTCGGACCCAAGGATTATTCAGTGTCAGCAATGGTTTACCGGAAATAAACAGAGCGACCAAGATAATGACAATGAGACCGATTGAGATAATTGAAGTTTTTTTCTTTAACATCGTTTCCTCCTCAGGCCTTACTCTTCTTGCGGTCTAGTAAGACAGCAATCAAGATCACAACGCCCTTGACAATCTGTTGGTAAAAACTCGAAATACCCAACAAATTCATGCCGTTATTCAAGACCCCGATAATCAAAGCACCAACAAAAGTACCGGAAATCCGACCTTTTCCGCCAGCCAAACTTGTGCCGCCTAATACGACCGAGGCAATGGCATCCATTTCATATCCAGTTCCCGCATCCGGCTGTGCCGAGGACAAACGAGAAGTTAATATCATGCCGGCCAAAGCCGCAGCAGCTCCAGAGATCGCATAAATCCAGATGAGAATTTTATTTGTTTTAATACCAGAAACAAAAGCTGCTTTGATATTGCCGCCAATTGCATAAGTTTTCCGGCCAAAGCTCATGCGATGAAGCAGCAGGTAAAGGACTACAAATGCGGCAAACATAATGATGACCGGAACCGGAATACCGAGAAAGTATCCCCGCCCCAGCACTTGAAAACTATAATTATTTGTAATTTTCGCACCGGTAATCGGTGAGCCGTCAGTGAAAACATAGGTGGCACCACGAAAAATGGTCATCGTAGCCAAAGTGACGATAAACGGCGCAGCACCGCCTTTTGTGATTAGTAAACCATTAATTGCACCGGCAACACCACCCAGTAAGATACCGCTAACAACAGCGATAACAGTTGGCACGCCGCTGACAATTAATTGAGCTGTAATCGCAGCGGAAAAAGCCAGGATCGAACCAACGGACAAGTCAATGCCGGCAGTTAAGATGACAAAAGTCATCGCAAAGGCGATAATGGCGTTAATTGAGACTTGTCTTAATAAATTTAAAAGGTTGTTAATGTCCAAGAAGGCCGGGTTCAGGATTGCCACGATCAGTACTAAAACGATCAGAGCTCCCCATGGTCCAAGTTTGGCCAGGAAAGACTTTACAGAATTGCTTGTACCTGTTTTCATTTTTTATTTCCCCTTTGTCGCAAGTGCCATAACCTGCTCTTGAGTTGCTGTTGTGCCATCTAATTCACCGACCAGCTGCCCCTCATACATTACTTCAATCCGATCCGACATGGCAATGAGCTCAGGCAGATCAGATGAGACTAAAATAATGGCAACTTTTCGATCCGTCAATTCGTTCATCAGATCGTAGATCTCTTTTTTGGCACCGACGTCAACGCCTCGAGTGGGTTCGTCAAGGATTAAAATATTTGTTCCAGCACCAATCCATTTTGCCAAGACAGCTTTCTGCTGGTTGCCACCCGATAGACTTGAAACCAGATCATATTCACTCATGGCTTTGACACCTAGGCGTTTAATTAACGCTTCGGTAAACTCATCGACAGCCTTCTCATCAATAAATAAACCTTTTTTAAAGCCGTCAATACTTGGCAGAACAATATTTTCTTTCAGATTGAAGTCTAAAATCAATCCTTCATCTTTACGATTTTCTGTCAAAAAACCAATATTCTCTTTAATCACTTCAGCAGGATTGGCAATCCTGTTTTTCTGACCATGAACATAAATATCGCCAGCGGTCACCCTATCGACACCAAATATTGCCCGCATCGTTTCTGTACGGCCGGCACCCATCAAACCTGAAAATCCTAGAATTTCACCTTCGTGAAGCTGAAAGTTGACATTGGAGAAACTCGCTCCGCTCAGACCAGAAACTTTTAAAACCTCCTTGCCTAATTGCGGCGTTCTTTTCGGGTAAAAATCACCTATATCCCGGCCAACCATGTCTTTAACTAGTTGAGTAATTCGGCTTTGTGCTGTCGGCCGGCTAGAGACACTGACGCCATCGCGCATCACAGTCACTGTATCCGTAATTTGGAAAATCTCTTCCATACGGTGAGAAATATAAATAAATGACACATTCTGCGCTTTTAATTTTTGGATATTTTTAAACAAGGATTTGATCTCAGTCTGTGTCAGAGCCGCTGTCGGTTCGTCCATAATAATGACTTGGGCCTTGGTCATTAACGACTTGGCAATTTCAATCACTTGCTGCTTGCCGACCGGCAAACTGCCGATTTCATCGTAAATATTGACATCCGATCCCATTTGGGCAAGATATTTTCGAGCAATTTCGGCCATTTTTTCTTCATCCAAGAGACCGAACTTGTTTTTGATTTCACGATTAATAAACATGTTGTCCAGAACTGACATCTCGCTATAATTGTTCATTTCCTGATGAATAAAGGAAATACCAGCCTGTTCAGCAGCCATTGCATCGGGATATTGAACAGCCTTGCCATCAACCATAATTTCGCCTCGATCAGCTTTTAAAAGCCCGGTCAAAATGTTCATTAAAGTAGATTTGCCGGCCCCGTTCTCACCAACCAGGGCATGTACTTCCCCTGGCTGAATCATTATATTGACACCCTTTAAAACTGAGTTTTGGCCAAAGGCCTTCCAAATGTTTCTCAGCTCAATTTTCATGTTTCCTCTTTTCTAGAAGACAACGCCTGATTCTAAAATCACGTTTGAAAAAGGATGTTCCTCGCCGGTGCGGACAAATGCCCGCGCATATTTAAGGTCTTTTTTCATTTGTTCGTGCGGAATAAACACAATTTCCACTTGACTGCCCAGAATATCAATTAGGCTCTTTAATCCTTCTGGATTATTTGTCTTCATTTCTAAAGCAACATAGGCTCTTTGAACTTCCAATTCTTGAAGAATTGTTTTTACAACATCATCAAAACGAGGTAAATCTTTTGTCACAGCCAAATCGATTTTTTTAGTACCGGCAGGCACAGGCATGCCGGCGTCACCGATAGCCAAAGTATCAAAGTGGCCCATATCAGCAACGACAGCCGAAATTTCAGAATTTAACAGAACACCTTTTTTCATTTTTCATCTGCCTCAACCTCTGCAAAAGTAGGAATAGAAGGCAAAGCGCCAGCTTTTTGGACAGTCAGCGAAGAACTCCGGCTGGCCCAAATCAGCGTTGGTACCAAATTGCTCAAATCGTTTTTGATGTTGGCCGCAAAAACACCGATAAAAGTATCACCAGCGGCAGTCGTATCGACAGCTTTAACTTTAAAACTCGGAATCATACCGGATTTATCAGCGACTTTGTAAAAGGACCCTGACTTCCCCAAGGTAATCAATGTATTTTTGACGCCTAATTTTTCTAATGCTTGAGCAGCATTCATGAGTGAGTCCTGATTAAAGGCAACATCCTGGTCAATTAAAACCTGTGCCTCGGTCTCATTGGGCGTGACAAAATCAGATAAACGCAGCAGTCCCGCGTCAATCTTTTTCGCCGGGGCCGGGTTTAAAATCGTCATAACGTGATGCTTCTTCGCAATTTCAAAAGCACGGATCGCAGCTGGAATCGGCGTCTCAAATTGAGTGATAATCGCATCTGCTTCAGCAATTTCATCTTCGGCTGCCTGAACGTCTTCCACCGTTACCCGCATGTTGGCACCACCATATACTAGAATCGTGTTGCTGCCATCAGCTTCCAGCAGAATCGAAGCTGACCCGGTTGGTACCGACTTAGTCACAATCCGAGAAACATCAATCTGATTATCAGCCAATGCTTGTTTCATAAAACGGCCATTAGCATCATCGCCCACAGCTCCGATAAAGCTGACTTGCGCACCTTGCCTAGCAGCCGCAACGGCTTGATTGGCCCCTTTGCCGCCCGGTGCACTCGTCAGACTGTTAATGTGAATCGTCTCGCCGCGTTCAGGCAATTTATCCATGTGCTGAATCGTATCGACATTCAAAGACCCCAAGACAACAATTTTTTTATTTTGTTTTTCGATTACGTCCCCCTCCGGCCGAATCCCCAGCCGCTCAATGCATCCCTTTGTATGGTAAAACGGTTTACCATCAGCGAATAGTATAACAAATATTCAACGAAAACGCTTACATTTTACTGAAAGAATTTAAATTTCTCGAACCGAGTCGCGTACAATCAACTCAACATCAACAGCCATAACCTGCCAGTCTATTTGGGGATCCGCAATTCTATTCTTCAGCATTTCCAAAACATATTTGGCAATCAGCTCTACGGGCTGGCGAACAGTAGTTAACTTAGGATTTGTGAATTCGGCATAATCTGTATCATCGTAACCAACTAAGGAATAATCCCGCGGTACCTGCTCGCCGGCGTTAAATAAACCGCCCAAAACGCCAATTGCTAATTCATCGCTTAAAGTAAAAATCGCACTTGGTTTAAAGGCTAGAATATTTGGGACAGCCCGCTGCCCGCCATGTTTCGTAAAAGCAGTTTTAACAATTTGAATTTGTGTTGTTTGAATACCTAAATCGCGGCAGGTCTCTGTAAAACCTTGTAATCGCAAGGCTAAATTGGCAGTCATCGCATTTTTATCAGGCACCACGACACTGAAGCGGCGATGTCCTAACGAATAAAGATAGTGTGCAACAATTTCACCGCCATGAAAGTCATCAGAAGCAATAAAATCAGAATTTTTGCTGCTATTTTGATCAAGCACAATATAAGGGGTGCGATTTTCTTTTAACAAATTGGTCACTTGAGAATTTTCTTGAATGGCAACTGCAATAATCAAGCCGTCAACATTCTGGCCAATCAAACCTTCAATCGCAGAATACAGCTGGCTTCTGTCGCCATCCAAGCCGACCATTAAAATATGTGTATGTGCATCGGAATAGTTTTCCAGCAATTGTAAAAATTCACTAAAAAAAGGGTTGGAAATTGTTGGTACCAAGACCCCGATCGTAGAATCCGTCTTATTACTGAGGTTTCTTGCGGCAGAATTTGGTACATAATGCAGCTCCTCTTTTGCCTGCAGAACCTTTTGAATATTTTTTTTGGAAAAACGCGCGCCTTTGCCATTCAGGATTTGGCTGACGGCCGTAGCTGATAACCCGGCCTTAGCAGCAACTTCTTTAATCGTAATTTTCCTACCCATACAGCCAAGTATAAGTAAAATGATGCCAAAAAACTCATTTTGAAATAATCGTTAAATTTGTTGGCTGTTGCGACTTGATCGGTGAATGATCAGCTATGTAATTGCTTATCAGATCCACCATGTCTACGGTCGAACTTTCAACAATTTTGTCAACTGAATAACTAGTGTAGCCTCCAACACCCGAACTGCGATAGTTCGAGATAGCTAGACGATACTTTTTATTTAACTCGATCTTTTTACCCTGATAACTGACATTTTTAACACGATGGCCAAAAGGTTGTGTAAGATCAAAAGTATAATCAATGCCTGAAAAATAATCGTAGTTATAATGTTGAATATTAGTAATACCAAAACGGTCCGAAATGTTAATTTTGCCGTCAGAATCTACAATGAAATATTCCGCAGCACGCTCCAAAGCTGATAGGAGATCGCGTCCCGATACTTCTTCAGCCACGGCCGTATTAGGAAAAAGATAGTTTGTTGCAATAGCACGACGTGTGACAACGTTTCCTAATCCAAGCTGTCCATCAGAAAACAAGGCAGTAGCAGAAATATCAGCGTGCACGGCCTGCCCCTGTACTTTGTTGATCATCGATAAATAAGGATGGCCATGCAGACGAGCAGCGAACGGATCCTTAATTAGCATGTCGGGTTGGATTTCGCCAATTTTTTCATCCAAGAAACTATCCAATTGCTTCTGCACTTGATTCAGTTTCTGCATGATATCTGTGTCGGCCACAAAATTTTTCGTTGGTAGCAGGCAAGCCTCACTGCGCGTGATTTGCTTATTCGCAGGATCAAAATCCAATTCGATTTCCCCGACTGCCTCCGCCTGATAACCCGGCTGGGTAACCGGTACGGAACAGTGCCCAGCATCAACTAATTGTGCCAACTTACGGTGCTGGTGACCAGTAACAAGCGCATCAATACCGGGAACTTGCTGCAGGAGTTCATAAGCACGGTTCTCACCAGTAAATTTTTCCGTCGCTTCGCCACTATTTAAGTCACATTCAAAACCGGCATGGTAAGCCACGACAATAATGTCAGCCTCTTGAGCACGCATGATAGGAATGTACTTTTTCGCTGTTTCAACCGGATTTTCAAAGTGGACATTGCCAAGGTGGGCAGCTGTTTCCCAATGCGGAATATATTCAGTCGTTAATCCCAAAACACCTATTTTTGTGGAAGCGTAGTTGAAAATCTTATAAGGATTTGGGTATAAATTTTTTTGTCTTTCAAAGACATTAGCATCCAAAACGCCCGCATCCGGCCCAATTGCTTTTTTTAAAAAAGACAAGCCATAATTAAATTCATGGTTGCCTAAAATTCGCACATCATAGCCAATAATATCGGCAAATTTCTGATACAGTGACGCATATTCAGGATGTTTTTGAGCAATAAAATTCGTCAAGGGAGATCCTTGAATGAAATCACCGTTCTCTATTGTCAGAACTAGATCGTTTGGATGATCCAAACGAAATTTTTTAATTAAACTAGCCGCTCCAGCCAAGCCAAAATCCGTTTGCTCCGAATCTACAAAATTACTTGGCGCAATGTAACCATGTACATCAGACGTGGACAGGATATACAACTTCATAAATTAGATGATCCGCTTTCTCAGTTGCCCAGATATAAAGTCAATCAGTGTCACCATAATCACAACGCCAATCAAGATAATGCCAGCCCGCGGCCAATTACGTACCTGCGTGCTTAAAATCAAATCCTGTCCAATACCACCGGCACCGACCATTCCTAAAATAGAAGCAGATCGTACAGAAATTTCAAAGCGATACAAAGTGTTGCTCAAAAAACTTGGCATCGCGTTTGGCAGCGTTGCTAACGTCAAAGTATCTAATTGCGTCCCACCAGCAGCAACAATCGCTTCATTAGGGCCGCGATCCAAATTTTCAATTGCCTCACCGTCTAGTTTACCCAGCATACCAACTGAATGAACGGATAAAGCCAGCACACCAGCAAAAGAACCCGGGCCAACAGCTTTGATAAACATCAGAGCCAGGACAATTTCAGGAAACACACGTATAAAAGTCAGAATAAATTTACCATTAGTGGATTTGGGACGAAAAATCGTATATTTACTGATATCTTGCACGAGGCCATTCGCAACAATAAAGAGGCTTTCAAAAAACCAAAGCACAAAAATGAAGATAAATAAATTTTTCGGGAAAACATCAAAACCAAAAATTAAACGAAATCCCCAGATGATTAACGCAACAGCTAACATACCAACCGCCAAATAGAGAATAGCTTTGGCGCGTTGTTTCCAAGACTCGCGGCTTCTTCCTTCAGTGCGTGCTGACAAAAAAGCAAAGGGAATAGCCAGGAAAGCCGAAACAAAGGTTCCCAAAAATGCAATCGCAACTGTCTGCAGAAGTTTGGCCACCAAATCTTCACCATCAGCCGTCGCCAAGGTCGAAGGAATGCCGGTTTGAAAAGTTGCATTCAGCCATCTGTCCAGCGGTGCAGAAACAAACTGCCAATCTGGATGAACCAGCCCGTTAAAAACGGCAGCCGTGATCTGTCCAGCCATCTGTTGAATACCATTAAATTGAATGCCGGCAAAGGCCCAAATATAGATCGCAAGAATGATAATCGCAATCACGTAGGGCTGAATTTTTCGAAGAAAACTTTTTTTCGGAATATCTATCATGCCAGCTTCTCCCGCAAATAATTGTTCATAAATTCAATTAATACAACCACTATCAAAATCACAAAAATAATGACAGCTGTTTCATCGTAACGGAATTGATTAATCGTCACTTGGAGCAGCTGGCCAATACCGCCAGCGCCAACATAGCCAATCACAGTTGAAGCGCGCACATTAACTTCGAATGTGTATAAAAAGTTCGAGAAAAAGGTATTCAAAACTTGTGGTACAACAGCAAAGATAATGATTTGTACTTTGCTTGCTCCGGCAGCTTCTAACGCCTCTAATGGCCCCTGATCAATTGTCTCGATCGCCTCAAACATCAGCTTAGCCATTTGTCCAAAAGTGAAAATCAGCAAAGTCACCACACCAGCCAAAGGGCCGAAACCCAAAATCGCAGTGAAAACAGCTGCCAATAAAAGATCAGGCAGCGTTCTAACCAGATTAGAAATAACGCGGATGACACCACGAAGCCAGCCTAGCGACACAATATTTCTTGCTGATAATAAGGCAAATGGAATGGCAATAATGGTACCTAGAAGCGTTCCTACCAGTGCCATTCTGATTGTGTCTAGTAATGGCCCAACAACATATGACCAGTAAGGCCAATAGGGATGAAACATCTTCTGCCAAAGGACTGCAAACTGGCCTAATGAATCATGATTAAAAAATTGGTCCAGTTGCGTACCGGTAATAATTGAAGAAAAAATCAACAAAAAAATGATTAGAAAAAAGTACAGGACCCCTTTGATGTGAAAACGCTGTGTATTACTTCTTTTTGGCAGGACATTCATTTGGATCCCGCCTCATGCTTATCTTGAACAGATTGATAAATTTGTTGAAAATCCGATTCGGAAACTTGATCGGCCTCTTTATCGAAAATCAGCTCGCCGTCTCTCAATCCAACTATCCGAGAACCATATTTTAACGCCAACTCCTCGTTATGCAAATTCGCTACCACTGTGATACCTAAATCCTGGTTGAGTGCTTTTAAATCATCCATAACAAGATTGGAAGTCGCCGGATCCAAGCTTGCCGTTGGTTCATCTGCCAACATAATTTTCGGTTCCTGCATTAAAGCTCTGGCAATTGCAACACGCTGCTGCTGTCCACCGGATAACGCATCGGCACGGTCATAAAATTTCTCGGCTAAATTGACCCGTTTGAGAGCCGTGACGGCACGCTGAACATCCTCTTTCTTCCAAAAACCAAAACTCGAACGAAGAAAGCCATAATAGCCAACCCTGCCAGAAAGTACGTTCCTCCTGACGGAAGCACGTTTAACCAAGTTAAAGTTTTGAAAAATCATCGCAACGTTGCGTCTCATCATACGCAAGGCTTTACCGCTGGCATGCTGAATTGATTGCCCGTCAATCAGAATATCGCCAGACGTCACGTCGTGGAGACGATTAATTGAACGTAGTAAAGTGGACTTTCCGGCTCCGGATAAACCGACAATCACAAGAAATTCGCCCTTTTTAACATTCAGATTAATGTCTTTTAAGCCAACGACACCGTTATCATAAATTTTATTTACATTTTTGATTTCGATCAGGTTAGTATCAGTCATAAGTCTTCTTTATTATCTATGTAGGGAGAAAATTGAGCAAGCATTTTCACTCAATTTTCAACAATTTATTAATTGCCTGTAACGGCTTTATCAGCTTTACGCACAACAGCAAAATTCGAATTCTTGGACTTTGCAAATCCTGCAATATCATACAGATTTTCTACTAATTTGTTGCCCTTCTTGGTCTTAGCGATTTTAATAAAGGCATTTTGGACCTTAGTGGATAATTTCTTAGACAAACTCTTACGCGCTGTAACGGTATCGTTAGGAATCTTCATCGTTTCAGCTAAAATTTTTGTGTCCTTGAAAATAGTTGGCACATCACCCTTAACAATATTACGAGCATCTTGGAAGACAAAGGCAGCATCGGCTTGCTTATTCTCAACAGCTAAGACACCTTGATCATGCCCTTTAACTGTGACTAAATTAGAATTCTTAACAACGTTGATACCTTTACTTTTCAAATAGTAAATTGGGAAGATGTATCCCGAAGAACTTGTAACATCCTGCACGGCAATATTCTTACCCGTGAGGTCTTTGATACTTTTAACTTTTGAATCTTTACGAACAAGGATTAAAGCTCGATACCAGCTCACCATCTTTTTCTGGAGACTACCATCGTTATTGACACCATTTCGAACCGTCTGCAAAAGTACTCTGGCACCATATTGTTTATGTGCCTGAACATATCCGTCAGGCGGCAAAAATCCGATATCAATCTTTCCTGAACCAAGTGCTTCAACAATCGAATTATAATCAGTTGAAACCGTCACAACGACCTTTTGTCCCAATTGCTTTGAGAGCATCTGTCCCAAAGGTTTCGCCCGAGCTTCCATGGTTGTTGCATTACTCGAAGGAACAAACCCAACGCGAAGCGTCTTCGGATTTGCTGCTTGAGAAGCACTAGCAACGACAGGAACTGTTGTTGCCAGAACGCCGGAAACAATAGCAAGAACTGCAGCAGAATGTGCGAATTTTTTCATTACTAACCTCTTCCAAATTTTTGCCACCCTAATGGCTAAGAAAATCGTATCATAATTACAGACGAATCCGAATCATTTTCCTTTTTTTGTAATAAATTACGAATTTTATCCACAAGCAAAAACCGAATGTTCGGTTTTTACTGTCTATGTGATTTTTGCCCCAAATCATATAAATAAAACACGATGATAAAAGATACCTTTCAGCTATAATGAATATAATTAAGGTTTTATTAAGAGGTTAAGATGATTGTTAGGATGCCAAAATTTTTGAAAAAAGCCGGGCTTGCTGCCGCACTTGTTTTTTTGCTGCTGCTGGTTTTGGTCGGCATTAGATTTGGAATGACAATATCCATCGATAGATGGTTGACAAGTTCGCTAGGAAATACAAGTTTTTCCTTTGGAGATGGCTTAATGACCATTATATCGGCGCTAGGCTCTCCTTTGGCAACTTTTATTTATGCGGTCGTGATCGCTGGGCTACTGTATTTTTCGAATCTGCGCATTCCAGCTATTTGGGTATTACTTACATATATCAGCGGTTTAGCAATTGGGCAAATCTTTAAAGTCGCTGTTGGCCGAGCCCGCCCTATTGGCCACTTAGCCTCAGGCTACGCTTTCCCTTCTAATCATGCTCTAACTACATTTATCATTATCACGATCATTTTCGTCTTGGTTCTGCCCAATCTTTCTTCGACAAGCCTGCAGCTTTGGTTTGGCTGGGGAACGATTACATTTGGGTTGCTGTTAATGGAAGCAACGCTTTACCTTCAGGATCATTTCTTAAGTGATGCGCTTGCCGGTGCAGCTTTCGGTATTGCTTGGGTGACATTATGGGTGTGGCTCTATGAGAAATATGCACGAGTTTTGCACGATCGGATTCCAACGCTGCAGTACGATGCCATTTAAAATATAAAAAAACGTTTGGTTAGGAACACAACAGCCAAACGTTTTTTTATATTTTAATTAGAGCAGTTAAATCAGTCCAACCCAGAATATTATTGTTTTGAGAAACCAGTGCCAGAACTTGGCCATTAGATAAAGTATCAATTTCTTTAACTGTCACATTTTTGGCAGATAAAGTTGTTGAGTTACCGATAACCTTGCCGGCAACAGACCGGTCGAAAATTTCTGTATTTCTGCCAAATTTCAGCCAACATGTTTGTGTATCACGCTTAATAATGCTTGGCAGGCCATACCCTCGCATGAGAGTGGCTGATTTTATTTGATTAACCAGCCATATAAAATCATCCATATTGTAACTGCCGGAAAACCAATTGGAAGCAGAATTATTCCAATAACTTACCGGGTCACTATGATTGGTGCCTCCCAAAACACGGCTAACATCATCATGGCTCCAAATAGTAGCTCTCCGACGACCCGTACCAAGCCGGTAATAGGACAATTGATCAGCCGTAAATTTAGCTAAATTCAACTGCTCGCGTGCGAAATCATCTTTGCTATGAACTTCCAGCTGTTCTACTTGAATAAAGCGCTGATTGGCAATCGTACCAGCACCCCAACAAAGATAATCTGTATTAGCAACACCCACCAAATGATTAGCGTCAACAAATTCGTGCACAAATGCCGACTGCCAGTGTCCATACATATACGAAATTTCATTGTAAATCGTTGATGTCGGGTTAGCAGTTTCATGAATCACAATTCCTTCCGGGCGGCCTTGCCCATTGCGATAATTATTTCTCGGCAGCATTCCTGACCGATTCAAAAAATTTTCTTCTTGAACGGGCTGCCAAGATTTGCGCGCTATCCCTTCTTGTATGTGCTGAATAACAAGATTACTGGATAAATCAGCCTGTGCGCTTTCATTAAATAACCAAATCCCGCTTAATAAAGATGCCGAAAATAAAAACTTTGATAATTTCATAAATCCCTCTAATAGTTAGTACGAATTTACGAGACAATTCAAAGTTTTTAATGAGTTGCTTTTAATTTGGGTAAGACCACCTTAAAAACACTGCCCTCCGGATAATTGTCGCTCACAGTAATCTTTCCCTTGAACGCGTCCACGATCCACTTGGCAATCGAAAGTCCAAGGCCAGTACCGCCTGTATTACGGTTTCCTGATTTTTCTTCCCGGTAAAAACGATCAAAGACATGCCGTTTGGCTTCCTGAGAAATTCCGCGACCCGTGTCAGCCACTTCCAGGATCAAATTATTTTTATCCCGCCGTGCTTTAAGTGTGATGCTGCCTTTTTCATCTGTATATTTCAATGCGTTATCCAAGAGAATCACAATTAATTGGTGAACACGCTTATTGTCAAAAGTCATTTGCCCTTTAACGTTGATATCGCTATTGAAAACCTTATTTTCAGACTGCGCAATTTCGGAATACGGCTCAACGACTTCATCAATAAATTTCTTTACATCGATGGTTTTAGGATCCAATCTCGACATATTTGAGCCTGTCTTTGCTAATGTCAGCATATCTGAAGTCAATTGATTCAGACGACGAACCTCAGATAATGACACTACAATGTTTTCAGAAACATCAGCCACTGGTTTGGTTGGCGTACGCAGTAGATTCTCTAACTTATTTTGAATAATAGTTAAAGGGGTCCTGAGTTCATGGGCAGCATTATTAACAAAATCTTGTTGCTGTTTCCATGATTGCAAAATGGGTTTCATCACTCTTAAGGTAACTAGCCAACTGACCACTAACGATAAGACTGCTGCAAACAACAAGCTCCAAAGTAGAACCGATCTAAAAGATTCAATATTCGCCAATTCAGAATCGAAATTATATGTGACAGCCGCATAATCAGCTTTGCCCAATAAGATGCTGTCATTTTTTTGATCGTTGTAAACCAAAATCACAGGTTTTCTCAGACGAATCAGACGGACTCTGAAATAGGACCCTCCTAATTTGACTGCTTGAGTAGTGGAGAAATCACCCATAATTTTTTTATAGAGATTTTCATATGTAAAATAGCGCAGCCCCAAAGAATTATAGTTAATGATATTGCCGTCTTTGTCATAATAAATCGTATCCTGCCCGGCAACATCTGGTTGGATAACGCCCACACCTTGCACAGGATTGGTGCCAGCTGGCGAGTTTTTGCTAGGATCATTGTCGTTACTTTCCCGGCCTGGAATCGTTAATCGTTTGACACCGCTTAATTGAGAGTCTCTTTGGACTCGCATCACCATCGTGCTAAGAATTTGATCAAAGTTCTCTTGAACAGAACGCGTATATGTAAAGTAAATGTATCCGCCGACAAAAGAAAAAATCATTAAAAAACCGATCGCTTCAAGAAAAAACAATCGCACATATTGTTTTAAATTAATTTTTGCTTTGTTCATCGTATTCGAGAATAAAACCAACATTTCTTAAAGTTTTTATTAAGTCATTTTTCCCGACCGATTCCAACTTGCGTCGTAGATTATTCAAATAAATATTAACAACGCTGGTCGTTGTTTCGGAATCAAGTCCCCAGACACGGTCGAAGATCTGATCTTTAGTGATAATAATATTTTTATTTTTGGCCAAATAAACCAAAATATCATATTCTTTTCCGACCAACTGTACATTTTGCTTACCGACCGTGACAGTACGGTTAGCTAAGTGTATCGCCAGATCACCAATTTTAATTTCTTTTTCTTCTGTATCGATACCAGCACGCCGCAATAAGGCTTGGACACGAACTAGGAGCTCCTCACGATGAAAAGGCTTAGTCAGATAATCATCGGCACCGACTTCAAATCCCTTAACTTTATCATCCACAGAATCCTTAGCAGTCAGGATTAATACTGGAGTCTCGATATGCGAGTCCCGCATTTCCTTAATAATATCCAATCCATTCATTTCCGGCAGCATCAGATCACAGACGATTAAATCATAAGGCGCTTCAACCGCTTCGTATTCACCATCCGCACCATTGAAAACCTGTTTGACAGTCGCAATTTCAGAAAGCATGGCAGCGATATCATCGTTAAGTGTCTTATCATCTTCAATTAAAAGAATTTTTACAGAACTGTTTGCCATATTCAGGATTTTGCTCTTTTCCGATTAAATTTACATTAACTCTCCTACCCATTTTACACTGAGACGAAAAAAACGCCTTGATAAGCGTTTTTTGGTTTTTCGGGATTATTTATGAAGAGAGTTTTTTTATTTGGAAGGGATAGTTTATTTTTCAGAGAGTGCTCCGCGGGTGGTTTCCTTTGGAACAAGATTAGTATCGCCGGACCAGATTAAAAGAATATAAAAAGGAAATAAAACGAAAATTAAAGCAGAAGATAGAGGGCAGAAAAAGTTAATAAAAACGTAAAAAATTCAATTGTTACAAATTTTCTTCTTGTTAATTCTCATTCTTGTATAATACAACCTATGTTAATTCTTCAAACTGTCACAAATTTGTTATCTAAAGACATTTTATCGTAATTTTCATTTGGAAAACTAATCGGGTGATCAAAGGGATAAAATATTTCATTAATAAAAAAATACTCTTTGCGTTGGCATTATTATCGGCAATCTGTGTATCAGCTAATGCACAAGCAGCCAGCAGCCAAGGCACAACGCAAGTAGCGCCTATCTACTTCGCATCGGATAAAAAAGCTGTTAATCAATACCTGCGCAGAGCTAGTGATGCTGCAAGTAAGAAAATAAGAGATCAGCAGCAGGCTAAAGAGCAGGCCGCTAAAAAGGCCGCCGACGAGAAAAAAGCCGCTGATCAAAAACAGGCTGAGCAAGCAGCGTCTGCACCACGGCAGATAGCGTTTCATAACACAGCTGTAATGAACGGCAGCAACAATTACGTTTACGGCACTTGCACTTGGTACGTAAAAAATATGCTTCCCTGGGTGCCATCTAGCCTAGGAAACGCTTCTAATTGGGCAGCAAGTGCAGCTGTACGGGGCTATTTAGTCGATAACTCCCCAGCTGCTGGGGCAGTCGTTGTGTTCGCCCCCGGACAAGCAGGAGCTAGTGTTTACGGCCATGTAGGCGTTGTCCTTTCAAATAATGGTGATAGCAGTATTACAATTTCCGAAGGGAATTTTTCAAGTGCTGGACCAGATATTCGCCGCGTGTATGCTGCAAGCAGCTATCTTTATATCCACCCCTGATAAAAAGCAATTTAAAAAAGATCTGCAATCGCAATGATTGCAGATCTTTTTTACTTAATCCTGGTCCTCAGAATCAAAACCGCTTTGCGTCGACTTACCAACTTCATAATCGCTATCAGTCAAATTTTCAACTTCACCCAAGCGATAACCATTACCCACCTGACTGAAGAAATCATGATTGGCAGTTGATGTAGAAATACCATTCATAACAACTGGGTTTACATCTTCAGCACCATCAGCAAACATAGGCTCCAAGCCAAGGTTCATTAAAGCTTTATTGCCGTTATAACGTAGAAATACCATTACATCGTCAAACCAATCAATATCGTCATACAGTTCGTGTGTATAGGCCTCTTCGTTGGCATACAAATCATAAAGCAGATCATAGGCCCACGCAGTTAAATCCTGCTGTTCTTTTTCTGTCAATTTTTTATAGGCAACTTGAAATTTATAACCAATATAAGTACCGTGGACCGATTCGTCACGAATAATCAATTTAATGATTTCAGCGACGTTAACCATCTTGTTATGCCCGGCAAAATAGAGTGGCGTATAGAAGCCCGAATAAAACAAAAATGTTTCCAAAAAGACAGAAGCGATTTTACGTTTTAATGGATTTGGATCATGATAAATTGAGTTGATTTTGTTCGCTTTATATTGCAAACGTTTATTTTGTGATGCCCAGTCAAAAATTTCATCAATCTCAACTGGTGTGTCTAATGTTTCAAAGATACTAGAATAACTCTTAGCATGGACTGATTCCATAAATTTAATATTATTCAGAACAGCTCTTTCATGCGGCGTAACAGCAGCTTCTAGCAAACTGGCCATACCATCTTGACTTTGCAAGGTATCCAGCATCGTCAAACCACCAAAAACATGATCGTAAAGCCTATGTTCTTTCTTACCAAGCGAACGCCAATCCTTCAAATCGTTAGAAATAGGAATTCGTGTATCCAACCAAAACTGTTCAGTCAGCTTTTCCCAAGTGGCTTTATCAATTGGGTCGATTACCTTGTTCCAATTGATCGCATCATAGTGTGTAAATTGATTTTTCTCTTCCGACATCTCTTACCTCTAAGTCTATTTTATGCTAGCAAGTCAAATGGAACATGATTCGCATTCGTTAACGCCCTGTTCGGTATTGTCATCCGTAAAAGTCCGGATGTAGTAAATTGATTTGATCCCCTTGCGAAAAGCGTAATGCCGAAGAATCGTCAGATCGCGCGTGGTCATCTTTTCTGTGTGACCTTTTTTCCAATCATAGATGCCATCAGGAATCGTGGAACGCATAAACAAAGTCATTGCCATCCCCTGGTCAATGTGTTCCTGAGCTGCTGCATAGGTGTCAATGACCTTTCTCTGGTCCAGATCGTAAGCAGAAACATAATAAGGCATCGTTTCGTTATTCAGACCACTGGCTGGATAGAAAACACGCCCCGTCATACCTTCAGCACGGGCCTCAACGCGGGATACGATTGGCTGCAGACTAGCAGTTGTGTCATTAACGTAAGAGATGGAACCTGTTGGCGCGACTGCTTGACGGTAAGCATTATACAGACCATCGGTCATGACTGATTCCTTTAATTGCTGCCAATCAGCAATCGTGGGGATGTGATAATTAGTAAAGAGGTTCTTAACTTTTTCAGTTTTTGGACCCCAATCTTTGGCTAAATACTTGTCAAAATAACTGCCATTAGCGTAATCTGATTTCTCAAACTCAAAGAAGGTCTGTTTTCTCTCTTTGGCAATTTTATTAGATGCCAGCAATGTGTAATAGTTCGTCATCAAAAAGAAAGTGTTGACGAAGTCCAAAGCAATATCATCACCGTAGTAGATCTTATTCTTAGCCAGAAAGGCTGCTAGCCCCATAGCTCCTAAACCGATCGCGTGTTTCTGCTGATTACCGTTTTGAACCGAAGGAACGACCGAAATATCAGAACTTTCGGACACAAAAGTCAAGGCACGCGTCATCGCTTCGATTGACTGAGCAAAATCAGGCGTATGCATCATATTATCAATGTTGATAGAACCTAAATTACAAGAAATGTCGGCTCCCAAAAGCGTATATTTCTGTTCGTTATTAATGTGCGAAATAGTCTGAGTCTGTAAGATCTCCGAGCATAAATTCGAAGAAACAACTTTACCAAAAATAGGATTGGCCTTGTTAACGGTATCCAAATTAATGATGTAGGGATAACCTGACTCTTGTTGAAGTTTTGAAATCTCCGTCTCTAAAGTACGGGCATCGATCCAGTGTTTGGTAATTCGATCGTCAGCCACCATGTTGTCATATTCTTTGGTTAAATCGACATAATTAAAAGGCACACCGTAGACTTTTTCAACATCTGCCGGTGAAAAGAGCGCCATCTGCTCGCCCTTTTCTGTCAATTCATAGAATTTATCCGGTACAGTTAGGCCAAGTGATAAAGTCTTAACACGAATTTTTTCATCCGCATTCTCTTTTTTTGTCGATAAGAAACGAACAATATCCGGATGAAAGATGGATAAATAGGCAACACCAGCGCCTTGTCGTGCGCCGGCTTGATTACTATATGTAAAGACATCCTCCATCAATTTCATAATCGGAATCACGCCGGCCGCCATGTTGGCAATGCCCATAAAAGCGGCACCTGCCTCACGAACATTCGACAAGTTAATGCCGACACCGCCGCCGATCTTAGATAACTGCATGGCAGAATTAATAACGCGGCCGATCGAATTCATGTCGTCGGTTGTTTGCACAACAAAACAACTTACCAGCTCGCCACGGCGCGCACGACCAGCATTCAAAAAACTAGGTGTCGCCGGTTGGAAACGCTGATGAATCATTTCATCAGCAATGCGCATAGCCAAGGTTTCATTGCCATCGGCGTAATAAAGTGCATTGATCGCAATCCGATCCTCATAAGACTCGACGTAATAGTTGCCGTCATTTGTTTTCAGTGCATATTGCGTGTAAAACTTGTAAGCGGCCATAAAACTGTGAAACTGGAAATGAACCGCATCCAAAAAGTCATACAGTTTCTCAATAAATGAAAACTGATACTTATTGATGAACGTTGGATCAATAAAATCATTTTCAATCAGCCAATCAAAACGCTCTTTAAGCGAAGCAAATTTCAGGCGGTTCGGTTCAACGTTTTCTGTTAAAAATGCTTTGAGTGCTTCTTGGTCTTTTCCAACTTGAATTGTATTATTCTTCGGGATATTGACCTCATTATTCAAGTCATAATAATGCACTTTTTCAAGATCGATTTCTTTTAACGGCATAGAATCCTCCTAGTTATTTTGATTAAAAAACACCGAGAAAAACCCGATGCTTGCCTAGATTATTTTGTAAAAGACAGTTAAGCAGCGGCTGAAGAGGCGAGTGCTTTTTTCAAAACATCCGGACGAAAACCGGAGAAAGCATCAAGACCATCGATTTTGACAACCGGTGTTTGACGATAACCGGCTTCTTTCAACTGAGCAACAAATTCTGGATGCTGATCGATGTTGATTTCTCGGAAATCGGCTCCCATTGAAGTCAAAAACTTTTTAGTCATTTTGCACTGGACGCAATCATTTTTTGTATAAACCGTAATATCTGTCATCTTTTACCTCCTAATGTTTGTTTTTAGCGCCTTTATTTATTGGATGTTTATTAATATAAACGCCTTGAAAACAAGATACAAGGGCAATTTCACATGCGAACAAGCGGTCGCTGTCCCAAAAGCTAGAACTGGTGCGGATCGAGCCGAAATATTACAATTTATTATCAGATCGTTGTCTTAAACAACTTGCAATAATTTAAAAATTGTTGCAAGCTTAATAGCGTCTAAATGCCTATTTAAGGGCATTTTTGAAAGATTAAGAATATTAAGAAAAGGTAATGTTAGGATTTTCGTTCAAATATCTGAGAAGAAAAAACCACGGAACGTTATTTCCTGATAAAGAGGTATTTTCCATGAAAAAAGTTCGTGTTTTATATGTATCTATTGAGGGAAATTCACGAAATTTTATGCAGCGTTTAGCAGCCTATGCAAAAACGCAAATACAGGAAAATCCGAACAATGTCGAAATTGAGGCCGTCGAAATTAGCGATTCTACTGATTTCGCTGAAGAAAAGGCACCATTTTTTATAAACGTCCCGACTTACCTAGAAGGAGGCACTGGTATCGGACCAGAAATTCACGAAATTTTTACTAACGCTTTAGGCGACTACCTTGACTACCATGAAAATTACAAAAAACTGCTTGGCGTTTTCGGGTCCGGCAATCGTAACTTTAACGTTCAATACGTGCTGACTGCCAAGCGTTATGCAGCCAAGTACAATAAGCCATTACTCTATAGTTACGAATTATCCGGCATTCAATCGGATTTACAAAAATTATACACAAGAATAATTGCTAATCTGTCTAAAGCTGGCCAATAAGTGTGTTTTCTGTACTCAAAGCTTGATATAATAGCAATTAGACTATTTAAGAAAGTAGATATCAAACATTAATGGACTCCGACCCCTCAATATTAGTTTCAGTGATTGCCTTACTCATTTCCCTTATCTTAGCTGTGATGTTCACACTCACAGAATACTCCCTTATCCGTTCGCGTCCATCCGCTCTAAAAGCGATTCAAAAAGATCAGAAAAAGCCAAATAAGCGGGTTGCCTTAGCAATTCATATGACAGATCATCTTAATGAATATCTGTCGACGGCACAGACTGGCGTTACACTCACTTCATTAATTATCGGGTGGTTGGGTGAAGGCGCGGCTTCCCAATTTTTACAGAATTCCGGCGTTTTTGCATTTCTGGGCAGGGAAAGTGAATTAGTCGTTTCATCTATCGTTGGTATCCTTATCTTTACCTTTGTGCATGCCGTATTTACCGATTTGGTACCAAAGAACATTGCGATTGATGAACCAATCAAGGTATTATTGAGCATCGCGCGTCCAGTGCGTTTTTTTCATGTTGTTCTTTTCCCTTTGATTTGGTTATTCGACCGTACGGCCGCAGCGGTATCTAATCTACTAGGTTTTAAGACTGCAACTGATGAGGATATTTATTCACCGACCGAGATCATTAGTTTAACGAAAAATTCAGCCTTGGCCAGCGACTCTGAGGTTGACGAAGAAGATGCCAACTTTATGCAGCGTGCTTTTGAGATGAATGATAAAGTTGCTAGCGATGTGATGGTAGATCGAACTTCCATGAGCGTGATCGACGTTGAAGACAAGATTGCCGATGCTTTAAAGCTCTATCTGGAAGAACAATATTCACGTTTTCCCGTAACGGCTGATAATGACAAAGATAAAATCATTGGTTATGCCTATAATTACGATATTGTTCGTCAGGCGAGAATTGACGACCAAGCTAAAGTTTCCACGATCATGCGTGATATCGTTTCTATTCCAGAGAATATGAAGGTTCCTGATGTCATGGACGAAATGAGCGCCCACCGTGTGCCGATGGCAATTGTCATTGATGAATACGGCGGAACTTCAGGTATCATTACTGATAAAGACATCTATGAAGAATTGTTCGGTAACTTAAAAGATGAACAAGATGATGAAGATGATGAGATGATTAAAAAACTTGGTAATAACCGTTATCAAGTGGTTGGCAAGATTTCATTGTATGACTTGGAAGATTTTTTCAAAACTAAAATTCCTGATTTTGATGAAGACGAGGCTGTCACTTTAACCGGATACATCCAAAATAATTACCCCGATACCAGAAAAGGCGATACCGTAACCGTTGAAAATGATGATTTTCGTTTCGATATCACTGCCAATGATTATGAAGATGCCTACATCAATTTTTTCACAGT
Organism: Oenococcus kitaharae; assembly: GCF_025758695.1. Classification (GTDB taxonomy): domain Bacteria; phylum Bacillota; class Bacilli; order Lactobacillales; family Lactobacillaceae; genus Oenococcus; species Oenococcus kitaharae_A. The sequence goes on along the minus strand of NZ_JANJQP010000002.1, from coordinate 115,186 downwards.
TAAAAAGATAGAAAAAGAGTACCAGCCAAACGGTGATTTTGAAGAGAAAACAAGCGAAAAATAAAAGTCTGATTTATATCAGGCTTTTATTTTTTGATCTGCCAAAGATATAAACAACGCCATCAAGAATCAGCAACAAGAAAAAGCTGCTCATAAAAAGAGCAAAAATCCACCCCCGATCCATAAAAATGCCCGCGTAAACTGGCCCGATCGCACGTCCCAAGCTGATCATAGCGCTAATAAAAGCCATGCCTTGCCCTTGAAACTGTGCAGGCACCAAATGAGCAATCCAAGCTGTTGTTCCGGGCGAAAATAACATTTCGCCAACGACCAGCACGATTGTAATCAAGATCATTTGCCAAAAACGATTGGCCCAGATCAAAGGCGGAAAACTCAGAGCAAAAATAAAAGTACCAATGACTACCGTTTTCATAAAGGACCAATTTTTTGTTGCTTTCGTGACCAAATTTTGGAAAAAGATAATGACCAAGCCGTTAATTGTCCACAAATAACCATATTGTTCGATTGATATGCCCAAGCTGACCATGTGCGGGCTCATAACTGTTTCCCAAAACTGATAAGTTAAGTAGGTCATCATCGTCAAGGCGCCAATCGCAATTAATAAGCGTGAAAAAGCCAAACGGCTCGGTTGTTTTGCGGCAAGCACCATAGACGCAGGCCGGATTTGGACGCGAAAAAATAAAATAGCCAGCCCAAGCATTTCCAGATAAAAAACGATAGCAAGGAGCATCATGCCCTGGATTTTCATTTTGTCAAAGATCCAGGTACCGAAAAAAGTGCCAATGACTGTGCCGATATTCAAAGTAATGGCCATGTTCGAGAAAAAGTGCTTTGGATTATCTGTTGAGAGGTAGGCACCATATGAGTTTATCAGCGTTTGAAGCATGCCAATACCAATATTCAGAATCATGAGCCATGGAACATATATTGGCCAGTCATGAAAACAGAGCATCATCAATGATCCAAACAAGCAAATGGATAAAGCAATAATAAAGCTGTGGTAAGGCCGCCAGCGATCAAATAAAAGTCCCGCTCCCCAAGCGGCCAGCATTGAAACGAGGGATCCCAGCATTAAAATCACGCCAATAATTAAAAAAGACTGATGCAGATAATTATGCAGATACAAAGAGGTCACCGGCCAGGTCATTGCAGCAGCCGCGTTGCTGATTAAATTTTCTGCATAAACGTAAATTGGGCGGATCGTGCTCGTTTGAACATGCAAAGGCGGTCTGCGACGCGGTTTTTTGTCTTCCGAATATTGATCCATATGAAAATAGTAACATCTTCACAAACTTAACTAATCCGATAGGTTATACTTTTATATGTAAAAGTTTGGAGTGAATATGGATAATAAACCTACTGAATTACCTTTAGTTCTGCTGCTGTTTGGCGGCACCGGGGATCTTGCCAAGCGTAAGTTATACCCCTCATTGTTCAATTTATTTAAAAAGGGCTACCTGCAGGATCGTTTCGCCGTGATCGGGACTGCGCGTCATGATTTAGATGATGAAAAATTCCAGGAAATAGTTCGCCAATCTATCGCCAATAACGGTACAGAGGGGCAGATTAAGGCTTTTGCCGCTCACTTCCGTTACCGCAGTCATGATGTGACCGACTTAAAGGATTATGGCAAGCTGAAAGATCTTCTGGCTCAACTGGATCAACAATACAATGCCAATGGCAACCGCATTTTCTATATGTCAGTTGCGCCACGCTTCTTTGGACAGATTGCACAAGCAATCAAGTCTGAGGGCTTAATGTCAGATAATGGCTATAACCGTTTAATGGTTGAAAAACCCTTCGGTACGAGTTTTGACACAGCACAAGAATTACAAAACCAGCTCGAATCAGGTTTTTCTGATGACCAAATATTCAGAATCGATCATTATCTTGGCAAGGAAATGGTTCAAAATATCCCAGCGCTGCGTTTTGGCAATGCCTTTATTGATGCAACTTGGAATAATAAATACATTAAAAATATTCAAGTAACACTAGCTGAGGAGTTGGGTGTTGAAGAGCGCGCCGGCTACTATAATACAGCCGGAGCTTTGCTTGATATGATTCAAAATCATACCTTCCAAATTGTCGGTTGGCTCGCTATGGAAGAACCAGCTTCATTTTCAGACAAAGATATCCGTGCCGCTAAGAACGCTGCTTTTTCAAAACTCAAGATGTACAAGGGTGAGGAAGTTGCCGCGAACTTTGTGCGTGGTCAATATGGCCGCGGCCGTGAAGTTTGGCAAAAGGCCTATACTGAAGAACCAGATGTGCCGGCCGATTCCAAAAATGATACTTACGTAGCTGGCCGTCTGCAATTCGACACAGACCGCTGGCAAGGTGTTCCTTTCTACATTAGAACCGGTAAGCGTTTGGCTGCTAAGCAGACGCGTGTCGATGTGGTCTATAAGAAATCCACTTTCGATTTTGGTACTACGAATGATGACAAACTGACCGAGCCTGTCCTAAGTATTTTGATTGATCCAGTCGGCGGCATTCAATTCTCTTTGAACGGCAAAGATGTCACAACCGAATTCAGTACCCGTTCTGACTTGCTGGCTTGGTCCATTTCTGATAAAGATAAAGCCCAGACGCCGGATCCTTACGAAAGAATGCTGCATGACGCGATGAATGGAGACGGTTCGAACTTTGCCGATTGGACTGGTGTTTCCATTTCTTGGAAATTCGTTGATCAGATTGCTAAAGTCTGGGCTGAAGATAAAGCGCCCCTTGAAAGTTACGAGTCCGCTACTATGGGGCCGGTTGCTTCCGACCGTCTATTGGCTGAGACTGGTGACCGGTGGATTTACCGCGGTTAAAAAATTAATCCGTGTTTTCAAACACAGCAGACGCTGTGTTTTTTTGTCTAATAGCAAAGGAATTGTTTTTAATCTGAAAGATCGAGCACTTTTCTTATATCATGGAAAGTATGGAAAAAAAACAAAAGAGTCAAGCTAGAAATATAACACTTATCGGCGTTGTTGCCGCTTTATACATTCTAATCGGTATGATCCCGCCTTTTAATCTGCGTGGCGGTGCCATTCAGATCCGTCTTGGGGAAGGCTTCAACAACCTAGCCATTTTCAATAAACGTTATATCATCGCCCAAACAATTGGTGTTTTCGTCTTTAATCTATTTTTTGGTTTGGGAATCGTTGATGCAATTATCGGTGGTTTGCAGACTTTAACCATGACTTGGGTAGTTTATCAGGTTACGCGGCGCATTCCTAACACAATTCTCAAATTCGTTGCTTCAACATTGATTGTCAGCATATTTATGTTTTGGATCGCAGCTGAATTAATTATTTTTTATCCTAAATTTGCTGACGGCGGCTTTTGGCTGACATACGGCATGCTCTTTATCAGTGAACTTGCTTCAATGATTGTCGGATCGATTGTCATTTACGCTGTTTCCAAGGGCATTAATTTAAAAAAATAATGAGATACTAGAGACATGAAATTTACATCCTTTCTCCATCGGGTCATTATTGGGAAAAATGACCGCGCCGAACAACAATTACAGCCTAAGCCTGTCTCACCTTCACGTGTGCAAATTTCTCTTCCGGAAAATAAGACCACTCCTGCTGCAGCTACGAAGCCAGATCTTGTCACTAATTTAAAAGCTGAAACACCCATAGAGCAAAATGACAATTCTGTACCATACAAGTCAACGCCAACCGACAATGGCACAGCTGCCTCACTGTCTCATTTAGACATGATGATCAACCAATTAAACCCTAGCCAAAAAATCTTGTTAGAAAATTTCGCCCAACAGTTGATTAATCGGCAGCATACCACTGACGCGATCCCTAACGTTTCCTCAAGCAGTCCAAATAGTTTGCCATCATCACGCCCATCCGAGGCCGCCAGCATTCAAGCAGAGGATCAAACTTCTCAGGCCGCATCAGAAGAAGATAGTCGGCAAAAGGTCGCGCAAGCCAGCGAGTTCATCAATTCATTAGCACAAGATGAAGAGAAACAGACCTATTCCAGAGCAAACATCGATTTCTACAAGAAAGAATCTGCTCAAGAAGAGATTCGTATTCCGGAACGGGACGTCCGTCTAGACAATCTGCGACAGTTACTAGCTTCATCCGTCAAAGATCCTCGCGGTTTAGGCCGGATTCTTGCATCAAATCATTTTTAGATAAAAAAATCCACTTGATTTCTAACGATCAAGTGGATTTTTTAAATTACTTAGCAAGCAATTCTTTATTTGTAACTTTTAAATCCTTATCAAAATCATAAACGATTGGCTGCCCGTTGGCGATTTCAAGGCCCATGATATCAGCATCGGAAATGTTTTCAATATACTTGGACAAGGCACGCAACGAGTTTCCGTGAGCAGCAATGATCACGTTCTTGCCGGCGCGCAAATCTGGCGCAATTTTATCTTCCCAGAAAGGCATAACGCGTGTCAGAGTTACTTTTAAGTTCTCACCCAAAGGCAGCGTCTTAGGATCCAACTCAGCATAACGACGATCTAAGGCAGGATAAGTCCGACCATCTACAGTAATTGATTTCTGAATTGAGTCTTGCAATGGCGGCAAAACATCATAGGAACGGCGCCAAATATGCACCTGATCATCACCCCATTTTTCAGCTGAAGCCTTCTTATTCAGCCCTTGCAAAGCGCCATAATGGCGCTCGTTCAAGCGCCATGATTTTTCTTCAGGAATCCAAAGCTGGCCGATTTCTTCCAAAGTGATATGAAGCGTTTGAATTGCACGCGTCAGCACAGAAGTGTAAGCCTGATCAAACTCAATACCTTTTTCCGCGAGCAGTTCACCGGCCTCTTTTGCCTGGCGAATGCCCTCTTCAGATAGTTTTGTGTCGACCCAGCCATTGAATAGATTTAAAGCATTCCATTCAGATTGACCGTGACGAATAAATACTAATTTAGCCATTTTTCCTCCAAAGTTTCCTAATTTATCATAGCGCAAACGTGAACAAATTCGCTAGTCTAATGAGTTAGCCAACGCCAATATCTGACAAAAGGATTGAGTTGCCAGACGGCAGACCTCATGGTTTTTAAGTACAGTTTGCCCACCGGCTTTTGACCATATAAATAATCAAAATCACGTAAATTATTGATCCTGGTAACTAAAATACTATCCTTGGCAATATTGGCAGACCGCCGATCATAAGCAATGTGGTTTGCTGAGACCTGTTTCCTCTTACCAGAGGTCCAAAAATTAATGCTTGAGGCATTTTGTAAAGCAATCCGGCTAGGAGATGTCTTTTGCAGATAAAGGTTTTCAGCACCCGAAATCTGTGTATTTTTAGGTATCGATAAATAACTGCCTTGCCGTGACACCTGTGTCGCAGTCTTCGCCGTCAAATCCCAAGTTGGCCAAAGATTAGTGTAATCAGAAGCATGCATCGTCAAGACAATATAGCGACGACCATTGGGCATTTTGTTTGTCAGCGCGAGCAAAACCGATCCGGCCGCCTCAGAAGCACCGCTTTTAACGATAGAGAAAACTTTTGCATCTTGAGGAAATTGTTTGTTAAAACGCGTTAAAACAGAATCTCCGCGAAACGCATAATCGCTGGCAGGAAATGGAAAGAATAATTCCGGTGATTGCATTTCCTTGATAACTTTTGGATATTTTTTAAATAAACGGTTCGCAATTGTTGTGAGTGCTTTAGCCGAGGCCACATTCTCATCGTTATCCAAAGCCTTAGGTATTTTATCTTGGCCTGATAGGTAAACATTGTTGATGCCCACTGCATTATAAAAATGATATTGCGAACTGGGGATACCAAAGGAAGCCGTTGTACGATTCATTAAATCGGCAAAATTTCTCTGGTTGCCAGAGATGGCATCTCCTAATAAAATGCCTGTCGCATTACTCGAAATCAGCAAAGTCGCATCCAATAACTCCTTCACTGTATATGCCTGGCCTGCCTGCAAGGGTATATTCATAAGTTCGCTATTACGGGAAAGTGCTTGAATTTGCGGCGTTACTTTTATGCGCTGCTGCCAAGACAATTTCTTTTGCTGGACAGCTTGATAAACTAAATAAGCCGTCAGCAACTTGCTAGTAGAAGCGATAGCTAAATTTTGATTCGGATTCTTCTCTGCAATGATTTGCCCACTATCGAAGTCGGCAACCAATGATGCGGCAGCCTTGTTTTGAAGCTGGGCCGGTTTCCCACTAATGACCGGTAATACTCGGCTAGGTACTTTTTCGTTGATAAAAACACCAACTACACAAGAAGCGACCAGAAATAAACACAAAAGGCCGAGCAAACACGCCATTATTTTGTGTCGAAACCTGTGCTCTTTAAACATATAATTAGACCGACGATTAACCACGAGGCATCCCCAAAGAAGCGTCCAAGGGAAGTTCGATCACAAAACTCGTTAACTGAGAATTGGATTCCGCTCGAATTGTCCCGTGATGCTGTTGAGCAATGCCTTGTGCAATGGCAAGGCCCAAACCGGTACCAGAGATATTTTTGTTTCCCGATTGGTCAACACGATAAAAACGATCAAATAGCTTGCTCAAACTCGACTTAGGGATCTGCTCGCCATCATTTTGCACTTTAATCTCGACCTTGTCTTCCTTTGTGGCTGCGGTCAATTTGATAAAAGTCATGGTTTTGCCATATTTAAAAGCATTATTGATCAGATTCATGAATAAACGAGCCAATTTTTCCGGATCAGCCACGATCTGAATCTGGTCCGGGTGAGTCAGACTAGACATTGTAATAGCGTGTTTGCGAGCCTCCAGCTCAAACTGCACAATCAGCTGGTCAAAAAATTCAGAGATTTCCATCGGCTGGAAATGCAGATTTTCGCCGCTAGTCTGTGTTTGGGAATAGGAAAAGAGATCTTCCACCATCGATACCAGCTGCTGTGCTTTGGTATAGGCAGTTGAGGCATGCTTACGCATCTGATTAGCCGGCATATTCGGGTTCGATTCAATCAGACCCAGATAACCAATAATTGATGTCAGCGGTGTTCTCAAATCATGGGAAACATTAGTGACCAACTCCTGCTGCTTGCGTTCATTTTGACGTTCTGTATCAAGGATTTTCTGTTTTGAGGCTGTCATTTGATTGATTTGCAAAACGAGGCTCGTGACCATAGGATCAATCGATGACATTTTAATCTGATCATTATCTTCTGTTTGATTAATTTTCGTAATTTCAGCCGAAAGCCGTTTTAGCTGAATTTGCTGATATTCACGTAAAAATAAAAATACCCACAGCGCAATACCCAGCAGCAAGATCAAAACAAAGCCCCACCATTGGTAATTTGCTGGTGTAAAATTTTTGCCATTAAACAAAATATATGCCGTCGTTTCAAAACGCCCGCGGCCAACTTTAAAATCACCGGATATGAGTGCTGCAATTAAGCCAAAAACAGCCCAGTCTAAAAGAAGCAGTACGAAGGCCGCGACTGCTCCAAAAAGAATCAGATGAATAATTTCTCTAGCTGTTAGTTTCATAAGCTAATTGATTTCGACTTTGTAGCCAACACCCCAGACGGTTTGAATGACTTCATCACCGTTTGTACTCTCCTTGATTTTGTCGCGTAGATGGGAAACATGAACCATCACCGTCTTTGCTGAAACGACAGATTCAGTCTGCCAGACACGTTCAAAAATTTCATCTGCAGAAAAGACCCGATTCGGGTGGCTAGCCAGCAAATAGAGGATGCCGAACTCCAAGGCTGTCAACTGGATCACTTCACCAGCAGCTGTTTTCACCTCATGAGAATCTTTATTGATTGTCAGAGCACCAGCATCAATAATTTCAGGTGCTTCGTCCCGGACTGCATTTGACGACCTGCGCAGCAAAGAGCGGACACGAGCCATCACTTCCAATGGATTAAAGGGTTTTGTCACATAATCATCTGCACCGGTAATCAGGCCCTGAATCTTGTCCATATCGCCCGTTTTAGCAGAAACAATCAAAATAGGAATATTTGTATCCTTGCGAACGGCTTTAACCACATCAAAGCCGTTCATCCCCGGCATCATCACATCCAAAATCATAAGTGCGATATCTGGATTAGTATTGAGTTTTGAAAGCGCCTCTTCGCCTGAATAAGCCAAAATAGGGTCATTGCCCTCATTTCGAATATAAATCTCCAGTAATTCAGCAATTTCTTTATCGTCGTCAACCACTAGAATTTTTGTCATTACTTCTTCGTCCTAACTTTTTTCGCTTTCGGATATTTCTCGCGATACTTAAGTGCTGCATTTGTTGCCAAGCTGCCAATAATTAAAATTCCCTTTGGCAACGGTGACTGCCTGCGCCAAATATAATAAACTGCCGCACCAACCACCGCAATCGTAAATAGCCATGCTGAATTGAGTGCTGGATTTATAACAGGCGGAATAATCAAAGCCAAGCCGGAAAACGCACCAACCCAGACCACACCGGCAACTAAGGTGAATAAGACCCGCTGCCAAACAGGGCGCCGCTCTTTTTTACTAGGATTCGGGCTGACAATTCTAAGAACAAAGACATAGGCTGCACCGGTAATAATCGCCCAGATAAACAACGTCACAACACCTACGCCTTGGTTTCGGCCATTACTGGTCAGCATTGTCAAGCCATACAACGCTGCCAGTATAATCAAAAGCGTCCAGCTGGTATCAATGAATTCCAGCCAAAAACTAAAGTCAAATAGCTGCTCACTGATTTTTGGACGCGCACGTCTATCAGCGGGTGCAGCCTTTTTCCCTTGCTGCATCTGTGCAAGTTTTCTTCTACGTTCAGCTGCGCCCTTAGGGTCGACTAAATCCTGGTAATATTCACTGGGAGTGCCAAAAAGTTGACGAGCCGTTTGACCAGTTTTTTGTCCTGCCAAAAGTTTTTCAGTGACATTGCTGATTGTTGAATTTGTTTTATCATCATCAAAACTTTTCGATTCGCCGAGAAGTTTTGTTAAATGAAAAACAAATTCCTGATTTCGTTTAGAAAGTTCGGAATTTGCCATGAAGCCTCCGTGTAAAATTATACTAAAAAGGCGAACAAATTCTTAAGATTGTTCGTCCGCGTTTGAATTTGATTAAACATTGAAACGGAAATTGATAATATCACCGTCAGCGACCAGATATTCTTTGCCTTCAGAACGAAGCTTCCCAGCTGCTTTCACAGCAGCCATCGAACCCAATTGATCCAGATCCGTATAGCTGACAGTTTCAGCTCGGATAAAACCTCTTTCGAAGTCGGAATGGATAATACCGGCTACTTGCGGTGCCTTCATGCCTGCTTTAAAAGTCCAAGCACGGGTTTCTTTACCGCCAGCCGTAAAGAAAGTCCGCAGGCCCAGCAAATGGTAGGCCGTTCTGATCAGACGATTTAATCCAGCCTCTTGTACGCCGGCCATTTCCAAAAAATCAGCTTTATCACTTTCAGCCATTTCAGAAATTTCTTCTTCTGTTTTTGCCGCCAAGCCAATAACTTCCGCGTGATCTTTAGCTGCATAATCTGCGACTACTTGATAAAGAGGTGATTGAGAAGGATCGGCCATGTCATCCTCAGCGATGTTAGCTACATAGAGCATGGGCTTGTCAGTCAAAAAGAAGAGGCCGTGCACAATTTTAGCTTCATCCGTATCAAATTCGAGGCTGCGGACCGGTTCTCCAGCCTCTAAAACGGGTTTGATTTTTTTTAATAATTGATATTCAGCAATGGCTTCTTTATCTTTAGAATTGACAGCTGCCTTTTCAACTTTGCTATAACGATTATTGACATGATCTAAATCAGCAATAATCAATTCTGTATTCAGTGTTTCAATATCTTCTAAAGGATCAACCTTACCAGAAACATGTGTAATTTCTGAATCTTCAAAAGCTCGGACAACTTGGATAATCGCATCAGTCTGGCGGATATTTTCCAAAAACTTATTGCCTAATCCCTCGCCTTTAGATGCGCCTTTGACAATACCGGCAATATCTGTAAATTCAAAAGTCGTGGGCACGACCTTATCGGCTGGCTCGATTTCTTGAATTCTAGCTAGACGGGCATCCGGGACTTCGACGACGCCGACATTTGGTTCAATTGTTGCAAACGGATAGTTGGCCATTTGGGCACCAGCCTTCGTAATCGCGTTAAAAAGGGTCGATTTACCAACATTGGGCAGACCAACAATTCCTGCAGTTAATGACATATTTACTCCTGATTCCTTATTTATTCTACTATTTAATTTCTGGCAAACAAAAAGGCCTCTTTCAGCCCTTAATAATTTTGCTCAAGCGTTTTTCAAAATCTTGGCGGGTCATCATAATCACACGATGGCAATTCGTACATTCAATCTTAATATCAGCACCCATTCGAACGATTTTCCAAGCATTCGCCCCGCAAGCGTGTGGCTTTTTCATTTCAACAATTGTATTTAGCGTGTAGTTCATTAAATTTAGTCGGCATTAACACCGAGTATTTCCAAAATACGATTTAACTCGTCTTGATCCGAGAAACTGATTTCAAGTTTCTTTTTAGATAAGGAAACTTTCGTCGAAAACTTATCCTCAAGTCGTTTCTCGATTTCCTCGGCATAGATATTAGTCTCACTATGTTTTTTCGTCAACGAAACCGACTGCTTTTGGCTCTGCCCGCGAACTAATTCTTCGACTTGACGGACAGATAATCCTTCTGACACAATTCTGTTGGCAAGCGCCACCATCTCGGCTGGTGTATCCAAGCCCAGCAGAGCTCTGGCATGCCCCATAGCGAGCCTGCCATCGATCATAAACTGCTGAACCGCTTCTGGCAGATTCAATAAACGCAGCGTGTTTGTAATTGCTGCTCGTGACTTGCCCAGTTTTTCAGCTACTTGAGACTGCGTCAGAGCCAGCTCCTTCATATACGAATTAATGCCCTGTGCCTCTTCAATCGGATTTAAATTCTCCCGCTGAAGATTTTCAATGATAGCCAATTCAATCATGGCACTATCTGAAAGCGTCTTTTCAATAACCGGCACTTGAGTCAAACCAGCTAACTTTGCCGCACGAAAACGACGTTCTCCAGCAATAATTTGATAACTGCTGCCGTGTTTTCTGACAATCAAAGGCTCGATCAAGCCAGTTTGCTTCAGCGATTGTGCCAGTTCAGTCAACGCTGTCTGATCAAAAATCTTTCTGGGTTGATATGGATTAACTTCTAATGACGACAGTTTTAATTGTAGTAACGATTGGCCAGCCGTGTCTTTTGGAGCAACTTTTGCAACAGCCTGCAGCGTCTTTTGATCATCCTCATCAGAAAACAAAGCATCAATACCACGGCCTAAGCCGCGTTTATTCGCCATCTATGGTCGCCTCAAACTCGATAACCGTATAAAAATGGCCGGGTTCATGACGATGATTAACATCTGGTGTTCCTACAAAAGAAGCAACAACATGTCCACCAGAATATGCCAGATAGTCATTTACCTTCTGCTCGTGAAGGTGATAATCACCAGCAGTATGTATAATTTCAACTTGGTTCACTTTCTTCTGTGCCATCTTTGCTAATAATTTCCTTTACTAATTTATTGTATGCCCGTGCACCCGATGAAAAACCGGCAAAGTCAAAAATTGACTGCCCAAAACTCGGAGCCTCTGTTAAACGCACATTGCGAGGAATCGTAATCGAATATGTTTCCTCTGGAAAATGCTTTTCAACTTCCGCCACCACTTGCCGGCTTATTTTTGTGTGTGTAGTCATTGTCATCAAAATACCTTCGATCGTCAAGCCTAAATTACCATGTTCTTTAACTAAATCAATGGTTTTTTTAAGTTGGGCCAAGCCTTCCAAAGCAAAGTATTCTGCTTGAACAGGAATCAAGACAGAATCAGCTGCCATTAAGGAATTTAAGGACAATAATCCTAATGCTGGCGGGTTATCGATAATCACAAAATCATAATTTTCTTTTTCCTGGGCAATTTTCCGTTTGAGGATCATTTGCCGATTTTTCTTCTTGGTCAATTCAATCTCTGCACCGGCTAATTCCGGTGAAGACGGCAGGATATCAAAATTATCTGTCCGCTTGAGAATGGCAGATTTAACCGAACGATTAGAAATTAAAACATCATAAGCATCAAAATTAATCTCTTTTTTGTCAACACCAGCGCCCGAAGTCGCGTTGCTTTGAGGATCCAAATCAATCAAAAGAACTTTCTGTCCATTTTTAAGCAAACCAGCTGCGATATTCAAGGCTGTGGTTGTTTTACCAACACCGCCCTTTTGATTTGCCAGCGCAATTACTCTAACCATTTTTCCCACCAATTGGCGATCTTTTTGGCGTACCGGCCTTCCGTGGATACTTGTTTTTCGTTGGTGCAATCTTATCGACCACTATCAAAACACGTGGATCGCCATTGGGCAATTCGAAAGAAAATGACTGTGAAGCGCGGCCGCCTAGTTCTTCGAGTGCTTTGCTGGCGTGGAAAATTTCGTTTTCATCGTGAACGGTCTTCATGAGAATTGCTTTGCCGCCGACCTTAACAAAGGGTAACAGCAGTTCTAATAAAGTATTGGTTCCCGATACAGCCCGCGCAATGGCAAAATCATATTTCTCACGAAAATTAGGATTCTGCCCAAAATCTTCGGCACGGCCATGAACGGTCTCAACGTCATCTAACGACAGTTTCCTAACAAGCTTGTCCAGAAAAACAATGCGTTTCTGCAGCGAATCTAACAAGGTCAGCTGTAAATTTGGATCGGCAATTTTTAAAGGGATTCCTGGAAATCCAGCTCCGGACCCCACATCAATCAACGAGAATTTTTTAGTTGGATTCGGCACCGGCAGAAAGATCAAGGGTGTCAATGAATCATAAAAATGTTTCAGCCAAATATCCCCTGGTTCTGTAATAGCTGTTAAGTTAACTTTTTCATTGTAGGCCAGCATAAAAGTCAAATATTCTCTAAAAAGACCAATTTTCTGCTCTGAAATCGGCAGACCTTGTTTTTCCAATGCTGATGCAAATTCCTCAGGCGTCATTTTTATTCTCCTTATTAGCAGATTTTTTCAATAATTTCGCTGAGTCCGCTGAACTAACTTCGCCCACAGCATGCTGCTCATCTTTTTTTAATTGATAAATGTTGTAAACAAAAATCACGAGAGTTCGGATAATTGCATATATCGGCACGCCCAAAATCATTCCCGGCAATCCCCAAATATTACCGGCAGAAAGCAGAATGATAATAATGGTTAAGGGGTGAATTTTCAAATTACGCCCAATCACATTGGGATAAATCAGGTTGCCATCTAATTGACTAACAATGATAACGACCAAAGCCACAGCCAAAACTTGTTGTGTGCTAATTGTGATCGCAATCAACATGCTGGGTACCATACCGATAAAGGGGCCAACGTATGGTATTAAAACGCACAGACCTGCAAACAACCCTAACAAGGGCGCAAAGGGCTGCCGAATAATCAGATAACCAACCATGACACAGATCATGACAAACAGCGCTTCGATAAATTGCCCACCAATATAACGGCCGATGGTACTATTCATGCGTGCCGCCAAATCGTTGACCTCTTTAGCGCGGCTAGGAAAAATAAAATGGTTCACAAAGGGAACGAATCGATCAGCATCAGCCAGCATATAAAAGAGCATGATCGGAATTGTAATGATGTTGATCGTAAAAGTAGTCAGAAAGGACAGAGCATTCCCCAAGCTGCTGAGCGAGACTCTGAGAAAGGTTGACGAATATTTACTGATTTGCTGTTGAAAATCATTGGTCCGAATCTGCCAGCCGAGTTGTTTAAACCAAGTTGATCTTAACCAACTATTCACATTTTTCCTGATACCATTTGCAAAATCGGGCAGCGTTCCTAAGAGATTGCTTATTTGACCAATTAATTGGGGCAGAAAGGTCACAAATAAAGATGCAATAATAATCAGAAATGCTGTGAAGGTCAAAACCACAGCTAGCATGTGTTTCAGATTAAAATGTTTTTCCAAAAAATCAACTACCGGATGCAGCAGATAATACAGGAAACCCGCCGCAATAATCGGAATAAAAATTGTTCGGAAAAAAATGCCAATTGGCTCAAAAATAAAGCTCAGCGAAGAAAGAACTAAGATCAAGATTGCGAGCAGCAAAACTTCAACGGTCCAGTAAAGCAATCTATTTTTTTTGATAAATTCCATTAACTAAATTATAGCTAAGATTGCCGTCTTACTTGCTTTTTCGGGCAAAAGCACGTAAAATAAACAATTGCTTAAAATATTCCTAGAGGTATAGTAATGTCTAATAAAAATTTAACCGGCAAGTCGCCTTTCAACAGCTTCTCAACACCGCGCCCTGTCTCTCACAACCAACAAAAGAAAAACCAATTAAAGCGTACTGCTCAACTGCAGCAATGGGCTAAGGGCGTCGAAGGCGTCGAGCTTCCTAGAGCTGTTAAGATTAACGGAAATTGATTAAACTCGCACTTATCTGCGGGTTTTTTATTTGTGGTAAGGACTGCCTTCGTTGATCATAAAGGCCCGATATATCTGTTCGGACAGTACAACTCGAGCCAATTGGTGCGGCAAAGTAATACGGCCAAAGGAAATTTTTTGGTCCGCTCGCTGTTTAACTGCGTCAGATAACCCTAAAGAACCGCCAATCACGAAATCAATTGTTGAAAAGCCATCTAGGGGAATCAATTTTAGCATCGAGGCTAATTCCGGAGAAGAAATAAGTTTGCCTTCAATCGCCAAGACAATTACATAATCTCGGGGACCGATTTTGTCCAACAAACGCTGGCCTTCTACTTCTAAAATTTCTAAATTTTCTGCTTGACTGGCCTTTTCAGGAGTAGCTTGATCCTTAACAACACAAATTTCTGTCTTGGCAAAACGTGAAAGCCGTTTTGTATATTCGGCCAATGCTTGCGAATAGTATTTTTCTTTAATTTTGCCAACGACGATAATCCGAATATTCAGCATATAAACAATTATACTGTTCGTCTACTTTTCCACTTTTCCACACGAACAAAAAAATTTTTCGATAATACAAAAAGCCGATTTCTCGGCCTTTAGCGTGTTCGTATCCAAAGTTATCCACAGATTTTAGAAAACCTTAATAATTTGTGGATAGCTATTCTTTTAAGGATTCACTCATTTTAACGGTGACAGTTTTTTGATCAGCACCGCGATAAAAACGGATTCTGACCGAATCGCCAACAACCATTTTGTAGATAATATCCCGCATGTCCGCTAAATCACTAACGTGCTTGCCATTGACAGCAACAATCACGTCATAACGCTTCATACCAGCTTTTTTGGCTGGTGATTTGCTATCCGAAAAACCAGCAATAACAATGCCGCCTTTGACACTATTAGGCAGTTTCAAACGATTCTGCCTATCATCAGTGGAAACCTCGCTGAGATCAACTACTTGTACGCCTAAGGCCGGACGAGTCACCTTGCCATCCCGCACTAATTTATTCACAATATCAACAACTGTGTTTGATGGGATCGCAAAACCCATCCCCTCAACAGATTCGCCGCTGGTCGTCTGAGTCAATTTTTGAGAATTAATACCAATTACTTGTCCAGCTGTGTTAACCAAAGGCCCGCCTGAATTTCCCGGATTAATCGCGGCATCAGTCTGAATGGCGACCGAATCGCCATAATTCGTTTTACCATCCTCGGATGTATTTGAGACAAGTCTTTTCGGTGCTGAAACGATGCCTTGAGTCACAGAAGAGGCATAATCAGTTCCAAGAGGCGATCCAATGGCCAAAACAGTCTGGCCTGTCTGAATTTGATTTGAATTGCCGAATTGAGCAACGGATTTGACACTACTATTAGGAATTTGCAGGACCGCTAAATCTGTCATCGCGTCCGATCCGATTAATTTGGCCGTTACTCGCGTGCCATCATATAAAACGACTTGCAGACGGTTAGCACCTGCAACCACGTGCCGATTGGTCACAATATAAGCAGCTGCATCAGCAGAGCGGTATATAACACCCGATCCTTCAGATACGGTCTGCAGGCTATTACCGGATGAACTGCTGGAACTGGCAAAAAAACTATCAGCCGAGCTGCTGCTATTACGCTGTTGGTTAAGTACTGAAACAACAGCACCCTTTAAGTTGTTATAAACCTTACTGGCATTTGTTTTTCCAGAAATCACAGGTGCTTGAATTGTTTTTCGGCCGGACAAACTAGAAAAAGTCGGCCCATTGGTCGAGCCGTTCGTCTGCAGATAAAGATAACCAGCCCCAGCGGTAATACCACCACCAAGAATACCGGCAAGTAAAATCGTCACCAATAGGCGGCCGCCATGATTATGGTGATCATTTGTGCCTTGATCGTTTATGGTATTTTGTTTTTTTTCTTGATTTGAATCTTCAGTCACTGCAAAGAGCCTCCGTCAAATATTATCTGGATTAAAGATTAAAGGAACATTAATTGAAGTCGAGTTTTGATGCACTCATATCAACTTTTGGCAAAGTAACAAAGAAAGTCGTACCGACATCAACAGTGGATTCAACACGTATTTTGCCATTCAAAGCTTCAACAACTTCTTTTGAGATAGCTAACCCTAATCCTGAACCACCTTGCTTTCTGGCTCTGGACTTATCTACACGATAGAAACGGGTAAAGATATTATCTAAATCTTTTTTAGGAATACCAAGGCCATGATCTTTCACGCTCAAAACGATACTACGATCAGTCTCTTGGATATCAACTTCAACATTGCCACCATCTGGTGAATAATTAATGGCATTATTGATCAAATTATCGACAACTTGAATGAACTTCTCCGAATCGATTTCAACATAAGTCGATTTTGCCTGGTCATAGTTTCGAATGATGTGGTAAGTATGATTGGCGTGCATCGAATGGCCTTGTTTGAACATGACATCGAAACGATCAATCACGTAATTCATAAACTTTGTGAAATTAACCGGTTCGGTTTCCATTTTAGTCCGCCCTTGATCCATTCTTGATAATTCAAGCAGATCGTTAATCATACGAATCATACGCTGGGTCTCATCATGAGCAACACCCAAAAATTCAGTCGCAATCTCCTTTTGCGATAAGGCACCTTCCTGTAAGGTTTCGATATAAGAGTTGACGGATGTCAATGGTGTGCGCAATTCATGGCTAACATTGGAGACGAAGTTCTTCTGATCAGTTTCCAACTTCAGCTGCCGCGTGATATCACGCAAAACAACAACACCGCCGGAAATAAAACCCGATTGACGACGCACAAGGCTGGCAACAATATTTAATGTAATGCCGTTAGAGCCATCAGGCTGAACGGCAAAACCATGTGCAGACTGAAAAAGATCCCGTAGCGTGATTCTCTTATCAACAAGCTTAAGGAGATCAGAAATATTATGCCCGACTGCACTGTCCGAATTCGACAAATGAAGCAGATCCAGTGCCGCCTGGTTAATAATCGTAATCGTCCCGTCTCGCGTGATCGCTAAAACACCATCGGTCATGTTGGATAAAAGAGAATTCAGACGATCCCGCTCCATATTAGAAATCGCTGTCTCAGAAGCAATCGTATCTGAGAGATCGTTAATCTGGGTAGCCAGGATACCGATTTCATCTTTTGACTTAATCGTATTTCTCCGCGAATAATTGCCACGCGTGATTTGCCCCGTCTGATCTGCCAATTCTTTGATAGGCTGTGTCAACAGGCGTACCATCAAAAAACCAATCATAATGGCCATCAGCAGCGGAATAAACAAAGCACCAATAAACATACTGGTGATGTTTGCAATTGAAGCATAGATGGATTCCATGCTAGCTGTATAAACCAGCACACCTACAGTTGATTTACGATCACCGGGCTTTGTTTCCAGAGGTACCATCAATGTTTCATAGCGGCGGCCCAAAAGGCGCGTGCGAAAACGCCGCGTATAGGAATCGCTGCTGGATAAAGCCCGATAGATATTGTTACGTGCTCGGCTGCTCGTCACCGAAGAACTATCAATACCTTGTCCGACCAGCTGCTTCATTTCAACAGTCAGGCTGCCGCGGATAACGCCTTTTTGATCAACTACATAGACATAATCCTGATCAGTAGCACCACCAATCGTAGACAATGTCTCGTTGATTCGCTGATTAGCCTGACTAGTATCAGAAACTTGCAGATCAGAGATCAGCTGGTTTTCAATTGTTTTCGGAATTGAGACACGCGCATCAAAAGACTGTATCAGCTGTGACGAATATTGATTGACAAAAAAAGCGCCAACTAGACCCAGGGTTATCAGCGTAATAGATGTGAAGATCAAGGCAATTTTAAAATGGACTGATCGAAAGAATCTGGAAATAGAGTTGGAAATATTATTCATATGTTACTTATTTATTTATGGACACTATCTGGTTTGATGAAATAACCAACTCCGCGTTTTGTAATTAGAATTTCAGGACGGCTAGGCGCGTCTTCAACCTTTTCGCGCAAACGGCGAACGGTCACATCAACAGTTCTGACATCCCCAAAGTAATCAAATTCCCAAACCTCGGTCAGCAGGGCTTCACGAGTTAGCACTTGTCCTGGGCGACGGGCTAAATAATGCAAAAGGTCAAATTCACGGTGAGTCAAATCCAGATCAACACCATTTTTTGTGACAGTATAAGCATCGGGTTTAATGACAAGATCAGCAACCTTAATTTCTTTTTGCGACTTGCTGTCAGCAGCATCAACACCTGGCAGCGTTGCATCTTGTCGGCGTAAATTAGCTTTTACCCGCGCTACAAGTTCGCGATTAGAAAAAGGTTTGGTTACATAGTCGTCAGCGCCCATCTCAAGGCCGACAACTTTATCAATCTCGCTGTCTTTGGCAGTCACAATAATGACGGGTGTCGATGATTTAGAACGGATCTGACGCAAGACTTCTGTACCCTCTATTTCCGGCAGCATCTGGTCTAAAAGCACCAGATCTGGATTTTCTGCGGCGAAAACATCCAAGGCTTCGCGCCCGTCAAAAGCAGTTACGACATCGTAACCCTCTTTTTGCAAATTAAATTTGATGACATCAGAAATCGGCTTCTCGTCATCAACAACTAGAATTTTGCTCATATTTAATATTATACCAGCCAAGAAATAATTTATTTAGAGAAAGGCGGTTTGTGCTTGTATATTCGCAGGCAGTCGTGATAAAATATTAACTTGTTCGGATGCTTAGCTCAGCTGGCAGAGCAACGGACTCTTAATCCGTGGGTCCAGGGTTCGATCCCCTGAGCATCCAGAGCTATATGTTGACAAGGTGCTTTAACCGTATGGTTGAGCGCCTTTTGTTTATTTGAGTGTCGTCAATATGTTCCTTGATGACGAAAGAAAGTAATCAAAAAAGTAATCAAATTTATTAAAAGAAAGGTCAGTAAATGGCTTCACGGACATGACCATTTTTCAGAGTAAGTAAAAAAGTAAGAAGTATGTTCTTGCTTTTTTGGTAATCACTGTAAGATTCTCTTAAAACTTGAGTAAGATACCCTCGATTCAATTTGGAACCCTATATATTAATTTTCATAAAAGAATTAATCCCGCATCTCCATCAGTTTATCTTCCTTTCTTTTATTTTCTTTTGAAATAGATTCTAACTTTTCGGCAGTTGAATTTCTGATTTCAGTTTCAAGGGAAGTAATTGGTGGATAAGGTTGTAATTGAGCATCTTTTTGCATCGGATTGTACTCTTTTAAAGGTCTGATATGTACTCGGTTCTCAAGAATAAGCTTATGTAAAAGACTGCTACCATGATCCTGGCTAATGGTACTGCCATAATGCTTGATAAGATTATTAACGGCTAGAAACATAGCCCTAGTATCAAAATTATCTCTGTCTTTGTAATAGAAAAAAAGCTCAGTCTTGCTTGAGTACAGGCCGACAGCGTCGAAAATAGAGGTGTAATAAGAATTATCAGCCGGATTTAAGGAATGTCCGTAAATCTTGATTTTATTAATAGGCAAATGATCAAAAAAAGTTTTTCCAGAATAAGTTTCTTTCAATTGCATTGATCTAAAAGTCTTTGTGAATCTCACCAAATCATCATTTGCACCATCACTATAATCAATGCCGAAGATATCATTTGCATCTTTGGCTGTGCCATGAACATTTTTGACATAATCAAACCAATATTGCCGATATCCGTAATTAGGTCTTAGAGCCTCCATTTCTGGCTGAGTGTAGTTAAAGGTTAATAAATAGTTGTGCATGCCATCTTGCAAATTGCTGAGAGTCAAATCGTTTACTAATAAATCAAATAATAGGTTGCCACAGTTTTGCTTATAGTCCTGGCTGCTAGATACTTGCTGATTAATATACTGAGCAAAATCACGCTCTAACACACGCAACTCTGCTAAAAGAATTGTGTCAATGGCAGTTTTGAAACTCCTGTTGAACTCCGTTACTCGATTGGGACTATAGATCTTTTGACATATTTGTTCCCAACCTGGTTTCTTGATGTATTCATTCCATATGAGTGCTGCAATCCGTTCATACATCACTATTGTATGCGGCTGGTGTGTGTAGTCATTTTTACAGTTAACATTATCTGGGCGATCAAACGGATCCACATATTCATGATTCAGTATTTCTAGTAAATCGTGATAAACATTTGACTTGAGACCAATGGAGGGAAGGGAATCTTTTAGAAGACTAGAAATTAGCCCTTCAAAGTCCGACCATTTATTGCCTAAATTGCTATCTTCTTGGCAGTACAAAATATTGATAATGATAAAATCCCAAGCAGTCCACCGAGTCATGTCTAGATTTTGGCAATGTTTTTTAAAACCCTCCAAGTCATAGGCAGCGTTGGAGCGAATTACCATGTTATACGTATCCTTATTTGTTGTGGGAACATATCTTTTCTCGAAGAAGTCTTTGTATTGAGACTTTAAACCACAATTTAAATCAAAACCATTCCCTATAATGATAAGCTGATTTAATTCCTTTGTTTCCTCAACCAAGTTGCTACCTCTCCGTCGACCAATTGACAAAATTATTCTAAAACAAAAATAGATAGATACGTTAATGACAGTTTACCAATAAGCATCGCAGCCAAAAGAACCTCACTTGTCCAAATTGAAACAAAAAGCATACCAGATATTTTCGATGAGAGAGAAGATTAAAGAATGACAATGCAAAAATCCTGTGTTATTGAAGCAAAAACACAGGATTTATGTGGGCAAACAATTATTTGTGTACATAAAGTATTATCAGTTCCCAGCTGCTGTAAGAAAACCAGTAAAAAGAAGAATTACCATTGTTGCAGCCCTGTACCAGTTGTTTGCTTCGGCTATATCTTTAACTTTGGAATCCAATAAGCCAGCAAAGGCCAAAGATGAAACAGCTAACACAGCTAAATTCTTAAGAAAAGACAGAATTCCTGCATACGGGACAGAAATTTTAAAATAAGAAAGACCAGCCTTAAATATCACAGTTGCTAAAATCAGGCTTAGAGCAAGTTCTACAGTTATAGCTAAATTTTCTTTTATGTGGTCGACTACATTTTTGCTTCCGTTTCTTGTTTCTTTGTTGCAATATGTAGATGCAAACCACAAAACAGTAAAAAGCAGAGTGTAACAAACCAAATATACCCAAATCATAATGTTAATTTCACTATCTCCTTATATTCATTGAGTTTATTAGGGTTATCCTTCTCGAATTGAGTAATATAGGCCTTCAGCAATTCAATTGATTATGCCGTTGACTGACTCACCCTTTGATCATTGAGATTGCTTTGATATTGTCCAAAACATTCCCAGTCGTAACTACCCCAATACGTTTATCTTAGTCATTTAATTAGCTCTTGGTTCATTTTATTGAGCAACCTTAAAGATTGCATCCGCTGAATTGGCAACGTCCTTTTTAATAATTTTCTAAAATGTTGTTTTCAAAATATACGTTTAGCTTGAAAAAGGATTTAACGCTCCCTTACAAATACCTTTTTAAAAAGAAAATTGAAAAAATGTATAAATGGACAGTGCATTACTTAAACGCGCCTGGATATTAATGGCGATGACGGCTATGAAATTCTTTCTCATTGCAGGCTTACTTATAACAACGGAGTTTTCCTAATTGATCGAATTATGGACATCTGAGATTGATTCCAGAAAACGATCCGAAACTAAGTATGGGTTGCTATTCTCATCCGTTTTTCGATTAAAATTGCATCCCTATCGCTTTGTAATACCTTAAAATGTTGCCCCACTTGAAACTTTAAGCCACTTTCATCCTCACCTGAAGAAGTAACGGTAAATGATTTGTTCCGGAAGAGGCTAATGTTCGAGCCATGTTGGCTGCTAATACTAACTTTATGTTTTTTAAGTCCCCTCCGAAGTCCTACTTCTCCAGCTTTGCCAATCAAATACCCACCACAAGCTGTCAGAACAAGAAGTCTCATTGACCCTTTAACTGCTTTAGACCATTTAATTATCGTTTGGTATGAACCGAGATTACTCATTAGCAAGCACTCCTTGAGTTTTCATATATTGTTATTTCCATCTAAAAAATCTTTTTCGGATTCGTAAATATTGTCACTCGAAATGCTGTTTTTGTGGCCAATTCACTGCACTGCCAAATGTAGTGGTGATCATTAAAACCGATCTGAATATTAAGGTACACACCACAGCGGTCACAATACCAATCTGTTTCTGGAAAACGTTCTGCCAACTCAATTTCCTTTCTGTGGCTGCTATCTATATCGCCTCAGCCATTTCTTTACATAGATAACTCAATAAAAAAATTTTCTGAATTCAAATCAATGCAAACGGAACACACTCAATCCCTTGTAAGGCTTAAAAAACTTTAGATCCTAGCAACGACAAATTAATTAAATTCCGAAAAAGTCTTCGTTTTGTTCTATACCTTCTTTGACTGTGCTCAGCAGTTTATCAATGCTTTCCTGCATGGCAGAGTTGTTTGCTGCTAATTGAGCCTGATTAACCAAATCTCTATAAAGATCTTCATATCCAGTAAGGTGTAACCAAAATTCTTCTCCAGCTAAAACATTGTACCCATCATTTTGAATAGTCTTATACATGGTACTAAGATCACGATGTGAACCGTACAGAACTCCAACCACAGGATCATTTGTTGTAATAGCAAGATGATTAGTCCTCGCTAAATTTCTTAATCCCATGAAATGATCTTCAATAGTCTTGATATCATCCTTGTTAATGGTTGTTGGACCTGACTTAAGCTGGCAATACTTTCTTCTATTGTCAATCTGATCGACGTATTCAATATCCATCCCAGAGATAACGGACGGCTGGGCTATTTGGTCTCCCATTGTGGTTACGATAAATTTTTGCAAATTGGTACCAAAGCTGGTTGCAATTGAAGTTCCAAAAGCGAATGGATACACAATTGCTTTTGAAATCGAGTCAGCGTCAATACTGCCGGAAAGCCCCTTAGCAGTTGCTTGAATAGTGAAGGGATTTATCTTGAAGTCGGAGAATTTCTGTTTCTGATATTTTTTTGATCGATCATTAAAAAAATCAAGAAAAAAATCAAAGGTATTCTGCAGAATCTGTTCTCTCGTTGTTGCAATTGTCATAATTCCTCCTAAGAATTGATTGACAACTACCCTTAAAACAATTAATATAAAAACATAATAATATGAAGGGTAGCCAATGAAAACGGTTTTGGACAAGAGAAAAATCCGTGCTTTAATGCATAGACAAGGAATCAACACCCAAAAAAAACTAGCTCAGAAGATGAGTATTACAGAGAACCAGCTTTCTGTGATCTTATCCAATGACTTTAGCCCTCTAAAAACTAGCACGGTGAAATTAATGGACATACTTGGACAAGACGTACTTGATGCGATTACAATCAAAAAACAGGATTTAAGCCACAAGAAAACGAACGTTAACCCAGCTTTTCCTGATGGAACAATTGATGTCACAAAAATTAAACCAAAAAGTCAGTTTAATGTCTTGGAGCTTTTTGCCGGTGCTGGCGGGTTGGCTCTCGGATTAGAAGAGGCTGGTTTTAATGATGTTGGTTTACTGGAATTTGATAAAGATGCCTGCCAGACACTTCGCCTGAATCGGCCAAATTGGAACGTGATTGAAGAAGACATTACCAAAGTAACTTCTGATCCTAAAGGGGTATATAACTATATTCCCAAAGGCACTGAAATTGATTTACTGAGCGGTGGCTATCCTTGCCAGGCTTTTTCCTATGCTGGTAAAAAACTTGGCATGGAAGATACCCGAGGAACGCTCTTTTATCATTACGCAAAAATCATGGAACAAGTCAAACCGAAGATGTTTTTGGTCGAGAACGTTCGTGGTTTGACAACACATGACCATGGGCGAACTCTAAAAACAATGATACAAGTTTTTGAGAATCTTGGTTATAAAACAACCTATCAAGTGCTGAACGCATGGGATCATGGAGTTGCAGAAAAGCGAGAACGAATGGTTTTAGTTGGCATACGAAATGATCTCAACATTACTTTCCAGTATCCAAATAAACACGATTACAAACCTGTTCTTAAAGACGTACTACAAGATGTCCCTGATTCAGCAGGGATGCTGTATTCCGAAGCCAAAAGAAAAGTCATGGAATTAGTACCAGCCGGTGGCTACTGGCGTGATTTACCAGAGGCTGTTGCCAAATCTTATATGGGAAAAAGTTATTATTCTGGAGGTGGCCGAACCGGTATGGCCAGGCGCATTAGCTGGGATGAACCCTCTTTGACCCTAACGACCTCACCTAATCAAAAACAAACCGAACGTTGCCACCCAGATGAGACACGGCCGTTCACCACGCGAGAATATGCTCGTATTCAGAGCTTTCCAGATAGTTGGCAATTTTCTGGCGGAGTTGGTAGTATCTATAAACAAATTGGCAATGCTGTTGCTGTCAATTTTGGTAAAGAAATCGCTTTGGCGATTATCAATTCTCTAAATCAAACTGTTTAATGGCGACTTTGCTCAATGTTTACCGATGAGAATCGGTTGTCTTCTGCAAAGTTTTTCAATAACGCTGCCTTTGTACAGAGGCAGCTTTTTGCGCATTGTCTGCTATCAAAGATTAAACTATTCTTTAGGTTTATTGAGACAAGGGAGCTATATGGATTTAGAAGAGTTTAAAATTTTATCAGCCATAAAACGTGAAAATTTGCTGATGCCTGAAATTTTGAAATCTTTGGTCAGCCTTGGTGGCCAAGCTGAGAGTTCAGAGTTACGAGAAACGATTCAAAGTGATTCAACTTTGGTTCCTGAGGATTATGTTGCATTTCAGAAAACCGCAAAATCTGGCAATCAATATCGACCCTTTGATTTTGATTTCAATTTCGCGATCCGCAATTTAGAAATAGCTGGTTTTCTGCTAAGACCTAAATCAGGTTTGATTGAGTTAACTGATAAAGGCAGGGAAATAGACCCTGAAAAAATGTCTGTTGAAAAAGAAATTCGTCAGGTTACTAAACCAATATGGCAACAAAAACATGCTCAAAATCAATTAAATAAGCTTAAGAAGAGTGCAGATAAGATTATCAGTACGATATCAAGCGATGCATTCGTTGGCATTCAACGTGATGGCACTATCAGTGTCGATGATCTCGTTCCCCAGTGGAAGCAGCGTTTATTAAAAGCTTTAAAACAACTCTCGCCTAAAAAGTTTGAATTATTTTCTCGTCTTTTGGTTAAATCAATGGGAGTGAAAATTGATCCCAGTATTGGTGTGCAATTAAGTGGTGATGGTGGTTTGGATGGCTATGGTTACATTACTTCGGATGAATTCAGGACAGCTCGTGTGGCTATTCAATCAAAAAAATGGGAAGGGACTGTCTCTTCCCCTGAAATTGATAAGTTTCGTGGTGCTATGGATAAATACAACGCCGAATTTGGGATTTTCATTACGACAGGCACTTTTTCTCAAGGCGCCTTAGCTGCTTCTCGTATTGGTACAAGAGTCATCACGATGATTGATGGTGATCGTCTTGTTGATTTAGCTGCTAAATATGAATTGCATGTTACTCCGGTCACGACTTATCAGCTAGATGACTTCTTTAATGAAGAAATTTAGTTAGAAAGACAAACACAATGAACATGGGCAACTTCAAATAGACTGCTCACATTTTTATTGACAGTTGACTTAATATTTAAAAAAGTCAGATTTATGGAGAATGGGATGGATCTAATAGGTAAAGCAATTCAATCTTACTTGAGATCAGATGATGATCAGGCCTTTCAAATTGATGGCCCTTGGGGAATTGGCAAAACGTATTATGTTCAAAATACCGCCAGGAAAATCATTAAGGAAAATGATTACCGCACAATTTACGTTTCCCTCAGCAATATGCAGGATTTAACTGAGATTAAATCCGAGGTGAGCGTACAAATTCTAGCGACTCTTGGTACCACTAAACAGGCTGGCTATCAAGCAACGAAGATAGCTGCAAGCTCATTAGAATTAATAAAGAACTTAGGCTTTTCTCAAGCTGAATTATTGAAACAACCTGCTAAAGAATTTGGGAAGAAAATTCGTGCTCACCTGCTTAAAAATATCGACTATACAAAATACGTGTTTATTTTTGATGACTTGGAAAGGATATCTAAAAAAATAGATATCCAACAAGTTTTTGGTTATATTGCCAATTTACTCGAACAAAATCGTAGCAAAGTCATCATTATTTCTAACCAAGAAAAATATGCTCATCCAGATGATATCGCCGATAAGAAAGAAAAAATCATTAATAAAACCATGAGGGTTCTTATATCTGAAATCGGATATCTTTAAAGTTTTGCCGTCCGACATCATACTTTAGAAAAGGTTCAGTAATTTTCGTCTCCTCTTTAGGATATTGGCTCTTATCTCATCTTATATGGGAAATTGATTTTACAGTTTTGTTGAGGTTAAGCCAATACTTATAGTTGAAAAGTAATCCTGTTCTTGAAATTGCGTTTAGTTGGCTAAATTGAGCTTTTGTTTTCTTGAAAGCATATTTGTATACTACTTTTCATATTCACTAGAGGTGAACTATTTGAACTGTCCTTTGCCGTTGATGCTATAACTAATTATTCAGAATTTTACAAAGGCACTTTATTTATTAATGGATTGTTCTTTTAACCTAATTAAATCAGTTTAGAGATTTGGCATAGTTAAACATTTAATTTTTTGTTAGGGCAATCCAAGTAATTCGAACATTAAAACTAAAATGTTTTAATTTGGAAATATACAAAACCATTAACTTTTAACATAGCGTTCCTTGATTCAAAAATAAAGCCTCAAATACATTCAGCGATTATATATCGCGAATATATATTGAGGCAACATTAATTAAAAGTTAAAGCTGTGTTTTTTGAAATAATTTATCTACTAACTACTAAAAAGCTCTACGCGCTTAATTTAAATGAATAAACTCATTATCATAACAAGAATCAAACCAACTATTCCTGAGAGTGAACTTTGAAGCGTCCATGTTTCAAAAGTTTCTTTGACAGTTAAATTAAAATATTGATTAACCATCCAGAACCCGGCATCATTTACGTGAGATCCGAACGATGAGCCTGCGCCTATTGCTAGTACCAGCAAAGCTACTGGGACATTAATACTTCCAACGATTGGAAGTATTAATCCAGCCGTAGTCAGAGCAGCCACTGTCGTAGAACCCAATGACACCCTTATTAAGGCCGCCATAATCCAGGCCAATAACAGGGGAGACAAACCGGTATGTAAGATCAGTTTTGCAATTTGGCTTGCCAGATCCCCAGATACCATGATCTGTTTCAAGCCACCAGCAGAACCAATAACCAATAACAACATACCGATACTACTAATCGACGCCTCAATAGTACTTAGAATTTCTTTATTACTACGATGCTGGTGCCATCCCATAGACCACAAGGCAAACATCAAGGAAATAAACATTGCAAAACTAGAATTATTAAGGGCTGCAACAATAACATTTTTAGTCCCTAGAGCTGTTAACACAGTCGCAACTGACATTAAAAGAACTGGCATTAGAGCGGTAATCAAAGATAATCCTAAACTGGGTGCTGATGATGTTTTGCTCTCTTTTAAATCACCAACTCCTGGTACATAAGTAATTTTACGGAAACTTTTTGGAAATAGGTGTTGAATCAATTTGGGAATAGCAACAGCAGTAATCAATAAATACGGAATTCCCATACATATTCCCAACAATAAGACAGTACCTAAATTTGCATGCAGTACCTGACTAATTGCAACAGGTGCCGGATGAGGAGGAAGGTAAGCGTGTGCAGTACCAAGACCCATCAGCATAGGAAGGCCTAGTTGGAGCATCGGCAAATCAACTTCTGTAGCAACTGCAAAGATAATCGGAACCAGCACAACGACTCCTACTTCAAAAAACATAGATAAGCCGATGACGAAAGCCGCTATAGCAACGGCTAACTGAATGTGTTTTTTCCCAAAAAGCTGAGTTAAGGAGTCCGCAATTTTTTTTGCTCCACCTGAATCAGCAACTAGTTTTCCCAAGATGGCACCAAAAGAAAATACTAAAACAAGTCCCCCTAATTGTGTCCCAATACCAGTTCCGATTAAATTCATCACTTTATCAACTGGCATTCCCAATGATAATCCGAGAAATATTGAAGCAATAATTATTGCAATATATGCATTAATCTTGAAAATAGTAATCAATAACACCAAAATTACTAGGCTCAAACAAAGAAATAGTAAACTCATTTTTATCTCCTTTCGTGAATAGGCAGCCATGACAGTACATGCTCGAGTTCAGGTGCCCAAAAATCCCAATTATGCCCACCTTGACCAGAATCCCAAGTAAAGTTTGAACCAAAGATCTGATTCAATTTTTTTTGATAATTTTCATTATCCTCATTCAAAAAGTCTTCTTTCCCACCGGCAGTAATGAATACCCTCAGATCTTTTAATCCTAACGCTGGATGATTAAGCAACCAAGAGATATTTAAATCTGAATTTACAAGGTCTTGTTTTCCCCAAATAGCCTCTATATCCGGAGAGTCAGGGTATCCTAGAACACCATTTTTTAGATTATTTACAAATTTTGGAAGATCAATTACTGATGACATTCCTGCCACTGCGCTAAACATTCTTGGATATTTAAAAGCCCATCGAAGAGCTCCGTATCCGCCCATAGAATAACCTGCTAGGAAATTGTCTTCTCTCAACGAGGACAAAGGAAATATAAATCTCATGCGCTCTGGCAATTCTTGTGTAATATAAGTCCAGTACTTATCTCCATGGCTCATATCCGCGTAAAAACTACGTTCAGCTTGTGGCATAACCATCGCGACACCATAATCGTTTGCTAACCGTTCAATTCCAGCACGTCGTAACCATACTGTATCATCATCACCGAGTCCGTGTAATAGCCACAATACAGGGAAAGTTTCTCCTTTTTTATATTTAGGTAACCTCATTTGCTCATTTTTTATCTCAGGTAATACCACCTGAACACTAGTGGTTCTTCCTAAAGAATTTGAGAAAAATCGATTTGAATGCAGCGACATAATTATTCCTCCTTAAGTATGAATACGCTTACATTTTCTATGTTAATTACTGATAAAATTATAAGTGATTAAAATAAGTCAGAAAAATGATTCATTTCAGCAAATTAATTGTTCTTAGAAATTTTCAAATATTGGAGTGGGGTTAAATGATACGTAGATTTAAATGCCTTTATAAAGGCCATCTCATTAGGAAAGCCTACGAGACTAGTAATCACTTCTACGCTCTTATGTTGATTAATCAGTAAATCATAAGCTTTTGATAAACGTTGATTGCGCAAATATGACTGCACAGGAGTGCCCATTTCTGCTTTAAAAATATGGGTCAGTTTACTTTCTGATACATGCAAATTTTTGGCAATAGAGCTGTTGTTTATGCTTTCAGATAGGTGCTTTGAAATATAAGATACGCATTCTATCAAGAATTCAATTTTAGCCTCTTTGTTTGAATAATTATTTTTGGATACTCGCAGATAATCAGAAGAAAACAAATTCTCCAGTACTGTATAGGCTAATTTTCTTAAACTAATTCTACTTAACTCACAACCAGTTGTATTATGCACATTCCACATAGCCATGAAAGTTTGAGTTAGCCCCTTGTAACTAATATTTCGAAGAAAATTTGGATATTCCACGGTATTCAAAATTAAATACATTGATGCCAATCGTGGATACAACAATACTAATTGATCATAAGGATAGATGAGAGTCAAAGAGTCATAGGGTGCTCGATCACTAGCAGGAGCAAAGGCGTGGGGTACGTTGCGATTAAAGACAATAATATCTCCCGATCCCGGCCTATACTGTTTCCCGTTTAAAGTGACTATGTCCTCCATACCGTCGAATACATAATTTACTTCAATGGCATCGTGAAAATGCATTGGAACTAGATGAAAATCATTATGATGAAAAATGAATTTACATGGTTCAAACTCCTCTGATTTAAATAGCTCGTATTTCACGGTTATATTTACCCTCCTCTAGATCGGAACAATTTTACAGCTGGACATTAATTCGTATGTCGAATGCAATGGACAAATTTTTCTTAATTCTTCTATGTAAGTTATCTAGAATCTTTGCCTTAAAGTTCATATGCTACAACAAATATATGTACATATTTCGTTGTTCCAAATGCCACTTGTATAGTGAATTTTCTTTGTCCTCTAGAAAAATCGATATAAAGTTTTTTCATTATTTCTTTATTTGTATAACGAACACGCTCTGTTAGAAATAACTTTAATCGGTTCCCATTTTACCGCTAAGCATATTTCCTCGATAAAATAATCTTTCTTCAACTTTTCTGATTAAAATAGCGTCAGGGGAAAATATAAGATTTTCCTTTTTGAGGTATCGACAATTAAAACATAGTTTCTCTCTCAGTAGCCAAGCTGACTTTTAAGAAATAAAACGGACTTATCACGTAGATGCCTGCACACCGTTCAAGCGAATGTTGTAGGAGTTCAGAAAAAATGATAGGGGGGATTGGTGTCTGATAGGGCGTTCACAGAACCGTTCGCCTGTTTTCAAAATGCGGAAAGTAAAACTTTTTTATAGGCTGTTTAGGTCCTATAAATGCCCATATAACGGCGTTTGATTGTCTCTAGGAGTCAAACTGAGACACACCAGCCTTTAGCCATTACTGGTCTATCTGGTCTCACTAGAGACGATATAAGATCAATCGGAAAAAAATAAATAAAGGGGAACAAATGCCTGAGCAGTGGTCTTAGTAGCCATAAAATACACAAAAAACAGCCAAAAATAAGCGATTATTTGCCATTATTTGCCATTATTTCCGGTTTTTTAAGTTCTGAATGTTTCGATGATGTATTTTTTGATACAAAAGTGATGTAGAGTAACGCACAAAACTTCTGTTTGAAGGTAAATGTAATAGCGGTATTTGCTCTTGAACTTTATTGACTAGCCAACCTTGTATTAAAAAACAAGTTTATAGCCCAAGCTATTTCTTAAAAAACTTAAGTGTATCCCCAGTCCCTTTGCCAAACATCTGTAGAGTCAGCCTATCACCATCATGTAGGCTAATACTGACGGGTGCATTTTCCATGACCTGCTGCAGTGATGATTCTTGATCATTAATTTCAGTCGTACCATAAGCGGTATCAGGATCCGAACCGTTCCAAGAACCTGGTGCCCACTTCACTTGGTAACTACCTGCCACTAAAGTCGAAGCACCTATTGGAATCGTTATTCTTTGTGGGCCACTAGATTTACCAAGGTACTTGCCATCTCCATCGCTAAGGCTCAACTCATGCTGATCTTTTCTTAAGACAAACACGTAATCCAGAGCATTCTGTGTGCTTGAGCCATCCGAGTGACTGGTTTGCTGGCTAGTGCTAGAGGCTTGTGCTGTATGTTTGCTTTTAGTTTTAAGGGACTTTTGGCTATCACGTTTACGTTGTTGCTGGCTAACAGCAGCATGGGAAGCTGGTGCTGGTTCTTTGGACATAAATAGCATTATGACTAACCCTGTACAGGCGACTACAAAAAGGCTGATTAAAGCAAAGAAAGCTGGTTTCAAATTGCTAAGATGTTTCATGCTGTCTATAAAACCGACTGTATGTATCACAGTCTTATTGTCAGTGAGATAAAAGCGCTGCTTGAAAAAGGTATCCTGATCATTCTCAGACTGAACCAAAGCCTGGCAGTCTTCTTGGACTTGTGCTAAGGGTATTTGAGTTTCGCTTGATAAGTCTGAGAGTGATATATTGTGATGCCTAGTTAATATTTCATGATATTTCTCAAAACGCTTTCTTTGTTTATGCGCCTTGTAGGCTGCCTGCAACTTATCCTTAATTCCCATATTCCCTCCTAAAAACCCTCATCATTATACTGACTATCATCACCATCAGAAATAGCTATTTTACCCGTTTCTTTAAAAAGTTTGGATTCTAGCTGTTCGTTAACAGAAAAAAACGGGCTGTTTAATACTTGTTGGATATGAATACATGTTTTTGAGCTGGAGTTTATGAAATGAGTTAATCAAACTTGTCTTGTCTTGTCTTTACTTAACTTGTCTTTACTTAACTCGTATATTTCCAAACAGGAGTCTTCATAAAGCTAGTTATGAAGGGCTATTTAGGGATTTTACTTCCGTCCAAAACATGCTATTTCTTGATTTTGAGTCAAAAAGTCGCTACGGGCTTTCAGATTGTGTTTGACGAGATTTATTCAATTTCTTTTTTGGGCTGGATATCTGTCTAAGTTTTGCGACCATTGGCTTTGTTAACTCAATCTCATTATCATCTAACCAGCTTGCTAAAGCCCGGAAGTCTGAAGAGGGTTTATAGATTTTTGAAATCAACAGTTTGTGTTTGGTGACGTAGTCATGGTTCTGATTATCCCGATGGTCTTTAAAAACTGTTTTGCCATTGGCACCGATGAATAGATTAGCCATTAAAAATGGGTTGTCCATACCGACTAATGCAAAGTATTGCAGATGCTGGTTCCACTCAAAAAAGTAGTAGTATGTCTGATCATCAAAATTGAATTCCTTAATATAACCAGCTTGTTCTATCTCCGCAATAACGCTCTCGGGAAGATCATAGGTATGCAAAGCACTCAAAGGGCTTTGAATAATGCCAAGATCATCCGTTCTATCAAATAGAAGTGGCAATGCCGCTTTTGCTTCCAACGACAGACCAATATAGCGGTCATTAAAAAGCCAGCCTTTATCTAACTTGCGGCTGTTAGCCATTGACGCGCTCTTTTCTGGCTGCCGTTCTACTCACAGAGTCAATCGTGCGGTATAGCTCAGACTCTGGTAAAGGGTTATCCGAGTGTTCATTTGACCATAATAAAAGCGTTTCTATAACATGCTGATCTATCTGCATAAACAATAACAAGCCAATTAAGGAACTATAAAAATCATGTCGTCCATGTCCAGGTGGGGTGACTAATTTCGTTAGCGCTTGATTAACAGAATCTTGCCAAGGCTGGCGATCATTCCGAACTTTTGACTCAGCCAGCCCTTTTAGCTCTTGAGGCTGGGGCTTGATCATGGGAGCCTGACTTGATTTGATTTGAGCCAGACTCAAAAAAGACTTTGTATCATTCATGGCCAGCTTGCAGTTATGCGCCATAGAATAAGCATTTAAAACAGGCAGTCCGGCTAATTGTGACCAATGAGAGCCATAGCTAGTCAAGTCTGTTTGCCAATTATTGGGTAATAACTGCCTTAAATAATCGCCTAATTGGATCCGCTGTGCTGCATCAAAAGTCGAGTCAATAGGTACAGCTAGGCGCGAGCGAGTGCCTTTATAACCATTAGAAACAGTCGGGTAGACCAGATAAACTATCTTGGCTAAAGCTGACTGGATACTTGACACAGCCGTCTGGTAATCATCCCCATCTGTACCATCAATATCAAAAAACAAGATTGAACGTTCGATCAGGTTAGTGTCATTTCTAGTAAGAGCCGCCATTTTCCCAGCTAGTACAAAGGCAGCTTCGTTTTCTTTATAGCTATGAGCCAGATCACTTGAATCAATCCCAGTTCGTTCTAAGGGCTGGTAGCTCTTGAGCCAGTCCCAGTCAGAAAACTCTGTTGGCTGCTTTGTTAAGTGACTATTCTTTAATCCTTTTTGCAGATAAATCATCAGATTTCCTCTACAAACAGGAAAAGCCTGTTACTATAAACATAGACATCTGATTTGATGTCAGCCATTTCTAAATAAGTTTTGTTCCATCCGTTGATTCTTCTACTTTGGTCGGTAATGATATCAATGGATTTTTTTGTGTGTTTAAATACTGCTTTTTTATTCGTTATCATTTAACTTGCTTCCTTTCCATTAATGCCAGCATATCTGCTGTTTTGTAAAGCTTCAAACTCCCCCAGATAATGGGTTTGATCTGAGCTTTTTGTGTTAATTTATCGAATGTCCTTGGACTAATCGAAAAATACTGTAGTACGTCCCGGCGCCTAAAAGTCACCGGATAATATTCTATTAATTTTTTCATAATTTTTCCCTTCCTTACTAATTATTGTTTGCATTTTCTTGAATCAATTTCTAAATCAACCCATCAACCTACTGAAATTATTGTTGAAGTTTCGTCTAAGCAAGGTCTTAACGGCGGTGCAATGATCATATCCGTGTGCCCATTTCTCCTTTTTGATTAATATTGTTTTCCGTAAAGACACGCATTGGTAATGTTAACTTTTCAAGCAAGCGGTTGAATGGTGAATTAAGTTCTTTTTTCTGGCACTTAGCCAGCTGCTTGTTTACTGTTCATAATCGTAAGTATATATAATTTATATATACTTTTTTTACGATTATGAAGGCAAAAAAACACAACAAGTAACTTAATTAATCAAGCGATGCCAAACGAGATAGATACATATTTCAAGACCATTTTCCGTTCAGCAAAACATCTTGTTTTAAGTCTATCTTTTGATCATTTAAAATCTCATTATGGCTCCTTAAAATAGTGACAGGTCTCTTAATTTAATGACCCAATCATTGGCAATGTCACTAAGACAAAATTATTCGCTACTCAATACCTTGCCATTTGTTGTAAATGTTTCACTATCCCTGAGTTCTAATAAAATATTTTTTTCAGCTATGATAGCTCGTTACTCTCTATCCAAAATTTTCATCTTCTTTCTTTTTTTTAAATCTTTCAAATTTATATTGCCATTCAATTTTTTATATGGTATAATTTAATAGGATTTATTTTATAGATATATTCTATCACGTTTATTTAAAAAAAGCAAGTTAGCTCTTTTCGCTCAATCTTTAGGAGTGTTTTTTTGTCTAATCATTTTCAACTCAGTCTGAG
This sequence comes from Oenococcus kitaharae, assembly GCF_025758695.1. Taxonomy (GTDB): domain Bacteria; phylum Bacillota; class Bacilli; order Lactobacillales; family Lactobacillaceae; genus Oenococcus; species Oenococcus kitaharae_A. The sequence continues at coordinate 79,976 of NZ_JANJQP010000002.1, read as the reverse complement.
TAATGAGAACGTTCAACGTCTTCTTAGAAATGTGCTATACTAATCGTAATAATTTTTATCTGTAATTATGTTTAATTACGAATTAAATCAAATACGATTATGACAATAAAAACATCTCTACAACCAAATCAGAACAGTAGTGCTTTCAAACGAGTTAAAGGCAACCGTAAATATTTCAGTCAACTTCTCAAGGGCTTAATGGCTAAGCATAATCAAGAAATCAAGGATCTCCTAGCACCTGTGCTGCATCTCTACGAAGGAACTAGCCCGTTAGACAACTATCAGAACGGTATCTCTAAAATTAGTAATTGGCGTGTCGGTAAAACTTTGCCCTCGAATTTAGAGTTAAAAGCACTTCAGGATTTTTATGCTAAACAAGGTGATCACCTTACCTATTTTGCTATGCTCTATCCTGATCCGCTTTCTAGCTATCTCAACCGTTTTTTCCGGGACCTGCAGCGCGCCATTGAACACGAATTCTTTACTATACAACGAGAAAAATCATCATCCTACCGGCTTTTAGACCAAAAGTTCAAATCTAAAGATATTCGACTTTTAGCGACGAGATTTGACGATCTGTTTTCTCAGGATTTTTCATATATGAAAGCCACCGTCTCAGAATACGAAACAGACCCAGAAACCGACCAACCGCTGTCAGAAGAAGAACTAACTAATTTTTTTAAAGAGCACATTCTCAATAAGCCTCGTTTCAGTGATGGCTTTGATCGTTACTTAGTGACACAAACCTTTTACAGCTTTAAAACCTTATCCAATAGCTTAGGTAGCCTGATTAATGAGCACTTACTCGCTTATATTGGGGAACTCATAACGGCCGCTAATAGTCACATTCAAAATGAACTCAGTCAGTTATATAGAAACACTGCTCAACATTCACCCCTTTACGATCTTACCCAACGCGACTACTTAGATGTTCACAGCGGCAACTCGAAAGCTGACGTCTTACAGCACAAAATCAATCAAGCCACCATGGATTTTCTCTCGCAACTGGAGGCTTTTAACCAAGAACGAATCGGCTCAAATATTGATTAAAAAATAAATCTATCAGGCAAAGACAAGCCGTTAAAACTCACGTGATTGATCATATCCGTGATTGTTCATTGAAATAAAAACAATGAAAATCAAAAATCGAACGCTTAAAAATGGCGTTAAATCATACTATTTTAGGATTACCTTAAATGGTAAGCCAACAACAAAAAGAGGCTTCAATAGCCATAAAGAGGCTGTTAATGCCTATCGTGCTTATAAAGTCGCCGCGGTTAATGGCCAGCTAGAAAGTCAGAAATCAAAGCGGATTAAATTCACCGAATCAGCTAATCAATGGTTAGCGATGAAAGAAAAAGAGGTCAGACCATCTACTTTCAAAAAGATTAAAGAACGTTACGAGCTGCATATTCAACCTTACTTCAAGGGGAAATATTTAGATGAGCTGACACCACTGCAAGCACAAAAGTTTGTAAGTATCTTGGCTTCTAAGTTAGTCGGCTATTCTGACAGCTTTGATATTATAAATCAAGTCTATAAAAAAGCCATCCAGTATGGCTATATAGCTGAGAATCCTTTTGCTAACGTTGATAAGCCCAGAGCTAAAAAAGCAGCTGACAAAGACTCAGTGACCTTCTATGATAAAGAACAGCTAATTGAGTTTCTAAATAGTGCTTACCGGCTATATCATCAAAAACACTACGAACGGTATGCCTTCTTTAGGCTATTAGCCTTTACCGGTATGAGAAAAGGCGAGGCATTAGCTTTGAACTGGTCTGATATCGACTTGAGCCAAAAAACCTTGTCCATTAGTAAGACCGTTGTAACTGTCACTGATGGCGAGGTTGTTTCTGATGAGCCCAAGACCAAAGCCAGTAATCGTGTCTTGACTCTAGATGAAGGTACGGTATCTGTTCTAGCTGAATGGAAACTGCAGCAACATGAGCTATACGAGAAACTGGGATATGGTTCATCCCCCTGTGAGTTCGTGTTTAACAGCTCCGTGAACTCGTTTGTCAGTTTAGGCAAACCCAGACAATGGTGCCGAGCCATAGCCAAACAAGCTAATTTATCCCCTATAACGATTCACGGCTTTCGCCATACCTATGCCACTTTAGCCGTTCAAGCGGGGATGGACATCAAACAGCTACAATATCAGCTAGGCCATAACGATGTGCATACAACCTTACAGATTTATGCCGAAGTAACTAAGCAGCAGAAAACAGCAACAGCGAAGATATTCGCCAATTTTTTGAATCAAAGTAATCAAATAAGTAACCAAGCTGATTAGAAAAGGGCAAAAACCATGCAGGACATAGGATATGCTGTTCAGGGTTCGATCCCCTGAGCATCCAGAGCTATATGTTGACAAGGCGCTTTAACCGCAAGGTTGAGCGCTTTTTGTTTGTTGAGGTGCTGTGGATAAGTCCTGATATTACTTACAAAAGTAATCTGACTAATTAAAAAACAAGACACGTGTCTTGTTTTTTAATTGTAATCATTTTGAGACGTTGTAAATCTTATCAAGCGGATCGGCGCAAACCAAGTTAAGTACCATTTCGCACGATTGAATAATATGAACGAAGCGGCTGCCATCCTTATGAAGAACAGCATAACAATACGACAAGGAGAATGACGCAGACCTAACTCTGAGTGTTGTGAATTGCTAGCGACTTTCATAAATTAACAGAGTTGTGTGTCAAGATAATAATGTAATGAAAAAAATTCTCCGAAAACTGCCATGCGACATCAGAAATTATAAGATATAGTGCTTACCAGTACGATACCCATTCTTATTATGGTTCTATGGCTGCCGGAGCGATCGGTGGAGCTGTTCCGTATTTAACAACTGTTCCAGGAAAAAATAAAATCAGTAATTTTAAATGGTGAATTTATGCAAATATTAAAAATTAAAAATCCTTATTTACGAATAGCAAGTGGCATATTTTTGTTTACTGCAATTTGTGTTGTGACACAATGGCTAGTTCCACAAAACATAAGATTGTTCTTTTTAATTGTTGGATTTATTAATATAGCGACACCGTTTTTGCGATTATTAGCGTCAGGCAATTTGTTTGATTATGGTGATTTTCATGTGTTGCTTGATCCTAAGAATATATGGACAAAATATATATATGGTATTCTAGTTCTTTTGTTTCTTATGTTTTTACTAATACCCATAATTTAGTTTTCGTATTTTTTTGTATAGATGAGATACTAATAGGTCTATTTAGATCTGATAGGAGAAATATCAGATGATTACTTATCGTCAATTTAAAAGTTCAGATGCAGATGAAGCTGCCAGTTTAATCGCCACAACCATGCTCACCACTAATATCAAAGACTATTCCAAAGCATACATTGAGGATGATTTGAAACATTTAACAGCTAAAGATTTGATTGAACGAGCAAAAGATTTTCATTGTTATGTGCTGGTTGATAATGGCCAAAACAAAATCGTAGCTATCGGTTCAATTGGCCCTTATTGGGGCAAAGAAGATGAAAGTAGTCTGTTTAATATTTTTGTCTTGCCGGATTATCAAGGACAAGGGATCGGTAAACAGCTGATTCAAATATTGGAGCAGGATTCGTATTTTAAACGAGCAAAAAGAATAGAAATTCCTGCCTCAATTACCGGACTGAAATTTTATGAAAAGATGGGATACACTTTTAAAAATGGTATCAGCCAAGTGGATCAAGAAGGACTGTATCGACTAGAAAAGTTCAATAATTAACAAAATTTATACATGGAATCTGATTATTTTTTGGAATCCTTGACAAAATCCAGTAAATCGTAAAACCTGCCGTTTTTCTCAAAGGCTTTTTCTTCTTTTTTTGAAAACACCATGCCATTTTTAAGCATGACTTTTGCCGAAGCAATATTGTCCGCCACACAGCTGCCGATTATTTGACTCAATGAATAATTTCTAAAGCCCAGCCTGATTAGCATTTGCACGCTTTCACTAGCAAAACCTTGTCCCCAATATTCTTCGGCAATCGTATAAGACAGTTCACCAGTTATCTTATGAATGGACAGCTGGCAATTACCAATTAATTGACCATCCTTTAAAAAAATCCCCCAGAAATTGCCCAACCGATTGTGTTTTTTAATAAAATCCCGTGCTTCTTCAACGCTTTTAAAATAATCATGTTTTGTATAAACAAATAAATTTGGATTTTTGAATATTTGATATTCTTCCTCTGCCAATGACAGCGGCATAACTGCCAGTTTAATTTTAGTGCCATTCATTTCCGTCATGATAAATTTAAGTTATCATAATGGCTGAACGAGATGCTATATGAATTTAAATGACGCACAACAATTACTAGCTAATGTAAGCCAGAAAATGCCAATTTGGGAGGAGTATCGCGCGAACATCTCCAGTAGTAAAATCTATTATGACGCACAGCACCAGCCATCGGCTCTACTTGTCTTCTCGACAAATCAATTTCATCCCCACGCACTTGGCATAGCGGTTTATGCACTCTCTTCAGACATGTTTTCGATCATTTTAAATGATGCAATCCAAGAAGTTGGCCGCCAGCATAAAGATCGGCTCGTCATTTGGGAATACCGACCCTTTAGTCCCTTCACAGAATGGTTGCTGACTCAAGGATTTTCCGTGTGGCGAGAAACTGTCAGCCCGAACGCTCAATTAGCAGATATTGCCTTGCCAAGCACAACAGAGGGCCAAATATTAACAACAGCTGATATTCAAGCCAATCATCCTTTAAAAACACAACTGATTGAGATGAGCCTGACCGATTACCGTCAAGTGCATACAATCAATCCCATGGCTGTAACAACCCCGGCTCAATGGGAACGGATAGTATTTCCTGATGTTTTATTAGATGCGCCGATGGTTTTGATCAAGCACAATCAAATCACGGCTTATACTTTTCCCTTTGAAGATAACCCAGGAACTTTAACATTTGGCTGGTTAGGTGCAACAAATCCGACTGCTTTATGGATGCTGCAAGCTGCTCAAATACAATGGGCTAAAGGTCGAGGGATGACCAGTCTAAGCGGCGAACTTGATAGTACTGATCCGCTCGCTTTAGCCACTTATCGTCACTGGCCTTTTGTGCCCGCACCCGTCTACACCATGGTCGGCAAGAAAATAAAAAATTAATCCAGGCTGCTTTTCGGCACAGCTTCTGTACTGAAAATGATTTTTATGAAGAATTTTTATCATTTTAGTAGATAACAATCGTTGACAAACAAAATCATCCGTGCCATACTTTCGACATGCTTACTAGATAAAACACAATCAACCAAATCTAAACGAAAAGAGTTTATTGTCTTGCAGACAAACGATTATTGTATTTTATCTTATCTTTCATCTAACCAACTTGATCAGCCTATCGACCAAGTTGGACGCATCATTCAAATTTTTAATCAAAGCAATATTACGATTGCCGATCGTCATGGTACGATTCACCATTCGCTACTTTTGACCGGTCTTTTAAAACAACAAATAAGTCAAGCATCTGATTCGCTCACGGTTGGCGATTTTGTCTCCTTTGAAAATAAAGCGGGTCAATTAGTTATTTCAGATGTTTTGCCAAGAGTTAATCAACTATCAAAAAATATTAGTTCAGCCAGAAAATCTATTCATGTTAAAAGCGGTCTTCAGCTATTGGCCGCAAATGTCAGCGATGTTTTTATCGTAGTCGCCTGTGATCAGCGTTTTACGATAGCCTTATTAGAACGTTATTTGCTGGCTTTCAGCTTAGATCATGTCAAGCTGCATATCTTATTAACTAAGCAGGATTATCGCCAAGGATTCACACAAATCAGTCAATTAATTGAGCAGGCCTATCCAAAATTATCTTGTCTGCCCTTATCGATTTATGATCAAACAAGTTTTACTGTTTTTGACAGGCTTTTATCAGCCCAAAGTACTTCGATCTTTATCGGCGCTTCTGGAGCTGGTAAATCGACGATTATCAATCAGTTAGCCGGCCGCCAGCTGCAAAAAACTGGTGCCGTTCGGCTAGGCGATCAGCGTGGCAAACATACAACGACGAGCTCTCATTTATATTTCATCAGCCCAGAGTTCGGTTATCTGATCGACACACCTGGTATCAAAGAAATCGGGCTCGTCAATGATGATCAGTCAGGCTTGTTCTCTGACATTGATGCTTTAGCGGCTCAGTGCAAATTTAAAAACTGCCGTCATGAAAACGAACCAGGCTGTGCCGTTCAAGCAGCGATTACTTCCGGACAGCTGGATGCTGAGCGTTTTAAACGCTATCGCAAATATCAGCGCGAATTACAGCGTCATCTTAAAAGAGACGGGAGGTAATTGATGGCTCAGACTCAGAAAAGCTTATTCACTTATTTAAACGAACACAAAAGCAAGGCTTTAGGACTGGCAGCGATCAATTTTACCAATTCAGCTTTGCAGACTTTAGGCGGGATTGCCAGCGCCAATGCGTTGACCGTCCTAGTTGCCGGGCATTTCCAAAGTTTTCTGCTTTGGATCACAATTATGCTGGTCTCCTATCTATTGTTTGCCTTGGGGATGTATTTTAGCATCTACCATTTAACACTGGTCAAACAAGCTGTCAATACGTCAATTCGAAGAGACATTACAGAACGGATTGCCAAAAGCAGTTACGGAAATTATCATCAGCGGCAAGCTGGCGATTATAGTTCTTGGATGTCCAACGATCTTTCGATCATTGACTCGGAAGGGATTGAGAATTTCTTTGCAATTGTGACAGCCATTACCGATGTGGTCTTAGCCAGCTTGACTCTAGCTTATTTCCATTATTCGATCCTCATCACAGTCTTCGTTTTGAGTATTGTCATGATGGTTCTGCCTAAGGTATTCCAGAAGGCTCTCAGTCAAACCTCACTAAAACGGACTCAAGCCAACGAGCGGTTAATGTCTCGCATCGAAGATCTGTTAGAAGGCTTCAATGCCCTGTTTATGTTGAATGCACGCTCCTTGATTGTTGCTAAAACAGTCGCGGCCTCTAAAGAGGCGAATCATGCTTTTGAAACCCGATCCAAAGTGTTTGGCAAAATGATGGCCACGGTCAATGGCATGAGTATTATCAGTCAAGTGATTGTCCTTGCCCAGGCTGGTTTTCTGATCTTTCTCAAACTCACTCCGATTGGAGCCGTCTCAGCGGCCCAATATTTTTCCGGGACCATCTTTTCTCAGCTAACTGGTATTAGTGCTAATTGGGCCGAATTGAAAGCCACCGCATCGATTATGACGAAATTTACAGACTTGCCGACCGCTGACAAAACAGCGTCTTTACCTACAGCCGCTCCCTTTCACACGGCCATAACCATTCAGCAAGTAGATTTTAGCTATCAAGGCAAAAACATCTTGCGTCACTTAAATCTCACGATCAAAAAGGGAGCAAAATACGCCCTTATCGGTCCGAGCGGTGCCGGTAAATCCACGCTCTTAGCTTTATTAGCTACCAAACTGACAGATTATCAAGGCAGAATTACTTTAGACGGTGCTGATTACAAAACCCTTGATCCGGGTTCTATTCGTAACCAGCTTTATGAATTGGATCAGGATCCCTATATCTTTAATGACAGTTTGAAAAACAATATCACAATGACTCGGCCAGTCAGTCAAGACCTTTTGCAAAGTGCCATCGACCAAGCTGGTTTGGCCGATTTAATCAAAAGTCTCCCTGATGGTCTACAAACGCAGCTTGCCCATAACGGTTCCGATCTATCTGGTGGGCAAAAACAACGCATTGTCCTGGCACGCGGCCTTGTTTCCGGCCGATCAATCTTTCTAGTCGATGAAGGCACTTCGGCTTTGGACCCGGCTTCAGCTGATCAAATTGAAAACAGTCTGATTAACGATCCGGCTATTACCCTCTTAATGGTGACACACCACTTAAAACCTGAGATCGCCAACCGTATGGATCGAGTTTTCACAATACAAAATCAGCAGCTTCGGCCAGCAGCAGATTGAAATGATCATGTTCAAAATAAAAACGTCCTAAAAATAAAGGGCGTTTTTTCATGAATGAAAGCATTTTATTGTTCCCAATAAGCATCATCGCCAAAGCTCAAATGCGTTGCATCCTCTTTATGAGCCTCGAACTCGTCTAGTGCTTGCCGGTAAGTACTTGTCGCTGTGCGGTAAGCATCTTTACCAAACAGATAATGCATGGGCTGCTTTTCCATGTTGGCCAATTTAATAAAAGCCTTAGCCGCCAGTTTCGGATCACCATCTTGTGAACCGGAGCGTATTTCTGAAGCTGATCTGGCATCATGAACAGCTTGATAGTCATCAATTAAATTCGTAGCACCTTTATGACTTTCACCAGCCCATTTGGTTCGGAAAGCACCAGGCTCGACATTGGTGACTTGAATCCCGAATGGCGCCACTTGTTCACGCAAAGACTGGAATAAACCTTCCATCGCGAATTTTGTCGCATGATAATAGGCAAAAGTCGGAAAAGCGGCTAATCCGCCAATTGAAGTCACATTCAAGATGCGGCCAGATCGATGTGCCCGCATCTTTGGCAAAAGGGCTAGCGTCATGTCGTTAGCGCCCCAAAAATTAGTTGCCATCATACGCCTGACTTCAGCCTGATCAGACTCTTCGACAGCACCAAAATAACCATAACCCGCATTATTTACCAAAACATCAATAAAGCCAAAATGCGCTTCCGCTTGAGAAACAGCATCACGAATCTGCTCTTGGCTTGTAACGTCCAGCGGCAGTTTTAAAACATCGGCTTCTCCTGTTGGCAAATCAGCAAGGCTGGCAATTTTTCTTGCCGTAGCGACGACCGGATAATTTTCATGAATTAACTCTTCGACCAATGCTCGTCCGAATCCGGATGAAGCACCCGTTACAAACCAAACCTGATTCTTTTTACTCATGTTGATACCACCTTTCATCAGTTGCTATGGTGATACTAGCATGTTAAAGTTACTTTAAGTCAACTTTAGATTTGAGGTAAGGATTTGGTATCCATTTCAGAAATTGCTAAACAGCATAATTTAACCGCGTCGGCTATCCGCTACTACGAAAGCCAGGGGCTGATCAATATTCAACGCGACCGTGCCGGTAACCGTTTATTTGATAGTAAAAGCGAGGAACGGATCCGTGTCCTTTCTTATCTTCACCAAGCGGGCCTGTCGCTTAGCGAGATGAAAGATTATGTGAATCATTTAATGGATCACAACTACGAGGTCCGCTTGCTGCAAGCAAGCAGGCGGCGTCTAGAAAACAAAATAAACCAACTCGATCGCACACTTCAATTTCTGGATTATAAAATCGTTTATCACGAAAATTCTCGAAATAGCTGAGTAACACAACTTAAAAAAGAGCGTTTCCGCCCTTCGATTTTTTTAAAATCATCAGCAGTAGTAAAGCATCAATGGTGGATGAGAAGTGGAAGAGAAAAGTTACATAGAACCATAAAAGCTTACGACTGCTTATCGAAACTATAACGCATCATGCACTCTTTGCGACAAAACGGTAAAAATAGCGGTTTTTTAGTTGATTTCAACTCTTTTTCGGAGTATTTGAGAGCTTTTCAGGAAAATCATATTTACGCATATATACTTCATACGAAGAAGCTAAATTATTGGATCCAATCATGCGCAGTGATTCAATTAACTTATTATTATCGATAACAGCTTGTTTCCGACTGGACGAAAGCAGATTTTTCATAAACGTTAATTTAAAACGGATCATTAATTTTGTTTGGTCAGAAAAAAGCGTTTCACATTTAAGCATAATTTTTCGAGCTGCCTCATAATCTTTGCGGCGATAAAAAATATCAGCCGCATTACATAGCAACGATAAGATCCGGTCCGAAGCTTCAACACCATCCAGAGAATACAAAATTTCTTTCAGCAGATTTTTGATCATGACAGATGTAAATAAAATCAAGCAGTTGTTAAACAAAGAAATCTCAAATGGATCCCAATACTCAATAGCTAGTAAGTGGCTGGCAATTTTTTCGATCATTTTTGTATCAACCGAATATTGCTGATCAATTCCTTTGATTAAAGAAAACAGCGTCACTAATTGACCTATTAAATCAAAATCGGGATTATGAGCAACTTCAAGTGCTTTCTTCTGAGCTATTTTTTTTAATGTCGGCAAATCGTTACTTTCATAAATTGGCTTGATTTTGTTTAAAAAAATCGTGTAAGCAGAACCTTCTTGCTTATAAATTTCCTGAAAAAAATAATCTGGTCGCAAATTCATCCGTCTCGATAACTCAGCTAGGATCGTAAAAGATAATTTAGCGTGTCCGTTTTCAAATTTATTAATCGAAGACACAGATAATAAGCCAGCAGCTAGTTGCTGAGTCGAAATTTGCCGTTGTCTTCTTATTTTCCGGAATATTGCACCGGCTTTTTTGTCGTATCACGATTCATTTGAAAAAATTATGACACAAAATTTGGATGATATGGATTATTTTTTAATCGTTTATCAAAAATTTATTCTTGCAAACAGGGACTTTCTTGCTCATATTAAAAATTTAATAGTTGTTTTTTTATTAAATACACCAGCCTTTAAGCGGGAAGACAATCGGCATTTTATAATGGTAAGTATGCAAAATGATCGAATTGCTGTCATCAGCGCAAAAAGAAGTGCCATCGGTAAATACGAAGGACAATTCCATTCACTTTCCGCGGTCGATTTAGCTACTTTGGTCAATCAAAACATTTTTCAAGAGACACATATTGACCCACAACTTGTCGACCAAGTGATTCTAGGCAACGTTTATCAAACAGGCAGTGGACAGAATCCTGCTCGTCAGACGGCATTAAGAAGCGGTCTTTCCAACTCCGCCACTGCCTTTACAGTCAACCAGCTCTGTGCATCCGGCATGAAAGCAATTAAATTAGCTAGCGATACCCTCCGGTTAGACGACAGCCGAGTCGTCTTGGCAGGCGGTTCAGAAAGTATGACCAACACAGTCTGTTTTATCAAAAAAGATGAACAATTGACGGAAAGCAATCTCCAAGACAGCTTATTTGTTGATGGTCTGGTTGACCCCTTTAATAACAAAGCTATGGGTCTGGAAACAGAATCATTGGCTGAAAAATATCAAATTACACGAGAATCTCAGGATCGCTGGGCTTACCGATCGCATCAAAAAGCCTATCAAGCCACTCTACAAGGACGTTTTTTAAATGAAATTGTGCCTATCCAAGTCCAAAATCAAAATATTAAAGAGGATCAATCAATCAGACCTGACAGTACGCTAGAGAAATTAGCACAACTAAAAAGTGTTTTTAAAACATCAGGACGAATTACAGCCGGCAATGCTGCACCACTGAATGATGGCGCAGCAATGCTGCTGCTCACTAAGGAATCTTTTGCAGAAAAACAAGGCTGGCCTATTATTGCTTATTTGAATACAGCAAGTGAGGCTGGTGTCCAATCCGAATTCTTTGGATACGGGCCAGTCGAGGCAACGCAGAAATTATTAAAAAAACAAGCAAGAACAATTGCCGATTACGATTTATTTGAGATCAACGAGGCTTTCGCAGCACAAGTTTTAGTTGATGCTGAAATTCTTCACATCCCCGCAGAGAAAATAAACGTCAATGGTGGATCATTGGCTTTGGGCCATCCCTTAGGAGCATCGGGCGCTCGAATTGTTGTTAGCCTGATTCACGCATTGAGGAATCACGGGTTAAAAAGAGGCCTTGCAATGCTTTGCGTCGGCGGTGGTATGGGTATGGCAATGGAAATAGAGGTGGATTAAATATGAAAATTGGCATTGATAAAATCGCTTACTATACGCCAGAATATTATCTCGATTTAGTCGATTTAGCCCACGCAAGAGGGGTTGATCCGAACAAATATCTGATCGGGTTGATGCAAAAAGAAATGTCTGTCGCACCATTAGACCAAGATACAGTCACAATGGCAGCCAATGCAGCAGATCAAATCTTAAGTAAAACAGATAAAGACGAGATTGGCTTATTAATTTTAGCAACCGAATCAGGCATCGATCAATCAAAAGCGGCAGCGTTATATGTGCAAGAATTACTCCACATCAGTTCTCAAGCTCGTGTCTATGAGATCAAAGAGGCTTGTTACGGGGCAACCGCGGCTTTGACCAGTGCACTGGATTACATTACAAACCATCCATCCAAAAAAGCACTTATCATCGCCTCTGATATTGCACGTTACGGCCTCAACACACCTGGCGAAGTCACACAAGGTGCAGGCGCAGTGGCGATGCTTATTAGTACAGATCCTAAAATTGTCAGCTTAGACGGTCAAAGCGAAATTCATAGTGAGCAGATCATGGACTTTTGGCGGCCGAACTATGCTAAAGAAGCGCTCGCAGACGGCCACTATTCACAAGAACAGTATTTAAAATTTTTTCAGATTGTTTTTAAGGCCTACATGCAAAAACACCATCTGGATTTGAGTTATTTTTCAGCGATGCTCTTCCACCTGCCCTATGCTAAATTAGCTTTTAAGGCATTGAATCTGGCATTAGAAACCGATAAAAGCGGCTCGTCAAAACGACTCTCGCAAGCCTTTTCGCAAGCAATCCATCTCAATCAAAAAGTCGGGAATATTTATACAGCTTCTCTGTACCTTAGTCTGATTTCATTATTGCAATTTGATCAACAACTGAAAACTGGCGACAAAATTGCTGCCTTCAGCTACGGATCCGGTGCAGTCGCGGAATTTTTCACTCTAACTATTGAAGCAGGTTTTGAAGGCAGGCTGTCTAAAATAGATAACGATCGCCTTATCGGAAATAGAAAAAAATTGTCTATAGCAGAGTACGAACGTGCTTTTCAAGCCTCGCTACCTGAGGACGGCAGTGATTTTCAAGTGACAGCAATGTCTAAAGCACCATTTAAATTATTAGGAATTCATGGTCACAAAAGAATTTACGGTCAATAGATAGCGCCTCATTTGAAAAGACGGCTGAAAAAGCCTTCTTTTTTTTCTGTACCATCTTCTAAGAGTGGCTTCTTTTTTTCACTTAATTGCAATTTTTGAGATTGGTCCAGCAGTGTGTGTAAATCTTTTATCTGTTCATCCTTAATAGTCAACTGCTTATTAACTTCTTCAAGTTGTTTAATTAAAGCGTTAAGGGCCAGGCCGCTTGCCAAGTCATTATCAGCAGCTTTTTCTTGTTTAGTATTCTGGCCGGATTTGTCAACAATTGTACTATCTTTATCTTCACCGTATTTCTTAGCTAGAAAAGAATGTGTTTTCTCGCTATATTCAAGTACCGTTAACTTACCGGTCTTTTTCCGGTTACTTACCGACAAACCACCTTTGGTAATGGCGTTTCGAATAGCTTGTTTAGATTTTCCAAATTCATCTGCAAGTTCTTTGATTGTATAATTTCTCTCGGTCACTTAGTCTATTTTACACATTTTTATTTTCAATTCCCAAACTTATCAATCAGATTTCTGCCTGTCTTTGCCATACAAAAAAATCGGGAACACATTCCCGACTCTAAGCGGTTTAGACATTTTCCAAAACAATTTGCGTTGGTTCCCAATCCCAAGGTGCGACGGTCTCTTGAACACGATCTTCGCCTTGAAAAGTTGACACATCATGCGTAACAGCCACACGAACAGGTTTATTAATCAGCTCTTTTTTAAAATCTTCAAAAGTTTCATAAATACGCTTATTAGAAGCCCCAGCGGCGACAGCGATCGCATTAAGAGTTGTAAAACGATACTCAGGATTTCTTTCTGAATTCCACACCGTTGTAAAGAAAACGCGACCTGCAAATTTGCCGTTGGCATTAACTAGACCTGCTTCGTTTCCAATGCCGTGACGCACCTCTAACTGAAAGGCAATACCCGCATTACCGGTTGCCGCTTCTTTTTCATTAATATCTTTGATAACAACCTCATAATTACCGGTAGGCAGTGCATCGTAACCGCCTCCTTCAGGCAAATGGTCATAATCTGTTTTCAAAAAATTCATTATAAATTCCTCCTATAACTCTTGATACGTATTTAAAGAGTTAAATCAGAAAAATGACGAATAAAATCGAACATGTCTTAATCACGGAAATCCATGGTTAAGAAAACAAGCAGGGGGCCGCATTTAGGAAATAAAAAAAGAGCTTTAGCTCCTCAAACTGTCCAGGCTGGGTTCGAACCAGCGACATCCACATTAACAGTGTGGCGTTCTACCACTGAACTACTAGACAATATTCTATTCATTATAAAGACATGTTTGCTATAAAGCAAGCCTTTTTTAATCAGCAAATGAGAAATACGGCATTTATCCCAAGACTATGTGTAAAAAGGAACTAATACCGCTAATATAGTAAATATGAGTCTTAGCCTCTTAATTACTTACATTTTGATTGGTGTCCTGGCTGGTATTTTTGGTTCGATATTAGGGTTAGGCGGCGGCATGATTGTCACACCGATTTTAGTACTTGCTTTTAATTTACCTATTCATTATGCTATCGCCGCTTCAATCATCGCAGTTATCGGTACCTCTTCCGGTGCATCGGTAGCATATTTAAGAGATGATTTATTAAATGTGCGTGTGGCGATGTTTCTAGAGATTTTTACAACCATCGGTGCATTAATCGGAGCCGTTCTTGTCGGTATTTTTCAGCCCGCATGGCTGAATGCTTTTTTCGGTTTATTGCTCGTCTACCAAGGTTACGCTATGTGGCAGAAAATTCATAATAAAAAAGCGGATGAGCTCGCATCAAAGGACGACAAGATAGCCGCCAAACTCAAATTAGACTCCAGTTACTACAATAAATTGGAACAAAAAAACGTATCCTATCATATCCAAAGGGTGCCTTTAGGTGCTCTGATTATGTTCGGTGCTGGTTTTGCCTCTGGACTATTAGGAATCGGCTCTGGTGGTTTTAAAGTGTTTGCTATGGACAGTGTGATGCAGATGCCATTAAAACCTTCTAGTGCTACCTCTAACTTTATGATGGGTGTAACAGCTGCAGCGTCAGCGGTCATTTACTTCTTTAATGGTACTTTGCAGCCCTTGATTGTTGCGCCAATTGCCATCGGGATTATTTTCGGCTCTACTTTGGGATCGAGAATTATGCCGCACTTACCAAATAAGCTGCTTCGAACTATATTCATTCCGGTGGTTCTAATCGCCGGTATCCAATTGATTATTAAGGCTTTCGGGATTAATTTATACTAATGGCAGATAAACAAGAAATAACAAACGAGAGAAAAATAGAAAATGGTATCGGCTGGATTCTGCGTGTAGGCGTTTTTTTTGCTGTTATCGTGATGAGTGTTGGCGTTATTCTGCTGCTGCTTCACGGAAATACCGGTTACGGAAAAAATATTCCTACAGATTTAGATCCCCTAATCGCAGGCCTGATAAGTGGAAAAGCAGCAGCTTGGCTGATGATGGGTATTTTTATACTCATTTTGACGCCAACTATTCGTGTCTTTGCCTCCATTTTTGCTTTTTTAGCTGCTAAAGACTTTCTCTATGTAGGTATTACAACATTGGTATTTATTATTCTATTATTCGCAGCCTTTATTGGGCTCCAGGGATAAGATATGGCAGTTAGGCTAATCACAATCGATGTCGACGGTACTTTATTATCCAGTGGGCAAACCGTCCCCAAAGACAATATCAAAGCTATTCAGGAAGCAATGTCTCAAGGATCTAAAATTGTGATTGCTTCCGGTCGTCCCCTATCCGGTATTATGCCATGGCTAAAAATTATTGGCGTCCCGATTGCAGATGATCAATTTGTAATTGCATTTAATGGCGGAGTCGTTCAGACAACTTCAGGAAAATTGCTTGAAAAAAATCAAATCACTTATCAAGATTATCAGCAGCTGCAGGCTTTTGCTGACCAGCAGCAGGCATACTTTCAAGTGGAGTCTTTAGATGGGTCTCACACCATAGCCAATAAAATTCCTAAAGAAGCTCAAATGGAAAATTATCTGATAAACGCTGATTTACAGATACACAAAAAAATGCCAGAACAAATAGAGTTTATCAAGCCAATGATTAATGGCAGTAAAGATGAATTGGATCGCATCATCAAACTTGTTCCAACGGAGATATCACGCAATTTTAACGTCGTACGCGGTGCTTGGTATAACTTGGAATTCATGTCAAAAAAAGCTTCTAAAGGAAATGCGCTACATATGCTGTCTCGTCAACTGGGTATTGAAAACACACAAACGATGGCGATTGGTGACCAGCAAAACGACCTATCCATGTTCAGCCAAGCCCATTATGCAATTGCAATGGGCAACGCTGATGACGCAATTAAAAATCAGGCTGATTTTACGACCAAAAGCAATGATGAAGCGGGTGTTGCACTGGCTATTAGAAAATTTGCGCTTGCAAAATCTTAAATATTGACAAACAAATCTATCCGAGTAATAATATAAACACATCTAGGAAAGGGGGCGATCCGTTTTGAATTCAAATACATCTGAACTTCTTAACGGCTTCGCCGCTTAAAGGAAAAGCGGCGAGAGCTGTTGAGAGAACCCGGGCAAATTTAGTTAGGTGGCCCGGGTTTTTGTTTGAACTTTTTCAAGAAATACTTGATATTCGTGTGGTTTTCCCTTAGAATAATTTAGTCAAAGCGTTTGGGAGTGTAGCGAAGTGGTTAAACGCTGCGGACTGTAAATCCGCCCTCTTACGAGTTCGTAGGTTCGAATCCTACCGCTCCCATCGGTAATAAGTTCGCTTGCTTGTCACAAATTTATTACCAACAAATGCCCCATAGCCAAGTCGGTAAGGCAACGGTTTTTGGTACCGTCATGCGCTGGTTCGAGTCCAGCTGGGGCAAGAAATTAAAAAAGACCTGTTGGAGGTCTTTTTTTATTATCCTAATATTTTATTGTGCATCATCCACAAATCCCTTAGGATACTTCTGAGCCAAACGCGACCCGGCTGCTGCCGCAATCCCACCAATGACATCATCAATAAAAGTTGTTGTGACACCCTTGGTCGTTTTACCAATTTTATCTAGTTTACCGATAATACCAGGTTTGATGTTATCAACATAACCATACCCTGTAAATCCAATTGAGCCAAACGAAGTTGCAATTGCATTGCCTAGTAATTCATCAACGCCAAACAGGCCAAAATCTTCCTTAATGACATCGCGCAAGGGCTCATTAATGAGATTTTCTTCTGTCAAACGATCAAGCTCCAAAGCAACCCACACAACATGCTGTACTTCTCTTTTCTCTAGTACGCGTTGGACAGATTGCATCGCAATCTGCTTGGTCAGTCCCGGTAGATAACGCAACTGGAAATGATAAGCTATCTCGGCAATATCATCCAAGTCAACGTGCCGTTCTTTTAATTTTGCAACTGTATTTTCATAATTTACGTGTTCAGACATATCTACCTCCAAATATAGATTTTTAATTACAAGCCAATTTTGATTAATTCAACGGCGTATCAAAATACCGAAAGTTAATCCTAGCAGCATAGCAATTGCCATCATCCAATAATTTCTCATCGCGAGATTAGCGGTTGCGAGTATGAATGGACGAGAAATAAATTTAATAACGTTGTTGAACACAGGAGGCAAAGCAGCGACTAGCAGCAGCGTTGTCCATGGTAGGAAGGCAAACAGAACCGCTCCGGCCACGGCAAAAAATGAAATAACATAAGCAGTAGAAAACATAATCAAATCCCGCCTCAAAGACTCAACCTCCTCAGCATTTGCCGGACTGTTGTGCATGATAATTCTATGAGACAAAAGAACATTAAAAATACTAACAACGGCAGGAAAACAGGCTAAGAAAACCAAAACATAGCTGCTCAGCGTTAAATTATTGTTTGAATTTAAAAAAATTAAGGCTGCAGGAATGATATAGCCCAAAATCAAGGAATAGATAATAATAGCCGTTTTTTCAGTTGGCAGCTGACTAAAAAACGAATAGATCATTGTAATAATAATCACAGCGAAAACAGCTGCAATTGAAGACCAGAAGTTAAGCTTGCCAAAATTGAATTGAGCAATTAAAAGAGCTAAAACGATTGGAAAAACAATCAATTTAATTGTTAAAAATTTATCCGTCATTTATCAGCCCTTTCTGGGCTCTTCCTATATTCTACCTGCTCTTCTATAATCATGTATAGAAGCTCTCTTTGAACTTCAGGTTGCTGGAACGTTAAATCTTTTTTCTGTCATATGGGGGACCTTTATATGCAAATAAGTGCAAAGACATTAACAGATACATATTCATTAAAAAACGGCATTAAAATTCCAGTAGTTGGTTTTGGTACTTGGCAATCAAATAATGGTGCAGAAGCATATAATGCCGTAAAATGGGCCTTAGAAGCGGGTTATCGACACATTGATACCGCAGCTGTGTATGGCAACGAGGAATCAGTTGGAAAAGCCATTCGCGATTCAGGCATTAAACGCGATGATTTGTTTATCACAACTAAATTGTGGAATTATCAACGAGATAGCTATGAACATACATTACAAGCATTTGGTGATTCTCTTTCACGCTTGGGGCTGGATTATGTCGATCTCTATCTGATTCATTGGCCGGAACCAATTGAATATCGCGATCACTGGCAAAGCCTCAATGACAACTCTTGGCGAGCAATGGAAAAAATTTATCGAGACGGCGGAACACGCGCAATTGGTGTCTCTAATTTTAGAGAAACACATATCAACGAATTACTAAAAACAGCCGAAATCACACCAATGGTCAACCAAATTTTCTTAAATCCTGGCGATCAAGAGAAAAACTTAATCAAATATAATCAAGATCATAAAATTTTAACTGAAGCTTATTCACCACTAGGAACAGGTCAGCTGCTTTCGCGCCCCGATCTCAAAAAAATTGCCAACAAACACAATGTATCTGTGGCTCAAATCTTAATTAGATGGAATTTAGAAAAAGGTTACCTACCCCTGCCGAAATCAACACACCAGGATTTTATTAAAAATAATACTCAAGTGTTTGATTTTCAGTTGGATTCTGATGATCATCGACTTTTGGATCAGATGGACGGCCAAGGCAAGCAGCATACAGAACCACGTTTACATGATTTCCAAAAGATAGTCCCTTTTTTGGAATAATAGCAAAAAGATAAGCTGTAGCAAATTATGTTACAGCTTTTTAATATAATTGAAGGTATATGAAAATTGCGATTATTGGTGCTGGCCCAAGAGGTTTGGCCGTAGCAGATCGGTTAGTAGTTCGAGCTGCAAAAGAACAAATAAAAATTGATATCAAACTCTTTGATCCCCATGAAATAGGCGGGCGAGTCTGGGATCCTTCAATTAATGCCAATAACATCCTGCTGATGAATACTGTTGTCAGCCAGGTAAGCTTTTTTGCTGATGATTCCATTTACCACCCAGGTCCCACCAGACAAGGACCTAATTTTTACCATTGGATTAAAGAAGACGCTGTTGAATTTTTGAAAAATACACCACAAGGTATCCGCTACTTGGACAAACTGAATTTGAATGAAAACAGTTATGCGGTTCGTGGACTTGCTGGTCTATACCAACAATGGTTTTTCAATAACATCAAAGAACAGTTAGAAAATAATTCCTCTCTTGTCTATCAGAAGACAGAAATTAAAAAAATTGCAAAACATAACGACCAATATCGATTGAGTTTTGCAAATAGTTTTGAAGATTTTGATTTTATCTTTATGGGCCTAGGCTTTGGCAACAATCGACTAACAGATGAAGAAAAAAGCTTTTCTGAGTTCGCCAAACGCTACAATCTCCGGTATATTGCACCCGGCCACCCTGCAGAAATAGATCTGAGCCAAATTCCTGGTAAGCAAAACGTTATTATCAGAGGGCTTGGCCTTTCCTTTTTTGATTATCTGGCCCTGTTAACGGAAGGTCGAGGCGGCCATTTTGTTGAAGATAAAAGCCAAGAACTCCGGTACCATCCTAGCGGAAAAGAGCCGACAATATATGCTGGTTCTCGTAGCGGCAATCTGCTCCATGCTCGCGCCTTAAATCAAAAGTCAGAAAGCGAACAATATGCTGCACAATTTTTCACAACTGCTAATTTAAAAAAATTAGAAGATAAAAATGGTCATATCACTTATTCAGATTTCTTCTCATTGTTCGACAAAGAGCTGCAGTTCAAACATTACGAAAATCTCACCAAGGCAATAGCCTATCGAAATCTCTTTCATAAAAAAACTCATCGGTTTTTGGAAAGGCTTAGAAATAGCGAAAGTAAAGATTTTGAGGTCATTGCACATAATTTTCAAATTCCCGAGGAACAAATTTGGCATTGGAATGAAATTATTGATGCCATTCACCAAGTCAAGAGCAAAGATGATTTAACAACTTGGTATGAAAGATACTTAGCTAATGATATTGAGGACGCTTCTGAAGGTAACAAGAATGCCATCTTTGCCTCAGCATTCGATATTTTAAGAGATATTCGCGAAACAATCCGCGACCTGATCAACCAGGACCGTTTTCAGACTCAAGATTTAAAAAAATTCCTGACAATTTTTAATCACATCAGCACGGTTATTAGTGTTGGACCGCCTTTGATCAGAATCAAACAACTAAAAGCACTTTTAAAAGCCAATATCGTGCACTTACTTGGCCCAGATCTCAAGGTTGAGAATAACCCTAGAGAAAATTCTTATATCGCAAAGACTGCCTTATCAGAGAGAGTCTCAGCCTCAAGCTTCATAGATGCTAGGTTGCCTCAGGTGAGTGTGTCCTTATCTGAGCAAGATCTCAGAAAGGAGCTGATTAACTTAGGCTGGTTCCACGAAACATCCTATCAAGATAAGCAAGGCCATTTGATTTTAGATGCTGCTCAAATCAATCCCAATACTTTCCAATTAATTGATGAATTTGGACAAATCCTACCCAATTTATACTCTGCAGGTATTCCTCATGAGAGCATCAGCTGGTTCACCACCGTTTTACCCCGTCGTGGTGTGAATACGATTATTTTCCATGAGGCTGCCATCATTTCTGAAGAAATTGTTCAGACCATTAAAAAAACGTCCAAATGACCTGTACCCCTAAAATTGTTTCCGACTTTTTTGGGTACAGATCAGAATAGGGCGTTTTTTTGTTTCACGTGAAACCTATTCAAAAAAATGGCGAGACCACGAATTAATACGGCGCATACGTTGTCGCTGATTCCACGAATAGTATTGTACCGATCCTTGAATCTGTGATTTTTTTATTAGACCGTACTTTCGACTATCTGTGGGCATACTTCGATTATCTGCTAAAACAAAATACGTATTTTTTTTAACTTTTAGAATATTTTGTTGGGATCTTGGCCAGTTCCGATTAAGAGATAAAGAATTTAGGGACCAACCGCTATCAATTGACATGCTGGTAGCTTGCTGTTGTTGTTTACTAATAAATCGCTGATTAACCGTTTTGCCATTAACTTGCAGCTTATTTTTCCGAAAAACAATATGATCTCCTGGCAGTCCTATAATTCTCAAAACTGCCATCGTCGTACCTGTATCTGACCTCTGCCTAGCATTTGTATTAAAGACAACAACCGTTCCACGTGAAACATTTTGATTTTTTCTCAATAAAACAACTTGGTTATTAACCAAATTCGGCGACATGGACTGTCCGGAAATTCTGATAAAAGAAAAATAATTAGCCCTAAGAAAAACCGCAAACGCGATACCAGCGAATGCGGGAAATAACCAAATCTTCAAGAAATATTTGACATGTTTATTCATTTGGTAAAAAAGTTCTTCCAAACATCATTAATTTGAGTATGATTACTACTCCAAGGAAAGACTTTAGCAACACCAAGCATGTGTGCTTGACTCACAAATCCAAAATATCGGCCATCTTCTGATCTTGCACGATTATCCCCAAGAACAAAATAATTACCAGCAGGAACCGTCGTTGCCTTTCCATCGGCCCAATGCGAGCTGCCGGAAACGAAAGGCGAATCGCCTGAAGATAAAGACGTCAAAGTCCAATTCCCAGTACCGCTCGTCCTATTATAAAAAGAAATATAACTTTGAGATATTTGTTTGCCATTGACATAAATATTGCCATTCTTAGCTTCAATTCGATCGCCAGGTAATCCGATAACACGCTTAACATAGTCCTTTTCACCAGATTGAATGCCCGGATCTTCTTTACGAGCATCAAAAACAACGACTGATCCGCGTCGAATCCGCGCCATTTTCAAGACCCAAATGCGTTCACCGTTAGTAAGGTTGTTTAACATGGAATCACCATTGACGGTTACCGGTACTAAAATAAATATTTGAATGAGCCAGGCGGCCAGCAAACCTACGATAATTGGGACAATCCAAGAAAAAAGAACTCTAAGTTTTGCCATTTTTTATCTCCTTCGTTTGTGTACTTTACGCAATGTTTTGGTAATGACCCGTTTTCTTTCAATTTCTGCTTGCACTTTGGCCTTTTCCTCCGCGCGAACTTTGAAGGGATTTTGGAAGAAGAAAGTCTGAACAGCTTGAAATGCATTGGTTGCAACCCAGTAGAGAGATAGTGCTGAAGGTACAGCAAGCGAAGAGAAAAAGATAATAAATGGAAATATATAAGGCATGACTTTAGCAAATCCTGGCTGATCTTTTCCAAGAGATACCGTACTCATCCAAGAACTGATGAACGTAAACAAGGCAGCGAGAACCGGGAGAATAAAGTATGGATCTGTATTTCCCAGCTGTAACCAATAAAATGATCCGCTTTTTAATGCTGGTGTCGAGTTAATCGCTTGAAACAAAGCCCAAAGTACAGGCAATTGAATCAGCAAGGGCAGCATGGAAGCATAGGGATTAACACCAGCTTCCTTATAGACTGCCGACGTCTCCGCCTGCATATTCATCATGGAATCACGATCACGTTTCCCTTTATATTTTTCCTGGACTTTCTTAATCTTTGGTGTGACCTTAGACATTTTCTTTGAGGAAGAAATCGAATAGACCATTAAGGGTAAAATCAGAAAACGGATCAAAACTGTAAAAGCAATAATGCCAAAGCCATACGAGTTGGTAAATAAACTTGCAGCACCAAAGATCGAATTAGCGAAAAAACCAGTTATCGAACCCAAGATACCGTGATAGTTTGTCTGATCTGAATTAGGAATCAAAGCAAGGGCAATGATTGCAATCAAAGAAAGTACCGCAAGAACAATTGATGGCCAACCAACTTTTTTTAAAAAATTCTCTATTTTATTTATCATGTAATATGCCTGCTAAATCCAATACGTGTTTGATTTGATCTTGGATTACCGTCTGTGCTTGCCCAGAAACGGCTGGTCGCGCAACAACGACGATATCCAAATCATCAGCTATCATTTGAGATAGATTGTTAAAAGATTCACTAATACGGCGCTTAACCCAGACGCGTTCATGAGCTTTACCGATTTTTTTTGAAACAGACAGACCAATGCGCCAATGGTTAAGATGAAGATTTTCTGGTTGCTGCTCACTGTATACAACAAAATAGCGGTTTGCAAAAGATTGATGCTTTGCAAAAACTTTTGCAAAATCGCTAGCCTTCTTTATTCTAAAAATTTTTTTTGTACTCATTTTACAAAAAAAGTCGCATACGCGACTGAATTAAGCTGCTAACACCTTACGGCCCTTAGCACGACGACGCGCAAGTACCTTACGACCATTTGCGGTGCTCATTCGTTTACGGAATCCATGGACACGTTGCAAGTGCCTCTTTTTAGGTTGATAAGTTCTTTTCATGTTCTACTCCAATATATGCCCAACCGGGGCAAAGTTACTGAAATATAGTACCACAAAAGCATACGTAAACTCAACTGGCGCAAGCTTTTAAAAGAAATTTACTTGTCCACAATACCACGGAATGTGGTGTGGAATTATTAAGAAAGTTTAAAGTTAAAAGCGCCTAAATCAGGGGTTTTCCACTAATTAACTACATTTCCACAGCTTGTGAACAAATAATGGACATTTTCTTGTGTATTCTGTGGATAAGTGGTTAATTTGTGGAAAGATCGGCATTTTCATGAGAAAGTGCCTTGTGGAAAAGTATTAAAAAAGTGGAAAGGGTTAAAAATACCCACAGACTTGGGGATAAATTAGTTAACAGACTGTAAATATCTCGGAAAGTTGTTTGCACATACTGTTGAAAATAACAGAGAGTTCCCGTTTAATTAGTCTAGTCGGAAAATATTATGAATGATGATTACTTTGATTTGAATAATTTTTGGAAGAGTGTCCAAGATCGCTTCGCTGATAACATGGGTGAAACAGCCTATGAGAACTGGATTCGGCCAGTTAGAGCAGCCAGCGTTGACCTAGCAAATCGTACCGTATCTCTGCAAGTCCCAAGCGATCTAGTCATGCAGGCTTGGGACAATGGCAACTACACAGCGAAGTTTATGGAATATGCCTATGATGTTGCTCATGATTTTTTTAAGCCTGACTTAAAAGTTGTCAAGGTCGTTGTCAATCCAGTTAACAATTCAAATCAAACCTCGTCCAATTTTCAAACGAACGACTACCAGCTCAATCCCGCTTTCACTTTTGATACATGGGTAGTCGGAGACGCTAATGAACTGGCAACAAGTGCCGCAATGGCAGTCTCAGAGCAGCCAGGCCGGCAATATAACCCTTTACTTATATATGGATCCTCAGGTTTGGGAAAAACGCATTTGATGGAGGCGATCGGAAACCGTCTAAAAGAGGTACAGCCCAATGCGATCGTGCGCTACATTACGACTGATGATTTTATGAATGATTGGGTCAATGCGATCAGTAAAAAATCTACCAGTGAATTTACAGATACGTATGAAAATGTCGATTTGCTCCTTGTTGACGATATCCAGATGCTGCAGGGGAAGGATCGTTTTCAAGAAGAGTTCTTTAATATATTTAACAAAATCACAAAAGCTCAAAAACAAATTGTTATGACTTCCGATGTTCTTCCCAAAGATATCCCTGGCCTTAATGCACGGCTTGTTTCCAGGTTCATGCAAGGTGTGGCCTATGATATTCAAAAACCCGATTTTCCAACTCGCCTGGCGATTCTAAAAAACAAGTCCGAAGAAGCTGGCATGCAGATTGATAATCAGACCCTGACCCTGATCGCAGAACAAATAGATACGAACGTTCGGGAATTAGAAGGAGCCTTCAATACCTTAACTTTAATGGCTAGAGCCGGTCGACCCATCAATGTTGCCAATGCTCAAAAAATTCTCGAACATCTCAACATCAGCAGGCAGAAAGTAATAACTGTTTCAGATATTCAAAGAATTGTTGCTGAAGATTATGGGGTTGGCTTGTCTGATTTGCTTGGGAAAAAACGAAATTCAGATATCGTGCTTCCTAGACAAGTTGCTATGTACTTAATAAGAACGCTAACCGATACCTCGCTGCCCAAAATCGGTCAAGCCTTTGGCGGGCGCGATCACACAACGGTGATGCATGGCACGGAAAAAATTGCCGATCTGATCGAAACTGACTACAGTATGAAGCAGAGAATTGAAACTCTGTCGACAAAAATCAAAGAAAAATCATAAAAATACGTATCATAAGAGTATAGACAGTTGTGGATAAAACGTTTGGTTTTCCAGAAATGTTTCCACCAGGTTTATCCCTGCCGAACAAGTAATGAGACGGCTTTTCCACAATATCCACAGCCCTTATTATTACTATTAACAAATTTATTATTAGGATGAGCGATGAAATTCTCTGTTAAACGAAGCGAATTAGTTAATAAATTAAATATTGTCAGCCGTGCCATTTCAGGCAAAGTCATGATTCCTATTTTGACTGGAATCAAAATTTCAGTCACCGATAGTGATCTAACTTTGATCGGGTCAAATTCGGAGATCTCTATTAAAACAGTGTTATCAAATACGCCGGAAAAACAAGAAAATCTTGTAATTGCAGAAAAAGGCGAAATAGTGGCCAATGCCAATTTCTTTACGAATATCATAAAGAGACTTTCTGGAGACCGCGTTGATATCACGACAGAAGGCTCCCAAATTAAAATTGTTGCCGGTAAGTCGGAATTTATGGTTTCCGGCCAGTCAGCAGACAACTATCCGCAATTACCACGTATTGACGACTTAGATTCCATTAGTCTCTCTTCTAAACAACTCATTGATATTATCGGCGAGACAATTCGATCAGTGTCGATTCAAGACTCTCGGCCACTGCTAACCGGTATCCATTTCATAATTGATAACGAACAGCTCAAGGCGGTCTCGACAGACTCGCACAGGCTCTCTCAAAGAATTACACAAATATCATCTGCCAACTCAGCTGACGTTGTGGTTCCCGGCCGTACTTTGACTGAATTAAGAGCACTACTTGAAGGTATTGACCAGTTAAATCTGCAATTTGACCAATCACAACTGCTGGTTGATTTAGGTCAGACAACTTTTTATTCTCGCCTGCTCGAGGGTCAGTATCCGGATACTGACCGGTTGATCCCAAGCGAATCAACTACAGGATTCGTGATTGATGCCGCTCAGTTGGCCTCATCCTTGGATCGTGTTAGTTTAGTGGCACACCAATCTGGTAATTTGGTCGCAAAATTTACGATAAAGCAGGGCAAGTTAACCATCAGTACAGCGCAGAGCGAAGTAGGAAAAGTTTCTGAAGAATTGTCAATTGATCATTTTATAGGCCAGGATCTGGAAATCAGTTTTAACCCGGATTTTGTTCGCGATGCTTTAAGCTCGATCGCTGAAGAGCAACTCAATTTTTCTTTCACGACTAATTTGCGGCCTTTTGTCATTAGGCCGGCCTCTTTTTCGGACAATAACAAGGTACAGTTAATCACACCCGTTAGAACCTTCTAGTTTTTTGCGATCTAAGCAAAAAAAGCATTTTATGATTAAAAACGCCAAAATGTCAAAAAATTGCTCAAACGGCAAAATACGGCGTTTTTTTGCTATAATGGAAAAGGTAATCTTGGGGGTGAAAATTTGAAAAAAGTTCAGATCAACACCGAATTTATTACGCTAGGTCAATTATTGAAGATTGAGAATATAGTTGATTCTGGTGGCAGCGCAAAGTTTTTTCTAAGAGAAAATCCAAGCTCTTTTTTTATAAACGGTGAAGCGGATAACCGGCGTGGTAGGAAATTACGTCCCGGGGATATGATCAGCATTAAGCAGGTTGGAGAGTACCAAATTGTTTCTCAATAATCTTAGGCTTGTTAATTTCCGAAACTATAAAGAATTAAATGTGGCTTTTTCACATTCGATCAATGTTTTAATCGGTAATAATGCCCAAGGAAAAACCAATT
The DNA here is from genome assembly GCF_025758695.1 of Oenococcus kitaharae. Lineage (GTDB taxonomy): Bacteria > Bacillota > Bacilli > Lactobacillales > Lactobacillaceae > Oenococcus > Oenococcus kitaharae_A. The sequence goes on along the minus strand of NZ_JANJQP010000002.1, from coordinate 52,784 downwards.
TATTAGAAGCAATTTATTTTTTATCCATGGGAAGATCTCATCGTGATAGCAATGACAGAGATTTAATTAACTGGTCAGCAAAGTCGGCTGTCATTAGCGGGGAGATTGAAAGCAGAACAGCTCGTTATCCTTTAGAAGTCCGAATTGAGAAGGGTGGAAAAAGAGTTCTAGTCAACCACCTTACCGAAAACCGGCTATCCGATTATATCGGTAATTTGAATACCGTTTTGTTTGCACCTGAAGATTTGGAATTAGTAAAAGGCTCTCCCGGTGTTCGACGAAAATTTATCGATAGCGAATTTGCTCAAATGTCCAGCAATTATTTGTTTAACCTGCTGCAATATCGTAACGCGTTAAAGGACCGTAACGCGTATCTGAAAAACATCAAATGGGTGGCCAACTCGCCTAAGTTTGATGAAACTTATTTAAGTGTTTTGGATGATCAACTAATTAAGTTTGGCAGTGCTATCATTCTGCAACGCTTTTCTTTAATCCAAACTTTAGAAGCCTACGCACGTGAAGTTCATCTGGCGATCTCAAAAATCGAAGAATTGAAACTTTGCTACATTACTTTTCCAACAGTCAACGAACAGTCCAGTCAAGAGGAAATTAGTGAGATTTTTAAAAAACAGTTATTAAAAAATCGGAATCGTGAACTTTTCTTGAAATCGACAAGTGTTGGTCCTCATCACGATGACCTCAAATTTTTGATTAACGGGAAAGAAGTTGGTTCCTTTGCTTCTCAAGGCCAGCAGCGTACGACGGCGCTGTCGATTCGATTAGCGGAAATTGAAATGATGAAATTTGAGACCGGTGAATATCCGATTTTGTTGCTAGACGATGTACTTTCTGAATTAGATGGCAAAAGGCAGACACAACTATTAGATTTTATTCAGGATAAGGTTCAAACTTTTTTGACCACCGCAAGTCTTTCTGACATCGACAAGGGACTAATCAAAGATCCAAAAATTTATCACGTGAAGGATGGAGTACTTATTAATGATTGATGAAAAAAATAATAATCAAATAGCACCTGATGATAATAATGCTTACGGCGGATCTTCAATCCAAATTCTTGAAGGTCTTGAAGCTGTCCGTAAACGTCCAGGAATGTACATAGGATCAACTGCTAGTTCTGGATTGCATCATCTGGTCTGGGAAATCATTGATAACGGGATTGATGAAGCTTTAGCCGGATTTGCACATCATGTCACACTAACAATTGAGAAGGACAATTCGATTACTGTGACCGATGACGGCCGTGGTGTCCCTGTTGAGATCCAGCCTAAAACTGGTCGTCCAGCCATGGAAGCCGTTTTCACAATTTTGCACGCGGGCGGTAAATTTGATTCGAAAAACTACAAGGTATCCGGCGGTCTTCATGGAGTTGGTGCTTCGGTTGTTAATGCATTATCCAAAGAAATGGACGTACGCGTCTATCGTGACGGAAAAATTTATTATATGGATTTTCAGCGCGGCCATATTCAAACGGAGATGAAACTTTTGGATGAGCCAATGCGCTTAGAACGTGGCACCATTGTTCATTTTGCTCCGGATCCAGATATTTTTCGAGAGACGACAACTTTTGACTACAATACTTTAGCCAGTCGTATTCGTGAATTGGCCTTTTTGAATAAAGGACTGCGTCTATCAATTACAGACCGGCGTGTCGAACCAGAGAAAAAAGAATCTTTCATGTACGAGGGCGGTATCGCAGAATATGTGAAATTTTTGAATAAAAATAAACAGCCCCTATTCCCAGAACCCGTCTATGTGGAAGGTGAAGAAAATGGTATCCAAGTAGAAGTTGCTTTACAGTATACAGATGCCGTTGCTGAGACATTAATGAGCTTCACGAATAATATCCATACGCACGAAGGCGGAACTCATGAGACCGGCTTTAAAATGGCGCTGACACGAATCATCAATGATTATGCTAAGAAAAAAGGCATATTGAAAGATTCCGATGATCCTTTGACTGGCGAAGATGTCCGCGAAGGCATTACGGCGATTGTTTCGATTAAGCATCCAGACCCTCAATTTGAAGGTCAGACCAAAACTAAGTTGGGGAATACCGATGCGCAACAGGCAGTCAACCATCAATTTTCGACAATTTTCAATCGTTTTATGATGGAAAATCCAGAAACGGCTCGCGCCATTGCCAACAAGGGTATTATTGCATCCAAAGCACGAGTAGCTGCTAAAAAAGCTCGTGATTTGACCCGACGCAAGTCAGGACTGGAAATCAGTGCACTTGCCGGTAAACTAGCCGATAACACATCGAAAGATCCCGATATTTCTGAATTGTTTATCGTCGAGGGTGATTCTGCCGGCGGTTCTGCTAAACAAGGTCGTTCACGTTTAACACAGGCCATTCTGCCTATCAGGGGAAAAATTCTCAATGTTGAAAAAGCGACCCTAGATAAAGTACTGGCCAACGAAGAGATTCGTTCTCTATTTACAGCGATGGGAACTGGATTTGGTGATGAATTTGATATCAGCAAAGCCCATTACCACAAGGTCATTATTATGACTGATGCCGATGTCGATGGTGCTCATATTCGGACACTTCTTTTGACGCTATTTTTCAGGCATATGCGGCCATTAATTGATGCAGGTTATATTTACATCGCTCAGCCGCCTTTGTATGGTGTCGCAATTGGAAATTCTGATCAGCGTGTATATCTGGACTCAGATGAAGAACTTGATCGTTACATTGCAACATTGCCGGCTAGTCCGAAACCAAGAATCCAGCGTTATAAGGGACTTGGTGAGATGGATGCCGAACAGCTTTGGGATACGACTATGGATCCTAAGCATCGGCGTCTGCTGCGAGTTAGTCCTGACTACCAGCCGGAGGTTGATACGACTTTTGATATGCTGATGGGTGATCGCGTCGAACCGAGACGTGAGTTCATTGAAGATAATGCACAATTTGTTGAAGATTTGGATGTTTGAGGAATTATATGACCGAAGAAGAAAATAACAATTTTACACCTGATTCCCGAATCAAGAGTGCCGATCTGAATAGCACGATGCGGACTAGTTTTTTATCTTATGCGATGTCTGTTATCGTGGCTCGCGCGTTGCCAGATGTACGAGATGGTTTGAAGCCGGTTCACCGTCGTATTTTGTATGGTATGAACGAATTAGGCGTCACGCCTGATAAACCGCATAAAAAATCGGCTCGTATTGTTGGAGACGTCATGGGAAAATTTCATCCGCATGGCGATTCGGCAATCTATGAATCGCTAGTTAGAATGGCACAGCCTTTCAGTTATCGTTACCCGCTGGTGGACGGCCATGGAAATTTTGGATCTGTTGATGGTGATCCAGCTGCCGCAATGAGATATACCGAAGCGCGTTTATCTAAAATTGCTTTGGAGATGCTGCGAGATATCAATAAAGACACGGTAGATTTTCAGCCCAGCTATGATGGCGATAACCGGGAACCGGTTGTGTTACCGGCTCGTTTTCCTAACTTGCTGGTAAACGGTGCACAAGGAATTGCGGTTGGAATGGCAACCAATATTCCGACGCATAATTTACGAGAAGTCGTGGCAGCTATTCATGTTTTAATGGACAATCCCGATGCAACGGTTGCTGATTTGATGGAAGTATTGCCGGGACCGGATTTTCCGACTGGTGCGATTGTCATGGGCAAAGCCGGTATTAGACGGGCTTATGAGACTGGTCGCGGGTCTGTCACGGTTCGTTCCAAAGTTGATATTGAGACAACTTCGACCGGGCATGAACGGATCGCCATTTCTGAATTGCCTTATATGGTCAATAAAGCCAAGCTGATTGAACGCATTCGAGAATTAGTTTTGGAGAAAAAAATGGATGGTATTACAGCTATCCGAGATGAGTCAGATCAAAAAGGCCTGCGAGTGGCGATCGATGTTGGGCGAGATGCAAATGCCAACGTTGTTCTCAATAACCTTTATAAACAGACACTCCTGCAGACGAGCTTTTCCTTTAACATGATTGCCATTAATCATGGTAAGCCTCAGACAATGAGCCTCAAGCAGATCTTGGTGGCTTACCTGGAGCATCAACGTGAAATTATCCGCCGTCGGACTGAATTTGATTTAAAGAAGGCACAAGATCGCGCTCATATTCTCGAAGGACTGCGTATTGCGTTAGACCATATTGATGAAATCATTGCCTTAATCCGTGCCAGCTCGACAGCTGAAATTGCCAAGACCGAGTTGATCACGCGTTACCAATTGTCTGATAAGCAGGCACAAGCTATCTTGGATATGCGTCTGGTACGTTTGACAGGATTGGAACGCGACAAGATTGAAGCTGAATACAATGATCTGCTCAAATCAATTGAGGACTACAAAGATATTTTGTCTAAGCCGGAACGGATTGATCGGGTTATTTATCAAGAACTGCTGGATATTTCTAATAAATTTGGGGATGACCGTCGTACAGAACTGCAGGTAGGCGATGTAACATCGATTGAAGATGAAGATTTGATTGATGAAGAAGATGTTTTGATCTCTTTGACACATAAAGGCTATATCAAACGGCTTTCGACAAACGAGTTCCATACGCAGAATCGTGGCGGCCGTGGTGTCCAGGGAATGAATACGCATGATGATGATTTTGTGGAACAGCTTGTTTCGACGAGTACCCATGATACTTTATTATTCTTCTCTGATCTCGGCAAAGTCTACAAAATGAAGGGCTATGAAGTTCCTGAGTATGGTCGCCAAGCCAAGGGAATCCCTGTAATCAACCTACTAGGTTTGGATTCCGGTGAACGTGTACAAGCTGTGATTAATGTCCGCGGGGAAGCAGCCTCATCGAAGAACTTTCTCTTCTTCACCACGAGACTCGGCACTGTTAAACGCACTGCTGTATCTGAATTTACCAATATTCGTCAGTCGGGTCTTCGTGCGATTAATCTGCATGATGATGATTCCTTGATTAGTGTGCTGCTGACAGATGGCAAAAAGAATATTGTTATCGCATCCCATTCTGGTTATGCTGTATCTTTTGCCGAACTAGATGTGCGTGCCATGGGCAGAACCGCTTCTGGTGTTCGCGGGATGAATTTACGGACTGGCGATTATGTTGTTGCTGCTGACTTGCTGATTCCCGGTCAGAATGTTTTGGCGATTACGGAAAAAGGTTACGGAAAACAGACCGCAGTTGAAGAGTATCCAATACGCGGTCGTGGCGGCAAAGGCTATAAAACAGCTAATATCTCTGAAAAGAATGGGCCTTTAGCTGGTTTAGCTGTTGTTTCCGGTAATGAAGATATCATGATTACCACTGATTCTGGTGTCATGATTCGCTTTAAAGCCGGGGATGTTTCAATTACCGGAAGAGCCACCTTAGGAGTTCGTGTTATTCGAATCGAGGAAGGTTCTAAAGTTGCTACTTTGGCTAAAGTTGAAGCAGAAGATGATGAAACTTCGCAAGATGAAGTAGGATCTGCAGAAGACCAGACAGATAACGCAACAAAAGTTCAAAATCTTGCTGATCAATTAATTGATGAGAATAAAGATGATAAACAAGATTAATAAAAACCACTTCATGATTGAGGTGGTTTTTATTAATCTTAAAAAAAATAAGCAGACTTTTATTGATACCACCAAGTATCGTAAATAGTTACCGGTAAATGGCGCTTTTGTTTGGTACTAAGATACAGTTTTTCGATTGTTTCGGCCGCCTGTTCAGGTACCTGACGTCCCTCTAAGTAGTCGTCAATATATTTATAAGAAACCCCCAATGCCACCTCGTCAGGCAGCTGAGGACGCTCATCCTCGAGATCTGCAGATGGTACTTTGTTATATAGAGCCTCGGGCGCGTGTAGAAATTTCAGCATTTGTTTTCCCTGACGCTTATTTAATCGCCACAAGGGATCGATATCGGTTCCGCCGTCACCATATTTGGTAAAGAAACCAGCAAAAGCTTCAGCAGCGTGATCTGTACCAACAACGACGCCGGCGTGCTCTCTTGCAACTGCATATTGAGCAATCATACGCATCTTGGGTTTAATCGAACCCCGGCTCATATCGTCAACGACCAAACCGGCATCTCGCAGGGTTGCTGTCAGTGCATCTGTCGCTGCTTTGATGTTGGTTGTCACTGTTATATCGGGCTCAATGAAATCTAGAGCAGCTCGTGCATCATCTTCATCGGCTTGCTGGCCATATGGTTGTCTGATCGCAACGAATTGATAGGACGAATCCTTTTTCTCTTCTCTTAATTCTTGAATGGCTGTTTGTGCAAGCTTACCTGCTAAGGTCGAATCTTGACCACCTGAAATAGCTAAAGCATAGCTTTTATAATTTGGATTAGCTAGTAAATAGTTTTTTAAAAAGGAAATTGAGCGGTCAATTTCTTCTTTGGGATCGATAACCGGCTGTACATGCAGGTCAGCAATGATTTCAGCTTGTAAAAGTCTCATTAGTTCTGTTCTCCTGATGATTTTTGTTCTTCTGGGGCAACCAGCTGCCCATTGAAGACATTCTTTGGATAATCAAGATTATTCTACCTTTTTTTGCTTCCTGTAGCGGATTTCAGTCAGCTGCAATTGTTTATATAAAAATGAAGAAGATATATCCTATAGATGGCTGATATTTTAAGTGTGAGAGAGAAATATACGAAATTAAATTCTAGAGATCATCAGACGAAACGAGGTTTGAAAATGACAGAAATTTTAAATAAGTATTTATTTGACGAAAAAGCTTATGACTATCACGATGCGGCTTATAAAGCTTTGGTTGTGCCCAAAACTAAAGTTCATAGCCTTAGAATTCCAAAAATTCTAGAAGCCGACAAAATTCAAGGCGACACCATTTACTACACAATTCGTGCCCAAACAGGACAAACACAAATTTTAGATGGTAAGCCTACCGCTACTTGGGGATATAACGCTAGTATCCTTGGGCCCTTAATCAAATTCGTATCAGGCAAACACTACCATTTGACTTTGATTAACAACCTGCCCGAAGTGACAACTTGGCATTGGCATGGATTGGATATTCCCGGTCCAATCGAAGACGGAGGTCCGCACGCACCGGTACGGCCTGGTGAAAAAAAAGAGATTGAATTTGATATTAATCAGCAAACGATGACAGCTTGGCTTCATCCGCATCCATGTCCGCATACTGCAGAACAGGTCTGGCATGGCTTGGCAGCACCTGTTGCTGTGATTAATCCGGCAGATAATCTGCCTCAGATTCCGCATGATTGGGGCATTGATGATATTCCTGTCATTTTCCAAGATCGAACCTTTCATGATAATCAATTAGACTATCAGAGCGATTACGATATGGATGGGACGCTGGGGGATACTGCTTTGGTAAACGGTACCGTGAATGCTGAATTTACAGTAACACGGCCTTGGCTTCGTTTGAGAGTATTGAATGGTGCTAACCGGCGGGAACTTCGGCTAAATTCAAATGATAATATCACGATGACACAGATAGCATCGGATGGCGGCTTTTTGCCGCACGCGGTTCCGTTGACTAAATTAATGCTGACTTGCGCCGAACGAGCAGAATTGCTGCTTGATTTTTCATCATATAAAACTGGTGATCAAGTCGTATTGAAAGCTGACGACACACCGATTCTGAGACTTAAAGTCGGTGATTTTACAGAAGATAACCGTTCACAGTTACCGGCAACTTTAAAACAGATTGAGCGCGGTTTTACCGGTGGCGCCACGCATAAGGTCGTCATGGCCGGGATGGATGATTCTGTTCGGATTAATGACAAACTTTATGACATGACCCGTATTGACGACCAGCAGATAATGGGTAAAAACGAAATTTGGGATGTTTCTAATACAAATGATGATATGCCTGGTATGGGAATGATTCATCCATTCCATATGCATGGCATGTCCTTTCTCGTGTTATCTAGAAATGGCCATGACCCCTATCCGAACGAATTTGGTTTTAAAGATACGATTGGTGTTAATCCTGGCGAGCACGTTAGACTGCTGGTTAGATTTTCTGTTCCCGGTATCTTCATGTATCATTGCCACATATTGGAACACGAAGATACCGGTATGATGGCTCAAATCGAGGTCACTGATCCTGCACATCCAATACACTGGGATTTGAAAGATTTGTGCGAGAAAAATGGTGTCGATCCCAATATGCAGATGTAGCCTGTTTGTTTTTGAAACATGGCTTGAAGTTGATGCAGCTTGCTTTTAAGCGCGTTTCCCTGTATCATATTTGTCCGTGATGAAATACTCACTTTCCTTACCGCTAAGGCGGTCAGAGACCAAAAGGAGGTAAAAAATGGCTAGTTATGAATTAACTTATATTGTTCGTCCTGACTTAGATAAAGACGCAAAAGCAGCTTTGGTTGCACGTTTTGATAAAGTATTGACTGACAATGGCGCTGCAATTGATAAATCCGAGGATTGGAATTCTCGTCGCTTCACATACGAGATTAACGGTTATCGAGAAGGAACTTATCATGTTGTTGTTTTCGCAGCTGATGATGATAAAGCGATTAATGAATTTGATCGTTTGGCTAAGATTTCAGAAGATATCTTGCGTCATATGATCGTTGCTGTTGACCCTGCAAAGCTTGCTGATGCTCACGCTAAACAAGCTGCAGCGGCACAAAGAGCAGCTGAACGTCGTGCGCAGCGTGAAGCTGAGCGCAGCGCTGCACAAGCGCAATATAACGCTGCTAATGAAGCAAAAGCTGCATCAGCACCTGTATCAAGCGAAAAGTAAGGAGTTCTATGATCAATCGAGTTGTATTAGTTGGCAGATTAACCCGTGATGTCGAATTGCGCTATACCGGAAGCGGTGACGCGGTTGGTTCCTTCACGATTGCAGTTGAAAGAAATTTTACGAATCGTGCCGGCGAGCGTGAGGCAGATTTTATTAGTTGTGTCATTTGGCGAAAACCAGCAGAAAACTTTGCCAATTTTACAGGCAAAGGTGCCATGATTGCTGTCGAAGGACGTTTGCAAACGCGAAGTTATGATAATAATCAAGGTCAGAAAGTTTATGTGACTGAAGTTGTTGTAGATAATTTCCAGTTATTAGAGACGCGGGCTCAATCTGAAGCTCGCCGTTCTCAAAATGGCAGTTCCGCGGCGCCTCAGCAGAACCAGAATAATTTTAAAATCCCGGCTCAGCAGTCAAATCCGTTTGACGCGCAATTTAACAATCAATCACAGTCAAGCTCAGCTAATAATGATCAATCTAGTGCTTCCAGCCCCTTTGATACAGATGCTGGAAACAATTCGGTTGATATCTCGGATGATGATCTCCCATTCTAAATTTTTAAGAAAGGACTATCAATAATGCCTGAAGAACATTCAAACCAAAGAACTCAGACTTTTAATGGCGAGCGGACAAACCGTCCTAGCCGTACTCCTCGTGGAGACGGTGATCGCCGCGGCCGTCGTCAAGGTGGCCGTCGTCGTGTCGATTACCTCGCTGTCAATCACATTGAATATGTCGACTATAAAGATACTGAGTTATTGCAGCGTTTCATTGCTGACAATGGTAAAATTTTGCCGCGTCGGATTACCGGCACTAGTTCAAAAAATCAGCGTAAAATTGCAATTGCAGTTAAGCGTGCGCGCATCATGGCTTTACTGCCATTCGTTGCTAACAACTGATTTTCATATTGTTGGTTAAAAAGCATTTCCGTCAGGAGTGCTTTTTTGTTTCTTAAGAAAGGGTTAAAGTTCTTGGATCGTGATAAAATTAGATTCTTGATGAAGAAATATTCAAATTTACCTGCCTTCATAAAAAATTATCGCGTCATCTATCTGATTGGCATTTTTTTGTTGCTGGCAATTAGTGGTTTCGTTTTTTCATTACGTTTTGGTCCGATTATTTCTGTCATATGGGTCGCGTTTGTCATTTTGGCTGCATTGCTCCTGTATAGCTTGATAAGTTCTTTAGGTGTTGACTTTCAGACATATATGACCAACCTGTATGGGCGAGTGTCTATTTCTCAAACAAGCGCGTTGGATCAAATGCCTATCGGTGTTATGCTGCTCAATTCAAACGGGGAAATTGAATGGGTGAATGAGAATCTTTTGAATGTCATTGGTGATCGGTCGGTTATCGGCAAAAATATACAAGATGCTGATCCTGAGCTTAATCAATTTGTACAAGCTAATAAAGATAGCGGGCCGGCCGAAATCAGCTGGCGGGATGGTAAGTTCTCTCTTCAGGTTCAAGGAAATGGTCGAGCAATATTCCTTCTTGATCTAACAGACGTATCTAAATATGAACTGTTGTATCAAAATGACCGACTTTTTTACGGTTTAATCAACGTTGATAATTATGAAGAAGTTATTCAAGATGCAACGGATTCTGATTCAAGTCGTTTGATAGCATTTATTTCTGGCAGACTCGATAATTGGGCGAAAAAGTATCATTTGTTTTTACGACGGATATCAGCAGATCGTTATCTTTTTTTTGGACGTTTGCCAAATTTAAAGCAGCTTGAAGACGATCGTTTTTCTATTTTGGATGAGATACGAGAAGAATCTTTAAAACAAAACATGCCTTTGTCTTTATCGGTCGGTATTGCATATGGTATTTCAGATTTAAATAACTTAGCTGATTTAGCACATCGAAATCTAGACTTAGCCTTAGGCCGAGGCGGCGATCAGGTTGTGATTCGCGACAACGAAAATCCAGCTATCTATTATGGCGGGACCTCAAATCCAATGGCCAAAAGAACACGAGTCAGAGCGCGTATGATTGATCAGGCTTTGTCGGATTTGCTAAACAACACTGATGTTGTCTTTATTTGCGGTCACCAAAATCCAGACATGGATTCTCTTGGTGCAGCTTTAGGCATCTGGCGAATGAGCCGTTTGCATGATTTGCCTGCCTACATTGTGATTGACGAACAAAATCTGCAGCGTGATGTCAAACTAGTCACGACAAAATTTAGCGAAGAAATTGCAGCTGCGAATGCCAAAATTAAAGAGCAGGCAGCAGCTTCTGACGACAATCAGCCGCCTAAACTCATCGAGTATCCCTTCATTTCAGAAAAGAAAGCGATGGCGCTTGCCAGTGACCAAAGCCTTCTCGTACTCGTGGATCATTCTCGGCCGACCATTTCAGCTGCCGGACAACTTTTGGACCGATTAAAGTCTTCTTTGGTCGTGATTGATCATCACCGAATTGCTGATGAAGGTTTTGCTGAAAAACCACTGCTTTTCTATGTTGAACAATATGCCTCATCTACCTCTGAATTGGTTACTGAACTCTTAGGTTACGAGGATCGCCGCAAATCACCATTAACTAAAGTCGAGGCGACAGCATTGTTAGGCGGCATCCAGCTGGATACCAAGGGCTTTACAGCTCACAGCGGGTCAAGAACTTTTGATGCTGCTAGTTTTTTAAGGGCTGCTGGCGCTGATACACAATTATTGCGGAGCTTCGGTAAGGAATCCAAGGAAGATTTGCTAGTTAAAGCACATTTGTTAGAATTAACTGATCTAAACGAAAATATTGCAACCGTTGTTGGTGAAAATGAGATTGACTATAATTCTGTTTTAGCTGCTCAGGTTGCGGATGAACTCTTAAAAATTCAAGGCGCATCTGCCAGCTTTGTCATTACTCGCCGACCAGATAAGAAAGTTGGTGTTTCCGCTAGATCAGATGGCAGTGTTAATGTTCAATTGATTATGGAAAAAATTGGCGGCGGCGGATCGTTATCTAATGCAGCGGCACAAATCGAGACTGATAATATTGTTGAGGTTAAGCAGCAGTTGGAGAAAGTTATTTTTGATTCATCAGATGAAAAGAAATAGGAGGCCATATGAAAGTTATTTTTTTACAAAACGTCAAAAACCAAGGGAAAATTGGTGACATTAAAGAGGTTCCCGATGGATATGCAAATAATTTTTTAATTAAGAATAAAAAAGCCGTCTACGCTTCTCCTGAAAATGTCTCAAAATTACATGGACAACAAAATTTAGAAGCAAAGCAGGCTGCTAAGGTTTTGGCTGATGCACAACAACTCAAAGAGACATTAGCTTCGCCAAAAACAATTGTGCAATTTGCAGAACACGTGGGTCCTGATGGCCGTTTGAACGGTTCTGTGACTGCGAAAGAAATTGCCGATCAATTGGCAAAACAGTACCAATTAAGCGTTGACAAGCGTAAATTGGACCTTTCACAGCCGATTAAGACGGTTGGCCTGCATGAAATTCCGGCAAAGCTTCATCAAAAAGTCTCAGCCTCAATCAAAGTCAATATTTCGCAGCTGGATTAATAATGGCAGATTCATTAATGGACAATAGAATTCCACAGGAAATTCAGACTGAAAAAGCATTGCTTTCAGCTTTTTTTTATACCAATGGTCTCAGCCAGCAGCAGGACGTTTTGGATCGCATGCTGGGGATTATTTCCGAAGATGATTTTTATGATCCTAAAAATAAAAAAGTTTTTCAAGCGATTAATGAACTGCTAAGTGATGATAAAATTGTTGAACCCCTAACTGTATCGGATCAAATGAAAACCGACAAGAGTCTGGATATGGTCGGCGGGGAAGGTTTTATTTCGGAAATCCTGCTGGCTGACGGTACGATAGCCAACGTTGAAAACTATGCTAAGGCGGTTCATGAAAAGGCCACTCAACGGCGCTTGATTGATTTATTCAACCAAGGCAACGGTTTGGCACACGATCCCTCTTCTCAATCGCAAGATCTTATTGCTAATGTGCGAGCAAAACTAGATTCAATCGAAGACCAATCTGAGAATACTGATTTTATTGAATTAAAAAACTCGCTTAGTAAAACAATCGATAACTTAAATAATTCCGCAAAAAACAATTCTATCCTGCGTGAAGGCGCTTTGCCTAGCGGTTATGCCTACTTGGACAAACTTACAAAGGGTTGGCAGCCGAATAACCTCATTATCCTAGCAGCACGTCCGGCCGTTGGTAAAACTGCTTTCGCTTTAAATCTAGCAATTAATGCTGCTAAATCTAAGGAGATTGGTAAAAAAACTGTTGTCGTCTTTAACATGGAAATGGATGACCAATCCTTATCAACACGAATTTTAGCTGCTAATGCACGTGTACCCATGGATAAATTGATGACTGGTAAAGATTTGACTCAATCTACTAACGGGCAGGTGGATCCGAATGCCGATTGGACTCGGATTATGCTGGCCAACGAAAGACTAAGCCGGTTGAATATTCACCTAGACACGACTCCAGGAATCCGCATCAACGAGATTCGTGCCAAATTGCGTAATCTGCAATCACAGTCGCAAAGAGAAGACCCGGAAGGCGGTATCGGACTTGTGATTATCGATTATTTGCAGCTGATCGAGTCCGATGTGACTGAATCTCGGCAGCAAGCCGTCGCTGCGATTTCACGTTCATTAAAAAAATTAGCCGGTGAATTGGATTTGCCGATTATTGCTTTGTCCCAATTATCCCGAGGTGTTGAAGGCAGGACGACCAAACGACCAATGCTGTCTGATTTGCGTGATTCCGGTGCGATTGAGCAGGATGCTGATATCGTGATGTTTTTATATCGTGACGATTACTATGATCAGAACGGCCATTCAGAAGATGATGAAGATTTTGATGAATCAGCTATCCCGGATCGCGGGCCAGTTGAACTGATTGTTTCAAAGAACAGACAGGGTGCAAATGATACGGTTAAACTCATGTTTGATCGAAGCATTCAATTCTACGGCAATTTGGATCCGCATAACAGTTAGTATGACTTATGATTGATATTTTTATCACAAGTCTTTTTTATTCAACTGGTTCTAAATTGGTTTTTTCTAATTGCTAATCGTGTCTTTCTTTGATAAATTTATTCTTCGTAAGGTATTTCTTTAATTTGAGAAGGGGATCAACTTGAAGCTTGTTGCGAAGAACCTGACATTAGCCTATGAGGCCGGTCAAAACATTATTGACGATATCAATTTCGAAATTGAGGATCATAAACTTGTTTCGTTGCTGGGGCCTTCTGGTTCTGGTAAATCAACGATTTTAAATATGATTGCAGGTTTATTAACACCAACTGCAGGTGAAATATATTTCGGTGAGCAGAATGTGACCAAATTGACAGTCTCTAACCGAAATATTGGTATGGTTTTTCAAAATTATGCCCTTTATCCAAATATGACGGTCAGGAATAATATCGGCTTCCCACTTAAAATTGCCAAAATTGCTAGAAATAAACGTCAAGAGGAAATAGAGAGGCTAGCCAAACTTGTCCATGTTGATGATCAGCTGGACAAACGGCCTGGTGAACTTTCTGGCGGTCAGCAGCAGCGTGTCGCAATCGCCAGAGCGTTAGCCAGAAAACCAGCCGTACTTTTATTAGATGAGCCTTTATCTAATTTAGATGCCAAATTAAGAACTGAAATGCGGGAAGAGATTGCGCGTATCCAACATGAGACTGGTGTTACGACTATTTTTGTCACGCATGATCAGAATGAGGCTATGCATATTTCTGATAAAATTATGCTCTTGTCTGATGGCACGATTCAACAGTATGCTGTGCCCAATGACCTCTATGATCGGCCGGCCAATTTGTTCACGGCCAAATTTATTGGAGATCCGCAAATCAATACCTTTGATCAGCCGCAAGCTTTGGCTTATCTACAAAAGTATTTTGCAAAACCCGTTAAAACCATTGGCATTCGTCCAGATGCGCTCTCGACAATTAAGACTACAGGCAGTGTTGCTTTGCCGGTAACATTGAAATCCTATTCTAAATATGGTGCTGAGGAATTGTCTCGTTTTGATTTTTTCTCTGTTGAACTTGATGGTGAAAATGTGGATGGCGTCAGCGATACACAAATCGGTCAAGCATTAGAAGTATATGTTCCCTTAACGCAAATTCATGGCTTTGACGATCAGGATCAGCACGTTGATGTTATCCAACCCTCGGCCAAGATTCTTGAGGCCAATCGTTAATCATGATGAATGCTAAGCAAACTTGGAAAGGCTCAATCAAGGGCTGGCTGTATATTCTGCCAATGCTGATCGGTATTGCTATTTTTAGTATTTACCCGATTCTAAAATCCTTCTCCATGTCATTTTACACAGATTATCAATTTCTCACTGATACGGTATTGGCTCGCGGGTGGGGAAATTTTACATATCTATTCTCTGATGGCGATTTTCATCTGGCGGTAGTTAATACGCTTATTTATGTTGCAGGGGCAGTACCCCTGACGATTATTTTTTCGCTATTGTTTGCAGTTTTGCTGTTCAGGATTAAATGGCTGTCCGGATTTTTCCGTACAGTCTATTTTTTGCCTTTTGTTACATCTACGATTGCGATTTCAATGGTCTGGACTTGGATATTTAATGCGCGGTCCGGACTGGCTAACTATTTTTTGGGCCTGGTAGGTATTCATCCCATCGATTGGCTGAATGATCCTAAATATGCCATGCTGACTTTGATTATTATTTCTATCTGGAAAGGATTGGGATTCAATATCATTCTCCTTATGGCTGGTTTAGGTAATATTGATAAACGATATATGAATGCTGCTCGAATCGATGGTGCTAATGCTTGGCAGATTTTCTGGCACGTTACTTTGCCACAATTGTCACCGACTATTTTATTTGTCTTCATCAATGGCGTAATCGTTGATTTTAAAGTTTTTGATGAGGTTTTTGCGGTATTTGGCGGCCAGCCCGGCCCAGCCCAATCTGCGATGACGATGGTCTTTTATATTTATCAGCAGTTTTATGTCATGAATCAATATGGCAGAGCAGCTGCGGCATCTGTGATCTTGTTTATCATGATTTTAATTGTCACTGTTTTACAATTACTGATTTCACGGCATTTTGATTACCGTCGTCCCACAAAGGTTAGGAAAGCAAAGGGAGGCGTTTCCCTATGAATAATATGCAGCAGACCAGGTTGAAGACGAAAAAAAAGATCGATATTATTACGGTTCTGGTGTACTTGCTTGTTATCGCAGGCGCTATTGTCATGGTGATACCCTTCATTTGGATGCTTTCGACCGCCGTAAAAACACAATCAGAGTCGATTGAAGTACCTCCGATTTGGATTCCAAAAGTATTCCATTTTGAAAACTTTGTTAGTGCGTGGCAGGCAGCGCCCTTTGCAACTTACATGATGAATTCAGTCTTTGTGACAGTTGCAACAACAGCCTTACAGTTATTTACGAGCATTTTGGCAGCCTTCGGCTTTGCGAAACTTAATTTTAAAGGTAAAAATTTATTATTCATTCTGTTATTGGCAACTATGATGGTGCCTGGCGAAATGTTGATTATTCCAAATTATGTGACGCTTGCTAAAGTAGGTTTGATTAATACTTATGGCGCTCTGATCATACCGTGGATTGCAAGTTTTTTCTCGGTATTTGCTTTACGTCAAAGTTTTCAGTCGGTTCCTGATTCTGTTTATTATTCAGCAAAAATTGATGGATCTTCTGATTGGCGTTTTCTATGGCGAATTTTAGTTCCAATGAGCAGGTCATCGATTGTCGCTGTCACAATGCTGCAAGTGATTGGTTCATGGAATAGTTTTATGTGGCCATTGATTGTTACTAATAGCGACAGTCTCAGGACTTTGCCAGTCGGATTGCAGTCTTTTATGACTGAATCAGGCATTCAATATCCACAGTTGATGGCGGCAACGACTTTTGTCATTCTGCCGATGGCAGTACTATACTTATTCCTGCAAAAGTATATTATTGCAGGAATTTCAAGATCAGGATTGAAAGGATAATTTAATGAAGAAAGTTAAAATGTTTGGCATGGCCACTTTGGCTTTGTTTGGAAGTACAACGGCAATTAGCGCGGTTGCCCCGGTCGCAGCCAGTGCGGCTAGAACAAAGGTCGTACTTTGGGATGGTATGACCGGTCCTTATGCCAAGGCTTTAGACAAGATTGTGAAGGGTTACAATCGTTCTCAATCTAAGTACACAGTTGTTCGCCAATCGCAAGGGAACTATGCAGCTTTAAATCAGAAAATTATGGCTGCGGCCAAGTCGAGAACCTTACCAGACATGGCTCAAGCTACTTATACACAAGTGCCTGATTATCAAAAAGAAAATCTTGTTTCGCCTCTAGACAGCTATATGCTGAAGGGCAGCGACAAAATTTCAAAAGCACAATTGAAAAATATTTATCCTGGTTTTATTTCATCTTCTAAATGGCAGGGTAAATATTATTCAATACCTTTCTCTAAATCGGTTCGTGTCATGCTTGTGAACCAGGATCTGCTCAAGCAATTAGGATTCTCGACACCGCAAAGCTGGAATGACTTGGAAAAGATTGCGAAGGCTGCCAAGGCCAAGGGCGATGCCGGAATTGGATTTGATGCTTCCTTTGATATGGAACTTGAAGGTATGTCCACAGCAGCTGGAAATAAGTTCGTTTCCAAAAATTTGAAAGTCAATTTTGCTAAGCCGAAAGTCCTCAAAGCAGCCAATACTATTTACGACATGCTGCAAAATGGCGAAGCTTGGACTGCCGGTGCTGACGTATATGGTACAAATCGTTTTGCTGAAGGTAAGACGGCTGTCTACTTCTCTAGTTCAGCCGGAGTCACAATTTCTGCTTCCACAGTGAAGAAGTTCAAGCTGGGTACAGCAGTGTTTCCTAGCTATCAAGGAAAACGTGCAACTGAATTTGCCGGTAACGATATCGTGATGATGAATAACGGCAAAAAGCATCAAGCTGGTGTTTGGTCCTTTATGAAGTATCTGTTGAAAAACAAGACTACGGAACAATGGGCTGAATCAACTGGTTATCTGCCTCTGACAAAGAAGGCACGCAACTCTGCCTCTTATAAGAGTTATTTGAAAAAGAACCCGCTTTTCAAAGCTGCTGCTGACTCATTGCCATACGGCTTCCAAGCTACGGCCTTTTCTGGGTATAACGACTACCGGAATAAGATGCTGACAGCGATTGATGCAGTGACTGCTAAAAAAGAATCCCCATCCAAGGTATTCCCAGCCACAGCTAAAGAAATGAAAACAATTATTTCAGACAACAAGTAAATAACTGTAAGTGCTAAAACCATTCGCGATATGAATGGTTTTTGTTTTGTCTTAAAATAGAATACATGACAACTGAAGTAACTTTTTTAAATGGACTTAATACAATTGGCGGAAATATTGTCAGTTTTACGAATGGAAAAACACGTATAATCATGGATTTTGGTGTTCCCAGCGACCCCAGAGACGGTGATTCAACATCTGATTTAATTCAGCAAGGAATATTACCAAACACGCCGGAATTATTTGATGCAAAGGCGCAGCAGCTTTTTGATCATCAAGCTATTTTTATTTCGCATTTGCATATCGACCATATTGGCGCTTTAAAATTTTTAAAAGCCGAGCTGCCAATATATATGACAACCGATTCAAAAAAATTGTACGAGGATTTAATCGCTAGTGGTGATGAAGCGGCTGTAGCTAATCTGCAAGCTGTTGATTATGAACGACCGGTCAAAGTTGGACCTTTTTCGATTAGCTTTTTTAAATCGGATCACGATATTATTGGTGCCAGTGCCATAAGAGTGGTTGATGATGAAGGACATATCTTCGTTTATTCTGGGGATGTGCGTTATAATGGCCCAGATCCTCAGAGTGTTGCACATTGGGCAAAGTCTGTAGCCAAGCCCCAAGCGGATCTATTTTTGCTGGAGGGGACTAGTTTTTCTTTTGATGATGAAAAAGGTGATCACGCAGAAAAGATTGTTCCCGATGTTGAAGGCAGTCTGGTCGAGCTGTTTTCTGACAAACTTTCCTCTAACCACTTGCTGGTAATCAATCCCTATCCTCGGAATGTGGCGCGTTTGTATGCCTTGGAACAGGCGGCTCGGGAATTTGGACGGCCAATTGTATGGGAGAAATTCTATGCCGATCTATTGAAGCAATTTTATTCCCAGACACACCCATTAATACTTGGCAAAGAGGTTGATTTATCTGAAATAATCGCATATCCGGAAAATTATGTGCTGCAAAATAGTTTTCAGAATTTAGATAATCTAGCCGATTTTTATCAGCCGATATTTTTGCAGATGAATGGTGAACCGCTGGGCGATTATGATCCGCGATATCGTGTGCAGCAGGAAAAATTGCAAAAGTTTGCTGCAGAATTTATCTACGCTGGTGCATCGGGGCACGCTGTTAAATCTGATTTAATCAAAATTGCTCAGCAGGTCAAAGCAAAATTAACAATTCCCTGGCATTCATTTAAGCCTGAAACAGAGGCTCGCGTGCTAGAAGAAGCTGGACTTCGAGTCAAACTGCCGCATAAAAACGAAACGATGGTTTTTAACTAACCGATTGTTAATGAATTCTCTTTAATATGTAATTGGCGACTTGCACATCATATTGACTAATAAAAGCCGTTGACTGCATCGAGGCGTTCATGAGTGCATCACCGTTGATGTGCTTTAATCCGATGACGTGACCCAATTCATGTTCGATTACCGGTATGATGTATGGTTGGTCGTCCACTTGCTGCATAAAATCACGATTGAGATAAATACCTCCTTGACCGGTGGCAGCTAAGATGTGTTCACCATAGCCGACGTCTCTATTAATTTTAGAGAATTGCTGATTCGACAAGTCATAGAGTGTAATCGTAGCCTGTGACTGATCAAATTCATGAAACAAATGACGTTTTAGTGCTTTGTTCCATAAGGACATTGCTTTTCTTGCTTCAGGCGCATAGTGGGTCTGGCTTAAATTGATCAGCACTTTTTTATTGCGCGGAATTTGAGTGGTCATGACAGAGTCCCTGAGAGCTGGGCGCCGAATATAAAGAACAAAAGTGAAGCTGGCGGCCAGCAGTAGTAGGATAGCAATCAGTGAGAGTACTAGCTGAAGATTTTTTGCTAGCCGTTGACGCATTGTTATCCAAAGAAGCCATGCAGCAGATTCGCAACTTGGGCCGCTGCCCAGATGATGAAGAGCAAATCTGAAATAATGGTTGTCCAGCCAAAATACCTGGTCAAAGGCAGGTAGGAAAAGGCGGGCAGGTTATGATTTTCCCGGTATCTTACGATAATCGAGGTCGAGAAAATATTGATTGTGATCACGACGAAGAAAACATTGGTCAAAATTCGTGAAAAAGAATTTTGAAAATAATTAGGCAGTAGGATAATTAACAAGGCGATCCATTGAATTTTGCCTGAGTTAATCCATTGAAGGAATCCCCGCAGAAAATCTGAATAAACTATTTTCTCAAACCATTTTCCTGATGTAACAACCGTTAGGGAACGCTCATAGCTTTCATTTTTTAATTTAAATCGCTGCGAGCTGCCATAAATTTTATCTGGATTTTCAGCTGCCCAGGCGTTGGCCATAGATAGAGCGAGAAACAGAATAATAATTGCTATCAACGTAATGAGTAACCAAGTTAATAGACTGCTGAGCCACCTCAAAGACGGCATAAAAAAGGGCAGAATAAATAGGGCAATCAGAAAACCAAGCAGCGGAATATACCGGCGTTTTTGAATGAATCGTGTGAAAAAACGTATCCAGCGATCAAAACTGGGACTATTTTCCCGCTCGTGAGCAAAGGTTGCAATTAAACGATCGTTTTCAAAACTGTCTTTAGACTGGGGAAGTGTCAATCCTTGTGCCAGCAGCCATGAAGCCAAATTCCGACAGGATTTTTTGAATTGTGTTAATTTAGTTAACATTTCACTGTCATTGTATAATAACGGCATTCACAGATGAACAAAAATCAAGTTGGTTGTTTTATCTGCTTGATTTTAAAGGGAGAGATCATGCGTGTTCTTTTACAGAAAGTTAGTTCAGCCAGCGTGTCAATTGATAAAAAAGTCGTTTCGCATATTGGAAAGGGCTTTTTATTATTAGTGGCTGTTGAAGATTCTGATGGTGCAGAAGAAGTGGCTTACCTAGTACATAAAATTATTAAACTGCGAGTATTCCTAGATAAAAAAGGCAAGATGAATTTATCGATTTCAGACGTTGCTGGTTCGATTTTGTCTGTGTCGCAATTTACTTTATATGCTGATACAAGAAAGGGCAATCGGCCAAGTTTTACTGATGCCGGACAGCCAGCGCATGCTCAGGCAATCTATAACGACTTCAATCAAGCATTGACTGCCACTGGTATTCCGCTAGAGACAGGTGTCTTCGCAGCTGATATGGCGGTTGAGTTAGTCAATGATGGCCCAGTTACGATCATGTTTGATACAGATCAACGATAAAGGTCAACTTTGATCATCGGAAGTTGAAATTAATTCACGAATCAAGGCTTCCAATATGAAAACGACTGGTACTTGGGTCGTGACGTTTAAATCAGGTCCAATCATCTCAGATTTAGCCTGGTAGGCAAAGTTCACATCAGATAATTTAGCAATACTGTTACTGCTGTTGTTGGTAATACTGATAATTTTTGAGTTTTGTTCCCGCAGTTTTTGAGTCTGGGCAACACTTTCTTTTGTTTCGCCGCTTACTGAAAGAACAATTCCAGTCACAGAATTGGCCATACTGCCAAAACGAAAAGGAAAAAAAGGGTCGTTGCTAAAGTGTGCGTTGAATCCGAAATTTGAAAATTCCCTCGCACCATATTCTGCAAGCACACCGGAAGTGCCGATACCGAAGAAGATGATGAACTTGCTTGGTAAGAGAATTTTTTTGGATGATGCCATTTCATTTTTGAATCGATCGACCAATTTATCATTAAAAAACTCTTTGGCTTCTGAAATTAAATCAAAATTTTTGCCGTTTATCTTAGTTGCCGCATACATTTGTGAAAGTGTAAATTTGAATTCCTGAAAACTTTGATAACCGATTTTGTTAATACATCTGAGAATCGTTGTCGGGGAAACGTTGCTCCTTTTGGATAATTCTCTAATCGTCAGAGCTGGAATATCAGCCAAATGAGAAATGATGTAGTTGTATGCTGAAGCTTCAGATGAAGTCAGGTTTTTAATTTCTGTCATGTTAAGAAAATTATAGTTGTCTTTCTGGGCCAAAAGATCGTGAAGTCTCTAGTAGCCTATCTGTTACAAAAAATGGTTCTTGTACCATTATTAGGCCTTTTTGTTATTAATGGAAGCGCTTACAATTATAATAGATGGTGTTGGGGATATCAAATCTTCAACAAGCTTTCACAAGCTTTTTTAAGGAGAGGAGAATATGGTTGGAAAATAGTAAGACTTTTTCGTTAAATGATCATTTTTTGTGGGGTGGCGCGGTCGCTGCGCACCAACTTGAAGGTGCTTGGAATGTCGATGGCAAAGGCATTAGTATTGCCGATGTGATGACGCAAGGCGCTAATGGTGTTGAAAGAAAAATCACTGATAGCGTGTTGGATGGTGAAAATTATCCAAACCATGAAGCGATTGATTTCTACCACCTCTATCCTGAAGATATTAAGCTGTTTGCGGAAATGGGATTTAAATGCTTTAGAACCTCTATTGCATGGTCAAGAATTTTTCCGCAGGGTGATGAGGATCTGCCCAACGAAGCTGGTTTGAAATTTTACGATGACTTGTTCGATACTTGTTTGAAATACGGTATCAAGCCTGTGATTACTTTGTCCCATTTTGAAATGCCCTACCACTTGGTCCAAGTATATGGTGGATGGCGTAATCGCAAAATGATCGGTTTTTTCACCAAATTTGCCAGAGTTGTGTTTGAAAGATATAAGGACAAGGTCGAATATTGGATGACCTTTAATGAAATCAATAATCAGACTTCATATGATATGACCTTTTCTCTTTTTACAAATTCAGGAATTCTGGCAAAAACAGGGGAAGATCCAGAAAAATTAATGTATCAAGCTGGCCACTATGAAACGGTTGCTAGTGCTTTAGCTGTTCAGATTGGCCACCAAATTAATCCTAATTTTAAAATTGGTGCCATGATCGCTATGATTCCAATTTATCCGGCAAGTTCTAAGCCGGCAGATATTTTCAAAGCCGAAAAGGCCATGCAGATCAGATATTGGTTTGCCGACGCGCAGGTCAATGGCAGGTATCCTGATTGGTTAGTTAAATATCAGCAGAATCATCATTTTGATCTGGATATTACGTTGGCAGACTTAGATGTATTGAAATCGGGTCCAGTTGACTATTTGGGTTTCAGTTATTATATGTCCGCGTCTGTTGCTGCCTCTGAAAGCGATGAACCGGAATACGGGTATAAAGAAAATCACAAATTTGTGAAAAATCCGTACTTAGCTGCTTCGGATTGGGGCTGGCAGATTGACCCGCAAGGCTTGCGTTATGCCATGAATTGGTTAAACGATCGTTATCACCTGCCGCAATTTATTGTGGAGAATGGTTTAGGTGCAATTGACCAACTCGAAGATGATCAAACAATCCATGATGCATATAGGATTGATTATCTGAGGGAGCACATCCGACAGATGGAACTAGCTGTGGCTTACGATGGGATTAATTTGATCGGTTATACCCCTTGGGGTTGTATCGATCTTGTCTCTGCCGGCACCGGACAAATGGATAAACGCTATGGATTCATTTATGTCGATAAAAACGATGCTGGTCATTCTACTTTAAAAAGATATAAAAAAGATTCATTCTATTGGTACAAAAAAGTAATCCAATCCAATGGTCGGGATCTGGACTAGTTTTCATCAACTGAAAGGTTATGTAAGATGGCAAAAAAAACGATTATGCTTGTTTGCGCGGCCGGCATGTCAACCAGCCTTCTGGTTAGCAAGATGCAAAAAGCCGCTGCAGAAGATCACGAAGATGTCACTATTTTCGCTACAGCCGCCTCGGATGCTCAATCGAAGATCGAGAGTGAACATCCCGATATTTTAATGCTGGGACCTCAGGTCAATTATCTGTTCAGCAGTTTTAAAGAAAGAGAAACGATTCCTGTCGAGGTCATCAATATGCAGGATTACGGCATGATGAACGGCCGCAAAGTCTTAGAACAAGCACTAAAGGACATGACTTGAAATATCACCGTATTTTCTTAAAAAAGACAGTTTAACAAATATCGCGCTTATTTAATTCAATTGAGAGGAGCGTTAATTATTTATGAACAATTTTGTCAACAAAACAATTTTGCCTCCTGTGATGAAATTTGTGAATACTAAAGCGATCACGGCCTTAAAAGACGGTATGATCGTCAGTTTGCCATTCATCATGGTTGGGTCGGTCTTCCTGCTGCTGAGTTCATTTCCATATACACCAATTGCAAATTGGATGACATCCACAGGCCTATCGGCATATTTTACGCAGGCATATAATGCTTCGTTTGGTATCGTTTCTGTTTTTGCAGTTACCGGTATTGCTTATGTTTGGGTTAAAAATGAAGGATATGAACCACTTCCTGCTGGTTTGACTGCCTTCGTCAGTTTTATTCTTGTTATGCACCCGACCACTGCTGTTATGAATGGTACTAAAACCGTCATTTCAGCTAGTCAAGCACCAACGCTGCTTGGTGGTTTCATTGATCGAACATGGCTTGGCGGCCAGGGTATGATTGCCGCTATTATTGTTGGTATGATTACTGGTTGGATTTATTCTTGGTTTATCAAGCATAAGATTACAATCAAGCTGCCGGAGCAAGTTCCGCCAGCTGTATCTGCTTCATTTGTTGCTTTAATTCCGGCTTTTGTCATTGTTGTTGGCTGGCTGCTGGTTTATATTCTGTTTGATGCAGCAGCAAATGAAACCATGACACAGTGGATTTACCATGTGGTTCAGATTCCTCTGCAAGGCTTGACTGACAGCTTCGGTGGCGTGTTGGGTGTTGCACTTTTGATACCTTTCTTCTGGTTCTTTGGTGTTCACGGTGCCATTATTGTTAGTGGTATTATGTCACCAATTCTGCAAGCTAATGCACTTTCAAACGCTGCTATTTTTAAAGCTGATGGTGTTGTAACTGCTGCTAATGGCGGCCATATCTTCATTCAGCCTCTGCTTGATCAATTCGGTACAGTTACCGGTTACCGGTTCTGGTATGACTCTTGGACTAGTAATCTTCATGTCATTCTTTGCACGTTCTGCTCAAATGAAGAGTATCGGAAAACTATCCCTAGTACCGGGAGCCTTTAATATCAATGAACCGACACTGTTTGGATTGCCAATCGTGCTTAATCCTTTGCTGGCATTGCCGTTTATTTTGATGCCAGCTCTGTCGATGTGTGCCACATATGTCTTAATTCAGATTCATGTGCTGCCTTATTTGACCGGTGTTATGGTTCCCTGGACAACGCCGCCGATCATCTCAGGATTCTTGGTTGGCGGTTGGCAGATGGCAATTTGGCAAGCAATTGTTATAGCTGCTTCATTCTTTGTCTACTTCCCATTTGCACGTCGTTACGATAAGATTCTTTATCAGCAAGAGCAGGCAAAAGAACAAGAAATCTTAAGCAAATAAATATGTTTAGAATATGAAACCTGAAAAAGCTAGCCCAACAGGTTAGCTTTTTTATTACTTCAGATTCCTTGGGGATGTTATTGTTTTTCTAGATTAGCTGTCTTGCTGTCAAGCTAGTTGTTTTTAAGCCCGGTGCTATAATGTTTTTAGTTTTAGGCTAGGAGATCTATCATGCTGCTTGCAATCATTGAAGATGATGAACGCACACGCGAAAACAATGCTGAATTGTTC
Organism: Oenococcus kitaharae; assembly: GCF_025758695.1. GTDB lineage: Bacteria > Bacillota > Bacilli > Lactobacillales > Lactobacillaceae > Oenococcus > Oenococcus kitaharae_A. Next base: position 27,225 of record NZ_JANJQP010000002.1, on the reverse strand, counting down.
GCCAAGGCAGGTACTGTCAATCTTCCCGTTGTAGTACGTAGCTTTAGTTCGGCTGAATCCTATCTTTTCGCGGCCATTACACCAGATTTATTAGTCTTAGATATTCGTTTAACCGGAGCAGATGGCATGACGTTGGCTAAGAAAATCCGGCAGGTCGATGCCACGGTACCGCTTGTTTTTCTCAGTAATTATGAGGAATATGTCTTTGAAGGTTACGATGTGAATGCATTGGCTTATATTATGAAGCCGCTTACTTCGGGTAAGGTGGCACATATTCTTCATAAAGTTACTAAGTTGAAGCCGCCTGCAGGCATTGTTGTGAAAACGGATGATGGAACCCGCCGGATTAATTTATTCGATTTACTGGCCGTTGAAGTTTTGAACCATGAGCTGTTGTTTCACACACAACAAAGTGTTATACGAAGCTCTGGGCAATTAAAGGATTTTTCGAATCTCACGAAACAAGGTTTTGTTCAAGTTTATCGGTCAGTACTTGTGAATCTCAGTTTTATCCGGCGTCTGTCTCCAAACCTTGTCGATATGGCAGACGGTACGCAATATCCTTTGTCGCGGAAGCAAGCCGCTAAGGTCAAACAAGCCTTTTTTACACATTATCGAAAGCTGGCTGATAATGACTAGTATTTTAGTGGCAGCCATTGCTGTCGGCACAAACAGCTGGCTTCTCAGTCAATCTTTCTCTCTTTTCCATCGTACAGCTGCAGCTGTGATAGCTGCTGCTATAACGGTATTATCCGTCTGGTGGGGACTTTACTGGTTACCGGCTTGCTTACTACTTATTCTTAGTTTATGGGATTGGCATCGGCGTAAAGCGGCATTATCCCAGTTGATCATTTGTGGGGACATCATCGTAGCTGTGATCCTGAGCTTTTGGTTGATAGCTTTGCCTTATGTTTGGCTGCTGCTGGCAACGGGAGCAATTCGTTTGTGGCAAAGCCAACGGCATTGGCCGCTGCGCCTACTAGGAACTGCATGGATACTGGTACTAGCCCTTTTAGTATCTCTTTTGTCGAGCTGGCCGCAAGTTGTTTTGACTTTAGCGATTGCTTTGCTGCTTTTATTTATGACCGAACTTATTTCTTTTTTCTTTACGCAGCAGGATGCTGTTTTTGCCATTGGATTAGACCAGATGATGGCTCAGTATAGTCAGGAAGTGCAGGATTTGTATGCCAATATGCGCGGCTGGCGGCATGATTATCATGATCACTTGCAGGCTTTAAAAGCGTATCTGGATGATCAGCATGTCGCCGAAGCACGCAATTACCTGGATTCCCTCGAAGAACGCTTGGATACAGTAGATACACTGATCCATTCTGGCAACGTTTTGCTGGATGCAATCATGAATGCAAAACTCACTTTAGCTGAACATGCACATATCCCAACCAATGCTAAGGTGTTTGTCGGCACAAGGCCTTTGATTAAGGATTTAGACTTGGTTGTGATTGTGGGAAATTTAATGGATAATGCCCTGGAAGCAATTGAAGAGCAGCCGGATGGCGAGATGCGGCGCCTGCGTGTTTATATCGCCATTTTGAAACAGCAGCTTTATATATCTGTGACGAATTCGCGCCCGCGCGATCAGACTATTGATTTTCATTATGCCTCGACCAAAAATGACAAACGCGGCCTTGGCATTCGCCGTATCAACAAACTGGTTTCTAAATATGGCGGTATGATCAACCGTCAATACGAAGACGAAGTTTTCGTGACGGAAATTGCCATACCACTTGCGCAGAGTAAATAACCATTTACGCAAAAAATGGCCTCAATGGTCATTTTTTTTGTAGGGTAAGTGAAGTAAAGAAAAGAGGGCGATTATTATGGTTGAAAAACATCTGACATATTCTTTGTGGAACAACTTACGCTGGTGGTGGGGAATCATGCGCCAAGAACGTCCTTGGATTAAATGGACACTTGTCGGTTATATCTGCCTTACCGCTATCGTATCGGTAATTAGTGTAATTATCCCGGCTTGGCTGGTCTCTTTGCTGGCGTCGCGCGCGCACTTTGCAAACTATGCCACAGTTGCTTTGGCGATGGCTGCCGCTTTGGCTGGTACTGTCGTGGCTCAGAACTTGTGTCTTTCATATGGACGCGATCTTAGCGGTGCGGTCCGATCTCGCGTCCTGCTGCAGATGCATAGTCGTGTCTTGTCAGTGCCTTATCAGCAATTAATCGAACCAAGTACCGAGAAACTTTACCATGAAGCATCGACCAATGGTACTTCTTGGACAATGGCTGGCGCTCAGGCAATTTTTTTCGGGCTTGAAGGTGCTCTGGCAGATAGTATCACGCTCTTGATTTTTGTGCTGACTTTAAGTGCTTTTACCCCTTGGCTATTTGTTTTGGTGTTGCTGGCGGCAGTAGCCAGTTATTTTGCTTTGCAATGGTTCCGTGATTGGTACGACAAACATAAAAATATTTGGGCGGCTGACGAGAAACAGCAGGATTATCTCGAACGTACGGGTTATGCCAGTGAAAACGGCAAGGATGTCCGCCTTTATCATGTTCAAAGCTGGTACCACGCGCATCTGGACAAATTGATTCACGATCGTATGCAGTGGCAGCGCCGCAGTAGTAGGCGCGAGATGGTTAGCCGCATGATCGGGGAAGTGGCCGGATTGGTTAGAGACGCCGCAGCATATAGCTACTTAATTGCGGCCGTATTGGCCAAAACCCTCACCTTGGGCCAGTTCACGCTGTTGTTTTCTGTGACTAATCAGTTTGTGACACTAACCAATCAGCTGCTGGAAGATATGCATATACTACAAAAGGCTAGTATTGATTTGCAGGATGTCAGGCGTTTTTTGGACACTTCTAAGGAGAAAAATCTGCCTCCATTATCAGCAGCTATGGCAAAACAGCTAGCGAAAAGACCTGTCACGATTATTTTTGACCACGTTAATTTTACTTATCCAGAGGCAGTAAAAGAAACATTGCAGGATGTTAGTTTTACGATGCATGCTGGTGAAAAATTGGCTTTGGTCGGTGTCAATGGCGCTGGCAAAAGCACGATCGTCAAATTAATGATCGGACTTTTTACGCCTGGCAGCGGCCGTATCACCATTAATGGCCTTAATGCGGCTATGATACCGCTGCAGGATCGCTATGATCTGTTTGCTCCGGTCTTTCAGGAAACAACACTGATAGCTGCTTCGGTCGCCAACAACATCGCGCTAACAAGCACGCCTGATTCTGCACGTGTTCAAACAGCTTTAGCAACGGCTGGTCTAACGGAAAAAATCGCCAGTCTGCCCAATGGGGTTGAGACCCCAATGACACGAAATATTGACGATCAAGGTGTCGAATTTTCGGGTGGCCAAGCACAAAAACTCATGCTGGCACGAGCAGTTTACAAGAATGCACCGGTATTGGTGCTTGATGAGCCGACTGCTGCCTTGGATGCGCTGGCTGAAAATGAGGTGTATGAAAGTTTTGCTGGATTAGTACGGGGGAAATCAGCTATTTTCATCTCACATCGTTTGGCATCGACACGTTTTTGCGACCGGATTATTTTTTTGGCAGACGGCAAGATTACAACACAAGGCACGCACGAAGAATTGATGGCCCAAGGTGGCAGTTACGCGGAAATGTATCGAGTACAAAGCAAATATTATCAAAAGAATCTGAAATCGGGTGATGACCATGACTAATCAGAAGAAAAATTTTGGACAAAAACTTTGGAATATTATTCGCGTTGTTCATACACTTGATGCTAAAGCAGTCTGGTTGGAATTGGCTTATGCCTTTGCAATGCTCGCCAGTCCATACCTGAATATCGCTTTTTTGGGACTATTGTTGATCGGCTTGCAGCGTGGGTTTTCAAATGATCATATGCTGCTGTTATTGGCAATCTTCCTGGGGGCGCGTTTGTTTGTAACGCTTATTACCAGCTGGCTGGAAAAATTAGCGGCCGATCATGAGACTTATGTTGGTCAAAGATTGAGAGCTAAAACAACAGAAAAACTGCTTAGTATCAGTTATTCGGATTTTGAATCGCCGCAGATGCGTGAAGCATACACAGGAACCAAGCGCGGCATAAATATGAGTGGTGGTCTGACGTCATTATTGCAGAACGGTTTTAGGGATACTTTTTCCTTAATCATTTCGGCTATTTTCGCCATCGGAATCTTTATCACCTTGGCGCAGGGCCATGTGAGAATGAATGCAACAGCTGCTGGTTTTTTCAATGGTTTCTATTATCCGCTGACCCTTGTGCTGCTGCTGGCTGCACCAATCGGATTAGGCTTCTGGGCGACTCAACGCGGCAACATCCAGCAGCGTAAAATGATTGCCGGCATTATTCGAGAAAATCGTGTATTTGGTTATTTTATTAATTTTGTTGATACTTTTAAACACGGTGAATTAACACGGCTTTATCATGCAGATAAGTTGATCGAATCCCAAGAAGAGGCCTCAAATAGCAAGAGCTGGGAAGACTATTGGCGGGGAGCAATCGGTTCGCTCCTTTATGCCCTGCCGCCTACTATTCTGATTAATCTTTTAGTTGGTGCCTTGTTTGCCTTGATTGGACTGCAGGCCTTTGGCGGTGGTATTGCGATCGGCACAGTTTTGATTGCTGTCGGCTATTTTCAACAATTTATGAATGCCTTTAATGAATTTACAGGCAGTGTTGGCTGGTATCTGAATATGATTGATTATCTGCAATACTTTAGTGATTTCTTTTCTCTACCTGACGCGGCAGAATCGGGCAGTTTACCGGTCGAAAAACGAACCGATAATGATTTTGCTATCAGTTTTCATGATGTGTCTTTCACATATCCCGGCAGTGATGCCTGGGCACTGAGGCATGTGAATTTAGATCTGCATATCGGAGAACGTCTGGCAATTGTCGGACCCAATGGATCTGGTAAAACGACATTAATTATGCTCTTGACGCGTTTGTATGCGCCGACCGAGGGAAAGATTACGCTGAATGATATTGATATAGCCAAGTATGAAGCTAAAGAATATGAGAGCCTGATGGGTGTTGTTTTCCAAGATTTTCGTCTATTCGCCTATAGTATTTCCGAAAATGTGGCGACAGACTCTATGCCTGACAAGACACGCGTCTGGCAAGCACTTGATATTGCGGATATCAAAAAACGAGTCGTCGAACTACCCAAGACGATCGATACCCCATTAACAACAGCTTTATCTCCTGATGGTGTTGCAGTTTCGGGCGGAGAAGCACAAAAAATCGCAATTGCCCGAGCTTGGTATAAGAATGCACCTGTTGTCATACTAGATGAGCCGACTGCAGCTTTGGATCCTATTTCTGAATATGAGATTTATCAGCGTTTTGATGACCTGATCGCCGATAAGACAGCAATTTATATTTCGCATCGCATGAGTTCGACGCGTTTTTCCCAACGAATTATTGTCTTTAATCAAGGACAGATTGTCCAAGATGGGACGCACGATTCTTTGATGGCACAGCCGGGCTTGTATCGAGATCTCTTCAATGCACAAGCAAAATACTATACCGATGATCGAGTTGTGTCCGAACGCGCCAATGGCGACAAAAAGACGAATGCTGTGACTGGTTGACTAGCGGAGTATCTTGGGAAACATTTCCTATATTTTGTGAGATGATGTCAGCTAGATGTCGAGGTATTCAATATGGGTTTATCGGTCAATTTAGTTAACGACCTTTCAGATGGGATTAAAGGCCCTAAAAACTTAATCACAGATGTTGCCGGTGTCAAAGTGGGCCAAATAAACCACGATGAAGGCGATTTTCATAGTGGTGTGACAGCGATTTTTCCTCATTCGGGTAATCTGTTTAGAGAAAAAGTGCCGGCTGCATCTTATGTCATTAATGGTTTTGGAAAAAGCGTTGGTTTAATTCAGATTGATGAACTGGGCACGATTGAGACGCCGATTATTTTAACAAATACTTTTGCAGTGGGCACGGCAATCAATGCTTTGACGAAATATATGCTGAAGGAAAATCCAGAAATTGGTCAGACAACTAGTACAGTCAATCCAATTGTTGCCGAATGTAATGATGGGGTTGTGTCAGACATTCGCAGCATGCAGATCACCGAGTCGGATGTTTTTTCGGCATTGGATGCTGCCAAAGATACTTTCTCAGAAGGAGCTGTTGGTGGCGGCCGCGGCATGATTTGTTATGGTTTGAAAGGCGGCATCGGCTCATCTTCCCGCGTTATTGAAATTGATGACCGCCATTACACAGTTGGCGCCTTGGTGATGACTAATTATGGCTTTCTCTCAGATTTTGTTGTTGCCGGTATATCGATCGGTAAAGCTCTGTCGGAAATTTTAGTTACCGGTAAGCAAAAAGAAGAAAAAGGATCAATTATTACTGTCTTGGCTACTGATGCACCTTTGGACTCACGACAGTTGAAGCGTTTAGCCAAGCGGGCCGCAGTTGGTATTGGCCGGACTGGTGGCTATGAGGGAAACGGCAGTGGCGAAATTGTTTTTGCCTTTTCGACAACGAATTTGGTCCAGCATTTTGCCAAGCATGATTTTGACACGGTTTCCCGATTTAATGACAATCATATTGATACCTTTTTTAGAGCAGCCGCTGCCAGCGTTGACGAAGCTATTTTGAGTTCCTTGCTGCATGCCAAAACAACCATGGATCGCAAGGGTTATTTATGTCTCAACCTAGCGGATGCCGCTAAACAATTAATTGAAACGCAGCCCAAATATACTGGTATGGTTCATGATCTTTTCCACCAGCTCGGTATCAAATGAATCAAAAAAGGAGCCGCAGCTCCTTTGCTAAATTATGTTGGTCTCTTTAATTTAAGAAATACAACGATAGCATTATACAGATTTTTATTTTGTAAAAAATTGACCGAATCAAGTACTGCTTGATCCTTGGAGGCCAAAGGATGCTGTGGAACCTGTTTCAATTCCTTGATTTCAACATTCTTTGGATGAGATTGTTGTGTCTGAGTAATCATAGTTCCTCCTTTAAAAGGCAGGTTCGCTAGATGTTTACAACTCTATTCTATCAAGGAAAATTAAAGGCCACATTAAAACCGACCTTCTGTGACAGTGGTAAAGTATTGGCAAATCATCCGCTCAGAATGATCGATTAACTGGTGTTACTGGAATAAGCCGGTAGTGAATTGAAAAAGAGTTTTAAAAATGAAGTCATCAGATAAAAAACAAAGTCTTAAGGAAGAATTGCAAAAAATTCAGTTCAATAAGTTGGATGAAAAGCAAATCATAAATACTGCTATTGCTCGGCTTGAAGGCGGTCAGCGGGACCGTATGGTACTTGCATATTTGGCACAGCAGTTAAGGAAACTAGCTTTAGAAAGAAACTTATCCAAAGAAGGCCTTGATTTGCTAACGAGGATCACACGTCCAAACTTTGATGAGGATGTTGCGTTTTCATCAATCACTTGGTTTTAATTCTCAATCAGGGAGCTATTTTTCTTCTGAGTTTTAACCGCTTTTAACGCCGTCGTTGATAGACAAAGACAGTCAGGGGCATAAAAATCAAAATAATGATTCCTCCGCTAATAAAGACCGCAGTGGCATTGCCGCTCCATTGACCAGTTCTCAGAATGGTTCTAATTGCCGAGATGGTCAAACTCACCGGGTTAATCTTCACTAGCGTCTGAATAAATTTTGGCAATGTTTTTGTGGGAATAAAGGCGTTAGATAAAAATGTCATCACTAAGATAATTACCATAGATAAGCTGCCAATTAGCTCCGCATTCTTGGCAATCAAGCCTACCAAGGCAAAGATCCAAGAGGTGGACCAGCCGATAAAAATAGCTAACAATAGCACTGTGATTAGTGCTGGCAAGCCGACTGTTGGTCGCCAGCCCATGAAAAAGGCCGTGATCAACGCCATGGCTCCTGAAATCAGTAGGCGGAAGATGTCACCCACTAATTGACCTGCTAGCGGCACAATTGGCGAAATCGGCAGAGTCTTGAAACGATCAAAGACACCTGCATTAATGTCTTCACGCAATTGCTGACCGGAACCTGAGGCCGCGTTTAAAATACTTTGCACCAGAATGCCAGACACCAGCATGGGCAAATAGGCGTGAACACTTCCCGCAATGACGCCGCCGAACAGATAACCGAACAATAATGTGAAGATCACGGGTTGCATAATTACGTCACTAAAATTATCGGGATTATGCAGCGTCTTCAGTAGATTGCGGTGCGTCATAGTTAAGATGTTGCTGAAAACAAGATTTTTGTTTGTAGTTGATTGCATCATTTATTCTCCCTAATTTTTTCCCACCGTCATTTTTAGAAAAACATCATCCAGCGATGGTGTTTCAACAGCAAAATTGTTCATGGCAATCCCTGCAGTCTGGAGCTGATTTAAAATTTGTGAAACTACCGACATTCCAGAGTCGTCAAGCAATGCGGTCAGGGTTCGTTCGTCAACGTGCACAGATGCTGCTAAAACGTCTTGAATAATTGTTTGGGCTTTTGTGACTTGTTTTAAATCAGCCACCTCTAGTCGAAGTCGTAGGCCGCCGACTTGTTGTTTGAGCTGGCTTGGTGTCCCGATTGCGATCATACGACCGTGGTCAATCAGGGCAATGCGATCAGCTAAGTGGTCGGCTTCTTCTAGATATTGAGTTGTTAATAACACGGTTGAACCTTGGGCAACCAGTTTTTGGATGGCCTGCCACATCTGTGTTCTTGTTCTTGGATCCAATCCAGTGGTCGGCTCATCTAAAAACAAAATCGCGGGTTTTCCAATCAAGCTAACAGCTAAGTCCAATCGGCGGCGCATACCCCCAGAAAATGTTGCTAATGTTTGATCAGCTGAATGCAGTAAGTCGAAATCTGTTAATAATTCGGTGGCACGATTACGAGCGGCAGCACCTGTTAAACCGTTTAGCTTACCGAAAATCATTAAATTCTCGCGTGCACTCAAATCTTCATCAATCGCCGCAGTTTGGCCAGTCACACTGAATTGTTGACGTGCAAAACGGCTCTGTGCCAGCGTGTCAAAACCGTTCAATAAAATTTTTCCTGCGTCTTGGCGCAATAAAGTCGTGATCATCTTTAAAATAGTGGTTTTTCCAGCGCCGTTTGGGCCTAATAAACCGAAAATCTCACCTTGTTTAATGGCAAAAGAAACACCTTGGACTGCTATTTTGTCGCCAAAATGTTTTTCAATATTCCTGACTTGAACGATGTTATCGTGATTCATAATTTGTTCTCCTATTATTCTATCAGGGCCCCAGATCAAATATATAGTAAGGGTATCTGACTAAATTGTCAAGCGGCCGTTTTCAGGGCTAGGAATGTTGTATATTTAAAAGAGTAATGGATGGCGTAGCGAATCATGGCAAATAAAATCAAGGCAGAACTGGCCGCCGGAAAATTGGCGGAGTATGAACAGCTCAGTAAAATCTATGATGATATCATCAAACAGGCGCGGCCACGCTTAACAGTTCAAGGCCAAGGCAAGATTTTACTGGCATTGGCTGATGAAGACCATTTATCACAACGGGAACTGGCTACACGCCTGGGAATTTCGCCTCAGTCTACGAGCGAATTTGTCAATAAACTTGTTAAGTATCATTTAGTCACTTTGACAAAATCACCTAATGATCGGCGCATCAACTTAGTGAATTTAACTAGTGAAGGCCGAAAACAAATCGAGTCCGCTGCCCAAGAAGTACCTCCATTCATTAAGACACTCTCCGACACTGAACTCGATCAATTGTCATCGTTGTTGTCTAAGATCACGACGGCCATGTATGCAGATATAGATGCCGCTAACTCTACTTTAGGAGTTAAACTTCATAAGCTATTTGCCAGCCGATATTTAAAACAGTTCAAAAAATAACCGTTACCACTGGTAACGGTTAAAGCTAAAAAATAATCTCGTTTGCCGGTTGTTTTACGATGATGATATTCAGAAATAGAACAAAACAAAGTTTTTTTGGGATTGAATTAATTTGTTGTAGTTATGTTTTATAATCTTTTTAAATCATTCAAGCAAGCATGTTGGGTTTGCTGCATTGATTTGAATTCAGAAAATTTTTGTTGAGTTATCTATGTAAAGAAATGGTTGACGTGGTATAGACAGCAGCCACAGAAAGGAAACTGAGTTGGCAGAACGTTTTCCAGAAACTGATTGGTATTGTGACCGCTGTGGTGCGTACCTTAATATTCAGATCGGTTTTAATGATCGCCACTACATTTGGCAGTGCAGTGAATGCGGCCACAAAAACAGCATTTCGAGTGACAATATTTACGAATCCGAAAAAGATTTTTTAAATGGACATAAAAATGTATGAAGACTCAAGGAGTGCTTGTTAATGAGTAATCTTGGTTCGTATTAGATGATAATTAAATGGTCCAAAACAGTTAAAGGACCAATTAAGCTTCTTGTTCTGACAGCTTGCGGTGGATATTTGATTGGCAAAACTGGAGAAGTAGGGATTCACAGGGGATTTCGGAAACATAAATCCAGTACTAGCGGTCAACCTAGACGGGGCAAAGATCTTATCCGGACTAAATTATTTACTGTTACTTCTGCTGGTGAAGATGAGAGTGGCTTAAAGTTTCAGGTAGGGCAACATTTTAAAGTATTACAAAGTGATGGGAATTCAATTTTAATCGAAAAATTGAATGAGAATAACAATCCATACCTGGTTTCGGGTCACTTTTTGGAATCAATTTCAAATTTTCGTGGTGTGTGCCCTCATGTATAATTCAATAAATCGACTGATATGTTTTTCTGGTTGATTGTGAAAGATTACGTTGATTAAACCTTGTTGTGGTTTCTGAAGCCAGGAATAGGCAAGATGAATACGGGCAAATATTAAAAAAAGAAGTAACAAAACAAATCTAATAATATACGAATTTTAGTCGGTCAGACAACGGCGAGTACTGGTCATGCTTTGTAAAACAGTAGTAACTCGTGCTCGAATAAATGTGCTAACCTGCATTACATAATAAATTTCTAGAATCGAGAGAAAATGTCAATGACACTTAACAAAGAAGATATAGAGTCAGAAAAAGACGTGTATCGTCAATATTGTAGTAACCCAACTATTTTAGCAAAAGAGGTTTCAAAAAGAATAGATCAAGGACTAACTCATTTATTACAAGATGATAAAGCAAGTGCTTCTCTAGAGACCATTCTCAGACAAAGATTGATGGCAATAAAAGTGATAAATAGATCAATCCCGCAAAGCAACGCTGGTGAAATAAATACAAAAATGGAATGGATTATTAACCAACTAAAATGGATCGATTTATGTCCCCAACTACTTGCCAATCTAAAAAGTGCCCTTTTATCTTGCAATCGAGGAATTAATCCAACAACTGCCAGTACTTTAATTGGATCACCCCTCTATAAAGACTTGAAGAAACAAATTCATCACTTAGTTACACCTTGAATGATTACTCTTCTTTAATCCTTTTCATGACCCGATAAGCCGTTGAACGGGCAATGCCATACTGCTTGGCTAATTGTGTGATGGAATAAGTCTGACTCTGATAAGCGGCTTGTAAGCCAAAGTAAATAGCACGCTTACCAGGATTCACGCTGTTGGGTGCATATTCTAATTGCTTGCCAATATAAGCGCCACGCTTTTTGGCTTCGATAATCCCTTGTCTTTGTCTTTCTTTAATCTTCTCTCTTTCATTTTGAGCGACAAAGCTCATGAGGCCGATAATCATATCCAACATAAATTGATCAATTAAAGGATTGCCAGTTGCCAGATTAGGCAGATCGTCAGCAATGAAGGCCACATGTTTATGACGGAGTTCAGAAACAATGTTTTTAATATCCTGGTAGTTTCTGGAGAGCCGATCTAAGCTCAAGACTTCTAAGGTATCGCCCTCTCTTAAGTAAGCTAGGCACTTGATAAATTCTGGCCGTTGAATGTCTTTCCCAGATAACTTGTCAGCAAAAATTTTATCAGCTTGAACCTCTTTGGCTCTAGCTAACTGTCGAGCGAGATTTTGATCTGTGGAACTGACTCTGGCATAAAAGACTAAACTCATGGTATTTTTCCTTTTTCTTTATGATACATGTTTATAGAACAAACAAAAAGCCTAGCTGATAGGCTTTTTCTTACTTTTGATTTTGTACCGCTAGGGTATACCTATAAAGGTCAATTCTTAGTGATGCTGTGATGATTAATTTTTATCCTAACTAATTGCTGGATTAGAACGAGACAGGTTAAACCGGCCAAGATCCAAAAAATAGATAAGAACGCTGCTGCTTGATTTGTGAGTGAGCTTAATCTCTTCAATTCATTTAAGAGAAATGGCGTTGCAAAAGAACCCATATTAGCACCAATCAGAAGACAGGAGTTTGCGAGCGTTTCAGATCCTGCTGGAGCTATTTGATTCACTAACGAGAAAATATAAGAACCAACTAAGGGGTAGGAGCCCCCACAGATAATAGCGCCTATTAAAACACCCAAAACATTATTAGAAATTACAATAATTAACGAGCCAAGTGCCATCAGAACAATTCCCAAGGGTAAAACAAAACGTTTAGTGAAATGATATATCTTGCCAAACAAAATGCCCATAAACATACCTGTTAAAGTATTGAGCGAAATGATTATGCTTGATACAGTTCCTGTACCGGAAAGATCAGTGACAACGATATTAGGAATTTGAACGATAACAGCCGTTGAGCAGCTAACTATTAGGAAAAGTAGAAGAGCTAGAACGACAACTCGGATATTAATATGCTGTTTGGTCCTTTTGTTTTGCTTGGGAACAGGAGGTTCTGGAATATTTTTCAAAAAAAACGTCAGAAGAGGGAACGCCAAAAGATAGATGAGAAAAGAGGCGTGCCAATTAATTAGGACCAGCATTCCCGCCAAAACATTTAATAACGAAACTCCTATTTGTTCAGTGGCGGAACGAAAACCAAGCATTTGTGATTGTTGTGAACCATCGTAAAAAAGATCAATCAAAGTAATCGCCAACGAATTGAATAAACCAATGCCGAGGCCCAGAATAAGTCTGGAAATGAGAATGAGTACCCAATTTTGAGAAAAGAAAGGGAATACTCCTGCTATACCGGTAGCGGCTAAACCGATCAAAATAGTTTTTTTAATCCCTATTTTCCTTGAGATGATCCCAGATAATAGGAGTGTAATTATAACGGCAAACTGCTGTATCGTTGCAATTGAGTCAATTTGTTCCATCGGAACTTTAGGGAAGCTTTTGGCCATCTCTGGCAATGCAGATGAAATAGCGGTACCAGTTGTGATCATAACTGAGACCGACAATACGGCCAAAGCAAATATCTTTGATTGAGGATTCTTATAATTCACGGATAAGGCCTTTCTTGTTTAGAACTAAGATGATTAGTTGCAATATGATACAAAATTAAGTCGTCTAAAACAGATAAACTTTACTTTCATAAGGTCTTAATTTTCTTCCTTGATCGTTAGCGTAATTCCCGATTAATAATGTACCTTCTTGCTTTGGCGGATACACTCTATCGATTGTTTTAGCAGTAAAATTATTAATCACTAGTAGTGTTTTACCAGCGTACTTTCTTTCATAGGCATAAACCTCATCATCTTGCGGATCTAGTGGGATGAAGGTACCATATCTTATAATTTCATATTCATGGCGAAGCTTAATAAGCTTTTGATAGTAATAAAATGTCGAGTTCTCATTCGATAATGCAGCTTCGGCGTTAATTTCAGAATAATTATCGTTGATTGCATACCAAGGTTTTGCATCCGAAAAGCCGGCATTGTGATTGTGGCTCCATTGCATAGGTGTTCTGGCGTTATCACGGGACATATGAGCTAAATATTTAAGCATTGTCTTACCATCAACGATATGCTTTTCATTAACTAGCTCATGATAAAAATTAACAGATTCGATATCCTCATATTGCTCTAACCGTGTGAAACCAGCATTTGTCATGCCTAATTCTTCGCCTTGATAGATGTATGGTGTACCCTGCATCATGTGCAGAGTAGTTGCTAACATCTCAGCTGATCGTTGCCTGTATTCAGGTGAATCGTTTCCAAAACGGGAAACTGCGCGCGGTTGGTCATGATTATTCCAATAAAGGCTATTCCAGCCTTGGCCATCAAGACCTGTCTGCCATCTGTTCAAAGAAGCCTTGAGTTCGGTTAGTTTAATAGGTTGATCATTCCATTTCCCTAGTCGAACATCCGGATTAGGACTGAGCAATACGTGTTCAAATTGGAAAACCATATTTAACTCATGCCTATCTAGACCTGTATATTTAATAGCATCTTGCGGTGTTGAACCCGGCATTTCGCCAACGGTGATCGTATTGTAATTTGACAGAACTTCTTCATTCATTTGAAGCAAAAATTCGTTTAAGCGGTGACCATCGGCTACAAAATCCATAGTCTTGCCTGCGGTTACAGGCTCTGGGACATCGGGTAATCCTTCTGGCTTAGAAATTAGATTAATGACATCCATTCTAAAGCCATCTACACCTTTATTTAACCAGAAACGCTCGATATCAAAAACAGCTTGGCGAACTTCAGGATTTTCCCAGTTCAGGTCGGGCTGACCCGAAGCAAATAGATGTAAATAATATTGTTTCCGCTCTGGAACATATGTCCAAGCAGAACCGCCAAACGCCGCCAACCAATTATTTGGCTCGTGGCCATTTTTAGGATCGCGCCAGATATAATAATCTGAATACGGATTGTCTGTAGACTTTTTGCTTTGCTGAAACCAGTCGTGTTGATCAGAAGTATGGTTCACAACTAAGTCCATCATGATCTTAAGATTTAGTTTATGGGCTTGAGCAAGCAAGGCATTGAAGTCTTCCATGGTTCCATATTCTGGATTAATAAGGCGATAATCAGCGATATCGTAACCGTTATCTTTATTCGGCGATTTATAGATTGGATTCAACCATATTACATCTATTCCGAGCTTCTTGAGATATGGTAGACGTTCAATGATCCCATTCAAATCGCCAATACCATCATTATTACTGTCTTGAAAGCTCATTGGATATATTTGGTAGACCACTGCATCTTTAAACCATTGTTTTGACATTTGTTTTCTCCTTCAAAAATATAATAAAAATTCAACCGCTATTTTATAACTAGGAATGAATGAATTTAACTGTGAAAGCTCCTACTAGTAAGGAGACTCCACCCACAAGGAACATCGCTGGCATAGAATTGCCAACAAGAGGAAAAATCCAAAAGCTACCCACTGAAGCTAGAATTTGTGGAATACAAATACTGCAATTAAATAGTCCTAGATAAGTGCCTTCATTTTTTCCGTGCAATGCTTCTGTTAACAACGAAAATGGATATGTTGTCATCGCTAGATAAGTTATTCCGATTAAACAAAAGGGCAGGATTAGTAAGAACTTATTGTGGATAAAGAATATGGAAATATAGGCAATACCACCTGCACCCAATCCAAATGCATACCAGAATTTGCGTTTAGTAGGTTTAGCTCTAGATTGAACCAGAAAACCCCAAATCACAGCGGCGATGGACTGAATACATGTTAAGACACCGACCCAGTTTCCAGCGGCTTGATAGCCCGATGAAGATGGATCGGTCGCTTTCCATACATTGGCAGCGATTGCGCCAGTACTATAGGTCCACAGATATAAAATTGCAAACCAGGTAAACAATTGCACGAGAGAGGTCTCCCAAAAAACTGTCGGCGCGTTTTTCAGTAATTTTAAAAGGCTGGGTGATGTGTTCTTGTTGCTTAGCTTCATATTGTGAAAGCGCGCATAGTCTGTTGGGTTATATTCCTTTACTTGAATAATCGTACATGCCGATGTTATGAGTAATATGGCTGCCGCTATATAAAAGGCCCACTTAACGGTTTCTGGGATTTCACCCCTTGGCGCAATGTTAGACACGCCAAGGACCGTTAACAAGAATGGAATGAGTGCCGCCAATACTCCTCCTAAATTTGAAAACGATTGTTGCCAAGACCATGCCAAATCCTTTTGGTTTTCATTAACCATATCACCGATAATCATTCGAAAAGGTTGCATGCAAATATTAGAAGTTAAGTCCATCAGCAGGGTTGCTATTGCACCAAACGATAGGGCCAGTATTGATCCGTATCCAAAATTAAAAGAGCCTGCGTTCGGAAGTAGTATTAAAATGACTGCAGCCATAGGAGCCCCAACTAATAAATATGGCATTCTGCGTCCAAACCTATTCCAGGTTCTATCAGAATACTTACCTATGAGTGGTTGAATAATCATGCCGGCTAAAGGCGGCAAAATAAAGAAGAATCCTAGTTTATTGGGGTTAGCACCGATCGTTTGAAATATTCTCCCTAATTGTGATGACTGTAGAGAAAATGCCATATTAACGCCAAAGAATCCAAATGTCATAGTGAAAATTGTAGTCAATGGCAAATTCGGAAGATGGTATTTTCCCTTTTTATTAGTGTGTTTGGGTGCTACTATTTCAGTTTTGCCTGTTGGATGGGCTGCTATAGCGGGATCTGCAATAACAGCGTGATGTAAATTCATGAGCTATCCTCCTGTTCGAATTAATTTATTCAATCTTTTGACAGTAAACGTTTACAAAAGGAGAGTTTATCATATAGAGTAAACGTTTACAATGCCCTTTTTAAAGAATAGTAAACGTTTGCATTGTTGCTCTATAGTTTAAAGGGCCAGGCAATGTTAAAGTTTATCTATAAAGTATGTTTGGCAGGAGGATTTTGCTGCATGACCGTGACAATTAAAGACGTCGCCAGGGCTGCCAAGGTATCAACGGCAACTGTTTCGCGAGTATTGGCAGGAAAAGATCTTTTTTACTCTGAAATAACCGAGAAAAGAGTCAGGGAAGCCGTTCAAACCTTGGGCTACCGTAAAAATATGGCGGCCGTTGAGTTGGTGACCATGAAAAGTAAGGTTGTTGCCGTGATTCTCCCTGATACAAAGACAACGTTTTCAAACAAAATCATCGAGGGGATCCAAAACGAGGCTTTAAAAGCTGATTTAAGTGTCATTATTTTATATATTGGGGACAATGATCCCGAAATGCAGAGACGTGCACTTGATACTGTTATTGAAAGATCTGTTGCAGGGATACTTCTTTTGTCTGTTGAATTAACTCATGCCAATCAGAAGATATTAGAAAACGCTCATATTAATTATGTATTTGCATCTAGTGCTTTCGCTCAAGAGAATAGTCGTTTCATCGCGTCTGATGATTTTAAAATCGGTTATGAAGCAACTAATTTTTTGATCAGGGAAGGACATCAAAGAATCGGTTTGGCTGCTTTGGAACCAGACACCTTCGTCGGGCAGCAACGACTGTTAGGGTATCTTCAGGCTTTAAAAGAACATTCTTTCTCTTTTGATAAAACCTGGATATGTGCTGGAAATTATTCGTACTATGATGGTGTGAATGCCATGAAGCGTTATGGTCCTGACACTAAATTGACTGCGATTATTGGTGCTAGTGATTTAGCTGCAATCGGAATTATTAATCAGGCCAAAAAAATGGGTCTCAGTGTACCTCAACAGCTGTCAGTCATGAGTATTGATGGAACCGATATTGTCAACATTGTTGACCCTACTTTAACCAGTGTGACCCAATCTTTTTATACCATGGGAGTTGAGAGTATGCGCATGCTATTGAACCCGAAATTGAAGTCTAAATATACTAAAATCGAAATTAAAGAGCGCGAAAGCACCAGACGCATTTGAGTATTTCGCTAGTCAATCATTTTTTGGAGAAATATATCTTTCTAAAGTTTCTGTCTTTGAATAAAGCACCGAGATTTATTTGTAATCAAAACAACTTGATTACTTCACATTGAATCGGCTCTGACGAATTATATTGTCGTACGCGTTCATTTATTGATTAGCCATATCCCACCGGTTTTAATTAAAGTGCGGATTGACGAACTCAGCTGTAAACCCTTGGCCTTGTGGGCTGCAAGCATACAGCCCGATCCGGACGTCCGTTAGAGGCTCGTTCAAAGCTAGGTTGAACACTCTCAATTGGTGATACTCAGCTTCTTTAAAGGCATAGGCAACAATAAAATCATTAGCTTCTCTTGTCACCTGATAACGGATACTTGTGATGTTGGCCGGTATATCTTGTGTGGCCCAATCAGAATATCCTTGTTTAGTTACCACACCACCTAGTCTTTGGAACTTCGTGTTTTCGTATTCACTGGAAAACTTAGCCCAATTGTTTTCATCTAGGTAAATTATAATGCCACATTGGTCATATAGATCATGACTAGCAAATTTTGTTTGGACTTGATAAACGAATCCTTGATCAGATGAATGAGTGAGATACATGGGGGCGTTGTTTCTACTAAATCCATAATGTGTGCGTTGCCACATATCAGTCTGTGTTTCTGTTTGCATGCTTAAAGTCTGATTATCTTCTTTATGAACGGCTGGTTCATTAATCCAGATATAATTTTTCATCGCTTATTTCTCCTTTAACATCTTCGCAAGCTATACCAGCATAAATAAGAACTGCCATACTGGTGAATAATTGTTCAACATGGCTTCGCTTTGATCATTTTTGATTGTTTTGCTGAGATATTACGTATATTCAGCTAGCTGTTTGCCTCATTTCGAACACTATTATTACGTGTCAAAATCAGGCTTATCCAATTAAGCTATAGTCAATACTGCAACAATGCTTAACTATCAAATGTCCGGCCACCGCTTTTAATTATAACTTTTGCAATATCTATCAGTTGAGATCATTACCAGTATAAAAAAGATTTTTTAGCCAGTCTAGAACACAATAATAAATTATTAGTTCCAGTGACTATGCATTATAATATATTTCAACTAATGGGGGTGTCTGGTGAATAACCAACTGTCAGCAAGAACTGCTTTAAGAGAAACTCTTCCAACCGTTTTTGGATACGTTGGAATCGGAATTGCCTTTGGCATTATTGGCAAATCATCCGGACTTAAAGATATAGAAATATTATCAATGTCCTTAATCACATACGCTGGTTCGGCACAATTTATTATGATTAGCCTGTTATTAAATCGGGCGCCTTTGGCATCAGTAATTTTGACAGTATTTTTGATTAATTCAAGAATGATTTTGATGAGTATGAACACCTCAAGATTTTTTAAAAGAGAATCCATGGTGAAAAATATTTTAATCGGTACTTTTTTGACTGATGAAAGTTTTGCCCTTAGTATGAATAAAATTAACTATACAAACGACTCGCTATCTTTTGAATGGCTTAATACAAGCAATTTAATTGCCTATTTCACTTGGTCCGCGGCCTCTCTAGCAGGTGGTTTTTTTGGTAATTTTATCCGCGATTCCCAAAAACTTGGTTTAGGTTTTGCTTTGGTTGCGATGTTTATTGGTTTATTATATTTACAAATGATTAATGATCATGCCCTTTCAATTAAAATTCAATTGACTGTCATATTGTTCGTTTTTTGCTTAATTTACTTAGGTCTGGTCCTGATACCATCAAGCATTTTAATAATTTGTGTAACGATCTTAGGCTGTGCCTTTGGAGTGGCAATAGAACATGCCCTCGCTTAGATATGTATTCACAGTAATTTTAGGCTGTGCCCTGGCAACCTGGTTATCTCGGGTAGTACCCTTTATTATTCTAAAGAAATTTAGGTTGCCTAATTTATTACTTGAATTTTTAAATTTTGTACCAATTGTAATTATGTCCTCATTATGGTTTGAAAGCTTATTTACCCAACGCCAAGGCCAGTTACCGCTCATTAATCTAGGAAATTTTCTTGCTTCCATTCCGACAATTGCTGCTGCCATAATTTCTAAAAGTCTTTTAGTTACGGTGCTCATCGGTGTTTTATCTCTAGCAATATTGAACATTTTTTTCGGAATAAACTAAGTAATTAAACAAGTAGATTTCTTAGAATTTAATTTTTGTATGAATTTATTTAACTCGCGAGGATATCTATCGAAAATCATGTGTCCAAAGGGGTAAGTTATTCGAATGATCTGCTCTCCCCCCTAAAACCAACCAACGCTGGTTATTTCTCGTATATGCTGATTTTCTGGCAAATATCGAAGAGAAATTTTAGTAAAAAAAGAAGTATAGGAGCATTAAATTTCCTGATTTTAATTAATGTTGTTGCTTAGATACCCATTTGTGAATTTTACGTTCTACTAAATTTTCAATATCTTGGTTACTGGTTCCTAATTGGCATAATAGGGCGATGGCTACCATTATCACATCAACCAGCTCCTCTTTAACATTATCTTGATCTAGGCCCTTATATTTATTTCCAGAAATGCCTTGGCTAGAGAGATAAGCTTGGCAAGCCTCCCCTAATTCCTCACTCAGCTTCATAAACTGTTGTTCGGGTTTTTTGGGTTCTGTAACAGCCGCTTTTCTAATTTTCTCAATAAGATTATTCATATGTTCAATCCCCTCCGATACAATTCTTGCACAATGCATTTATAGATCATAAAGTTTTTTTCTTAACTTTTCAGGTGATCTTTATTTTTAAGACTCCAACCAATCTAAAGGAAGTTGCAAGAGCCCCAAAGTAAGAATGAATCTTAAATGAGCTCCTTGGTTAGCCTAATGTTGTCTATACAATTTATTTTCTTTTCAGAGCATTGATGACTGCTGGTTCCTTTATTTTTAAAAATCTAGTATAAAGAGAAGATGTGGCCCCACTTAAGAACCAAATATACCAATCACTGTGCTGAGTAAATATAGAAAAAGTTAACAATTCATTTTTCAGTTCTGAAAATATTTCCTTGAGAACCAAGTTGGGGGTGAGTGTTTCAAATAAAGCAGAACATCCAATTCCTAATAATATCGTAATTAACCAGCCCCATAAATAAGGCAACCCTTTTTTCACATAAATGGTCGTGCGGCCATACCGATCAGCATCATTAGATCTCTTGAATTCAACTTTGGAAACTTGGAACCAGGCAATAGGAACCGATACAAGCGTAAGCCCAAAAAGCATCGTAACATTACTTAAATTCCAATCCATAACAACCAGAAACATAACTAATGAATATACTGGGATAATAACGCTCGTTAATCTCGTAAGTTTCTCAAACCTAAAAACGTGGCTGGTCACACGATAAATGGCAAAAAAAAGGCCTAATATCAGTAAAACGTTTAAGATCATTTTGTAAACCCCACCAGAGTGTCTGATTACAGAAATCAGCTCTTAGCATTTATATTATCGTATTTGAGTTTCTGGGACTCTAAATTCAGAACGTGATGCGAAGGTTACCAATGCCTGGTATTTTAGAAAGCATGCAAAAGAGGATTGAGAATCAGGGTTTTCTTTTTGTTTAAAATGAGAAGTGTATCTTGGCCATGGTGTTTAATTACCTGAAAATTATTAATTGGGACAGAGCCTGCAATTTTGCTGATAATTATCACGTTTTTGTGGTAGGCCTCTTCCGATCTGGCCCAATTACCACTATCTTGACAAAGCAAAGATACGAACATATGTGAGGAGGGGTATCACCGTGCATCAAGGCAAATGGATCCAGTTTGTTGGTTTTAATGAAGAGAAACAAAAGGTCGTTATACCAGTTCTCTTTTATAAAAAAAACGGAATCTTTCATTACAGTTATACTCAGTCTGATTTAGTAAACAAACAGGTTTTTAAACCAACAGAAAGCAAACTAGCCGTCTTATACGTAAAAAAGCTCTGGGCAACTGGAAAGTTTAAAGGAATTGTTGATGCCGATGGGCGGACCACCACCTCGGAATTTAAATAAAAGCATAAAAATAGCTCGTTTTATGGAAGAGACATCCAGGCCTCAGAAGCTAAATTTTTCATAGTAAATTTCCCCTGGTGTAATACCAAATTTGCGAAGCATTTTTTTATATCCCATCATCATGATGTTGGAACCGGATAGCAGATAATAGCCATTTTCCAGGACGGAAGTTTCCAAGATCTTTGACAGTTTTTCGGGATTTAAGCGGTGAATAGACTCCAAATAATGAAACTTATTTTGTTTTTTGGCTAAATTTAAAAGCAGTTCCCTATATACCAGCTGATCTTGGTGAGAAACAGTCCATACAAAATATATTTCTTTTTCTTGGGCATATCTAAGAGCTAAGTTGATTAATGGCACGGCACCGGTGCCTCCTGCGAGCATCACGAGTGGCTGCTTGCTATTTTCTTGTTCAACAATTTGATTATTTAAAGTCCCATAAGGACCATCAACCAAGACTTGTGCACCATTTTTAATCTGAGCAACTCGTCGCGAGAAATCACCATCTCCGCGAATAGCCAAAACGATTTGCTTATTTTTTAAATCAAAATCAACAAAAGAAAATGGATGCATTTCTTTCATCTTTTCAAGATTAGGAAAACTTATAAAAACATAATCACCAGGTTGGTACTGTCTCAAACGACCAATTTTAATTTTTGAAAACTTTAAAATCATTTGAGTCATATCACCACCCAGATCCTTAACCTCGATGACATTAGCTTTGCTGAAGCGCCAATATCTAGACACGATAAACCACGAATAACTTAAAAAAGTTATAAACGAATACAAATAAAAGGTAAGTGCAAAGGAATTTATTTGCATTATATAATCAATTAAAAGCACATGAATAAAAACAAAAATAGTTGCAACAAGATTTAAACGATGAAGCCACACGCTGGTTTCGTGTTTAAAAATATGTCGTTCCAAAAATCTAACAATCAATTTAACCCAATGAATTCTGTCAGTTATCCAACCACTTAAAAATAAAATTGAATAAGCAGCAGTTCCGATTAAAATCCATAATGCATAATCTCCAGTGAGTTTGATTAATCCGCTAGATAAATTCACTAGAGTGTGTATGTAAGCTAAAACGATTGCTCCGATACCAAGAAAGCCATGAACGAAATACATAGATGGTAACCCAATAATTCGGTCAAGCCATTTAGGCCTTGTACTAACAAAAATTACAAATAGCATCCAAGCATATGCTATTGTACCTACTTGAATGCCAAGTATAGATGAAGACGATTCGTTCATTCCGGTAGCAAGTGCTTGAATTAGCGGAAGCGGAATAATAAATATCGCCACTCCCCAGAAAAGTCCTAATAAGTATCTATGGTTTTTAAGCATGAGTCAAATTCCTTTGATCAATCAACTGGTGATCAATCCAACGTTCAGCTGTTCCGTTGTAACTAATTCTGAGTCCTGATCCAGATAAAGATTTTAGCCAATCATGATCGTGAACCGTGGTCGTGGCGATCGCCGTCGCCCAAATATCAACATAAATAAGTTCTGAGCCGATAATACTTGCACTAATGATATTACTATCTCTGCCTAAAACTGCTTGCTTAGTCGCTGAATCAAATAAATGTGCTCCTCGCCGGCTGGTTCCAGAAGTAGCGACGGCTCCTTTTTTCATAGAAAAATGGTTGACAACTTTTTTGCTGTCAAAGGGATCAACAATTCCAATTTGCCATCGCCAATCCGTATTCGGAGAAGTGCTAAATTGCATATCTCCACCACCATTTAAATTCACGGCCACAAAGGTAGGATCAGACAAAAGAGATTCAAGATAAGTTTTCTCGGCCTTCTGAATCGCCCAGCCTTTAACAATACCGGTTGGATCATATTTTCCTGCAAAAGCGGCAGAAAATAAACCACTTGTTATGTCTGAGGCCCAAGCCGAAAGAACAAATATTTCTTGAAAAAATTTGCTTGTACTAGCCAATCTCAGCGATTGATTCTGAAAGGAAACCAGTTCTGAATCTCTACGATAAGGAGAAAAGATCTGGTTGACTAGTTGTAGCCATCTATCTATTTTTTCTGCACGTTCTAAAATGACCTCTCTGACGACGGGATTATCTTCTTTAACAACAATTTGGCCCGTAAATGGAATATTCATTTCGTTAATCTCAAAACTAAGCATCACATAATGGCCAATATTTTTTTTATAAATTCTCATTATTTAAGACTCCGCTTTATTGAGTGCACTTTGTAATGATTCTTTGAAACCTTTCCAAGTCTCAGTAGCACCACTAACTGATTGAATTTTCGCAGAATTACTTGTGACCGCTTCATTCTCATAAGTGGGCAGTACGTTGGAATTAATTTCTTGATCATGGGGATTATCCGTGGGATATTGAATGGTTTGAACCTGCGTGATTTTATTGTTGTTAATCGTTACTTTGACTTGCACATCTCCCCACTTCATCGTTCCTACTTCGCCAGTATATGTGCCATCTTTGTAACCACTGCCGTTGCCAACACTACTGCTCTGACTTACTGTTGAATTTGAAGAAGCAGTCTGGTTGTCACTTGTCTCAGCCTGTGCCGATGAACTAGTGGAATTTGCCAAACTTTGTGAACTTTCTTTTTTAAAGAAAAGCAGATAACCATCAATTGCCAATGCAATGACTATTGCAAAAGAAACTAAAAATCCTATTAACTTTTTTACCATGTTTTTATTTCAATTCTTCTGCATTAAGTCACTCTAAAACTTGAATTAATTAAAAATTAAATTTTGGATTACTATGTAAGCTTGATCTTGAAAAGCAAATACTCGAATAATTAATATTGAAGGCTTTATATTGAACTATTTTTTAACCAGTACATTTAAATGATGGTTGTTTTAATAAGAGTATTTTTAACGAAGATACAACGCCTCTGTTTAGACCGGCCTGTTTCTTTGCTTAGGCCATTGCATTTTAGCAATCAGCAGTATTTATAACATACTATTTAAAATTCAGAGGATGCTTTAACAAGCTCAATGTATTTAGCGGTTTGGGCCTAGCATAGTAATCAAAATAGTTATCACTATTTTCTAAGAAACTTAAATTATTCATACTGCAGAATAAATCACACAGTTAGAATTAAGGAGAAGGAAGGGATTTGAACCCCCGCATCGAGAAATCGACCTACCATGTGTTATGTATAGCGTACAGACAAATGGCCTCTTAAACCAGACTTGAGTACTTCCCCGGATTCATAATGAATCATTGATTTTGTTATCTATTTGATAACACAGAACAGATTAGTCTCAATGATTTAAACCAAACTTAAAGACAAATAAAATCAAAATAAAAGCACCCGGATCTCTCCAAGCACTAACGACTGAATATAGGGTTTCTAAAATCTGTCGTGGACACTTTGTACCAAACAGCTCATAGCTTCATTTAATCTATTTATACAAGTACCCAGCATTGGTAGTCACCGCTTCTAAGTCTCTTCATTAATATATCCAGACGTTCAGGAACAACCAGAGATGTGTTAGCATGAAAACAATATTTTTATAATGGAGGAAGCTCGTGAATTTAACTTTTGATTGTTATGGCACTTTATTAGATACTGCTGCTATTGAGACCTGCTTTAGGCAAATAAGCAACGAAAACCATCTCAATGGCTCACTAGCAGCTAATGTTTTTTCTAGTTATAAGGAACGTTTGATGTATACGGAGGCTATTATTCCCTTTGAAAAACTCATCAAAAAGAGTTTGCAGTTTATGGACATGGATTTAAAGACAGACCATTTGTTTTCGAACCATTATCAAACAATTATGCAAGCATATTATGATCTAAAGCCCTTTTCAGAGGCTCATGCAGTTCTAAGCCAATTGAAAAACGCTGGAAACTCATTGTACTTAATGTCAAATTCATCTAGCCGTTTGATGGAACATCATCTTCAGGCATTAGGTCATCTCTTTGACGGAGTTTTTACTGCTGACGACACCCGATGCTACAAACCGCAACTAGATTTTTTTGAATTTGTCCAAGACCAACTTCATCTCAACAATGATAATCATATTCATATTGCTAAGGGTTTCTGGTGGGACATCGTTCCTTGCACGAAAATGGGTTGGCGCAAAATCTGGATTAATCGAAATCACCTCTCCGGCTTAAAGGAGTATCAGCCTTATCAAGAGCTTCCCGATTTATCAAGGCTACCAGAAATCCTCCTTTAACCACACAGATCGGAGGTCAAACATTAATCAAATCAAAGTGACCCCTAATTATACTGGCTCTAACTCAAGACGAGAATATTTTTTCAACTGAACAAAAACTATCTAGACTGCTTTAGATGTTGTTAAAGCACTAAGACGCAAGCCATGATACTGGGCCACATTAATAAGTAACTGTAAGTCTATACATGAATTATCACAGTAAGCAAAAATATTAGTTTCACACACTTATAAAAGTGACTACATCTAATGTACCCTACGCTATGGCCACATAATTGAGAAAAAGAATTTGAGCATTAGTTCAGAGAAAGAAGCCTGTCATGAAAATGGTACTTTTGGATGGTTACGCCCTAAACAAAGACTTAAATTGGCATTCATTAGAAAAATTGGGAAATTGCAAATTTTATGATCGGACAGATGTTCACGATCCAGACCAGGTCCTAACACGCATCGGTGATGCGGAACTCGTTTTAACTCACAAAACACCTCTCAGCGATGAGGTTATCAGCCGAGCTAGCAACCTTCAATATATTGGAATCATGGGTACCGGCTACGATATCGTTGATATTCATAGCGCTCAAAGCCATCACATTGCCGTAACTAACATACCCACCTACGCGACAGAGGCAGTGGCCCAATTTACTTTTGCGTTGTTGCTGGAAGTGGTTAGCCAAGTCGGTTTGCACAACCATCTAGTCCATGATGGCAAATGGTCTCAAGTCCCAGATTTTACTTTTTGGAATAAGCCATTACTGGAATTGAAAGGCAAAACTTTAGGTTTGGTTGGCTATGGCCATATAGCACAGAAAGTTGCTGAAATTGGCCACGCTTTTTCGATGAAGATTCTATTTTATAATCATCATCCTAAAAGCATTGCACAAGCATGGGCTCAACAAGTTTCCTTAGACGATCTTTTAAATCAGTCAGATATCATTAGTTTGCCTGTTATTCAAACACCAGAGACGGTTAACTTAATCAATACAACAAGCATTCAAAAAATGCGGGACGGAGTGATTTTAGTTAACACGGCGAGAGGCAAATTAATTAATGAATCAGATGTCGCCAATGCTTTAAATAATGGGAAAATTTATGCACTTGCCACCGATGTTGTCCAATCAGAGCCCATTCATCCAGATAATCCATTATTACGGGCTAAAAACTGCTTTACTACTCCTCATATTGCATGGGCTCCATTAGAAACGCGAACGAGGTTATTAGATATTACGCTTAGTAATTTAAAAGCTTTCTTAACCGGCGGCCAAGAAAACAGAATAGGTTAATTCATCATATTCACTGTCAAAAAGCAAAATAGCTAAGACTCATTTGATTAGCTTATATAAGCAGACATAACTTCACTAAGC
>NZ_JANJQP010000001.1 GCF_025758695.1 Oenococcus kitaharae | reverse complement strand
TTCATTTAATCTATCTTTTGTATAGTTATTGCTGTGCATGGGTTTTATTGCTTTAAAATGAACTAAATTTTTTTGCAATTTTGTCCGCCCGAGGAGGCGCTGCAATGGAGAAAATTTCTAATATTTTTAAAGAATTCGCTTTTAAGGATTCTCAATTAACACTATTGGCTGGACCTTGTGCGATTGAGTCCTATGAAACTTGTGCCGAAGTGGCGGATACACTTAAAGAAGTGTGCGAACGATTACATATTAACTATGTTTTTAAATCATCTTTTGATAAAGCGAATCGTAGTTCTGTAGAATCGGACCGAGGTCAAGGATTGGAAACAGGCTTAGCTATTTTAAATCGGATCAAACATGATTATCGTGTTCCAATTGTGACTGATGTTCACGAGTCGTATCAATGCGAGCCTGTTAGCCAAGTTGCTGATGTTCTTCAGATTCCTGCTTTCCTTAGTAGGCAGACCGACTTGCTAGTTGCAGCTGCGAAAACTGGTAAAGTGGTCAATATCAAGAAGGGCCAGTTCATGGCGCCTGAGGATTTGATCCCAGCTACACGGAAAATTACGGATTACACGTCCAAGATTCTATTGACAGAACGTGGCAGTAGTTTTGGTTATCATCGTCTCATTGTTGATATGACTGGATTAATCGAAATGAGAAAAGCCGGATTTCCTATTATTTTTGATGCAACGCATTCCGTTCAGGTTCCTGGTGGGTATGGCGGCCATTCAGGTGGCAACAGAGATTATGCGTTTCCCTTGATGCGGGCAGCCTTAGAAATTGGTGTGGCTGGTATTTTTGCAGAAGTGCATCCAAACCCGCCCGAGGCTATTTCTGATGCTGATAATCAAATTTACTTGAGTAAGATCACACCGATTTTAGAAAACGCCAATCATATTTTTCAAGAACATCGCAAGGATGCCGAGGAGATGGCTGCTAATGGCTTATTATGAGATTGCGCGAGAGGTGTTTTCCCAGGAATCTGAGGAATTGGCAAAAGTAGCTGATCGTTTGGACGAAAAATTTGATCAATTAGTTAATTTAGTTGGTCGAACCAGTGGCCGCATCGTTTTCGTTGGAATTGGCAAGTCCCAAATCATTGCTGAGAAAATTTCAGCATCTCTATCATCTGTCTCTATTCATAGTTTTACGGTGGACGCAGGCACAGCTTATCATGGTGATTTGGGGCGAATTTCGTCTGATGATTTATTGATTTTCGTTTCCAATAGCGGAGAAACACAAGAAGTGCTTCAGACTTTGTTTTCTTTGCAATTAATCTTTCCGGAAGGCTTAAAGACTGTTTCTCTGACTGGCAATTTGAAGTCGACTTTAGCAACCAATACAGACCTTTCTTTTGATGTTGGCGTTGCTAAAGAGGCTGATACGACGGGACTTGCACCAACGTCTTCGACTACAGCTACATTGGTCTTTGGTGACGCTTTACTGGTGGCTTTGGAAAATCGCCAGGATTTTACCCGCAATAAATTTGCGTTATACCATCCGGGTGGCACGATTGGCCGCTTATTATTGCAGCGGGTAAAGCAGGCAATGCATAGCAAAGTACCATATGTTGATGAAGATACGCCGATCAATGAAGTTATTTATCAAATTAGTGATTTTGGTATCGGGATGACTTTGGTTAAGGACAAAATCACTGGGAAGGCGATTGGTATTGTGACTGATGGCGACATTCGAAAAAAATTTCTTTCCGTTAATTCGGTTAAAAAGTCCGTGGCTTCTGACTATATGACGAAAGGTTTTATCAGCATTAATCAGGATAAGCGTAATAAAGCTGCCTGGCAGTTAATGGCGAATTATGGTATTTCCAACTTAGTTGTTGTCGATGATGATGAAAATGTGGTCGGTGTCGCGACGGTTCATGATGTTCTATAAATTAAAAACAGCCATGTCTATGAAGAGGTTTGCGCGATTAAAAGTGGGCTCATGCTATAACTAATGTGTATGGATGAATCTGGTTTTTGGTATAGTAGCATTAAAATAATTGGATCGGTGGGGTTTAAGCATGGATTTAACATTGCGGCAACGGGAAATTGTGAGGATACTCAAAAAACGCAGTCCCTTAACTGGGGAGAGAATCGCTGAGGATCTAAAACTTAGCCTACCGACAATTCGTCCGGATTTACGTTTTCTGACTGGCATTAGTCTGCTTAAAGCGCGTCCTAAAGTGGGTTACGAGTATCAGGGCGGTCAATTGATAAATCTTGATTATGAGCATCTGTATCATCAGACAATTGCAGCGATTTTATTGCCGACAACGGAGATAAAGGCTAACGATACCTTACAAGATGCTGTGGGCCAGTTATTTTTAAATGATGTCGGATCACTCTACGTTCTTGATGATCAGGAAAACTTAGTTGGCCTGATTTCACGTAAAGATTTGCTGCGTGCCAGTCTAGATAATAGCCGTGTTCAATCTATGACAGCTAGTATGGTGATGACCAGAATGCCTAATTTAATTACCGCTACAGCTGATATGCCGATTCTTGAAGCCGGGCGTTTGCTGCTGCTGCACCAAGTTGATTCGCTTCCCGTGGTAGACAAACAAGCACCACGCCACGTGATTGGCAAAATTACGAAAAATCGTATTTTTCAGCATTTTATTGAATCGGCCCTGCAAAATTCATAGACATGTAAAAATTCCGTGCGTGAAGTGCGGTTTTTATTTTAAACATCTTTGTAAGCGCTTGCAATTTGATTGAATATATTATAAATTATATATCGAACAAATAAGACGTATTATTTGTTCCGAAAGGGTGCATATATGACCAAACAAATATATAACTTTTCAGAAGGCAGCAGCCAAATGTCTAATCTGTTGGGTGGAAAAGGTGCAAATCTCGCTGAAATGACACGGATGGGGCTGCCAGTACCACACGGCTTTACGATTACGACTGAAGCTTGCCATGAGTATCAGCTGCGGCATAATCTCAGTGCTGAACTGCTACAGGAATTAGACCAAGCTTTAGACAGCCTGAGCACAGTTACGGGCAAAAAATTTGGCGCAGCCAAAGACCCGCTGCTCGTGTCAGTTCGATCTGGTGCTGCCATTTCCATGCCTGGTATGATGGACACGATTTTGAATATTGGCCTCAATGACGAGAGCGTTAGCATACTGGCTCGATTAACTGGCAATGAAAGATTTGCCTACGATAGCTATCGTCGTTTGCTTGCCATGTTTGGCAACGTAGTTTTTGGTCTGCCGGAAACAGCTTTCGATCAAATTCTGACAGATATCAAGAAAGCTAAGAACTATGATTCCGATTTGGATCTGACCATCGATGATCTTAAAGAAATCGTGAGTCGTTTTAAGGAAATCTATGCTGATTCCGACCAAGGGGAATTCCCTCAAGATCCCAAAGAACAGCTTTTGGCAGCGGTTAATGCAGTTTTTGATTCCTGGAACAACCATCGTGCCCGAATTTATCGTCAAGAGAACCATATTTCAGAGGCATTAGGGACAGCGGTCAATATTCAGGAAATGGTTTTTGGCAATTTTGGGCAGGATTCCGGAACGGGTGTCGCCTTTACGCGTAACCCCTCAACTGGTGAAGCTGGTTTATTTGGTGAATATTTAATCAATGCGCAGGGCGAGGATGTTGTTGCAGGCATTCGGACGCCACAGCCTGTGAGTGTACTACAGGTATCGATGCCGGTTTTATATGCACAGCTCTTGGATACGGCTCAAAAAATCGAGGCGCATTACCGAGATATGCAGGATATGGAATTTACGATTGAACAAGGCAAAATGTATCTGCTCCAGACGCGAAGCGGGAAACGTACGCCGACAGCCGCGGTTAGAATTGCTGTTGATATGGTTCGGGAGGGCTTATTGACAAAAGGGGACGCCATTTTAAGTGTTGAGGCCGAATCAATTGCCAAAATGCTGCATCCGGAGTTTGACCCGGGGGATCTAAAAAAACACCAAGTGCTTACAAACGGTTTGCCGGCTTCACCGGGCGCAGCAACAGGGCAGGTCTATTTCACCTCTGCAGATGCTAAAAAAGCCAGTGATCAGGGTATTAAAGTCGTTTTGGTACGCTCGGATACATCACCAGAGGATATCGAAGGGATGATCGCCAGCCAGGCAATTGTGACATCTCGCGGTGGCATGACCTCACATGCAGCAGTTGTTGCGCGCGGCATGGCTTCGACAGGCGTTGTCGGGGCACACGACTTAGAGGTTGATTATGATAGCAAAACAGCTAGCGTCAAAGGCCAAGTGATTCATGAAGGTGATTGGATTTCGGTTGATGGCAGCAGCGGCAATCTATATCTAGGCCAGATTATAAGCCGCGATGCCGAGATCCGAGGTGAATTATCTCAGCTTCTCGATTGGGCCAAACAGACAGCTCGAATGGGTGTTTATACGAATGCAGATACACCAAAAGATTTCCAAAAAGCACTTGATTTTGGTGCTGATGGCATTGGATTGACTCGTACGGAGCATATGTTTTTCAAGTCCGAACGCCTGCTGCAGATGCGCCGCTTGATTTTAGCGGAGAACAAAATTGACCGCCAAGATCCTTTATCAAAACTTCTAGCTATGCAGCAAGGCGATTTTTACGAAATTTACCGATTGGCAGCCGGAAAAGAAGTCACAATCAGATTATTGGATCCGCCTTTGCATGAATTTTTGCCGCATGACGAAAAAGAAATTGCGGCTGTTTCTCAGCAAATTGGTCTTTCCGTCGAGAAATTGCGCGCCCGCATTGAATCATTAAAGGAGTCCAATCCGATGCTGGGGCATCGAGGCGATCGCTTAGCCGTGACTTTCCCAGATATTTACGAAATGCAGGTCCAGGCGATTATAAACGCTGTCCTGCGTTTGCATGACCAGGGGGTCAATGTGAATCCGCATATTATGATTCCATTGACGAATTCTAAAGCTGAGATGGGTTGGGTCCGCCGGTTAGTGGTTGATAAAATCGAGGAAACGATGGCCAAACACAAACTATCGATGGCTTATACTGTCGGGACGATGATCGAGACGCCGCGTGCTTGTGTGGTTGCTGACGAGATCGCAGAGGTATCGGATTTCTTCAGTTTTGGCACCAATGATTTAACTCAGTTAACATTGGCTTTCTCGCGTGATGACGTTGCCTCTTTTATGCCTGATTATCTGAAAAAAGGCATACTTCCGGCAGATCCTTTCCAAACAGTCGACACACAAGGTGTTGGCCAATTAATGAAAATCGCCATCGATAAAGGCCGTCGGACTAAACCGAATTTAGATATCGGCGTCTGTGGCGAAGTTGGCGGGGATGCGGCATCAATTGATTTCTTTGAAAAGATTGGTGTCAGCTATGTTTCATGCTCGCCTTATCGTGTGCCGGTAGCTCGTATGGCTGCTGCTCAAGCACACATTCGTAATCGCACGGCAAAAGTAGCACTTGTTTGATAAGCGCAAAAGGCATTAATTTTATTTAATGCCTTTTTTGTGCTCACATCCTATCCGGCTCCGGGGGAACTGCGGTAAATTAGATGAGTAAATGGTGCGGCGATCCAGAACCTTTGAACTAAGATCGCTTTTTTGCTAAGGAGCGTTTATGAAAATTGTAATTGCACCGGATTCTTTTAAAGGCAGTTTAACAGCCAAACAAGCAGCAGAATCCATTCATACTGGCCTACTTCAGGCATTGCCCCAAGCCGACTATGAGTTGATTCCGATGGCTGACGGTGGTGAAGGGACGGTCCAGTCATTAGTTGATGCAAAAGGAGGGATTTTTCAAAATGTCGATGTTTTGAATCCCTTTGGAGAAACTGTGTCAGCTCGGTATGGTTTGATTGACCATGGCAAAACGGCTGTCATTGAAATGTCTGCAGCCAGTGGTATCCAATTTATTCGAGAAAACCAAACTGATCCTTTGGCGGCCAGCAGCTACGGAACTGGCCAGCTCATGCTGGACGCCATGCATCGTGGTGCTCGCCAACTGATCATTGGGATCGGAGGCAGTGCGACGACAGATGGTGGTCAAGGAATGGCCGCAGCTTTAGGCGTTCGTTTCTTAAATAAACAGAATCAAGAAATTCATCTTGGGGGAGGCGGCTTGGGCGAGCTGGACCATATTGATGTTAGCCAGATTGACCCTTTGGTATCGGTCACGCATATTCGCATTGCCTCAGATGTGACCAATCCTTTGGTCGGGCCGAATGGATCAGCATTTGTCTTTGGCCCGCAAAAGGGCGCCAATCTGCAGATGGTACATCTTTTGGATAAAAATTTACTTCATTACGCAGCTACAATTCAGCATGATTTAGGAAAGAAACTGGCTGATTATCCTGGGGCCGGAGCAGCCGGTGGTTTGGGGGCAGGACTGCTGGCTTTTACGAACGCCAGTATGGCCAAGGGTATTGGAATTGTCATCGAGACAACTGATTTTAAAAAACGTGTTAAAAACGCAGACTTGGTCATTACAGGTGAAGGCTCAATTGATTTTCAGACACAATACGGCAAGACGCCGATTGGCGTTGCTCAAGCAGCCAAGGCCGTTTCACCGCAGGCAACGATCATCGCTTTAGCTGGCCATGTCGGTGAAGGAATTGATCCATTATATAAACTCGGTATTGACGCCGTTTTCAGCATTTTACCAGGTATACAAACGTTGCCAGAAGCGATTCAAAAAGCAGCCAGTAATTTATCTCGGACGGCTGAAAACATCGGCCGTTTGATAGCCAAAACGATACCTCCAAAAGGATTATGATTTAAGTATGATTTCTTATTCAAAATTAGCTCAAGCGAGTATCAAAGAGTTATCACAAAGAGGCGTCGCATTATCTGACGTCACGATGCTGACGACTGAATTTTTGCAAGCCCATTATCATTTCGCTGCCGATGGCAAACGGCTGGAAGAGGCTCTGTCGATGGTTTTAAAGCGCGACGAAGTTAATGACATTATTTTAACAGCCTTATTTATGGACGAGTCTGCTGAAACGATGTCCGACGACAATCCGCTTAAAGCACGTCTGGCCAGGGATGCCAATGGGCATAATGTTGATGAAATTTTAGCGATCGGACTGGCTAGCCAGTTTGGTGCCGCTGCAACGGTTCATTATGGCTGGCTGGACAATGAAAAACCCGGCCTGATCGGTGTTTTGAATGATAAAACTGATTCCGTCAATGTCTATATTGATGATATTCTGGCTGCACTTGTTGCAGCTTGTGCCATGAGCTATTTGGAGCTAACCGGCGGAAATCATTTCTAAATAAGTATTTGCTTTGTTTACCACACCCACGAGGAGATATTAATGATTACTAATTCATTCCCACAAGCTTTGACGATTGCCGGCTCGGATTCCGATGGATCAGCAGGTGTGCAGGCAGATCTGCATGCCTTTTTTTCTCGGCATGTCTATGGCAGTTCGGTTTTAATTGCGGCTGTAGCAGGAAATTCTTATGGTATCCATGCCAGCCATAGTTTTCCTCTTGATTTTATTGATGCTGAATTCAAGGCGTTAGCTGAAGATTTTCAGATTAAAGCTGCTAAAACAGGCATGCTCTCAGATGGCAGCTTGATTAAAAATGTCGTGGAAAATTATCAGCGTTATCATTTCGGTCCTTTGATTGTCGATCCGGTAATCACGACTAAGCACGGTGCAAAGCTTCTCGAAGATGCTGCGATTAATACATTAAGGGAAAAATTGCTTCCATTAGCGTTGGTGGCGACGCCGAATTATTCAGAAGCCCAAGTCATTGTTGATTTTGAGTTTCATGACCAGGCAGACGTTGCTAAAGCGGCTGCTCAAATTCAAAAACTTGGTGTTAAAAACGTTGTTATAAAGGGCTCACATGTCTATCAAGGCGATCAGGAGACTGTTTCCGATTATGTTCTTTTAGCTGATGGCAGCCATTATCTACTATCTGAAAAATATGTCGACACCACACATATCAATGGGACTGGCGACACCTTTTCGGCGATTATCACAGCGGAAATTGCGAAAAATAAATCTGTGAAAGACGCGATCGCGATTGCCAAAACGGCTACCTATGAGGCGATCAGCAATCAAATCGCTGTTGGCCATCAATTCGGGCCGATAAATCACTGGGCGATTAAGTAACTGGTTTATAATTTAATTCGATGGATCAGCTGAGAAACTACTTATCAAAACATGCGATCGCAGCCCGTGGCGGTGCTGCGATTCTGTATGGTGTCCTTGTTGCTGTTGCGATGAATTTTTTCTGGAAACCAGGGAACATTTATTCCAGCGGCTTTAATGGCCTTGGCCAGCTGGTCGGCTTTTTTTTC
Source organism: Oenococcus kitaharae (assembly GCF_025758695.1). GTDB lineage: Bacteria > Bacillota > Bacilli > Lactobacillales > Lactobacillaceae > Oenococcus > Oenococcus kitaharae_A. Next base: position 639,240 of record NZ_JANJQP010000001.1, on the reverse strand, counting down.
GCAAGCAGTTATCTGCCGCTGATTATTTTACTGATTAATCTGCCGATGGTGTTTCTGGCTATTATTTTGATTAGCCGTCGTTTAGCGTTTTTTGAAATTTCGGCAATTGCCTGTTCTTCAATCTTTATTGCGATTATCATAGCGCCGGCAAAACCTTTGATTTCAGATCCTTTGATGTGCGCTGTTTTTGGCGGAGCCATCAATGGTTTCGCCACGGGATTTGCTTTAAAAAACGGTGTCGCCACCGGCGGCTTGGATGTGCTGGAAATTATCAGCAAACGTTTTTGGAATATTAAAGTGTTTCCGATTAATGTCGCCTTTAATTCCTTTGTTATGCTGGGATCTGGTTTTCAGCACGGCTGGAGTCATGCTTTTTATTCCATTATCGGTATCGTCATTTCTGCCTGGATTACCACGATTGTTTATACACAGCAGCAGCAGATGCAGGTCATGATCGTGACTAACAGTAAAGACAAAATGATTGAAGCGATTCAATCTCGTTTGCGGCGCGGCATTACAGTGGTTGACGATGCTCAAGGTGGATATCTGCATGATTCTAAGCATGTCATTTTCACGGTTATCACATTAGAGGAGCGTTACGAACTTCATTTGGCTATCAAACAGGCCGATCCGAAGGCTTTTGCATCCATGTGGAAAGTAGATCATACTTTTGGCAATTTTTATGAAAAACAGGTCTGATTCATGCTGCCAGAACTATTAATAGTGGTTTAAAACGCTTTATTTTTTTCTTCTGTATAATTAAGTTATTAAATGAGGGAGTAACGGCGGTCGTATGTTTCATTTGATCTGCGGGAAAACCAAGTTGCACGAGCGAATAACTCTGGCGACCCTTAATCAGTGAGACTCATTTTAATAATAATTAGAGGAGTCTTTTATTTTGTCTGAAAATAAATTTTACGATCAGCCCGCCAAAGACGTTATCAAGCTTTTATCGTCTGATAAAAATCAAGGTTTGACGGCTGCGGCTGTGGCTGATCTCTTGGCTAAATACGGCCATAATGCGTTAAATGAGGCAAAGCGGACAACGCTGCTGCAGAAATTCATTAACCAGTTCAAGGATTTTATGATTGCTATTCTGGCTGTTGCGGCCGTTGTTGCAGCACTTACCGGCGAGGTCGTTGATGCGATCTTTATTTTGCTGGTTGTTGTCCTGAATGCGATTTTCGGCGTTTTTCAGGAATCCAAAGCAGAAGATGCGATTGAAGCTTTAAAACAAATGTCGACTCCCAATGCCAATGTCTTGCGTGATGGCAAAGTGCTTTCTGTGCCGGCAACCGATCTGGTGGTCGGAGATATTGTGCTTTTGGAAGCTGGTGATATTATCCCGGCCGATCTGCGACTGATAGATGTCAGCTCGCTCAAGATTGAAGAAGCGGCCCTAACTGGTGAATCAGTTGCAGTTGAGAAAAGCGCAGGTGTCTTGCGGGCTAAGAATCCGGGTCTTGGCGACCGGCACAATATGGCCTTTATGAATACAAATGCGACTTACGGCCGTGCGACTGGTATCGTGGTCGCAACAGGAATGCAGACTGAGGTCGGCCACATTGCTAATATGCTTGAGCAGACCGAAGAGACGGCAACGCCTTTGCAGATGAATTTAAAGCAGTTGGGAAAAACGCTGACTTATCTGATTCTTGTGATTTCGCTGATTGTGTTTGTGATCGGCATGTTAAAAGGTGCCGAGAACTTCATCAACATGCTGTTAACGGCGATCAGTATTGCTGTCGCAGCCATTCCAGAAGGCCTGCCGGCAATTGTGACGATTACGCTAGCCTTAGGTACAGGACGTTTGGCCAAGAAAAATGCTTTGATGCGTCGTTTAGCGGCTGTCGAGACACTGGGTTCCACGCAGATAATCGGATCTGATAAGACTGGTACCTTGACTCAAAACAAGATGACCGTCGAAAAGTATGTCGTAGACAATCAAGTCTATGATGCTGAGCGAAGCATCGAAGGGGATGCAACAGCCGAACGTCTAGCTGTTGTGATGGCTTTGAATAACGATACGAAGCGTACAGAAGAGGGCTTGATTGGCGATCCAACCGAGACGGCTTTGATTACCTTTAATGAGAAACAAAACCAGGATCTGGATAGTCTTTTTGACAGAATGGGCCGTGTGGCAGAGATTCCGTTTGATTCGGAACGCAAGCTCATGACGACTGTCAATAAACATCATGGCAAGTATCTGATTACCGTGAAAGGTGCGCCGGATGAATTGCTGCGACGGACATCTCAAATTGAGATTAAGGGTAAAATTCAGCCTCTGACTGAAGAGAATCGCCAGCAGCTGCTGGAAATTAACCATGAATTGGCTCAGCAGGCACTACGTGTTCTGGCATTCGCCTTTCAAAATAGCGATGAAGTGCCGGGTAAAATGACCAGCAAACTTGTTGAGCAGAACCTCGTCTTTGCAGGGTTTGTAGCCATGATTGATCCGGAACGTCCGGAAGTCGCACAAGCTGTTAAAGAAGCACGACAGGCAGGAATCCGGCCAATCATGATTACGGGTGACCATCGTGATACGGCGGCTGCGATTGCAATTCGTTTGGGCATTTTAACTAAAGAGCAGGGACCGCAGGCTGTTATTACGGGTGCCGAACTGGATAAAATATCTGATGAGGATTTTAATGACCGCGTGACACAGTACAGTGTCTATGCGCGTGTTGCACCGGAACACAAGGTTAGAATCGTCCATGCATGGCAAAAACGCGATAAGATCGTTGCGATGACCGGGGATGGTGTCAATGATGCACCGGCTTTGAAAACGGCTGATATCGGTGTTGCCATGGGTATTACGGGAACCGAAGTTTCCAAAGGTGCTTCCGATATGGTCTTGGCGGATGATAATTTCGCCACTATCGTTAATGCTGTTAAAGAGGGCCGTACTGTATTTGCGAATATTCAAAAAGCACTCCAGTATTTGTTATCATCTAATTTGGCAGAGGTTATGACCCTGTTTGTTATGACGATTATGGGCTGGAATTTGTTCGTGCCTGTCATGATTCTGTGGATTAATTTGGTAACGGATACATTTCCGGCGATTGCTTTGGGTTTGGAACCGACTGAACCTGGCATTATGCAGCGCCCGCCACGCGGTAAATCATCTAGTTTCTTATCAGATGGTGTCGGGCCGGCGATTGTCTGGCAAGGAATCATCCAATCCCTGACCGTGCTAAGCGTCTACGCTTTGGCCATTGCTTTTCCTGATCATCCGGGAAGCCAGATGTTGATTCACCGCGATGCTTTGACCATGTCATTTATGACGCTGGGCCTAATGCAATTAGTCAATGCCTTTAACGTTAAATCAGTTTATCAGTCGATTTTAAGGGTCGGCCCATTTAAGAATAAATATTTCAATGGTGCTATCTTAATCAGTTTGTTATCAATGGCGATTGTGGTGCTAGTGCCAGGCCTGAATGGTATTTTCCATGTTTCTGACTTGAATCTCCACCAATGGTCCATTGTACTGGCTGCTTCTTTCTCTATCATTGTGGTCGTGGAGATCGTTAAATTGTGCCAGCGAAAGTTTTTTAAGAAGATATAATATGAAACCAGTTAAAACACAACAATTTGCCTATCAGTTACAAGAGTTTTTAAACCGGGTCGATCAGATTAACGAAAAAGTTAATCCGTCTTATATTAAATTGAAAGCCGCTTTGGACGATCATAAATTGGCTGAGATGCCTGATGCTGATTTTAAAGAAATTGCGGCTGATTTTTATGATGCGAGTGAAGCCTATGAAAAAGAGGCTCTCGTTTTAGAGAACCTGCAGGTTCCGGTTCAGTTATTGGGTATGAAAACAAATCTCGTCGGTTATTTTCATGATTATGTTCTTTCGACACAAGAAATGGCTGAGTCTTTGGATCCGGACAAACAGCAAGTGGCTATGGCCGAGTTTTCAAAATCAGAAGAAGACCAAGAACATTTTATGGCCAAGATCAATCACACGATGACTCGAATTTTGACGGCTCCGGGACTTAGGCGTTAATTTTGACAGAAATTAATCAGATAGACTTGCAGGCGCTCGTAGAGCGCCTTTCGCTTACATATTTTAAAATGCCATTTCAGCATCAAGTACGTTTCAATTCCCGATTGCGTTCGACGGGTGGGCGAGTCGTGTTTCCAAGACGCGGATCGCGTATTTTAGAAGCAGAGATTTACATGGAAGTTAATCCAAAATTATCTAATGAACAGCTTCCCGGCATCATTAAACATGAACTGGCACATTACATGATTTATCTCCAGAAGGGCCTGCATCATGAAAATGACCGTGATTTTCAGCGTTTATTAGTCAAAGTCGCGGCGCCAAAATACTCGCCCTTGGTGTCTGTACATAAATCAGCCTATTTGTATCGCTGCCAGGGCACACAGCATCATGAATTCAAGCGCAGCCGTAAAGTCGATATCAGACGTATGCGTTGCGGAATTGACGGCAGCCGCCTCATGCTAGTTTCCGAATATCATGCTAAATAAAAACCAGCCCTGGGGCTGGTTTTTGTATCTATATTACTTGATTACTTAGAACTTTCGACGTTTTCTGTCTCAATCAAACCATACTTGCCGTCATCTCTTTTATAGATGATATCAAGCTGATTTGTATCGGCATTTAAGAAGAGGAAGAAGTCGTGATCCAGCATTTCCATCTGGAGGGCTGCTTCTTCAAGATCCATCGGCTTCAGCGACAAAGTCTTGCGGCGGATAACTTCCAGCTTCCTATCCTCAGCTTCTTCAGGAACCAAAGGATCTACCTGCTCATTGAAGTCGATGCCCTTGAAACCTTTTTCTCGAGATTTACGATTGACTCTCGTTTTGAACTTACGAATTTGACGCAGCAGTTTGGCAGAAACTAAGTCGACAGCACTATAAAAATCACTTTGTGTCTCCTCGGCACGCAGGGTCAAGAAAGGCAGCGGCATGGTAACTTCGACTTTAAAAGTCTTTTCGTTGTATTTACGCAGATTGACGTGCGCAATCGGATTATTGTTGGCATCAATGTAGTTATTCAGTTTTTCCAAACGCATCTTGATATAGTTCTCAATTGCTTCTGTTGTGCTAATATTCTCACCACGAATTTGATAATCAATCATAATTTTCCTCCTACCTAAATTTTAAACTAGTCTAACACTCAATTTGTCTTTTTGGACGAAAATTAATTGGAAACGTTTTCTGAAACGGTTTTTAGCTTAACTTTGGCGGGATTTCAAGAGAATTTTCTTTAAATTCGTCTTTTCCAAGCAGTTCGTGTCTTTTTCAGGTATAATATTTTTGTTCGCGGACGTGGCGGAATTGGCAGACGCGCAGGATTAAGGATCCTGTGGTAGAAATACCGTATGAGTTCGACTCTCATCGCCCGCATTTGAGCATTATATTGGTTAAGGCTGATATGGTGCTTTTTTGTTCCTAAATGCCTTACATACCAGCGTTTAACGGATGTTGCAAACAACTTCTAAGTTCGGTAGTTTTTCTGTAAAAACTTTGTACACTTTGCACGTTTCTTTGCACGTTTTGATTTAAAATATTTTCATTGTTTTTGTTTCTTCAGTGTCCTTTTTTTCTTTTAACAAATGTGAATATGCTTATTCGGTAATTGATAAATTAGCACGGCCTAGGCTATGATTAAACATAGCCTAGTAGCCTTGAAGAGCAGGTAAACCTTAGTATGAAAAACGGTTGACCTAATTTCCAACTTTTTGCAAATAATCTTTAATACTTCGTTGATTATGTTAGATGTTGGGTCAAATCAACGATTCCATTATACTGATAGGCTATTGCCCGAGACTTTCTTCTCTTATTCCGAACATATCTCGGCCACTAAGCATTCGTTACTTAATCCTGATCCTGATAAAATAATGAATCCACAGTGGTATCAAAAACATTAGCCAATTTGAAAGCTAATTCCAGTGAAGGGGAATATTTTTGTTTTTCAAGTGCATTTATGGTTTGTCTAGAAACACCGCATAAAGTCGCCAGCTTTTGTTGTGACCATTTTTTTAATACGCGATGCTCATATATCTTATTTTTCAAAATTACAAATATTTCCTTTTATTGATGATATAGCCGATCACGTACAGGAACAAACTGATTAGAATGTAAAATATTGGATCCCATTTTGAGGAGTTGACAAATTTTGGATTAAAAAGAGCATCAAAAAGTGCAAAAACCAGTATTAACATAAGACCGGACCATGAAAAGATAACCGCCCTAGATCTAATTAGGAATTTTAGTTCCTCAACCTTACTTTGACTGATTGGTTTTTTGCCCATTAAGAACGACAACAGAATAACTGCCGAAGTACCAATTATAATCTCTATGAACCAATGACTTATTTCTCCTATTAACCAGCCGCTAAAAATATTCATCACTATTAAACCACCTTTATGTAAAACAAATTTTACTTATTGTAAAATATTTTTTACATTAAATCAAGAATTATTTTTGCATCGGTCCTTAATGCCGGACTCTTTTCATTTTATGGTTTAGCTGCGAGAAGTCGAGCGTTTGGGACTGTCTCTAGCGATGTATGTATTTGCATAGTTTCTAGTTCTTATGTAGGAATAGCTTGATTTTTCAATCAAGCGGTGCCTATAATGACACAATTTTATTTTTTCGATGACAACAGATTCGTGATTACGAATCCAAGGGGACGAGTTGTTATGATAAAGAAAAAGAAACGTGTTAGTCAGAAGAAGATTTTAATTATTGTTTTAAGTCTTGTGATTATTATTATGGCCGTTTTAGGAATTGATCATTTTCGCGTAACTAAAACCAATCGTTCAAATGTTTTAAGAGAAATAATGCCCACAGATTTGACCACTCAAGACTTATCATTAATGGATGATGTTTACGCTTGGGTTGTTGCAGGCAATTCCCAAGAAGGCTTGCTTTCACGTACGGCCAAAGGATCAATGGCTGCCGGTTTAGCAAAGAACTGGTCACATTCAAAAGATGGTTTAACATGGACTTTTCATTTGCGTAAGGGATTGAAGTGGTCCAATGGCGATTCATTGACAGCCGCGGATTTTGTCTACGCTTGGCGCCGCACAGTTAACCCGAAAACTGCGAGTCAGTATGCTTATGTTTATTCAGGCATTAAGAATGCCGATCAGATTAATTCTGGAAAAAACAAGGATTTGGCCTCACTTGGAATTAAAGCTATTGATCAGACAACTTTGGTTGTGACACTTGCTCACCCGATGCCACAATTTGAAAATTTGATGGCACTACCTGTTTTCTTTGCACAAGATAAAAAATTCGAGGCGCCTTTAGGCAAAAAAGTCGGCACTAGTTCAGCAAATCAGGTTTATGATGGTCCGTATAAATTTGTCGGTTGGAATGGCACTAATAAAAAATTCAGGTTGGTTCCTAACCCACATTATTGGAACCCAAAGGCTCTCAAAAATAGTGGGGTCGACTTTCAAGTCATTACCGATCCTACTGCTTCTTTAGCTGTCTTTAATAAGGGGCAATTAGATCAAACTAATTTAACTACGCCCGAACAGATTAAAAAATATCAGTCGTCCAAGGACTTTAAAGTCTACAACAATTGTCGATCTGATTTTATTGAATATAATCAAACCGGGCAAGTTCCGGCGCTTAATAATGTGAAGATTCGTCAGGCTTTAAATCTAGCGACTGACCGTCGTGCGATTGTTCAAGAGACCTCTGATAATCTGAACACTGTCGCTACTGGCTTAACACCGGTTGGCTTGGCTAAAACTCCCAGTGGCGGAGATTTTGCTAAGGCTGCAGCTAAAAAAACAGATTATGTTTACAATATGGCCAAAGCGAAGAAACTTTTTGCTCAAGGCTTGAAAGAGGCGGGCTTAAGTAAATTAACTTTATCTGTTGAGGGACGTTCTGATGCTGCGGCATCCAAATTAATTTTGGACACCTTGCAGCAGTCTTGGCAGGAACTCCCAGGCTTAACTATTCGAGAAAATTTAGTTCCTTTGAAACAGTGGCTGCAGGATCTATCTAATCAAAATTTTCAAGTCAGTTTGTCGGATTGGACAGGAGATTATGATGAGCCATTGACATTTTTAAACATGTTTATGTCAACAAGTCCTAGTAATGACGGCCGGTATGCCAGCAAGGTCTTTAACCGGTTGATCGCTAATGCGAGCGACAAACATGCCTTGGACGATCAAGCGCGTACCAATGACGAAATTGATGCCGAACAGACACTCTATAAAGATGCAGCAATTAATCCGATTGACTGGACGAGTTCTGCTGTTTTGGCCAATCCTAAAATCAAAGGTGTCCAGTATTTCACCTCTGGCGTTGTTTATTATTACGCTAAGGCCTATTTTATAAAATAAGGGATGTGTGCTAGCAAAAAAGACCGTGAGAGGCGGCAAAAAGATTGTTTACAAAGTCAGCATTTTTTGAACAAATTAAGAGTTATGGCCTGAGCCGGCATGAAAAAGAAATGTACTGGCGATTGCTCGATGGGTCCTTTTTGAATTCTTTTAAAGCTGTATCGAGCCTTGACGATCTGCCGCCGATGCCGCCTCAGAAGCGTTATGCAAGAAGCTATGAAGTGCGGCCTTTTGAAAAAAGCGACCCATTTAATGCTTGGACTGTGAAGACTCATATTGATCATGCTGTGTCCGGTAGTTTAGTCAATAAAAAAATTGCCGTCAAAGATAATATTGCGATCGCTAATGTGCCAATGTCGATCGGTACTGATTTAATGGCCAGTTTTAAACCAAAAGAAGATGCCACGGTGATTATGCGGCTTTTGGATCATGGTGCACAGATTATAGGGAAAGCCGTCAGCGAAAGTCTTTTTAGTGCGGGAAACAGCTATACCGCTGATAGTGGGCCAGTACAGAATCCTAAAGCTATTGGTTATTCTGCTGGTGGTTCTTCAAGCGGTTCGGCCGCTTTGGTAGCCAGCCATGAAGTTGATGCAGCCTTAGGCTGTGATCAGACGGGGTCAATTCGGATTCCCAGCGCCCTTTGTGGTATTTACGGTTTCAAGCCTAGCCGTGGGCTTGTTCCTTATACGGGCATTGTTTCTGTTGATCAATTGCTCGATTCAGTCGGTCCAATGGCTAATACAGTCGGCGATCTTGCCTTGGTTCTCGATGCTATTGCCGGACGCGATGGACTGGACGCTACACAGGCTCAGTCCTTGGAAGCTGGCAACTTCCATTTTTTTCAGTCTTTATCGGCTAATATCGCCGGCAAACGGCTTGGACTGCTTCAGCAAGGATTTGCGATTGATCATGTCTCGGACCCTGAAGTGGACAAAACCGTTCGTATAAATATTGATTGTTTTAAAAAAGCTGGCGTATCGATCAGCCAGTCTTCTTTGCCTGAATTTGATTTAGGAAATACGATTGCCGATGTTATAAACACCATTGGGACTTCTCGGCAGCTGATACAGTTTGGCGGAGATAGTACTAGTTCAGCGACTTATTATCCTGCCGATATCAGTGAAGCGATCAAAAATCGAATTAACACGTCAAATTTTCATAAACTTGCGCCAATCGTTCAGGGGATCTTATATAGCGGGCAACTGGCAGATTCTAGCGAGATTAATTATTATGGGCGGGCACGTAATTTGATGCCTGCGGTGACTGCAGCCTTTGAAAAAGCCTTTGAAGCAGTTGACATACTTGCTTTACCGACAGTGCCATTTATGGCGGATAAGCTGCCGGAAAATCCCGCTAGTTTGAATAATTTATTTATGAACAGATCGGGTGTCGGCATTAATTGCGGTGTTTTTAATTTAATTGGTTATCCAGCAATTAACATTCCTTGCCAAGTCACCTCTCTGCCTAGGCCCGTCGGCATGATGCTGGTGGCACCTTTTAGGCAGGACCAGCTGCTTTTGGACTTTGCCAATACCTATGAAAAATTGACAGCATAACGTTTCATGCTTTTTCAGTACCACCTTCGTTATCAGCTTCGCCACTGCCCCAGACTTTAATCGCGTAAACACTGTTAAACAGCAGTGCAGCCTGTAAGGCGACCTGTGAAAGGTTTGCACCGAGATTGCCGATACTGCTGGCGCCTGTGGCAACTTGGATCGAGAGAATTGACCAATAGATAATGTTGGCAAAATTAACGACGATCCAAAGAGACCAGTTTTCTTTGTATTTTAAGATATACAGGGTCTGGGCAATAATGCTGACGACAAAATTAATACTGTCCAGATAGGGGAGTTGGCCGTGTAGCAGTGACAAAATCCACCAGCCGATGGCCCAAGCGACAAAAGCACCAAGGAAAACGCCGTTTCTCACATTCTTGGAAAATGCATGCGTCGCTTCATCGTGGCCCCACATAAACCAGCCGATCGGCTGTGAGACAACGTATACAATATCCATGGCAAATGACCCGTATGCGTGGCTGATCCAAGCCACATAAGTCATCGCCAGACACTGGATCAGACCGAAAATAAAATTGATTTTGCGGCCTTTCATGCCGTAGATCAAGCAGAGTACGCCGGCAACACCTGAAATCATGCCGATGATTGAATCAGGTGCAATGGCGTAGACGACAAATTGCAATAAAATAAGACAGCTGATATAAATAACTTCAAATTTTTTCCAGTTTGCAAAGAGCTGAATGTAGAGCCAATTGAAGATTCCTTTGGATTCTGTGGACATAGTCGCGACCTCTTTTCGCAGTTAAAATAAAGCACTTGCACTTTGGATGAGTATTAAAAATAAAAAATACTTTATTTCAGCAATAGATTATCATGTATCTGCGAGAATAACAACATTTTGTTGCCGAGAGGTAAGGTCTCAAATGAAAACGCTTCCTTTTATCGAGAAAAGGTGTTATGATCTAATCAGGGTACAGCGAGATCATAAAACGGTAATTAGATTTACCAGCAAGTTTGATGCACGTGCGAATTGGATCTCCAGTGACCCGATCAGCGATATTATCAGCTTACCAACAGTATGAGCCGCCAGGTTTGATTCCTGGGACCAACAGCTATTGGCAGGTATACAGCGAGAAGCGTTCGGGTGATGCTGAATTAATCACGTCTGTTGATAATATCGTTTTTTGTTGTCCAGAAGTTTAACAAACCGTTTTTCTATTTTAGAGAAACGGTTTTAATATTTGCTTTTTTATTGATAATCCGTCCCGGATTGCCGACAACTGTCGCACCATCCGGCACATCATTTAAGACAACTGTGCCAGCGCCTACTTTAGCTCTTTGGCCAATTACGACTGGACCGAGAATTTGTGCACCGGCACCGATGAAAACGCCGTCCTCGATTTTTGGATGGCGTCGTCCGTCTGTGGCCTTGCGTGATCCTAGTGTGACGTTATGCAAAATGGTTACTTGGTTGCCGATGATCGTCGTTTCACCTATCACGACCCCATTTCCATGATCGATAAACAAAAATTTGCCAATCGAGGCGCCTGGATGAATGTCCACGCCTGTGGCACGTTTGCCCCAATGCGCGATGATCACTGCCAGCAAATAATGCCGGCGGCGATAGAGGAAATTGGCCAGCTGGTGATAGGCCAGCGCATGAAAACCAGGATAAGTTAAAAGTACTTCCCAGATACTGTGTGCGGCCGGATCACGCTTTTGGATCATGCCAGCCGCTTCAATTATATTTTTCAGGTGGCTCAAATTTGGTCAAAAGCTCCTTTTAAATCATTCAGCAGATCATCAATATCTTCTAAGCCGACTGATAAACGAACCAGTTCGTCTTGAATGCCATTTTGAATGCGGATTTCACGGGGGATGGCCGCGTGAGTCATGACAGCTGGTACCTCGATCAGGCTTTCGATACCACCAAGGCTTTCAGCCAGATCGATAATTTTTAAGCTCTCGACAAATTTTTGAGTGTCGAGGCTTTTGTTAAGTTCAAAAGAAATCATGGCGCCAAAACCAGTCATTTGTTTTTTAGCAATGTCATAGCCGGCTGAATCTGGATCGCCGGGATAATAGACTTTAGCTACTTTTGCATTGCTTTTTAGGTAAGTGAATATCGTCCGAGCATTTTCTTCATGTGCCCGCATGCGGACGCCTAAAGTCTTGATACCGCGCTGCAATAGCCAGCTATCGTCCGGGCTCAGCACAGCACCGATTGAGTTCTGCAAAAAGGCCAGCTGCTTGGCAATTTGTTCGTCATTTGTAATTGCTAATCCAGCAATCAAATCGCTGTGGCCGCCCAGATATTTCGTGGCACTATGGACGACAATATCTGCACCTAATGCCAAAGGCTGTTGATTATAAGGCGTGGCAAAGGTGTTGTCGACAATCGTTTTCAGGCCATGAGCTTTGGCGATTTGGGCAAGAGCCTTGATATCACTGATATTTAACAGGGGATTAGTCGGTGTTTCTAAATAAATCGCTTTGGTATTGGGCTGGATTGCATCAGTAACAGCAGTCAAGTCACGCGTGTCAACAACTGTGAAAAGCAGTCCGAAGCGTTTTAAAACCTGATTAATCAAGCGAAAAGTGCCGCCATAAACATCATTTCCGACAATGATATGGTCACCGGACGAAAAGAGCGAGAAAACCGTATGGATAGCGACTGACCCGGAGGCAAAGGCAAAAGCAGCTGTGCCGCCTTCGATTTGTGCGGCCAATGATTCAAGTGCAGCGCGTGTTGGATTGCCGCTGCGGCCGTATTCCCATTTAGGGCCAGCACTTAGCGCGTGTTGGTGAAAAGTCGAAGCACGATAGATTGGGATTGAAACGGCACCCGTCTGGGGATCTTCGCTGCTGCCGCCATGGATAAGTTTTGTATTAAAGTTCATAAGTCATTCTCCTAAAAATAAGCATTTAATCGTAAATGTGTTTGCTGAGGTAACGCTCGCTTGAATCCGGAAAAACAGTCACGATCGTTGATTTTTCCGGTAAGTCCTCGGCTAACTGCAGACTGGCTGCCAAGGCTGCTCCGCTAGAACTGCCGGCAAACAGGCCCATGTTTTTTGCCAGCCAATCGACATATTGAAAGGCTGTATCGTCAGAAATTGTCTTGACTTGGTCAACATGGATCTGTTTGAAAAAAGGCGGAACAAATTCAACGCCAATGCCTTCGATCCGGTGGGGATGCTCGGGTCCGCCGTTTAAAATCGAGCCTTCGGGTTCGACTGTGACAGCTTTCATGGCCGGATATTTTTCGTGCAGTGCCCGTGTTGTACCGACAAAAGTGCCGCCACTGCCAGATCCGGCGACAAAGGCATCAATTTGCTGATTACCCAGGTCTTGAATAATTTCCGGCCCCAAAGTCCGGTAATAAACGTCTGGATTGGCTGGATTTTGAAATTGCAGCGGCACATAAGAATTCGCAATTTGCTCATGCAAAGCCTGAGCTTTTTTTATGGCGCCCGTAATCCCTTGTTCTGCGGGTGTATTAATGACTTGGGCGCCTAAGGCCCGCATCAGTACCTGTTTTTCAAAACTGAATTTTTCCGGCACGACTAATTTAACCGGCAGCCGGTACTGCTGAGCGGCTAAAGCGATGCCGATGCCTGTATTTCCGGCCGTGGGTTCAATAATCATTGTGTTTTCTTTGATAGCACCAATTGCTCTGCCGTGCTGGATGAGGGCCATGCCTAAACGGTCTTTGACGCTGCCGCCGGGATTGAACATTTCTAATTTGGCGTAAATTCGGCTGTGTTTCGGCACCTGGATATTGATCTTTAAAAGTGGTGTCCGGCCGATTAATTGGTACACATTATCTACTAGCATTTTTAGCTCCTACTAAATTTCTTCAAAATAAAAGGCGCAGATTCTTTTTCGGAATTTGCGTCTTGATAACTGATTCTTTGATTATTTTATTGGCTAAAAGTTATAAACAACAATTTTCAGGACAACAAGAAACAACGAATCGCTCAAGACGCGATCCGCAGCAGCAGCTGACCATGGATAAAGTTGTTTTGTTAGATAATAACATGCTGGTTAATTTCACTTGACATCTTATCGGAATGATGAGGGCTTGTCAATAGGGTTCACTGCCGTCAAAAAGTTTTGTTAAGATACTCAATGTGTTTGTTAATCCGAAAACAACTAGGTCTCAGCGTTCAATGATGCATGTTTCCTTATCTGAATTAACGTCTGTATTTTTTAGCCTGCTGCTTTCTTTTGCATCTTGCTATGTCATGACCGGAAAGGCTGCCAGAACCGTTTTTGCCAGCCAGCCGCGAAATTCGTTTAGCCAAACGACCGTCAAGGGGAGCAGCGGGCTTTACGAAGAACAGCTGGCTGCGATTCAACAATTGGTTCAATCACAGCATATGCAAGGAGAATTATTGGTGAGCAATCATGGGCGGTCCGGCCTGCAGTCAATGGCTTTTGGCCAGGCTGATAATCTTGCTAAGACACCGAATAGTTTAGACGGCCTGTTCCCAATTGCTTCTTTGCAAAAAGCTGTAACAGCTTTGATTGTTGGCCGTCTAATAGACCAAGGCAGGCTCAATCTCAAAGACAGGCTAAGCGATTTTTATCCCTCGATTCCTTTTTCTAGTCAGATCACGATTGAGATGCTTTTGGAACACAAATCTGGTATTTGGATGGGGGAAACGCGTCCAAACGCCCTTTTGACTGACGAAAGCCAGCAGATTGCGTTTTGCCTGAGCCGCCTTGTCTCGACAGGACGATTCTACTGGCATTATACGGATGCCAATTATATTCTGCTGGCTGGCATTATTGCACAGCGGACACAGCAAACATATTCTCAGAATGTGATTGAAGATTTGATTCGTCCTTTGCATCTGCAACATACTTTTTTCTGGAATCGGTTGCCTGCCAATACAGCTTTGGTAAAACCGGCCGGTATCAGCAGTCAAGGACAGGCCGGCTGGCAGCGGTCGCGCGACTTGTTGTTGTCCAGTGATCTTGGGGCGGGCGATATGTATGCCAATGTTTTTGATTACTACAAAATATTGGACGCGATTCTGCAATCCAAACTGTTATCGCCTGAAACAACAGCCTTGCTGCTGCCGAATCGTTTTGTGAAGTATCGTGCCGGACTGTATTATGGTGCTTCTGGCCATTTTTATGCGCATGGTGCTGACAATGGCTTTTATTTGCTGGTTGATATTTCGCCAGACGCACAAAAACTCGCTATTTTCTTTATTAATCAAGGCAATTGGCAGCGCGCAAAGGTAATTAACCAACAAGTTTTCAACAACTTATCGACTGAATCTATTTATCGTTTGAAACGCTGAATTTTAGCCTTTTCAAAAATTTTTCTGTTACAAAGTGCACATTATTGACAGCGCTTACATATGAGCTATACTTTTCCATGTCATTGGAGATGTGTTTGAAAATAGCACAAGCTGTTTTCCTAGTTACCAATTTTTAAATACCTCGCATTGACCGCTTTGCCGTTCTAACTGACGGCTATCTGCTTTGAAATTGGCAGAATATGATAATTTTTTTTAATAAGGAGATAAGTATGACAAAAATGATTGCTGGCCAAGCACTGATCAAGACTTTGGAAGATTGGGGCGTAGACCACGTTTACGGTATTCCGGGCGGTTCGATTAACCATACGGTCGAGGGGCTCTTTCTCGAAAAAGCCAGTGTCAAGTATATTCAGGTACGCCATGAAGAAGTAGGTGCCATCGCGGCTTCGGCTGATGCTAAATATACAGGTAAAATTGGTGTTACGTTTGGTTCTGCCGGCCCTGGTGCAACGCATCTATTCAACGGCCTTTACGATGCCAAAATGGATCACGTGCCTTTGTTGGCTTTGGTTGGCCAAGTACCCCAAGCAACAATGAATACGAACTATTTCCAAGAATTCGATGAAGTACCCATGTTTAGCGATGTGGCCGTTTACAATCGGACAATCACGACCGCCGAACAGATTCCCTATGTGATTAATCAGGCGATTCGCGAGGCTTATCGGCAAAAGGGTGTTGCAGTCGTTGTGATTCCTGAAAATCTAGCTGAAGCCGAGATTGATTACGAGCCGGCCAAGACGCCGAAAGTGGTTGCCAATAATTTTTCTCAGACAGTCGATCCTAAAGCGATCACGGATACGCTTGCCATGATTAAAGCAGCCAAACACCCTCTGATTTATGCTGGCCGTGGTTTGCTGGGCGCACGAGATGTTTTGGAAAAGTTTTCTGAGCAATTCTCGATCCCGGTTATCAACACAGTTCCGGCTACAGGCGTCATTAGCACAGATCACCCTAATTCCATCGGTACTTTTGGCCGCTTGGGAAGCAAGTCTGGGTTTGAAGCCTTGCAGCACGCGGATTTAATCCTCTTTTTGGCATCCGAATTTCCATTCGCGCGTTTCTGGCCGAAAAATATTAAGATTATTCAAGTTAACAACAATCCCTTTGATATTGGTAAAACGGTTGATGTCGATTATGCCGTTATTTCCGATGCCAAAAGCTATCTGCAGGATTTGATTGCGACAGGTGAGACACTGCCTGAAGGCGTTTGGCTGAAAGTTAATCGCGAAAACCGGAAAAATTGGTTGACTTGGCTTGATGATCTCGCTGAAGATGACAGTCATGGCTTAAACCCGGAGACGGTAATGAAAAAAGTTGCTGAAATTTCCGGGCCGAAAGACACATTTGGCGTTGATACAGGAAATGTGTCTGAATGGGGTGTTCGCGGCGTTCCGATGAACCACGAGCAGCGTTTTGCCATTTCCGGCTTGTTTGCCACAATGGGATTTGGCCTGCCTGCTGGTCTTGCAGGGGCTTTGAGTGTGCCGGACAGCCAGGCCTGGTCATTTTCAGGGGATGGCGGTTTTGCAATGGTTGCCCCTGACTTGATCACAGAGGTTCGTTATCAGCTGCCTGTCATCAATGTGGTCTTTTCAAATCAGCGTTTTGGTTTTATTTACCATGAGCAGGTCCAGACCAAGCAGCATTTTTATGGTGTTGATTTGACTGATGCCGACTGGGCCAAGGTTGCTGAAGGTTTTGGCGCGATCGGTTTCACTGTTAAAACAATTGCTGATGTTGCAAAAACATTTGCTGAGATTCAAAAACTGCAGGCTTCCGGCAATGAAAAGCCGATCGTTGTTAACGCGGTCATTCAATCAGATGATCCAATTCCGACCGACTTTATGCCTCTAGATCCTGAACTTTATGATCAAAAAACGATTGATCAATATGCAACCGCCTTCCATATTGATCCGAAAAAGCAGCCTTCACTGGGCGCACTTCTTCGTGCACAAGGTGATACTTTATAAAATAGCGGCATCTTCATTGGGCCAAACAAAAACTGGTTAACGTTCTCACGAATCAAACGCTGACCGGTTTTTACTTGCTTATTTTGTGTTCATTGTTTCGTTATACTTCGACTTGATAAAGTTAGCAGAAACTTGCAGCTTGTCCAGCTCGTCTTGAGTCAGATCCAATTGAAGTTGAGCCACGATGCCATCGCGTCCAACGATTGCCGGGTAGGACAAATAAGATCCGTATTCAGCACGGTAGTTAGTGACCGGCAATTCTGTCAAAGCGTTACTCATGATGACAGAATAAAGCCTTGTGGCTGCACTGGCAATGCCATAATTCGTGTATTTCTTTCCACGAAAAACTGTAAAACCGCCATGTTTGGCTTCATCGTTAATAGCATCCAAATCCAAATGGCTTTTTTCAGCGATACCGAGGATCGGCTTGCCCAATACGCGGACAGTTGACCAAGCTGTGAATTGCGAGTTACCGTGTTCGCCTAAGTTATAGCCAACAACGGAACGTGGATCGATTTTCAGGCTTTTAGCAACAGACCGTTTCATGCGAGATGAATCCAACAGGGTACCAGTGCCGAGAACATGATTTTTCGGCAGTCCAGTGACTTGCTGATAAATAGACGTAATTACGTCAACAGGGTTGGTAATTGTGATAATTAAGCCCTTGAAACCGGAATTTTTGATTTCGTTAGCAACACCGATCACTTCTTGGCTGGTGAAAGGCAGCTCTGCAAAACGGTCGTCATTTTTGTTGTCTTGCAAACTGATTTTGCCCAATGACGAAATAATAATATCTGTATCCTCTAACTGGCTGTAATCGTTCACAAAAATATTTGTATGATATGGCAGATTTGCCATAGCATCTTCAAAATCCAGTGCATCTGCTTGGACTTTGGCTTCATTCGTATCAATCAAGACCAAATCATCAGCCAATCCGCCGGCAACGATCTGATGAGCGACCGTTGAACCGACATGACCAACGCCGATGATTGCAAGTTTACGTGACATATGACCTCCTAGTTAATTTTTTCACTTATTTTTATGTAAGTAGTATTAAACTAACACTTTTAATCGCTTGGTTAAAGGCTTTTTGGGAGTTTTTTCAAACTTGTGCTTTTAGCAGGCCGGAGTTAGAATGTTTGCGATTTCATTATGACTATGAGAAAATTGACCTGTGTTGGGAAAACGCACACAAACGAAGATATAACAAATCGTTAAG
Organism: Oenococcus kitaharae; assembly: GCF_025758695.1. GTDB lineage: Bacteria > Bacillota > Bacilli > Lactobacillales > Lactobacillaceae > Oenococcus > Oenococcus kitaharae_A. The sequence goes on along the minus strand of NZ_JANJQP010000001.1, from coordinate 620,858 downwards.
CGATTTTGTTGAGGAGCATCGCTATGAAAGTAATCGTAATTGGCAGTACGCATGCCGGAACGACAGTTGTTGAACAGATACTTGCAGATCACCCCGAAACAAAAGTAACTGTTTATGAGCGCCATGATAATGTGTCGTTTTTGTCTTGCGGCATTGCCTTATATTTGGGCGGTGAGATTAAAGATCCGCAAGGACTTTTTTATTCAAGCCCGGAAGCTTTGACTGAACTTGGTGCAGATATGAAACTGCGGCACGATGTCTTGGCTGTTGATAACAGTCAGCATACCGTCACAGTTAAAAACCTGCAGACCGGTGAAGTCTTTGAGGACCATTATGATAAATTGGTCGTTGCTACAGGCTCTTGGCCAATTGTGCCGCCAATTGACGGTATTGATCATCCAGATATTTATTTGTGCAAAAACTGGGAACATGCCCAAGTGCTCTGGGAAAAAGCTAAGGACGCTAAGAGAATCGTCGTGATCGGCGGCGGCTATATTGGGACTGAATTGGTCGAAGCCTTCAATAAGACCGGCCATGAAGTCACACTGATTGATGGCCTGCCAAGGATTTTAAATAAATATTTTGATTCCGAAATCACGGATCGTGTTGAAGAAGATTTCAAAGCACATGGCATTCGACTAGCGCTTGGCCAAATGGTGAAATCTTTTTCTGACAATGGCGAAGAAGTTGTTGTCGAAACAAATCAAGGTCGTTATGCAGCCGACATGGTGATTCTGTGTGTTGGCTTTCGACCAAATACCGCTTTGGTCAAAGGGCTGGTCGACATGAATCAAGACGGCTCGATTGTCACAAATGCCTACATGCAGACATCGGATCCCGACATTTATGCAGCCGGGGATGCTGCGGCTGTCCGCTATAATCCAAGCGGCCGCCAAGCCTATATTCCACTAGCAACTAATGCTGTTCGCCAAGGCATTCTGGCAGGCATTAATTTATTTGGCAACAGTAAAAAAGACATGGGTACTCAATCTACGTCGGGCCTGATGCTGTTTGATAAAACAATCGTATCTTCCGGCATGACTTGGGAATTGGCGTCAGCGCTGAACATTCCGGCCGCCTTTGTTGTCTTAGAGGATAATTATCGGCCAGAATTTATGCCGTCAACGACACCTGTCTTGATGGAATTAGTCTACAATCCGGAGAACCGGCGCATCCTAGGCGCACAGCTGATGAGTGATTATGACGTCTCACAGTCGGCTAACACGATCTCTGCGATGATTCAAAATCAGAATACGATCGATGATCTGGCTTTCCTCGATATGCTGTTCCAGCCACAATTCGACCGTCCTTTCCATTATTTGAATCTTTTAGGACAGGCAGCTGTTGCTGACGCCGACAAAAAGACACCTGTTGACATGACTTAATTTAAGATAAATCTTCCGAAACTGGGAGATTTTTTTGTCTACGGCGTTTTTTTGCGTACTAAAGATTGTGACAGATATTTCAGATTATTATGGCCGTTTATGTTTGAAATCGCGTTTTGATTCAGCAGAGGACGCTAAAATCCAAGTTCTACCGCCTTTTGATAAACAGGGACATTGTTATCGCTGCGGCCAAAAAAATCATGCTGATTTACCCAATGGCGAATTTTTCTGTACAGTTTGTCTGCAGATGGGTCGCAATAGCAGTTTGGCCTGTTTTCACTGGGCCCAAGAACCTGCAGCTGATGCCCGAAATGGTCAAAGCTGGCTGACTTGGCAGGGAACTTTAACGAATAAGCAGCAGCAGGTCGCTTCTGAAATTATTGAGTCAATTGATTCAGGGCAGGACAGGCTGGTCTGGGCGGTGACAGGCGCAGGCAAGACGGAAATGATCTTTCCGGCTATTAACCACGCTTTAAAACAAGGCAAACGAGTTGCCATGGTTTCCCCACGGATTGACGTGATTTTAGAACTGGCTCCGCGCCTGCGGTCTGCCTTTTCGGATTTGGATCTCCTGCTTTTATATGGTGATACACCCGAAAAATATCATTATACAAAGCTTGTTCTGGCGACAACTCATCAACTGCTAAAGTTCAAAGAAGCCTTTGATCTGCTGATTATAGACGAGGTTGATTCTTTTCCTTTTCGCGGCGACCCGATGCTGGCTTTTGCCGCTGAAAAAGCTAAAAAACATCAGTCCTCGACGGTTTATCTAACAGCGACACCGACTGCACAACTGATCAAAGATTATCGTCAACAGCGGCTGCCCGCTTCTTTTCTGCCTCTGCGTTTTCATGGCCACTTATTGCCAGTTTTAACTTTTACTCGGATCGGAGATTGGCACAAACAATTAACCAAGGGCCGGCTTCCCAAGAAATTAGTTGATCAAATTCTGCTTTACGCAGGCAGCGGCCAGCGTTTTCTATTGTTTTTGCCGCGGGTGAAAGATTTAGCACCGGTTTTAAAAGCGATTAGCAAGATTACTGATATTAAAGGCTTGGCCGTACATGCAGCCGACCCGCAACGCAAGGAAAAAGTGCAGCAGATGCGGGATAAAAGCGTGCAGTTTCTTGTCACAACGACGATTTTAGAACGCGGTGTGACTTTTCCTGGTATTGATGTGTTAATTCTTGGTGCTGATGATGAGATTTTTTCGACCAATGCAATTGTACAGATTGCCGGCCGTGTTGGGCGCAACAATGATCGCCCAACAGGCCTCGTGCTAGCTTTTATAGAAGAACAGACGCGTGCTTTGAAGGCAGCGGCTGCTCAGATTGTTTTCATGAATCGAAAAGGCCAGGCACAGCGCGATGGCCAGTAATCGTTGCCTGCTTTGCGGCGACACGTATCAGGCCAATAGCAGTTTTTCAGACTGGCTATTTGGAAACAGCGTGATTGACCCGCTATGTTCGCCATGTAAAAACCGCTGCCAATATGTTAAGGGATCAATTTGTCAAGACTGCGGCCGTCCCAATCAGGCTGAATTGTGCACTGATTGCCGGATTTGGCGGACAAAATACAATTTTGTTTTAACCAATCGCGCGCTTTTAAGTTACGACAGTTTTCTCAAAGATTTTATGCATCAATATAAGTTTGTTGGCGATTATCGCCTTCGAAGCGCGTTCTCTTCAGAACTCAAAGAGAAATTCGGCAAACAAATCTCACAATCAGAATTAGTCATACCGGTCCCGGTCAGCCGTCAAACGATGCGCGATCGCGGCTTCAATCAGGTGACGGGGCTGTTTTCATTTGCGGAAAAAAAGATGCGAAGCGATATCTTGTGCGTGGCCGATAAAGCACAGACTTCAAAACTAGGCCGTCGTGATCGTTTGAACAAAGACAATCTATTTTTCTTGAAAAGCAAAGACTGTGTTGGCCGTGAGATTGCCCTACTGGATGACGTTTACACAACAGGGACGACGCTGCATCAGGCTGCAGCTTGTTTATATGAAGCTGGCGCTAAGAAAATATCAACGATCAGCCTAGCGCGTTAGGATAATCAGCCAAGTCTTGTTATAATATTTATCAGTGAAATTGTGCCAATTTTTGGCAGGGGGGCAAGTTTGGTAAATCCAGTTAGAAAAATAATTGAAAATCCAAAACGCCAGTTACGCAAATACGAGCATTTGGCTGATTTGACAGAGGCCTATGCTGATCAGATGGCAGCTTTGTCCGATCAGCAGCTGCAGGCTAAGACAACGGAATTCAAGCAGCGGCTGGCTTCCGGGGAGACGTTGGATCAGCTCTTGCCAGAGGCTTTTGCAGTTGTGCGCGAAGCTGACAAACGTGTTTTGGGTCTTTATCCCTTTAGAGTTCAGATCATCGGCGGTGCCGTCCTTCACGGCGGCAACATTGCTGAAATGAAGACTGGTGAAGGAAAGACGCTGACAGCCACGATGCCGGTTTATTTGAATGCTTTGCCGGCTCAAGGCGTGCACGTTGTCACGGTCAATGAATACTTAACACAGTATCAAGCTGAAGAAATGGGGCAAGTCTATAAGTGGCTTGGTTTGACGATCGGTGTCAATTTAAACGATATGTCGCCAGAAGAAAAACGTGCCGCTTTTGCCTGCGACATCACTTATACGACCAATTCTGCGATTGGTTTTGATTATCTGCGTGATAATATGGCACAGTCTTTGGACGAGCGTGTCATTCGTTCTTTGAATTATGTTCTGATCGATGAGGCTGATTCGATTTTGATTGATTCGGCTAGAACACCTCTGATTATCGGTGGCTCATCTGATAATGTAAATCTGCTTTACCAGCGTGCCGATCGTTTTGTCAAGACTCTGGATGAAGGTGAAAATCAGGATTACACAGTCGACGAAGAACAAAAGACTGCCATGCTGACGAATCAAGGTATTCACAAGGCCGAAGTATTTTTCAACACGGACAATCTGTATGGGGACGATAACGTTGCCTTAGCTCACTTTATTGAGACGGCCTTGCGGGCCAACTATTCCTTCTTCCGTGATAAGGATTATGTTGTTCGTGATGGCGAAGTTAAGTTAATTGATCAGTTTACTGGCCGTATCTCTGAAGGGACACGTATGTCAGACGGCCTGCACCAAGCTTTTGAAGCTAAAGAAGGCGTTCAGATTCAAGGCGAAGGTACGACGCTGGCTTCAATCACACTGCAGAATTTCTTTAGAATGTATAAGAAAATTTCCGGCATGACCGGTACAGCTAAGACTGAAGAAGAAGAGCTGAAAGAGATCTATAACATGGATGTCGTTCAGATTCCGACCAACGAACCAGTCCGTCGTGTTGATGAACCAGATGTTCTGTATTTTAGTTTGAAAGGCAAGTTTAAGGCTGTTGTTGATGAGATTGAGCGTTTGCATGCTAAAGGACAGCCTGTTCTTGTTGGGACTGTGTCAGTCGATACTTCAGAGCTGCTTTCTCAGATGCTTGTTAAAAAAGGTATTCAGCATAATGTGCTGAATGCGAAAAATAACGCTCGGGAAGCCGAAATTGTTGCTCAAGCCGGCCAGCGCGGTGCTGTGACGATTGCGACCAACATGGCCGGTCGTGGTACTGATATCAAATTAGGTCCCGGCATTGCGCAATTAGGTGGTTTGGCTGTCATCGGTACTGAACGTCACGAATCCCGTCGAATTGATAATCAGCTACGTGGCCGTTCCGGCCGTCAGGGGGATCCAGGATTTTCCCGTTTCTATTTGAGTTTGGAAGATGATTTGATGGTTCGTTTCGGTGCCGACCGTATCAAGAAATTGATGCAGCGCATGAACATGGATGATGATGACTCAGTTGTTAAAAATCCGATGATTTCACGTTCTGTCGAATCCGCCCAGCGGCGTGTTGAAGGCAATAACTACGATACACGTAAACAAGTGCTCCAATATGATGATGTCATGCGCCAGCAGCGTGAAATCATCTATGATGAAAGAACTCAGATTATGAAGTCCACTGAATCTTTGAAGGGGATTTTCCTGCCAATGGTCTATCGGACGATTGACCGCGTGGTGAATGCTCATACGACTGGTGCCGAAAAAGATTGGGATTTGTTGGCGATTGTTGATTTTGTTGATAATGCTTTGGATAACGAAGGCCAAGTTACGGTACCTGATTTGAATGGTAAAACAGCTGACCAGATTAAGCATTTGCTATATGAACTGGCTAATCGTGAATTCTTTGCTAAGCAAGATACACTGACCGATAAGACGCAGATGGTCAATTTTGAAAAGACGATCATGCTGCGTGCCATTGATCAGCATTGGATGCAGCATATTGATGATATGGATCGTCTGCGCCAATCTGTCATGGTGCGTTCTTATGGCCAGTACAACCCATTAATCGAGTATCAGACAGCTGCTTTCAGTACTTATAACAAGATGATCGATGATATCGAATATGATGCCACCCGTCTCTTCATGAAAGCCCAGATTCGCCAGAATTTGCGGTCATAAAAAAAGAAGCCTTAGGGCTTCTTTTTATTTTGGCGTATTGATTAATTTATTTAGTTGATAGAGAAAAACCCAGGCAAATATCATACTGGCAATTGCCGTCAATAGCAGCAGGATACGATTGTTAGTTAAAACGCCAACGATAGCCACGAGTGCTAAGAGAAGCAAAGGGATACCATTATGCAAGGTGATTCTTTTAATTTGCGGAAACTGTTCAACATCCCAAATGAATAATTTTTTCTGCTGGCTAACCAGATAACCGCCCAAAGCCAAATCGATGCATACGAGAATAATACCGACAATAATCATAACTCTGATTCTACATTTTCAGATAAAAAAAAGCACCCGTCCATAGACGAATGCCGCACCGATGCTGCCGTTAGCCGGCTTGCAGATTTTGACCCCTAATTGAAAAGTGGGAACTAAGTTCATGCTGCAGGTTTCCAAGTGAAAAGGCCTGCCTTGGACAATCACCGCTGTTCCCGGGTCAGTAGTTGTAAGGCAAAAACTGATAGTTAAGCCAGACGCGTACAGCCAAGCACGTGTTCTATTATATCAGCTTGTTTGGACAAATGTTTTCTCAGAACTAGTGCTTGATCAGCGTGGGGGACAAAATTTCAGCTATTTTTTTAATACCTATTCTAGCCGAAAACAAATTGGTCAGTTCCTCTTGAAAACGACTGCTGTCTGCCGTCGGGATCAATAAAGTGACGTTAACCTGTTGACCATAATCGCTTTTAGTTATTTCAGCGTGATGCTGCTGGATAAAATATTGCAAACGATCCAAAGATGCATAATCAGCTGTAACAGCTAGCTTGTCTTGCAGCACTAACTGAAAAATCTTTGTCTGTTCAACGACCTTGGCAGCAGCTCCTGAATAAGCGCGAATTAATCCGCCGGCGCCTAATTTAATCCCGCCAAAATAACGCGTCACGGTTATTAACACATTCACTAAATTATTTTTCGCAATAACATCCAAAACGGGTTTGCCGGCTGTGCCGCTGGGTTCACCGTTGTCGCTTTCCCTTTGGGTTTCTGATTTTAAGCCTAATGTATAGGCGAAGACGACATGGTTGGCTTCGCGATTGTTCTGCTGTACATTTGTAATTGCATTTTTAGCTGTTTCTTCACTTTCAATCGGAAAGATTTCGGCTATAAAACGTGATTTCTTTTCGATGAGTTCAAAACTATTGTGGCTTGTGACCGTCAGCAGTTCCGTCACTGTTTCAGACCCTTGCTTTGGCTTTCCTTTAAGCGCTTATAGGTATCAAACAGTCCTTGTTCGAATTTGGAATTGCCTTTAGCTTGGAAAAACTGCTGGTTTTTGATCTTATCAGGCAGGTATTGTTGGGCCACCCAGTCATTGGGAAAATCATGCGGATAGAGGTAATCGATTTGTTCGTCTTTGGATTTGCCCCAATTACGTGTGTTTTTCAGATGAATCGGCACATCGCCAGTGCTGCTGCTTTCAATTTTTTCCATCGCCTGGTTAATCGCCATGTAAGCGGAATTTGATTTAGGCGACAAGGCCAGCTCGATGACCGCGTTTGCCAAAGGGATGCGCGCTTCGGGAAGACCCAATTGCAAAGCAGCGGTAACGGCCTGAACGGCGTGGGCAGCTGCATTGGGGTTAGCCAAGCCGATATCTTCATAGGCGATAACTAGTAGGCGTCTGGCTGCGATGGCCAAGTCGCCGGCTTCTAAAATTCGACCTAAATAATAAATGCCGGCATCCACGTCCGAACCTCGTATTGATTTTTGAAAGGCCGAAATAACATCGTAATGGGCATCACCGTTTTTATCACCTGACATTGATTTGCGTTGGATCGTTTCTTCGATGATTGGCAGAGTGATGTGAATTTCTTTCTTATCGCCAACGGGCTTAGTTGAAAGCACAGCTAGTTCCAAACCATTGAGCGAGCTTCGCAGATCGCCGTCTGTGGCGGTAGCCAATTGGTTTTCAGCGTCAGAATCCAATTTAACATTATAATTGCCCAGGCCTCTTTGTTTATCGGTCAAAGCACGATCGACGGCCTTTTTAATGTCGTCTTCAGACAAAGGCTGGACTTGGAAAATCTGACAGCGGGAGCGGATGGCCGGCGTGACAGATAAATAAGGATTTTCTGTAGTCGCACCGATTAAGATAATTCGTCCGGATTCCAGATGGGGCAGCAGAAAATCTTGTTTCGTCTTGTCCAAACGATGAATTTCGTCCAATAAAAGCACGACCGATCCAGACATTTTGCCTTCTTCGGCCACTTCCTGCAATTCTTTTTTGCCATCTGTGGCAGCATTTAAAATTCGAAAGGAGAGATCTGTAGAACCGGCAATCGCCGAAGCGATAGAAGTCTTTCCAGTCCCAGGAGCGCCATATAGTATCATAGAAGATAGACGATGTGCCTGTACCATGCGCCAGATAATTTTACCTGGCCCGATCAAATGCTGCTGGCCGACAACTTCTTCGATTTTTTCCGGCCGCATGCGATAGGCCAATGGTTGTGTATTCATAGCTCTATTTTAGTGGAAATGGGTCATTATGAAAAATTTGCGGTCTGCTAATGTTTAATGGAAACAAACGGTTGACGGCTGAAGGCCGGGTGTTATATACTAATTCCGTGCTTTCTTGCGCTTTTGTGCGGTTTAAAGCATTTTTTAAAGTCCAAGTTAGGACACGCCTGGTACTGTGGACAGGCACTTAAAAAAGCAAGAAATACCCAGTATTATTCAATTATTTTAGGAGAAATATATGCCAACTATTAACCAATTAGTTCGCAAGCCTCGTAAGCCCAAGACATTCAAGTCTAAGGTCCCAGCTTTGAACTTTGGATATAACTCAATGTCCAAAAAGCAAACTAGAAATACTGCGCCGCAAAAGCGCGGTGTTGCGACACGTGTCGGAACCATGTCGCCAAAAAAGCCGAACTCTGCTTTGCGTAAGTACGCTCGTGTTCGTCTTTCCAACCAGTATGAAGTGACAGCTTACATTCCAGGAATCGGCCACAACCTTCAGGAACACTCTGTTGTTCTGATCCGTGGCGGACGTGTTAAGGATCTTCCTGGTGTCCGTTATCATATTATTCGTGGTGCCCTTGATACTGCCGGCGTTGACGGCCGTATGAATGGACGCTCTAAATACGGCGCAAAGCGTCCAAAGAAGTAAAGGAGTAGACCAATGCCTAGAAAAGCTTATACAAAGCAACAAGAAGTGTTGCCAGATCCAATTTATAATTCAAAACTTGTTAGTCGTTTGATCAACAAGTTAATGCTTGATGGAAAGCGCGGTACGGCCTCATCGATTCTTTACAAATCTTTTGAGCGTATCCAAGCTGAGACTGGTAACGACCCAGTCGAAGTTTTCCAGCAAGCCATGGAAAATGTGATGCCTGTCTTGGAAGTTAAAGCACGCCGTGTCGGCGGTTCTAACTATCAAGTACCTATCGAAGTTCGTCCAGAAAGGCGTACGACCTTAGGACTCCGCTGGATTGTGCAGTATGCGCGTTTGCGTTCTGAGCGGACAATGGAAGAGCGTTTATCCAAAGAAATTCTAGATGCCGCCAACGGCACCGGTGCTTCAGTCAAGAAGCGCGATGACACGCATAAAATGGCCGAGGCGAACCGTGCCTTTGCCCATTATCGTTGGTAATTAAAAGGAGATAATATGGCTGCTACTCGCGAATTCCCTCTAGAGAGGACCCGCAATATTGGGATCATGGCTCATATCGATGCCGGTAAGACGACAACGACCGAGCGTATCCTTTATTACACGGGTAAAATTCATAAAATTGGTGAAACCCATGATGGTGCTTCACAGATGGACTTCATGGATCAGGAAAAGGAACGTGGTATCACGATTCAATCCGCTGCCACGACTGCCATTTGGCATGGTTTCCACGAACAATGGAAGGATACGCCTTACCGTGTCAACATTATCGATACACCAGGACACGTTGATTTCACGATTGAAGTTGAACGTTCTCTGCGTGTTTTGGATGGTGCGATCGCTGTTTTGGATGGTGCGGCCGGTGTTGAACCACAGACTGAAACAGTTTGGCGGCAGGCAACGACTTATTCGGTACCGCGTCTTGTGTTTGTTAACAAAATGGACAAATTGGGTGCCGACTTTCAGATGTCTGTCGATTCCTTAAAGGAACGCCTGGATGTTAATGCCAAAGCTATTCAGTGGCCAATCGGTGCCGAAGATGATTTTGCTGGTGTGATTGATCTAATCGAGCGTCAAGCCTGGTATCCGGATGATAAATTGGGAACGGAGTGGGAGACCCGCCCAATTCCTGATGATTTGAAGGATCTAGTTGAAGAAAAGCGTGAAGAGTTAATTGAAGCGGTTGCTGATGTTGATGATGAATTGATGGAGAAGTACCTTGGCGAGGAAACAATTTCTGTTGCCGATCTGAAAGCTGCTATCCGTCGCGCCACTTTGGCTTTGAAGTTCTATCCAGTACTTGCTGGTTCTGCTTATAAAGATAAGGGTGTTCAGCTGATGCTGGATGCGGTGGTTGACTATTTGCCATCACCGTTGGAAGTCCGTCCTTATACGGCGACTGATCCTGAAACGGGCAAAGAAGTCGACTTAATCGCCGATGATAAGAAGCCTTTCGCTGCTTTAGCCTTTAAGATTATGACTGACCCTTATGTCGGCCGTTTGACTTTCTTGCGTGTCTACACGGGAACTTTGAAGTCTGGTTCTTATGTGCAAAATACGACCAAAGATACACGTGAACGTGTCGGCCGTCTGTTGCAGATGCATGCCATTACCCGTACTGAGATTGATGAGGTTTTTTCCGGTGATATTGCTGCTGCAATTGGCTTGAAGTCAACATCTACCGGAGATTCACTTACGGCTGTTGACCATCCGCTGGTTCTTGAATCAATGGACTTCCCTGACCCCGTTATCCAAATGGCTGTTGAGCCAAAGACAAAGGCTGATCAGGAAAAGATGGCTGAGGCCCTGCAGAAGCTTTCTGAAGAAGATCCTTCCTTCCATGCCGAGACTAATCCAGAGACTGGTCAAACATTGATTTCTGGTATGGGTGAACTGCACTTGGACATTATGGTTGACCGTATGCGTCGTGAGTTCAATGTTGATGTCAATGTTGGTACGCCGCAGGTTGCTTACCGTGAGGCCTTTACAAAGACTGTTCAGGCGCAAGGCAAGTACATCCGCCAGTCTGGTGGTAAAGGTCAGTATGGTGATGTTTGGATCGAATTTGGTCCTAATGACGAAGGCAAGGGCTTTGAATTTGATAATGCCATTGTCGGTGGTGTTGTGCCGCGTGAATACATTCCAGCTGTCGAACAAGGTTTGAAAGAAGCCATGCAGTCTGGTCCTTTGGCCGGTTATCCATTGGTTGATTTGAAAGCCAAGCTCTATGACGGAAGTTACCATGAAGTCGATTCTTCTGAAGCTGCCTTTAAGATTGCTGCCTCCATGTCTTTGCGTGAAGCAGCCAAGACTGCCGGTGCTGTAATTCTTGAACCGATTATGAAGGTTTCGATTGTGACACCAACTGACAATCTGGGTGATGTGATGGGCCATGTTTCAGCTCGTCGCGGCATGATTGAAGACCAGGAAACACACGGTAATTCAGTGACTGTGACTGCTAAAGTGCCTTTGGCCGAAATGTTCGGTTATACAACGACTTTGCGTTCAGCAACTCAAGGACGTGGTGTTTTCCAGATGTTCTTCGACCATTACGAAGCCGTACCTCGTAATGTGCAAGAAGATATCATTAAGAATGCTGGAAAAGAATAACTTTTTCCAAATTAAAAGCGGGATTGATTCCCGCTTTTTTCTTTGGCTGAATTCGCTTTTGAAGTAATATTGTATCGTAGATCATTTTTAGATCATCAAGGAGAAAGACCGCGTGTACAACGGAATTGTTTTAATCGATAAACCTGCCGGCATGACGAGCTTTGATGTCGTTTCAAAAATGCGGCAGGTTTTTCATCAGAAACAAGTTGGGCATACTGGGACTTTAGATCCCTCGGTCACTGGGCTGTTAGTCATTGTTTTGGGAAAAGGGACTAAATTGATCGATTTTCTTCAGCAATCCGAAAAAAAATATTGTGCTGATATGATTTTGGGTATCAAAACCGATACGCAGGATCTTGATGGTCAAATTATTGAAACGCTGCCGTTAAAAGAGCCGATCAGCGAGCTGAAGCTCCAGCAGACTCTGACTACTTTTCTTGGGCAAAGTCTCCAGGTACCGCCCATGTATTCAGCGATTAAAGTCAATGGCAAAAGACTTTACGATCTTGCTAGAAAAGGGCAGACTGTTGAACGGAAGGCTCGAAGTATTACGATCAGCCAGCTCGACCAGATTGGCGCGTCGCATTTTGATCAAGGCGCTGGCCGGCAGTACCTGAGCTTTACGGCAACTGTTTCAAAGGGGACTTACATTCGTACACTGGTCGAAGATATTGGTGCCAGCATGGCTGTACCGGCCGTGATGAAAAAATTGCGTCGGCTAGCTGCTGATGGTTATCGTGTTGACCATGCTGTGCCGCTAGAAGAATTATTGAAAAATCCGTCTCCGGATCAATTCGTTATCCCCCTGGAAAAGTTGTTAAAACAGCTGCCAATGGTGGCAATTAAGCAGGCTGATTGGCAATTAGTCCAGCATGGTGCTTGGCTAAGGGACTTGGAAACGGATGCACCGCTTGTGAGAATTTTTTATAATCAATCTCTGCAGGCAATTTATAAAAAGGATCAAGGCCTGTACCGGCCTGAAAAAATGCTGCTTCATGAAAGTCATTAATTTACAATTTCCCAATATTTATCAATCGGACCAAGATCATCAATTTGTTTTAGCGGTGGGTTATTTTGATGGGCTTCATTTGGGCCACCAGGCCGTTATTCGGCGTGCTCAGCAAATTGCCGAGCAGAGATCTTTGAAACTGGCTGTGCTGACCTATCGACAATCGCCTGCTAGTTTTTATCAGGACGATGCTAGTTTAAAAGCACCAATTCTGCCATTACCGGAAAAATTGAAAAAGTTTGCCGAGATGAAAGTTGATACAGTTTTTCTGATTGATTATAGTTTGGCTTTCGGTCAACAACCCGCGCAGACTTATGTCGATCATTACCTTGCAAAAATGGGCCTGGCGGTGCTTGTTGCCGGTTTTGACCATACATACGGGTCAGCCAAAGAAAAGGCTGATATGGCTCATTTACCCATTTATGCGAAGAAGCGCTTTGAGATAGTCTCGGTCTCCGAACAAGATGACGCTGATGGTAAGATTTCATCCACGCGTATTCGCCATTTGATCCAATCCGGTAAAGTCAGTGATGCAAACCGGCTCTTGGGATATGATTATCGGACGATCGGGCGAGTTGTTTTAGGCAATCAAATCGGCCGGACCTTGGGTTTTCCGACCGCGAACCAGCAGTTAATTGAGCCGCAGCTGCTTCCAAAAGCCGCTGTTTATGCCGTCAGAGTGAAGATTTTGACTGGGCAGTTTGCAGGGAAAATGCTGAACGGCATGGCTTCGATCGGGCACAACGTCACTTTCGGAGACAATAATCCGATGACAGTCGAAATCAATTTATTTGATTTTTATGGCAATATCTACGATGAAACGATTGCAGTTGATTGGATTGATTATGTCCGCGACCAGCAAAAGTTCGATTCGGTCAGAGGGCTAGTCGACAAACTGCACGAGGATCAATCTGTGATCAAAAAAATTCTGGCCGCTAATTCGCCAGTCTGATCAGGGGCGCAAGATCAGCTGATAGGCAAAACGCGCGTTATCCTGATAATCTTGAACGCGAATAATGCCGCGTTTTTCAAAGGCAAATTTGGCAGCTAAATGCTGCATGGCATAATTCAAACGATGAGTATCGAAACGGACCTGATCAAATCCAAGCCGTTCAGACTCTTTAATTAATAAGTCAAAAAAGGAATTTGCCAGATGCTGGCCGGAGAATTGATCGGAAATGGCAATCCGATGTATTGTTGTATAATGCAAATTGTTTGCCTTCCGCCAACTGCCATCTTCGATTTCGGCATAACTGGGTTCAGCTTCCTGCATCAGGGCAGCGATGCCAGCTATCTGGCTATCGACAAGCAGGACATAGGACCAATTTTTGGCAATATCATGTTTGAAAGAATCTTCATTGGGGTATCCGCCTTGCCATTGGGGAGATCCAGCAGCTTTCAAACGTGCTTTGGCTTGATTAATAATTTGCATAACTTCTGGCAGATCGGCCAGTTTTGTTAATCTGATAGATAACTTAGGCATGATTCTCGATTATAGCAAAAAAAATGTTTGACCAATCTTGACTATTTGACCAATATTGTTTATTATTTTCAGGTACGAATTGAGGTGAACTTTTGGTAGAAAAGAAGAAATCACAAGCTAAGAATCAAGAGAAATCCGCGAGCGAAGAAGAAATCGAGCGGGCCGTCAAAGGGTCTAAGGAAGAGCCTAAGACAGAGGCAGCCGCTAAAGAGGCAGGTCAGCCGGCTAAAAAAGAGGCACCAGCTGTTGACTATGAGGACAAATTTTATCGTGCAGAAGCAGAGCTGCAGAATGTTCAGCAGCGATTTAGCAAGGAACGTGCGACGATGCTGAAGTATGAGGGCCAGGATCTGGCAAAAAGTATTTTGCCAGCGCTGGATAATTTGGAGCGGGCTTTAAGCAATGACGATGATGACGAGGGATCTAAAAAGATCCGCCGCGGCGTTGAGCTTACCTATAAATCTTTGAGCAATGCACTGCGCGATAACGGCATCACAGAGATTGGCAAGAGTGGTGACCAGTTCGATCCAAAACTTCACAACGCGATTCAAAAGACACCGATTGATGATCCGGAAAAACAGAAAGCCGATACGATTGCAGTTGTTTTGCAAAGGGGATATCAATTGCATGACCGGGTTTTGCGTCCGGCAATGGTTAGTGTTTATACAAAATAAGGAGGACTTAAAATGTCAAAAATTATTGGTATCGATTTAGGAACAACAAACTCAGCTGTTGCCGTCATGGAAGGCAATGAGCCAAAAATTATTACAAATCCAGATGGCGGGCGGACGACACCATCAGTTGTCGCATTTAAAAACGGTGAAATTCAGGTCGGCGATGTTGCAAAACGTCAAGCAATCGTCAATCCTGATACGATTTCATCAATCAAGCGTCACATGGGCGAAAGCAACTATCGTGTGAAGGCCAATGGCAAAGAATACCGCCCTGAAGAAATTTCAGCCATGATTCTGCAATACATTAAAAAATATGCGGAAGATTATTTAGGAACACCCGTTAGCGATGCTGTTATCACGGTGCCTGCCTACTTTAACGATGCTCAGCGTCAGGCAACAAAAGATGCTGGAAAAATTGCTGGTTTGAATGTTCAGCGTATCATTAACGAACCAACGGCGGCCGCTTTAGCCTTCGGCCTGGATAAGCTTGATAAGGATCAAAAGATTCTTGTTTATGATTTGGGTGGTGGTACTTTTGATGTTTCCATCCTTGAATTAGGTGATGGTGTCTTTGAAGTTTTGTCAACTAATGGCGATACACACCTTGGTGGTGATGATTTCGATCAGAAAGTGATTGACTGGCTAGTTAGTGACTTCAAAAAAGAAAATGGCGTTGACCTATCAACTGATTCGTTAGCTTTGCAGCGTTTGAAAGATGAAGCTGAAAAAGCTAAGAAGACCTTGTCTTCAGCCAATGAAGCTCAGATTCTGTTGCCATTTATTCACCAAAACCTGAACATTGATAAGACCTTGACGCGCGCACAATTCAACCAGCTGACTGCTGACTTGGTGGACCGTGCTAAGGCACCAGTCCAAAATGCCATGAAGGATGCCGGATTGAGCTTCTCTGATATTGATGAAGTGATCTTAAATGGTGGTTCGACACGTATTCCAGCTGTTCAAGAATCAGTCAAGGAATTAACTGGTAAAGAACCTAACCACTCAATCAACCCTGATGAGGCCGTTGCTTTAGGCGCTGCTGTTCAAGGTGCTGTGATTACTGGTGATGTGAAAGATGTTGTTCTGCTTGATGTGACGCCTCTGTCATTAGGTATTGAAACAATGGGCGGCGTCATGACCAAGCTGATTGACCGCAACACAACGATTCCGACTTCTAAGTCGCAAGTCTTCTCAACGGCTGCTGATAATCAGCCGGCAGTTGATATTCACGTTCTGCAAGGCGAACGTCCTATGGCTGCCGATAACAAGACTTTGGGCAATTTCCAATTGTCTGATATTCCTGCCGCACCGCGTGGCATTCCACAGATTGAAGTGACATTTGATATTGACCGAAATGGTATTGTATCTGTTTCCGCTAAGGATAAAGGTACTGGCAAGAGCCAAAAGATCACGATCCAAAATCCAGGAAGCATTTCTAAAGAAGAGATCGACAAGATGGTGAAGGACGCTCAGTCCAACGAAGAAGCCGATAAGAAAAAGAAAGAAGAAGTTGATTTGCATAACGAAGTTGATCAGTTGATCTTCTCTAGTGAAAAAACTTTGACTGATGTTGGCGACAAGCTGGGCGATGCTGATAAAAAGCCGGTTCAAGACGCTTTGGACGAATTGAAGAAGGCCAAGGATTCTAACAATCTTGAGACCTTGAAAGAAAAGAAGGATGCTTTGGAAAAGGCAGCACAGGCTTTGGCAATTAAGCTCTATCAGCAGTCTGCACCACAGTCTGGTGCAGCTGGCCAAGCTGGTCAGGCCGGACCTGATAATGGCGGCAAGTCAGGCGACGATGGTAAGACTGTCGATGGTGACTTTAAAGAAGTTAATCCTGACGACAAAAAGTAATCAAACTGCCGGGGGAATCCCGGCCTACATATTATGGATAATGAAGAATATTACAACACACTAGGAATTGATAAAAACGCGAGCCAAGATGAGATCAAGCATGCCTATCGGAAGCTTTCAAAGAAATATCATCCTGATTTAAATCACGAGCCCGGTGCCGAAGATAAATATAAGCAAGTACAAGAAGCTTATGAAACCTTAGGCAATCCGCAAAAGAAGGCTGCTTATGATCAGTACGGCAAGGCTGGCGCAAACGCTGGTGCCGGACAGAATGGTTTTGGCGGCGGCTTTCAGCAGGGTGGATTCAGCTTTAATGGCCAGGATTTTGGTGATTTTGGTGATATCTTTAGTCAAATGTTTGGCGGCGGCTTCAACCCTAACGGACCGCGCAAGGGACGTGATTTACAATATCGTGTTAATTTAACATTTGAAGAAGCTGTTTTCGGTAAAGAAACAGAAATCAAATATGTCCGTCAAGAAAAAGGCGGTAGTTCTAAAGAACATGCCGTCAAAGTCACGATTCCGGCGGGTGTTGAGACTGGCCAGCAGATGCGTTTGTCTGGTCAAGGGGAGGCTGGTGTTAACGGCGGCCCCTATGGTGATTTGTATGTGTCTTTTGTTGTTGGCAAATCAGCAGACGGCTTTCAAAGAGAAGGTGCGGATATTTATTCTGAAAAAGGCATCAGCTTTGTGCAAGCGGCTTTGGGCGATAAGATTACAGTCAAGACAGTCCGCGGTGAAGTTGAGCTGACCGTGCCGGCTGGTACGCAGACGGGAACCGAGTTCCGTTTGCGTGGTAAAGGGTCAGCTTATGTTAATAATCCCAACCGAATCGGTGACCATTATGTCAAAGTTGTTGTGCAGGTACCGAAGAGATTGAGTGAAAAGGAAAGAAAGGCCTTGCAGAACTACGCGGAAACACGTGGGGAATCTGTGACGCCGCAAAAGAAAAGAGGGCTGTTCGGCTAATCGTTAGCCTTTTTTTATGAAAAAAAATCAGTACAAAGTGCAGCTTTTTTATGGGTTGCCAGTCAGCCAAAATGATCAGGGACAATTTGTCTTTGCTGCAAATCGCAAAGAGATGAGTGTCTGGCGCACTGGGAAACATACTTCTGGCCGCTTTACGGAAATCGGTCAGTTTTTTTTGACTGAAAATAAATTGACGGTAGTGATTTTAAAGGCGGTTGATCTGCCTTTTAAAGATCGTCATCAATTTACACCGCTGGCACGTTTTTTGGATAAAAAAATAGACGATTCTGAATTGAATCGTCTAAAAAAATTATTTGTGTGAATCCAGCCAGCTTTCAATGTCTGACAATCTCTGCATCCGAAGACTCGGCAGCCCGTCGCGGGAAAAACCATGAAAACTTTGCGGGTAGCGAATAAACTTGGTTTCGCCGCCATGCTGTTTGACAGCTGTGTAGAATTGCTCAGATTGTTCGATTGGGCAGCGCATATCCCATTCGCCAGCCTGAATCAAGAGCGGTGTCGTGACATTTTGTGCATAGGCAAGTGGAGACCGTTTCCAATATTCAGCTAAGCCGCCTTCATCATATAGTCCTAGGCCAAGTTCGGACTCATTAAAGAACCAGCCGATATCTGAAGTACCCCACATAGAAATCCAGTTAATCACGGACCGCTGTGTCACAGCTGCTTTGAAACGCTGAGTGTGCCCGACGGCCCAGCTGGTCATAAAGCCGCCATAAGACCCGCCGGCGATGTATTGGTGATCGCGGTCTAATTCGGGGAAATGATCTAAAGCATAGTCCAGGCCAGCCAAAACATCGGTATAATCGCCTTCGCCATAGTGGCCGATCACAGCAGACTCGAATTTTTGGCCATAAGTTGTTGAACCACGCGGATTAACGAAAACAATTGCATATCCGTGGCTAGCGTGCACCTGAAATTCATGGAAGAAAGTCTCGCCATAAGCACCGTGCGGGCCGCCATGAACATAAAGCAGAACAGGGACGTTTTCTTTATCTTTTGGATCAAGTGCATGCATATACCAGCCATCATGATCCCAACCGTCTGCAGTTTGAAAAGTGAAACGGTCTACTTTGGCATAATCGTGCTCGCTTTCAAACTTCAGATTGGGGTTGTAGAGCTGAAATTGGGCATTTGCTTTTAAGTCCAATTTGACGATTTCGTTGGCTTTGCTTTGTGCCGAAACTGAAAAAGCCACTTGTGCATTCGGCAAAAGGGTGAAATCGTAAATCTGGTTTAATTCATTGTAGACAATGCGAAACTGACTGCCTGACCCTGTAAATGCCTGAGAATGGCCATGATAGGCGGCTGTGAAAAAGTAATTGGCATTATCAATCCAAGCTAGTACCCGGCCTGAGGATTGCTGCTCAAAATCAGCTGCTAAATGGCTGCTCAAATCAAAATCAGCTTCACGCGTCAAATTTGTGAGTTTTTGTTCGCTCACATCGTAGAGATAAAGTTCCTGTTTCGTATTATTTCTAAGATGTTCGTCATCGCCAGCCAAAAGAATTTTGTTGGCATCCGGTGAGAAACGTGCGTCAAAAAACTGGCCTTTAGCTTCATCCTTTGTAATAAAACTGCTTTTTTTACTAGCAAAGTCATAGGCATAAATACCTTCGCCGAAATCCTGTTCATCGTCCGGCAGATTTTTGGCACTGTACAAGAATTGCCGGTCATCTGATGAAATATCCAATAAACTGATCGGATACTTCCCTTGAAATAGCTCAACACTGCTTTTAGTGCTGGGATCGAAACTAAAGGTTGCATAAACGGCTTGGTCATCAATCCATCCCAAACCGTCAAAACGGCTGATTAATCGCTTCACTTGACGTGTTTTTGGAAAATCTTCTGTCTTAAATTTACTGGGGATATCGGATTTCTTAGTCTGAAAAAGCAGACGGTGTCCATCAGATAAGGCTAAAACATCGATGACATCCCTTTTTTCAAAAGTCACTTGTGTTGCAACACCGCCTTTTAAGTTAATTGTAAACAACTGATTTTTCTTGCTGCGATCATCCTTGGCGGTAAAATACAATGATTCCCCCAAAATAACCGGATTGCTATTGATTCCCTTGCCGTTTGCCCAGGTCTGTACCAAGCCTGATTCATCGACCGACTTGATTGTGCTGTTATAACTGTTCGACTTGGCATCAAGGAAATTCTCGACAAAGAAAATTTTGCCATCGCCATAAGTGAGCTGAGACGCTGATTTTAATTTAAATAAATCTTGTGATGTGATTCCTGACATACTTACTCCTCTATATTTCTTTTAATTTTAGCGGTTTATCCATGCAATCACACGAGTCATTCATTAAAATGAAGCGTAAGGAGTTGTCAACTTAAGATCGTTGCAAGAAGCCTGTTTTTAACTAACTTGTTTGCAATGTCGCTGATCCAATTAGGCTATCACCTTGATAGCCATCGAAACCGGCAACTCATGATTCAATGATTGGAGCTGGATTAAATATGGACGAGGATAATATCATAAAAAAAGAAAAAAATCTTGGTATGCCTGTTACTGGGATTTTGAAGCGCAAAAGCCGGAAAGCCGCGATGGCGGCAAATAAAGCTGCCCGAGAAGCCAAGGCTAAAGCCGCTTTAAAGCTGGTCGATGAAACACCCGAAACATCTGAAACAGTGGACCAGCCGGCTCCTTCTGTTTCAAAAAGCGTTAAACCAGCCGAAAACGATGATTTTTATCGAAACGGCCAAGCCAAATTCCAAGATGCTGATGGCCAGCGGACGTATTATTTTTCGGATGGCACAGTCAAAGCTCGCGGATCTTTTGATGGCAAAATGCAGGGTGAGTGGCAGTTTTTTAAAAATACAGGCCGTCTTTGGCAAATCGGTCATTTAAAAGATGACCTCAAAGATGGGAAATGGCTGCGCTTCTCTGATGCTGGCATTATTGAAAAGTCTCAAAATTTTAAAAACGGCGAATTACTGAAAAATTAACGGCATCATCACTCTTAACGATCGCGTGAATGATTGTTAAACTTAACATATGACTGAAATCGAGTATATGAAACTTGCCGTTGAGCAGGCCAACGAAAACATTGTTTTAAAAGAAGGTGGTCCCTTTGGTGCTGTGATTGTCCGTAATCAGGAAGTCGTTGCTGCCGCGCATAATCGCGTTCTCGTCGAAAACGATCCGACAGCGCATGCTGAGATTACAGCGATCCGCAAGGCTTGCCAATATCTGAACAGCTACGATTTATCGGAATGTGTGTTATATACCAGCTGTTATCCCTGTCCAATGTGTTTATCAGCTGCTATTTGGGCTAATATCAAGACGATTTATTATGCCAATACAGCTGAAGATGCTGGCCAGATCGGTTTTCGCGATGATTTTATTTACCATTTTATTGAGAATGGCGCTCACGATGATCAGATTGTGAAGATGAGTCAAATTGGGCGTGAACACGCGATTGAGACTTTTAATGATTATGTCAAAGACCCCAGTCGCGAAAGTTATTGATTATCGTTGTTTTTAAAGGAATCGCAAATACATCATCATCTGCAATTCATAGGCACACCCGGAGTTGACCGATAAGGCCACGATAAGGAGCGGCAATGATTTTTTTTATTAATGCAAATATGCAAAAAAACAAATCTGGCATCGAACACGCCGAGCTGAAACGTGCTGATTTGTTTCGACATCATCAGACTGCTTTTAAAGTTCTGCTGCGTGATTGGTCGCCAACGCTCCACCAAGATCTTGCTGATAGTTCTCTAAGTGATGATGAAGTAATCAACTTATTCGATTATTTTCAAGGTACGGAGAAAGTGAACGGCCAGGTCGTTTCGCCGAGATCAGTCGACTTGGGTTGTTCTGTCGATTTTTATGAAGATGATCCGGCGAATAATCGGCTGTTGGCCTTTCAAAGGGTGCCTGACATACAAGGCGGCGCTGCCAAACAGAAATTGTTGGCGCGCATCAACTATTTTGCTGATAGCAAGCCTCGGCGTGTTCGCAGTACGGAGTTATTTGATGCCTTTGGCAACTTGTATGCGGTAGATTTTTATGATACTCGTGGCTTCGTTTCCATGACGCAATGGTATTCGCCGGACAACAAGATTGCCAACGAGACTTGGCAGACACTGGACGGGCGGCCTGTAATCGAAGCTTTTCATAAATTTAATGCCATTGGCGAACAGTCGCTGTCATCATGGCGCCTTTGCGATCCTGACGGCAGCATTCGTATCTTTGATAATCTTGATCAGCTGTACAAACATTTTTTGGATTTGATTAATGCGGCTTATTTCAGCCCAAAAGAAGCGAATATTTTTATCTTAGACCGCAGCGATTTAGGAGACTGGGCTTTAACGGAATTAAAACAGCCGGCTTATACGGCTCTGCATCTGCATAATTTGCAGACTGTCAATCCTAATGACGAGCAGCATGCATTATTGAATAACCATTATGAATATTCGCTTTGGCAGGCTAACAGCTATGATGCCATTATTAGTGCGACTGCCAAACAAAGCCATGATATTCAAGCACGTTTTAAGCCGCAAGTTCCGTGTTTCACTATTCCGGTCGGCGTGATTCCAGACGCTCATTTTCAATCTCAGACAATCAAGATGGCTCAAAGGCAGCCGCATTCCGTCATTGCTTTGGCACGTATTGCGCCTGAAAAGCAGCTTGATCAGCTGGTAAAGGCCATTGCCATTGCTCAAAAACAAGTCCCTGATATCACGCTGGATCTGTACGGCTATCGTGATGCCAGCAATAATTACGAAGCTTACCGTGAAATTGTGGCTGTCATTAAAGAGAACCAGCTTGAAAAACAGGTGCATGTACATGAATATACGACTCGAGGTAATCAAATTGAGCAGCAAGCGCAGGTGTTTGCCGTTACTTCG
The DNA here is from genome assembly GCF_025758695.1 of Oenococcus kitaharae. Classification (GTDB taxonomy): domain Bacteria; phylum Bacillota; class Bacilli; order Lactobacillales; family Lactobacillaceae; genus Oenococcus; species Oenococcus kitaharae_A. The sequence goes on along the minus strand of NZ_JANJQP010000001.1, from coordinate 598,340 downwards.
GCGATGGAGGGCTTTAATCTGTCGCTCATGGAAGGCTTGGCTCAAGGTGATGTTGGCCTGACTTATGATGTGAATTACGGCCCTAATGAGCTGGTTGTTGATGGCAAAAACGGCTGTATTCTGCCTTATGGCGATTACCAGGCTCTAGCAGAGAAATTAGTCTGGCTGTTTCAGAATCCCGATCAGCTGCAGCAGATGTCTGATCAGGCTTATGATTTGTCCCAGCGATATTCAGAAAAACAGGTCTGGCAAGCTTGGTCGGCATTATTTGACGATGCCAAACGCAGCTGGCCGGCAAAACTCGCTGTCTATCGGCCAGCGGTCACGGACGGACTAGGTGAACAAGGAGAGAAAATCTAATGTTTTACTTTGTTTCTGAAAATATTTTTTCTTTCAATTCGGGTACTGAATTTTCTCAGGCCAAGCGCGTGCAGTTATTCAATGCAAAGGGCCAACAAGCTTTTTATGTTGCTCGTGATTACAATCCTTCTTTTCATCAGTCGGCCAAACAACTTGATTTGCCTGACGATCAGCTGCTGAATATGTATGATTATTTTCAAAACGCCTTGTCAGTCACACGCCGACAGATACCTGTCCGTTTTGCTAGAACAATTCCCAAACGGGATTATCATATTGACGGCATTGATGCGAATTATTCATTGATTAAATCTCATGGCAGGATCATCGCGCGTGCAACAATCGCGCCGCTGACAGTGGGATTGATGGGAAATATGATTTATTATGATCGTTTTGGCAACACGGTCGCGACTGATTATTGGGACTGGCGCGGCTTCAAGTCTTCGACACAATATTTCCATCCTGACGGCCAGCCTGGTCCGCAGATTTTCTTTGATCCGGCGGGCCGCAAAGTCATGGAAGTTATTCGGATGAACATCAGCGGCCAATTGTTTCCCACGATGTATCGACTTTTTAATTACCATGGTCGCGATTGGCGTTTTGATTCGGAAAACGATTTATTTATCTTTTTCATGAATGAAATTTTGTCGCAGCAGTCAGAATCGTCTGTTATTATCAATGACCGGCCCAGCATGATTGGTGCGGTAGCACATATCCATGGTGCGATGGCCAAATTTCAGTATTTGCATGATGGCCATACTGTGGATTCCGATAATCCGCTGCGAGGTCGTTTAAGCGATGTCTTAACGCCACTGTTTACGGCTGATGCCCCGGCTTTTACGGGTGTGATTACAGCCACTGAGGCGCAAAGAAAGATTTTAGCGCGCCGTTTTCCCAAGATGGCTTTTTATTGTGCGCCGGATACTTTTGTCCCACAGCAGCTTTTGCAGACACGACCACGGTCTCTAACAGGACGCCGATTGCATCATCTGATTTATTTTGGCCGATTATCCGAAGAAAAACATCCGGAGCAGGCCATCTATGCCTTATCAGCTATTAGAAAAAAAATTCCTGATGCGAGCCTAGAATTTCGCGGTTATGCCAGTTCGGCTGATTTTTTGGCCAGCCTGAAGAAAATTGTGGCTGACAAGGACCTATCAGATGCGGTTGTCTTTGCTGATTATGCCCTTGGGCCGGTGCTCTGGCAATCCTTGGACCAAGCGCAAATGGTCATTCAAACTTCGACTGGCGAGGGCTTTAGCATGTCTTTAATCGAAGCAATGGCACATGGCCTGCCAGCAGCTGCTTATCATGCGAATTTTGGACCGGATGTGATTATTCAAAACGGCGAAAATGGTTTTTTGGTCAAAAACGGCAGTTACGCTGACTTGGCTGCGGCTGTTGTTAAAGTGTTTCAGGATCATGCTTTATGGCAGCATTTGTCTGCTGGCGCCTATCAAACAGCTCATCGCTATGATGCTGATTCTGTTTGGCGAGCTTGGCAGCAAAGTGGTGTTTTGTCAGATGAACGTTAATATTAAAGTTTAATTATTCACAATCATTGCCCTTTCTAAGATTGAATCGCTTAAATGATTGCACTAACATAGAAGGCGACCACAGCAGTTGCGATCAAAAATCAAGAGTGATACGAGGAGAAATTAAATGGCATACCAAACGATTAATCCCTACACGAACGAAACGATCAAAACATACGACTTTTCAACGCCAGCCGACATTGAAAAAGCCTTAACGTTAGGGTACGGATTGTATAAAAAATGGCGTGATGGACCAGTTGATGAACGGGCTAAGATCTTACATAAAATCGCTGATTTATTCCGTCAGCATGAAGATGAGCTTGCCAAGACGGCTGTTAACGACATGGGCAAATTAATCGGTGAAGCCAAAGGGGAAGTTGAACTTTGTGCGATGATTGCTGATTATTATGCTGATCACGGTGCTGATTTGTTAAAACCGACGCCCATCACGACCCGGGCGACCGGTGAAGCACAAATAGAAAAACATTCAACCGGCGTGATTCTGGCCGTTGAACCTTGGAATTTTCCATATTATCAAGTGATGCGTGTCTTTGCGCCAAACTTTATCGTCGGGAATCCAATGGTATTAAAGGGCCCGTCAAATACACCGGGATCCTCAGATGCTTTTGGCAAAATTGTGACTGAAGCCGGTGCACCAGAAGGCAGTTTCACGAATCTCTTTGTTAACTATGATCAGGTCGGCACCATTATTGCAGATCCGCGTGTGCAAGGCGTGGCTTTGACTGGTTCTGAGCGTGGCGGCCGGGCAGTTGCTAAAGCTGCTGGCGAGAATTTGAAGAAAAACACGATGGAACTTGGCGGCATGGATGCCTTTATTGTTTTGGATGATGCTGATATTGATCAAGTTGCTGATATTGCATGGCGGGCTCGCCTTTATAATGCTGGCCAGGTCTGCACATCGTCAAAACGCTTTATCGTGGCTGATAATTTGTACGATCAGTTCCTGACAACGCTCAAGGCACATTTTGCTGCTGTTACGCCTGGTGATCCAATGGATCCTAAGACAACTTTTGCCCCCATGAATTCTAAGCGGGCCAAAGACAAGCTCCAAGATCAGATTGACCGTGCTGTCAAGGCTGGTGCCAAGGTTTATTACGGTAATGAAAAAGTTGATCTTCCCGGTCAATTTATCCAGCCGACTATCTTGACTGATATCAGTAAAGACAACCCGGCTTATTCTGAAGAAATGTTTGGCCCTGTCGCACAGGTTTACAAAGTTTCCAGCGAACAAGAGGCTGTTGATTTGGCCAATGACTCAGACTTTGGTCTTGGTGGGATTATCTTCTCTGGCGATCCTGACCATGGTGCACGAGTCGCTTCAAAAGTGGAAACGGGCATGATGTTTGTGAACAACTTTATGACTTCGTTGCCTGAGCAGCCGTTTGGCGGCGTGAAAAAGTCTGGATACGGCCGCGAGTTAAGCCAGCTAGGTATGATGGCCTTCGTTAATGAAGAGCTGATTGTTAAGGCACAAAAACCAGATTTGAGTAATCCTGCTGGCGGTCTAGCGGTCGTTTGAGTATAAAAAAACGGGTGTGACTACAACTTTCTCAAAATGATTTTGAGAAACGGATTAGTCATCCGTTTTTTTGTTTGCCTTAATGCAGAGTCTGTGCAAGCCAATAGCCGAAATACAGCCAAGACAATAAACCATGCCAGATTGTTGTCCAGACATCATGGTGGCTGACAAACCAGGTGATGCCGGCAGAGAGCATTAGCCCCAAACTATAAAAATCAGCACCGTTATTAATCACATAGCCATGATGGCCGTGACGGTGATGGCCGTTTTCCACAACAATCTGCTGGGGATGGTCTTTAGCCCAATTTTTGAATTTACGATCAATTTTTTCACTGATACGATCGCCTAAATCATCAGCCTCGTTTCCGAAATCATCAAAATCGTCGTCTAAATCTTTGAAATCGCCATCTGTTACTTTTGCCATAATCTTTCTCCATTTATCCTTGTTTTATAGGTTGATATGAATATCGCCATCATCGAATCTAAAGTGGCGGCCAATCGAATCATTAACCATTTGGCTGATGTAGTCTCCAAAATCCATATCACTTAAGTTTTTGGAAACACGTTTTAATAAGTGCAGCAGTGTTGCTTGTTCTTCGTCGGTCAAACCAGCAAAAACTTCTTCACTCAGATCATCGGCCTCGTCTTTTTTGCTTTGTAAAAAGTCGTGGCCCTTTTTAGTTAACTTAATCAGTGTGATGCGTTTGTCGCGCTCGTCGGGGATCCGATCAACTAAGCCATTATCTGCCAGCTTATCAACCAGTCCTGTCACGGAACTGGGACGCACATCTAATATCTCGGCGATTTCGCCGACCGAGAGGCCGTCATATTTGTCCAATAAACGCATTAACCGAGCTTGGCCGCGGTGGTGGCTGCGCCGGCTGTCATGACGCGACCCGACCATGAGATAAAAATTTGGGTTCTTAGCTAAACCACCAATTGTTCGCATGAGTTCATTTGTTACTTCTGACATATCATTTTCCTTTCTTATGTTTTCATTAATGATATTATTTTGTTTAGTTTTTGTCAATAAAAACTAAACAAAATATAAAATAAAATCGTTTCAATTTAGAAACGATTTAATCATCTATTATCTTAGAAATCTAGAAAGGCTGATTAATCCAAAGGCACATCAACTTGCCAGCCGTCAGGGCCCTTGATGTCGCCATCTTGGATACCACTAAGGCGATCATAAAGTTTTTGTGTGTATGGACCAACTTTGGTCTCGCTGTAAAAGACATGTTTGTTGCCGTTATGCGTAATTGAACCAACAGGCGAGATAACCGCAGCTGTACCCATGGCGCCGGCCTCTGAGAACTGATCCAAATCATAAATGCTGATTGTGGTTTCTTCGGGTTCCATTCCGAAATCACTAGCCAATTTCAGCAAAGATTTCTTCGTGATTGAAGGCAGAATAGAAGGCGACTTCGGTGTTTTGAACTTGCCATCTTTCGTGATACCAAAGAAGTTGGCGCCACCTAATTCTTCGATGTTTTCATGCAAGCGAGGATCCAGGTAAACAACATCAGAAAATCCTTCGTTATGAGCGATGGAGCCAGGGAGCAGACTAGAAGCATAGTTTCCTGAAACTTTTGACTGGCCAGTTCCACCATGAGCGGCACGGTCATAAGGGCTAGTGACGTAAGCAGTTGGCTGCATGCCGCCTTTATAGTAAGGGCCGACTGGCGTTACGAGAATATGGAATTGGAACTGATTTGCCGGATGGACACCGATAACTTCACCGGTACCAATCAAAAACGGACGGACATACAATGTTGCGCCAGAACCGTATGGCGGAACAAAGTCTTGATTGGCTTTGACAACTTCTTTAACGGCTTGAACAAATCGATCCTCTGGGAACGGTTCCATCAGAAGGCGCTCAGCTGATTTATGCATCCGTTTGGCATTCATATCCGGCCTGAACAAGTTAACACCGCCATCTTTGCGACGATAGGCCTTCAAACCTTCAAAAGCTTCCTGTCCATAATGGAGGACATTGGCAGCTTCAGACATTGTGATTGTCGAATCTTCAGTCAAATGGCCTTCATCCCAATGGCCATCCTTAAATTCTGCATGAAAACTATATGGCAAATCATGATAATTAAAACCAATATTCGGCCAATCAAAATCTGTCGCTTTTGCTTTTGTCATTTTTGTAAATCTCTCCTTTTCTAACATGAATCATTGATATGTGAAACAAATTATTAATCAAACAACATCAAGGTGTAAATCATTTTCGCGTGTCTTGCCAACGCGCTTTAAGAACTGATACCAAACCCAAGAAATTACTGCCGGGCCAACTAAACCGAAGAAAAGCATGACTGCTAAACCGCCCCAGCCATTTGAGAAGCCGGATGTTTTAGGCATTGACAGAATATTTAACGGTGCAGTAAATGATGAGAAACCAAGTCCGCCAAGGGCAGCTGGTACTCTAAAACCGCCAACTGTTACTGCAAATATAGCCATCACAACAGCTGAGATCATTGGTCCAACCGCTGTTAACGGTGATTTGATGATGTTTGGAAACTGGACTTTCGGTGTTACGAGCCCTTGGGCAATATTAGCACCGGAATTATTTTGTGTAAAACTCATTGCTGTATAGCCGGAAAATGCGGCACAGCAACCGATTAAGGCCGCACCGGCAGACATTGGATCAAGCCCGACTGCTACGGCTAATGCAGCCGAAGAAGCGGGTGTCATTAAGAACCAGAACCAAGCAAATGAGACGACGGCCGCGCCAAGAATCGGGTTGACTGACATTGTGTCTGCCAGTCCTTTTGATACCCAATTTAAGAATGGCGTCGTTACAGTTGCGGCACCAAGGCCAACGACCGAACCAACAAAAGTGGCACAGAAAGGTACGATAAACATATCAAGCGGTGTCTTACCGGTCATCCACTTGCCTAATAGGGCAGCTGCAAGACCGGCAATCACGGCGGAAATCGGTTGGCCGACAGTCATGATCGTGGCGCCAGCTAATTGAGGTGCAACCCAGCCAGTAGCTGTTGTAGCAGCTTTGATTGCGCCGCTTGTAAAGTACATAGAGTTGGCGCCAACTGTGGCTGCGATCATAGCTGAAAAAGTTGTTAAGGTCGTTGATCGAAGCTGAATGGCGATACCGGCACCAATAGCAGGTGCTAGCAGATGCTGGCCTAAGACGCCAACCATCTGCATAGGCGCCCAGTGAAGCAAATTGCCAGCTGTATTCAAAAGAATGGAAATACCAAGAATAACCAAAACCGCATTGGAGATTCCTTGACTGACTGTATAGACCCAGTCAGACATTTTCATTTTTTTCTCTGGGCGGGTCAAAGGACCTGAACCTGGCCGCAGCTCTTCAGTCTGAGCTCGGTCGTTTTTGAATTTAGCTGCCGCCGACATCGCTTGCGAATAAGCCTCGCTGCGTTGTTCAGGCGTCATGGAACCGGGGTCTTGATCAAAAAAATCAGCCTGGCTTTTTGGAACGTTGTTTGCTGTCATATTTCCTCCTTAAGTAATAAAAAAACCGCTCTAGTAAGCAACTAACTAGAACGGTTTTGAAATCTTCAACCATGCCAGCCAGCCATCTTTTGACGGCTGACAAAATGATCAGTCGTCACTGTGTAATCAACAACACGACGCTGACCAAAATAATGGATGCACTCATCTTCATTTGTGAACTATTATCTCGCATGTACTCTCTTTGAGTTGTTACTTAGGTTACTAGGAGCTGAATTAAAAGTCAAGGTATTTGATTTTTGTCATCAAAATGTAATATTACAAAAATTTTCCAAACTCGTCTTCTGAACGGTTAAAATGAGATTAACTGTTAAAAAAAATAACTATGCTTTGCGGAGGAGCTGTACTGATGCTCGTATTTTTTATTCTTTTACTCATCTTGGCCGCCGTTTTCGGTGTCATTTCTGTGGGCGTGACAGCAGTGCTGCTGCCAATTCTGCTTCTGATCCTGGCGATTGGCCTGATCTTTTCACTAATTAATCTGCTTTGGCACGGCATTGTCATCATTTTAATTGTTGTAGCCGCACTCGCTATTTATGATTGGCTTAAAAAGCGCTGATTAATCGACCGCTTGGTCATTAAAAGTAAGGAAACGGTAATGGCCGTTTTCATATTGTAATTTGGACACAGAGCCATTGCTTGGCCGCGTATGCAGACCAATTTTATCTTGTCCGTAACGATCTGCTAAAGAAAGCAGCGTATTGCCATGCGAAATCAAAAGGACTTGGGATTGATCACCAATCTTTGGATTTGCCAGAATTTTTTCAAAGCCTTCATCCAGACGTGCCCAATATTCATCATTATTTTCAGCATCGTGCCAGGGATCAGCTGCTTTTAAAAAATCCTTGGTTGAAGGCAGGCCAAAATCATCAACGATCTCAGCATAGGTTTTTAACCCATAAGGTGCACCAGCTGCCAGCCAAGCAGCATCCATATTTGTGCCTTCATATGATCCATAAAATTCTTCTCGGAAATTTGGAAGGCTAAGCAATTCTGGCTGCTTATCAGAACTATTTTCGGCCAAAATCAAATCGGCCGTCTGAATAGCACGTGTTGTATCTGACGAATAAGCTGCGTCAAAAGAGATTTCTCTAAGTTTGCGCCCGGCTTTTTTTGCATCGCTAATACCGTTTTCAGTCAGGGGAGAATTGCTCCAGCCTTGTAATTTGTTGTATCGATTAAAGTAGGTCTGGCCATGACGGATCAGATAGAATGTAATTTTCATAAGTACCTCAAGCTCTATTTTAGTCTGCTAGAATGTCCGTATGGCAAAGTTTTTTGATATTAGTTACGGAAATAATGAAAAACAAAAAATGGACTTATACCTGCAAAAGGATGCAGCGCCATTAATTTTCTATATTCATGGCGGCGGCTGGTGGCAAGGTGACAAAAACAAAGATACACAAGTTTATGAGGCACTATTTGCAGCTGGTTTTTCAATCGCTTCGATTAACTATCGCTTAGCTGACGCTCAACATGTTTATCCAGCTCAATTAGATGATGCACGTCTGGCTTTAAAATGGCTGAAACAGAGCAATTATGTATTTAACCACAAGCGAATTGCCTTATTCGGCTCATCCTCGGGCGCATATATCGCACTTTCTCTATCAATTGAAAACGGGTACCCGATCGTTTCTTGGTCGGGGCAATTTGATTTTCAAGGTTTTTTGAGCACACACACTGCAATCAAAGGGCGCAAAGCAGCGGATAATCCTGACCCGGATAAGGGCAGCAAGATGGCTTCTTACTATAAATGGATCTTGGAACGTCTATTTGACGGTGACTTATCACGTGCTAAAAGTGCCAGTCTCCAGCATTTGGTCAGCCCAACGACAGGCCCAATGCTGATGCTTAATTCCGCGGCTGAACTGGCACCGGTCAGTGAGGTTTACACGATGCAGCAGGCCTTTGTTGAAAATGGTTTACCAATTACAAGCATTATTCTCCCTGGAGACCGGCATGCACAAGCCTATGCTAAAGATGCCCTGCCAGCGACAATCAGTTTCTTAAAGAACAGCTTGAAAATCGCAAAAAGATAGAAGGAGCCAGATAAATTCATGGATGAAAATAAAGTACCGGCAACTATAGAAGCTGTCAGAGACCGCGTGACTTTGATGAATGCGCGCGGATTTAAAATTACCGAAGATGAGGTCATCGATCAGTCTATCAAGGAAGGTCTGCAAGCGATTGTTGATGAATTGTTAGACGGGGATTATTTCACGATACAACTAATTAATCCAAAGACTTTCGACATCCTTGGTTTGAAAGGCAACTTGGAAGGGCAGATTTTTGCCAAAGGCAGCAGTTTCACGCAGGACTTTAAAAATAATGCGGACCAGGTCTGGGATTCTTTATGGGATCAGGCTGACAAAATTGTCGGCAGATAATTTAAAATTCTAAGACCAATTTGCCAAGAGGATGTCCTTCTTGAAAAATTGTGTGAAACTTTTTTAGGTTTTCCAGATTAAATTTGTCGCTTTGATTAATCTTGACAACGATACTGCCGGCACTAATATCGGTCAGCAGATCTGCTAAGGTTTGACCTGAATTCAAGTAGAAGGCTCGGCTATCAAACGGCGCTGATTCAGCTTTTGCTGTTAAATCCTTTGTTGTGACTAATTTTCCCTGCGCTTTCAATAGCTGCAGGGATTTTTCTTGTGTTTGACCGCCGATCGGATCCACAATGGCATCAACTTTGTCAGTCATTTGCGTGAAGTCTTCACTATGATAGTCAAAAACATGAATGGCCGGGTCATATTGCTGCAAAAATGTCTTGCCCTTGCTGCTGGCTGTGGCGTAAATTTGGCTGGCACCGATCTCCTTGGCCTTTTGAATGGCGGCAAAGCCAACCGAACCGCTCCCGCCGTGGACAAGGATGCTTTGGCCCTTTTGGAAATCCAGTTCCTCTGTAACTGCTTGATACCCCGTCTGATAGCCTAATGCGACGGCTGCTGCTTGGACAAAAGTCACATTGTCTGGGATTATAGCTGCTTGTTTTTCTAAAACGGTCAACCGCTCTGCATAACTACGCAGATGGGGGCTGGCAGCGATACGGTCACCAACGGCAAAATTTGTGACTTCAGACCCGATTGCCAACACTATACCGGCCGTACTAGAACCAAGAACCGTTGGCAGTTTGTCTTCACCACCATATAAACCCTGCCGGTAGGCAACATCATATGGATCAATAGCCGTGGCGTAATTTTTGATTAATAATTGATGCGCTTTGAGCGGCGGCAGTTCCTTACTGCCTTCATAAAAAACATCCACATTGCCAAATTGATTAATTTCGATTACTTTCATGCCAAAACCTCCTGATATGATCATTCTGTTTCCAACAATAATTATAGTTGGATCATTTTTAAGTAAGCGGTAACATTAATCACCATTTTCACTATAATTGAAAAAGGGGTTAAACTCATGCGCAAAATTGGAATCATTGGAATGGGGCACGTTGGATCGACGCTGGCTCACATTATCACTGACCGAGGACTTGTCGACGAGCTTGTCTTGTTGGACATTAATAAGCTGCATTTGCAGGCAGAGCTGCTGGATTTTTTGGACGCGCAATCCTTTCTTCCGTCGCATACAAAGATTATCGCTGGCGATTATGCAGATCTTGGCGACGCCGATATCGTTGTCAGCACTTTTGGAAATGTTCATCTGACTGCCCAAAGCAGCGATCGTTTCGCCGAGCTGGCTTTTAATCTGAAACAAATCAAGTCCATGGCTGCCCAACTTCGTGCAGCCCATTTTCACGGTGTTTTCTTAACTATTACAAATCCCGTCGATGTGATTACAGGCGTCTATCAAAGAGAACTTGGCCTGCCCAAAGAACAGGTATTTGGCAGCGGGACTTATTTGGATACATCGCGATTAAAGCGAGAAATCGGCCAGCGCTTTGATCTGGACCCGCGTTCAGTCACGGGCTTTGTCGTTGGCGAACATGGCGACTCTCAGTTTCCGGCCTGGTCATCAATTCGGATCTTGGATAGGCCTATTCTAGAAATTGCCCAAGAACGCGGTATCGAAGTTAAGGATTTAGCGCTGGCAACAAAAAAAGATGCTTTTCAAGTTGTCCAAGGCAAGGGCTATACAAATATTGCTGTTGCAAGCGCTGCTGCCAGTTTGATTGAGTCGGTGCTGACTGATAGCCATTATGAAGTGGTAGTGTCGCGTTACAATCAAAAATTCGGTATTTACATCTCTTTGCCGGCGATTATTGGCCGAAAAGGGATCGTCAGTGAGGTTTATCTGCCTTTAAATCCTGAAGAGACGGCCAAATTAAAGCAGAGTGCCCAGTCGATTATTGAAGAGACAAAACTGTTTCAATGAATTTTCTAACGAATTCTGCGGCTTTGTCATACAATAAAAGCTATGACTAAATCTCCCGTAAGCTATGAATTATTGCATGTCGACAAACATAGTGGTGCCCGTCGAGGCATTATCCATACGCCTCATGGTGATTGGCAGACGCCGATGTTTATGCCGGTGGGCACCCAGGCAACAGTTAAATCAATGCAGCCGCGTGAATTAAAGGAAATCGGGTCGCAGATTATTTTGGCAAACACTTATCATCTTTGGATCCGGCCTGGGGATGAACTGATTAAAAAGGCTGGCGGCCTGCACAAATTCATGGATTGGGATCAGGCTATTTTGACCGATTCCGGTGGTTTTCAAGTATTCAGTTTGGCAGACACACGATCGATTACAGAAAAAGGCGTCACTTTTAAAAACAATATCGATGGTTCGACAATGTTTCTTTCACCGGAAGTTGCCATGAAGATTCAAAACAATCTGGGCCCGGATATCATGATGCAGTTGGACGAAGCGGTTCCATATTTTGAAACCTATGATTACATCAAGGAATCGACCGAGCGGTCTGCACGTTGGGCATTAAGGGCTTTAAAAGCACATAAGCGCCCTGATGAACAGGCCTTGTTCGGGATTGTTCAAGGCGCTGGTTTTAAAGAACTGAGGCAAAATTCCGCCAAGGATCTCGCATCTTTGGATCTGCCCGGTTATGCGATTGGCGGTCTTTCGGTTGGTGAATCAAAAAAAGAAATGAACCGTGTTTTAGATTTTACAACGCCTTGGCTGCCAGAAGATAAGCCGCGATATCTGATGGGTGTGGCCGCACCGGATTCGTTATTTGACTCGGTAGCACGCGGTATTGATATGTTTGATTGTGTGCTGCCAACGCGAATTGCTCGTAAGGGCAGCCTCATGACACGCTTTGGCCGGATTGTGATCACAAATCATAAATATAAAGACGATTTTAGTCAATTGGATCCGGATTTAGATGATTATGCTTCCACACATTTCACAAAAGCCTATCTGCACCATCTCTTTAATACCAATGAATTACTGGGTTATAATTTGGCTTCAATGCACAATCTGCGTTATCTGTTAAAATTAATGGCAGATATGCGGACCGCAATCGAAAATGACCAATTTTTGGATTTTCGGGCTCAAGTGTTAGAAGAATACGGTTATAACAAACCTAATGCACGCCTTTTCTAAGGCAATTTTGCTAAAATTGTTATCTGGAGGAAATTTATGTTCGAAAATTTGATCGTCTTGGCGGCAAGGTCAGGATTCTCATCTTGGCTGCCAATGATTCTTATCTATGCCGTCTTGATAGGTGGCATGTTCTGGTGGACTTCTCGTCGCCGCAAGCAGATGGCTCAGCGCCAAGAAGAGATGCACAATGGTCTCGTTAAGGGCGCGTCAGTTGTCACGATCGGTGGTCTTCACGGTATTGTGGATTCGGTTGATAATGATAAAAAAATTGTCACACTGGATGTTGAAGGCGTTTTCCTACCCTTTGATCTCCGTGCGATTGCTAAAATTGGGCCTGCCGCATCATCGGTCGATACCAAAATCACGGCTGATGTTAAAAAGCCTGATGAAGCAGGCAAAAAAGATACAGATAAAGAGAAGTAACTAGCTGGCGTTTAGTCAGCTTTTTTTGAGGAGACAATCATGAAAATTACTTATTTTGGACAGAATGCTTTTCAAATCAAAAGCGGGCAGACGACGATTCTGATTGATCCTTTTCTGACTGGCAATAAACACACACATGTGGATCCAAATAGTCTTAATCCAGATTATATTTTGTTGACTCACACGCATGGCGACCATGTTGGTGATGCTTTTGATATTGCACGTCGGACTGGCGCTTTGATCATCACTCAGACTGATTTCGCTGATTATATTAATAACACTCTACCTGAAGCCAAGGGCTGCCATGCCGAGAGCGTTAATTTTGGCGGCACGTATACCGGCCGGGATTTTACAATGAAAATGTATCCGGCTTGGCATACCGATGCGCGCTTGGTCAAAGGCTTGCTAGTTCCTTTAGGGACGGCCTGCGGCATGGCACTGACGATTGAAGATAAATTGGTTTATAACACAGGCGACACGGCCTTGTTTTCCGATTTGAAATTAGTCGCTAGAAAACGGCCTGTTGATCTGGCTATGATCTGCATTGGTGGTCATTTTACAATGGACGCTGATGATGCCGTCGTGGCAGCTGAATTTTTGCAGGCCAAACACGTCATTCCGACACATTACAATACTTTTCCGGCTATCCAGGCCGATCCGCAGAAGTTTATCGACAATTTGCCAGCAGGAAGCGGTCTATTGCCTGCATTTGATGAGGAATTTGTCTTCTAATTCAGATAGACTAGAGACATGGACTTTCAAGAGCAAGTATTAAAACAAGTAGAAAAATATCAAACCATTATTATTCACCGCCATCAGCGACCCGATCCTGATGCTGTTGGTTCTCAATTAGGTTTAAAAGCCGGACTCCAAGCGGCTTTTCCTGAAAAAAATATTTATGCTGTCGGTAAAGAGATCACAGGTCTGAGTTGGGTCGGACAAATGGACAAAATTGCCGATTCAGTTTACGAAAACGCCCTCGTGATTGTAATTGACACGGCTAATCGCGATCGCATTGATGATGATCGTTACAAAAAAGCTGATTACCTGATCAAGATTGATCATCATCCTAATGATGAGCCTTTTGGCGATTTAATGTGGGTCGAGCCGGAACGTTCTTCAAGTTCAGAAATGGTGGTTTATTTGCTGGATGGCAATGCACCACTCTCACTGACAGAAGAGGCGGCACGTTTTCTCTACATTGGCATTACGGGTGATACTGGGCGCTTTATGTATGCTTCGACACCAGAGACTTTTATTGCCGTCAGCAAGTTATATCACTTTCATAATGATTATTCAGCGATTAATCGGCAGATGTCTTCAATCAGTTTGGTACAGGCACGCTTCTCCGGTAAAGTCTACAACGATATGAAGGTTGAAGACCAAGTCGGCTGGATCACTTTGTCGCGAGCCGAGATCGAAGCCGGGCATTTAGGCAGCGAAGGCAGTAATTTTATTGTTGGCATGTTTGGCTCGATTAAAGAGGTGCTTGTTTGGGCCAATTTTATCGAAAACGATGATGGCACTTACCGTGTTCGTCTACGCTCAAAAGGGCCGAATGTCAATGAGATTGCTAAATTGCATAATGGCGGCGGTCACGACATGGCAAGTGGCGCAAAAGCGAAAGATTTAAAAGAAATTGATCAGATTGTTTCCGAGCTTAAAAAGGCTGCCGCTGATTTCAAAATTTTGGCTTGATTTTTTTATGATCACTGATAATTTATTCTGAAACTGTTAGACTTATGAGTGCTGGTCTGAAAAGACTAAACGCTTTTACATCATTTAGTAATTTTAAATAGCGATCAGAAATGCGGATTTTTTCGCAGTAAATAAAGTTAATGACAAATCAATTTGGACAATTCAATTTAAAAAAAGAAATCGTCGCGGCAATTGACGGTATTTCTTTTATAAAACCAACTAAGGTACAGCAGCGTTTAATTCCTTCTATTTTAGGTGGCCGTGATGTCGTTGGACAATCGCAGACAGGGTCGGGTAAGACACATGCTTTTTTGCTACCGATTTTTAATGATTTGGATCCAGCGCTGGATGAAGTACAAGCTGTGATTACATCGCCTTCGCGTGAACTGGCTGAACAATTATATGAAGCATTTCGTGCTTTTCAAAAAGCTTTGGTAAAACTTGATCCGCGGTTCGATGCTTTACGAATTGTAGACTACGTTGGTGGGACCGACCGTGTCAAACAGACGAATCAATTGGAAAAAAAGCAGCCGCAGGTTGTCATTGGCACACCGGGCCGTTTAAAAGATTTTTTGAGCCAGAATTTGCTTTTAGTGAATCATAATCGTTTTTTCGTTGTTGATGAAGCTGATATGGCTTTGGATATGGGCTTTTTGGGGGACGTTAATACAATCGCCAGTGCGATGCCAGCGGATTTGCAAATGCTGGTCTTCTCAGCGACAATCCCTGACAAGCTTACACTGTTCTTAAGAAAGTACATGAAAGAGCCGATAATCGAGGAGATTCCGGTTTCAACGGTTGTTAGCGATACAGTCGAGAACTTACTGCTGGCTACTAAATCAAAGGACAAAAATGAGGTTATTTATGACTTGCTGACACGCGGCGAGACATATCTGACAATTGTGTTTGCTAATACCAAGGAGCGTGTTCGCGAATTGGCCAAGTTTTTAGAAGCACAAGGATTAAAAGTAGCTGAAATCCGTGGCAATATTGAACCACGTGAGCGTCGTCGCGTGATGCGGCGGGTCAAAAATCAGGAATTTCAATATGTTGTTGCGACTGATTTAGCAGCTCGCGGCTTAGATATTCAAGGCGTCTCAGAAGTTATTAATGATGATATTCCAACCGATTTGGAATTTTTCATTCATCGTGTTGGGCGTACCGGTCGTAATGGTATGTCTGGAACTGCAATTACCTTGTATGGGCCAGACGAAGAGAGCAAAGTGGTTGAACTTGAAAAATTGGGAATTCATTTTCAAGCCAAGCAGCTGAAAAATCACGAACTCGTCGATGCCAAAGATCGTAATCGTCGTCACGTACGTCGTCTAACCCCCGAAAAGTTGGATCCTGAGATGATTGGCTTGGTTAAGAAGAAAAAGGCGCACATTAAGCCTGGTTATCGTCACCAAATTAAAGGCGCAATTAAATTTAAACAATTAAAAGATAAAAAAGTCAGTCAGCGCACAGCAGCACGTATTTCACGCAAAGAGCGCCGTTCTGAATCAAGATAAAATAAAAACCCGATCTGTACGAGATCGGGTTTTTATTTATGCTTAACAGCTTTACTTGCTGCTAGCAGACTTGAGCAATTTGTACAAGCGAGCCTTATCACGAGCTGCTTTGTTCTTTTTGATCAAGCTTTTGCTTTCAGCTTTGTCGATTGCTGCGCTGGTCTTGCTGTACAAACTTTCCAGATTGTCGGCACCAGCAGCCACGGCTTTTTCAAAATTTTTGACGGCAGTCCGGTAAGCACTGATTTGTGGGATACGGACGGCACGTTCTACTTTGGTCAAGCGTTCGCGCTGAATTGAAGATTCAATAATTGGCATTTTTTCCTCCTAAAAATATTAACGACGAAGTCCGAGCTTCGAAATAAGTTCACGATAACGAGCGACATCATTTGTACGCAAGTAACGCAGCAAATTACGACGATGTCCGATTTTCTTCATGAGACCACGCTGTGAAGAAAAATCGTGCTTGTTAGCGCTCATGTGGTTATTCAGTTCGTTAATGTCAGCAGTCAAAACAGCCACTTGAACTTCTATAGAACCGGTATCACCCTCGCTGCGGGCATATTCTTTAATGATCTGGTTCTTTGCTTCTTGAGTTAAAGCCATGTCTACCTCCTCAATATTTCCGATTACCGGGTTGTTCGTAAGGGTAAGTCCGCGAACAACTAAGCAAAGGGATCGCTGTCCTGTATAAGACAGCTCCTACATTGTATCAAAAGATGAAAGATTTTACATCCTTGGTCAAGTCCTGTAAAATGAATTTAACGAAACTCTCTTGGACTAACGGCTAACGCGTCCGGAAAACAGATTCGCAATTAAATATTGAGGTTATTAATGGTAAATACTAGTTTAAGTATCATTCCCTTCGGCGGTGTCCGTGAAAACGGAAAGAATATGTATGCCGTGACCGTGAATGACGAAATTTATATTTTGGATGCTGGATTAAAGTATCCTGAAACAGATCTTTTAGGGGTTGATGTTGTCGTCCCTGATTTTAATTATCTGATTGATCATGCTGATCAAGTTGTTGGTGTCTTTTTGACACATGGCCATGCTGATTCGATTGGTGCGCTGCCATATCTATTGGAAGCATTGCGTGTACCGGTCTTTGGTACGGAATTTACTTTAGCTTTGGCCAAAGAGCAGGTAGCAAAACGGCCTTCTTTGTCCGATTTTAATGATTATAATGTCATCACGCCAGATTCAGTTGTTGAATTTGGTAAGACAAAAGTGTCCTTTTTCAGCACGACACATTCAATTCCGGAGTCTGTCGGGATTGTCTTGGAGACTGAGTACGGCCAGGTTGTCTACACTGGCGACTTTAAGTTTGATAATACGGCACAAGTTCCTTATAAAACCGATTATGCCCGTTTGACACAAATCGGCCAGCGTGGCGTGCTGGCACTCTTAGCTGATAGCAATGGTGTTGAATTACCAGGCGAGTCTGCAAATGAGTCTGCCATCGACGAATTTGTTTTCCAGACATTTCGTGAAAATGCCGATCGCCGGATTATTGTTGCAACAGTTGCTTCTAATGTTCAGCGGATTCAAGAAGTGATCAATGCTTCTTTTCAGACAGGCCGCAAAATCGCTATTTCTGGCAATGACTTAGAACAAGTTGTCAAGACAGCTTTGGATTCCAAGCGTCTTCAGCTGCCAACCAGCTACAATAAATTGTTTACAAACATCAAGAATTTGAAGTCGGTTGAGCCGAACAAATTAGTTATCTTGGAGACGGGCAAGATGGGCGAGCCTATTCGTGATCTGTGGCGGATGGCTAATGGCGATGACCGCTATGTTTCCTTTAATGATAAGGATTTGATTTTTATTGCGACGACACCGTCTGTTGCCAGCGAATCAATTATGGCCAAGACGCGCGATATGATTTTCCGTCGTGGTGCCAACGTGATTTCAATTAAGGATCATGTTCATTCGTCTGGGCATGCTAGTCAAAACGATCTTCAGTTTATGCTGAACTTTATGAAGCCAACTTACTTCTTCCCGGTTTCCGGTGAATATCGTGTCTTCTCAGTTGCTGATTTTCTCGCCCAGGAAGTCGGTATCAAAAAAGAAAATATCTTCCTTTCAATGAAGGGGGATCAGTATAAACTAAATCCAGAGACCAAGCAGTTCAAGCTTGAGGATTCCTTTGAAGTCGACGACACGATGATTGATGGCTCTGGCAACACTGATGTCGGAAATATTGTCCTTCGTGATCGCAAGATGTTGTCTGAAGACGGTGTAGTCATTGCAGCCGCAACAATTGACCGTAAGAAGAAAAAGGTGGTTGCAGCGCCAAGAATTACGACTCGCGGCTTTATCTTTGTTAAGACTAATCGTGATTTGATTCATGATTCCGCTAAAGCAATGGTGGACCAGATCGAGTTGTATCTGGCCAATAGTGAAGACTTTGACTGGAACGATCTAAAATCAGGCGTTAAAGAAGCCCTATCTAAGTTCTTCTATGAGAAGACCAAGCGCCGTCCAGTTGTGATGCCTGTTGTGATGGAAGTTAATCAGAACCGTCGTCCTAACAATAAAAAGAAGGGCGATAGCGCTAGTGCCAAAAAAGAAGCAGCCGAAGATACCAAGAAACCTGCTGGCAGCAAGAACCGCAAGCCGCGTCAACGTGTCAAGTCGACACCACGTTCCATTCGTCCTAAGAAGGAGACGATGGAGAAAATTAACGCACAATTAGCTGAAAGGAAACAATTAGAAGAAAATAATGTCTGAAAACCCTCAAAAACTGAGTTTTGATCAATTGGTTCAGCAGGGGCAGCTAGAATTTGACCACCAAAATTTCCATCAAGCTGCCTCTTTTTTTGAGATGGCCTACAACCAAAAGCAGGAAATCGACTTGAACCGTATTTTGGTTGGTACTTTATATGAAGACCAGCAGTTTAGCTTGGCTAATGTTTATCTGCAGGATTTTTTGGATGATTATTTGAACACAGAGCGTTTATTCAAGCTGGCTATTAACGTTCTTTTAAAGAATCAAAACTTTATTTATGCTCGGGAAATGGCCGGTTTTGCTGACCCAATTTGGGCTGCGACAGCCATAGAGCAGATCGAAAACAAAGAAAGAATTATTCGTACTCAAATGGCGGTGACTCAAAAAGAACTGGCACAGTCTTTTTACCACTTGTCGGATGGCGATTTTGCCAAACAGCGTCAACGTTTTGAAAGTTCGTTCAAATTACCTTTGCATGAGTGGTGGAGCGGCAGCAAGTTTTTGTTGTTGGATCCTTACATCAATCCTTTAATCCGATCTAGTCTGATAGAGACAGCACAAAAGCTGCAGATTGACGAAAAGGTGGACTTTTATTGGATTGATCATAAAATTTATCAGGTAAATCCCAGCAAAATCAAGCCGCTATTGGCATTGCCCGAATACACGAAACTCAAGAAACGTTTGGATGAGGAACTAGGTGCGGATGATCCAATTGCTAACGACATGCTGACTTCCAATCTTAGAATGCAGACGAGTTTGTTGTATCCCAAAATTTCCGCGGGTATTTTTGAAGGAGATTATTGGATTGATGAAATGATCAATCAATATCAGGGTGCCGATCGTCTATCCCGCATGTCGGATAGTCAGCACAAAATTTTTGATCAAGTTGAAAAAACCATTGATGAAATTGTCCGCAGTGAACATGCAGCGGATGATCATGCACCAAAAAGGTAAATGTGGTATTATGGTAGGGTTGAATTAAGTAGAGGTACCCGCCTCTCGCCTCATGTGGAACACCATGTTGGCAAATCATTCTTTTGAGGCGGGTTCTGCATGTTTGCATGACTCGCTTTTTCTAACTAAAAATGGAGGATTTTTCTTATAGCACGACCACAGCAACGGCCTAAGCGCCAAATAGATCTTGTCAATGAAAACATTCACTTCCATGAAGTGATGTTGATTGATGGCGGATCAAAAAAGGTTATGAGTACTCGCGATGCTCAAAAAATCGCTAGTCAAAGGAGTCTTGATCTGGTTATTGTTCAAGCTAAGGCACAGCCGCCTGTAGCTAGAATTATGGACTGGGGCAAGGTGAAGTTTGAACAGCAGAAGAAGCTTCGTGAGAACAAAAAGAAGCAAGTTATTGTTCAAACCAAAGAAGTTCGTCTCAGCCCGGTTATCGGGGAAGGCGATTTCGAGACTCGGCAGAAGGCAGCAACGAAGTTTTTGAGTGCTGGTAATAAAGTCAAATTGAATTTACGTTTTCGTGGACGAATGATGACACACCAAGATGTTGGCCGCAAGGTACTGCTTAAGATGGCGGACCAGCTCAAAGACTTGGCTAATATTGACCAGATGCCCCAGCTATTAGGCAGACAGATGTCGCTTCTGCTTTCACCGAAGCCCGAGGTTATTAAGAAAGTACAATCCGAAAAGAAAAGCAAGATAAAGGAGAATCAAGATGCCAAAGATGAAGACTAGTCGCGCTTCAGCAAAGCGTTTTAAGAAAACTGCGTCAGGTGGTTTTAAAAGTGGACAAGCTTTTACTTCTCACCGTTTTCACGGTAAGACTAAGAAACAGCGTCGCCAGTTGCGCGGCACTGCTATGATGAACAGAATTAACGTTAAGCGTTATGCAAAAGTTTTAAGTACCCTATAATTTTTGGTCAAGGAGAGAAACTATGCGAGTTAAAGGAACAAATGTTACGCGTATTCGTCGTAAAAAAATGATCAAGTTGGCCAAAGGCTATCGTGGTCAGCGTCATATTAATTTTAAAGTTGCCAAACAACAGGTTTGGAAGTCTTATTTGTATTCTTATCGTGATCGCAAGAACGTTAAACGTGATTATCGTAAGATCTGGATTGCGCGTATTAATGCAGCCAGCCGGATGAACGGTATCTCATATTCTCAGTTAATGCATGGCTTGAAGCTGGCTGGTATTGATTTGAACCGTAAGATGCTTGCTGAATTAGCTGTTACTGATTTTGCTACTTTCTCGAAACTAGCTGACGCAGCTAAAAAGCAGGTAACAGCACCAGTACGTAAAGCTGCTACTTTAGCTGTCGATATCAAAGTTGAAAGAATTGAAAACCGTGGCGCAAAACCTGTCGTTCTTGAGCCTGGCAAAAAAGTTGAAGAAGCAGAAGTAGCCACACTTGTTAAGCCTACGGCAAAGTCAACAGTAGCTGACATTAAAGCTTTTCTCGATGCAAGTAATATTAAATACCCAGCATCAGCAAAGAAAGCCGACTTATTAGCTTTAGTTAAGTAAGCCAAGCTTACATATACTAAAAGCCCGATCTCATAATGAGATCGGGCTTTTAGTATGAATCGATAAATTATGAAATTTATTTGCTACTGGACGATGAACTAGAACTGATAGAGCTACTCTTAGCAGATGAACTGCTCGTTGAGGATGAACTGCTAGTGGAAGATGAGCTGCTAACGAGATATTGTTCGATCGCACTTTTTAAAGCAGGGTATTGGCTGCCTTTAAACTGAACATTATTTTTATTCATCACCTTACTGATAATCTTTTGAATTTGAGTGGTGTTGCTTGAATTATTTACCCAACTATTAATCAGAGAGTTAGTCAGGATAATTCGATAATTGCTTAAAGGCTGTTTTTTAGCTCTAGCATTCAATTTGATGATCGCATAGTCAGAATCTGTCTTAACAGCCTTTGTCGTGTAAGCACCAACTTTGAGACTTTTGGCAGCTTTGAGAATGGGTGATGCTACGGCAGTTGAGGTAGAATCGAAACTTGGCATCTTGCCGCCCTTCGACGCTGTGGCTGAATTAGTCGAATGGCTCTTAGCCTGTGAAGCGAAACTCTTGCCAGCCTTAAGATTCTTTAAAACTGCATCCGCATCTTTGCTGCTGGCCAGCGTGATAACTGAAACACTCATTTTTGGTGTGTATGTCTTATAAGCTTTGCGAAGCTGAGAAGTACTGATTTTGTGATAATTCTTAGCAGCCTCAACCAAAAGCAGCTGTGTACGAACCTGACTTTTGAACTGACTGGCCGTTGTGCCTTGCTGGGATAGAAAAGCGGACCAAGCGCTGCCATATTGCGCTTTCTGCTCCTGATAGGCCCGGTTGACTTCCGTGCTGGAGACGGAGTTTCCGTAGAGATGCTCCAGCGAATTATTGATGACCATGCCAACGAATGTCTGCTGGCCAGTCGACGTCGCGGTCACAGATGACATATATTGAGCTTCTGTCACTGCACCGCCTCGAGAGGTGACCAGGACTTTTGAAGTATTTAAAGTAAGATAGGTAACGCCGGCCAAAAATAAAAGCACGACCGCTGTCCAAACAAATTTACGCATAATTCCCCCGTTAATTTATAACCCTTTAATTCTAACGGAACTTAGCATGTAACTCAAATCATTTTTTGTGAAAAGGATATTTGACAGTTGATAGTTCTTCCTGCAGGCTTTGCTGGTCTTTAGCCAACTGAGACTGGAACTGCGCCATCTTATCTTGTGCCTTCTCTAGTTCGTTGGACATATCCTGAATATTCTGTTTCTGTTCGGGCATGATCCTGATCAGTGTTTTGATGGCAGAAACAGCTTTTTTTATGACATCGAGTTCTGTTTTTAAATGAACCGAAAAGTCGTCCAGCAAGTCATTTAAGAAATGATTGTTTTTCTTATGTTCGGTCATTTGAATTGGGCGCGGATTGCATCTGCAATTTCCTGATATTTTTTGTCGTTGTAATCACTGGAATGATCAACCTCTTTTGGCCGGTTCAGACCATCCCCTTCAAAACGCGGAATTAAGTGCCAATGGGAATGAGGTACCGATTGACCAGCGATGGCACCGTTATTAGAGAGAATATTCATACCGATAATTTTTGGATTGGCGGCTTTGATGGCACGGGCAATCTTCGGCAGCTTGCTGAGAACTTTTGCTGCCAATTCGTCATCGTAATCAAAAATGTTATCAACATGCTTCTTAGGCACGACTAAAGTATGTCCCGGTGTGGATTGCGCTAGATCCAAAAAAGCTAAAACATCCTCATCTTCATATACTTTATAGCTGGGAATTTCGCCAGCAATGATTTTATCAAATACATCTGTCATGCCTATATTATATCGGTCTGTTAGAATTTAATCGAATAACTATGACATTAGAAGTTTCCCATTTGACCGGTGGTTATGGTCAAGCAAATACAATTGAAGATATTTCTTTTACCGTGGCATCCGGCACTCTGACAGCCTTGATTGGTTTGAATGGGTCTGGCAAAACGACGACGATTAATCATCTGATCGGTATTATGAAGCCAAAGACCGGTCAAATTATTTTTGATAATATTGATAGTCAAAAAGAACCTGTTCGTTATCAATCTGCTTTGTCCTACATTCCGGAATTACCGGTGGTCTATGAAGACCTGACACTCAACGAACACGTCCAGACAACAATTTCAGCCTATCATCTCGATGAGAAAAAAGCCGAAAGCGACGCCCAGCGTCTATTCAAGATTTTTCGCCTGGAGGATAAAGGGAACTGGTTTCCGATTGATTTTTCAAAGGGAATGCGTCAAAAAGTTATGATCGTGATGGCATTATTGGCTGATACGCCGCTTCTGATCATTGACGAACCTTTCATTGGATTGGATCCACTGGCTGTTGCTGACCTGATTGATTTATTGAAAGAAAAAAAAGCTGCCGGTAGCACAATTCTCATGAGTACACACGTTATTGCTGGCGCTGAAGAATTTGTGGACCAATTCTTGTTATTGGATCAAGGCAAAATTCGTGTACGCGGTCATTTGAAGGATATTTTTCAGGCCTTTCCCAAACAGCAGACAATTGATGGCGTTTACTATCAGTTGGCTAAAGAGGCTGAAAAATGACTCGGGTGTTCGCATCCCGCCGGCAAAGGTCTTTTCAGCGAAACATGCGTTATTTAAGCCGGGCTTTTAACGATCAGTTTGTTGCGTTTTTATTTATTGCCTTGGTTTTTGGCGGTTACGAGTACCTGCATCATCTTTCGGCCATCGGCCATAGTTTTTTTACAATGCCGGTGTTGCTAACAATCAGTCTGGTTAGTTTATTTCTGGGACGATTGGCTACTTTTTTTCAGGAGGCAGATCGGATTTTTCTCATTTCTGACCTTCGTGAGATCAAGCAATTTCTTAAAGCAGCTCTGATTCGGTCGATTTGTGTTTCAGTTGTGATTCAGCTGATGATTAATTTAGCAATGCTGCCAGCACTTTTAGCCATTTTAAATGTTTGGATAACCTGTTTATATGTTGCATTTTGGCTAGTTATCAAAATTTTTCTACTGCTTCTTAGTTATCGAAAAATTTGCTCTGACAGTAGAATTGCCTGGATTTACGCCATTGATTTAGAAAAACGACGTGTTAATCAGCTGAACCTTTTCTTGAACTTTTTCACCGATGTCAAAGAAATTAAACACGATAACCGGCCCAGCCGCCTGTGGGATTGGCTGATTAAACGTTTGCAGAAATTTAATCGGAGTTTTTACTGGATTTTATTTACCAGGTATTTTTTCCGCAGCCGCCAATTAATTGGGCCTGTGTTTTTTGTCAGCCTTTTGGGAATTATGCTGACGCTTTTTCTGCCTTCACTTTTCTCAGCTGCCTGTGCCGGCCTGTTTATCTTATTTGCGCTAGCTTACCAGCTGAAAAGTGTTTTTCATCATTTTGACCACCATTTGATGGTCCTAAGTTATCAAACAGATCTTGAGGCTAAACTGGCCGATTTTCAGCTTCTTGCAGTCAAAATCTATTCACCGGTGGTTCTTTGTTTATCCCTGTCCTTGCTGCTGACACATCGAACAACTGCATCTGCGTATGCCATCTTTGCTTTTATCTTATTTGCATGGTTGATTATCAAGGGTTATCTGCCGCGTCTGGTAGGATTTAAATATGCGACTAAGAAGTAAAAAATGGGCCAAGCCCTTTATCAGCAGCCATCCGGAATTGGTCATCGAAAATGATCAGGCTGGGCAGTTAAGAGGGCGGTGGCAGGCACGCTTTAAAAATGATCATCCAATTTATCTGGAAATTGGATCGGGAAAAGGGCAATTTATTTTGGAAAACTCCCTGGCATATCCGAAAATCAATTTTATTGGTTTGGAACTCCAACCGACCGCTGTGGCGATTGCTGGCAAAAATGCCCTGGAAAAAGATCCAGAAATCACGAATCTCAAATTAATTTACGGTGATGGTGCCGATGTCAGCCATTATTTCGCCGATGGCGAAATCGCGGGTATTTTCCTGAATCATAGCGATCCCTGGCCAAAGGCCAAACACGAAAAAAGGCGCTTGACTGCAGCAAATTTTCTGTCCTCATATGCGCGAATTTTGCAGTCCAAGGGTACTTTGGAATTTAAAACAGACAATTTCGGCTTGTTTCAATATTCTCTAAGCAGTTTCAAGGATGCCGGCCTGAATTGGTCAGCCGAGGACATCAGCTATGATCTGCACCATGAATTAGCCAAACATCCCCATAATATCGAGAGTGAGTACGAACAAAAATTTGCTGAAATGCATCAGCCGGAGTACTGGGTCAAAGCATCCTTTCCGTCTTAATTAATCATTTGCATTTTTGACGTAAAGAATCTCGCTTGTATCAGCATTAGCGATAAAGTCGATTTTTTTTGTTTCGCCAGCATTGCTTGTAATCCAGGCGCCGCCCATATAGACAGCTTTGACATCATAATCATCACTGCCGGTCCGTTGGCCGTTTATCCAAGCATGAGAGACTGTTCCTTGTGCCGATAGCGATTGTTTAACCTGATCTAGAACCTGATCAGCATTGTTATTTTTAATTTTCTTAGCTAGGAGCCAGGAAAGTCCACCAGCGAGGGCAAATCCAATTCCGGCCGCAATTAAGTTGTTGTGATTTTTACTCATGCCAATAATTATATGGTTTTTTTGTTTTAAGATATAAATATGCTCGTTGCGGACTATAATTCGGGGACTCTGATCGTTTTTCTGGCAGCAGAAAAACCCGATTCAGTTGTCGAAACAAAAGACAATATCATACGAATTTCAAAAGAAGGGAAGACACTGGCTTACCATTTCACTGATCTGTCATTTTCTAAGCCGGGGCCTGTTACGCTAGATTCCGACACAATTAAAAAACTTAATCAAAAGTTAACTGATGCTAGATTTGAGGCAGAATTATCTCCTGATTTGCAGCCGAAGTTTGTGATTGGATTGGTTCAGTCGATTGAAAAACATCCAAACTCCGATCATTTGGCGATTGCTCAAGTGGCTATTTCCAAGGATAAAAGCATTCAAATCGTCTCTGGCAGCCCGAATCTGCGCACAGATGTTAAGACGGTTGTCTGCCTACCGGGTGCCATTCTGCCATCCGGTAAAATTATCTGGCCAGGCCAGTTGCGTTCTGTTGATTCTCAAGCTATGATGGCTGCGCCAAGAGAATTAGGTCTGAAAAACGCACCCGATCACTCAGGTATGATTATTCTGCCGGATGACTTTGGCAATGTTGGCGATCCTTTGGATTTTAATAGAGCAAATGAATTGGAGTTTGATTAGGCGATTATGACAACATATTATTTTATCGGAATTAAAGGAACTGGTATGGCCAGCCTGGCATTGATTCTGCATGACCAGGGCAATACAGTACTAGGTTCGGATATCGACAAAGAAACTTTCACGCAGTTTCCGCTCCTCAAAGCTGGGATTCGGATTACTGCTTTTGACCCGGCTCTCATTCAGGCCGATTATACCGTCGTTAAAGGCAATGCTTTTCCCGATAACCATCCACAGGTTTTAGCTGCTAAAGCACTTGGGGCGCGTTTGCTAACCTATCCAGAGGCTGTTGAAGAAGTCATTTCCCGTCACTTTTCGATTGCTGTTGCTGGTGCTCACGGCAAGACAAGCACGACCAGCCTTTTAGCACACATTCTTTCCGGCCGGCCGGAAGGTGTCAGTTATTTGATTGGGGATGGTGTTGGCAAAGGTATTGCTGACTCTAAATATTTTGTCGTCGAAGCCGATGAGTATGAACGTCACTTTCAGCCCTATACGCCGAATGTTGCGATCATCACGAATATCGATTGGGATCACCCGGATTATTACGAGAACTTAGATGATGTTGAAAAAGCTTTTTCGGAGTTTTCTGATCGTGTCAGTCAGACTATTTTTGCTTATGGCGAAGATCCTGAAATTCACCGCCTCCAGCCCAAAAGAGCCAAAATGCTTTATTACGGCCTAGAAAAAAATGATGATATCTATGCTGGCGATATCTTAGAAAAACCCGAAGGAAGCTATTTTACCGTCTTTAATCAAGGCAATGAACTTGGCCGTTTCTTTACAAGGATTGAGGGGCAGCATGGTATCTTGGATACCTTGGCTGCAATTGCGGCAGCTGACAGTTTAGGATTGACCGTCGAAGAAATCCAATCTAAAGTCGCTTCTTATACGGGTGCCAAACGCCGCTTTGCTATTAGCCAAGTTGCTGATTTGACGATTGTGGATGATTACGCGCATCATCCTAATGAGATCAAGGCAACCATTGATGCAGCACGTCAGAAATTTCCAGACAAACGGCTCGTTGCAATCTTTCAGCCGCATACTTATACACGCGTCAAAGCGTTTAAATCCGAATATATTAATGTGCTTAGAGCCGCTGATAAAGTCTACATCACACCGATTTTTGGTTCTCTTCGGGAAAAAGCAGGACAAGCAAAAAGTGAAGATATTTTAGAAAAATTGCCTAATGCCGCAACCATTCTGACTGAAGAGAATGCTTTTCATGAGTTGAGTGCTGAGCATGGCGCCGTCCTGTTGTTTATGGGGGCTGGTGATATTGAAAAGTATGAGGATGCTTTAACTCAGGGTTATCAAAAGATTCAAGAAAAATAAAAAAGGTCAGTAATAGTCAGACAAAAATTTTAAGATCCTGTTATAATTAATTTCAAAAGGAGGTTAGAATGCAAAATTTTTCTAACAATCGAGTTTTGAAAGATGTGACAGATTCGACCAGACAAGCCGGGTTGGCTGCTTTCTTTCAAAGGACTTATGCATATATGGGCGGTGCCTTGCTGATTACCTTCGGTTTGGCCTACCTTTTGGCCTATCCGCTGGCTTCACAGATAGCTAATTTTTACCAAAATAGCGGCATGCTGACTTGGATTATTCTGGCAATCGCACAATTTGCGGTTGTGATCATGATTGGGCGCAATGCCTTGAAGAATCCTGCTTTAGCACTAGCCGGTTTATTAGTTTATGCAGTTATTGAGGGCCTCTTCTTCGGTGTTATTTTTGCTGTCACCAGCCTGTCATCAATCGTATCTGCTTTTCTAGTTGCAGCTGTTGATTTTGGTGCCATGTCTTTGTATGGCTTTATCACGAAAAAGAATCTAGCTTCTTGGGCACCGATTATGTTCGGTGCACTGATTGCTTTATTTGTTGGCTTGATCATCAGCATTTTTGTTCCCGGCTTTAGTTTGATTATTTCAGTCTTGGGTATTCTTGTTTTTAGTGCCTATGCTGCTTATGACAATAATCGTTTGAAGCAGATGTATTTTCAGCTTCAAGGCCAAGGAAACGAGACCACAAATGGGTTGGCTATTGCCGGTGCATTAAATCTTTACCTTGATTTCATTAATTTGTTCTTGTTCCTGCTCAGACTTTTTGGCAATCAGAGAAACTAGTGAAATTAGTTTATCTTGAAATTCCGCTCGCAAAAGCGGAATTTTTTTGCTGTTATCAAAGAAGAATAGTTAAAGTTAATTAAGAGAACTCATAGAAAACGGAACAAATAAATGGTTAAAACAACGAATGCATACAAAAATCGTGTAACTTTTGCGATTATTTCTCATCCCGATGCCGGGAAGACCACTTTGACTGAGGAGCTGCTGCTTCATGGCGGCGTGATCAGACAAGCTGGAACAGTCAAGGGCCGCGGGTCAAACAAGATGGCTTCTTCAGATTGGATGGCTATCGAGCAGCAGCGTGGCATTTCTGTCACTTCTTCAGTACTGCAGTTTGATTATGCCGGCAAGCGAATTAATATTTTGGATACACCTGGACATGAGGATTTTTCAGAAGACACCTATCGAACATTGATGGCTGTGGACTCAGCTGTCATGGTCATCGACTCTGCCAAGGGTATTGAACCTCAGACGAGGCGGTTATTTGAAATTGTGGCAAAAAGAAAAATCCCGGTTTTCACTTTTTTTAACAAATTAGACCGTGACGGCCGCCAAGCCTTTGATTTGGTTGATGAGCTTGAAAAGACCCTAGGAATTGAAGCCTGCCCGATGAATTGGCCGGTTGGATCTGGTCAATTGTTGCAGGGCATTTACGACTTGCAAGCGGACAAATTAATTAAATACAATCATACAAAAGAGCTTGATCAATCGGTATATGATGAAGCTCAGACTGAGATTCAGTTATTAAAAGAGGCTGGAAACAAGTTGGATAAGGATAAAGTCATGCACGGCCGGCAGACTCCTGTCTTTTTTGGTTCTGCTTTAGCCAATTTTGGTGTGGAACAATTTTTAAATGAATACCTGAAATATGCGCCAGCGCCGTCAGAAAAACCAACGATCGATGGACAGGAAGTTCAACCTGATGATCCGCAATTTACGGCTTTTGTTTTTAAAATCCAGGCCAATATGAATCCGAATCACCGAGACCGAATTGCTTTTGTCCGAATTGTGTCGGGAAATTTTGTCAAGGGCATGGAAGTAACGTTAGTCAGGAACGGAAAAAAACTGAAATTGAGTAATGTGACCGAATTCCTAGCTGATGAGCGGGAAAACATTCAAAACGCCGTTCCGGGGGACATTATTGGCTTGTATGATACCGGTAATTTTCAGATTGGCGATTCTATTTTTTCGGGTAAAAAGAGAGTCGAATTCGAACCATTGCCAACATTTACACCAGACCTCTTTAATCGTGTTCTTGCTAAAGATGTCATGAAGCAAAAAACTTACCACAAAGGGATAAATCAATTAGTACAGGAAGGTACGGTTCAGCTTTTTCAATCTTGGCGGGGACAAGAATATATTTTAGGTGCCGTTGGTCAATTGCAGTTTGAAGTTTTTCAGTTTAGGATGGCCAATGAATACAATTCACAGGTCATTTTTGAACCAATTGGCAAAAAAATTGCACGCTGGATTGATCCTGAGGATTTAGATGAAAAAATGAATAGCAGCCGGTCGTTATTAATGCGCGATCGGAAGGGTGACCCGGTTATTTTGTTTGAAAATCAATTTTCATTGAATTGGTTCGCTGATAAATATCCCAACGTCAAGCTGCAGGCAAAGCTGTAACTATTTGTCACATTTATCATTTTTTGCTAAAATTTGTCTCGTTAGCAAGGAGAGAAAATGCCAGAGAAGAAAACGACGACTGCTAAAAAAGCAGCTGTTAAAACTACAGAACCAGTTAAGAAAGCTGCTGTAAAGAAGACTGCTGCTAAAAAGACAGCCGTTAAAGCCTCGTCAACTGCCAAAACAACGGTCAAAAGGGCATCGGCAGCGGCTAAAAAAGGATCTGCAAAGACATCTACAACTCTTAAGAAAACAGCCACTAAGGCCGCAGCCGTTAAAAAGCCGGTCAGCAAAGCTGCCACGGCTGTTAAACAAACAGTTGTTAAATCTGTTGCAAGCAGTAAAAAAACAGTCGTAAAAACAACAGCTGCTGCAAAAAAGGCAGTTGCGCCCAAGGCTAAAAAAGTTGTCAAAAAAACAGCAGCTGTTAAGCCCGCTATTGAAAAATCAGCTGAAAGAATTTCTGAAAAAGCTGTGCAGGCTGTTAACGAAACGGTTAAACCGGTTGTTGATCAAGCCAAGGAAGCAGCTGAAAAGGCTGTTAAAAGCGCTGAACCAGCTGTTCATGAAACGAAGTCCTGGTTTGCTAGATTGCTAGATAAATTCAGAAAGTAAGTTCCAGAGAATTGGCCTGAGGCCTTTTTTTATTGCTCTTAATGATACTGGTCCATCTCATTATTTAGCATCTCATCCACTCGGATGTTGCCAGAGGTATTTTGATGTCCTTTCACCCATTTGAGGGTTAGACGAGGTTTTAGCTTGATATACAGCGGATAAAGAGCTCGCCAGAGATTGATATTAGGCCGATCCTGTCCTTTTCTGATCCAGTTGTTCAGCCAGCCTTTTGACATCGGATCCAAAACATAATGTGAGTCGCTAATGAGAAGAATCGGTTTATCATCAAATATATGGTTGCCAAGAATTCTTTTGAAGGCCTCTAAAATTGCTGTTAATTCCATGGCATTATTGGTTGCGCCGAGCTGAAGGCCGGAGGCAGTTAATTCGTGATCCTGGTATTTGATCAGATAGGCCCAAGCGGATAAATCATTATTTTTAACATGCTGGCCTAATTTATTGCCTGTGTTGCGGTTTCCGCCATCAGTGTAAACCGTAATCTGTAAATCATTCATGATTTTATCTTGCCACAGTTTTAAAAGATAAATTCGATTGTTAGAATAAATGGGTGAATAAAATATTAAAACAAATAGATTGGCTGCTCATCGGACCTTTTTTATTTTTGAGCGTGATTGGTATTCTAGTTGTTTTCTCGGCTTCTTCTGCGTTTCCAAGTGGGGCCTTCGGTTTTTTGTTCAGGCAGTCTTTGTTCGCGCTGCTGGGTATACTGACAGTTGCCATCTTTGATTTTTTCATAAAAATAAAATGGCTGGCATCACCAAAATTGGCTTCGATAGCCTTGGGTGTGACTTTTGTTTTACTAGCATTTGCACGGTTTATTTCTTCGCGGTCAGCTGGCACGGGCGCTCATGGCTGGATTGCGCTTCCTTTCTTTAATATTCAGCCGGCGGAGATTTTTAAGATTACGGTCATTTTGTATTTGTCTTCGTTGGCTGCCCGCCGCTTGGATAAATCTGAACGACAGTTAAATAGGAATGTTCAGTCAAAGGTAGTACTACCACCCGCCGGCAAACGATATTTTGGATTTTTACCCTCCCAGATAGCTTTTGTGTTAGCTAATTTGTTTTTAGTACTCATCATGCCTGATTTGGGTAATTCTTTGATTGCGTTTTTCTTGATTCTGCTGATTGTTTTTGCTTCCGGCGTTCATTTAAAATGGCTGGCACTCATGCTGCTAACGATTACAACACTTTATCTCTTCCTCCCGACTTTGCTAAATCTGCTTCCGGCCTCTTTTTTAAATGGCAATTTTCAAGCTCGCCGTTTTTTGATATTTTTAAATCCCTGGCCCTATTCGAGCAGTTACTCTATGCAGTTGATTAATTCCTTTTATGCAATTGCTCATGGCGGGCTTTTTGGGGTTGGATTGGGAAATTCAATTGAAAAAATGGGCTATCTGCCAGAAGCGAATACTGATTTTATCATGTCTATTTTTACCGAAGAATTGGGTGCACTGGCATTGTTTCTTGTGGTTGCTGTTCTGATGCTGATGATTGGCAGAATGTTTTATATTGCTTTTCACATCAAAAATAATTTTGGACGTCTGATGTTATATGGTATCGGCAGTTATTTCTTTATACAGGCATTGGTCAACCTAGGTGGTATTATTGGGGCACTGCCGATGACCGGTGTGACATTTCCGTTTATATCTTATGGTGGGTCATCTTTTCTGATTAGCTCAATCTCAGTCGGAATTGCCTGCACCGTCTCTAGGGAATATAGTCGTCAGCAGGCTAGGCAGAAACAAGCAAGCAGAGCAGGAGCTGTTATATGAGAGTCGTAGCTGGAAAAAACCGCGGTATGCGTCTAAAAATGGTTGCCTCTAAATTGACAAGGCCGACAACCGATAAAGTCAAAGAGGCGCTTTTTTCGATTATCACACCATATATTAAAGCTGGTTTGGTATTGGATTTGTATGCCGGTTCTGGTGCTTTGGGTATTGAAGCTGTGTCTCGAGGTTATGCCAAAGCCTATTTGGTTGACCATGCTCGTCCCGCAATTGAAGTGATTAGGGCCAATGCGGCAGCAACAAAAAATCCTCAGGCATTTGAAATAATGAAACTGCCAGCCAGCCAAGCTTTGACTAAAATGGCCGAAGAGGGACTGAAATTCGATTTGCTGATATTTGACCCTCCCTATGCCAAACAGCATATTGCAAACGATGTTGTGCAATTGCAGGATGACGGGCTGCTGGCTGAGGATGCTTTGCTCGTAGCTGAGACAGATGAGCATGGCTTTCACTCGTTCAATGACAATCTTCCGACTGGTTTTACAGTTTTAGCACAGAAGAATTACGGTATGACATATCTGACGATCTTTAAGAAGGACAAAATCAATGGTTAAGGCAGTATTTCCAGGATCTTTTGATCCGCTCACATTTGGACATTTGGATGTTAT
Source organism: Oenococcus kitaharae (assembly GCF_025758695.1). Classification (GTDB taxonomy): domain Bacteria; phylum Bacillota; class Bacilli; order Lactobacillales; family Lactobacillaceae; genus Oenococcus; species Oenococcus kitaharae_A. The sequence continues at coordinate 564,985 of NZ_JANJQP010000001.1, read as the reverse complement.
CCAACGGGCGGCTAAGTTGTTTGATGAACTGATCATTGCAGTTGGCATTAATACAAATAAGGCAGCTATGTTTGCCACTGACGAAAAGATTAAATTAATCCAAGATAACGTGATGGATTTAAGCAATGTCAGGGTAGTACCCATGCCCGGACTGACTTTTGAATTTGTCAAAGAAATGTCTGCACAGGTCATTGTCCGCGGCATTCGCAGTGTCCGAGATTATGAATATGAACGCGACATTGCAGAGCTGAATCACCGCTTGGGCAATATAGAGACGGTTCTGCTGCCTTCAAAAGCCGTTTATCAAGATATCTCTTCCTCTAATTTAAAAGAAGTTGCTAAGTTTGGTGCGGACATCAGTCACTTTGTTCCCGAAAATGTCGCAGAACTGATAAAGTTAAAGACTAAATGAAGAGAAAAACATTAGTTACAATTTTATGCAGTTTTGCCGCTACCATGCTGCTCGTCATTGCTGCCGCGGCCTTTCTTTTATTGCCGACCAGTGACTATGTTGAGACGCCTGGAGAAGCTGATAACATTCGTAATTTCATGACTGTTGACGGCCAACGGGATCAGACTAAGGGTTCCTTTCGTCTTGTGTCAGTCTATTTATCACCGGCCAATCGTTTAGACTGGCTGATCAGCCGTGTGAATGATACATACTCAATTACGCCTAGAGAAGAAATTCAAGGTGGTGTCTCGAATCGCGTTTATGCAATGATTAGCGAATATCAGATGAAGACGGCTATTTTATCAGCTGAGCAGGTCGCTTTTAAAGCTGCAGGTATGGCTGATCAGCTACACACCACTTATCGTGGTATTTACGTAGCATCAATTGCAAAAAATTCCCGATTTGCAAAAAAAATTAGAATTGGCGATACGATTACTAAAATAGATGGCCGCCACTTTAATAATGCCAGCGGTTATCAAAAATATTTAGCTAATATGCCTAAGGGCAGGATGATTGAACTGACAGTTTTGCGGCAAGGTAAAATTTTGACCTACACTGGGAAAACCGTACACCTGGCAAATACTAAGGACAAGGATTATCCTAAGGGCCGTAGCGGTATCGGTATTAGTCTCGTTGATAATGTTGATGTGATGACACAGCCGGCTGTTGCAGTCAATGTCGGTCAGATTTCCGGCCCTTCAGGCGGTTTGATGTTCAGCTTGCAGCTATATTCTCAACTGACTTCAGAAAATATTAAAAAAGGCCGTAATATTTCCGGTACTGGCACGATTGATGATCAGGGCAGAGTTGGTGAAATTGGCGGTATTGACAAAAAAATTGTTGCTGCACAACGGGCGGGCTCGACAGTCTTTTTTGCACCCTATGTCAAGCCCAGCAAAGCACTGGCAAAATTAACCGGCGAACCCACAAATTGGCAGGTAGCACAGAAAGCTCAGAAAAAACACGCACCGAAAATGGTTTTGGTACCGGTTCGAAATTTTCAGGATGCTCTGAACTATTTAAAAGACGGTACCATTATCAAAACGAAGTAATATAAAAAGTCTCAAAGCCTCTCGGGGCTTTTTTTATTTTGCTCAAGAAGTTCGTATAACTACTTCGGGAGCGGAAATGCAAACATATTTTGAACACATGATACAAGCTGCTTACGAGCAAAGAGCCTCTGACATTTATTTGCTGCCGGAACAGGGACGCTACCAGATTAAGTTTCACAATGGCAGCCAGCCGATTGGCTATCGTATTATCAGCTCCCAACTAGCAGATCAACTTTTCAGCTTTTTAAAATTCAAAGCCCAGATGAATATTGCTGAAAATCGCAGGCCTCAGGTGGGCTCGATGATAATGGCGTTCGGTCAAGAAAATTTGTCGCTTCGCGTTTCCACGGTGGGAAATTTTGCCAACAAGGAGACAATGGTGATTCGTATTCTTTATGATCAATCCTTTCACGAACTATCTTGGCTCATCGACCAACAATTCGATCAGTTGGAGAAGGCAATACCGCAGCAGGGGCTTGTTGTGGTGGCTGGTCCCACCGGGTCTGGCAAGACTAGTACCATTTACCAGCTTCTAAATAAGCAGAGTGATCGAAAAATGATTTTGACCATTGAAGATCCTGTTGAGATCAGAGATGAAAAAATCGTGCAGCTGCAAGTCAATAATGAGGCAAATATGTCTTATTTGGATTTGATCAAAGTGGCTTTAAGACATCATCCAGATATTTTGCTGATTGGTGAAATTCGAGATGCTCAAACCGCCCAAGCAGCCGTACAGGCATCTTTAAGCGGTCATTTGGTTTTTTCCACTCTGCATGCCAATTCGTCTTTGGGCGTTATCAGTCGTTTATTAGAAATGAATGTCGATCCAGTCTTGTTAAAAGACGTCATGCGTTTGGCAGTTTATCAGCGTCTGCTTCCGACGCAATCTGGTCACCAGGCAGCTTTAGCAGATTGGCAGCTCTTTGCAGATGGCTGGGATCAGCCGATGGCAGCCTTTACACCAAAATGGAAGGAGAATTTAGATGATGCATATCGTCATTCCTGGATTTCAAAAGAAATCTATGAAGCCTATCTCAAGATTGCCTCGTAAACGACAAGTCGCATTTTTTAGTCTATTCGGCCAACTCATTCAGTCTGGTTATTCGATCAATCACGCAGTTCAATTTATGCAGCAAACATCTCCTGACGAGATATGGATTCAGAAATTAGCCAGCAGCTTGGAACAAGGACAAAATTTTGCTAATGCAATCGCTCCCTATTTAAGTGCATCATTAAATTTTCAGATTAGTATGGCAAACAAATACGGTCATTTAGAAGATGTGCTTTTGCAACTGGCTGATTTTTCGTCAAAGCAGCTTGATCAGGAAAATAAAATTAAACAAGTTTTACGTTATCCGATTATCCTGGTCTGTTTGTTAGCTGTCATGGCGCTTGTAGTCAAGATCTTTCTGCTGCCAATTCTATCCAGTTGGCAAACTGATCAGAGCGATAGCACCTCCCAGAACGGCTTGCTCTATTTTGAGTTAGGGGGCATATTGATGGCCTGCTTGTTTTTAGCGTTCTACTACTGCCGACGTTTTAAAAACAAACCCCGTCTTAAACGCTTGGAAAGTTTGGTCAAAATTCCTATCTTTGGGAAAACACTTGCCTTTTTGATTAATTATGAGTTCAGTATCCAACTTTCAATGCTCTTGTCGTCAGGTTTGCAGCTGGCTCAGGTAGCCGAAGAGGTCGCATTATCGCAGGATGACTCGCTAGAGGCTGATTTTGCAAAGAAAATGGTTGAAACTTTCACGAGTGGTTCTAATCTTTCAGGCTATTTTCAAAAGCTGCCATTCTTGGATCGCACGATTGCTGTTTATTTCCAGCAGGGCTCTGATTCAGAGTTGTTAAACAAAAATTTAAAAACTTATTCACAAATTACTTACCGAAAATTTTTGGCGAGTGTCGACAAAATAATCGCACTAATTCAGCCGCTGAGTTTTGCAGTGGTGGGAATTGGCATTGTTTTCCTTTATTTGTCGATGCTGATGCCGATGTACCAAACTTTAGGAGGAATGAATCAATGAAGAAATTAATTATGAAAATGAAACAAAAAAGAGGTAAAGAAAGCGGTTTCACTTTAATAGAAATGGCTGTCGTCTTGTTTATTATCGGCCTATTAATGTTGCTGGTATTGCCGAATTTGAACTCGCAAAGGCAAAAAGCGGCCGATACACAATCTGATGCAATGGTTTCGATGATTCAAACGCAGGTCAATCTTTATGAAAACGATACGGATGACACGAGTGTTAGTTATTCTGATTTAGTTTCTGGGCGTTATTTGACTGATAAGCAAGCGGCCAAGGCACAATCTTTGGGTATTACGATTAACGGTGATAATGTCACAAAGTAAATCTTTTACTTTACTGGAATCGGTGATTGTCTTGTTTATCTTCGCTGCATTAGCTCTTTGTGCCTTATCAGTACCGAAGGAATCTGAAGCAAAAATGCAGACCCGATTTTTAAAAAGCTATGACTCTTTTTTTAATCAGGCGCAGCTTTTAGCCCAACGTGAAAATCATGATGTCGATTTCATTTTCAAGCATCGGACGATCACCTTTATTAGCCAAAAAGGGCAGAAACGAGAGCTGGACATTCCCAAGGGATTGCACGCCGAGTCACGCCGCCTTGCATTGAAAGCCAATGGTTATGTCGCACCCACGAGTATCGCCTTCTTAGATGACCGTGGAAAACCGCGGTTTTCTCTCGTTTATTCATTAGGTTTTGGTAATTGTCGGGTAGCTGATCGTGATTAAAAGAAAATCTTTTGTTTTGGCAGAGGCGATGCTTGCTTTAACGATAGCTACAATGGCCATTCTCTTTATTTCTGATTTGCAGCTGCGCCAACAGACCCAGATTTCCGAATTACAAACGAAAATTAAGCAGCATCGTGAACAATTAACGGAGATTTATTATCGACATGAGCCATAAACAAACAGCCTTTACACTGGCCGAAACTATGATTGCACTAACTGTTTTTGCATTGATCCTATTTATGATTCATTTTGCATCACAATTTGTTCAAAACGAAAAAAAGACGGCGAATTTGATCAATTATCAGCGTACTTTGATGCAGCTGGAAAATCCCGATCGGCAGTATGAGTGGGATCGGCAAGGAAATCAAATTTATTTTGTCTCAGCTCGTCGTGAAGACCAAAGAGTATATTTTCGTCTGAACAAAAATGTTCTCCAATTAACAACTGATCAAGGTGGTACCATGCCAATTGTCTCCGGTGTTAGTGATTTTAAACTGCTGGAGAATCAGGGCAGACTGCATTTTGTAATTATTTTTTCTCGAAAGGAGCGCTATGAGACTGATCTTCTGCTTAAAAGGCATCTCGCGAGCAAAGACTAGCTTTGTTTTGCTTTCTACTTTAATTTTAATTGCTTTGATTAGCTCGATCATGCTTGGTATTTTTTTGATTCATGCTAACGAAATTGCCTCACTGCAAAATATTGATCATTATTATGAAAAACGACTTGAAGAACTTGTCCAATCTGAGCAAGATCCTTAAGATTGAAGTATGCAGCCAGAAAAATTGCTCGAAATTGTTCGCACATTAGATAATCACATCCCTGTTTCTGAAACTAAATTTAGTCAGATCGTTAAAAAAATGCAACCACTGGACTTCTCTGGTTACGATCAAACTGATCTGGTCAATGCCTGCAATCTGTTTTTTGCCAAACACTTTTCTGATAATCTTGCCATTGCAAATAAAATGACGCCACCCGTGATTGGTGATTTAATGGCGCTTGTGGCATCCGAACTCGGACTTTCAGGTCAATTCATTATTGATCCGCAGGCCGATTTTCCAGATTTGATTTTCCAGTTTGCCAGTCATTTTCAGCGGCCTATTTTTGCTGAATCGGCCGACGAAGGGGTATTGAGTGCATTATTGAATTTGGCACAGATTTATCGTTTTGACTTTACACCTGCTGAGTCAAATGCTAGTAAATTAATTGTCAGCCGATTATTGGGAATTGATTTTGCAAAAGAGTTGGATAGCTTAATTTATCTGTCTCAATTCCAGCCTGGACAAGCAGCGATTATTTTGGCTGACAATGTAGATCTGCAGTCAGGCGTGCTGCCATTGATGCTTAAAAGTCATCCGGAGTTGGAATTGCTGTCGATTATTAAATTGCCAAACGGGCTTTTTAAACATGCTGAAATGGCTTCAAGCCTTCTCATTCTTCGCCGAAAAGTGGATAATGAAAAGGTAGTTGCCCGGATTTTGCTTGCTCAAATTCCGGAGCTTTCAAATAAAGAAGATTTTTCCAAATTTGTTTCGCAGCTAAAGACATGGAAAAAGGAGAATTTGTGAGGTTTTATGACAAAAATTTTATCTGTTAACGCTGGTTCATCGTCATTAAAGTTCAAATTAATGGACATGCCGGAAGAAAAAGTCATCGCCGAAGGCATGATCGAGCGTATCGGTGTTGATCTTAGCCAAGATGATAATGTATCAATTAAATTCCAAGGGGACAAACATAAGTCTCGTCATGCTTTTTCAAACCATGAAGAGGCGATTAACTTTACGCTTGCTCAATTTAAAGATTTGGGTATTGTGAAGGATTTTGATGAGATTAAAGGAATTGGCCACCGTATTGTGGCCGGTGGCGAATGGTTCAACAAGTCTGTCCTTATTGATGATGAAGTCCTGAAGAAAATTGAACGTTTGGCAGCCTACGCGCCGTTGCATAACCCAGCCAATGCATTGGGAATTAAAGCTTTTTCTAAAATTATTCCTAACGCTGTCGAAGTGGCCGTTTTTGATACGGCTTTCCATCAGACGATGCCTAAGGAAAACTATTTATACGCAGTTCCATATGAGTATTACACGAAGTATGGTGTTCGCAAATACGGGGCACATGGTACTTCACATAAATATGTGGCCGAGCAGGCCGCTCAAATGCTGCACAAACCGCTTGAAAGTTTGAAGCTGATTACGATGCATCTTGGCGCCGGCGCATCAGTTACAGCGATCAAAGACGGAAAATCCTTGGACACCTCGATGGGATTCTCTCCGTTAGCTGGATTAATTATGGCGACGCGGTCAGGGGATGTCGATGTATCGCTGGTTAATTATGTGAAAGGCAAAGAAGGGCTATCTGATCAGCAGATGCTGGATATTCTGAATCATAAGTCCGGCTTGCTTGGTATTTCTACTTTATCTAGCGATATGCGCGATTTGCTCGATGTTTATGATACTAATGAACATGCTCGATTAGCTGTTAATATGTTCGTTAATCGTGTTGTTAATTATATTGCACAATACTATTTCGAGCTTCAGGGTGTTGATGCTTTGGTCTTTACAGCCGGTATTGGTGAGAATTCTGTGCCGATTCGCAAGATGATTTTGGAAAAATTGGCTTTTCTTGGTGTCAAATTGGATGAAAAAGCTAATGATCAGCATGGGGTTCAGACAGCGATTACACAACCCGATTCCTCGATTACGGCTTTTCTGATTCCAACCAACGAGGAGCTGGAAATTGCGCGTGATGTTCAAAATTTGATGAAATAAAGAAAAACGTCTTCGGGCGTTTTTTTATTATCTTTTTGCTTGACATTATATTTGTGAAGTTTTACACTAATAATGTTAATAAGTTCACAAAGTTGTTTATGAGATCGGGCTTATTACAAAAGGAGAACTGATGGCAGTTGAAACTAAAAAAATCACTAAGAAACAGCTGACTCCAGAAGAAATTCAGGCTAAAAAGGATTTGGCTGCGCAGTACATTCAAGAGCTTGTTGATAAGTCCAAACAGGCTTTACTGGAATTTTCATCTTATACACAAAAACAAGTTGACCAGATTGTCGCGGCTATGGCCTTGGCCGGCTCAGAGCATTCTTTGGAACTGGCACATTTTGCCTATAACGAGACTGGCCGTGGCATTGTCGAGGATAAGGATACAAAGAATCGTTTCGCATCCGAATCAGTTTACAATGCGATTAAAAACGATAAAACAGTTGGCGTCATTGACGAGGACCCCGTTACCGGCAAGGTCAATTTGGCCGCACCTCTTGGCATTCTTGCCGGGATTGTGCCAACAACTAATCCAACTTCAACGACTATTTTTAAGTCCTTGCTGACAGCCAAAACACGCAACACGATTATTTTTGCTTTCCATCCTCAGGCACAAAAGTCCTCGGTGGCTGCTGCAGAAATTGTTTATCAGGCAGCTCGCAAAGCAGGTGCACCTAAGAACTTTATTCAGTGGATCGAAACGCCTTCACTAGAAAATACGACAGCCTTGATGCAGAATCCTGGTATTGCCTCTATTTTAGCGACAGGGGGTCCTGCCATGGTGCACGCGGCCCTCACTTCAGGTAATCCGTCAATGGGTGTCGGTGCTGGTAATGGTGCCATCTTTATCGACCACACCGCTCGTGTCCGCCGTGCGGTTGAGGACCTGCTTTTGTCTAAGCGCTTTGATAACGGTATGATTTGTGCCACTGAGAACTCAGCTGTGATTGAAGCATCTGTTTATGATGAATTTATGGAACTAATGCAGCAAAAAGGCGCTTATCTGGTGCCGAAAAATGACTATAAAAAAGTCGCTGATTTTGTTTTCAATGATAAGCATGGTGTCAACGGCCCGGTTGCTGGTATGAGCGGCCGCTGGATTGCTGAAAAATCCGGTATCAACCTGCCAGAAGGCAAAGATGTTCTTTTGTTTGAACTCGACCAAAACAACATTGGCGAGAAACTTTCTTCAGAAAAACTGAGTCCTCTGCTTTCAATCTACAAAGTTCAGGACCGTCAAGAAGGTATTAAAGTTGTTCAGCGTTTATTGGCTTACCAAGGTGCCGGCCATAATGCGGCGATCCAAATCGGCACACAAGACGATCCTTTCGTTAAAGAATATGCGGACGCTATCAATGTCTCTCGGATTCTTGTTAATCAGCCTGATTCAATTGGTGGTGTTGGCGATATTTATACAGATGCATTGCGTCCTAGTCTGACGTTAGGAACAGGATCTTGGGGGAAGAATTCGTTGTCGCATAACTTGTCTACTTATGATTTGCTGAACATTAAAACTGTTGCACGCCGTCGTAATCGGCCGCAATGGGTACGTCTGCCAAAGGACATTTACTACGAGAGAAACGCCATCACTTATCTACAGGAATTGCCAAAAGTTGATCGTGCCTTTATCGTGACAGGACATTCGATGGTCAAGTACGGTTTTGTCGATCGCGTCTTGGAACAGTTTGCCTTGAGAAACGATCAAGTCAAGACCAGCATTTACAGTTCTGTACAGGCTGATCCCTATTTGAGCCAGGCCGTTCAGATCGCCAAGCAGATGCAGGAATTCCAGCCTGATACTGTCATCGCGCTAGGCGGAGGATCACCTTTGGATGTTGCTAAAATTTCACGTTTTCTGTATGAATATGCACAGCAATCAGGTCAGGACGATTTTCTTGATGATAATGATGCAATTAAAGACTTATTCAAGGGCCTGCAGCAGAAATTCATGGATATTCGCAAGCGAATCGTTAAATTCGAACATCAGAATCTGACACAGTTGGTTGCGATTCCAACGACTTCCGGAACTGGTTCTGAAGTGACGCCATTCTCGGTTATTACGGATGATGAAACGCATGTGAAATATCCATTAGCCGATTATGAATTAACACCGCAAGTCGCCATCGTTGATCCAGAATTGGTTATGACCGTACCAAAGCGGACGGTTGCTTTGTCTGGCCTGGATACTTTATCTCACTCGCTTGAGTCCTATGTATCAGTGATGAGTTCTGAGTTCACACGTCCTTGGGCTCTGCAGGCGATCAAATTGATTTTTGAAAACCTGGTCGATTCTTACAACTATGATCCAAAACACCCGACGAATCGCGGGACACAGGCACGCGGCAAGATGCATTATGCTTCGACGCTTGCTGGTATGTCATTTGGAAATGCCTTCTTAGGGCTGAACCATTCTTTGGCACATAAAACTGGCGGTGAGTTTGGTCTGCCACATGGCTTGGCTATCAGTATCGCAATGCCGCATGTGATTCGTTTTAATGCTGTAACCGGCAACGTTAAGCGGACACCTTTCCCACGTTATGAAGTTTACACAGCTCAGAAAGATTATGCCGATATTGCACGTCACATCGGCCTAACAGGTAAAGATGATGCTGAATTGGTTGAAAAACTGATTGCTAAGATCAAGGAATTGACTGATGCTTTGGATGTGGATATCACTTTAAGCGGTAATGGTGTTGAAAAAAAGCGCTTTGAGCAGTCATTAGATAACTTGGTGGATCTTGTTTATGATGACCAGTGCACAGCCGGTAATCCACGCCAGCCAAGCTTGACAGAAATCAGAAAATTACTGATTGACCAATTTTAAAAATTAAGAAACAGATCTGAAATAGGTCTGTTTTTTTAATTTAATAAAAAACGGTTAGAATACTGTAGGTATGCAAAATAGAAGATACAGATCCCCTAGGCGTCGTCCACGACAAAAAAGGCGTTCGCCCCTTCAATATATGTTTTTTTTCTTAATCACACTCGTTTTAATCATTATTTTCGGCTCTTATGTCTATAACAGAATTCAGGCAAGTCAGTTGCGAGAGGCTTATTCGGCGATCAATCCTAGTGACCAGAGTTATCATCTGGTCAGAATTCGTCAAGGCTCCACGGTTCAAGACATTGCCAGAGGGCTTAAAAAAGCCGGATTGGTTCGTACGGAACTCGATTTTTCCCGTTATGCTTTGACTCGCGGTGGTAATGGCCTGCAGGCAGGTGACTATTATCTGCAGCGCTCTCAAACGATGTCGCAAATATACGCACGTTTGTTAGAAGGGCCCAACACGGAAGTTTATCGTAAGTTGTTTATTGAAAAAAGGGCGCCTTATGCGCGTCAATTGCAGGGACAATATCGGGTTTTGGCATCAATTAACCTGGCGCAGACGATTCTGGAATCACAATGGGGCACCAGCACACTGGCCTCGAAATATAACAACTATTACGGGATTAAAGCGCAGGGCAGCCAGAAAAGCGTCGAAATGTCAACACGCGAATATCTAAACGGTAAATGGGTGACAGAAAAGGATCGCTTTGCCGTTTATGCTAACTGGCAGGCAGGTATGCTGGCACATGCGCAATTCATTCGTAATGGTACCAATTTGAACGCCTCACAGTTTAAAGATGTCTTAGCATCGGGTAATTATCGCGATGCTGCAGCAGCTTTGGTTAAAGATGGCTATGCCACAGATCCGGATTATGCTCAAAAAATTGTGGCGATCATCGAAAATTACAAGTTGAATCAGTATGATTCATAAAGGATAGGAAATATGAATTTTATCGATGTTAATCATATTGCGATTATTGCGACCGATCTGGCTGAAAGCAAAGATTTTTATGTTGACAAGCTTGGTTTTGAAATTGCCAGTCGGCATGACCGGCCGGAAAAACAGGATATTATTTTAAATCTCGTGAAAAATGGCCTTCGTTTGGAAATTTTCATCAAACCAAATGCACCGAAACGACCTTCATATCCTGAAGCGACCGGTCTTCGCCATTTAGCTTTCACGGTGAATCATATAGAAGATATCGTTGCCGAGCTTAAATCTCGAGGCATTGCAGTACAGGAAATTCGTCATGACAGTTTCACTGGTGAAAAAATGGTCTTCTTCACTGATCCGGATGGACTGCCGATTGAGCTGCATGAATAAAAAAGGTATGAGAACCAATTTGCTCATACCTTTTTTTCAAAATTATTTAGCTTTGCCAACACGAGTGATTTTAACGGTCATTGAATTATTGCCAGGTAAAGGTATTTCGACTGTATCGCCAGTCTTGTGATTCAATAGCGCTTTGCCCATAGGAGAATCGTTTGAGATTTTGCCGGACATCGGGTCGGATTCTGCGGACCCGACAATTGTATAACTTTCTTCTTCACCATCAGGTACTTCTTTGAATGAGACCGTCTTGCCAAGAGTTAGGATACTCTTTGAGACCGAATTGGTATCAATGACTTCGGCAAACTGAATCATCTGCTGCAACTGTATAACTCGTCCTTCAACAAAAGCCTGTTCATCTTTAGCTGATTGATATTCCGAATTCTCGGACAGATCGCCAAAAGCACGAGCTTCCTGGATCCTGCTGGTAATTGCTGGACGCTTATTTTTAATTAAATCGTCAAGTTCTGCTTGAAGTTTTGCAAGACCTTCAGCAGTCATGGGATATGTTTTTTCTTCTGCCATATCTATATCCTTTCAAAATTTACAGCAAAACCAGCGTACCACACGTTAACTCACTGTCAATAGTAAATTCAAATTCTTTTTAGTCAATGACGAAGCGCTTTCTATGTGTGAAAAACAGTGGGAAAAATAGTATTGCAATCAACGTCACCAGACTGATTAAGGCTGCGATTTTGAAGTACGGCTCTTGAAAATAAATTTCAATCCGGTGACGGCCTGGCTGGATGGAAGCCCCGAGAAAATACTCATCTATCCGGTGCGTGCGAACTAATTGGCCGTCGACTCGAATTTTCCAACCAGCGGCACTGGGGATACTTGTCATTAAAATCGGATGCTGTTTATCAGCCTCAATCCAGCCGCTCAAATGAGTCTGATTGAATTTAAGGCCTTGCATCGCTCGCCCTTGAATTTGTTTGGCCGCATTTGCCACTTGCTGATTATTCAATGCATAGAGAATCAGACTACTGATAAACAGTCTTGACTGACGAAGATGGATGCCGATAGTGACGGAAAAATTTTTATCATGATTGGCAACATTTAGGGCAACGACATCACGGCGGTTACTATATTGCGGAATTGTTTCACCATTGACTGTGATCCAAACGTTGTCATTAGCAAAGGTGGTTGGCAGTGTCAGATAGTAAGCGTCATCGTCTTGAGGCGTGAAAGTTAAATACACAGCGCCATCTTTACTTTTGTCCGTCTTCTCGACAGTCTGTCCAACGAGGTCACTGACCTTTGTCAGATTTTCTGTCCGAAAATTGAAGGGAACGTTAGCCCGCATGAAATTGTTGCTGCCAGTCAGCCCCTGCCACAAGGAAGCTGCCGTTTGCATAGGGCTCTGATTGAAAATCTGACTTTTGAGAACTGATGCAGGACTGGTAAAGGCAATTGGTAAAGCATTTTGATTTTGTACAGTCATGACTTGATCCTGGCTGCGCAGCAGACGATAGCTGGTCAGATCCGGCCGATAAGAGTTAGCCATGCGTCTTGGTGACCCGTTTTCATCGGAGCCGCCGTATACAGGCGCAATAAAGTAGCGCATATTAAAGATCGCATCGGTAATAATGGTGCCGTAGGAATATGAGGCATAGTAATCGCCAGCCACTTGCCCAAAAGCACCAAATAAGGCGGGTGTTTGTTTGTCGACTGTCGAAGCAAAATGCATGCCGCCGTTATACCCGCCGGCAAAAGCATCGCCTCTTGTGCGTGAAAAAGTCTGCCCGACTCTATAGAAAGACTGCTTTGGCAGCAAACTAGTGCCTTGCCTAATTGCTGTAACTGTGCGGCGATATTCTATATCAGTCAAATAGCTGAAGTTGTTTGTTGACATGTAAGCGTTTAAGGCCAAGCTGGTCAGTGAAACTAGCAAAGCCAGGTAAGCCCAAAAATCCTTCTCGACAAATCGCTTGATCAAATAGACAAATAAACCTGATAAGGCAAGGAAGATGAAGAGATAAATTTGATTCAGCGTTAGGTAATCGGCTTGTTTGTAAATTCTAAAAGCGAAGCCGGCAATAAAAACAATCGCGGCCAGGCTGATTATAAAACTGCTTAGGTGAGCGCGCTGCTGTCTTTCGAAGGCGATTGATCCCAGCAGCAGCACAAAGAAAATCGCGATAAAACTGTATCTATAGGGATACCAAACAGGAAACTGCATCATGTGAAACAAAATATTCAGCGGCTGCCAGACAAAACTCGTTAAATACAAAGCTGTGATTAAAAATCCAGCTATTTTGGCGCTTCTTTTTTCTCTTTGAAGAGAAAAATAGGCTGCAAAAGCGATGACAGCCATAAAGGGAATGAAAATATTTGCCTGGCCTGTTTTCATTTCATCAAAATTAAAGGACCCGGGTATTAGTTTGAAAGGCAGCAGGTAAGGCTTGGCAATCAGGCCCCAATTGATTTGCGTCAGAATATCCTGTCCTTTGCCTTGAAGAAGCTGGAAGGCTGTTGGTATCAATACGATCGCAGCAGCCAAGACTGACATAAGCAGCGAGGACATAAGAAGCAGCCAGCGCCGGAATTTGAAACGTATGTCCGCTTGGCCGCGGCTTAATTGCCAGAGAGGGAACAGCAAAAGAAAAATACCGATCATATAAGCAATGTAAAAATTATCAATAATCGCAAAAGCGAAAATTAATGTAAAGGGCAGGTATCGGCCCTTATTGAGCAATTCAATGGCCCAATAGACAATCAGCGGGAGGAGGATCATTTGATCCTGCCAGAGCAGATTAACCTGGTTGGCAACCATCCACCCGGATAGCGCGTAAGCACATGAAAAAAGTAAGGCTACCCGTTTTTCGGCGAATTTTTGTCTGACCAGTAAAAACTGCATACTCAGCCCTGCGAGCCCGAAGCGCAGAACGGTTAAGAACAGAATACCGACCGGCAAGTTCGCCTGGTTAAAAAATAAAAGCAGCAGGTTCAATGGACTGAATAAGTAATAAGCCCACTCGGAAAACATCTCGCCGCCAAAATTTTTACCAAAACTATAGAAAATCTGTTGGGGCTGATGCAGGATGGTTTCTCGCATGCCGGAAAACATATCGATGTACTGCTGGCCCAGGTCGACTGTTAAAATAGAACTATTGCCAAAAGGCGCCATCTTTCGATATGCGAAATAAAAAAGCATGATCAAAAAGGGCAGCGCAAAACTTAGCAGATAGTGATTTGAAACAAATTTTCGGATTTTTTCAGGCATTAACTATAACTTATCTTACGATGATACAATAAAATTGCGACTTATTTGGACCTTAAAAAGTGATAAACAAACCCGAATTCCAAAATTTTAATAAAAAAAACAATCGTCAGGACAACCGCTCGATTATTCCAACCAGATTAAACATTCTTTTAGGATTGAGTGCCTTTTTGCTAGCCACGCTGGTTGTCAGGCTGGCTATGCTGACACTTGTTTCTGGCAATAGCTATCTGGCAATGATTAACCGTACCGATACAACGGTTGAAACCACCGAAGCGCCCAGAGGACTGATTTATGACTCTACGGGCCAGCTTTTGGTAGGCAACCGGTCGATTCCATCCGTCAGTTTTGAAAGGCTGCCGCAGATTTCGGCGAGCGAAATTTATAAAACTGCTGGCCGTCTTTCTCAATATTTGGCTCTTGGTGCGCGTAATGTGACACAGCGCCAGCAGATTGATTATTACTTGGCTAATGCCAGGAATAATAAGCGGACAATCAAAAACTTAAAACTTTCCACACGTCGTTTGAACAAGCTCAGTAATGCACAAGTTTATCAAAGGGAAGTTAAATATTTAGTGAAACAGAATTTTTCTTTGCCGGCTAACGAACAAAATAGCGTTGCGATCTACACGAGAATGATGCAAACGACCAATTTAACTACCGGGACGATTAAATCCGATAATGTCAGTGATAAAGAAATTTCTGAGATTGGGGAACGCCTAGCTGAATTTCCCGGCATTCGGATTAATCAAGGATGGGTCAGAGACTATCCTCATCAGCAGGCTTTGAGAACTGTTTTAGGCAATCTATCAGGCTCTAACGGACTTCCAGAAACACGTGTTAATACTTTTCTCTCTCAAGGCTATTCACGCGCGGATAATGTCGGTATTTCCGGTATTGAGATGCAATATGAGCAGACTTTACGCGGCATCAGCCGGCAGACGCGTTTGACCACGAACAACCAGAACCAGATTGTCGGCAGCCGAGTCATTCAGCAAGGGCAGGCAGGGCATAATCTACAGTTGACAATTAATGCAAAATTTCAAAATGATGTCGCCAATATTATTAAAAGCAATATTTTGGGTGATCTATCCACTGGTGGGTATGGTGTGGTAATGAATCCCTATACAGGCGGTATTTATGCGATGGCTGGTTGGGATCGCAACAATCAAACAGGTGCTTTGACTCAAAACGATATGGCCGTTATTCAGGATCCGATCGTTATGGGTTCGGCTGTCAAGCCGGCCATGGTTGCCACAGCACTTCAGGCTGGTATCATTACACCACAGAGCTCGACCCAGGATGATCAGGCGATTAGATTAGCCGGCAGTAATCCGATTTTTTCTTACTTTAACCCGAGTGGCCGTAAGATTGCGCTCGATGCTCGTCAGGCATTGGAAAACTCTTCAAACACCTATATGGTGCAGTTAGCGTTAAAAATGAATGGCACACCTTATTCGCAAGGGATGCGTTTGCCTGTGAGCTCAACGATTTGGCAACGCATGCGCAACGGCTTTGGTCAATTTGGTCTGGGTAGCCGCACGGGCATTGATCTGCCAGGAGAAACGCCGGGATATCGCGGACGAATTACAGGCGCTCAGGCGACATCGTTTATCGATGAAGCTTTTGGCCAGTATGACACTTATTCAGTGATTCAAATGGCTCGATTTGCCAGCGTGGTTGCTAATGGGGGATATTTAGTTCAGCCTCGAGTGGTTTCGGCCGTACTGAGATCCGGAAGAAACGGGACAAAACCATCAGTCGCCAGCAGCATCCGCCCTAATATTCAAGGCAGTGTTCATTTGACGCCGGCACAATGGGATGTGATCAAGGGCGGCATGTGGGATGTTGCAAACGGTTCAAGTCCTTATAATACCGGTGGAAGTTTGTTACATGCGTTAACGCCGAAAGTCGCCGCCAAGACAGGAACTGCCGAAACGTTTACGAATGGCCAGCAAACTCAAAACGATACCTTAATTATGTATTCGCCTTCTGCACCATTTGCGCTTGCTCTAGCTTTCCCTGGCGACAAATTGGATAGATTTGGAAATGTACAAAGGGCTGCTGCAGGTATTTATAATGCTTTCTGGCAGGATGTGATGCCTAAACCTAAACAATAATGGCAAAAAGATTATCAACAATTGGAAGATTACTTTATGGGATTGCCATTGGTGATGCTCTGGGTAATCTCAGCAAACGAAACACTCACAATGCCATGAAGGCTGATTTCGATCTGTCTCAGGCTGATTTTGATTTTGTCTGGACACCAACGACCGGCCTTACTTTGGCGATTGCCCGAGCGATTTCGTTGGGTTACACACGTGCCAACGTGATGCATAATTTTTCCGAGTGGTGGCGCAATGGCCAATTCTCGATGACAAATACACTGCAGACTGATCGTTTTGAGACTGAGATCCAATCGATTATCGATTTTGAGTTAACACGTGATTTGGATAGCATTGGTACAACTGATCCAGCTGTGGACGATGAGAATATCCTGATCCGCGTCATGCCGATTGCGTTTTACGAAACTGCACGAATTGGTTCCAGCTTTATTAATGATGAGAAGTCTATGGCTTCGATTCATAATATGGTTTCTTTGACCAATAATTATCCAGCGGCCATGATGTCGGCGGGGATGGTTTCTTTTTTGATCTCACAGATTTTAGGAAAAGAATCATTAAATCAGGCTCTTGAAAATTCGATTGCGATTACTTATGAGTATTATTCTCAACGAAGTATTTTTCAGCCGGACCTGATTAATTTTGCACGCATGAATATGCCGGATATGGCGAATTTGAAAGCCGATGATTTGATTCATAATGGCAACGCGATTCATACCTTGGAAAATGTTTATTGGGTTCTGTTTTCAACGGATAATCTAAAGGATGCGATTCGATTGGCTGTTAAGACTTTTTCAAAACAGCGTCAGACCATTTTGGCTTTTGTTTGCGGTGTTTACGCCATGATTGATCGTGGTAATTTGGACGAACGAATGATTGAACAAATTGATCGCAAACCCATTACCAATGCAATTCTTAGGGTCGCTAATCGATCAAATCGTTTTCATATGAGAACATAAAAAAAGACCTGATCAGGTCTTTTTTTCTTATCCTTATTTTACTTGAATCAAAACAGGGATAATAATCGGCTTGCGAGCCGTTTTCTTGTAAAGATAGTGACTGAGCTCATCAATGACCGCTTGTCTGATTGATCCTTCATCTGCGTTATTTGCTAGCATGGCTTTGCGAATTGTACCAAAAGCAACACGCCGGCCGTCATTGATCAAATCACCGGATTCACGCATGTAGACAAAGCCGCGGCTCAAAAGATCCGGGCCAGAAAGAATTTCTTTGGTCTGCATATTGATTGTGGCTGTCACAATGACCAGCCCATCCTGGGATAGCTTTTGCCGCTCATGCAAAACGGCACTGCCAACGTCACCGATGCCGCCACCATCAACATAGGTGTCCTCAGCAGAGAAGTGGCCGGCTGGATGAGCATGTTCGCCATCCAATGCTAAGACATCACCGTTATCCATCACGAAAATGTGATCTTCAGGGACACCAGTGGATTGAGCCAAACCGCTATGAATTTTTAACATCCGGTATTCGCCATGGATCGGCATGAAGAATTTAGGCTTCATTAATTCGAGCATCAGCTTTTGTTCTTCTTGACCACCATGACCGGAAGTGTGGATGTTATTCAGAGCACCATAGATGACATGGGCACCGCCTTCTTCTAGTTCATTGATAACTTTATTGACGGAAGCCGTGTTGCCTGGAATTGGATTGGAAGAGAAGACAACCGTATCATTAGGCTGAAGTTTGATCTGTTTATGTGTGCCGTTTGCTATTCGTGCAAGGGCAGCCATGGGTTCACCTTGCGACCCAGTTGATAAGATCAGTGTCTCGTCAGCTGGCGTATTTTTCAAATCGCTCGGTTCTAGCAAATATTCGTCCGGAATGTTCAAATAGCCAAGCTCGCGACCATTGGTCACAGCTGTTTCCATGGAACGACCAAAAACAGCAATTTTACGACCATGTTCGACAGCGGCTTCCATCGCCATTTTCACACGGCTAACATTAGACGCGAAGGTAGCAAAAATAATGCGGCCCTTAGTGACACGGCCAAAAATGCGCTCGACTGATTTTTGGACCCAAGCCTCAGATTTGGTAAATTGAGGCTTTTCAGCGTTCGTCGAATCTGACATCAGCAGCAGAACACCATCGCGGCCGATCTTAGCCATTTTTTGAATGTCGGGGAATTGCTTAGTGACAGGTGTCAAATCGAATTTAAAATCTCCGGTCTCGACAATTGTGCCGACTGGCGTATGCACTGCTACACCAACAGTATCAGGGATTGAATGGGTCGTCTGGAAAAATTCTACTTGCATTTTCCCAAAATCGAAATGATCATCGGGATGGAACTCATGCAGCTCTGTCTTCTTCAACAGGTTATGTTCTTCTAGCTTGCCCTTAATCAGTGCCATGGCAAATGGTGGTGCATAGACAGGAACGTTTACAGCCCGCAAGAAGTAAGAAATAGCACCGATATGATCTTCATGTCCATGAGTAATCACAAGTGCTTTGACCTTTTCTATATTATCAACCAGATAGGTATAATCCGGAATCACGTAATCGACCCCTAAAAGATCGTCTTCAGGGAACATGATACCGGCATCAATCACGACGATTTCGTCTTGATATTGGATGGCGTAGGTATTTTTTCCAATTTCGCCAAGTCCGCCAAGAGCCATCACTCCGACTTCATTATTTTCAAGTTTAACTTTATGCGCAAAGCTCTCTACGCTTTGATCATTTTCTGACATATATTGCAAATTCCTTTTTATCAAAAATATTTTGTCCACGAATAGTTCATTAAAATGAACCAGTAGCTAAGATCCAGTATAGCAAAAAAATCAGGCACGGGTTAACATTAAATTATGTCGAAAATCAATCAAATTAGTTCGGTTGGCGTTTTTATGGGATCGGCCAGCGGGAACGACCCTATTTTTAAGGAAAGATCTGAAGAATTAGGACGTTATTTGGCTGAAAATGGTTATCGGCTTGTATATGGCGGCGGGCAGGAAGGGCTGATGGGTCTCGTTGCAAAAACAGTCATGGCAAATGGCGGCCAGGTCTTAGGCGTGACGCCCAAGAATCTAGCAGAGTTCTCAATACCGGCCGGTCAGATTACAGAATTGGTAGAAGTTTCCGATATGAACACGCGTAAACAACTAATGCTGCAAGAATCGGACGCTTTTATCGCTTTACCCGGCGGTTTTGGTACTATGGAAGAGATTGCGCAGACAATTAGCTGGGCAAAAATCGACTTGCATGAAAAACCTTTGGCTCTATTTGATATTGACGGCTTTTACGATACTTTTTGGGATTGGATCGAAGAGTCAGTACAGCGCGGTTTTGTTCCGCCGGTTGATATGAGATATGTTTTTCACGGAGAGTCTCTGACTGATATTTTTGACTACTTCGAAAGGTTTGAATTTCCTTCAGAATTCCAAAATCCCGAAAATTTTGTCTGAGCAATGATAAAATATTACAGTTAAGTAGAAAGTGAGAATAATATGGCTATTGATACATCAGATTTTAAGAACGGTTTAACCATTGAATATAACAAAGCAATTTGGCGCATATTGTCATTTCAGCATGTCAAGCCAGGTAAAGGTGGTGCTTTTGTTCGTTCGAAGCTGAAAAATTTACGGACTGGTGCTGTTAACGAAGTTACTTTCCGTGCCGGCGAGCGAATGGAATTGGCCGATATCACAACTCGTCCGATGCAGTATTTATATGCAAACGGCGATAGCTATGTTTTCATGGATACAGAGACCTACGATCAGCTGGAAATTCCTGGTGAGAAAATCAAAGACTCTTTGAAGTTCCTATTGGAAAATATGGAAGTTCGCGTTACCTCTTATCATGATGAAATCTTGGATGTTGAATTGCCTGTAACGGTTGAACTCACCGTGACTGATACTCAGCCTTCAATTAAGGGTGCAACTGTGAATGGCGGCGGCAAACCAGCTACAATGGAGACAGGTCTGGTTATTACCGTACCGGACTTCATTAATGCCGGCGATAAATTGGTTGTTAATACAGCTGATGGCGGTTCATACAAGGAGCGTGCTTAAAATGGCAAAAGCCCAAGAAGCAAAATATTTCGTTCTTGGCGGTAGTAAGCTCGATGGTGAGACAAAGATTTCCTCATCGACTCTAGAGACAATTGCGTCAATTGCAGCCAAAGAGGTTGATGGCGTCATTAGTTTGCAAGCACAAACTAAAGAGCGTTTTTCCGGGTTTTTCTTCACAAAAAAATATCAGCAGACAAAAGGTGTTGTCGTCAAACAAAATGAGGGCGGCGATCTTTTGTTTACTGTCTATGCTGTGTTCACATATGGCGTTAATATTCCGAAAACAGCTTTGGCAATCCAGAATGCAGTCAAATCAGCTGTTTCTGCAGCCACTGATTTGA
Organism: Oenococcus kitaharae; assembly: GCF_025758695.1. GTDB lineage: Bacteria > Bacillota > Bacilli > Lactobacillales > Lactobacillaceae > Oenococcus > Oenococcus kitaharae_A. The sequence goes on along the minus strand of NZ_JANJQP010000001.1, from coordinate 544,085 downwards.
AGATTTCGGATGTTGATGTCGTTGTTTCCAGTCTGTTACATGATAAGGATGCGAAGCCGGAAATCGATCCTAACAATCTTTTTGAAGAGGCAAAGCCTGAGCCTGTTAAGGCTGTTAAAAAGCCAGCAACACGCAAACGCGCAGTTAAAAAGACTGCAGCGGTTACTGACAAAAAAAACGAGAAAAAAGAAAACTAATATTTTGAATTTATCACGTCAACAAATTAGAGAACTTAGCTTTCAAGCAATTTTTGCTTTGGAAGTGAATTCGGAGCAGGATCGAACATTATTAAAATCGACCTTGTTTCAGCAGAACACCCGAGATGATTATTTTGATGAATTGGTTGATGGTGTTGTTGCGGTACATAAAGAACTCGAGGCCCAATATGAGCCTTTTTTAAAGGACGATTGGTCATACGACCGGATTTCAAAGACGGCCAACGTTGCACTGCAGATCGGCCTTTTTGAATTAACTCAGAGAATCGATATTCCAAATAAAGTTTCTCTGGATCAGGCAACTGAATTGGCTAAAAATTTTGGCGATGACAGCGATGGCAAATTCGTTAATGGGGTCTTGGCGCATTTTGTCTCTTAACCGCTTATGGATGATGATCAAGCACAAGAATTTTTAACCGTTGGTGCACTCAATCGATATCTAGGTGCCAAGTTCAGCCATGATCCTTATCTGAAACAGGTTTCGGTCACTGGCGAGATTTTTGGTTACAAAATTTCCGGTTTTTCGGCCTATTTCGATCTCAGAGATGAGGATGAGTCATCAATCCGTGCTTACGTCTCGCCAACTGTTTTGCGTCGTCTTTCTTTTGATTTCAAATCCGGGGATAAGGTTAATTTGACCGGCAGTGTCCGTCTCTATGAAAAACGTGCATATGCCTCGCTACTTGTGTTATCTATGCAGCCAGCTGGTCTTGGCGAGCTTTATCTGAAATTGGCTGAGATTAAAAATCGCCTGACTAAGGAAGGGCTGTTTAATAAACCGGTCAAACCGCTCTCTTTTTTTCCAAAAAAAGTTGCCGTTGTGACCTCGAAGACTGGTGCAGTTATCCATGACATACAATCCACGATCGGTCATCGAAATCCGAATCTGGCCATTCAGCTATATGAATCAGTCGTGCAGGGAGATAAGGCGGTCGCTGAGTTAATAGCTGCTGTCAAACAAGCCGACCAATCTGATGCCGATGCCATTATTATTGCTAGAGGCGGCGGCTCGATGCTGGATTTGTGGCCCTTTAATGATGAGCAATTGGCTCGGTTGGTTGCTAATCTTTCAAAGCCGGTTATTTCCTCCATTGGTCATCAGACTGATGTCACTTTGGTGGATTTAGCGGCAGACTATCGTGTGGAAACACCGACTGCCGCAGGTGTCAAAGTAACACCTGCGATTTCGGATTATCAAGCCATTCTCAATCAAATGACTGTGTCGATGTCGAACAATATCCGTCGTTCCTTTAAAAATGCCATTACACAATTCGATTATTTAGCGAATTCGGCCGCTTTAAAATCCTTTGACCAGGTTTTTATCAACCACGAACAAAAATTGCAAAATCTGAATCTGCAGATGCTTTCAGCTTTTAATAATCATTTTCAGCGGGCCAATCAGGGATTTTTGAACTTAGTTGGCAAATTAGACGCCCTCAGCCCTCTAAAGGTCTTGGATCGTGGCTTTTCTGTCACTTTCAAAGATGGCCTGGCAGTCAAAGATAGTCAGCAGCTTCAAGTTGCTGATCAGCTGAAAATCATTTTTGCCAAGGGTTCGGCGTTAGCAGAAGTAAAGGAGATCAACCATGACAGAAGCATTTGACTTTGAGAAAAATATGAAGGATCTGAAGCAGCTTGTCTCCAGCTTGGAGAATGGTGATTTGCCGATTGACCAAGCTTTAAAAAATTTTCAGCAAGGAGTCAAGATTTCGACGGATTTAAAAAAATATCTCGACGACTCGCAGAAAACAATTGATGAAAATCTCAGTCAATTGAATCTCGATTCTGAACGCAAAGGAGACCAAAATGAAGTTTGAGGTTTTTTCAGATCGCTATCTGCCAAAAATTAATCAGGAACTGAAGGCTTATTTTTCAGATCGCGATGATGACATTTTCGATATGATTTCCTATGCGCTGAACTCAGCGGGAAAACGTTTGCGGCCATTGATTACTTTGGCCGTTTATGCTGCTGCCGGCAAAGTGATTGATGATACTGCGATCAAGGCAGCTACGGCAGTCGAATTTGTGCACGCTTACTCTTTGGTACATGACGACTTGCCCGAAATGGATAATGATAGCAAGCGGCGCGGCCAGGACAGTGTTTGGAAAACTTATGGTGTCGGCAATGCCGTTTTGGTTGGTGATGGCCTTTTGACAGAAGCTTTCAAAAAGCTGGCTGATTTGCCAATACCAGACAGTTTGCGTTTGCGTTTAATCTATAGTCTGGCTTTGGCCGCTGGCCCGGATAATATGGTACGTGGCCAGCAGTATGATCTTTTTTCCAAAGAGAAAGTGCAGTCTGTCGAAGATTTAGAATTTGTGCATTTAATGAAGACGGGATCTTTGATGACTTATGCAGCAACAGCTGGCGGTATTCTTGCTGGGTTGCCGGAAAATGCACTCCGCTATCTGAATGTGTATGGTGCTAATCTGGGAATAGCCTTTCAAATTAAAGATGATTTGAAAGATATCGAACAGGATAAAGCAGAACATAAAAACAGTTTCCCTAAATTGGCTGGTGTTGATGGCAGCCAGGCAGAACTCGCCGAACATGTCAAAGCTGCACGGGAAGCGATTGAAAAGATACCAAATTTCCAGCATTCAGTTCTGACTGATTTATTGGATCAGCTATGACCGAATTTCCTATCCGCCTAGACCATTATTTAATGACGACTGGTTTATTTTCTAGCCGCACACAGGCGCAAAAAGCCATCAAAGCCGGTATTGTTGCCGATCAGCAGGGTCGTATATTTAATAAAAGCAGCTATCTTGTTGAAAACGAGACTCCTTTTCATCTAACGGCTGAATTGTCAGATTTTGCTTCCAGGGCAGCTTTAAAACTTGAAAAGGCCGTTCGCGTCTTCCATTTTCAATTAGAGGGTCAGACGGTTATTGATGTTGGTGCATCAACTGGCGGATTTACGGACGTATCGCTAAGGCAGGGTGTGACGCTTGTCTATGCAGTGGATGTTGGTCATGATCAGTTGATTGACCGTTTAAAAGAGGACCCGCGTGTTAAAAATATGCCGGGTTATAATTTCCGTTACGCCAAAAAATCGGATTTTGAGAAACAGTTTCCGACGCGTGCGGTGATTGATGTTTCCTTTATTTCCTTGAATCTGATTCTGCCGGCCTTGTTTCCGATTCTCACTGCTGAAGGGGAACTAATTGCCTTATTCAAACCGCAATTTGAAGTGGGCAAAGAGAATATCGGCAAAAAAGGGATTGTCAAACACGCACGGCCAGTCTGGGAAGCATTTGAAAATCTGGTTAAGCATGCACAGCAGCTCGGTTTTTTTTCAGCGGCCTTTACCAGTTCGCCAATCAAAGGTGGGGATGGCAACCGAGAATTTCTGCTTTATTTGAAAAAGAGTGATAAAAAAGTTGATTTTGCTTCTTTTTTGGCCAACAGCCGGAAAACTATTTTCAATAGTTATCAGAAGTCTTCATTAAAGGGCTGAAAATTTCGTACAATTCTTACAGATGCTAAATAATTTATCAATTAAAAATTTCGCCATCATTGATGATGCTCAAATTGACTTTGATAATGGATTTACGGTCATGACTGGGGAGACCGGCGCTGGCAAGTCGATCATTATTGATGCACTCAGTCTGCTGGTTGGCGAGCGTTCAGCGAGCTCGATGATTCGAAAGGGCGAAAAGAAGGCGACGATTCAAGGTGTCTTTGATTTTCCTGAGCAGGATTTAACGGCTTTTGGTATCGAAAAAGATGATCAGCTGATCATTCGGCGAGAAATTAATCGTAAAGGGCATAATCTCATTTCCGCTAACGGCGTCCTATTGACATTAAAACAGCTGACTGAGATCGGCCAAAACCTGATTAAAATTTCGGCGCAGTTTGACAATCGGCAATTGCTGGACAGCGATTTGCAGGCGGAATTGGTTGACCGTTTCGGATCGGCTGATTTTTCCGAACAACTCAAGCATTATAGAGAAAAGTATTCGGATTATGCTCAGTTAAGAAGAGAACTAAACCAACAAGACCAGAATGAACGCGACCGTCAGAGCCGTTTGGACTTTTTGACTTTTGAAGCGCAAGAACTTGGCAACTTGAAGATACAGCCCAACGAATTAGAACAGCTGCAGCAAAGAGATAAACAAATCAAGAATTTCGAAAAGATTTACGAACTGCTATCGACGGCGGTTCGTGATTTGGATGATTCCCAAGATAATTCAGCTCTAACCATGCTAGACGATGCTTTGACGAATTTGCGGTCTTTAAGCAGTATTGATAACAGCTATGCGTCATCATCGGCCGCCTTGGAATCTAATTACCTGGACTTGCAGGAACTGGCCCGTGATTTGAAAGTCCGTTTTTCAGATCTTGCTTTTGATGATCAAGAGGCCCAGCAAGTGGCTGACAGAATCAGTGAATTAAGAACGGCCGAGCGTAAATATCACCGCAGCAGCGACGATTTGGTTGACTATTTGGCCAAGATTAAAAAAGAAATCACGACCTTATCGAATTATGATCAGGACAGACAAGAAAAGCAGGCACGTTTTCAGGCCTTGCGCAAAGAAACCATTCAGCTAGCTAACCAACTACACGACATGCGCCTGCAAACAGCTGCCCGCCTAGAAAAAAAAATCCAGGAAAACTTGTCTGATTTGCTTTTAGGCGAGGCTGTTTTTCAAATTCATGTCCAAGAAACCAAGAAACTGACGGCTAACGGCTTGGATGAAGTCGATTTTTGGATCCAGACCAATCCCGGTGAAGCAAATCTGCCAGTTAATCAGATCGCTTCTGGTGGTGAAATTTCACGTATTCTGCTTGCTCTGACTAATGTCTTTTCTAATGCAATGTCTGTTGCGACGATGATTTTTGATGAAGTTGACACGGGTGTCTCCGGACGAGCTGCTGTGGCGATCGCTAAAAAGATGAAGGCGATCAGCGAACATCGCCAGGTTATTTCGATTTCGCATCTGCCGCAAGTGGCCGCCGCCGCCGATCAGCAGCTGCAGATTGAAAAATCAGTTCATCAGGGCCGGACATTAACAAACATCCAGGCTTTGGATTACCAGGGGCGTATACTCTCAATTGCTAATATGCTTTCCGGTGAAAAAATTACCGACCAGTCCAAGGCCAACGCACAACAGCTTTTAGGGCAAAAAAAATAAACCCGAAGGTTTATTTCTAAAGATCTATTCGCGAATCAATTTAAGGTGCCGGATTTGTGCAGCGTGAATTTTGGTCAGATCGTTTTTAGATTGAATCAGCAGATTGCCATTATTGGTCTGGATGAGTTTTCCGGAAAAATTCATTACACGGTCTGAATAAGCTTCACAATTAATCTGCATCTTCACCGGGCGGTCAAAACTCAGAGCCAAGTTTAAACGTTCGATGATCGTATCGGCGTCCAGTTGTTCTTTTTTTTCGATCGGCATGATTTTCTTGAGATTTTTTAACAATTTCTTGAATGATTTACCGTTAATGATCTGATTGTTTACGATTGCGTTCTGCATTTTCTGTTCCCTCAACACTATTAATATACGAACGCCTGTTCTAAATAGCAACCATGTTTGCGAACAAAAGCTGCCTCTCCGGTGTTTGTAACATGCAATATCTGATAAAAATCCTTTAAAACAGATATTTAAGAATTGGTAAATCTTCCCAAGGTTTGACAGTGTTAAACTAGTTTTCATGAACGAACGAGGAATGTTATTTTTACTTTCGGGGCCATCCGGTGTTGGCAAAGGGACAGTCCGAAAGGCTTTATTTAAAAAAAACCCGCACGAGCTGCTTTATTCGATATCTGCGACGACTCGCAAGCCGCGGCGAGGCGAAGTGGACGGCCGGGATTACTTCTTTTTGAACAAAGAACAGTTCGAAAAGATGATTAATGACGGTCAGATGCTAGAATACGCGCAATACGTCAACAGTTATTACGGCACGCCCAAGACTTGGATTGACGAGCAGCGTGATCAGGGTAATGATGTCTTTATGGAAATCGAAGTGAACGGTGCCATGCAGGTACGTGCCAAGGTTCCTGATGCGATTTTGATTTTTCTGCTGCCGCCGGATCTGATGCAGCTAAGAAATCGTCTCGAATTGCGTGGTACCGAGTCTGATGAGGTGATTAATCAGCGCCTAAAAACGGCCCGTGAAGAGATTTTAATGATGACCAACTATGATTATGCGGTCGTAAATGATAAAGTGGATAAGGCGGTAAAAAAGGTCCAGACGATCATTGACGCAGAGCGCCTGAAAGCAAACCGTCTGGCCAACAGCTATATCAAAATATTGGAGGGTTAACATGAGCTTAATGTATCCGTCGGTCGACGAATTACTCGAAAAAGTCGATTCTCGTTATAAATTAATTGCGCTTGCATCAAAGCGTGCAAAAGAGTTGGAAGAACTGCCCCGCTTAAAAGAAGAATTATTGAAATTAAAGCGTGAAGAAAAGCCAACAGATCGTGATAAAAAAATGATGCAGGATATTTCTGCAAAACTAGATACAATGGTCGGACCTACATTAGATTCCTATAAGTCGGTCAAGCCGATTGGACGTGCCTTAGAGGAAATCAATCAGGGAAACGTTCGCATTGATCCGGTTAATAAAGACGAAAGCGGAGATTAAATCTCCGCTTTTTTGCTGCTTATTTTCGTGTGCAAAAAGGCGATCACGGCTGGCAGGAGCGTGACGATGACGATGGCCAGAATAATCAGCGTAAAATGCTGATGAACAAAAGGAATATTGCCAAAGAAGAATCCCGCCCAGACAGCAATCGTTGCCCAGGAAAAGGTACCCAAGACCGAATATTTCAAGAATTTCAAATAAGAATAATCCGAGGTAGCGGCCACGAACGGCGCCAGCGTTCGGATAATCGGCATGTAACGCGCTAGGATAATCGCCAGTGCACCATGTTTCTCATAGAATTTTTCGGTATCTTTGACTTGCTGAGGCTTGATAAAACGGCTGCCGATCTTTGTTGCTAGAAAACGCTGGCCAATTGTGTGCCCGATCATGTAATTTAGGGAATCTCCGATCAGCGAAACGGCGAAAAAACCAGCCCATAGGGCCCAAACATTTAAAATGTTGTTACCAGCGGCTGAGAGGGCACCGGCGGCAAATAAGAGTGAATCACCGGGTAAAAAAGGCAGGATGACTGCGCCGGTCTCTATGAGTACGATAAAGAACATCAGCGCATAGCTCCAAATGCCGAAACTGTTGACGATGTTGGCCAAGTGAACATCAATGTGGAGGATAAAATCAATTAAAGATTGCATACCGGTTAAGTATAACAATCGTTTCCACCAGTTTTTTTGAAAACTCACTATAATGTTATGTATGGATTACAAAATTGGTCAAAAGATTCAAGGAACCATTTCCGGTATTCAGGATTATGGCGTGTTTGTCCAATTGGACAGCAAGCACCAGGGGCTGGTGCATATTTCCGAATGCAAAAGCGGTCGGATTACTGATTTGAAAGATGATTTTCACGTCGGCCAGCCTGTCGAAGCGATTATTCTCGATATTGATGATTACAGCCATAAAATCAGCCTGAGTTTTCGCCAATTAGCCATTCCAGTTACGCATGCTAATCCGAAACCTGGCGAGAACCGTAATATTTATAAACATTTCTGGACATCGACACGTGTGAAGACCGCTTTTAAGCCAATCGCAGCCACCATTGATGCCAGCAAGAGTGAAGCATTAAGCAGAATTAGGCGGGTTAAGGAATAATTTTGAGAATTTTTTTGGAATAATGTTGACGTTCGTCGAAATATTATGTATTATATTTTAGTCGCGTGCATTACGGCGATGAAATAATTGGACGCTTAGCTCAGCTGGGAGAGCACCTGCCTTACAAGCAGGGGGTCACAGGTTCGATCCCTGTAGCGTCCATTGGGGATGAGAAATCATTTCCCGAAAGTTGATCGCCGACTTAGCTCAGTTGGCAGAGCACCGCTCTTGTAAAGCGGGGGTCGGAGGTTCGAACCCTCTAGTCGGCAGAGGGTTATCCTCAATATATATGCGAACGTAGTTCAGCGGTAGAACATCACCTTGCCATGGTGGGGGTCACGGGTTCGAGTCCCGCCGTTCGCTTTGCCACCTGCCGTGGCAGTTGCCGGCGTGGCGGAATAGGCAGACGCACAGGACTTAAAATCCTGCGGTAGTGATACCGTCCCGGTTCGATCCCGGGCGCCGGCATGTTTGCTTGATAAGCAAACAGTTGATTTACCCACGTGGCAATTCTGTTGGGTAGGTTGGCAGTTTAGAACATGCACCATTAGCGCAATTGGATAGAGCGTCTGACTACGAATCAGGAGGTTGTAGGTTCGACTCCTACATGGTGCATAGGTCAAGAAATTAACCGTCTGAGCACAAGCAAGCGATTGTTTGTGTACTGGGTGGAATTACTCGGGACATAGCTCAGTTTGGTAGAGCACCTGGTTTGGGACCAGGGGGTCGCTGGTTCGAATCCAGTTGTCCCGATTGGGCGCTTGCTCAATCGATCGCGGTGTAGCTCAGCTGGCTAGAGCGTCCGGTTCATACCCGGGAGGTCGAGGGTTCGATTCCCCCCGCCGCGATTGGCCCGAATGCGGACCTTTAGCTCAGTTGGTTAGAGCAAGCGGCTCATAACCGCTCGGTCGCTGGTTCGAGTCCAGCAAGGTCCATTTGGCCAATTGTTGTTTGGAGAATTACCCAAGTCTGGCTGAAGGGAACGGTCTTGAAAACCGTCAGGTCGGGAAACCGGCGCAGAGGTTCAAATCCTCTATTCTCCATTGCCGATGGGCAAATTTAATATTATCGCGGGGTAGAGCAGTCTGGTAGCTCGTCAGGCCCATAACCTGAAGGTCGTTGGTTCAAATCCAGCCCCCGCAATAGGCCACGTTAGTGGCCACCTGATTGTTTGGCTATTACATAGTGAACTTTCAAGAGGTTCCATGGTCTAGTTGGTCTAGGACGCCTCCCTGTCACGGAGGAGATCGCGGGTTCGAACCCCGCTGGGACCGGTCGGTAGCGATATCGATGCGGTGCGATTGGCTCGGTAGCTCAGTTGGTAGAGCAAAGGATTGAAGCTCCTTGTGTCGGCGGTTCGATTCCGTCCCGCGCCATTGGAGATATATCTCCCTTGCGAATGTAGCTCAGTGGTAGAGCTCCAGCCTTCCAAGCTGGCTATGCGGGTCCGATTCCCGTCATTCGCTTTGGACTATTAGCTCAGTTGGTTAGAGCGCTGTGTTGATAACGCAGAGGTCCCAGGTCCGAGTCCTGGATGGTCCATTAGCAAACAGGCATTTTGAATGAATGTTTGTTTGCTCATTTTTATATTCATAGACTTTTAATCAGTTGGAGATTTACTCAAGAGGCTGAAGAGGCGCCCTTGCTAAGGGTGTAGGTCGGTTTATCCCGGCGCGAGGGTTCGAATCCCTCAATCTCCATGTTGCTATGTTCTGAGGGCGTATCAAGCCCGTGGCTAAGGCATTTATCAGTTTTATAGGGTTGTGGATAAGTCCCTTGGTTACTTAAAAAAGTACCCAAAAAAGTACCCACGTTTTCAAGAAAGTGAGGCAAGTAAATGACTCACAATACAATCAATCTCTTAACTAATTAGAAAGGATATAAGAATTTGACTGAAGCAATTTAGAATCCTGGTGAGTGTGGTGGATAATTTGAACACAATTCTGAATCTACACCCTGGTCATGTTGAAATTTTTTTCGTTTATGATGGCGTTATAAAAAGTCATACAGGCTTTGGGAAGATTATCAGGTAACTGAGTTCTATACCAATTAGTTGGTTTCATTTCTTCATGGAACGGCACCATGTAATGAGTTAAGAAAACTGGTAATATAAGCAATCAAGTTAGGCTAACTTGATTATTGGCAGAGGTATTTAAAAAACCAAGGTAGGTTACTCTGGCAGCGGGTAAAAAATAGTTGAAGGTTGAAAGGAATTGTTGATCTGTAAAGTGATAAATGATTAAAAATAGTGGTCGGACACTTGATTGGTGTTCAATATTATTTACCCTTAGGTAAAATTGACAATTTGTTCTGGACATTCTCGATTTGTTTCGAGGATGCCTTTTATTATATAAAATCAATCAAACTGCGGAATTTAAATAGATAGCATGTTTTATAATATTATGAGTATGGCAAATAGAAATTTAGCGGCAGCTAAACAAGCTAAGAACGATGAATTCTATACACAATGGATTGATATCGAAAAAGAGATGAATGCCTATCTTGAATATGATCAGAATGTCTTTTTAGGTAAAACTATTTTGTTGCCAGCTGATGATCCATTTGAAAGTAATTTCTTTAAGTTTTTCGCAACCCACTTTAATGACTATGGTTTAAAAAAGCTCATCGCAACAAGCTATGATCCGAGTCCAATTGTCAATACTCAACTAGCACTTTCTTTGTTTGAGGATCAAGACTCACCGTTAGAAGTACAACAAGATAAATCTAAAATAATTAGCAGCGCTTATAAAATAGAATTGACCGATGTTTCAGACTTTGATTCTAATGGCCGCGTCAATATTGAAGATGTCGAAGCCAAGTTGCTTAGTGAAAAAAAGAGAATTTCCTCTGGTCAAACTTCAAATATTTTGTCGTATCTACGTGGGGACAGCGATCCAGATGGTCAGACCCGATTCTCAGCCGGTGATTTTAGAAGTCAAGAGGTTACAGAACTTAAAGAACAGGCAGACATTGTGATTACAAATCCACCATTCTCACTGTTCAGAGTATTTTTGTCTTGGATTGATCCTTCAAAAAGGAAATTTTCAATTATTGGAAACGTAAACGCAATTACGTACAAAACTGTTTTTCCACTTATTAAAAATAATGAGGTATGGTTGGGCGAATCAATTCATTCTGGAGATAGAGAGTTTAAAGTACCCGCTTCTTATCCTTTGAATGCTGCAGGATCAAGGACAGACAGTTACGGGAACAAGTATATTCGAGTTAAAGGGGTACGTTGGTTTACAAATATCAATCATGGGCGTAGACACCAGCCTCTCTCTTTGATGACAAAAGACGATAATTTCAAATTTAGTAAGCATGATGAAGTTCACGGGAACTCATATAAGCATTACGACAATTACGATGCGATCGATGTGCCTTATACTGACGCTATTCCTAGTGACTTTAGTGGAATGATGGGCGTACCGATTACTTTCCTCGATAAGTACAATCCAGATCAATTCGAAATATTAGGCATGGCTGAAAATAAAAACCTTTATGGGCTAAAAACAAAGATATATTCACCGTTAGAAAAGAAAAACGCCTATTTTGCAAAGTTCCATCGAAATGGCCAATATGATCTCAATGCTAGTGGCGTTGTAGTTAAGAACGGCCAGTATTCAAAAGTTTATCAACGCATTTTTATTAGGAGAATAAGTTAAGATGCAAACAACACTAAAAAGTTATAAGGTTAATGAGATTGTGAATGGTTTTCAATACAACGAGTATGAAGGCAGAGGCCTCTTTGGTTTGTCGGGAACTTTAACTATTCAGCCCGAGTATCAGCGTAACTATATTTATGCTGATGGCAAAAAAGATGTTGCTTGTATTGATTCAATACTTAAAGGTTACCCACTAGGATTAATTTACTTCAATAAATTACCAGATGGCAAACTCGAGGTTTTGGACGGACAGCAACGTATTACTTCGATTGGCCGTTTTACAACAGGCAAGTTTGCTATCGAAGATGGAAACGGAAATAAAAATTATTTTTCAGGTCTTAGTCAAGACCAACAAGACAAAATCCTTAATACTGAATTATTAGTGTATGAGTGTTCGGGAACTGAGAGCGAAATCAAAGAATGGTTTCAAACGATTAATATTGTTGGAGTGGCACTCAATTCACAAGAAATGTTGAATGCGATCTATTCGGGGCCTTTCGTCACTAAGGCTAAAGAAGAGTTTTCAAACCACGGAAACGCAAATGTTCAAAAATGGAGTCATTATATCAAGGGGTCAGCTGACCGACAAGATTATTTAAGAGCTGCATTGAGTTGGGTGAGCCAAGATCATATTGATACTTATATGTCTCAACATAGATTTGATGATAATATCAGTGACTTGAAAAATTACTTTGAGAGCGTAATTGACTGGATTTCGACAGTTTTTAAAGATATTGAAAAAGAAATGCAAGGTGTCGAGTGGGGGAGGCTTTACCGGAATTACCATCTAAAACCGGATCAGTATGACTCGGATTTGGTGGCATCAAAAGTTAGCGAATTATTAGTTGATCCAGATGTCACAAAAAAATCTGGTATTTTTGAATATATTTTGAGTGGTGAAAAAAATCCTAGTTTACTCAATATTCGGGCATTTTCTGAAACTGATAAAAAGTCTAAGTATGTAGAACAAACCAATGTAGCTAAAACTAAGGGAGTATCCAATTGTCCACTCTGCAACACAGATACTGAATATGAGCACACAACCAAAATTTGGGAGCTAAAGGATATGGCTGGAGATCACATTGTTCCTTGGAGCAAAGGTGGCAAAACTGAACGAGATAATTTACAAATGCTGTGTAAGCACCACAATAGTATGAAATCCAACTATTAATTCGTTGTTTTGACTGAAGGCACGTTCCCTATACAATTTTCGTGGCCAACGGGTAAGCTACTATTCAAGTTGCATGTGATCATCGGACACTTATTAACAAAGCCAGAATGATGCTTTTAAATGATTTACAAATCTTTTCAAATTTAGATGAAGTTAATAATTTCGCTGATAATCTCGTAGAAGAGCTTGCGAATGCAAGGGTTGGTGATTAGTCATGATTGAACCTGAAGCGTGGGACTTACTCAATAGAGTCAGCCAGTACAGCACTCGACTAGAGAAAATGATAGGCAGCTTAAAACTAGATGAGTTAAGCAGAAAGCAAGCCATTATCAGATTAAGCCTGATCTTATCCCTCTCGCAAGCCGTTAGAGATGATATTGACCTTCAAAGATGTGACTGCCATAGCCAGACAACCAAAGAATTAATAGCACACTAAAAAAGCGTCCGTGATGGGCGTTTTTGTTTGCTAATTATTTGGAATATAAAGCAAATCATACCAATTTTTTGGGAAACCCATTTCTCCCTTAATCAAAATAAAGCCTTCTTCTCTATTGTTAATCGAAGAATAATTACCGTCTTGAATCCGTTGATTTAGTTTTTTGACGAAAGTATCCCAATGCTTTACCTCGTTATGTGGCATAAGTGAGTAAAAAATTTTCATCGTATAAAGACCTGAAAAAAGTGAGTGTGTTAGTGTATCTATCTTAGACTCGTCTATATTACTACCCCAATAATTAAAATCTTGCCAAAATTTTTCGGTCATCTTGGGACTATAAGCAAATTTTTTGCCATAAATTAGAGATAAATGAGAGGCACTATTTCTCAATATTTGAACAGTATTTAAATTGCTAACTATTCTATGCCCATGTTGTGAAAGCAAACCCCCTAATAGATATTCTTCATACTGTTTTTGAATACCAACCTTTAATTGAGTAATTAAAGTGTTAAATTCGCCGAATGTAATCTCTTCGAAGAGAATCCAAGACGGTATTGATCCACCACTTTCGCAAATTAATGTTTGTACAATTTTTTCAGATTTTTTCTGTCTAATGATCTCTTCAGCGAATTGAGATAACATTCGCTCTAGGCCGCCATTGTTGACGAATTTTGGTGTATAGATATTTGGATCCAAATAAAAAGTTGCTATTTCCGGTATTGGATTTTCTGATAAGGATTTGTAAGTATTTAACATGTAATTAGAAAAATTATTCTTAACAAATATCTCTATCGATGGGAAAAGTCTAATTATTGAAGACCTGAGGAAGATATCAAAATCACACAAACTCAGCAGATCTTGGATATGAGATTCAGTTTTATACGCCTTAAGGATACCTGCTAATCTACAAATACGACTAAAAGAATTAATTTTTAGCAAACGAGAAAGATCGTCTTTTTCTTTTTTTAAAATAGTTGCATTACCTGAAAAAATTATTTGGTAATTGCTTTTCAGATAGTTATATTTTCCCTCATCATCTAATAAAAATTTATCAAAGAATATCTTGTCTTTAGTATCTTTTTTGTCATGGCCAATAGGGAAACTATAACCCTGAATTTCCAAAACTCCCTTATCAGACTCTTTTGTCTCAATCAGATCATTAACGATAATGCTAATTTTTTTACTCGCTCTAACCGTATTTTTCGTTAGATCCAAGTCTATGTGGTATCTCATATCAGAACTATCTTTATCCATATACCAAATTATGCAACTTCCCACTTTAAAAATGCACAAAATAAAAGGATCACCCCTTTTAGGATAAATCATCGAAATGATTCATAGCCTTGGATGACCACTGTTAAGTACATGATAACATAAAAAACATTTTTGGGGATGCTACAAGTTTTAAATGTGTTGAATAAGAAAGAGTCGGATAGGCACTAATGTCTCTCCACATTATACTCGTAGTCTGCCATTCAATTTCTCTGAAAAACGAATTTATTACGTGGGATGCAACAACCCGTTCAGCACCTAAGCAGTACTCAGCAGAAAAACGATAGGGGGCGTATTGGTGTCTGATAGAGCGTTCGCATAACCGTTTGCCTGTGTCAAAGATGCCAAAATTAAAACTTTTTTATAGACTGATTTAGCCCTATAAATACCCATATAACAGCGTTTGATTGTCTCTAGGGGTTATACACTGAAACGCACCAGCCGTTAGCCGTTGCTGGTCTATCTGGTCTCACTAGAGACGCTATCAGATCAATCAGAGAAAAAAATAAATAAAAGGGAAACGAATGCCTTAACAGCAGCCTTAGTAGCCATTAAACACACAAAAACAGCCAAAAATAAGCGATTATTTGCCATTATTTCCTGTTTTTTAGCGTTTTTAACCCTGATTTCTGCTATACCCCCATGGCCTATCCTTGCAAAGGGTAACGGCGTCTAGGTGGACAAGCGTTAAAAATTCCCAAAAAAACAGATTTTATCAGAGCAACCTGTGTCCTCTGATAAGACGTTGGTTGATTAAGTGTTTATCAGGTGTGATCAAAGTACACCTGTTCAAAGTGCTGTCAGAGAACCTTAGACGTAATCAGTTAAAACAACGGGTTAGAACTAGAACAAGGCAAAGCGCCGAATTCTTGGGCTGTCCTGTTGTAGGACGATTGTTCATTGTTCACAATCTTAGCGTTTTGCGAATTTTGTGATATGTTCACAAGCCTTACGATAGGCGACTGGTCATACTGCAAAATACTGCATAGCAACTTGTTAAAGCCTGTCATCAAATCAGGGCTAAGACTTGCTCATATAGATAAGCTGACTCGGTCATTTACCGACTCAGAGAACCAGCACCTTGTCAGCGGGTAGTGGTTTAAATAGTAGTTATTATTTATCTATGGTACTGCTTTGGTACTTCAACCATCCAAAAGGGCTATCCCGTTTCGTTATGCCCTTAGAGGGAGTGTTCATAGTCGCACTGATGACCTCGATATCTGCTGTTCTGCCACTTGTGGCGGATTGCACTTTGTAATTATAGAGAAAGCCGTTTAAACACTCGTAGGACAAGGTTTTGGCGCACTTTTGGCATTGATAAAAGGCACCGTTTTGCGCAATTTTGCCCAATTATTTTATTTTCGGTTCTGTTATTTTAAGTGCAGGTTTATGCAGGTTTTATGCTCTAAAACGGGTAGAATATTACGGCATGTTTGAAACAAGAATGCCGTTAGCTAGGCGTTTGTAGGCCTGATGCCCCCTACCTAAAAAATTTTGCAAAATCAATCTTTTTTGCAAGTCAGGCATGCTGTGTACGGTTCTCTCGTGGATAAGCATGGGCGGGGCTTGATATTTCTAGGCTATAACTCTAGCGGAAGATAGTGGACTAAATGCATTTTTTATGTCAACTTTTGACAAGTTTTAGGCTAGCAAAAGCAAGCATTTAGACTAGCATTTACTAGCATTGATGTCCTGAAATGCCATGATTTCATGTTGTGTTTTGTTAGGCTGCTTAATAACGATATCTAACCTTGAGGCCATCTTTTGCAGTCATTAACCTTAGGGTTTACCAGGGTGCTAGACCATCATTTACCATCATTTAACCTTATGAATTCCTAACATGTAACCTTAGCAATTCTGAGCATGTAAGCCTGATCTAAGGGCTTTAGAGTACTGATATAAGGACTTGCAACCTGTGCAACCTTTTGTTTTTAGGGTGCAACGTTTGTGTGCAACGGCGTTGCGTTACGTTGCAGCAGATTGACCCCCTGAATTTCATTTTTTGGCAATTTTTTACAAAACGCCATCTATACGCCGTTCTCTTTTCAGCAGCATAATAGCCCCCATTAGCCAGTTATCAAAACCAAGTTTTTATTTTATTCTTTTTAATAAAGCCTGCTTTTTTTAGATCGTGATAGATCCCCCAAACAAGTGACGTGATTAAAATAATCAAGATAATAATGATTAGCTGAGTTTTCGCTAGATTTGAAAATGGGCTTTGCAAGGCATAAAGCACAATGAGTGTCGTAAAAGTCATATCCATGATTGGCAGCACAATGGCTAGAAAGATAAAATGCCAAGTTCTTTTACAGTGTTGCATCGTTGCTGTTCCTTAGTTCTTTATTTTGGATTTCTTTCGACCAACAAAACCATCCTTTTTGAGAAGATGATAAGTGACGATAATTGTTTCAACTAACAAAATAAGGATAATCGTAACAGAAATAGTCAGTTTTTCTGAAGCCGTAAAGGGTAAGAGCTGAGCAGTCATAATTAAGAAGACAGCCGCCACGATAATCAATAGTGGATATAAAAGAGCATCATATAAAAAACGCCAAGTTCTTTTACTCGTATTTTTCATCTTCATCACCTCAATTCAAATCTGCATAAACTGGACCCTCAACGAGACTCAGTTGCAGGTTGGTATAATTTGAGTTCCTGTAAAAATTATAGTGGATTTCGTATTCAACTTCGCCACTGCCGATTATCTTATAGCTGTAATAATAAGATACATACTTGCCCTTGGGTGTTTTGTGGTTAGGATAGACCGTTGCATAATAGGTTCTAAAGTAACCATAAATATCGAGTGCTATGCCGCCGCCAGCGCCGATAGGACCCGTTAAAGCAGCAGTGATAGTTGTAGCTATGCCATTCCCTAATGTTTTGGCAGCTTGCTGTTTAGTGTAAGTCTTGAGTGTAGTATGAAAAGTCTTTCCTTTCGTCCAAGTACTGGCAGCTTTGGCAGTCACAGATAAAGCTGAGGCACTGCCAGTGATGACGCTAGTCGCTGGCACCTCACCAATATAAACCCCATCCACGAATAAATGAGTCCCTTCAGTATAAAAACCACTTTTAACGACAGATGGCATAATGACAGCGTTGTCGCTTGGTTGCGATGATGTTGATCCTATGACCTCACTACTAGTATCCGCAAAGGCTGCCAGTGGTGTGATACTTGTTGACAGCGTGACTGCGACCAAGGCTGAAGCTAACAATGAATGCTTCTTCATTTTCATTTTTCTTTTCTTCCTTTCTTAGAATTGCCCTTATTCTAGTTCCTAAATCCTGATGTGGCACATAAAAAGCGCAACAATTTGTTGCGTTTGTGTTGCGCGATGGATTAGTGAAGTACATGAGGTCATCAGGAATTTTCTAACGATTCTTTTCATGAAAAAAGAGCATTGTTTACATGCTCTTATCGTTTGAATAATCGGCTGAATAAGCCTTTTTTTCTTTGCCTGCTTATCTTCTTCTTCTATGAGTGCTGGCTTCTTATCGCTTAACTGTAGTTTCTGGGCTTGATCTAGCAAAGTGTGCAGCTCTTCTATTTGTTTATCTTTGCTTGATAGTTGGCTATCCTCAACTTTTAGCTGTTCGTGCATCACGTCTAACTGATCTATTAGTGCGCTAATAGTGTGCTGGTTTTCGCTTTTTGGTGTGCTATTAGCTTGTTTGCTCTGATTGCTGTTAAACTTCTAGAGCATCCCCGTTATTGGTTTCTATGCCGTATTTTTGGCTTAAATACAATACGTTAGCGCACTATCATCATATTCAGTGTGCTATTTAGTGGCTACGGTCAGCAGAGAACTCAGAAAGGAACGGGCTTATTTTGCTGCCCATTTTGATCTGTTTGATCTGAATCAGTTAGGCAAACAGATACAAGATAGGAACTATAAGGGCATTGTGCTGCATATTTAATTGCCATCCCGATTGAGTTCTTTGAATACTTTTGATCTCACTGAAACATTTAAGGCAATTCTCTATGCTCCTTTACTATGAGTTAATAACTAACTTAACTTAACTTAACTTAACGTCCCTTTTTACCGGCAACCTGCCGGCGGTTTGTCGGCGCATTTATATATACACGAATTAAGATAAATAAAAAAAGCCCGATTTAACAGGCTTTTAGGTTATACATGTAACTGTTTCATTCTTGCATGTAAAGCGAAGCGCTGCTCGCTGTTGAGAATCTGTTTCTTCCTAGCTGAAAAGCTCATATTGAACTGATCTGTATCAAAGTAGCCCCGTAAATAATTGTCTTCCTCTTGTTCAATCGCTTTGAGAAAAGGGCGGTATTTTTTGATGTGTTTCTGTACTGTGGTGTCAATGTGCCAAGATTTCTCTTGATAGTCATAAATAATGACCGTTTCTCTTTCTTCTTTTAATACTTTCATCTTCCTACCTCTAATCTGCGATATTTGTCTGTTTTATCCAAGCCCAGCTCATGTTTTTAAACCTGACTAGTGAATCAGGTATCTTGATACCCTCATCAGAGTTGAGCTGTTTCTTGCGGGTTGTGGTTGAGCAGAATCTGCATTCTTTGAACCATTGAGTCACTCAAGATGTGGCTGTTTTCAGTGAGCCATTTTTTGAGTGGGCTAAAGTTGGCGGAAGTTTGATAGATATTTTCGATCAGTAACTGGTGGCCAGCAATAAAAGCCTCGTTCTCTGTCTGCTGATTATTCTTGTAGACCGTGAAGCCATTATCATCCACGAACAAGTCAGGAATCAGCAGCTGATTGAAGATACCACTGATCTGAAAATGCCTAAGGTGCTGTATGCCTGACCACTCTTTGAATAAATAAGCGGGTGCGTGGCCGTTATCAATTCTCAGCAAGTAGCCAGCATTGGTTAATTCTTGTAAAGCATTGGTATCTATGCCTTGACCTCTCAAAGCACTTTTCGGGTTGACGATCAGCCCTAAGTCGTCTGTCTTATCAAACAGTGGCAATAAAGCACTTTTGCCGTCTAGGCTGAGGTCGGTATAACGATCATCGACTAGCCAGCCCTTTTTATAATTCCGACTATTAGCCATGAGCCCGCTGCTTTCTGTCGGCGCTTTTACTCACAGAGCGAATCACTCTTTGTAATTCATCATCAGCCAGCGGGTTATCCGAGTGGGCGTTTGACCAGCCTAGCAGTGTGTTAATCACGGGCTGATCTACTTTCATAAACAAGAGTGAGCCGACTAGGGAACTGAAATAAAGATGGCGGTTGATACTGGGCGGGTGGATGAGACTGGTCAGAGTTCGGTTAGCCATTTCCTGCCAAGGCTGACGACCAAGCCGAACGGTCTGCCGATACGGGGATGGTCTCTGTGGCTTGATTGAAAGAATCTTTGTCTGGGATAGTGCCCGATGAAGGTTTAAAAAGGGTGCTGTATGGCTAATTGGTTGCTCATCATGCGCCAATGAATAGGCGTTTAAGATAGGCAAGCCAGCAAGTTGTGACCAATTAGAGCGATAACTGGTCAAGTCTGTCTGCCAGTCTGTCGGCAATAAGCCAGCCAGATATGTGCCAAGCTGTGCCCGTTGTGTTGAATTAAAGGGTTGATCTGTTGGAATGGCAACTCTGAGCCGTGTGCCTTTATAGCCGTTTGAAATAGTCGGGTAGATCAGATAAGCCATTATCTTAAAAGCAGTTTGAATCTTGACTACAGCAGTCGGGTAGTCGTCCCCGTTGGTGTTATCAAGATCAAAGAAGAGAATCGACCGGCTGACTAAGTTGGTATTTTGCCGAATGGCTTTTGTCATTGTCCCAGCGATCACAAATTGACCTTGATTGTGTTTGTATTGGTCAGCTTCTCGGCTTGAGTCTACATCAGCTGCTTTTATAGCTTTTTGTTTGACTAGCCATGACCAGTCAGACGAGACTGGCTTGATTGGTTTTAGTTGGCTGTGCCTGAGGCCTTTTCCCAGATAGATCATAGGATGGCCTTCCTAAACAGAGTTAACCTGCTAAAATACAGATAGGCATTTATTTGAATGCCAGTAATAGTGATAATTAATTTGTTCCATCCGTTAACTGCTCTGCTGCCCAAAGTTTTGTAGCTAATGGATTTTTTTGTCTCTTGCATCATTATTTAACCTGCTTTCTTTCGAGATACGCCAGCATATCGCTAGTCTTATAGAGCTTTAAGCTGCCGAAGACAATCGGGTGCAGTTTGCCTTGATTAACCAACGTGTCGAACGCTCGAACGTTAAAACCGAATAATTTCGGTATATCCTTGCGCCTGAATGTCACAGGCCAGAATTTGTTATCATTTTCCACATTCATAAATAAGCCTCCGTGTTTGAAACAAAATGACTGATGATGTTTTTCATAGTGGCCGCCATTGTTTCCTTTCTAATTAATTACTTGATCCAATGTTTAATTTTTGCAGAGCGTTCTCAAGGCGCTCTTTTTGACTCTCATTTAAATCTTCAGGATATCTTAGCCATACAGATAAGTTTGAAGCGTTGGTGTGTGCTTCGTGGGCTACCTCGTACATTTTGATCCCTGAATCTTTAATCATCTTGCGGTAATTCTTTGCCATCATTTCCTCATTTCTTGTAAGAACTAATTGCTTTATCTTGTTCCCACGATTATTATTATATGTGAGGTTAATTATTGTGTGCAATAGGAAAAGCACACAATAAAAATACGCACAAAATGATTAAACCAGACAAAAAAATTTTAGCTGCTCATCTGAAACAACTTAGAGAAAATAAGCATCTATCTCAAGAAGCACTCGGAAAAATCGCTACCGATAATGAGGGTTTTAATGTCCCTAATGTCAGAAGGACTGTTAGTGATTGGGAAAATCCAGATAAGGGTTTTCCTAGCGCTGATAAAATTGCTCGTATTTGTGCTTTTTTTCAGATAACTCCGACCCAATTGCTATTTGAAAAAGACTCCGATATGTGGGAACTAGTTTTATCTAATCGCAATTTAAGTATCAAAAAATTGTCAGAAACTGTAAACAAATTTTTTGAAAAGTTTGGATTTTATGACGCATTACACAAGGTTGATGATGTGGAATTATCACACAAAATATTCCCTAAATTATCAAAGCACAATCTAGAAGAAATTCTCTATGTCTTAATATTTGATGGGGAATTGTCATCTTTGAGAAAAGAAAAGACTAATTACCCAAAGATAAGCAACCAAGAATTTTTACTACCGATGATGACCGCTGAATCAGGATTGTTTAAAAACAATATTTTTATAAGGATGTTGGTTCTATCTGGTGATTACTTTTCTCATCATCCAAAGGAATTACAACCGTTAAAGGAAAAATTTTCTAATGGTATTGATCTAGAAATTGCAGAGATGGAATACTATTTTGACTTAACTAAAAATGAGTTTTTAGAAAGAGGAATAGATATTGACGAACAAATTCTTGTTCATTTATACAGCGAAAACTTTTTTTTAACTACCGCAGCTCAAGAATTAATTCTTGAGGATATACGTAACCTACTAAACTTTAAAACTAATTATTCTAATTTTTCTAGTGAGGCTTTAAAAACACAGCAGAGTTTTTCTAACGATTTTGAGAAAACAATCAAATTATTTCTGAAAAATAAAGTTGAAAAATCAAATATGAATCAATTTGAAAAAGAAAGAATTAGTAATGAACTAAATAACTTACTAGAACGTTTTTATAAAGATACGGGTGCCTCTTATATCGAAGGTTCAGAAGAAAGTGGTCACTGGTCATATCATTCATAAAATGAAGCAATTTCAGAGAAAGACAACTCTCAAAAACTCTCGTTTGACTGATGATTGATTGTATTGTGCTGTCATTGAAAAATGACAATGAAAATTGAAGTTAGAACGCTTAAAAATGGCGTTAAATCGTATTATTTTAGAATCGTGTTAAACGGTAAGGCTACGCATAAGCGAGGTTTTAGTAGCCGAAAAGAAGCAGTAAACGCCTATCGGGCTTACAAAGTCGCTGAAGCTAACGGTCAGCTAGAAAGCCAGCAAGTTAAGCGAATCAAGTTCAATGAGCTTGCTGCAGAGTGGTTGGCTATGAAAGCAAAAGACGTCAAGCCATCGACTTACAAAAAGATTGAAGAGCGCTATAAGCTGCATATTCAACCGTATTTTAAGGGGGTATACTTGGACGAACTCACGCCGATCAAAGCTCAAAAGTTTGTTAATCAGCAAGCGGCGGCCTTTGTTCGCTACGATTGGACGGTTGGGATTGTTGCCCAGATATTTAAAAAGGCTGTGCAGTATGCCTACGTCAAAAACAATCCTTTTGCCAATATCGATAAACCGAGAGCTAAAAAAGCACCGTCCAGAGATACCGTGCAATTCTACGATGTCGAAGAATTGAAACGATTTCTAAACAGTGCTTATCAGCTCTATAACAAAGACCATTATAGCCGATACTTGTTTTTCAGGTTATTAGCCTTTACGGGGATGCGAAAAGGCGAAGCGTTGGCCCTGAATTGGTCTGATGTTGATTTCAGCAATAAAACTCTGTCGATCTCTAAGACCGTGGTCACGGTTGAGAGTGGCGAAGTTATTTCTGAAGAGCCTAAAACCAAAGCCAGCAACCGCTTAATGACGCTTGATGATGAAACTATTTCAGCTTTAGCCGAATGGAAGCTCAGGCAGCATGAGCTATATCAAGCTCTCGGCTACTCGGCATCCCCATGCAACTACGTTTTTAACAGCTCGGTTAATTCCTTTGTGACCTTAGGCAAACCACGTCAATGGTGCAGAGAAATAGCAAAGGCTGCTGACCTGCCTGCGATTATCATTCATGGTTTTCGGCATACTTATGCAACGCTGGCTGTCCAGTCAGGCATGGATATTAAACAGCTTCAATACCAGCTAGGCCATAATGATGTGCATACCACTTTACAGATATACGCTGAAGTAACCAAGAAACAGAAAACAGAAACAGCTAGTATTTTTGCTAATTTCGTTAATCAAAGTACCCAAATAAGTACCCAAGAAAATAATTAATTTTATAAAGCCTTGCAGGACACGGGATAGAGCGTTTAGAGTTCGAATCCCTCAATCTCCATAGAGTCTAAAAGCGCTTTGCCATGAGGTGAGGCGTTTTTTGTTTGCTTGGGTGCTGCCTTGGTCCACTTAGTGATTACGATAATTTTTAAAAACAATGACTAGGCATAATTTTTTTAACGAGACAAATATTTTTCTCTAGTCATATTCAAAAAAGATAAAATATATTTGTTTAATAAAATACTTGTCTTGGATTAATTGAGGGAGATTTAGAAGATGAGACTGTCATCTATGATTAACACAGCAAAAAGAGCGGGTAAGGCAATTGATGCGATGGCCGGGGTAAGTGATGCACTTGCTCCAGCAGCACAAGCTGTTAAGGGAGCTATTGATGACCATCATGCAAAGCATGCGAATGATGCCAAGATACCTAAACTTACAGAATTGTCATTAGATGATGCTCACGAAATTCTCACTAATTATCCTGTTAAATCAATCAATATTTTAGTTGCCCCAAATAAACGTTTTGCTCATAAAAGACCAAATACGGTTTTGAGGACTGAACCGAGAACAGGTTCTGTAGTATCGCCGGACACTTTTTTTAAGCTCTTCTATGTCGATGAGGCTACTATTTTAGAAAGCAAAGAATTACTCAAACTGGCTGATGAGCAGAAATCTAAGAAAAAAGAGGCTCGCAAAGAACTCACTCATAAACTGGTTAATAGTTCCAAAGCTGAAGCCGGCACGTTATCCCACAAACTAAGTTCGACTTTGCATCACGTGACTCATTATACTAAAAAGGGTATTTAACATACGAAACGCAAGTTAAAAAACATCTGGAAATCCTTGGCCTGTTGCAATGATTAACCAAATACTTTTATTCACCTTTTAATGCTGGTTTCTTACTAACTAATCTAACGTCTTTGAGTTAATTATTTATCGTTGAAAAGAAACTCTGTTCTTTCCGCTAAAAAAGTTTTGAATATGTGAGATTCCAAATCAAAGAAGTATCCCTAGAACCGATGTTGATATTCAAGACATTGTGATAGAACTATTATTATGGTCAAAAATAAAAGATATTCGTTTATAGACGTTTTGAATATATTAGCCATATTTATGGTTTTAATGTTGCACACTTCCTAAGCCATCTTCCATACGAACGCTGCTGATCCTTTGTTCAAACAAGTTAGAATGTTCCAAGCTCTCGCTATCCCGGCTGTCTTTATTTTCTTCATGATTTCTGGTGCCATGCTGATTGATTATCGATCACGCATGACGACAAGGGAATTTTTCACAAAACGTGCGCTCAGAGTGGTTGTTCCGTTAATTTTATGGAGTGTTCTCTGGTATGGATATGATATCCGTTTTACTGCCTACCCAGGTCCTATTCCTCATCCTGATCCAAGTGTTTCGGATTTTTTGTTGAGCTTCGCTAGCACGAATATTAATACCTTATTCTGGTTTTTCTATGTTATTTTGACTCTTTATTTAGTGACACCTTTGTTATCTGCACTAGTGAGTCTGAAGGAAAGAGGCTATCTGTTCGTGCTAGTGTGCATCTATGTCGTAACTAATTGTTTTATCTTCTACCCATTAGAAATTTTAAAAATCTCAATTAACAATAATATGGTTAATTTTCCATTGGTCACTTTTTCCTATTTAGGGTATTTTATTGCTGGCTATTTGATCCATACAGATTATTTTTCTCGAAAACAAGAAAATTTAATTATTGGTATCGGTGTTATTATGTTTGTCATTCAAGTCTCTTTTGTTAGTTTGGGAATCGGGACCAATCTAGACATGAACAATTCCACTGGCCCGATCGTGTTCTTTTACTCAGCCGGTCTGTTTACTCTGGTTAAACGGCTTATGATATCTGTTAAAGCAACAGCTAGTGCCGCCAAGATATTAAAGACTCTTGCTAGTACTAGCTTGGGTATTTATATTATTCATCCTTTTTTCATTAAATTGTTTGATAAACTTTTGTCAATTACAGATCTCAGCCTAATTCACGTCTATCTTTTTCCTTTTATGGTCTATCTAGCTTGTGTGTTAGTTGTTTTGATCGTTAAGAAGCTGCCGGGAGGGAAATACATTTTTCCTTAATGGCACTGACAGCAAAGTTTTATTGTTCATAATTTCTGTGTGATTAGTTAATGCAGAATTCGAAATATTTAAAAACGAGTGGGATGGTGTATTCAAAGCTTTCATGGTTTTGGCAAATTTTTTCTAAGAACGTCTCCACCTCTACAACACATGTAAAATAGTGACTGAGTCTACATCAGGAGAATTCATTTTATGGCAACTGAAACAAAAGTATTGCTTGTGATTGGCGGCAGTGATGCCGGTATTTCAGCCGCGCTGCGCGTCAAAGAGCTTAATCCGGAAATTGAGGTCAATGTTTTTCTGGAAGATGAATTTCCGAACTTGTCTATCTGCGGGCTGCCTTATGCAATCAGTGGTGATGTCGCTGATTGGCACGACTTAGCGCATCGCAAACTAGCAGAGCTAACTGCGACTGGCATTCATTTTTTTATGAACACGACCGTCGATAAAATCAATCCCCGCCAGCATGAAATTCTGCTGCATGCTCGCAAGGGCGAAACACAAACCTGTCATTATGACTTTCTGCTGGTTGCAACTGGCGCAAAACCTCGTTTATCCGGTATGGCTGGGATTAACCAGGCCGATAGCCGCGTTCACGTCATGCACACGATGGCTGATTATTTTGCGATTGAAAAATCCTTATCTTCACCTGATCAACACAAAGCCGCTATTATTGGCGCAGGTTATATTGGCATCGAAATGGCTGAAGCCCTGCGCAAACGACAGCTGGAAGTAACGCTTTTTCAGCGTTCTTCAGAAATTTTAGCTACGGTCAATGCCAATTTAGGGCATATCGTCCAAGAGAAGCTCACGGAAAATCAAGTTCGTGTCATCACGAATACGGCGATCAAAAAGATCCAGTCAACAGCCGCTGGTGTTTCCCTGACAGGACAAAAAGCTACTGAAATAACGCATTACGATGATTTTGATCTGGTCCTGATTGTGACTGGTGTCCAGCCTAATTCGCAGCTGTTGGCGGATGCAGGCGCACAACTCAATCCCAACAATCATGCCGTTGCCGTAGACGAATTTATGCACACGACCTTGCCGGATATCTGGGCCGCGGGTGATCTAGTCCAGACTTACCACCAGCTGCTTGGCATGACGTATCTGCCGCTAGGGACCACTGCCCACAAGCAAGGGCGCGTGGCCGGCAGCGTGATTGCGGGTTATCCGAGATCATTCAAGGGCATCGTCGGAACGCAAGTCTTAAAAGCTTTTGATTTAATCGTTGCACGAACAGGCTTATTGGATAGGGAAGCGGTTGAAGCCGGTTTTTCGCCGCTAAGTGTCACGAGTAATGTCGATGATCATAAAGCTTATTTCCCAGGTGCACACAAAATCAAGATCCGCATCACGGGCGACCATCAGACGGGGCAGCTTTTAGGCGCACAATTAATTGGTCATTTCGGTAGCGAAGTGGCTAAACGCAACGATGTTTTTGCAACAGCCATCGCAAACAAGCTGACCGTTTCTCAGATTAGCGATTTGGATTTATCTTATTCACCGCCAGTCGGATCACCTTGGGACGCCATTCAAATTGCTGCACAAAATTGGGAAAAGGCTTCCTTAAAACAGGCTTAGCATAGTTGTTTGACTTTCGTGAAAAAGACCGATATCGTAATATCGTTGGTGGAAAATTTGCCAGTGCGGCAGATTGAAAGAGGCATAAAACTTCATGGAAGTATTTGATTACGAGAACGTGCAGCTGATTCCGAATAAATGTTTGATCAACTCGCGTTCAGAAGCTGACACGAGCGTTGAATTCGGCGGACATCGCTTTAAATTACCTGTTGTACCGGCTAATATGGCCTCGGTGATTGATGATGACCTGGCGATTTGGTTGGCGGAAAACGGCTATTTTTACATCATGCACCGTTTTGAACCGGAAAAAAGATTTCATTTTGTGTCTGAGATGAAGGAAAAGGGTTTGATTAGTTCTGTCAGTGTTGGCGTGAAAGAGGAAGAATACCGTTTCATTGATGAACTAGCTGACGCCGGACTGACGCCGGACTATATCACGATCGATATTGCCCACGGCTACGCCAATACGGTCATTGACATGATTCATTATATTAAACGGCATTTGCCCAAGGCCTTTGTGATTGCTGGTAACATCGCGACTCCTGATGCTGTCCGTGAGCTTGAAGACGCGGGTGCTGACGCGACAAAAGTCGGCATTGGCCCTGGACGAGCCTGCATCACGAAGCTGAAGACTGGTTTTGGTACAGCTGGCTGGCAGTTAGCAGCTGTCCGTTTGTGTGCAAAGGCAGCCAGAAAACCGATTATTGCTGACGGCGGGATTCGTCACAACGGCGACATCGCTAAATCCGTCCGTTTCGGTGCCAGCATGGTGATGATCGGTTCATTGTTTGCTGGGCATAAACAATCTCCTGGCAGCGATCTTGTGATTGACCATCGCCGTTACAAGCAGTATTACGGGTCGGCTTCAGCTAAACAAAAAGGCGTTTACAAGAACGTTGAAGGCAAGGACTTATTGGTTCCTTACCGTGGCGACATCGCAAACACCTTAAATGAAATGAAACAAGATCTTCAATCATCAATCTCTTATGCCGGCGGAAGTGATCTGCAGGCTTTGAGAACCGTCAATTATGTGATTGTGCAGAACACGATCATGAACGGCGATTACTAAATAATTTTTAACTTTCCTGCTGTTTAACACTTTCAGCAGGATTTTTTATTTTATCGGGCTGAATGATCAGGTTCAAAAGTACAGCACAGAGGCTGGCAACGACAACGCCGTTGCTGAAGATCAAACGGATTGTCTGTGGCAGGCCCTGGAAAATATTCGGCTCAACGCTGACACCGAGGCCGGCACCAATAGAAATGGCCGCCACGAGGATGTTTTTGTTGTTGGAAAAATCAACTTTTTCCAGCATCCGGATACCTTGAATGGCGATCATACCGAACATAATCACGGTTGCACCGCCAATGACAGGCGTGGGGATGATTGTTGCCAAAGCACCAATTTTAGGCAACAGACCCAACAGCATCAGGAAACCGGATGCATAATAAATGGGCTGCCGGCTTTTGATCCCGGATAGCTGGACGAGACTGACGTTTTGCGAAAAAGTCGTATAGGGGAAGGTGTTGAAAATACCACCAAGAATACCGGCCAAGGCTTCAGCACGATAGCCTTTTTTAAGATCTGTTTCACCAATTGATCTTTTCGTGATATCTCCGAGGGCGAAAAAGACACCTGTCGATTCTACGAGTGAGACGAGAGAAATCGCGATCATCGTGAGAATAGAAGAAAGTTCAAAACGCGGTGTACCAAAATAAAATGGCTGCGGGAAGTGGAACCAGCTGGCGTCGGCGACAGTTTGAAAAGAAACCATGCCCATAAAGGAAGCCAGGATAGTACCTAGAAGTAGGCCAATCAAAACGGCGATACGGCTGATGAAACCCTTGGCGTAGACACTGCAAACCAAGACAACTACAATCGTGAAGAGACCAACGATCAGATTATTGCTAGCACCAAAAGATTTTGCTGCTGCACTGCCGCCGCCAAGATTGACGAAACCGATCGGGATCAAAGTGAGGCCGATCACGGTAATGACAGTACCAGTGACCAAAGGCGGGAAAAACCTGCGGATTTTAGCAAAGACACCAGCGATCAAAAAGACAAAAATAGCTGAAGCGATGATGGCGCCATACATGGTGCCGATCGTAAAGTTTTGGCCAATCATCTGCAAAGGCGCAACTGCTTGGATGGCACAGCCTAGAACAACCGGTAGTCCAATGCCGAAGACGGGGTTCGTAAATAATTGTAGAAAAGTGGCTAATCCGCACATGAAAATATCAATTGATATCAAATAAGTCATCTGCGCAGGACTGAATTTTAGCGCGCCGCCGATCAGCAGGGGAACCAGCACGGCTCCGGAATACATAGCCAGCAAATGCTGGATGCCCAAAAGGGCTGAATGAGAATTGCTGACGAGATTATTTTGTGTTTCCTGATTAATCGACATGAGAAGCTGCTCCTTCATTGTTAAAAACGACTTGACCATCTTGGAAATGATCAATACTTGCTAGTGAAACAAGCGGAATATTTTTCGACAGGATCAAATCATGACCGGCTTGAAAACGTTTTTCGATCACAATCCCGACGCCGACTGCGGTCGCGCCGGCTTGGCTGGTGATATCAAGCAATCCTTGTACAGCTTGGCCGTTTGCCAGAAAATCATCAATGATTAACACACGATCGTCCGCATTGATGAACTTTTTGGAAATGGCAATCTTGTTTTCCGTCTGCTTTGTAAATGAATAAACACTAGCAGTGTAAAAATTGCCGCTTAAGGTGCGGCTTTTGTGCTTGCGGGCGAATACCATCGGTACTTGCAGCTGAAGGCTGGTCATGAGTGCTGGTGCAATACCGGACGCTTCGATTGTCAGCACTTTTGTGATACCTGCCTGACTGAATTTGTCAGCGAAGGCCTGTCCGATTTGAGACATCAAAAAAGGGTCGACTTGGTGGTTCAAAAAACTATCGACCTTTAAAATGTCCGATCCGAGGACAACACCTTCGGATTTGATTTTTTCTTCTAAAATTTTGATGACTAATCTCCCATCCAATTGAGATAGTAGAAAAAGCTCCTCGGAGATCACGGAAATCAGCATAAGTACATGATTGCTTATAGTCCTGAGTTTGCGGCTCCGGGTAGAAACGGTCGTCCCTATTACGACCATATATAAGCTTTTTCAACATTCTGAATTTGTTACGTGTATCCTATCACAGGGAAAAAAGCCGTGCAAGAAAAAGGGCAGGAATTTGCTTAATTGGAGAAGATCCTGTGATATTTGCTGGGTGCTAGTCATCAGCCGATGAGGACATTTCACCCTATTACATATTGCAAAACAACAAATACATATTGAAAAACGATAAATTTTAGGATAAAATGACTCCTATGATGATTTAAAAAAAGGAACTCGAATATATGAAAATTAAAAGTTTGATTCTTAAGTTAGCCTTATTGGGGATTGCGGCGATTGTTGTCATGGCTGGAACGTTAGTCTCAATTCAGGTTTTTACAGCTGAAGGTTTGCATTGGAATTTTGCCATCGTCACGCTGCTGGCTGCCATTTATTTAGCCGTGATTTTTGCTTTCAGAGTTCTTTATCTGTTGTTTCGAGTTGTCAGTCTCATTGGCAAAAATCAGGCTTTCTCATCAGCAACACTGCCGCTGGTCACAAAGATTAAGCACACTATTTTAGCTATCGCGATTGTCTTTTCGGGGATCATGCCTTTTGTCTATCAAGTCACACAGATGGCTGATGCACCGGGCCTCATGATTATGGGATTTTCACTGATTTCTTTGCCTTATGCGGTTTTTGTCTTTTCACAAATTGTTGAAGATCTTTTTAGGAGCGCGATCAGTTTAAAGGCTGAGCACGATTTGACTATATGACTAGAGGAGAAGAGCCATCAATTATTGTTAATTTAGATATTATGCTGGCCAAACGGAAAATGTCCGTCACAGAATTATCGGAAAAAGTCGGCATCACGATGTCTAACATTTCGATTTTAAAAAATGGCAAGGCCAAGGCGATCCGTTTTGAGACACTTGTGGCCATTTGCCGCGTGTTGGATTGCCAGCCAGGAGATCTTCTGAGCTACGGAAAAAAAAGAGAACTAAAACGTTAATTTCCTTGCAACAGAAGGAAATTAACGTTTTTTTGTCAAACTCTTTTAACCTTAATTGTTTGATTTGTTTTTTGAGCGGCTATTCTGTCTTGAACTTTCTCAAGAATAGCGGCTGAGGCTGATTTAATATTTTTGCTCATCACTAACTCCTCAGATTTAGATCTAGTCATTTTTAACTTACAAGCTCATGATAAAACGGAATCCTGACTGTGACAGTGCTTATGCATAATTGGTAAATACCAATAACCGATCAAACGAAATTTTGATAACAAAGCCGACATATTTTTGAGAATTGTGAAAAAAATGTTGTACAATATCCACTAACATTTTATAAGCGGAGCGTACAAATGGCGGATTATTTTTTTGTACCGGTTGGTGAACAATCGCTTAATTTAATTTTTCCCAATTTGATCGATGTGAAAAAGAATCAATTGATTCAGCACATCGCGAGATATTTGCTGCGGCCTGATACTGACCTGCCTGGCATTGTCGATGTCATTCCCGCTTATCACACTTTGACGGTTAATTTTGATCCGGCTTTGCTGCAAGCTGACGAGCTGCAGGATTATTTGGATCGATTAATTCAGTCAAAAAAATTAGAAGCAAGTGCGCCAGTGAAACACGTTTTGCTTTTGCCAGTCTGTTATGACGAAGAATTCGGCCCGGATTTAACTAGTGTCGCTGATTACGGTCATATGACTGTGCCTGAATTAATCGACCTGCATAGCAGCCTTGATTATTTTGTCTATATGCTGGGCTTTCTGCCTGGATTTGCCTATATGGGCACGGTGCCAGATCGGATTGCCATGCCGCGTTTGGACCAGCCACGGGCAGTCATTGCAGCTGGCAGTGTCGGCATTGCTGGTCAGCAGACCGGCATGTATCCTTTGCAGTCTCCTGGTGGCTGGCGTTTGTTGGGACGGACACCAGTCAGGCTTTATGATCCTAAACGTCCTGCGCCGCTTTATGAAGCGGGTGACTATATTCGCTTCCAGGCAATTTCACGAGCGGATTATAACAAGATTCAGCAGTTGGATCAAGCCGGGAAATTCCAGCTGGCGCAAAGAAAGGAGGCGGGCTCATGATCGGCGCGACAGTTATCGATAAGGGCCTTTCAGCGTCCATTCAGGATTTAGGTCGTTTCCGCCACCAGATCGAAGGATTTCCGACATCGGGTGCGATTGATCAAGCGGCTTTTTGCTTGGCTAACGACTTGGTGAACAATCCAGTTAATGCTGCGGCGATTGAATTTTGTCTTTTAGGCCCCAGCTTGAAATTTCATTTTCGGACTTTCATCGCGATCACAGGCGCTGTCTGCCCAGTCTTTGTTAATGCTCAGCGGGCCGAAGAAAATCAGGTTCTTGAGATTTTTGAAAACGATGTCTTGACTTTCGGCCCAGTCAAAAGGGGTCGATATGGTTACATTGCCTTTGCAGCTGGCGGCCTGTTAACAGTGCCTGTCTTAGATAGCCGTTCGACAACTTTACGAGCCGGTATTGGCGGATTAGACGGACGTTTGCTGCAAAAGGGGGATCAGCTGCCTTTGAATGAATGCTACCAAATGCCCAGTCTGCAGTCACGGCAATATGCAGTTGATGAGAAAAAGGTGGTAACGGGAATCAGAGTCGTCAAAGGGCCGCAGTGGTCCTTGTTTGATCCAGCAGCTCAGGAAAACTTGGTCAAGCAGACTTTTACCGTTTCCACACAAGCTGACCGTATGGGCTATCGGCTGACTGAAAAATTATTGCCGGCCGCACAAGTCAGCCTGCTTTCTGAAGGAACAGTTTTTGGCAATATTCAAATTACGCGAAACGGCCAGCCAATTGTGCTGCTGGCAGATCGTCAAACGACGGGCGGATATCCTGTGATTGCCACGATTATTGCTGCCGATTTTTCAGCTTTTGTGCAGATGCCGCTTGGTCAAAAATTTGCATTCACGCTCGTTGATCTACCAAAAGCGCAGCAGGAGTTATTGGTACGGAGGCAGCGATTTAAACGTTTGCTGGCATCATGGCAGCAGGCACGATATCAGTTTCCGATCGGCCCAGCCCGAAAAGCTGCAGTGAAAATTCAGGCTTTATTAGCATCGGAAAATGAGGGGGATTAGCAGTGAAAATTGCGCATTTGAAAAAAATCATTCAAGTATTCAATCAGTTCGGCCTCAACAGCCTGGAAATCAATGACTATCAGGGACAGATTCGTTTGACCAAAGAATTGGACACACATACTCAGACGCCGGTTGTGTCGGAAACGACCAATAAGTCGGTAACTCCGGATGATACCTTCACGATCAAGGCACCTTTCGTTGGCACATTCTATACTGCACCCGGTCCCGATCAAACAGCTTTTGTGAAAGTCGGCGATCAAGTGACTAAGGGACAGACTGTCGCGATCATTGAAGCGATGAAAATGATGAATGAGGTAAAAGCGTTGCAAGACGGGAGAATTAACGATATTTTAGTCGTTGATGGCAGTACTGTCGAGTACGATCAGCCTCTGTTTTCTTTGACAAAAACAGGTGCTGTCTCTTGAAAAAGGTACTGATTGCTAATCGAGGTGAAATCGCTGTCAGAATTATTCGCGCCTGCCGCCTACTGAATATCGCGACTGTCGCTGTCTATTCGACGGCTGATCGTAGTGCTTTGCATGTGCAGCTGGCTGATCAAGCAGTCTGCATCGGGCCGGCTGATGTTCAGCACAGTTATTTGAATCAGGCAAGCATTATCGCGGCCGCTGAAATGACTGGGGCTGACGCGATCCACCCTGGTTATGGTTTTCTCTCGGAAAATGCTGAATTTGCTCAAGCCTGCCAGGATGCCGGCATTAAATTTATCGGACCAGGTGCCAAAGTGATTGCGACCATGGGCGAGAAATCAGCTGCAAGAAAAATGATGATTGCGGCTGGTGTGCCTGTTGTCCCAGGCAGCGGCAATGAATTTACCACGTTAGCGCAGGGGACGGCTGCAGCTGAGCAGATCGGCTATCCGATTATGTTAAAAGCCAGCGCCGGTGGCGGCGGTAAAGGTATGCGCGTCGTTGACAGTCCTGAAGTGTTCGGCCGTTTGTTTTCCTTAACGCAAAGCGAAGCTGAACATGCCTTCGGCGATAATCATATGTATTTGGAAAAATATCTGGCCCATCCACGGCACATTGAAATTCAGATTGCGGCCGATCAATTCGGGAATGCGATTGCCGTTGGCGAGCGGGACTGTACGATTCAGCAGCATCACCAAAAAGTGTTAGAAGAAGCGCCGGCCATCACTCTTGATGAAGCCAGTCGACAAAAAATGTTTCAGATTTCGGTCACGGCAGCCAAGGCGATTCATTACGAAGGCGTTGGCACCCTGGAATTTCTCTTTGATGGTCCCGACCATTTCTACTTCATGGAAATGAATACGCGAATTCAGGTCGAACATCCAATTACAGAATTGACCAGCGGTCTTGATCTCGTGGATCTGCAGCTAAAAATTGCTGATGGGAAGCCGCTGGCTATCACACAGGCGGATGTTTCTCGACATGGTTTTGCATTAGAATGCCGCGTGACTGCCCGGACGGCTGGCAAGATAAAACTGCTGCATTTACCAGGCGGCCATGGCATTCGTGTCGATGACGCTTTGTACCAGGGTTATACGGTACCGGCTAATTATGATGCCATGATTGCTAAGATTATCACCTTCGGACCGGATCGCCAGAGCGTGATTCGGGAGATGCAGATGGCCATTGATGAGACAGTGATCGATGGTATTCAGACGAATTTAGATTTTTTAATGCAGCTTTTATCTGAAAAAGCCTTTCAAACTAATCAAACTGATATCAATTGGCTTGATCAGCTGACAGAAACAAGATAGTAGATCATTTAAAGGAGGAAATGAATGCAATCAATCGACCTTAATAGTGATTTAGGCGAAAGTTTTGGCCGTTATTCTTTGGGAAACGACGATCAAATCATCAAACTAGTTTCTTCTGTCAATGTTGCCTGCGGTTTTCATGCTGGTGATCCAGATGTGATGGCCCAAACCGTTGCAAAAGCGCAAGCGTCCGGGACCGCAATTGGAGCTCATCCTTCTTATCCGGACCCTCAGGGATTTGGCCGTCGTTTTATGGCAATGACACCCGATGAAGTCAAACATCTTGTGATTTATCAGATTGGTGCTTTAAAGGCTTTTACAAAAAATGGCCATCTACACCATATCAAACCGCACGGTGCTTTATATAATTGCGCTGCCAAAGATCACGAGCTGGCTTTAGCAATTTGCCAAGGCATCCAAGCGGTTGATCCTAGGCTGCCGATTTATGGTTTGGCTGGCAGCCAATTGATTAAAGCAGCACAAGAAATCGGCCTGCCTTATGCCCAAGAAGCATTCGCCGACCGCAATTATGAAGCGGATGGCAGTCTTGTAGCGAGAAGCCACGAAAATGCCGTGATTACAGATCCAGACTTGATTGCAAAACGTGTTTTAAAACTGATTCAAACACAGTCGCTTCAAACGATTGACGGCAGTATCTTAAATTTAAAGGCCGACTCAATCTGTGTGCACGGCGACAATAAAGCCGCTCTGGAAATCGTGGAGAAAATCCGGAGCGTTTTATCTGAAGCAAATATTCAAATTAAATCTTTTTAAATTTTTTTGTGAAAGAAGAGCATAAATGGCAGATAAAGAGGAAACAGGGACGGTCAAAGTGAGTGCTGACCAGCCCCAAACTATGAAACATTCAGCAAGATCAATCGCGATGGGCGCCGCTTTCTTAATGGCGATGGCGGCTGTCGGACCAGGATTTTTGACGCAAACGGCCACTTTTACGGGTCAGATGGGTGCTAATTTCGGATTCGCGATTTTGGTCTGTATTATCGTCGATATTATTGTTCAGATGAATATCTGGCGCATTATCGTCGTCAGCGGCAAGCGTGCCCAAGTGATCGCAAACGAAGTCCTGCCCGGACTGGGTTACCTTTTATCATTTCTCGTTGCACTGGGCGGTCTGTTTTTTAATATTGGCAATATCGGTGGTGCTGGACTAGGACTAAATGTTTTATTCGGTATTTCACCGGAAAACGGCGCCGTGATTGCGGCTGCTGTGGCGATCGGTATTTTCGTTGTTAAAAACGCACTGACCGTTATGGATCGCACGGTGCAATTATTGGCTGTCGTTAAAATTGGCATCTTGATATATATCATTTCTGTTATGGCAGTCCCGTATCAATCAGCAATTCAGCACACTTTTGTTCCGACACAGTTGAGTTTTTACGCGATTGTCACAATCGTCGGCGGCACAGTCGGCGGTTATATTTCATTTGCTGGCGGCCATCGTCTGCTTGAAGGCGGGCTCAAGGGCAAGGAAAACATTAAATACGTCAATGAAGGCGCCTTGACTGGTATCGGCATTGCCTCGGTGATCCGTGTTATGCTCTTTTTGGCAGGCTTGTCTGTTGTTGTTTTAGGCGACAAACTGGATCCGACCAATCCAGCTGCTTCAATTTTCAGATACGCGGCCGGTAATTTTGGTTATCGTTTCTTCGGACTACTGCTTCTGGCAGCTGGCATGACCTCGACATTGGGTTCAACTTTTACGTCCACCTCATTTCTGGATTATGCCGTCAGCAGCAAAGGGCAAAGCAAGTACAATCAATATCGCAAATGGATCATCATTGGCTTTATTGTCGTTTCTACGGCGATCTTCTACTTTATCGGCAGCCCGGCACAAGTGCTCGTGGTTGTCGGTACATTAAATGGCTTTATTCTGCCAATTGCTTTGGCGATTTTGCTGTTGGCCTCGACCAAGGAAAAAATTATCGGTGATTATCACCATCCTCGGCTTTTAATTTATACCGGTTGGCTGGTCGTCATTTTTATGGCTTATGCCAGCATCAATACCTTAATCGGATTGTTCTAATTAACTAGTCGAAAAGTGTTCTCAACAGGAACGCTTTTTTTAATGGCATTTTTCAAAAATTGTCATCGCTGTGCGGCTTTTTCGTTACAGTTATAAGTATGGAAGATACAGTTTTAATGGACTGTATCATGGATTTTATGGCAAACGAAAAAAGTAAGACAGAACACGCTATCACAATTAAAGAAGTTGCGCGACTGGCCGGTGTTTCCAGTGCGACAATCTCACGCTATCTGAACGGCAAAATGAACCGTATGTCCAAAGAGACGGCTGATAAAATCGAAAAGATTATTCAGGACACGGGTTTTGTTGCCAATGCCACGGCTCGTCAGCTGAGTACGCATATTAGTCAGCTGGTCGCTGTGGTGGCAGCTGATATTGACGATTATTTTTCGACGGAATTTTTCAAAGGGGCCAGTTCAGTTTTGGAACAGAATGGTCTAACTGCGATTTTGTTTGACTCCAATTCTGATAAGCAAAGGGAACTGACCAATTTAAAAATCATTAATCATCAAGTGTTTGACGGCTTGATTATTCAACCTTT
Organism: Oenococcus kitaharae; assembly: GCF_025758695.1. Lineage (GTDB taxonomy): Bacteria > Bacillota > Bacilli > Lactobacillales > Lactobacillaceae > Oenococcus > Oenococcus kitaharae_A. The sequence continues at coordinate 506,458 of NZ_JANJQP010000001.1, read as the reverse complement.
AATCAATAATTACCCCGAGTTAAGAGGCCTGATTCGCAAAGAATTGCGGACAATTATTTTGGATCGTGATTTGCACACGAATGATTGGATCACTGTTGAGACAAACAACAAAGCTGTTTCCCAAAAGACTGCTGCTTATTTTCTGCGTCAGCGGTTTATAAAGTGTGTTGTAATTTCTGAAGCAGTTGCTGGCACATCGACGCGTGAAGACCGTTTGGCCGGAATCCGTAGTATTTACCCTGAGTCCCAGCTGATTGAGATTGATAATTCTCGACCTTTCATGAAAGAAAACGAAAAAAAAGTTCTGGACATAGTTAAAGCTGATCGAGTTGCCAAACACAAAACTCTATTCTTCTTTTTAAAGGAACGTCTCTTATTGGCTTTTTTTCCGACTTTTCTACATCACAATTTGCTTTCAGCACCGGACGTTGCGATTACGGCTTTTTCTGATACCACGATTGTTGAAGGATTATTGCCAGCGTCCAAAATGATTAAACAAAATCCATTTTTGATGGGAGCAACCGCCGCTGAAATTTTATCGAATCAGTTGAAAAACAACGCAACGGAATTTAACACAAAAAAAAATATTGTGATCTCGGCCAAATTGAGGTAAGCGGTTTCCTTTTTGATTTTAAAGTGATACTATTTTTGTTGGAGAAAATAGGTAAGCGGTATCTCTAATTATTATTTAGATTCTAAACCGATTAAATTAAGCTCTCTTAGTAGTTCTATTTTCTTTATGGGGTGAAAAAATGGCGGAAAGAACTTTTATTGATCCAGATAAGTTTGCGTTGAGTTTTAGCAAAACAGTTGCTGAAGGAAATGTTCCAGTCAGCGAATTTGTTGATAAAGCTAAAGAACAACTGCTGGCTTACTTAACAGCATATTATCTGGTTCAAGATTTTGATAAGAATGAATCACAGAATTTTGTAAGCAAAGAAGATAAAAAATTCTCCGATTTGAGTTTTGATGAATTATTGACGAGAATAGCTCAATTGAATAAATACTAAGGAGAGAAAATGACAACATTTTTAAATACGTTGATTTTTGTGAAGCGGATTCAAGCCGGGCAGAGCCAGCTGGACTTGTTGGATGACGTGAAAGCACTGGGCGCTGATGGTGTCGAAGTGCGGTATGAGTATTTCAAGGATATCAATCGAGAGGCAGCAGCCATTAAAGAAAAGGCTGCAGCACTAGGCCTGCAGGTGAGTTTAAGCATTCCTGATGAATTGTTTGAAGAAGATGGTTCTGTGAATCCTAAATTGCCGGCTTATTATGCTGAAAGTCTTAGCCTAGGTGCAAAACGTGCCAAATTCAATACGGGTAATTTTGCGGCTTTTTCCGGAGATTTAAAAGCAGCTTTTGCGAATATTCCGACTGCATTAAAAGTTGATGTTGAAAACGATCAAACAGCTGTTTCCGGACATATTGACAAATTTCTGCCTTTTTTGATTGCTGCTAAAGATGCCGGTTTGTCGATTGGTTATGTCTATGATTTGGGAAACTGGGCATATACGCAAGGGGATGCCATTGAAAACGCGAAAAAATTAGCTGCTTTCACTGATTACATTCACTTTAAAAATGTCAAAGAAACAAATGGCCAATTAATTACGACCGAAGATTTAAATGATGGCCAGTTTGATTGGCAAGCCATCATGGCACTGCTGCCTAAAGATGCTGATCAGGCTTTGGAGTTCCCAATGCCTGATAATCAGCGGATCGCAAAAGAATTAGCTATCTTGCGGGGTGCACAGCAGTCATGAATACGTTAATTGTCAGTTTATTATTAGTCACTTTTGTCGGTTTTATTATCTATATTTTCAAAGGCGGTAACCTGATGCTGGGATTTTTCATCATGGCGCTTTTATGGACTGTGATTGGTGGAATATCCTATCAGAAAGCGATAGTGAACGTTTTTGCAACACCGGTAGCTAATTATGGTTCGACAATTGTCTACATTATTTTCGGTTCCTGGTTCGGGCAGGTACTCGTTGAATCTGGTATAGCACCAGCCATATCTCACGCAACTGGTCGTTTTGGCAAAAAGAGACCGCTTATAACAGCTATTCTAGTTGTTCTGGTGACGGCTTTGATTTTTTCTAGTGCTTATGGCGTTGGTTCCGTGATTGCGATTGGTGTTATCTTATTACCTGTCTTGTTGTCTGTAGGTGTTCCACGTCCAATTGCATTAACAGCTTTTGCATTGGCAATCGGTGCACCAATGTATATTAATGTTGTGCTTTTTAACCAGATGAAAGCCTTCTTCCCTAAGGCCATCTATGGCGGAAAGTATTTAATTTTTGGCATTTGTGCTACCTTGGTCCAGCTGTTAGCGGTGATTATCTTTTTGGCTATTCATGCACATAAATTTGATCCAAACAAGGCGTCGGCAAATTTGCAGGAAGTGGGTGCGACAGATCAACAAGTAGAAATACCCAAAATACCACTTATTGCTTGGATTATTCCTGTTGTTCCAGTAGCAATGAATATCATCTTTAAATGGGATGCGATTCCTTCTTTGGTGGTCGCTTCGATTTTAGCCATGCTTTTGACAGGAAAAATGCGCGGCTATAAAAAGATGATGTCTTTTATCAATGACACGATTCAAAAAGGTATTGGTAATATTGCCGGCCTGATTATGTTTCTGCTAATTTTGACGATGTTTTCCGGTGCTGCTAGTTTGAATGCTGAAAGATTCCAACCTATTTTCAAGGTAATTCTGCCGCATAGTACTCTTGCTATTTGTATTTTGATCGGGATTATTGCTCCCCTGTCTTTGTTTAGAGGACCACTACAAGTGTGGGGCGCTGGTGCAGCAACAGCAGCCGTCTTGTCAGGTATGCATTTATTCCCAGACAGCTTTTTGCTTCCGCTACTTTATACGGCGACTTTGTTTGCTGTCTCGACTGATATCACACAGTCTTGGAACGTCTGGGGCTTGGGCTACATGAAAGTCCAATCAAAAGAGCTGTTGAAATACGGTATTCCGGTCATGTGGATTGTGTCTATTATTAACGAATTTCTAGTCTATCAATTTCTTGGGAGATAAATAAAAATGAGTGAATTTATTACAATTGGTGAGCCATTAACTACTTTTGCTTCTATCGATGCAGATGTTGACCTAGCTCATGCAGAAAATTTTAAAAAAATCGTTGGTGGTGCGGAATTAAATGTTGCGATCGGCGTTTCTCGTCTGGGCCATTCAACTGAATATATTTCAAGAGTTGGGAAAGAACCATTAGGAGAGTTTGTGAAAAATCAGATTGACACAAATAATGTCGGTTCTGACTATATCAGTTTTGATGATCAGTACTGGACAGGCATCCAACTAAAACAAAAAGTTACCAAAGGAGACCCTGCAACCTATAATTTCCGTCGTAATTCGGCTGCAACTCACTTATCTCCCGATATTATTGACCAAGTTGATTTATCTGATGTTAAAATCGCGCATATGTCAGGTATTTTTCCAGCTATTTCAAAAACGGCGCAAAATTCCTTTCGCCGCTTGTTCAAACGGCTAAATGAACAGCATATTTTCACAACTTTTGATCCGAATTTGCGTCCCTCTCTTTGGCCAGACGAGGAGACAATGGTTAAAACAATTAATGAGTTAGCTACTTTTGCCGATGTTGTTTTACCTGGTGATAATGAAGGAGAAGTTTTGATTGGTACTCGAGACCCGGAGACAATCGCGGATTTTTACCTCCAAGCAGAGAAAACCCAAACCGTCATTGTTAAAGTCGGTCCTCAAGGGGCTTACGTTAAAAACAAAGGAAAAGAAGGATACTTTATCAACGGTTTTAAAGCGGCACAAGTTGTCGACACCGTAGGAGCAGGTGATGGTTTTGCTCTAGGCTATATCACTGCTTTGCTAGAAGGCAAATCGCAAAAATCAGCTGTTATGCGTGGCAATGCCGTTGGATGCCTGCAGGTTCAGACGCCTGGCGACAATGATGGCTATCCAACGAAAAAAGAATTAGCTGATTTTTACGCGACACAAGGAGTAGAAGAGACAGATGAAATTACAAGCAGCCATTGATAGAAAATCATTAGCCGAGACGATTACCTTGGCTAAAATCCTTGACCCCGTCGTTGATATCATCGAAATCGGCACATCAGCGATTAAGGATTTTGGTTTTGTAGCTTTAAAAGATTTGAAGTCCCAGTTGCATCACGCACAACTACTTCTTGACATTAAGACCAATGATGAAGGCGATTACGAATTCAAGGCCGGTTTTGACGCAAAGGCCGATATTTTGACGGTCATGGGCGCGATGGATCATGCTACTTTATCTAAGACCTACCAGGTTGCCCAAGACCGAAAAAAAGACATGTTTATTGATTTGATGGCCATGAGCGAGCAGCAAATTGCCCAGATTACTGATTTTCATCAGGCAATTTTCGGCCTGCACCATTCTCATGATTCGAGTCAGAACTTTGCTCCGACGGACTCGGTAGCAGCTTTTCATGAGCAGTTCCCGTCTATCAAACGCGTGGCTGTCGCGGGCGGCATTAACTTAACATCGGCTAAAGCCCTGGCAGCTCAAGGATTAACAGAAATCGTGATTGTCGGCGGCGCTATTGCCGGTTCTGACGATCCATTAGCATCAGCAAAAGAATTTATGGAGGTAATTAAATGACCTTAATTGATCAAGTATTAGATGAAATTAAAACAGTCATGGAAGATGTTGATGAGCAGCAATTAGATGCGGCTGAAAAACTGATTGTGCCCAGCAAGCGAATTTTCGTGCTCGGTGCCGGACGTTCAGGCCTGATGGCTAAAGGCTTCGCTATGCGTTTGATGCATATCGGCTACACGGTCTTTGTGATTGGCGAGACGATTACGCCATCAATTGCGCCGGACGATGTCTTGGTCAGTGTCTCGGGTTCAGGTACGACTAGCAGTATTGTCGAGTTGACGGAAAAAGCGCATAAAAACGGTGTTGCTGTGATTGGCGTGACGAGTAATGCAGCTTCACCGTTGGCAGAAAATTCCGATCAGCTTTTGGTTGTGCCGGGCGCCACCAAGACTGGCGATGGTGTGAAGTCGATCCAGTTATTAAGTACGCTGTTCGATCAGACAACGCACATTACTTTAGATATTCTGACTTTAAAATTGAGCCGTCGTGACCATATCAGTAACGACTCGGCTAAAAATACTCATAGCAATATGGAGTGAATTATTAGAAAGGCCCAAGAGATATGATGCAAAAGATTGAAACACTTAGAAAATTAATGGACAATGGCATCGTTGCTGTTGTCAGAGGAAATTCAGTAGAACAAGCTCAAAAAACCGCTGATGCAGTTGTTAAGGGGGGTATAAAAGCAATTGAGCTGACTTTTACTGTTCCTCACGCCGATAAATTAATTGACAAAGTCTCAGAAAAATATGTTAATGATGCATCGGTTATTATTGGTGCTGGAACAGTTCTTGACTCAATTTCGGCGCGAATTGCAATTCTAGCAGGTGCCCAGTTTATTGTTTCACCTTCTTTTGATAAACAAGTGCTGGAAATTTGTAATCTCTATGCAGTCCCTTATTTGGCGGGTGCCCAATCATTATCGGAAATTCAAAGAGCCTTAGCTGGCGGTGTCGATATTATTAAGCTTTTTCCTGGTGACATAGCGACTCCGAAAATGGTAACAGCTGTCAAAAAAGGTCCCCTTCCTCAAGCTAATTTAATGCCGACTGGTGGAGTGAATATTGACAATATGGCAGAGTGGTTCGAGGCGGGAGTTGTTGCCGTTGGAACTGGGGGCTCTTTAACGAAACCTGCAGAAGAAGGAAACTATGAAGCAGTTACTCAAAATGCCCAAAATTTTTCGGATCGCCTTAATGAAATAAAACATGATTGAAGTTTTGGCAAATATAACAATGAGAACATTTTTATCCATTCACCTAATGAATATATCTTGTTAATCAACTCCTCTCTCATTATTGTTTCATGAGCCTATACCTTAACATTACAAATCTAGAGACAAAAAGGTCTATCAGCTAGGCTTTTTTTGTTTGTTCTATAAACATGTCTCAGAAAAAAAGGACATGTTTATCTATTTGATGGTTATGAATGACCAACAGATTGTTAGGGTCACGGATTTTTATCAAGCGATTTTCAATCTGCATCATTCGCGTGACTCGAGTCAGAGCTTTGCTCCGACAGACTCGTTGACAGTATTTCTCAGCAGACAGCTGCCTATTCGTCAGCAGCAGTTTGACGATTGTATCGTGATTTCTGAAGCAATCGTCGGCACTTCGACACGTGAGGACCGTCTGGCAGGTATCCGAGCCATTTTTCCAAATGCCTCGCTGATAGAAATTGATAATTCACGGCCCTTTATCAAAGAAAACGAAAAGAAAGCACTGGCCATGATCGCAAAAAATCGTGCCGCCAAACGCAAAACACTATTCTTTTTCTTAAAGGAACGTCTCTTGCTAGCTTTTTTCCAACTTTTATGCATCACGATCTGCTCTCTGCCCCAGATATCGCGATCACGGCCTTTTCTGATACGGCGATTGTCAAACGACTTCTGCCTGACTCAAAACTGATCAAACAAGATCCGTTTCTCATGGGCGCGACGGCTGCTGAAATATTAGCCGATCGGATTAAAAATCAGCGGACACCAAATATTTCCTCCAACCGAATCGTGATTCCAGCCAAATTGCAATAATTTTCTGGCATCCTATTTGGCGTATGGCTTCAATTCAATTGACATCGACTTGTCAAACAACTATCAAAATTACGAAAAAGAAGCTCTCTCTGTCAATAATGGTGGGATATCCTCTCACTGATGAGTGTCCCTTGCTTTTTCGTTCGCATTTCTGAGAAAACACTGAGAAATCTAAGCGCAAAGTAATCAGAATGAAACAAAAATGTTACCAACGTGTACACAAACGTTAAGTAAGATGATATTAATGCCTGACAATCGTAGCAAACGTAAATACATATATGGCGTGGATCTAATGCGGCTGCTGTTTATCGTCGGTGTCCTGACCATCCATACTTCGACACAATTCACTTTTAAATTCTCCAGCGGCTCTGCGCCGTTTCTGTTTCTCAGCGCTTTGCACATGCCCATGCATTTTACTCGCATGGGTTTTATGTTCGTCTCAGGCTTGGTCTTATTTCTTAATTCCTATCGCCGCCCGATGCAGCTTTTAAATTTTTGGAAACGACGCTATTTTTGGGTGCTGATTCCTTATTTTTTTTGGAACATTTTTTACCATTTTCTTGCCCACTATCCTGAAAAAATCCTGACTTCAAATTGGTGGTTGCAATATTGGCATCTTCTCATTCATGGTAGCGGTTATTATATGTACTTTTTGCTGATTATGCTGCAGTTGTATATGCTTTACCCCTTGTTAAGGCTGCTCTTGAAAAAGACTGAGGGTAAGCATCTGCAAGTCTTTTTTTATGCCTTTGCCATTGAAATTCTGATTACCGTTTTTACAAAATTTGTCATGCCTCATTTATCGACGAGCAACTGGCCGTATCTGCTGCAAAGTTATGGCATGTTCGTCCTCACGTATGAAGGCTATTTTATTGCTGGTGCTTTGGCGGGTATTCACTATGAAGCCGTCGAAAAGTGGATTGTGGCAAACATTAAAAAGATTTTTATTGCAGCCCTGATCGGCATTCCGGTCATCTTTGCTTATTATTTTTACAACGTGAATCTGCTGCATCTCAGCTACAGCAAGGCTTATGAAGTTCACCAGCCCTTGATTGTCGTGTACGCTTTTATCATTATTGCCAACATCTTTTATGTCGGTCATTTGTACGATCAATTGGTCATCAGCAACAAGCATCCCAAGTTTGTTGCCTTTATTTCCAAGGCACAGAAAATAGCTTTTGGTTTGTATCTGAGCCAGACCGTCGCCTTGACGATTCTGGATTTGATACTGGAACAGGTCACGACCAATTCAGCTTGGCTTTGGCTGATTTGGCCAGTGGCAACACTAGCAGTCATTGCTTTTAGCGGTCTTCTATGCTGGACGATCTATAACACGCCGGTAGCTCATTATGTTATCGGGAGACCATTAAATCAGAGGAATAAATGGAAAAGTACCAGTCACAATTAGTTGAAACAACATTTAAATGGATTGAAGAAAATCCAGAAAAGAAAAAAATCTACGATGCCGATATGAAAATTTGGCTGACTGATGCCCAGTTGCTGAAATCCGTTGAACAGGCACTGGCTACGATGCAGGATGCCGGTCTGGAGACTGGCGATCTGCTCTTATTAGCTTTGCCGAATTCTGCGGCCTATGTGATTGTTTATCTCGCGGCGATGAAGCTTGGCTTGGATATTTATTCGATGAATCCAACCATGCCTAAAAATCGCGCGATCGAGCAATTTAGAAAACGCAATTATAAAGCAGCAGTGCTGACGCCTGATTATGCAGGTTATTTTGCTGAAACGGCTCAAGGCATTTCCGAGAGGCTGCTGACAAAGTTCGGCCCGGACGACACGGAAATTAAATTGACTTTGTGGCAGCACATCGATCCCATCGATAAATTCGATATGATTCCGTCTCATTCAGGCATTCTCATGTACACGTCTGGTACGACCAGCGAGCCTAAGGGTGTCTTGTTGAGTCAGGAACAGATGGCCATAGCCGGTGAAAACATTATTCAAAGCCATTTGCTGACGGCTCAAGACCGGATTTATATCACGCTGCCATTTCATCATATTAATGCGCAGCATATTGGCTTGATTTCGACCTTGATTTCCGGCGGCTCGCTGATTGTTCAAAAACATTTTTCGGCTCATCGTTTCTGGCCGATTGCTGAAGAACAGGCCGCGACTTGGGTAACTGCTGCGCCAGCGATTATTTCAATCCTACTGAATACCGCGATTGATCCGGTACATTTAACGAAGATGCGTTTCATCCGTTCTGCTTCGGCACCATTACCGATTGCAGCCATGGAAAGATTCGAACGGCGTTTTGGCGTCTCGATTTTAAATTCCTATGGTATGACGGAAGCGCCGAGCCAGATTTCCATTGATCCGCTGCCGCCACTGAGGAGTCCGGAAGGGTCATCCGGGAAGCCTTTTAACATTAAAGTACGGATTGCCAATGCTGAATTGACAAAAGATTACTCGACCGGTAAGGACGGTTATATCTGGATTCAGGGGCCGGGGACAATTTCCGCTTACCTGCACGGCCGGGACAAAGATTCCTTTTTAAAGGGCTGGTTTAAGACGGGCGATATGGGCCATTTTGATGCTGACGGTTTCTTATATCTTGTGGGCCGAAGCAAAGAAATGATCAATAAATCCGGTGATAAGATCAGTCCTTATGAAGTGGAGAACGTGATTGACCGCCTTGATTTTATCGGAAGTTCGGCTGTTGTCGGCTATCCGGACGACATTTATGGCGAAACAGTTGCTGCCGTGATCGTTTTGAAGACGCTGGCTGAAGATCGCGACCAGTTGGCCAATTATGCGGATCAAATTCGCAAAATCGTTGCTGAAAACGAAGAAAAGTTCAAAATTCCGAAATATGTTTTCTTTATGACTGAACTGCCGCATGGCGCGACGGGCAAAATTCAACGCACGGCTCTGAAAAAGAAATTGAGCCAAGAAACTGGATTGGAAAAATACTAATGAAAAGGCATCGTGTAAAAAAAATAGTTTACGGTTTGCTGGCAATCTTATGGCTTGTTGTCGCTATAGAAGGTTTTTTCATCATTCAGTCTGAGAATCTGCGGGGCGGCAATCAGCAAAGCGGTAGTGCTGGTGATCGGAAACTGAAGGTGATCAATTTTGGTTACCAGCGTGGGGATGAAGCGGATCTGGTCAGGATTAATGGCCAGTTTGCAAGCGATGCAAGGAAATTAGGTTATCGTATCCGTTGGACTAATTTTCAGGATGGACCGACGATGCTGTCAGCTTTGACTAGCCACCACATTCGTTTTGCCCGTACCGGAAATACGCCGCCAGTCGTCTCGCAGGCAGGTGGTTCGGACATCGTCTATGTAGCGGCGACCGTTTCCAAATATCGTGCCTCGATGATTCTGGTCCCGAAAGATTCGACCATCAGCAATCTCAGTGATTTGCGCGGTAAACGGATTGCCTACGGCTTTGGTACAGCTTCGACTTATTTATTGTTAAAAGCACTGCAGAGTGCTGATTTAACACTGAGTGATGTCAATGCCGTGAACCTGAATCAATCTGCAGCTGGTACTGCTTTCAAGACCGGGCGGGTCGATGCTTGGGTCACTTGGGATCCCTTTTCTGCCGCCGCTCAGGTTGAAGATGATGCCCAAGTTCTAGCTAATGCTAAGGGCCTCTCAGGCGACCATAATTTCTTCACCTCGACTCGTTCTTGGGCAAACAAGCATAAAGATCTGCTGCGTTTATTGAATCGCGATGCTCAGACTACGATGACTTGGGCAAACAATAATCACGCACTGCTGATTCGGCAGTTTACAAAGGATCTTGGCTTAAGCCAGCGTGTTGCTCGCCTACAGGTCGGCCGTCGGACTTATGGCATGTCTAATTTGACAGATCCGGCTATTGTTAATGAACAGCAAGATATCGCTGATCTGCTTTATAAAAATAAGATGATCGATCGCCGTGTTCGGGTGAAAAATGCCTTTATCGATCTGGGGAGTGACTGATGAAAAAAACATTTTTGAAAATAATTCCCTACAGCTTACCGGTCTTGATTATTGTTCTTTGGCAAGTTTCATCCATGGTCGGTATTTTGCGAGATAATGTTCTTCCCAGTCCGCTGCAGGTGATTCAGCAGGCAATCACTTTGTGGAATAACGGCCGTCTGCCGCGTAATATCGCCGTGTCGCTGTATCGTGCGACTGCCGGCCTGCTGTTAGGCGGATCGATCGGATTTATCTTCGGCCTGGCAAACGGTTTGTCAAAAGTTTCCCGCTCAGTGTTTGATTCTTCGATTCAGATGATTCGAAACATTCCCCATCTAGCTTTAGTACCACTTTTCATTTTGTGGTTCGGCATCGGCGAACCGGCCAAAATCCTGTTGGTATCGTTGGGTGTCATGTTTCCCATTTATATCAACACTTATTCCGGCATCAAAGATGTCGATCCGGAATTAATCGAGATGGGCCGCGTTTACCAGTTTTCCAAATGGCAGATGTTCAAAGATATTATCGTGCCGGCTGCTTTGCCAAACATTCTCGTCGGCCTGCGATTTGCTTTAGGCGTTATGTGGACGACTTTGATCGTGTCCGAACAGATTAATGCGCGTTCCGGACTCGGCTACATGGCCATGGACGCCCAGCAGTTTGCCAATACTCGGACGATTATTCTTGTCGTGATCATTTATGCACTGCTCGGCAAGCTGTCTGATTCGATCGCTAAATTCCTCGAAGACGAACTGCTCTCATGGCGTGAAAGGAGAGTGGCTGCCTGATGACGAATTTAATCGAAATCAAAGACTTGACCAAGACTTACAGCAGCAAGACGGTTGTCGAGAAGGTCAATCTGGCTTTTCCGACTGGATCATTTACAGCGATTGTCGGTGAATCCGGCGGTGGGAAAACGACTTTGCTGCGCATGATTTCCGGTTTGGAATCGGCGACAAGTGGTCAAGTCACAGAGCATGGCAACGTGTTGGAAACCGTGTCCAAGACGACCCGGATTATGTTTCAAAACGGCCGTCTGCTGCCTTGGAAGAACGTCCTGAATAATATTCTGCTGGGTTCACAAAATAGTACCAAAGAACGTGCTCTGGATTTGTTGGATGCCGTAGGATTAAAAGATAAGGCTGATGTTTTTCCAGTCAGCCTATCTGGTGGTGAACGGCAGCGTGTTGCCTTAGCCAGAGCCTTAATCTCTCAACCAGAACTGCTGCTATTGGATGAACCACTTGGTGCTTTGGACGCGCTAACCAGGCTGAATATGCAGAAACTGATTGAAAGTATCTGGAAAAAGTATGGCTTTACCGCAATTTTAGTCACACATGATGTCGAAGAAGCTGTCCGTCTGGCAGATCGCGTGGTCATTGTGCACGATCATCAAGTCAGTCAGCCAATTGATCTAACCGATTTACCACGTCCGCGGAAACTAAATGACAGTGCCTTACAGAAAAATGTTGAATTGATCTTAGATCAGATTATGCAGCAATAAGCTGATTCATCATGTCAAAGTATTAAAAAAGACAAGCTATTATTGCTTGTCTTTTTTGCGATCCGTCCACAAGGCGACAGGAGATAGACACAGAATAATCAAGGCACTTAATAGATAAGTTTGACTAAAAGCCTGACTGATTTTGTCGTTTTTTGTCTGTTTGACTTGATTCAAAACTGATTTCAAGGCTTCTTTTTGTGCTAACAACTTAATTCCGGTCAGCAGTTTTGCCTGACCTTGGACAATTTTTAGATTGCCTTGCGTCAGCCCTTGAGAAAGGACAGCTGCCTGTGCCAGGACTGGATTCCCCGATCCAGTTGCCGCTAAACTTTTCGTTAATTGCAGACTGCCCTGTTCGATAAGCTTATGCGCGTGGTTGATTTGTGATTCAGCTTGATAAAGGCGATGCAAATCAGAGTTTTTTGCAGGTTCAGGCAGCTGTTCCTGGGACTTAGCAGCAGCTGTCAGAGCAAGCCGTAATTGTTTCTGTGCTTTGCTGCCGGCTAGTTTTGCTGAATTGGAGCTGGCAAACATTTTTTTCAATTCCTTGTGAGCTGTTGTCTTAACTCGCGGAGAAAGCTGTTGCTGGTTCACAATGTGATCGGCACGACGATGGACTTGCGTTTTAGCGCCATTGATATTAGTATCTAAAGCCGTCACAAGAATGGCGGCTCCAAGACAAGTACCAATTTGGCGTGCAGCATTCACGATGCCGGATCCAATGCCGTTTTTATTTTCGGGCAGATGTTTGACGGAAGCCACTAAAGAGACAGAAGAAAAGCCAAAGCCGACGCCGTTGATAATTAAAAACACAACCATGACTGCTCTGGGTGTCGTTGTCTTAATAAATGATAAACACAGAAGACTAGCAGCTGTGATCAGCAATCCCAAGAAAGTGACTGGCACAGCGCCGACCCGATTGAATAATTTGGTTCCTAGCGGCATTGCCACTGTGATGGTTAAAGAGACGGGGATGATAATTAAGGCCGCGCTAAGTGCTGAATAGTTTAAAACATTTTGTAGAAAATAATTCAAGATCAGAAGCGGGCTGACTAAGGCAAAACCGGTTAAAAAATAAACAAAGCTGGAAGCACTGAGCGTTTTTTCGCGAAACAAATCCAATTCCAAAAGGGGATTGGTGACTTTCTTTTCAATCAGCACAAATAAGATAATTGCCGCGAGACCGCCGAATAAGGATCCTAAAATCAGACTTGAATGCCAGCCATATTCGCGGCCTTCTAACAGTCCGAAGGTGATCCCTGCTAATCCTAAAGTGATAAAGATGGTGCCAAGGATATCGATTTTCCCAGCCAGACTTTCATCGTAGGATTCTTTGATCCAAATCATCACGATTACAAAGGAAATCAGCGTCAGCGGCACGTTAATGCCAAAAATCCAGCGCCAGGAAGCATTTTGAAGAATAATGCCGCCAATTGGCGGTCCACCAGCTGCAGCTAAGGCTGTGATGGCCCCGACAACGCTGGCAACTTTTGACATGTTTTCTTGACCAAAGACTACGACCATCATGGGTAGGACGATTGGTGTAATGATGGCGCCGCCAATTCCTTGAAAAAAACGGAAAATAATCAGTTCCGTTAAGGAATTAGCCATCATACAAGCAGCAGAAAATCCACCAAACAAAAGGAGACCCAGCAGCATAATTTTTTTACGCCCATAACGATCGGCTATTTTCGAAGTCGTGATCATAAAGACTGCCAAGGCTAAGGTATAAATCGTCGTGACCCAGCTTGTATTAGCTAGGCTGGCATTAAAATGCGTCATAATTTTTGGTAGGGCAATGTTAACAATTGTACTATCCAAGGTACCCATGAACATGGCAATCGTCAAGCCAATAAAACTAAGACTCTTAACAAATTTTGACATTGAAATAGTTCTCTCTTTCCGGTAACGAATGAGTATATAAGAAACATTTGTTACCATTTAACGCTTTTTTTAGTATAATCAAAGCAGGCAAGCCAAGCAACGAATTTTCGTCAAGTGAGTCAGATTGCCTGGATATGTTACCGATGCGATAGGAGACAACTTGTGTCATGAACGGCAAACAAAGAATTGTAGAACAATCAAAAAAGTGGTTGAGTGAAGCCTTCATCGCTTTGATGGAAAAAGAAAATTACCGTGACATTTCCATCACAGAGATTGCCGAAAAAGCACAACTTTCTCGTAAGACTTTTTATCATTCTTTTAAAGATAAAGAAGATTTAATTGATTATTACTGTCATTGTCTTTTTGAGGGTTATTTTCAACAATTAGTCCAACAAAAGCCGCAGTCTGGTGAGATGATGCTGGATAGAACTTTTGATATTTTTCTGCATTTTTGGTGGGAACAGAGAAAAGCACTTCGATTATTAATTAGACAAGGATTATTTGATCATATGATTGTTATCTGGCAAAGCCAAGCTACACCTCATTATCGCGAGTTTGCAGCTCCTTGGCATGTTGAAGGCAGCCAGATGCAAATGGCTTATGCGATGGCCTTTCAATTAGGTGGATTGACGAATGTATTGCGCCTTTGGCTTGAACAAGAAAAACCTGAGCCACCTGAAGAAATTAAAAAAGCCATGCTTGCAGCTGCGCGCCAGTTAGCTGATAGCCTCGACCGAGAGGATAAAGCTGAATATTTCTAACAAAACGCTAGTAGCCAAATATCTGAAAATGTTAGTACAAAACCTAATTTAATGAAAGCAGGGGCAGCGAAGATGAAAAAACACTGATTTTAATATTGGATATCTGTATTCGAGTGGATTTCTTGCTTTATTGCGACACACTTTCTAGCCGACAGCCAACTAATATTCATGTGCTTTCCTTTTAGCCAAACAAGCGGCTAGAAGTTATGTTTATACAAAAAAACGCCTCCAAAAGGGAGACGTTTTTAATTTTTGCTGTTTGTTAGTTGAGCTGCTTATGGTTATCGTGTCTCACACGAACGCGCACTGGCTGGTAGCTGTAGATGATGCTGATGGGAATAACATAGATTGTATTTTTGATAATCTCAATCAGCAATTCAATCCCGCTGACAATCTTTCGATCGGCAACTTGCAAAGCAGACTGGTCAAAAGCTGAGTTCTTTTCGTGATGAAACTTGTTTAATAAACGCATCGTGTTGATTAATTTCATGTGATTCTCCTCTCGTCAGTTGATCGCTGATGCAGATATTGTATGTGCCTAAAGTAAAATGGAGATTAAATATGATCTGAAATTGAGCGATTTTACTCTAGTTTTGATTTGACAAAAACAGTCACGCTGCCTTGGTCATATCGGTGCCGCGTACTCGAAAACTCAAAGGGGATGCCTGTGTTGAGAAAAACGGTCTGTGTTACCTCTAAAACGGGATCCATGGGACCGCATTTCAGGTATTTTTCATCGTTTGAGTTTGCTTTATCTGCACTGATCTTCCTGAAGGCCGAGCCGATTTTTAACTTGAGATCATTCTGGATATAGCCATAAATAGATGCGTGCAGCACTTTATCATCAAGTCCCGGAATTACCTTGACAGGCATTTTACTGTATTCCAAAGCATAGGGTTCTTTATCAACAACTCGTTGACGAATAATATCATAGATTAATTCTTTGTCATTAAGACGCAGTGCAATCTGTTCAGAATCATTAGGATAACGAATTTCGAATTTAATTACTTGACTTTCAATTTGATGCTGGTCTCCTAAAAGTGTACTTGTACCAACATACTGATCAACGCCGAAGTCAGATTGAACAATGAGATCAGCATTTTTTGAAACAAAAGTACCCGATCCTTGGCGACTATATATCAAACCTTCGGCGCGCAATATATTTAATGATTTTTGTACTGTCATTCTGCTTGTTGAAAATCGGTTGGCCAAGTCTAATTGATCGGGGAAAGGTTGATCTTGGCTGAATTTGTGTTGACTAATATCCGATCTTAATTGATTTGCGATTTCAATGTATTTTGCCATGCACTTAACCTTTCTACGATTAATTCTGCTCCATTATGACAAATAATTGATCACAATCCAAAGAATTTATCTAATTTCAAAAATAAATGTATTTACAACATAAATAAAAGAGTTTACATATTTTCCACATGGTCATATAATTAATTTGTAATCATTGTAAGCGCTTCCAAAGAATGAATGAATGATTACAAAGAAGGAGGCAATATGGGGGAACTCAAGCAAGGCTTTTTCTGGGGCAATTCCACCTCTAGTATGCAGACGGAAGGCGCCTGGAACGAAGATGGCAAGGGCAGATCCGTTTATGACATTAAAAAGGCCGGTCCTAACCAATCTGATTGGAAGGTCGCGATTGACGAGTACCATCGTTATTCAGAAGATATTTCTCTGATGCAGGATTTGGGGATGAATTTTTATCGTTTTCAAATCTCTTGGAGCCGTGTTCAGCCCGATGGCGAAGGAGATTTCAACCAAGCTGGCATCGATTTTTATGATCGGCTGATTGACGAGCTTTTAGCTAAAGGCGTTCAACCAATGGTGTGTCTTTATCATTTTGACATGCCCTTAGCTCTTGCTGAGAAGTACAACGGTTTTGTTAGTAAAAAAGTCGTTGAAGCCTATACACGTTTTGCAAAAAAGATGGTTGATCATTTTGGTGATCGCGTGAAATATTGGCTTAGTTTCAATGAACAAAATTGTTTCAGCTTAAAATTCGCATTTACTAGCAGTGGCTATCTTCATGGCGAAGAAACGTTAAGGGAACTGTATCAGATTCAGCATAATACTATGCTGGCTCATGCTCGTTTGGCGAATTACATTCACTCGCAAAAACCGGATCTAAAAATTGGCGGCATGCTGGCTTTTCAAGAAGTGTATCCTGCATCGTCTTTGCCAGCGGATGTGGAAGCTGCGCGTAAATTTATGACTTTCGGTGATTTCAATCTGCTTAACGTGTTTGTTAAAGGCCAATATTTACCTGAAGTCACGTCCTTTATGGTTCAGAAACACCTCGATGACATTTTAGAACCGAGCGAGCTTGCTGAAATTGCTCAGACACGCAGCGATTTTATCAGCTTCAGTTATTACACAAGCACGACCATTTCTGCGGCAAAAATTCCGATCGCAACCGTACCGAATTTTTATGGTGATTTTGGTGCCGAACTCAATCCGGCTCTTCGCACAAATGAGTGGGGATGGCAGATCGATCCGGAAGGTTTTTACGGTATTTTGATGGACCTTTATAATCGTACCAATCTACCCATCTTTCCAATAGAAAATGGCATTGGTATGCGTGAGGTGTGGGATGGCGAGCATCAAATTGACGATGATTATCGCATCGACTATCATCGTTTGCACATTCAGGCATTGAAACGTGCTGTTAAAGATGGTGCTGATGTGATCGGCTATCTCGGTTGGGGCCTGATTGATATTCCGAGTTCAAAAGGGGATGTCGAAAAAAGATATGGCCTCGTGTACGTGAATCGCAGTAATCATGATCTCCGTGATTTGAAGCGGGTACCAAAGAAGAGCTATGCCTGGTTTCAACGAGTAACGCGTTCCAATGGCGAAGATCTCTAAAAAGGAGGTAATTTCAATGAACGAATCTGAGAACAAAGCTCAAGGAAAACGATTTTTGGATAAGTTTTCTGAAGTTTCGGCTAAAATCGGTAACGAGGTTCACCTGCGTTCCTTGCGTGACGCTTTCGCGACAATTATGCCTTTGTTCATTTTAGCTGGATTAGCAGTATTGATTAATAATGTTATTTTTCCTTTTGTTGCAAAAGGACAGGCATTGGCCAATTTGCAGTTTTGGGGAAATATGGTTACTAACGGGACACTTAATATTGCTGGACTCGTATTGGCACCTGTGATTGGTTTTACTCTGGCACGAAATAAAGGCTTCACAAACGGATTGCTGGCTGCAGTCATAGCGCTCTCGAGCCTCATTATCGTCATGCCATTTACTCTTTCAGTCCTACCGAATGGTGCAAAAAAGGCCGTTGATTTGACTGGTGTGCTGAGTTTTTCAAATCTAGGCACGACTGGCATGTTCGCCGGTATTATTATTGGTTTGGTCGCGACTGAAATTTTTATTCGATTGTCAAAGATTAAGCATCTGAAGATTAATATTGGCGGTAATGTGCCGCCATCGGTATCAGCTTCTTTTAGCGACATGATTCCAGTCATTCTGACTCTCAGCCTCATGGCTTTGCTCTCAGCCTTGTTACTGGTTCTTGGGAAGACGAATCTCATTGCACTGATTACGAATATTATTCAGGAACCTCTCCGGAGCTTTAATACTAGCTTACCGGGGATGCTATTCATTTATAGCTGCGGCAATTTCCTGTTCACTTTGGGAATTCATCAAACAGTTATCAATGGTACCTTGCTGGATCCGGTTCTGTTGATCAACATGAATAAAAACATGGCCGCTTATGCTGCCCATCAACAGATTCCTTACATTTTGACAAACACTTTCCGTGATACATTTGGCATGATTGGCGGAACAGGATCAACTCTATGTTTGTTGATTGCGATCTTTATCTTTTCTCGCAACCGTGTCAGCAAAAACGTTGCAAGTTTGGCATCTGCACCTGGTATTTTCAACATCAATGAACCCGTCATTTTCGGTTATCCCATTGTCTTCAATATTCCGATGATGATTCCTTTTGTTCTCCAACCTGTTATCGGCATTTTGATTGCTTATTTCTTTACAACAATCGGTTGGATGAGTCGAGTAGTTGTCTTAATTCCTTGGACAACACCACCATTGCTGAGTGCCTATTTGGCCACTGCTGGTGATTGGCGAGCGGTCTTGGTGCAATTGCTGATCATTATCCTAGGTGTTCTTTTCTACATTCCTTTCATGAAAATCAGTGAAAGAGTCATGGCTAAAGAAGCTGCTTTGGAAACACAAAAGTAAGTTTCTGAAGAAATTAATTAAGGCAATCATACGATTGTCTTTTTTTATGCAAAAAGCTACACTGAGCTTATTTGTGTGACAACATTTCTGGGATAAATGGTCATCAAGCGGGGGAGTATGTTCAAAAATAAGCTGGTATTGTTAGCAAGTTTATTCATAAATATGGGCATTGTGCTGATTATGCCGATCACGACTTTGTTCATCCATCGGACACTTGGCAAAAGTCTGCTGATCGCCGGATTTGTATTGATGGCATTCTCGCTGGCTCAGATGGCCGGCAATTTGCTCGGCGGTTTTCTCTTTGATCGCTGGCAGCCCAAACAATCGATGTATCTGGGCGGGGCGATCACGGTTGTGTCACTGGCCTTGATCACGATCTTTCCGATCTGGCTGACATATTCCTTATTGGTTGCCACTTATGGTTTTGGCCTGGGCATTTTAAACGCGAACGTTAACGGCTATCTGGCTTTTTTGAAAAAAGACGATCCGCAGATTTTTAACAACAATTATTGGCTGGCTAGTCTGGGATCAGGTCTGGCGAGTTTTCTTTCTGGTATTTTGTTTGGCATCAACGTCCGCCTGGTCTTTGGATTTTCGACAATTCTTTTCATTTTGACTTTAATTCTCGTCAGGTTGAGCATTCATCCAGTAGAGAAGAACACGAAACTAAATAATTCCAAAGCCCAAAAAACTCATTCTTTTCCGCACCTTTGGCCGGTTGTTTTAGTCTGCTTGAGCTTTGTGATTGCTTGGATGGGCTATGAACAGTGGGACACGAACATTTCCACTTTTATGATTTCACAAGGCATTTCAGTGCAGGCATATAGTGTGCTCTTCACGATTAACGCGATCGTGCTGCTGATTATTCAGCCGATAACGAAAATCGTTTTCAGAGATACTTTCCGCGCAGATAAATGGCGGATTATTTCCGGGATTGTCATGTTTTCCTTCTCGTACTTAGTCATCATTGATGCCAGCAATTATTGGCAATTTGTTGTGGGAATTGTCATTTTGACTTTTGGCGAAATCTTAGCTTTTCCGGCGATTCCGTCCATGCTGAACCGCTTTGCGACTGACGAAAATCGCGGTCGTATTCAATCTTTCGGCAGTCTGGCCGGATCATTAGGGCGTGCAATCGGCCCTGCAATTGGCGGCTTTTTGGTAACGAGTTTTAGCTATCCGAGCTTGTTTGTCACGGTTTTTCTGCTGCATATTCTTATCGCCATTGTCCTGCTGTCTTTAAAAAGACACAAAAAGGCTCCGGTTTAAGAGCCTTGGTCCTGATTTTCAGTTTCTGTTCGAATCAGATCAATTCGACTGCTTTCACTAATAAACAGCGGGACGGTTTCTTCAACGAATTCACTAAATTCTAGTCCATACCAAGCTGGCTGAGAGGCTGTGATCCGTTGCAAGAAAAGCCGGCCGGAAATTAAAAACTTATCGAGACGTTTGATATTCGGCAAAAAATTTAAGTCCTGTACACGCTGATTTAATAACACGAATCTGAAATCACCGACTTGCCGGTCAGGAATCGTCGAATAACGGGGAACCTGGCGGTCAATCACATCGGCCTCGATCAAGTCGTTGACAATCCGTCTTAGGTAACGTGTGATGTGCTGAGATTTTTTAAAACCCAAATACAGCTGAACGTCAACAATGTTTCTTGTACCCAGCATGTCGACTGTATAGCTGGCACCGTAAGGATAGTCAGTCTGATTGACTGTGAAGAACCAATAGACTTTAGCCCTTTTAGGCCGTTCATCAAAGATCGAGTACAAAACATGCCGTTTAATCTGGTAATTGTCTTTGACCCGGTTCATGTAAATCAGATTTGTTGCGTACAGAGGCAGCGAATTGTCATCACTAAGTTGCTGGAGCTTGGGCGTTGCTTCTTTTAAAGACAGGTATTGGCTGTCAGCGGTATAAGAACGTCTGATTTCGTTGCCAAAATGCCAGAAGATCATGACCATGAGAATGACAAGTGTGATTAGCAGAGTCAGATAGCCGCCGTGGACAAATTTGATCAGACTTGAAATCAAGAAGACGCCCTCCAAGAATCCAAAAAAGATCACGAAGACACTGGCTAACAGGCGATGTTTATTCATCATGAGAAACTGGTGAAGCAGCAGCGTTGTCATCAGCATCGTCACGGTGATGGCCAAACCGTAAGCGGCTTCCATATGATCCGAGGTCTGAAAAAGCCAGACGATTATCAGTGTCGTGAGGCACAGCAGCCAGTTTACGCTGGCAATATAGGATTGGCTTTTGATTTTGCCAGGATAGGTGATTTTAAGTCTCGGCAACAGTTTGAGGCCGATGGCTTCGCTGACTAGCGTAAAGGAACCCGTGATCAGTGCTTGTGAGGCAATAATCGCAGCAATTGTCGCAATAATGATTGCTGCGGCATGCCAATCAGCCGGCAGCATACTATAAAAAGGATTAGCTTCGCCGATACTGTTTTTATTCTGAGAAATAACCCAAGCACCTTGGCCAAAGTAACTGAGCATGAGGCTAAGATAGACCAGAGGCCAAGTACGATAAATGTTGGCTTTTCCGACGTGGCCCATATCAGAATACAAGGCCTCGGCACCAGTGGTCGCTAAAAAGATGCTACCGAGAATGAAAAATCCCATTTTATTATCAGGGCTGAATAAGACTTGGATACCATAAATTGGTGAGAGAGCTTTGAGTATTTCCCAGTGGCCGAACAGATTGATCAGCCCGAAAATGCCAATAAAAGAGAACCAAATCAGCATCAGAGGGCCAAAAAGTTTGCCGATTGACGAAGCACCTAAACGTTGGAAGAGAAAAACAAACAATAAAATGATTGTCACGGTCAAAATGACCGGCCACTGAGATTGGCCGAAACGAACGATACCAATCTGCTCGCCTTTTAATCCTTCAATTGCAGAAGTGACCGTGACGGCTGGCGTCAAAGTGCCATCGGCTAATAGGGCAGCTCCACCAATTAAGGCCGGCAGGATCAGCCATTTTGCTCTATTTCTGACAAGCGCGTACAAGGAAAAGATGCCGCCTTCATGGTGGTTATCCGCTTGCATGGCCAGCAGCACATATTTGATTGTCGTGATCAGCATTAGTGTCCAGAAAATGAGTGACAAACAACCGATGATGTAGGTACTGTCGGCGTTTTTCAAGCCACCTGCATTTGACACAATTGCATTCATTACATACAGAGGCGAGGTACCAATGTCGCCGTAGACGATGCCTAAGGCGATCAAACCACCAATCGTTTTTTTGCTGAAATGATTTTTATTTTTCATCCGTTAATCCTTAAATGAGATATCCAGAATATGGATCATATTAACACTAATTGCGATTAGACTAAAAAACAGCCGAAGCCGTTTTACTGTTTGATTAAGGCATCTTGATCGACATTTCCGAGTAATTTATTAGCAAAACGCATCAATTCTTGCCATTCTTGTGACGATAACTGGCTGCGGTCTAATAATACTTTTGGTGAATCCTGTGCTCTTCGCGCTTTTTTCTGCCGGCTTCAGTCAGACTCGCATAGACAATCCGTTCATCGTCTTGTTCGCGCGTCCGCGTTAGTAATTCGGCTTTTTCCATACGCTTCAGTAAAGGGGTAATTGTGCCGCTATCTAGTTCCAAATATTGACCAAGCCGTTTAACCGTTAAATCATCATGTTCGTATAAAATCACGAGTGCCAGATATTGCGGATAGGTTAGGTCCATCTCTGCCAAACTCGGGTGGTACAAACGCTGGATAGCTCTGGAAGTGGCATGAAGAATGGAACACAAGTGATCATCTAAAGGAAGTAAGTCGTCGTTTTTCCAGAATATTCTGGTTCTCCGGAAGCACAATATCCAACTGCAATCGAACAGAATTTCGCAACGCTGCAGAAATTATCTGATTGGCAGGACCAAGAGAATTTGGACTTGAGCCGTCTGACTGTAGCTGGCGATTCAGTCGGTGGCAATATGTCGACAGTCATGACAATTTTGGCCAAACAGCGTGGTGGCCAGAAAATTAATCAGCAGCTGCTTTATTATCCTGTGACCGATGCTGCGATGGACACAGTCTCTTATGACGAATTTGGTGATAACTACTATCTGACCAAAGAGGGGATGCTCTGGTTCCGGAATCAATATACGACTGACGAAAAAGCTCGTGCCGAAATTACAGCTTCGCCGCTGCGTGCCAGTTTAGAAGATTTGGCAGATTTACCGGCAGCCATGATTCTGACTGACGAAGCAGATGTCTTGCGTGATGAAGGCGAAGCTTATGCGCGCAGGCTGCGTGATGCTGGTGTTGAAGTAACGCAAGTTCGTTTTCAAGGTATGATTCATGATTTCGTGATGCTGAATACTTTGGATCAGACTTGGGCTGCTCGTGCGGCCATGGACTTGTCAACTGATTGGATAAACAAAAAGAATCAAAGGTAACTTCTTTATGCTTTTTATTAAAAAACTCCTTATTTGATTAAGGAGTTTTTTAATGATCTCTTCTGGCCCGCAAGGATGACAGGATGGAAACGGAATCAACCACTTCTTGCAAAGCGGCTCCAAATAAGGCGGGGATGACGCCGGTGCTGGCGACAAGCATCAAGAAAACACAGATGCCGATGCCGATCAGTACAGATTGCCGAGCGATTCTCATCGTGTCTTGCGAGATATCGACGGCTTCAGCAACACGCGACAAGTCGTCCTTTAAAATAACGGCATCAGCACTTTCGCTGGCGGCAGTTGATCCGTGAGCACCCATGGCGATACCGACATCCGCAGCGGCCAAAGCAGGGGCATCATTGACGCCATCACCGACCATGATAATTGGTTTGTATTGTTTGGGAATATTATTGATCAGGCTGATCTTATCTTCAGGCAGGCACTGGGCATGGATCTCATCAAGTGCCAGTCCGGCTGCAATCTTATCGGCGACAGGCTGCTGATCACCAGTCAGCATGATTAGTTTGGACAATCCCAATTCTTTTAGCCGAGCCAGTGTCGCTTTGGCTTCAGGTCTGACTGTGTCTTTAAAGGTAATTGAGCCAGCGTATTTACCATCAATTGAGACATAGACGGCCGTCTGATCCGGTAGATCTGTGGCTGGATTTTGGGCAAACGCGGCTTTACCGACAGCGATTTGCTGGCTGGCAACTTCAGCTTTAATCCCTTGTCCTGTGACTTCGGCTAAGTTTGTGACAGGCAGCAAGTGGATTTTTTTATTTTTAGCATCGGTCAATAATGAACGGGCCAGGATATGCGACGAATCCTGCTCGGCACTGGCTGCTAGAATCAGCAGGCGGTCTGGTGAAAGTGTCGAATCCGAAGACTTGATTTGGTCAACGAGCAAACTGCCGGCCGTAATCGTACCTGTCTTATCAAGGGCGGCACTTTTGGCTTTCGCTAATTTTTCAATTGTCGTCCCGTTTTTAACAACGATGCCTTTACGGCTGGAACGGCTCATACCAGCGACTAATGCGACTGGGGCGGCTAAAATCAAAGGGCAGGGTGAAGCCACGACCAGCACTTCAGCAAATCGGACCGGGTCCTTAGCGAGAAACCAGGCAATGCCGCCAATCAAGTAAGCAATCAGGGTGAAGGGTACCGCATAATGGTCAGCAAGCCTAACAAAATGTGCCGGCTTGGCTTCAGATTCCTTGACTAAGCGGACCAGCCTTTGATATTGGCTGTCTGCAGCAATTTTCGTGACGCGAAACTGCAAAGCGCCATCACCATTAACGGATCCGGACATCAGCATATCATCAGCATCTTTTGCAACGGCTCGAGATTCGCCAGTTAAAGATGATTCGTCAACAGTCGATTCGCCGGAAATCACCATGCCATCAACTGGCACTGTCTCACCAGGTTTGACAAGAACGATGTCGCCGATTTGAACAGCTTCGACTTGCAGATCGATTGTTTGCTGATCGCTTATTTTATGTGCCGTATGCGGCGAGTTGTCCAACAAAGACCGGAGTTCACGAGATGCCTGGCGGCTGGCATAATCTTCCAAACTGTCACCGCCGGTCAGCATAATCAAGACGATCAGGCTGGCCCAATATTCACCAACGGCCAAGGTCGCCACGATGGCTGTAATGGCCAGGATGTCGACACCGTATTTACCACTGCGGATGGTTTTAATCATACCGATCAGCATGGAAATCGTGGTCAGGCCACCGGCCAGCAAGATCAGCCAGAAGGCGACATCATCGGCTCCAAAAACAAATTGGCTGATTAGGGCAATCACGCCGATAATCAGCGCCAACATAAATTTTCTAAAATTAGTCACTTAACTCCCCTTAAGTTTCAAGACATATTAGCATATTGACCTGAGGCAAAAAATGAGAAAAATACAGATTATTTGTGAAAAATGGGTTCGATGCCCCGAACAGGAGTCGAACTCACAAAAAAACAAGTCTCATGACTTGTTTTTCTTATGGATAAATCCGTCTTTTTTAAATGCGCGATAAGTGTTGATGGCACCGAAAAAAATCAGAAAGGCCGATGCAATGATCCCAGTCATGTATTTGCCCAACGTGCTCAGGACATCCGGCTGCTGTGAAAAAATCAGTAAATTCACCGTAAAGACCAGGAAGAGGGTTATAAAAATGTCAAGAATATCAAAGGCTAGATGTAGCCGCCGCCGGCGTTTTTCTTTTGTCACTTTGTCAGTCATTGCATTTCCTCCCTGATGCCACCAGTATAGTGCGATCCACATCAAAAATCAGCGTCGCATCTAATTCTGCCGCCGATTACTTATAATGAAGCAAAGGGGAAACACAGCCATGTCAAAAAGTAGGTTAGAAGCTTTCGGCAACGGCGTTTTTGCCATTATTATCACGATCATGGTCTTAGAATTGCGTGTGCCTGCTTCCGGCCAATGGCAGGAGCTGTTTCAAACGCAATTTCTCGACACAATCAGCTCCTATTTTTTTAGTTTTCTATTTATCGCCAGCTTTTGGGTCAGCCACCACACGATATTATCGCGCCGATTCAGATTGTCGATAAGACCTTGCTTTGGGTCAATGTCTTGATGCTTTTTCCGATCAGCCTGCTGCCTTTTGTCACCGCTTGGCACAGCAATTTCCCGACCATGGCCGCGCCGAATTTCAGCTATGTCTTCATCTACGTCTTATCGGTCTTGGGACTTTATATACTGGGCAAGACGGCCGTCAACCGTGTGAAACAGTCCGAACAGCAGCAGTGCCGGCAGACGAATCATGTCAGATTCTGGCTCGTTATTTTCGGAGTCGCAGCCTGTTTTTTGACGCTGCTGATACCGGAAATTGCCAGTTTTTCAGTACTGGGCGTGCTGCTGTTTTGGATCCTGCTTCCTTATATATACCGTCTTGTATACCGTCTTGTGGGGAAAGGGCACAACTAAAAAAGCACCGTGCTCACTTTATTAGTGGTCGATGCTGAACAACAATTTGTAACGGTAAATGATATCCGCTAATTCCTCACGGGAAACGTGATCTGCCACATCGTTATCTGTCACGTGACGTGCCTGCAGGTCTAAGGCAATCGTCTGATCCAATAAAATTTTGCCATGGACAGCTGAACTGCTGGTTAAGTGATAATACATTGGAAAATCTCGCTGAGTAGAACTGATTGGCGCCACGATTGTCATATTGCTTGTCTGACAGACGAGGTCATTACTCAAAGCAATGGCAGGGCGCCGATTCATTTGTTCGTGCCCGCGGCTAGGATTGAAGTTCACGAAGAAAATATCACCTTGAGTCACCATGGTAATTCATTACCTTGAGATTCTCCCCAATCCAGTTCCTGATCACGTTGATGGTCGTCTTGCCAATTAGCAAACAATTCATGAATATCACTCGCTTTTTCTTCTGTTGGAGTCAGCACGATGGCATTGTTTTCAATCGTTACGGTCAAAGCTTGATTATCTTTCAGACCCAGTTGTGCGATTACTTGACTAGGAATTCTAGCCGCTTTAGAGTGGCCCCACTGGGAAATTTTGCTTTGTTCTTTAAGTGTTTTCATCTTCTTAGCCCCCTGCATATCTATTAACTAAAGTATACACTATGTAGATACAATTGAGTTTGTTGAATCTCGGTCAAACGATGTTTGAAGTTTTAGTTTTTACAGTTTCTGCTGCAAGCTCATCTTGCCATCCATGATTTCATAGACTTTGTCCGCGAAAGGCATCAAACGCGTATCATGTGTGACGACTACGATGGCTTTGTCGCGCTGTTCAGCCAGTTCCTTAAAGAGCTGCCCGATTTTAACGACACGGTCTGAATCCAAAGCGGCACTGGGCTCGTCGGCCAGGATGACTTCTGGATTTGTGTAAACAGCTCTGGCAATCGCCACGCGCTGTCTTTGCCCGCCGGATAGCTGACCGGGATATTTGTTGACCAAATCTTCGATACCTAATTGGGCAAACAGTTCCTTTAGCTCTTCTGCATTCAGATTACCTTCCGGCTTGATCCGATCGACAAAAGCTAATTGTTCGCTGACTTTTAAATAAGGGACCAGGGCATAGGACTGCAGGACAAAACCAATATGAGCCAGCCTCAATTGATCGCTTTGTTTGCGGCTCAGCTGATTAATCGATTGGCCTTCGATTGAGACATCGCCCGATGAAGCTGTCCGCAGACCGCCGGCGATGGTTAGAAAGGTACTCTTGCCGGAACCTGAAGGACCGATAATCAACACCAATTGTCCTTTGTTGGCAGAAAAATTTATATCTTGTAAGACGTGAACAAGACTGCTGCCGGAACCGAAATAATGATTAACGTTTTTTAATTCAATTGCTGACATATTAACCTCCAATAACGCTGACTGGATCGATTTTCGCAATTTTTCTTGCTGGCAGCGCTGCACCGATAATTCCCATGACCACCAAGCCCAGGGTAATCAGCGACAACATGACGGGATTAAAGGAGAGCGGGACACCGAAAGGAATCAGGCTGGCTGTAATGGCTGTCAATAAGGCGCCACCAATGATACCCGCGACCATTAAGATCAGCGATTGGTTGATAATCGTGCTGACAAGTTTAGCCCCGGGGATGCCTTGTGCTCTAAGGACGGCATATGTTGGCAGAGCCTGAATCGTGAGAATATATAGGAAGACGGCAATCACGACCAATGAGATGACCATCAAAAATCCGATCATAAAGGCAAAAGTCGTGTTCTGCGCGGAATAGCCAGGTAACTTAGAGATGAAATAAGGGCTGCTGTATTGTTTTAAACCTTTAACTGCCGGCGCAAAGTCAGCTGTTTTGGAAATAATCGCACTTCCAGCTACTTGGCTGCCAGGGAAAGGACGCAGCTTTTTCCAAATTGCCATTTGTCCATAGACAATCGGCGCGATATTAAGCTTGGCATTTTTCGTAAAACCGACGATTGTATACTGGCTGGACGCGGAATTGAATTTGATTTTGTCTCCGATCTTGTAGCCCTCGGATTTAAATTGCTGATCGACGACAACTTCGTGCTGCTTGCGAAAAGGGCGGCCACTGCTGGCCACGAGATTTTTGGCAATATATTGGTTTTTGTCGAGCCCGATAAACTGTGCCGATTCTTTTTCGCGATTGCTGCTTTTGACAACGACCGCTGCTTGTCCGACAATTGCTTGGCTTTTCGTCAGGTTGGTTGCAGCGAGCTGTTTCTTTGTGATCGTGGATTGCGACAAATTCACATTAGCGTTGCGATTCAAGAGGACACTTTTTGTGTGCCAGGATTCGATTGCCTGCGTGTTCTCGCTCGCTAAGCCGTTTGCCAGTCCCGACAGAATAAAAATCAGGTAGCTAATTAGGACGATCATGGCCGTGATCAGCGTGTAGCGCAGTTTTTCGTGACGAATTTCCTTTAGAGCCAGATACATAATCATACCTCCTGTACACTTTGTGATTTCTGCCTTACCGCCTCATTTTACTCTTTAGTGGATTTTTGTTAGTGATTTTGCGTGATAATAAAAAGTATTGATGAGAGGGGGCGATCGTGATGATTAATCAAGTAAAACGAATTTATGAATTTGCTATTTTTTTCAACAATAAACAATCACGAGGTAATTTTTATATTGGTCAAACTAAGAAAAGCATCACGGGTCGAACTCACTCAAATTTATATGATGGGTTACGACGCATGGAGTGAGTGCCAGTCAGTCGCAGCTTATCTACAAGAATGTCGTTCTTCGACTAAATATCAGCAGGGTACTTGGTGGGTTCTTGAAGAACAAGGCCAGCTGCTGAGTTCGTTAATTATTTATGAACTGTCTGATCACGTGTTAGGAATTGGGTCGGTCTCAACGGATCCAGTTCACCGGCACCAAGGCTATGCGACGACCATGCTCAGGCAATTTATGGCCGCCCATCCGGCATTTAATTTCTTTTTGTTCAGTGACATCGATCCATCTTTCTATAGACGATTGGGCTTTCAGGCTGTCAGCCAGGAAAACCAGTCTTATTCGGATACAACGCTGATGTATTATCCTGAAAATTTTCATCCAGCAAAGAATCAGCTGCCAACTTATTTTTAGAATTGAAAACGATTAGTAAAACGCGCCCGATTAAATTCGGGGGTGTTTTTTATTTCTAGAATATCTGCTGAATGCTTACCATTAAGCACGTGAGGGTGAACCAGTTTATTCATTGGGAAAACAAATGAGAAAATTGAAAGGATCTTTGTTATTCATATTGATTGGTTCTTCGTTCCTCGCAAGGTACCTCGAGACTCATCCATTGACTGGTATAAAATTGCAGCGAATTTCTGGGATGACGTTAATTACCAAACTTGTGGTGTGATAGTTAGTAGTGGCTCGACTCACTAGTCTCATCGAGATCGTTATTATATCACGACTATAAAAGCGTTTACATTAACCTGTATAATAGAGGTGAGCTGCTCGCAAGTGACTAAATGCGGTGGCTTCAACTCTGCAGTATTGATAACGAGAACGATTTACTTGAGAAAAAGGAACATCTTCATATATTACGTAACTCATCAAATTCACCGATTGGAGCACTATTATGAGATCAAAACATAAAGGACCAGCTTTTATGGACAATATGTTCAAAAAGTTTTTAAAAGTCACGGTTGCATGTAGCCTGATTACAACAGGTGTTCTTGTTGCAGGAACAGTATTAGTTGCCAAGAAAATTGACCAATCTGGAGACAAAATGCAAAATAAAAAGGACTCTATCAAGGATAGAGTCGTAGGCGCGGCAAATGTCCTAATGGGAAAAGCCAGTAGCAACATGCTTCAAGAAGATAAAGGCAAGCTTCAACAAGCTGCAGGGAAAGCCAAGGATACCTTTTCTGATGTGAAAGATGAATTAGGCGACAAGGTCAACGACATTAAAAATAAATTTAATTGAGACGACGTCTTAGTTGCCTCAGTAAAAAAAAGACCGACACGAGATCATTGGTCTTTTTTTGTTAGTTGATTTTTTGGCTTTCTTTGAGAATCGAATGGCAGCTCTCTTCGTCTTAGCACACGTTTAATATATTTTAACTTTTTGGAAGAGAGCAAAATCAGCAGTGTGTGGGTCATCGCTTGGCAGGTATCCATTGGAGACGATATGGCCGCAAACTGGCAGTTTAACGAAGTGCCAGCTGATTTATAGTTAATTTAGGCCTTGAAAATAAAGCTCTATTTCTTTTTTTAGATTCGACTGGAGTGGCTTGATCCGCCAATGGTCGCTATTTAGTTCGCTGCCAACGCTGGCCACAAAATTTTCGAAGTTTTCTTGATGAGCCGCTGTTTCAAAATAATCCTGATGGGCTTTCTTCTCGGATTGCCAAGTGCTATCTGCATGTGATCGACGGCTGAATAATGGTTTAGCCAAGTGATAGAAAGAACCCCGGAGTATGGCCGTTAGCCAACTCGCTTCATCATGCGATTGGGCTAATCCATTCGGCCCTATAGCAATTTTGTTGAAAGTTTCGATAACCGAGGGAATCATTGATTCCTTGAGTGCCATCGAACAACCAGGCCGATAAGTAGCCAGATTATAAACGTTGGGAATTAGCTGAAACAAGCCCTCATAACCAGCTTGTTTCTCCTGAAGGGTGTACGTGGTCAACAGTGTTTGATCTTTTGGCTGAAAATCATAGTCCGAAACAATTAATTCAGCCTGCTGTTCATGAGAAAAAGCTTTCAGGAATGTGCTGACCTTATCGGAATACCAGATATCATCTTGGTCAGAAAAGAAAACGAGGTCGGTTTCGATCTTGGTAAGCATGTCCATGAAGTTTTTCCGCCAACCCTTTTGATCATCGTTGATCTGAAAATCCCATGTTTGGTGCAAAGCGTGATTATCAATAAATTGCTCAATCATCTTGGAAGTCCCATCAGTGGAACCATCGTCTCTGATAATTACTTTAGTCACAGGACTTGTTTGTTCAAGGATGGAGGCTAATTGGTCATAGATAAAAGCTGACCCGTTATAAGTCCCCATAATAACAGTAGAAGTCAGTTCCATCGTTTCTCCTAGTCTATCGTCAGAAAAAAGCACTTATCGTGCTTTAGTTTTTTAATACCTATTTATTTGTATTCATCCTGACCATCAGCCAGGAAACAATGGCCACAACAACAACGGCGCCGATGATGGATTGAAAGATCGCAATGCCGGCCAGATGCCAGCCCCAGTCTCCGAGGATAGATTCACCAAGCCAGGATCCGACTAAACCGGCTGCGATATTAGCAATCCAGCCCATTGAGCCGCCTTTGTTCGTGATCGCGCCAGCGATGGCACCGATGATGCCGCCAATGATTAACACCCAAATTATATGCATCTTTTTCTCCTTTAATTTTGACGATTATTTAAACCCTATCAACACTATTCAACTCTTGGTTTTGAAGCATCTTTAGCTCGATTTTGAGTCTTTCTAACTGTTTCTTGAACTTTATCTGAGACTTTATCGCTTTGTTCGGAGACTGCCTTGCCGGTATTTTCGGCAACTTCGCTTGCTTTATCTTGTAAACTGACTGAGTCTTTTTCATATTGCTCTCGAGTCTTAATATCAGTGACATTCACATTGACCTCTACAACTTCAAGATTGGTCATTTGGTTGACTTGTTTAGAAATCACTTTCTTAATTTCTTGATAAATTTCAGCGATATTTTTGCCGTATTCGGCTACAATTGATAAATCAACAGCGACTTGTTTTTTGCCAACTTCAACATCAACACCAGTTGTTTTATTGTTTGTATTGACTAGCTTCTCGGCGATGTTGGAGAAAAAGCCACCATCAACCGTGAGCAAGCCGTCGATTTGTCCAATAGATAGCCCAACTATCTTTTGAATCACTTTATCCTCATAGGATAAAGTCCCCCGAATCTGCGGTGCGTTTGTTTTATCAGTCTGCTCTGGTCCAGTTTCTTTGTGTTTATTAATAGTATCCATAAGAAGTGCCATCCTTTGTAGCTTTTATTTTAAATTGCTTTAATTAAAGATCGTAATCTACTTCAAAATGCCAATGTTGTGGAGATAAAAACCAAGCATACCACCAAGCGTCGTCAGTAGAAGAATCAAGATAGTCTGCCAAAAACCTAAGGTTAAAAATAAGATCGCAATCACAAAGCCAACGAAGCCAATAATGATCGGCCACTTATATTTGCTAAAAATTATTTCCATCTTCTTTTCTCCTATTCCACACGATGGTGTTCGTGCTTGGCTAGATAAACATTTTTGAATTGCAGAGTTATTCGTAGTTTTTCTTTTGGCGCATTCAACAACGTTGACAGTTTATTTTTCAAATTCTCCTGAAAGCGCTGGTTGACATCGGGGAGAACATCCTGAGGATTAAAAGATCCTTCTAAGTGAACCTTAATCCTTCTGGCGGTTACTCGTACTTTTACTTTTGGTTCTTCAAGAAAGCCACTTTCTTGGGCGATTCGCTTCGCAAAGTTCTCAATGGCTTTTTCTTGGATTTGCAAGGTTCCTCGATCTTCCTTAAAAACCAATTGATGTTTTTGAGAAGGCCAAAAAGTAATCACAATCAAACACAACAGAATAATCACAATTAAACCGCAGGCTAACCAGAAAAGCATAACAGGCATATATTCGCCGATGACCGGGTACTGGGTCAGTGGGGTCAATCTGAAAGGAAAAGATCCAATTGCCTGAAATCTAACCACGATCTCCCAAAGCGGGATCAGCAACAAGGCACCCAGCATCATCAATAAATATTTGATAGTTTTTAACATTTGACCTCCTTTTCTGAAACTCATTGTTCATGGAAAGTGGAAATGAAAGCGCTTATAAACAGCTACAACTCAATTATAACAGCTTTAAGTAAAGGATAATGTTGAGCTAATTTTGGAGATAATTTAAGCCGTTATTGTCTAACGGCACCTATTTCTCTGAGACTTGATCCGGCTAAATTCAGACTGTTTATTAGCGATGCAGTATATTGCTAAGCAGATAAGACCGTATGTGCCATCAAGGAACACAGATTATTGGTTATGGTCGTCGATTAATCACAAAAAAGTCAGCAATGGCGAATCGATAGCAAAATCAGCTCATTAAACTAGCAATAAAATTGATCATCGTGGCAATTAAAACCGTACTAAATAAAAAGGAAATTAAAGCATGACTCAGAGCCAACTTTCGAAAATCTGTGGTCAAAAAAGTTGTGTCAGAGACCTGATAAGTCATACCAATTGTGTAAGATAGGTAGGCAAAATCCCAGATATCTGGCGCTTCCTTGCTATTAAAATCAATTCCGCCATCGCTAAAATGTGCATTCCTTCGATAGTACATTTCTGAATAATGGACGGCATAAAGCACGTGAATTAGATTCCAAGAACAGAAGATACTAAAGAGACAGAAAATAATTTTGATTGGGTTCCCTTTACTGCTTGTAAAAAGAAGGACGCCAATCACAAGACTAATGAGACTAGCTAAGAGAATCAAAACATCTAAA
This sequence comes from Oenococcus kitaharae, assembly GCF_025758695.1. Classification (GTDB taxonomy): domain Bacteria; phylum Bacillota; class Bacilli; order Lactobacillales; family Lactobacillaceae; genus Oenococcus; species Oenococcus kitaharae_A. The sequence goes on along the minus strand of NZ_JANJQP010000001.1, from coordinate 472,609 downwards.
ACTGGATAGCGGACACCGACACCTAAAGCGATTTGGCGGGTATGTTGGCCGCTGCTCGGCAAAAAAGCCCACCAGATTAACACAATTAAGGATAGCGATGCTGTATCCCAACCGGCCAATAGAGCTATCTGCCAATTAAAGAAGAACAAGGATACGCCAAACAGCACCAGACCCAAAACTGCTGAAAATAGAAAACGATTCCTTTTTCTCACTGCTGTCTGTATTTTCACAAGTGCCCCTTAGAAATTAACTTAATTTTATACTAAAGTAATTTCCGTGTTTGATCACTAAGAAGGTCTGCTAAGAAAATTGGCCTATTAACAGATAATTCGACGGAAATGTTGGTGTGTTAGAAAACCAAGCGGTGCCAAAACTAGGAACCAACGATTTGGCTAGCACAACAAAAGATATCGTCCATAAAGTGTCGGTCCAGTCGAAAACAAAAACATATTAAAAAAGCCGCTTAACCGCGGCCTTTATTAAACACTAATCGAACTCTTCATACTCGTTTGGATCCTGATTATCAACTCGGCCATCAGGACGATTTAGTTGATTTATCTGAGCAACTTCATCATCACTTAAAGCAAAATCGAAAATGTCCAAGTTATCCCGCTGGTGGAAAACACTGCTGGATTTAGGAATCGGCAGGATGTCTCTTTGATGATGCCAGCGCAGAATGATTTGTCCGGCATTCTTGTGGTATTTCTTAGCTAAATCTAAAATCAACGGTTCGGATAACTCTTTACTGCCTCGGCCCAAGGGACTCCAAGCTTCGGTTAAGATATGACGGTCTTGGTTAACAGCCAGCATCTTTGGTTGCGGCCAGTAAGGATGGATTTCAATCTGATTAACGGCTGGCACTACTGCTGTCTCTGAAATAATCTTATCCAGGTGCTCAGCTGTAAAGTTGGAAACACCAATCGAACGAACCAATCCTTGTTTGCGTGCTTCAATCAAAGCTTGCCACGCTTCAAGGTAAAGGCCACGTTTGGGGTTTGGCCAATGAATCAGATATAAATCCAAATAATCAATTCCCATACGGAAAATTGATTCCTGAATCATCTTTAAAGCATCCTCGTAATGGTGATATTTGCCGGGCAATTTGGAAGTGACAAAAAATTTTGAACGCGGGATACCGGAACGACGAATTGCTTCGCCAACCGCACCTTCGCTATCGTAATTAGTTGAGGTATCAATTAGGCGATAGCCATCTTGAATAGCTGTTAAAATTTGGTCAACCCCTCGGTTGCCCCGGATTTCATAGGTGCCAAATCCAATTGATGGCAATAGGTGACCGTCATTGAGTACTAAATTAGGGATTTTACGAGTTTCTATCATTGTTTTGCCTCCACTCTCATTCTATAATTCTTTCTCTAAGTCAAAATTAAATGGATTCAAGGGGAAATCGCTCCATCTTGCAGCCAATCAATGTAAGTGTGTTTGTCTTGTCCATAACTGCTGTCATTCATCTCCTAATCCTGGTGCACAAATAAGACTAGTTCTTGATCAAAGGGGCTATATCTCGATCGGGAATCGAACCCACAAAAAAACAAGCCCATCGGCTTGTTTTCTACTATACATTAGTTGCCTTGTGTGATGGAATTATAGGCTTTTCTGACAACATTGAAATTGCTATTTTTCGAATGCTCAAAGCCGGCGATACCATAAAGGTTTTCGACGAGCTTTTTGCCTTTTTTTGTCTTCACGATTTGCATGAAGGCTTTAGAAATTTTCTTGTCCAGTGAAGCGGACAGCGTCTTTCGAACCGTGATCGTATCATTAGGAATCTTCATGGTTTGTGCCAAAATCCGCGTGTCTTTGAAAATGTTAGGCACATCGCTCTTGACGAGATTGCGGGCATCCTGATAAACGAATGCGGCCTCTGCCTGCTTGTTTGCCAATGCCAGCACCCCTTGATCATGGCCTTTGACAGTCACAAGATGGGCTTTTTTTACAACATCGATGCCTCTAGCATTCAGGTAGTAAATGGGGAAGATGTAACCCGAAGCACTGGTCGAATCCTGGACCGCGATATTTTTACCTTCAAGGTCTTTTAAACTCTTGATATTGGAATCTTTGCGGACAAGAATCAGTGACCGGTACCAGCTGACCATTTTCTTTTGGTTGGAGCCGTCGTGATTGATACCGTTTCGAACGACTTGGAGCAGAACTTTGGACCCATACTGCTTGTGAGCCTGGACGTAGCTTGCGGGCGGTAGGAAACCAACATCGATTTTACCGGAGCCCAGGGCTTCGACGATCGAATTATAATCCGTGGAAACGGTGACCTGGACTTTTTTGCCTAGGCGCTTGGATAACATTTTTCCCAATGGGATGGCGCGCGCCTGCATTGTCGAGGCATTCTCAGAAGGGACGAATCCGACACGTATTGTTTTGGGATTACGGCTTTGTGCAGCTGAAGCAGGGGATGCAGGCAGGCTGGAAATGAGACCAGCTGCCAGCAGCAGACTGCCGATAAAGGTGATAATTTTTCTCATAACTTCTCACTCTCTCAATCTTGATAATTTAAGTAAATAATACCTTTAATTGGTTAAAATAAAGGTATCGTTTACTTTTATTTTAACCTCTTGATACGATATCACGGTGGGGAGGGGAAAGCAAGCTCGATTTACCCAAGAATTTGCTTTGGTATTAATAAATAAATATCAAATAATTGCTGTTTAATAGCGTAAGTATCAACGCTCCAATAAACTATAATCAAAATAGTATTTTATTTTGGGGAGAGTATGGCAAATTATAAAACGAAAGCTGAATTGGACTTTGAAAAAGAGGTTGTGAATCAGCTGACAGTTGGGCATAATCAGTGGGTCGAGCGAAAAGATCTGTATGAAGCAACCCCTGAACAACTCTGGGCAAATCTTCGCGAAAAAATAAATAACAACAATTACGCTGTTTTGCAGGGTCAGCCATTAACCGACCAGGAATTCGGTCGTGTCCAACGAGCAATTGAAGTTCAGACACCATATGAAGCCGCCCAATTGCTTGCTGCTGAAAATGGTATCGGTAAAATCGTGATAGAGCGTGATGATGCCCAGCTTGATAAAGTAACGCTTGAGCTTTTTTGGAAAGCTGATGTTGCCGGCGGCAAGTCTAGTTATGAAATTGTGCGTCAGGCTGTACGTCCAAAGGGCACAAATATAAATGGCGATGATCAGGATCGTCGTTTCGATGTCACTTTATTAATTAACGGCCTGCCTTTAATCCAGCTTGAGTTCAAGAAATCAACTGTCGAACTTGGTCAAGCGTTCACTCAAATTAAAAAATATGCAGCGGAAAGCAAGTACACAGGTATCTATTCTTTACTGCAAATGTTTGTCATTATGAGTCCTGATAGCTCTGCCTATTTTGCTAACTGTGAGCCAGGACATTTCAATGATTCTTTCATTTTTCATTGGCGTACACGAGACAACAAACCTGTCGAAGATGGCCTGAAATTCACTCAACAAGTTTTGAATATCCCCATGGCACACAAGTTGGTCAGCGAATACACAGTCATGGATGAAGAAAGAAAAAGCCTGATTTTGTTGCGTCCCTATCAAATTTTCGTTTTGCCCGGACAAAAGATTTATAACGCCACGGCTAATGATCGTTTGGAACGATATTGTTCTCGAGCGGGGATCCCAGTCATCAGCGTTCATGGTCTTAGACACACTCACGCTTCATTGCTGCTATATGCTGGTGTCTCAATTGGTTCTGTAGCTAGGAGACTGGGACATTCGAATATGAATACGACTCAAAGAACTTATTTACACGTGATTCAGGAATTAGAGAACCAAGATACTGACAAAATCATGAGATACCTGACAACTTTAATGTAAAAAATGTAAGAAACGCATGGCAACATGCGTTTCTGCTTAATTGGGTGCATGACGCTGGTTGACAGTTATCAGGTCATCAAGTGTTTTTAAAAACGTACCAATCTTGATTTGTTCGTCTTTTTCAGGGATAGGTACCTGGATATCCATCATCTTAGTTTTAGAAATATTGAATCGAGAAACTCCTTGGGCAAGTAACTTAATATCTTTTCTTACTATCTCTGTTCTTAGCATGAAGGCTAGATAGTTGAGATCAAAATGGTAGGTAGGTCTATAACCAAAGGTGAAACTGTTTAAGTATATATTAGGCAATTTAAAGGTCCAAACGCTCGACATGCCGACCTCCTCTGGTGTTTCTGAGGAGGTTGTAAAGAAAACATCGCCATATTGAACCAAATGTTGTTTTGAGTCTAACTCCACTCGTTCCAAACCTTTTTCGGATGCGATGGGATTTAAATACACATTCATATACGTCACAAATCTAGCATCTCCGTAACCAAAATCTTCCTTAGTTTTTCCAGAGAGACCTGTGAATGTTTTTCCCAGATCACCCAACTTACGCTTTTCCCAAGTAAGGCGTTTTTTAAAAAATATAAGAATATAGTTATCTTTAAAAAATAACGAACTTTATGGTGAAAATGAATAGAATATAAAGGTTGATTACGAACTAATTACTACTGATTTTTCATTTCGAATGCAATATTGGAAAGATGGTAGACAAAAAAATAGCTCTCTTGTCTTAAACAATCTCTGGTTTTATCATGCAGCAATTTCAGAAAGTGAAATTATCACTATCTATACGACAAAATAATTCCTGGCATCTTTGGCTTCAGATATGTGTCAGATTAATGAGGCAGAATTCCCGCCCTTATTTGTTTGATGATAGGTAGGCCTGGGGACTGTAAGGTAGGTAAAATAGGTGTAGTGCCAGATCGTCATTCAAAATTAAAGGTTATGATAGAGACGCTTGCGTTTGTTTTATTGGTAGCGGGTTTTTCTTTTGCTGTGCTCAGGCCCGTGTATGAACGTTTATCTCAAATAAAATTTAATAGGCATTTAAAAATAAAGTCCGGCCAGGTTTATCATGACCAGGCGTCAACTGGCCTTTGGGCCTTTACTTTAAAAAATGAATCTAAGACCGCCATACTGGTTGGATACCAAAAGAACAGTACAGAAAAGAACACGGCGGTTATTACTTTACCAAGTCGCGTGTCTTATCACGGCGTAACCTACACTGTGACTTCTCTTGGTGATGGCAAAAAATCTGCATTGCCGCGACACAGCGCAACTACGCTTGTTCTTCCTAAGACCTTGAAATCCATTAATGCCTGGGCACTATCAAAAAGCGACTTCTCTAATGTGGTTATTCCTGATCGTGTCGTTTCCATTGGCAACTGGGCTTTTAGTCATGACCAGCAATTAGAATCAATTGTCGTACCGCACTCGGTAAAATATTTGGGGTCAAACGCTTTTGCCTGGGATCCGTCACTTAAAAGTGCCCGGCTAGACGATCTTGCAGTCAAGCTGGGAAATACTTTTATGGGTGATACTTCACTAACAGATGTGGATCTGGGCAACCGGATTATTACGATTGGACAGTTTGTCTTTTACTCTTGTACCGCTCTAAGGCGCGTTTACATTCCTGACTCAGTCACTGTTCTAGATAATTCAGCTTTTGCATATGATCAAAACTTCGCTTGGGTTTCTCTGCCGCGTCAATTATTAGTCAGGCCACAAACATTTTCTAGGAATGTCACGATTGTGAGACGATAAAATAGGTTGTGCGGGTCTTTAAAGGCTGTACAACACTCAGCCAATCTTTTTGATTGCGATGGCAATAGGTCCTGAATCGTTCTGTGCTAAACCGATCATCTTATATCTTTAGTCCTCTTTGGTATAGAGAATAACCATTTGCCGGTCTTTAGCTTTAAGAGCCCACTTCGTATGCAGCACCTCCCTAGTTTGTACGATTGGAACGACATAGGATCGTAGAGTTGTTCTTGGTCATTTTTAGGTGTGTACTTGCGCTTCAGATGTGTGTCAGATCAATGAGGTAGAGTCCGATCTGTGGTCTGTGCCATGCGAAGGCAAAGTTTCGGACGCGCAAGATCAATTAGAAGTGACAAATAATGTTCTATATTACGGTTTGCAAATGAAATTGAGTAAATATTCAAATTTCCTGTCGGAGAATCTCGTTTTTAAACTAAAATTTAAATGAGTAAAAGGATTTAAAGGGGAGATTATGAAGAGCTTGTTTTTGTTGTGCGTAATAATTGCGTCAATTAGTTTGGTCTTATTTGTTGTTTCGGGAATTTTATTAATCTTAAAGAAATTTAGAACGGTTTCAAAAATCGTTCTTTTTCTATCGCCGATTTTACTTATTTTCTCAGTGATTGGCGGATGGGCTTCTAATAATCAATATCAAGCCACTCTGAGGCAAGCGCGAATTGCCCGGGAAAAGCAGGAGCGGAAAGTTGCTATTAAAAAATCAAGTACCTATAAGGCAGATGTGCTGGCAGACGGATATCTTGCTGGTTCGGAAATTGAAAAATCTGGATCTTATATTTATGGTAAGTGGCAAAGCTATTTTAACGATGATAATGCGGACTACAGTTCAGATGGCATCACCAAAGTTGTTAGCGCGGCTGTGAGTGATCAATCTAGTAACTTGTCTAAAGCGCAGGCTAAGATTTCTGCTATAGAAGATGATGTTTCTAAAATTAGGCTGATTTATGACAAATATCCGAATATCACGCGGATTGCAAGTAATTATTCAAGCAGCAAAAAAATGCTGAATTTGTTAAATAAGTTTTACGATAATTGTTCGAACCCTGTTGGCACCTACAATGGTTGGACCGACAAATATAATAGTCTCGATAGTGATTTGGGCAATTTGCTAAAAAGCGATTACTGATTTTTTAGACTTGAATACTCGGATGCTTCTTTGACACCACGTGCCACAACATTTAGGCTTATGCTGTTTGTATAACTTGGCCGCATCCACACCGCCGACTAAATAAAGAAAGCTGGGCATGCCTATCAAATTCAAGAAGCTAAGAATTCTTATTGCTGGTGTTTTACTGATTTTTTTGGGGTGGACGATTATCCACTTTTTCATTCTGACATGGCCGTCGACTACTGCCAGCTGGCCGAGTACTGAAAAATTAGCTGGTTACAAGCCGCCTTCAGCAAGGGTTAAAGCGTTTGCGAGGGCTTACCCGGCCGATTATTGGGACAAGGATACGCACACACGATATGTCTTTGATGAGTCGCAATACATATCCGGGTTTTTTGTCGACGATATTAACTTCATTAATCACTACTATATGGCTCGCGACCAGCATCGCCCGGGTATTTTTGTGGTGGTTGTGCCGACAACTCATGGCGCGAATATTGCTCAACAAGCCGAGCAGGCCTTTAAAAAACACAAGCTTGATAAACGGCCTCACGATACGGCTTTACTGATTTACGTGGCAATCAAAGACCGCAAAGTATCGGTGGTGACGGGCAGTGGTTTACGCAGCCAGATAGGGGATAACGCTATTTCCTGGATTGTGAACGATCAAGTCAAGGCCATGATGCAAAAAGGAGATTATAGCGAGGGCATTGATAAGATGGTACGCCGCGCTGCGGGTCTGATCAATCTTTACATGGATCCGAGCGTCAAAGCCAAAACGAAAGCCAGTCAGCATGCCTATGCCCAGACTTATTTGCAGAAATTCAACCAATTTGCGCTCATTTTTTTGACTGTTGGAGTGGTTCTGGTTATTGCGTTATTCGTCTTCTTGTTACCGAGAGCGCGCCGAAATAAGCAGATGCGTCTGGCACTTGTTTCCCTGCAGCCTGTCATTCAGCCCACTCTAGGGGAGATGACACCTGAGCTGAAAGATAATTTAGTCCTGCTCACTCAGGCTCTGCAGACTGTCGATGCCGATTTATCGACACGCCTTAAAATCGCAGTGAACATGCTGCGTTATGGGCATCCTGATTCCTTAGGGCTGATACAGGTTTTCGAGGATTTTTCTCGCGCGGTTAAGCTCTATGCGGGTTATGGCGGTAGCAAAAACTATCAGGGTTCCGAGATGACTTGGGCGAATCTGGCTTTGCCAACTTTTGATCCTGTGGCCTTTGCTGCGGATTTGGCAGCGTTGGATGTATTGAAAAAATCGGATAGCCAGCAGTAATTTTTATCGAGCTTTCAGCCACCAATGCAGGAACTGCGAGATGGCAATGATGACAACTACGCCGATCAGGCCGGCCCAAAAGGATTTGGCTCCGAAGAAGAGCCACAGAGAAATTGCGATTAATTCAGCTGCAAAAATCAGATATTTGGTCATGTTTTCGCTCCTTGCTTCCTTAATTATTCCTTATTTTGGCTAAGGTTGACAACTTATTACTGAATACTCCTATAATGATCTCAATCAAATCTGAAAGGAGTTTTTATGTGCACATCAATTACGTATCAGACAGAGGACAATGTCCGCATGCTGGCTCGGACGATGGATTTTTCATTTCAGCTGGGTGCCAAACCCATCTACATCCCGCGCAATTACCATTTTGCAACGTTGGCAGGACAGTCGGGATTCACAAGCCGTCTCGCTTTTTTGGGTGCTGGTGCCAATGTCGGCGGCTATATTTTCGCCGACGGTCTCAATGAAGCAGGCTTTTCGATGGCCGCTTTGTATTTTTCGGAAAACGCCCAATATGCCGATCAGCCAGATCCTGACAAGGCCAATCTTGAATCAGCTGATTTGGTGGCTTGGGGTCTCGGCCAGGCGTCTTCTGTGGCAGACTTTATCGATCGTTTTCAAAAAGTCGTGATCGTCAATCAGGAAAATCGTTTCTTGAAAATTGTCGTCCCGCTGCATTGGGTGCTGGCTGATAAATCCGGCGTCTCAAAAGTTCTGGAAATCACAGCGACTGGTGTGCATTATTACGATAATCAGGTCGGTGTCATGACCAATTCGCCGGCTTACGGTTGGCATATGGAAAACCTGCGCCGCTATAATCATTTGCAGCCGCAGGATCATGTTGACAGACAGTATGGCAGCTTTAAAGCGATTGCCGATGGCCCGGGATACGGTGCGATGGGCTTGCCTGGCGATTATAGTTCTGTTTCTCGTTTTATCAGAGCCGTCTTTTTGAGAAATTATATAGGAAAGACAACTGGCTGCGAAGCTGGCGCGAAGGCCGTTTTCCATCTTTTGAATGCTTTTGATATTCCCAAGGGCGTCAAAATTCAGGCTAATGGCGAGTCGGATTACACGCAGTACAAGACTGTCATGGATTTGACGGATTCAGCCTACTATTTCCAGCTTTATGAGCAGTTCGGGCCGGCAAAATATGTCTTGGATGCCCATCTTTTGGCGAGCGATCAAGTCGTAGAATTGGATAAAGCGACTGCATGATAATCATTTGCGAGACCGAGAAACCGGTCTTTTTTTGTCTCATGTATAATAAAAATAGATTATGTAAACGCGCTATACAACAGTCAGGAGAAGATTATGCAAGCATTTTCGTCACACCGAAAAGAATTACTTAACGACCTTAAGACGTCGCGTCACGAGGGGCTGAGCAGTCAAGAAGCTGAGAATCGCCTCTTGGCGAACGGTTTTAATAGTATCGAAAGCGACGCGCCGGATCCAATTTGGAAAATTTTTTTACATGCTTTAAGCGAACCAATCATGATTATTTTGTGGTTTGCGATCGCGCTAACCATTTCCAATTCTCTTTTTGAATTTTTTGTCGCTGAAAATGCCAAACACGGCCTTGAGGCTATTTATGAAGCACTAGTTATTTTGATCGTCATTTTTATTAATGCTGGCCTCACTTCTTGGCAAAGCTATACGGCACAAAAATCCTTAAATGCGCTTCAAAAAATGTCTCATCGGCAGATAAAAGTGCTTCGTGATGGCGATTGGCAGAAAATTGATGCAAAACAGCTGGTAACCGGCGATATTGTCGAAGTCCGGATGGGTGATTTTGTTGAGGCAGATCTGCGATGGTTGTCGACTAGCGAATTACAGGTTGATGAGTCCCATCTGACCGGCGAATCGCAGGCAGTTTTAAAAGATAATAAACTTTTACCGGCCAATACTGAATTAGGCGATCGCAGCAACATGGGCTATTCGGCTTCAGTGGTCGTTAACGGCAGTGGTATCGGCGTAGTCACAGCTACGGGTATGGACACTGAATTGGGGAAAATTGCCGGCCTGATCCAAAATACGGCCGTCAAACAGACACCGATAGAAATCACAATTAATCAGCTGACCAGGCGTCTGATGATCTTGGCAGCAGCTGTGGTTATTCTAGCTTTGGCCTATAACCTTATCAAAGAATTTGTCTCCACAGGGCAATTGACAATTGCAGATCTGTTTGAAAATGTCTCCGGTGCAATCGCTTTGGCCGTCGGCGCGATTCCTGATGCGCTGCCGGTTGTCTTATCGATTGTACTGACCGTTGGCGCTCGGCAGCTCGCTGCCAATAACGGTTTGATCAAATCTTTGAACAGTGTCGAGACACTTGGCGCAACGACTTTTATTGCTTCAGACAAGACCGGCACTTTGACTAAGAACGAGATGACTGTCACACGTTTTTATGCGAATGGCGTCAATTATGAAGTTGACGGCAATGGCTATGAACCAGTCGGCGAAATCTTGCCATCGTCAGAGATGGGGGAAAATTATGATTATCAGAAGTTCTTGTTAAGTGCTGTTTTGAATAACGAGGCTGCCATTCAAAAAAATTCAGTCGGCAATTATGTGCCCTTAGGCAATCCGACGGATGTTTCTCTAGTGGTATTAGCAAGAAAAGCCGGCTTGATTCGGGAAACTTTATTGAACCAGACCGATGGGATCGACTACGATATTTTACGGATTCTCCCTTTTGAAAGCCAGCGAAAGATGATGAGTACCGTATTGAAGTGCGGGCCATCTTCATATAAGCTGTTGACCAAAGGTGCCCCGGATGTGATTTTAAACAAGGCTGCAAGTATTCAGATTCATGGTCAATTTCAGTCGGTTGATTCTGCCCGGCCAATGTTTGACCAGCAGATTTTAGATTTCGCCCATGATGCTTTAAGAACAATTGCGGTCGCTGAACGTGATCTGACCGAAGAAGAGGCGCTGCACGCCAGTCAAGAAGAACTGGAAAACGACTTTAAGGTACTTGGCCTGGCGGGCATTATTGATCCGCCGCGTCCCGAGGTTCGGCAATCCATTAAAACACTGCACGAAGCATCAATTCAAGTGGTCATGATCACAGGGGATCATGCAGCGACGGCAAGGGAAATTGCCTACCGCTTGGGAATCGTTTCTGATCGAGATGTTCGCGTTGTGACCGGGAGCGAGATTGAAGGAATGTCTGACAAACAGCTTTTTGATCTTGTTAAACCGATACGTGTCTATGCCAGGGTCGCGCCGGCCCATAAGCAGCGAATCGTTAAAGCCCTGCAGCAGCACCACGAAATTGTTGCCATGACTGGAGATGGCGTCAACGATGCGGCTGCTTTGCGAGCTGCCAATATCGGTATTGCAATGGGCATTAACGGGACCGAAGTGACAAAAGATTCGGCTGATTTAATTCTGCTGGACGATAAATTTACGACGATCCAAAAATCAGTCGCCGCTGGTCGAACTATCTTTGCTAACATTCAAAATTTTATCCGGCAAGAATTAACAACCAATGTGGCTGAAGTGCTTTCACTGCTTTTCACAACTTTTCTGATAACAGCGCCGATTGGGCATATTTCAGAAGTAACGCCAACCCTGACTACTCTGATGGTGCTCTGGGTCAATATGATCAGCGATTCGCTGCCGTCATTTTCGTTGGGATACGATGAACCGGAACATGAGATTATGGCAGAAAAGCCGCGTGACACAGCCAAATCGATTTTGTCGGATCATATGTGGACGAGGGTTTTGATTCGCGGGTTCTTCATGGGTTTGCAAGTGTTTTTAGCCTTTCTTTGGGCCGCCTCAGCCGGTTATCAAATCGCAGAGGCGCAAACAATTGCTTTTCTGACTCTGGTCTTCGGTCAGCTATGGCATGTGTTTGACGCGCGCAGCTCGCGTAGTTTGTTTCATCGAAATCCCTTCAGCAATCCTTATTTGTTAGCGGCAGTTCTCTTTGCAGCGATTGCCTCATTGACCGTGACGATGCTGCCTTTCTTCAATACGTTAATGGGAACACGCCCTTTGACTTGGCCGATTTACTTGGCAGTTATTTTCTTACCAGCTATTCCGACACTGGTACTTTCCGGTATGAAGGAATTTTGGAAAATTAAAATCTGGTGACTTGACGCGTTCTTCATTGCTATCCCGAATAACGTTATGATAAAAGTAAATGAAATGGAGATGGGAAGATGAAAGCAGGAATTTTTGTTGAAGCAGGCAAGATTGAAACGCAGGATCTACCTAAACCTGAAATCAAGGCGCCGACTGATGCCATTTTGAAAATCGTTCGCACCTGTGTCTGTGGTTCGGATTTGTGGTGGTACCGCGGTATTTCCAAACGCCAGCTGAATTCGCAGGTTGGCCATGAGGCAATTGGGATCGTTGAATCTGTTGGTTCGCAAGTCACAAATGTGAAGCCTGGCGACTTTGTCATTGCGCCATTCACGCATGGCTGTGGTCATTGTGCCGCATGTTTGGCTGGATTTGATGGTGATTGCATGACGAAGACAGATTCTGAAATTGTTGGTTACCAAGCTGAATATCTGCGTTTTAAAAATGCTAATTGGGCGCTGGTCAAGATTCCGGGACAGCCTGAAGACTACAGTGACGAGCAGCTGAACGATTTGCTGACGCTGGCCGATGTAATGGCGACTGGTTATCACGCAGCTAAGAGTGCTGAACTGAAAGCCGGTGATACAGTGGTTGTCATGGGTGATGGTGCTGTTGGCCTTTGTGGGGTTATTGGCGCTAAATTGCTGGGTGCCAAACGGATTATTGCCATGAGCCGTCATGAAGACCGTCAGAAACTCGCAACTGCCTTTGGCGCTACTGATATCGTGCCGGAACGTGGCGATGCCGCTGTTAAGCACGTTTTGGAAATGACTGATGGCGCTGGTGCAGATGCTGTCCTTGAATGTGTTGGTACTGAGCAGTCTGTCGATACAGCCGTCAAAGTCGGTCGTCCGGGTTCGATTGTTGGTCGTGTCGGTGTGCCGCAAAAAGCCGAAATGAATACAAATGATTTATTCTGGCGCAACATCGGCCTGCGCGGAGGCATTGCCTCTGTGACGACTGACGACCGTCAAGTATTGTTGGATGCTGTCTTAAAAGGTGAGATTCATCCAGGCAAAGTCTTTACAAAACACTTTGACTTGGATCATATCGAAGATGCCTATGCAGCCATGGACAAGCGTGAGGCGATCAAGTCGCTGTTGGTTGTGAGCGCTTGATTAGATTCATAATTCGGAAATTTGGATAAATTAAAACCCAAGCTTAATTGCTTGGGTTTTCTTTTTATTACACGATATGCGGTTGGCCAGTTGAAGCACTTGTGCCGCCATCGACAGTCAAGATTGTGCCTGTAATGTAGGCAGCGTCTGCCGAGGCCAGGAAGAGGACAGCCGGAGCCACGTCAGTGGGTTTTTCCGGACGGCCTAAGGCAATTCGGTTGTTGAAAGGTGCTAATTGTGCTGGATTTTGGACAGCGTTTTTTGTCATATCGGTCAGCGTGAAAGCTGGTGCGACGGCATTAATCCGGACACCGAAGGCACCCCAATCCAGGGCTAGCGAGCGGACGAAACCGTTAATCGCATGTTTGCTGGCATTATAAATAGCTTGTTTCCAATCTCCGAAACTGCCGGAGACAGAGGAGATCGCTACGAAATTACCCTTGCTGGTTTTTAAAGCAGGGAGGGCAGCTTGAGCTAAGTAGAAAAAGGCATCGATATTAATTGAACGCAGTGTTTCCCAATCAGATAAGCTGACTTTATCGAAATCGCCGCCTTGAAAGACAGCGGCATCGCTGACGACGACATCCAATTGGTGGAAACGTGCCAGAATCTGCTCAACAATTTCTCCAGCAGATTCAGGTTTTGAAATGTCTTTGGCGATAGCTAGTGTTTTTTCTGCTGGATAGCCGGCGAGTGTCTCCTGTAAAGCTGAAAGCCGACGGCCAACAATTGCAACGCTGGCACCGTTTTCCAAAAAGGCTTGCGTAATCGCTCGGCCTATTCCACTGCCGCCGCCAGTGATTAGGATAACTTTATTTTGGAATTGATAATGATTTTCTGTCATTGATTTTCCTTTCGATTGTGCCAAAAAGGACGCAAGTTAATTATAGGCAACTTCATCGGTAGCGACAATTTTGAAATTACCTATATAAACCGCGGACTTTATTTATCAACTAAGGCGCAGTTTTTTAATCGTCATCTTATTTTTAGCACTAGAGGTTGGAGCTGGCTTTATGCTACTATTCTTTGAAAGTAGCGTTTTATCTCAATAATTGCGTCTACTGTCATTTTTGCTGCTTTAGCTAATCCGTTATTTGCAGTTAATCCAATTACTAGAAAAGAGGCCAAATGAAAAAAATAATTTTAGCAGTTATCGCTGCCGCTATTGTCATCATCGGAGGGGTTGTTTGGGCGATGAATGGCTTGAGGACTGCACCTCAGACATCTTCAAGCAGCTCGCAAATGTCCAAAAGCAGTACCTCCGGATCAGGATCGGGGACAGGGTCTAGTCAGAAGACATTGATCGTTTACTATTCTCGGACAGGCAATACAAGAGCGGTCGCTGAATTAATTCAAAATCAAGTCGGCGGCGATCTCTTTCAAATCGAGACGAAAGTTCCGCGGCCAAAAAATTATCGTGCCGAGGTCAATCAAAATGAGCAGGAGCAAAATGATAATACCTTGCCGGCCCTGAAAAACAAAGTCCCGAATTTTGCATCCTATGATCGTGTCTTTATTGGGTCGCCGACTTGGAATATGGCTCTGCCGCAAGCTGTTGTCACTTTTTTGGATAGCTATAATTTTTCCGGCAAGACAGTGATTCCTTTTAATACCAATGGTGGTTATGGTGTCGGTTCTGTCTTCACACAGATCAGGTCAGGTGCAAAAAATGCAGATCGTGTGCTTCAAGGCTTTTCTGTCGAAGGCGGCCAGGAGACGAATGGCATTTTGCTAGCTATCAAGGGCAATCGACGCGTTCAAGTCAACAAAGAAGTCGATAGTTGGCTTTCGAAAATCGGACAGAATCGGAAGTAACCTCTTTGAAGTAATCAGGTTCATGAAAAGATGCAGCATAAACGGATAATCAGCATCACCATTTTAATCATTGCGGCCATTGCTGCCGTTTCTGTCTTAGTTTGTCTATTTTTTGTAAACCAATCACATGTTAGTCAGGCTCGCAATCGATTAGTTCGCTATCGGACCGTTTACAAGGGCAGGACCTATGACAAGACGGCTCTGGTTTATCTGCCGCGTGGCTATCAGGATTCATCAAAAAAGTATAATGTGCTGTTTTTGATGCATGGATGGGGGATGTCCGAGAATGATTTTATCAAAGGCGATCCCAATGACAAAGCACCTGTGATTGATGATTTAATGAAGGACGAGAAAAATCCTTTTATCGTTGTCTCTCCGACCTATTATCCCAATTGGTCCTTTACAAATGATGACGAAGCTAGCGAGGACAAGCTGACAAAGCGTTTTGCTAAAACTGAAATCAATCAGGTTTTACGCGCAGTTCAAGCCAAGTATCGCGTATACAAAAGCCGTAACCATTACGCCTTTGCCGGATTTTCTTTTGGTGCCATTACAGGCTGGGCCGTCATGCAGGACCAATTAAGCCATTTTCGGTATTTTCAAATGATCGCAGGTGGGGATGACCGGGCCGCCCAATTACGCAGCAAGCTTTTGAAAAGTAAGCTGGCTTATGACGTCACAGTTAGTGTTGGTAGTGATGATTATGTGAATAATGGGACGCCCTATGATATCGACCGAACCATGAATACGCTGAAAAACGTGCCGCACATCCGTTTCCACATCGATGAAAACGGCAGTCATGATTTACCAAGTGCCATGCGGCAACTGAAATTTGGCATGCGTTTTTTCTTTAAATAAGCTAATAAAAAGCCGGCCTTGATTGGTCGGCTTTATTTTTATTTGCCAAGCTTATTCAGCGCTTTGAAATCGGCATCATCCAGCTCAATCTTTTGAGCGGCGATATTGTCGATCGCGTGGCCTGCATTACTGGTTCCCGGAATCGGCAGGATCACATCGGACCTTTTTAGCAGCCAAGCCAATGCAAGCTGGGCAGGGCTGGCAACGTATTTTTCTGTCAGCGCAGCTAATTCAGGATTTTCCAACAGTTTGCCAGTCGCTAAGGGGAACCAAGGAATGAAAGCGATATGGTGTTTTTCGGCGTACTTTAAGACATCCTCATCGCTGCGGTCGATCAGATTGTAGCGATTTTGTACGGAAACGATAGGCACGATCTTCCGGACGGCTTTAATCTGCTTGACCGATACCTGGCTGAGGCCGATATGCTTGATTTTACCTTCGTCCTGCATATCTTTAAGCACACCGATTTGATCTGCCAAGTCGACTTTATGGTCAATCCGATGGAGCTGGAGCAGGTCAATGTGATCCAACCCTAAAGTATAGAGATTTTCTTCGACTTGCTGACGGAGATATTCAGGGCGGCCGAGTGCTGTCCATTCATCAGGTCCTTGGCGTGTGAAGCCGACTTTTGTGGCCACCATGACCTTGGCATCCGGCCTATTTTTCAAGGCCTCTTTCAAATAAAGATTGGCAAACAGCGGGCCGTAGGCATCGGCTGTGTCAATAAAATTCACGCCATGGTCAATCACGGTCTCGATCACGCGAACGGCGTTTTGCGGGTCGGCAGAAGGCCCCCAGACGCCTGGTCCTGGCAGCTGCATTGTGCCATATCCCAAGCGATTAACGGTCAAATCATCATCAAACTGAAATTTCTGTTCCAGCATTATTCACCTCTTGCATATAGCATAGGCGCGTGTCAAATGATAGTCAAAGCATTTCAAGTTATTTTTTTCATTTGCTACTAACATATTGTAAGGCTAAAAAAACTAGTGTAGCCTTGATAGTATAAGAAGAAATTGGAGGAACGACAATGCCTGAAAAGCAGTTTGATTATGATGTTTTGTACATTGGAAGCGGACATGGTACTTTTGACGGTGCGATTCCACTTGCAGCCAAGGGTTATAAAGTAGCAGTTGTAGAGGCCGATCTAATTGGTGGCACCTGTCCCAACCGCGGCTGCAACGCGAAAATTATTTTGGATATGCCTGTTGCACTTCGTCGCCAATTCGAGGATTTAAATGGTGTCGTGACTGGCGGTGTTGCTATTGATTGGTCTCAGAATGTTGCTCATAAAGAGGAAGTTATTGGGGTACTTCCCGGCTTTATCGGCGGCTTGTTGGATTCAGTCCATATCGATGTGATTCACGGCAAAGGTGTTTTGGAGGATCCTCATACAGTCTCGATTGATGGCACTTTGAAAACAGCTGGCAAAATCGTGATCGCGACTGGTCTGCGTCCAAATCGTCTGGATATTCCCGGTATTGATTTGGCTCATGACAGCAGCGATTTCATGAATCTGACGAAGATGCCAAAAAAGATCACGATTATCGGCGGTGGTTATATCGCGATGGAGTTTGCGACGATTGCTAATGCTACTGGGGCTGATGTGACTGTTTTGCTTCGTGGCGATAAGGCTTTGCGTGCCTTTCATCAGGAATTTGTCGAAACAATTATCAGCGATTTGGAAAAACATGGTGTTACATTCAAACGCGAGATCTCAGTAACAGAACTGAAAGCCGCTGGCGACCAGATTCAAGTGCTGACAGCAGATGGCCAATCAAGCACCACAGATTGGGTATTGGATGCCACTGGCAGAATCCCGAATGTTGAAAATATCGGCCTTGAGAAGGTAGGTGTGCATTATACGGCTAAGGGCGTCACGGTTAACGACCACTTGCAGACCTCTGTCCCAAGTATTTATGCTTCTGGCGATGTCATTGATAAGGCACAGCCAAAGCTCACACCGACGGCGATCTTTGAGTCCAAGTATCTGTCCGCACAGTTTGCCGGCGAATCAAGCGACCCGATCAAGTATCCGGTCATTCCGTCGGTTGTCTTTACGACGCCGCGTCTGGCCAAAGCAGGAGTTTCACCGGAAACAGCCGCTGCAGCACCATCTGATTACACTGTTTCTGCCAATCACACTCCTAATGATTGGTATCGCCAGGCAAGCAAGGAAACGCTTGGCGATAACTTGCTAGTCTTTGATAAGGCACATCATTTGGTGGGCGCGACTGAGGTCAGCAATCAAGCAGAAAATGTGATCAATAGTCTGCTGCCTGCAATTGAATTTAAATTTGGGCCAGCTGAATTGAATCGTCTAGTTTATCTGTTCCCATCGATTACCTCTGCGGCTTATGGCCAATTATAAAATTAATCATTAAAAAACGCCGACCATTTGGCCAGCGTTTTTTGTTATGGGGGAAATTACATTACCATCTCTGACAACGAAGACTGTGACATATTTTCAGCAACTTGTGCCCAATTGACAACATGCCAGAAAGCCTTGATATATTCAGGGCGGCGATTTTCGTATTTCAAATAATAAGCATGTTCCCAAAGATCAATTCCCAAAAGCGGTGTCAGCCCTATTGAGATTGGCGAATCCTGGTTCATCGTCGAGACAATCTGCAGCTTTCCGTCCGGCTTCATCACGAGCCATGTCCAGCCTGATCCGAACACAGCAACAGCATTGCTGGAAAAAGCATTTTTAAATTCTTGCAGGTTTCCCCATTCCTTATTAATCCTGTCCAATAGTCCGGCATCGATTTTCTGATCAAAATCTGGAGAAAGCATCTTCCAAAAAAGACTGTGATTATAGTGGCCACCAGCTTGATTTCGTACCGGTGTCCGTAATTTTTCCGGCAGTTTGTCCAGATTTGTCAATATTTTTTCAATCGGCCAATTTGCAAATTCGGGATAGTCTACGAGCAGCGCATTCAATTTGTCGACATAGGTCTGATGGTGCATGTCGTGATGCAGATGCATGGTTCTCTCGTCAATATAAGGTGTTAACGCATCATAATTGTAGGGTAATTCGGGTAAAACAAAAACCATCGGATAACCTCCTTGTTTTTGGATTAAGCGCTTACATCCAACTTAATTTTATCAAATTTCGGCATTTGTTTCTGAAGCGGATTATCTTGGAAAATCGTTTGACAATCCAATAAATTCATGTATCATTGAAGACAATATATTGGCAGAGAGAAGATAAGTAATTAGCGAAATTTTCAGAGAGTCGGAGGTCGCTGGGATCCGATAATGACAGCTAATGAACCATGGTCTTTGAGCTTTGTTTCTACGAGTGGTTTACCGCAAGTAGGGATCGGTTGCGTCCGTTATCACGTCAGACTATCATCGCAGGTTCATCTACCTTGCGACGTAGCCACAGAGGGTATGCAGGTGACTGTATGCTGAACACGAGTGGTAAAGCGCTTATTCGCCCCGTAAACAGGTCTTTCTGTTTGCGGGTTTTTTGTGCAGATGGCAGACAAATTAAGAATAGGGGAAAAATTATGACATTAGTAGCAAGTAAAATCGGTTTTCAGCACGTTGGCTCGTTTTTAAGGCCGCAGGTAATCAAGGAGGCGCGGGCAAAGTTTGCTAAAAAGGAAATTACTTTTGACCAGCTGCACGAGATTGAAAATCAGGAAATTGAAAAATTAATCAAAAAAGAAGCTGAAGCTGGACTTGATTATGTCACGGATGGCGAATTCCGCCGCAGTTACTGGCATCTTGATTTCTTCTGGGGATTTGGTGGCGTAAAACATATTCACTACGGTGAAGGCTATCGTTTTGCCCATGAAGAGACACGTGATGACTCGGCCGTGTTGGATGGCAAGCTGTCTTTTGATGCTGAGAAACACCCCTTTATCAATGACTTCGTCCTAACCAAGACTTTGGCGGAAAAATATGGTGTTCTGGCCAAACAGACGATTCCGGCACCAGCACAACTTTATTTAGAACTTGTCCGTGGCACAAACGCAGACCTGATCAAAAATTATTATGCCAGCGAGAAGGATTTGCTCGATGATATCGTCAAAATTTATCACGAAGCAATTTTGGCCTTTTATGATGCCGGCGCTCGTGTTGTACAAATTGACGACTGCACTTGGGGGATGCTGGTAGATAAGAATTTTTGGCAGACAATGGTTGGTGCCGGTTTCGATCCCGAAAAGCTGAAGGATACCTATTTGAAGCTAAATAATGGTGCGATCGCTGACCTGCCTTCAGATTTAACAGTCAATACACACGTCTGCAGAGGTAATTATCACTCTGATTGGGCAGCACAAGGCGGTTACGATTCAGTCGCCGACAAGCTTTTCGGCCAGGAAAATGTTTCAACCTACTTCTTGGAATATGATTCTGATCGTGCCGGTGGTTTTGAACCCCTAGCTAAAGTTAGTGGTGACAAAAGAGTCGTCTTAGGCCTTGTGACCTCTAAAAGTCCAGTGTTGGAAGACCGTCAAGTGATTATCGACCGCATTCATCAGGCGGAAAAATTCCTACCTCTGGATCGTTTGTGGTTGTCGACCCAGTGCGGTTTTGCGTCGACCGAAGAAGGGAATGAATTAACCGAAGCCGACGAATGGAAGAAATTAGCTCTGGTGAAGTCAATCATCGAAGAGGTATGGGGTTAAACATTGGCACATATCGACACAATCTTGGTCCAGGCCAGCAATGGGTCTGATGATGCAAAGACCGGCGCTGTCAGTACGCCCCTGTATTTTTCGACGGCTTTCCGTCATCCGGGATTAGGCGAGTCGACCGGGTTTGATTACGCCCGTTTGCAGACGCCGACGCGGGCGATTTTGGAAAAACAGTTAGCCGTTTTGGAACACGGTTCCGATGGTTTTGCTGTTTCTTCGGGTATGGCGGCGATTGATTTGCTGTTTTCCAGTGTCATGCACAGTGGTGAGAATTTTGTCAGTTCCGATGATTTATATGGTGGCTCTTTTCGCTATTTTGATGATATTGCCAAAAAGGATAACGTCAGCTACACACTTTGGGATGGCCAGGATGAGCAGGCGTTAGCAGACAAAATCAACGACAAGACGCGCCTTTTGTGGCTGGAAACACCTAGCAACCCGACCATGAAAATCATTGACATCAAAAAATGTGCGCAAGCTGCCCACAAGAAGAATCCCAATATTATCGTGGCCGTTGACAACACTTTTTTGTCGCCGATTTTTCAAAATCCGATCGACGATGGTGCTGATGTTGTCGTTCACTCAGCGACAAAGTATCTGGGTGGACATAATGACATTCTGGCTGGTGCTGTGATCACAAAATCGCATGATTTAGGCGAAACTATTGACTATAATCTGGTTACGCGCGGACAGGTACTGGATCCATTTTCCTGCTGGCTGTTGTTGCGCAGTTTGAAGACATTGCATCTCAGGATGGCCCGGCACGATAGCAATGGCCGTTTTCTGGCTAAACACCTGCCAAAATTTGCCGGTGTTGAAAAAGTCCTGTATCCAGGGCTGGGCGGCATGCTGAGCTTTTACTTGGCTGACGGTTATGACACCGATAAACTTCTGAAGGGATTAAAAGTGTTTTCCTTTGCTGAAAGCCTTGGTGGCGCTGAAAGCCTGATTACGATTCCTAGTATCCAGACGCATCATGACATGAGTCAAGAAAGGCGCGATCAGCTGGGCATTACGGATAATCTTGTGCGTGTGAGTGCTGGATTGGAAGATCAGGACGATTTGTTGGCCGATCTCAAGCAGGCGATTAAGGGGGCAAAAGTATGACGCTTTATGTCGCAAATGGTTTGGCCAGAGCCAGGCAGACTGAAAACAACTTTCGCCAGTTGGCCGACAAGGACAACGATTATTCGGACAAAGCGAGTAATGTTTTAATTGTTTGTCTGATGTCGACTCGGGAGCAAAGCGAATTGCAGTATTTGGCTTTGCTGAAATTGATTTCTGATCAGAGTGGGCAGGATTTCAATGTCCGTTTTGCTATGCCGGCGACACATCATCTAAAAAAAGAATCAGAAACGATTCGCGGCTGCTATGAGCCCCTGCCAAAAGCCGAAAAAAACCACTACGACTGGACGATTGTCACTGGCTCACCAGTGGATCGAATAGCTTTTGAAGAGGTCGATTACTGGTCGGAATTTGCTGACTTTGTCGACTGGCAGAACAAGAATTCCAAGCGGACTTTCTTTGCCTGCTGGTCGGCTGCGGCTTACGCACACGTCAAACGAGTTCATGTGACACAATTAAAGCGCAAGCGTTTTGGTATCTATCGTTTTGACCTGAGTGAGGCGCTTGTTGACCGTGCACCGCATTCCCGCTGGTTTTCGATTGATTTTCAGGCGGCGCAAAAAGCTGGCTGGCGGATTCTGTCAGGTGACCAGCACTTTGGTGTTTCCTTAGCCGAACTAGAACAAGGCCGCGTGCTGCTATCTTCCGGGCATTTTGAATATGATCAAGATACGCTGCAAAAAGAGTATTTGCGTGATATCGGCAAGGGAATGAAACAGGCCAAACCCGAAAATTACTTGCTTGATAATCAGCAGGTGAACGATTGGCGTCAGCCGGCATCCGAGCTGCTTTCAGATTGGCTTGGTTTAGCTGGAAATTCTGCTGCAAAAGGTAAGAAAAATTTATTTAAAGAGGTGGCATGAGCGATTTTAGTGATCCGACAAAAATAATTAAATTAACAACACCGCATGATCCAGAGAATGGTGCGCTGAATACGCCGATTTATATGACATCGACTTTCAGCCAGCCGGATTTGGATCATTTTCATGAGTTTGATTACGCACGATCTGGGAATCCGACGCGCCAAGCTGGTGAAAAAGCACTGGCTCAGTTGGAAGGGGCCGAATATGGTTACCTGTTTTCGACTGGTATGGCAGCTATTTCCAGTGTGCTGCTGACTTTTAGTGCCGGCGATCATCTCGTGATTTCTGGACACGTCTACGGCGGGACCTATCGTGTTTTAAATGAAATTCTGACCCGTTTTAACATCAGTCACAGCTACGCAGATTTTTGTGACCCAGGTGCAGTTGAAGCAGCAATCAAGCCCAATACGAAAGCACTTTATATTGAGACGCCTTCGAATCCGACTTTGGATGTGACGGATATTGCTGCCATCTCTCAAATCGCCAAAGCGCATCACCTGATCACGATCGCCGACAATACTTTTATGTCGCCCTATTTGCAAAAGCCGCTGTCTTTGGGTGCTGATATTGTCGTTCACTCGGCGACTAAATTTCTTTCCGGCCACTCCGATCTTTTAGCCGGTGCGGTTATGACTAACAAGCCAGAATTAGCCAAACAGATTTATTTCATCCAAAACGCTGTCGGTGCTACACTGAGTTCCTTTGATACCTGGTTGTTATTGCGCGGCTTAAAGACACTAGCTGTACGTCTGGACCGTTCATCGTCTTCGGCTTTAAAACTAGCTTCTTGGCTGGAAAATCAGCCCCAAGTGGTGCGCGTCCTTTATCCTGGACTGCCCAGCCATCCGGGCTATGAGATTCAACAAAAGCAGGCAAAAAACGGTGGTGCTGTCTTTTCTTTTGATATTGGCAGTGAGGCTGCAGTGAGAACCTTTGTCGCGGCTTTGAAAATTCCGATATTTTCTGTTTCTTTGGGTGCGACAGAGACAATTGTGTCCTATCCACCGAAGATGAGCCATGCCGAATTAAGTGCGGCAGACTTAAAAAAAGAGGGCATTACGCCCGGTTTACTGCGTGTTTCTGTTGGTTTGGAAGATGTCGATGATTTGATCGCCGATTTCAAACAAGCCCTTGGTCAGATCAAATAGCCGACAAAAAAGCCATCTTGTAATTTGCAAGATGGCTTTTAATTTGCTTATTTAACGACTAGAACATCGCAGCTGGCGTTGCGGATCACGTAACTTGTGTGTGAACCAACGACCAGTCTTTCAATTGAATTGAGGCCTGTATCGCCCACAACAATCAGATCGATACCATGCGCTTCGGGATATTCTTTAGCCAGCAGCATTTTCACGTTGCCCAACAGTGTTTCGGTGGTGATATCAATATGCTGTTTTTTAGCTTTCTCGACATATGGGGCCAGTTTCTGTTTCACTTGGCCAATACGGTCTTGATAGAAATCTTCGCTAACGCCAAAGGTCGAATCCATGCCGCGGTCGCGATTGACAATCCAAACAGCACTGAGGCTTGCAGACAAGGTTGAGGCCAGTGCACAAGCTGTTTCAAAGGCTTTATCAGCTTTCTTGGAACCATCAAGGCCAACCAGAATATGCTTGTAAGTCATATTAATCAGCTCCTTTTTTAGCAGAGGCCGTGCCGTCAGAATTGGACGGATTCAACTTTGAATGGCGCTTAGCATAGGCGAAGTAGATCACCATACCGATAGCAAACCAGACGATGAACCGAACCCAGGTTTCCCAGTTCAGACCAGCAATCAGTACCAAGCAGAAGAGAATCGCGATGATTGGTGTCACGGGAACGCCGGGAGCACGGAAACCGCGGTGCAGTTCTGGATGACTGTGCCTCATCCAAAGTATACCTGCAGAAACAAGCACGAAGGCTGTCAAAGTACCAATGTTAACCAGTTCGGACAGAATGTTCAAATTGATTAAGCCGCCTGCAATGGCAGTGACGATACCAAAGAACCAAGTCCCTTTGAAGGGTGTTTGGTACTTGGGATTAACTGAACCAAAGAAACTCGGGAATAAACCGTCACGAGACATTGAATAAGTAATCCGTGACTGACCGTAAAGCTGAACAAGAATAACCGTTGTCATACCAAGAATCGCGCCGACACTGACGATAATCGACAACCAAGTCTGGCCGGTTGAATGAAGAACAGCAAGAATCGGTGCATCCAAGAAACGAGCGAAGACTGTGTACTTAACAACACCAGTCATAATCAAGGTCATGATAATGTAAAGCACAGTTGAGATCAAAAGCGAACCCAGGATGCCTCTTGGCAAGGTCTTGCTGGGGTTGATCGTTTCCTCGGCACTGGAAGAGACTGAATCAAAACCAATGAAGGAGAAGAAAACGATCGAGGCAGCCGGGATAATACCAGCTGCACTGCCGCCATGAAACGAATACAAGCCGTAAGGTGAAAATGGTACCCAGTTATGCGGCTTGATGAACCAGATCGTGCAGACAATGAAGAGAATGATGACGGCTAATTTCACGATAACCATCGTATCGTTGACTCTTTTTGTCTGTGTAATACCAATAGAAATAATCCAAGTAATCAGTAAAACAATTAAAAACGCCGGCAAATTGAAGAATGTTGTCACGCCAGGTGTTGTGCCTGCAGCGGCTGTCAGAACTGTCGGAATATGAATTCCGAGATTTTGCAGCAGATTGACAAAGTAGCCTGACCAGCCGACTGAGACGGTCGCAGCCCCGAGGGCATACTCCAAAATTAAATCCCAGCCAATGATGAAAGCAATAATTTCACCAAAGGCAATGTAGGAATAAGTATAGGCTGACCCTGAGACAGGGGCCATCGAAGCAAATTCCGCGTAACACAAGCCGGCAAATCCACAACAGATTGCCGCAATTAAGAAGGATAATGACAAAGCCGGACCAGCGGTCAGTGCTCCTCTACCAGTTAGGACGAAAATTCCGGTACCGATAATGGCACCAATGCCTAGGAAGGTCAGATCCCAGGTCTTTAACGTCCTTTTCAACGGCGACGAGTATTTCAAAATCTCGTTGACGTCTTTTTTTCTAAACACATCCATGTAACTACCACCTTTCTAAAATTTAGTCACAATTCTATCTCTTATTTTTTTAAGCAATGAAACTAATGTCAGGAAAGCTAACAGATTTTTCAATTTGAATTTACCGTTTTCAATTTTTTCCGGCCGTGATATAGTATGTAGGAAAGCGGATATGTCCTGAAGCGGATTTTTAAGAGACAGGCCGGTGCTGCGAGGCTTGAAATCTCAATCAGGATGCTCCCGTTTATTTAAAAAATAGCAGATAGAGACACAGCACTGTGTGAAGCCGGGTGGTACCGCGAATTTTCGCCCCGGCATTACGCGGTGTTTTTCTATTTACAGTAATGAGGAAAAATGAAAAAACTTGATTCTGCACAAATTCGTCGAATGTTTCTTGATTTCTTTCAATCTAAAGGACACAAGATCGAACCCAGCCAATCCTTGATTCCAAAAGACGATCCCAGCCTTCTTTGGATTAATTCCGGTGTCGCGACCCTTAAAAAATATTTTGACGGTTCTGTCGTACCGGAAAATCCAAGGATTACGAACGCACAAAAATCAATCCGGACCAATGATATTGAAAACGTCGGCCACACTGCACGACACCATACTTTTTTTGAGATGCTGGGCAATTTTTCAGTTGGCGACTATTTTAAAAAAGAGGTTATTCCCTGGGCCTGGGAATTATTAACCAGCCCTGATTGGTTTGCTATTGAGCCGGAAAAATTGTATATCACTTATTATCCGCGCGATACCGAGACCAAGGCTCTTTGGGAAGCTCAGCCAGGTTTTCTGCCCAATCACACAGTTGCCGAAGAGAGCAACTTTTGGGACATTGGTGAAGGTCCTTCTGGACCGGATACGGAAATTTTCTTTGATCGCGGGCCGAAATTTCAGGATCTTCCTGATGATGACCCTGAAATGTATCCCGGCGGCGAAAACGAACGCTATCTGGAAATTTGGAATATCGTCTTTTCACAATTCAATCATCTTCCCGGCATGACCGATAACTCTCAATATCCCGAATTGCCGCATAAAAACATTGATACCGGCATGGGCTTGGAGCGTGTTGTCTCGATTTTTGAAAACGCGCCGACTAATTTTGAAACCGACCTTTTCCTGCCGATCATTCATAAAGTCGAATCGCTTTCCGGTCAAAAGTATGGTCAGGACAAGACATTGGATGTCAGTTTTAAGGTGATTGCCGACCATGTTCGTGCTGTGACTTTTGCTATTTCTGATGGTGCATTGCCGGGCAACAGTGGTCGTGGCTACGTCATTCGCCGCCTGCTTCGCCGAGCCGTCATGCATGGGCGCAAATTAGGCATTGAAAAGCCGTTCTTGACACAGCTTGTACCGATTGTCGGGCAGATTATGTCTTCATATTATCCGGAAATCCTGGCCAATCAGCATCAGATTATCCCAGTGATTAAAGCTGAAGAAGACCGCTTTGACCAGACTTTGACGGCTGGGCTGGCTTTATTAGATGACGATATCCAAGAAGCAAAAGATAAACATGAATCCGAATTATCCGGCGCCAAAGCCTTTAAATTATTCGATACTTATGGTTTTCCTTTGGAATTAACCGAAGAACAGGCAGTTGAAGCCGGATTAAAAGTTGACCGCAAGGGCTTTGAGACAGAGATGAAAGCACAACAAGATCGAGCCCGCAAAGCACAAGGCAAGTTGAAGACTTTCGGTGTTCAAGATGCAGCCTTAATGAACTTAAAAGTGCCTTCCGAGTATGTTGGCTGGTCGCAGACTTCAGTTGATGACACAGAAATTAATGCGATCATCGTTGATGATAAGCAGGTAGACCAAGCACGGGCTGGGCAACAGGCTGTACTAGTCTTTGCTAAGACGCCATTTTATGCTGAAATGGGCGGCCAAGTCGCCGATCATGGCACGGTGAAATCTCTTAACGGCCAATTATTAGGCCAAGTCTTGGATGTTCAAAATGGCCCCAATAAGCAGCATATTCATACCGTCAAACTGTCAGGGGATGTCAAAGTTGGACAACAGGTTGCTTTAGCAGTTGATATGGCGCGTCATCTGGCGGTTTCTAAAAATCATACGGCGACACATTTATTAGATCAGGCTTTAAGAAATGTGATTGGCGGCAATATTCATCAAGCTGGTTCACTGGTTGAGACAGACTACCTGCGTTTTGATTTCACCCATCAGGGTGCTGTTTCTCAAAAAACTTTGGATCAAATTGAAGACCAAGTGAATCAGCAGATTGCCTTAGCGTTGCCGATTACCTGGATTGAGACTGATATCGAATCAGCCAAGAAATTAGGTGCAGTCGCTGTTTTCGGTGAAAAATATGGTAAAAAAGTGCGTGTTGTTTCCATCGGCGATTACAATAAAGAGTTTGATGGCGGCACGCACGCTTCCAATACAAGCGAGCTGGGCCTGTTTAAGATTGTCAGCGAGTCAGGAACCGGTGCCGGCACTCGGCGTATTGAAGCCGTTACCGGGCAGGCAGCTTTTCGCCTTTTCAAACAGCACGAAGATGAATTAAAAAAGACGGCTGCCATTTTGGAGACTCAGAAAATCACAGATGTCCCAGAAAAAGTCGCTGGATTAATTCAGGAGCTCAAAGACAGTAAAAAGGCCTTAGAGGCCTTATCAGCCAAAGCTGCCAATCAAGCAGCCGAAAAATTATTTGATTCGAGCCAGACGGTTAACGGCATCAGTTACGTTGCTGCTCAAATAGATGGTCAGACTGCTGATGGCCTGAGGTTGATTGTCGATGATTGGCGTGCCAAACAGGTTTCTGACTTGATTATTCTCGCCAGCAATAATGCGGGCAGCCCAATTCTAGTTGCTGCATCGCGAATTCCAAAACAGATTAAAGCCGGCGATCTTATCAAAAACCTTGCTGTGAAGATTCAGGGCGGCGGCGGCGGACGACCCGATTTGGCGCAGGCTGGCGGAAAAAATCCGGCCGGTATTAAAGATGCGTTATCAGCTGTTAAGCAATATCTACAAAACCTATGATAGGGTAGAATATAGTAGATGGCAGAATTTGAAGACACAACAGTATTTGATTTCGGTTCACAGAAACCGGAAAACGTCCGTTCGATGCTGAAGTTGGTTTACGAGGCGTTAGAGGAAAAAGGGTATAACCCGATCAATCAGATTGTCGGTTATTTAATTTCTGGCGATCCGGCTTATATCCCGCGTCTTAACGATGCCAGGAATCTGATTCGCCGTTTCGAACGCGATGAGATCGTCGAAGAATTGGTCAAAAATTACCTGGCTGAAGATGTTAAAAAGCCGACGGATAAAGACAAATGAGAATTTTGGGTCTCGACGTCGGCTCTCGGACAGTCGGTGTCGCACAATCCGATCCGCTTGGATGGACGGCCAGTTCTGTTGAAATCATTCGGATCAATGAGGATAAAGGCGAATTCGGTCTGGACCGTTTAGCTCAACTGATTGCCGAAAAGAAGGCGACTGGCATCGTCATTGGTTTGCCCAAGAATATGAACAACAGCGAAGGGCCGCGTGTGGATGCATCTCGTCGCTATGGCCAGATGGTCATCGACCGCTTTCATTTGCCGATTGATTATGAAGATGAGCGTCTGACCAGCGTCCAAGCCAATCGAATGCTGATTGAGGAAGCTGACTTGTCTCGCGAGAAGCGCAAAAAAGTCATCGATAGCCTGGCGGCTCAGTTGATTCTGCAAAATTATCTAGATAGAAAAGGAAAACTCGTAAATGGCTGACCAAGATAATGACAAATATGTAACTCTGACTGATGATCAGGGCAATGAATCTCTCTATGAGGTACTGTTTACTTTTCATTCTGATGAGTACAACAAAGATTACATCCTTTTTACGCCGGCTGGCGCTGATGAGATTGCAATTGAGAATCCCGATCAGGAAGTAGAGATTCAGGCCTTTAGTTTCGACCCGCAGGCTGGGGACTCCGAGACTGATTCTGATTTGTTCCCAATCGAAGATGAAGATGAATGGAACATGGTGGCTGAAGTTTTGAATACATTCGTTGCAGATGATTCATTAAAGACTGAAGACGACGAATAAAAAAACAGCTTCATAGACATTAACGAACTTCCTGTTTAGGTTTCCCCGACAGCGAGGCTCGTTTTTTTGAGGCTGTTTTTCAAATGGCTAATTATGTTAATCCTGGTCAAAGCCATCTGCGTATAGGACATTGAAGCTCGAGTAAAAATCAGCAGCAATTCCCTGCATGATCTTGGAGTGTGAGAAATGTTCGTAGGCTGCTGCGTCATCTAATTGGACCAGCAGCACGTTTCGATGCAGATATTTGTGTTCTTTAGCCCAAATAGCACTACCATGAGCGCCAAGCCGTCTTAATTCGTCCCGGTGGATTTCAAGTGTTTTCTTGGCAATCTCGGCTTGTTTGTCTTCACCGATAAAGTAGAAAAGCCCAATCAATTCCGGTCCCTTAATCGGTTTGGCATATTCTTGTTCAATATCCAGTTCGATTGGGCGGGCATTGGGAGCTAAAATTTCCCGAGAAATAATGCCAAACTGCGATTGACCCGGTTTGGAGATGAATTGGATATCTGAAACATTCGAACGGTCTGCTAATCCGAGCAGATAATCTTTACTTCCGAAGGTTAAATATAGTTTATCCATAACTAAATTTTAACGCTATAATAAGCAACTAAACGAATTGGTATAATAGAGATAATGAAATTAGAAAAAATTGATGCGAATACTCTGCATATCATGTTGACCAAGGCTGATCTTGATGATCGTCATGTCTCGATGATGGATTTGATGTCCGACCGTAATCAAGTCGAAAGTTTTTTCTATGCAATTTTAGACGAGGCGGATGCAGACCATTCCTTTAGCAATGATGACCAGGTGACCTTTCAGATTTTGCCGACGGGCAAGCACGGTGTTGAGTTGTTTATCTCGAAAATTGTTGACGATCCGAATATTTCAATTGATGAGAGCGGCAATACAGTATTTGCGTTAAAAGACGAGCAGGTAGATCCGGCAGTTTCCAAGCTGCTGTCGGGTTACGACCGTTCATCAGCGGGGCAAAGAAAAACGATCAAACAAAAGACTTCAAATTCATCGGTAATGAAGAAAACAGATAGCACACCGAACGCAACTCTGGACAGCTGGTATCTGCTGACAGACTTTGATGAGTTTTTGAGTGTTGCCCGTCAGATTGATGCTAGACAAGTCGTATCTGATCTTTATGAAATTCAGGCACCGG
The DNA here is from genome assembly GCF_025758695.1 of Oenococcus kitaharae. Lineage (GTDB taxonomy): Bacteria > Bacillota > Bacilli > Lactobacillales > Lactobacillaceae > Oenococcus > Oenococcus kitaharae_A. Next base: position 441,780 of record NZ_JANJQP010000001.1, on the reverse strand, counting down.
GGGTTGATTCGCAAACCCATCGTGCTTTCCTGCTTCACTTGTTTTCAAGAACGAAAAAAGCACCAGCGATCCAACTCTTGATGACAGACTTTGGTGTTCGTCTCGATGGCGGCAAGATTCAAGAGACTGACTTGACTAAACCAATTTTCACTAACCTTGCATTAGAACTTTCAAAACATATTTTTTGATTTTCACCTGCTGATGTCGTAATACTAGTCAGTGCTGATTGCGAAGAATCAATTTGGTGAATTAATTGAGGCTGACCAGGCTATTGCCGGCCAGCTTTTTTCCTGTCCTGGATGTCAGCGGCCTTTATGCCTAAAAAAAGGGCAAATCAAAATGCCGCATTTTGCCCATCGGCCTGGTATGGTCTGCGATTATTTTTCAGAAAATGAAAGTCAGCTGCATTTAGTGGCTAAAAAGTGTTTGAATCAGACCTTAACCCAAGCAGGCTACCAAACTCAGCTGGAAAAAGTGTTTCCAGAAATCAAACAACGAGCTGATCTTTGGATACAAGATGCTGACGGCAGGCAGCTTGCGATTGAATTTCAGCAAAGCCCGATCAGCGTTGACAAATTAAGACAGCGTACGGCAGGCTATCATCGCATTGGCCTGCAAGTGATTTGGATTCTGGGGCCCAATTATTTTCGCCAGCGTTTACAAGAAAGAACGATTTTTAAATTTGCTGACGCTAATGACATGATATTCACTTGGGCGCCATCATCGAATCAATTAACGGTCTGCAGCTGTTTTCAAAAAAATGATTTATCAGTTTTAAAAATGCAGCAGCATCAATATTCTCCGGAATCTTTTTTTGATATTTTTTTACGTGGTTCTCATCACTCAAGCCAGCAAGTGCAGGCGATAAGATCGAAGAGCTATTTGCGTCGAGATCTCAAACATATGCAGCAGCAGTTAACTTTGAAACGATTTTCGCCAGACGTGGTTCGTCTTGTCTATGAACAAAAACACACCAGCCCGATTAATGCGCCTTGGCTAGTTCATGGTGGCAACCAGGCCGGATTAAAAGTCAGCAACCAGCATTGGCGGCTTGCAATGCTTTTAGCTTTGGAAGCAGGTTCTGAGACTGGCCGTCTATCTCGTAATGCGTTTATTAAAGAATTTTCATCAGAAAGCTATTTTTATGAACGCAGCTGGGAGAACCATCTTTCCCAGCAGGCGGTTGTTAATTTCCTGCGAGAATTATCGTTGGCGGGCTATATTTATCTGAAAAGTGCCTATATTTTGGTGAGATCACTGCCGCCATGGCCTGACAATTATCAACAGAAACTGGCACTTTTGCGGTAGAATAGTTCTCAATTGATGGAGGTTTTATGACAGAGAGTAAAAAACAGATCACAAGGGCCGAGGTGGAAAAAAATCCTTCTCAGACCTGGGACCTGAGTCAGATTTTTAAGACAGATGATGATTGGGAAGCGGCATTTAAGCTTTCCGAAGAAAAAGCCCAAGCAGTTGCAAAATTATCAGATACAGTCAAAGACGCGGGCAGTTTGCTCGCTGCAGTCAAAGCTGTTCTGGATTTATTCCGTTTGGTAGAAAAAGTGTATGTCTATGCTTCGATGAAATCCGATCAGGATACCAGTAATAATAAATACGCTGCTTTTGATGCACGTGTTGCAGGTCTGGCTGCTAAATCCGACTCGGCCAGCTCATTTTTGACACCGGCAATTATCGCCTTTTCGCCTGAACAACTGGCTTCTTTTTACAAAGATGCGCCAGAATTAGAAGACTACCATCATTTGATTGATACTTTTGCAAAGAAACGTGATCATACATTGCCACCAGCCGAGGAAAAGCTCTTGGCCAGTGCAGGGGATGTCTTCTCCTCAAGTTCTCAGACATTTAGTACGTTGAACGATTCTGATTTGAAATATGGCGATGTCGTTGATGAAAATGGCGATACAGTCCAACTAACGCAAGGCCTTTATTCGACAATGCTGGAATCCAGTGATCGCAAGATTCGCCAGACTGCCTTTACGACTCTATATGCGGCCTACGGCACCTACAAAAATACCTTTGCCTCAACGCTTTACGGGCAGATGAAAGCCGATAATTTCCTTGCCAGTGCCCATCATTTTAAAAGTGCGCGCGAAGCTGCTACTTTTAGGAGTGATATTCCGGAAACTGTGTTTGAAAGTCTGGTTTCCTCAACGGACGCTCACTTGGGTTTGCTGCACCGCTACGTGGCACTGCGCAAAAAATTATTAGGTGTTTCCGAATTGCATACTTATGACCTCTATACGCCAATTACAGGTGATGTTGATTTTCCAGTCGACTTTGAAGGTGCCAAGGCAATTGCTTTAGAAGCCTTGAAGCCATTGGGCGACAAGTACTTGGCCGGTTTGCAGCGCGAATTTGACGAGCGCTGGATTGATGTTCCGGAAAACGCCGGCAAACGGTCAGGTGCCTATTCAGGTGGTGCTTATGACACCAATCCTTATGTGCTGCTGAATTGGCAGGATACTTTAGACAATATCTTTACTTTGGTTCATGAATCCGGACATTCTCAGCACTCCTTGCTGACCCGTAGTAATCAACCATACCAGTACGGTGACTATCCAATCTTTTTGGCGGAGATTGCTTCAACAACCAACGAAATGCTGTTGACCGATTATTTGCTGAAGACACAGAAAGATCCAAAGATTAAAGCTTATGTTTTGAATCATTATCTGGATGGCTTTAAGGGTACGGTCTTCCGTCAGACACAGTTTGCTGAATTTGAGGATTGGATGCATAAACAGGCTCAGGCCGGTGTTGCTTTGACAGCTGATGCCTTGTCTAAGTTCTATGGCGATTTGAACAAAAAGTTTTATGGCGACGCACTCACTTTTGATCCGCAGATCGCTTTGGAATGGACACGAATTCCACATTTCTACTATGACTACTATGTTTACCAATATGCCACTGGCGAATCAGCGGCAACGACGCTTTCACAGGGAATTATTGACGATCCGGAGAAAAATGTCCCGCTTTACTTGGGCTATCTGTCAGCCGGTTCTTCAGATTATCCTTTGAATGTGATTAAAAAGGCCGGTGTTGATATGGAGAAAACTGATTATCTGGACAAGGCCTTTGCCGTCTTTGAGAATCGTTTGGATGAATTTGAAAAACTCATGTCCAAGTAACAATATCGCATCAAAAACAGCCTGATGGCTGTTTTTTATTTGCTGATTAATCATGATTTTTCTGGAAAAAACGCGGCAGGGATTAATAATGATCGCTTTTCCGCTAGAATGGAAGATATGAAAGTTTGCCTGTTTCCTAATGACCAGCCGCAGTCCTTGAAGGTTGCTGACTTGTTAAAAAATAAATTAGAAGCAGCCGGCCAGGAAGTCTCCAGCCGACAGCCGAATTTGGTGGTCTCAATCGGTGGAGATGGCACTTTTTTGTCAGCAGTTCACCAGTTTTCCAATCAATTAGCCAACATTCGTTTTGTTGGCGTACATACAGGGCATCTAGGCTTTTATTCGGATTGGCTCGTTGATGAACTCGATGACCTGGTGGATAAAATTACTCATGATCACGGGCAGTTGAACGAATACCCGTTAATGGAGGGCGAGGTTTTTTATGCCGATGGGCAGGTTGCCGAGATATTAGCGGTCAATGAAATCATTTTGAACAGAATTACCAATTCATTGGCGATTGATGTTTATATCAATGATGTGCTGTTTGAAAAGTTTCGCGGGGATGGCCTAGCTGTTTCCACACCGGCTGGTTCTTCAGGTTATAACAAATCTTTGGGCGGCGCTTTGATTGATCCAGATTTTGCAGCTTTACAGATGACCGAGATTGCTTCCATTAATAACCGTGTTTATCGGACATTAGGCTCACCGATTATTGTGTCAGCTGATACACGCATTCGTGTTGTCTTGGAAGTGGGGAATTCGACAATTAATTATGATAGTTTCCAATTGCCGCAGGTAGCCTACAGACAAATTTTATTCAAAATTTCCAAAGAACCATTAAAAATGGCCAATTACAAACAGATTAGTTTTTGGCAACGCGTCAAGAATTCATTTATTGGAGACGGCCATCAATGAAGTTTTCCTGGGTTTCTGATCTAGACGACATGCAAAAAGTTCGTCTCTTTTTAAAAGCGCGCGGCGTTTCGCATCGGATGTTTTCACAATTAAAGCATTTTGGCGGCAAAATCGTCGTGGATAATCGTGAGGTTTTCACGAATGATTATGTTAAGCCAGGTCAACAGATCAGTATTTTCATGCCAGCTGAAAAAGAAAACGATCAACTGACAGCCGATTTTAAAGATTCGCTGGATATCGTTTTTGAGGACGACAATTTTTTGCTTATCAATAAAGCACCATTTGTGACGACTGTTCCTGGCCACGCTGACCGGCAAACGACACTGGTCAATATGGTGAAAGCCCATCTGATTACTGAAGAAGCCGAAAGTCTTGTGCCGCATGTTGTGACGCGTTTAGACCGTGATACAAGCGGGCTGGTCTTGCTGGCCAAACATAAATTTGCACACGCGTTGTTAAATGACGCGCTCATGGATCATCACGACATCGAGAAATTTTATCAAGCCTTTGCTGTCGGTGATTTTCCTGAAGACCACGGCATCATTGATCAGCCAATTGGACGTATTGAAGGCGACTTTATCAGGCGGCAGGTGCGGCCGGACGGTAAGGAGTCGTTGACTGAATATTGGGTCGAAAAGCGTTTTGACAACTTTACCCAGTTAAAAGTCCAGCTGCATACGGGTCGTACTCACCAGATTCGCGTTCACTTAGCTTGGGCGGGCCATCCCTTGGTCGGCGACGAACTTTATGCCGGCCCGAAATCAGCTTTTATCTTCCGTCAGGCCCTGCACGCTTCGGATTTGACTTTTTTTGATCCTTTTGCAAACAAAAACCAGCATTTTCATGCTGGCCTGCCAGAAGATATTCAGCGTTTGATTGATGCTGGACACTACTAATTCAATTACGCCTGGAAGTAAACACGAACGGCTTCAGGCACGTAAAAGTCTTTTTGAATCAGGGTCAATTCGCCGCTAGTCTTGTCAATGGCATAACTAGAAGCGTTATTTGTATTTTGGTTAACCGCGACCAGATAACGGCCGTCCGGTGTGATATTGAAATCGCGCGGGAAATCACCCTCGGTTGGGATCTGCTGGATGAGTTTGACATCATTCTCATCGTCTGCGATTTTGAAAACGGCGATTGAATTATATCCACGATTTGACGTGTAAATATACTTATAATCATCCGACAGGCGGATCGCTGCTGCGCCGTTATGTTTGGTCCAATCAGCTGGGATAGTCGAAATTGTCGAGATTAACTTGAATTTTCCTTCCTGATATTTCAATAGGGACAGTTTTGAAGAAAGTTCGCCTAATAGAAATGCACGTTTGCCATCTTCGCTGAAACGAATATGGCGCGGGCCAAAACCGGCTTCAGTCCGAAAACGAATCGGCTCTGATAATTTGCCATCCTGAGAAATTTCAAAAGTCAGTACTTCATCAGTTCCTAGGTCAACAGCCACCAAACGATTATCGGGTGTTAGACTCGTGAAATGGATATGAGCCGAATCCTGCTCGGCTTTTGGCCCTTTACCTTCGTTTTGAAAATCATCTGTCTTAATTAATTTTTGGCCGTCAATCTTGAAAATTGTGATCAAGCCGGTATGATAGTTGCCTGTGAACACCAGCTGTCGGCCTTCATCGACAAAAACGTAAGCTGGCGAAGCACCATCGCTAATCTGCTCGTCTGTTTTTGTAAAGGGCATCGTCGATGTGTCCCAGACGGAGACGCCGCCGCGATCGCCTTGTTTATCTACGGCGTAAAGCAAACCTGCGTTTGAAAGTGCGAAATAGGTCGGAGATCCTATCTGTGCAACGTTTTCCAGGTTATTAAGTTTTCCATCATCTGATAGGAAGGCTTCATATAGACCCTTGGAATCAGATTTCGTATAAGTTCCAAATAACAATTTGTAGCTCATTATTTTTCCTTTCGTGTTACATTACTATTATCATTCATGATAGAGTAAAAGGGAAATGCGATTGAATAAAAATGATAGCACTGAACAAAAAAGCTGGTTTTATCGTTGGGTTGTCAATAACCGCTTAGTTGCGGCACTTATAGTGGTTATTGTGCTTCTCGCAGCTGTTTATATGATGCGCCGAGTCAGTTTCATTTTCGAACCAATTACGGCACTATTTACAGCAGTTGGTGCGCCGATGATCACAGCTGGTATTTTTTACTATCTGCTAATTCCGATTGTGAATTGGGCTAACCGAAAATTCCGCTGGTCCAAGCAGACGATCGTTTTGATTATCTTTCTGATTGTGTTTGCAATTTTGATTCTTGGTATTATTTTTATCTCGCCCATTATTCGAACTAATTTTGTTCAATTTGCCAAACACTGGCCGGACTACTATAAACACTGGTCACGCCAGTTATTGGTCTGGCTGGACTATCCAGCACTCAACCCGATTAAGAACTGGGCATTGGATGCCAACAATAATCTGAACAAGACAATTATCGATTGGTCTCGAAGTTATTTATCCAATGGCATTGCCGGTGTTGGCTGGATTACACGCTTTTTGACAATGACTGCGATCACGCTAGTCACTTTTCCCTTTATGCTGTATTACATGCTAAAAGAGAGTGATAAGTTCCCAAAATATATATCTCAATTTTTTCCTGAAAAAACACGCTCAAGCCTCATGGAAGTCTTATATGAAATTAACAAACAGATTTCCGATTATTTAAGAGGCCAGATCTTGACTGCACTAGCAGTATCGATTATGTTCATGATCGGTTTTTCAGTCATTGGCTTGCCTTACGGTATTTGGATCGGCCTGCTAGCTGGGCCGCTGAACCTGATCCCGTATCTAGGCTCTTTTCTCGCTATGGTACCAGCTGTCATCATTGCTCTGCTCGGAAGTACAAATCTCTTATTGGCCGTCTTGGTCGTGTTTGCTATTGAACAGACCTTAGAGTCTCGTCTGATTCATCCAAAAATTATGGGTGCCTCAATGCACATTCATCCGGTCACGATTCTAGTTATTTTATTAGCTGCCGGCGAGATGTTCGGCTTGCTTGGCGTCGCTTTTGGCATTCCAGCCTACGCGGTTCTGAAGGTCTTAATTAGCCGAATTTATCTTTGGTGGCGCCAGAATTCGGAGTTATTCAAGTCATGAACCATATTGTTTTATTTGAGCCGTCTATGCCGGCAAATACAGGGAACATCGCCCGTACTGCGACCGCCATTAATGCACGGCTGCACTTGATTAAGCCATTGGGCTTTGATCTGGACGATAAAAAGGTTATTCGAGCAGGCTTAGATTACTGGAAAAATGTTGATATTACCCTGCACGAAAATTTACCTGCTTTTTTATCGACCATCGATAATGCTCAGCTCTTTCTTGTGTCCAAGTATGCTGAAAAATCCTATGATCAGATAGATTATTCGGATCGCAGCCAAGATCGTTATTTTCTATTTGGCAATGAGGCTTATGGTTTGCCGGAAGTATTTATGCGCCGGAATCCAGAAAAAGCCGTTCGAATTCCACAAAATGATCAGCATGTCCGATCATTGAATTTAAGCAACTCTGTGGCAATTGTCTTATACGAAGTCTTGCGTCAACAGAATTTTTCTGGTTTGGAACGTGAACATTTTTATGAACAGGACAAGTTAAAGTAAACCTTAAGGCATTTTTAACTGAACCTGTTTTTTTATAGACTTAATTGTGGACTATGGCAGCTAGAACTAGAAAAAAAGCAAGTACAAGAAGAAGCAGAAAAAATCAAGGTATTGATCCGAAAATTGTGGTGGTTCTCATTTTTGAGATCTTTTTTGCTTTAGGGATCTTTCGCTTGGGCCTTGTCGGGAATTTTCTTGCAGATGCCTATAAATATGTTTTTGGCGACTATTTTGTCATTTTTGTTTTGATGATCGCTATTTTCTTCGCTTATTGGCTGTTATATCGCAAATTTCCTAAAATTCCCGGCCGGATTATAGTTGGTATCTTGTTCATCGCTTTGCCTTTTTTGACAATCAGTTCACTTTTTTTTGCATCAACTCTGAAAAACGATAGCAGCCTGATATCTCAATTGGGCCAAATTATCATAAATGATATGCGTCGCGGGCATTCACAATCAGCCAGCGGCGGCGGGATTATCGGTGCAGCCATCTATACTGGGTTGGCACGCCTGATTGCAAACGCCGGAGTCTGGGTGATCTCGATTCTATCTCTGATTTTTGGCATTTTCCGTCTGTTGAATAAATCGGTTCTGCATTCTGCCTCCAAGGCTGCTGAATTCAGCCGTGATAAGATTTCAGACATTCAAGAAAAGCGGCTCAACGCACCAAATAATGGCAAAGAGTCGAACTTTTTCAAAAAATATTTTGAGGATCCTAATAGTGCTGACCCCAAAAGCGATGCGCAGGCAGGCAAGCCAACCAGTGGCCAGCCATCACCGGTTCAGCCAAAAATCCATTGGAATCAGACAACAAGTCCCACAGACAGTAGTTCTGCCGACAAAGAAAGCGCTGCTTTGCTGAATAGCCTTCGTCCTGTTCCAACAAGTGCTGCGCCAGATGATTTTGGCGAAGATGCTGCTACGGCAATTTCGGACGATCAGGTGGTAGATTCGATTGAAACAGCTGATAACCCTGATTATCAGGTACCACCGGCGACGATCTTATCTCACGTACGTGCAGTTGATCAGACCGGTGAATTTCGCCAGTTGAACAAAAAATCTCAAATTGTCCGTGATACGCTCAAGTCTTTCAATATCGAGACAGAAGTGAGTTCTGTCAGCTTGGGCCCAACTGTCACACAATATGAACTCAAGCCGGCACGCGGTGTCAAAGTCTCGACGATTGCCAACCGTGCTGATGATTTGGCTTTAGCTCTTTCGGCAAAATCTATTCGTATTGAGGCACCAATCCCTGGCAAACCCTTCGTTGGTGTTGAAGTTCCCAATGAAGTTCAGGCAACTGTGGGCTTTTCTGATGTGATTGAACATTCAAGCTTTAATCCGAAACACCCATTGACGGTTCCTTTGGGCCGTGATGTTGATAATCAAGTCATTTCAGCTGATTTAGCGGCAATGCCGCATTTGCTGATTGCTGGTGCGACTGGTTCTGGAAAATCGGTCGCTATTAACGGCATTATCAGTTCTTTGTTAATGCGCCTGAAGCCTAACGAAGTCAAGCTGATGATGGTGGATCCTAAAAGGGTTGAATTGTCTATGTATAATGATTTGCCGCATCTGCTTGCGCCTGTTATTTCAGAGCCGAGAAAAGCAGCACGCGGACTGCAGAAAGCGGTTAAAGAGATGGAACGGCGTTATGAGCTTTTCGCCGACCATGGCGTCCGCAACATTGATGGCTGGAACCAAAAAGTCGCTGATTACAATAAAACAAAGGGACATGTGATGCCCAAAATGCCTTATATCGTGATCATTGTTGATGAGCTGGCCGATTTGATGATGACTGCTAAAAGCGATGTCGAGACGACAATTGTGCGTATTGCACAGATGGGCCGAGCTGCTGGTGTACACCTGATTTTGGCAACGCAAAGGCCTTCTGTCGATGTTATTACCGGTTTGATCAAGGCTAACGTCCCATCCAGGATTGCGTTTGCCGTTTCCTCTGGTATCGACAGCCGCACCATCTTGGACCAAAATGGGGCTGAAAAATTGCTAGGCAAGGGGGATATGCTATTTGCGCCGGTTGGCAAGGAACCAACGAGAATTCAAGGCGCGTTTATCTCTGACCAGGACGTTGAGGCCGTAACGGCCTTTATTCGAAAGGAATCTCCGGCTCAATACGCTTCCAGTATGCTGGTAGACGATGACAGCCAGGAAGATGACCAAACGGATGAAACAGGTGCCAATGGCGAGCCAGTTGATGATTTGTTTAACGAAGCTTCTGAGTTTGTCATTCAACAGAAAAAAGCATCTACGAGTCTGCTTCAACGTCGTTTCCGTATTGGCTATAATCGAGCAGCCCGAATTATCGATGATTTGCAAGCGGCTGGCATTGTTGGGCCGCAAGATGGCAGCCGCCCCAGGGATGTGCTGGTTAGTCACCAAGATAATCCGGAAGAAGATCGCTAGTCTTGAGTTTTAAAAAAACTTTCCAGCGGCCGATATTTAACGTATTGTATAAACTATGTTCTATTCTGCAATAACTTTCTGGCTGATCTCACTTTTCTCCTGGGTCGCACTGCAATTTTTTGCACGCCAATATCATATTAGCGACCTGCCCTTTTGGATCTGGTTATTGCCAGTGGACTTCTTCCTGGCGATTGGAATTATTAATAAATATTTAAGTTTTAATTTTCAATACATTCTGATCACCGCCTGGCTGATTTTATGGCTTTCGATTATTATTTTGCTAATCTGGCGGTCCGAAGATCGTCGGAGCCTCAAGCGTTACTGGTCATTTTTTATTAATTTAAGCGGCATTTTACTACTGTTAGAGGTGATCGGAATTGCCGTCTATATTTTCTTAAACAAAGATTAAAAGCTAGACCGAAAGGTCTTTTTTTGTGTCCAAATAGGCGTTTTTCAAAGTGGGTTTTAAGTGGAAATAAGTGGGGCAAAGTGGTAAATTTATGAAGTGAACTTGAAAGGAGGATTAGACGCATGTTTATGGGCGAGTATCAGCACACGCTGGATGATAAATCCCGTTTAATTATTCCGGCCAAGTTTAGAAATCAACTGGGGGACACTTTTATTGTGACCCGTTGGATGGAACATTCTTTATTTGCCTTCCCAAAAGACGAGTGGGATAAGTTCGAAAGCAAGCTGGATAAACTGCCTTTAGGTGCAAAAGACGCACGGGCTTTTCGGCGTTTTGTCCTGGCTGGCGCGGTGGAAGCTGAATTTGACAAACAGGGAAGAATTATTATTCCGGCCGTATTAAAAACACATGCTCAGTTGGCTAAAAGCGTTGTCATCACTGGTTCTGGTAATGGGTTTGAAATCTGGAGCAAGAATAACTGGGACGAATATACAGCGGGTACAGCTGAGAATTTTGATCAGATTGCCGAAGAATTAACGGACTTTGACCTATGAAAACAGACGACTATGGACATATCACAGTTTTCCTACAGCAAGCGGTTGCAGCATTGGAAGTCCGTCCTGATGGGATTTATGTTGATGCAACGCTTGGCGGCGGCGGTCACAGCGACTTGATTCTCAAAAAAGCACTGCAAGGCCATCTGTACAGCTTTGATCAGGATGAAGAAGCAATTCGTTTCAATGAAAAACGTTTTGCTAATGAAATTGCTGCTGGCAGGATGACGCTGATTCACGATAATTTTAAAAACTTGGCCAGTGAACTTGCAAAATACGGCGTTGCACAAATTGATGGCATTGTCTTTGATCTGGGCGTCAGTTCGCCACAGTTTGACGAACAAGGCCGCGGCTTTAGTTATCGCAGTGATGCGCGCTTAGATATGCGAATGGATCAGGAACAATCCCTCGATGCATATGAGATTGTCAATCATTGGGATTATAAGAAACTAGCTCAGATTCTGAATCGTTATGGCGAAGAAAAGTTTGCTTCTTCGATTGCCAGACGGATTTTGTTGCAGCGTGAGCAGGCTCCGATCGAGACGACTGAACAACTGGTCGCGGTGATCAAAGAAGCACTTCCTGACCGGGTTCTGCATGCTAAAGGGCATCCGGCTAAAAAAACTTTTCAGGCCATTCGAATCGCAGTTAATGACGAATTGAATGTGCTTAAAGAAGCGCTGGCTCAGTCGGCTAATCTATTAGCGCCCCATGGCCGAATTGCAGTGATTACTTTTCAATCCTTAGAGGATCGCATTGTTAAACAATTTTTTCGTGAAATGTCAACGAAAAATCAGCTTCCTGACAAGCTGCCGGTCTTAGACAAAGACATTAAAGAAGATTTCCAATTGGTCACGCGGCACCCGATCATACCTAGTGAAAAAGAAATCTCGGCAAATCATCGATCTCACAGCGCAAAGCTGCGTGTTTTGGAGAAAAACTAATGGCAGAAAACGCACCTTCATATACATATAGAAAAGTCAATAAACAGGCATCGACTTTAAAACTCGTTAAAAGCCGCCCAGCCACCCGTACCTATAAGAGAGCTCGCTGGTCGCTTGGCGATTTTGTGTTTGTCTTTATAGTTGCAGCATGCGTATCGGCTGTGATGTTTGCCAGTATTCTGCTTTCCAATACGACTGCACGCGTTGATGACCAGCTGCAGGCAGCGAACGGACGAATTCAAGCACTGCGTAGCGAAAACGATAAATCAAAAGAAGAGATTAATAAGGCGACGAGCGTGATAGCTTTGCAGCGTTTTGCCAAACAGAATGGCATGACGTTGAACTCAGCAAACGTTCAGAATATTAATAAATAGTGGCAAAGAAGAGAAAGAAAAAAGTATCAAGTCCGATTAACCGCAGCAAAAGAGCTGGTGTGGTGATTTTTTTTACCATTTCGTTGGTTCTCTTACTCTTATCCGGGCATTTTGTTTATGTCGCTGCAACTCGCAATATTAAAGGACGCAAACTCTCCGAAACCGAACTGCGTCATTTTATGCGCGATCAGGCGATTCAGCCTCATCGTGGCAATATTTTTGATGCCAGCGGTCAGGCATTGGCCGAAAATACGACAACCTACAATCTTTATGCCATTGTCAAAAAAGGCTTTCGTTCGGGTACTAAACCGCTCTATGTTGTCAACAAGCAGAAAACCGCACGTATTCTTGCACCAATACTCGGCATGAAAGAGGCGGACGTCTTAAATCACTTGCAGGCCAGTCCTGGTACTTTTCAGGTCGAATTTGGTTCAGCAGGAGACAATCTGTCCATTGCTCAGCATGATAAAATTGTGGCGGCAAAACTGCCAGGCCTGAATTTTGTCAGTAATGCAGCTCGTTTTTATCCGAATGGTGTTTTTGCTTCACAATTGATCGGCCTTGTTGCGAACAACAATGACGGCAATCAACCTTCTAAGATGACCGGCATTATGGGCCTGGAACAGTCTTTAAACCGCTACTTAACAGGCAAGGCAGGCATCAAAACCGGTCAACAGACTGCAGGTGGTGTGGATTTGACATCGTTTACAAATAAAAAGGTCAAAAATGGTGATGACGTTTATCTGACTCTGGATTATCATTTGCAGTTTCAGCTCGAACATTTAATGAGCAATGTCTTTGATAAGACTAAGCCGCAAGCAATGACAGCTATTCTTGCCAATGCTAAAACGGGTGCAATCCTTGCTGCGACGCAACGGCCGACCTTCAATGCCTCGACAAAGGCCGGCTTAAGTAAAATGTGGGACAATCTTTTGGTGCAAGATCCGGTAGAGCCTGGGTCAACAATGAAAACTTTTACGCTTTCTGCAGCGATTGACAGCGGCCATTGGAATCCGAATGCTATCTATAAATCCGGTACCTTAAATATCGGTAACCAAAAAGTCTTTGATTTTAACAGGAATATGGGCAATATCAGTTATCGGGAAGGTTTTGCGCGCTCTTCTAATGTGGCCTTTGCAAAAACAGAGATGGCCATGGGGCCGTCTATCTGGCGGGACTATCTGACTCGTTTTAATTTTCTGAAAGCCACACAGACGATGCTGCCAAATGAAGCAGCCGGATCAATGGTCTTTAATGAGCCAATCGAGCAGGCGAATACAGCTTTCGGTCAAGGAATTGAAGTGACGCCCATGCAGATCGTCCAGGCGCTCACAGCAGTTGCCAATAACGGCCGAATGGTGCGCCCATATATTGTTTCAAAAATTGTTAATCCCGACAGCAAGAAAACGGCTTATGAACATAAAGTGCAGCACTTATCTGTCGTGATGCGTCCGACAACAGCACAGCAGGTCAGAAAAGATATGATTGACGTTGTTAATTTACCAGATGGGACTGCTCGGATCTATTCATTAGCTCAACAAGGTATTCAAATTGCAGCAAAAACCGGAACGGCTCAAATCGCTATCAATGGTAAATATACGAATAATTATTCGGCTTCGACACATTCCGTAGAGGTTTTAGTTCCAGCTGATGATCCGCAATTTATTTTTTACATGTACTTGCGGCAGCCGAAAGAATTTATTGGCGGTTTTGCTGATGCCACGATCAATACAGTTTTTCATCCTTTGATTTTGTCAGCTCTCAATGATGCTAAAACTTCCGTAGCGGGAAAAAATACAAATTTACTTCTGCCGAATTTTGTTGGGCAGACAGTTGACCAAGCTCGTCAAACTGCTCAAAGCAATGGTTTGACTGTTGTGATTGCCGGTGATGCTGACAAAAAAATCAGCTGGCAGTCTGTTGGCCCATCCGCTCAGGTGATTACTGGACAAAAGATTTTTTTGAGAACATCTGGCAAAATAATCATGCCGGATATGAAGGGTTGGTCGATCTCTGATATCTCCACATTCAGTAGTATGGCAAAATTAAATCTATCCTATTCTGGAACTGGCCAGCTCGTCTCGCAAAATATCAAACCCGGAAGCAATCTCAAAAAAGGACAAAAATTAGAGGTAAATCTGCAATGATGTTTCAAATGTTTCTAGCATTAATTATTAATTTCTTGATTGTTTTGTTGGCAATTCCAATTCTGACAAAATACTTGAAAGCAAGAGGCGAGGTTGGCGTCGAAAGAAGTGGCAAACATGGTTTTGGCGTAGATACTTCTGCAAAAAACGGGACACCATCGATGGGCGGCTTGGCCTTTATCTTATCGTCTCTGTTATCATCTCTGCTGCTGCTCATGATTTTTCACGAGGTGACCACAGTTTACCTGCTGATTTTAGTCTCGGTATTTTCCTATGGCCTGATTGGTTTTATTGACGATTGGCTGAAGGCCTTCTACCACCGTGATGATGGTTTCCGTTTTCTTCCGAAACTGCTATCTCAGATTTTTTCCGGATTGTTAACAACGCTTGTCCTTCTCTTTTCCGGCTTATCTGATCAGCTGACTTTCGCATTTCTCAAACAGCTGCCGATTTACCTGCTTTTGGAATTTCTTTTTTATTTAGTCTGGTTTGTCGGCTGGAGTAATGCTGCAAATTTTGTAGATGGCATTGATGGCTTGCTGGCAGGCGTTGCCATCATTATGTTTGCAGGCTTTGCTTTGATTTCCTGGCGGAATGGCTCAACGGTACTGTTCTTATTTGATGTCTCTTTGATCGGATCTCTATTGGCCTATTTGATTTTCAATAAGCCCAAGGCATCAATTTTTATGGGAGATTGCGGCAGTATGGCACTAGGCGCCGCAATGGCTGTTAATGTGATTATTTTAGGAAATCCTTGGAGCCTGTTGTGGTTTGGCTTGATTCCGCTGATACATACTTTGTCCGTCATGATTCAGGTTCCTGTCTATCATTTCTTCCACGTTCGTGTCTTTCCGGTAACGCCGCTGCAGCATGCATTTCAAAAGATTGGCTGGCCGGAGTGGCGCATTGACAGTCTCTATTGGCTGATTCAGTTTATAATTACCGTGATTGGAGTATATGTATGGATCAGATGAGTTTTGAAAATAAAAAAGTGCTTGTCTATGGCTGGGCACGTTCAGGAAGAGCTGCTTATCAATTTTTAAAAGAGTTGGGTGCTCAGGTATTTTTAACAACAGATGAAAAACCACAGGACTTGCCGGATGATATTAATTTTGTCACCGATATCGATGATAGTTTTGCCTATCTCGTAAAAAATCCTGGGATCAGATACGATAAACCGATTATCCAAAAAGCATTAGCCTTAAACATTCCTGTCATGACCGAAGTGCAGGTTGCTTTGAGCCAATATCATGGTGAAGTAATCGCGGTGACGGGTTCTAATGGTAAAACGACGACCACGACTTTGATTGGCAAGATGCTTCAGGCTGATCAAGTGGATGTCAAAATTGGCGGGAACATCGGTGTGCCTGTCAGCGAATTATTGTTAACAAAACCTTATCCTAAAGTGCTAATGCTGGAATTATCCAGTTTTCAGCTTGAAGGGGCGCAAAATATCGAACCAAGAATTGCTGTGATTACCAATTTGTTTGCTTCGCACATCGATTTTCATGGCACACGTGCTAATTATCTCAAGGCTAAATTCGCAATCACACAAAATCAGACTGCTGACGATTACCTTGTCTTAAATGATGCCTCGGCAGATGAAAAAGATTTCGCCAAACGCAGCCATGCACAGGCTTATTATTTCTCGCCAAGCAATACGCATGTGACCAGTTACGTCAATAATGATGTCATCTATTTTGAGGATGAAAAGATTATTGATCTAGATGAAGTCGTCTTGGTAGGCGAACATAACTTGGAGAATATTCTCGCTGCAATCACAGCTGCCAAGCTTTTCGGCGTATCCAATCAGGCGATTAAAGCCGTTCTCAGAAGTTTTAGCGGCCTGGAACATCGTTTGGAACATGTCGGCACCATCCACGACCGCATTGTTTACAACGATTCTAAGGCAACTGATATTGAGGCCACTCAAAAAGCCTTAGGCAGTTTCAAACAAGATATTACCTTAATTGCCGGCGGCTTGGATCGTGGCGATGATCTGACCAGATTAGTTCCGAATCTGAAAAAGGTTGTCAGT
This sequence comes from Oenococcus kitaharae, assembly GCF_025758695.1. GTDB lineage: Bacteria > Bacillota > Bacilli > Lactobacillales > Lactobacillaceae > Oenococcus > Oenococcus kitaharae_A. Next base: position 425,205 of record NZ_JANJQP010000001.1, on the reverse strand, counting down.
CTGATTGTCTACGGCCAGACCAAGGGCAAGCTGCAGGAAGCAGGGAAACTGGCTGGCATTGCTCAGATTGTTGTCGTTGACAATTTAACAGATGCTGTTGCGAAGGCTAAAGAAATCAGCCAGCCTGGTCAGGTCATTTTGTTCAGCCCGGCGGCCGCAAGTTGGGACCAATTTGCTAATTTTGAGATACGAGGGCGTGAGTTTAAGAAACTAATTCAGGCCGAGGAGGGCTGGTCATGAGTATGAGATTAATTGTTTCAGGCGGCGGCACCGGGGGACACATCTATCCGGCTTTGGCCTTAGTAGAGACGCTGCGAAAAAAAGATCCTGATGCCAAAGTACTTTACGTCGGCTCATTTCGCGGCTTAGAGGGCGGCATTGTCCCGAAAACGGGCCTGGCATTTAAGCAGCTTCATGTGCAGGGCTTTTCGCGTTCACTTTCTTTGACGAACTTCAAGACAATCAGCTTGTTTTTAAAAGCTGTTAAAGAGGCTAAAAAGATTATTGCTGATTTCAAACCGGATATCGTATTAGGTACTGGTGGTTATGTTTCGGGTGCTGTCCTATATGCGGCTCAACGCATGCATATCCCAACAGTGATTAATGAACAGAATTCCATTGCCGGCATGACAAATAAATTTCTTAGCCGAGGAGCTGACAAAATTGCGATCAGTTTTCCTAACGCGGCCAGTCAGTTTCCGAAAGATAAGGTCGTCATGACTGGCAATCCGCGCGGTCAGCAGGTGGCTGAAAAAAAGAGCACTTTCAGTCTGAAAGATATCTCATTTAGAGAGAAACTGCCAACAGTTTTGATTTTTGGCGGTTCCGGTGGTGCCTTGGCTTTAAATCGGGCTGTTGTTGATTTTGCACAGCGTTTTGCCAAACAAACACAGATGCAGGCAATCTTCGTTACCGGTAAAAAATACTTTGCCTCTGTTAGCGAAAAATTGCTTAATCTTGACGTTCATAGCAGCAATCTGGCAGTACTGCCTTATCTAGATAATATGGATGAAGTACTGCCAAAAATAGATTTGCTGGTCAGCCGTTCCGGTGCAACAACCTTAGCTGAAATTACAGCACTAGGCATTCCCTCAATTCTGATCCCGTCACCGAATGTGACGGCCAATCATCAGGAAAAAAATGCCCGCCAATTAGAAGAGGCTGGTGCGGCACAAGTCATTGTCGAATCAGAATTAACTTCCGCAAAGCTTTATCACGATATGACAGAGTTGCTGTCTGATTCAAAAAAACTGGAGCAAATGGCGGCTAAAGCCAAAAGCCTTGGTCACCCGGACGCCGCAGACCGGCTTTATGATCTGCTGCTTGAAGTGATTAATGACAAGCAGAGCCGCTAAAACACACAATCAAGTCCATAAACGGACAATGATCAATTTCCAAAAGGGCTCGCCTAATCTGCCGCATTTTAAAAATCCAATACTGAATAAGATTGGATTATTTTTTTCTGCCTTGATATTTGTTGTTTTGCTTGTTCAAATGCTGCTATTTTTGCGGCCTTGGCAAAAAATTACCGAAGTGAAAGTTTATACCGACCAGATGGATTATAAACAGATTTTGGACCGCGTTGGTATTCACACTGGTGATCCTTATTGGCGCTGGGCTGGCCAAGGGCAAACCGTCAACTATCCGGTTAAACACGATCCGATGATTAAATCTGTCAGTATGACTTTGTCTAAAAACGGCGTCGCGAGTCTGCATGTTCAAGAAATCTTAACGGCTGGTTTTGTCCAGAATGGACAAAGCTGGTATCGTTTGGACCAGCGGGGAAACCTGGGTCGCAAAATTGCTCAGCCCGATGGCAGAACACCTGTTTATACAAACTTTTCACAGAAGTCGCCTATTCTGAGACAGGCCGTCAAAGCCTACTTGTCTACGGATAAAGTGATTCGTCTATCTATTGGGCAAATCGTATTTTCGCCGGTTAAAAGTGCCCAGACAAGACTGGCACTAATTATGAATGATGGGAATCTCGTTTATGTACAGCCTGCTTCGATGGCGGCCAAGATGGCACTGTATCCGCAAATGGCAGCGGCGATGAAAGCACAAGGCATTGGAAAAGGGGTGATCGATTTGCAATATGGTTCTTTTGCAAGAAAATTTCAGGAAAGCGATAAACATTTGACTGATTCAATGCAAAATAACAAGTGACTGGATTACCGGTCAGAAAACAGCGAACAAATGTTTGAAAATTAAGATGGTTTTAAAGACCTTTATTATCATGGTAATCACTGTTAAATTTGTGTTTGTTGGATATGAATAATGATGTGATTGTCGGCCTAGATGTCGGCTCGGATAAAATTAAATGTGTGATTATCAAACGCACGCCTAATCAGCACTATGGTATTGTTGCTGTCGGCGAGACAGCCAGCCAGGGTGTTAAGCATGGTATGGTAGTAGATATAGCCGCAGCCAGCCGGTCGATTGCCGACGCGATTGCCCAGGCAGAAAGCAAAGCGAATTTCTCGATTACCGAGGTGAGCCTATCCTTACCGGCAATTCAAATTTCGATGCGGCATCTGCACGGCTCGGTGAATGTTGCCAGAAATGATAAACGCATTACTGAGGATGATGTTGTCAATGCCTTTCGACAAGCAGTTTCGACGGCTCAGCTGCCAGCTAACCAGGAAGTTGTCGATTTGATACCAGAGGAGTTTGTGATTGATGGCTTCGGCCAGGTTCCCAATCCGCTGGATATGGTTGGCGTGGTTCTCGAAGTGAATGCTCAGGCTTTTATCGGGCCCAAGACGATTGTTGAAAATTTGAAAACAGCCGTCCGCCAAGCGGGTTTGATTGTCTCTGAATTAATTCTTTCGCCAATCTCGGAAAGTGAATTGATACTCTCTGAGAATGAACAGAGCGAAGGCAGCATCATTATTGATTTAGGTGCCTTTCAGACAACGGCTTCCATTGTTAAAAATCATCGTTTACAGTTCATCGCAAATATTCAGCAGGGTGGTGCCTACGTCACTTCTGATATTCGGACCGTCTTGGCTGAGGAAAATCATATTTCGATTAGTTTTGATCAGGCTGAACAGATTAAACGTGATTTTGGGTATGCTGACCCCCTGAGGTTGGAAAGCGGGCGTAAGATCGAGCTCAATCGTGCTGGCAGCGGGCAGGTGCAGGAAGTTGCGGTTTCCTATCTCTCGCAAATTATTGGTGCACGCCTAGAAGAAATTTCGTCTGAGCTATATGCCCATCTGAATCAGCTGCAGTCCTTACCGGTACCTAGAAGCATGGTTTTGACTGGCGGCGGCGCAGCTTTGGCTGGCATTGACGAACTGTTTAATAAACGTTTCAATAAACAAGTGCATGTGTTTGTTCCACAGGAAATTGGACTCAGGCATCCATCATTCGTCAATTCTTTGTCCGTTGCTAACTATGTTGCAAATCAATCTGTGACAGACTGGCTGGCAAAGCGTACACTAAATTTGGCACTGGTCTCTCCGAGTTCGGATTTCACACAGGCAAGCCCTGAAGGTGAGCAGCAAAAGGCAAGAAAGCGTAATAGAACCGGGTCAGATGAAAAAAAACCGGGTTTTCTTGATAAAATAAAAGAATATTATTCGCGGATGTTCGAATAAGAGGTAAAGATGGTAGGTAAAAGAAAAGCAACAGAAAATAATAATAACGACTTGGTTGCACCAGCAGCTCAGTCCGGTTATGGTGCAAACATTAAGGTTATCGGTGTTGGCGGCGGCGGTTCCAATGCAATCGATCGTATGATCGAAGAAGGGATCGAAGGCGTTCAGTTTATTGTCGCAAATACTGATATGCAGGCTTTGAGCGCTTCAAAAGCGCCAAACAAGCTTCAATTAGGACCAAAATTGACGCGCGGCCTCGGAGCTGGTTCGACACCGGAAGTCGGTGAAAAAGCTGGTGAGGAGTCACAACAATCAATTCAAGAAGTGCTGCAAGGAGCTGACTTAGTTTTTGTTACTGCCGGCATGGGCGGTGGTACCGGTAACGGTGCTGCTCCTGTGATCGCGCGCATTGCACGTGAGGTTGGTGCGCTGACTGTTGGTGTTGTGACTCGTCCCTTTAATTTTGAAGGGCCGAAGCGTGCCCGGTTTGCTGCTGAAGGTATTGCAAAATTGAAGGAAAACGTTGATACCTTGGTGGTTGTCTCCAACAATCGTCTTTTAGAAATCATGGATCGCAAGGCATCGTTGGCTGATTCCTTCAGAGCGGCTGATAATACTTTGCTGCAGGGTGTCCGCGGAATTTCCGACTTGATTACCAAGCCGGGTATCATCAACTTGGATTTTGCCGATGTTAAGACCATCATGACAAACGGTGGTATGGCTCTCATGGGTATCGGTTCTGCTACGGGCGAAAATCGTGCCGCAGAAGCGACAAAAGCTGCTATTGCCTCACCATTGCTCGAAGTTGACTTAAAGGGCGCTTCAGACGTTATTTTGAGTGTTACCGGTTCGGCTGATATGTCTCTGTACGAAGCTCAGACAGCGGCTGATGTTGTGACACAAGCTGCAGGACAAGATGTCAATATTGTCTTTGGAACTTCGGTCGATGACAAGCTTGAAGATGAGGTTCGTGTCACAGTTGTGGCCACACACATTAATCAAGGACCAAGCCAGCCAGCTGGTTCGTCTTCCAATGACGTTTTCACGATGAATAGCGAGGCACAGGATTCCGAAGCTGATCAGGGTAAGAAATCTTCCGTTTTCGATGATATTCCAAATGTGACTGTCGATCCGATTAGCGGTAACAACAAAGTTGTTCCGAATTCTAGCGCTGCTTCGGCGGCACCTAAATCCGCAGAGCCAAAGAATAATTCAGGTAAATTATTCGAAGATTGGCAGCTGAATACAGTTCGGCGCGATCAAAATCAGAACCCGCAGAACAATAATTCACAATTTAATCGTCCAAATAATCAGAGTTCAGCGTTTAATCAATCCAACGATCCTTCGGATGATGATGACTCCTCATCGAGGCCCTCATTTTTCAAGCGTCATTAATATTTAATTAGGAGCAGATATGGCATTTTCATTTAAAAGTTTTTTCGGCGGCGCAGATGACGACGAAGAGGAATACGAAGACGCGAATTACGAACAGCAGCCCGCTCAGGCGCAGCGTAATCCCAATCCTCAAGCACAAACTGCAACCGCACAAAACTCAGCTAATTATCAAGGCAGGGGTAACTACGGATATAGTAACGAATATCGGCAGCAGCCTCGTATGTCTGCTGTTGGCTCTTCAACGCAGAATAATAATAATTCAGCTAAAATTGATAGTCATATTGCGCTCTTTGTTCCAAAAGTATTTTCTGATGCCAAAACGATCGTGAATCAATTACTGCTTCATGAGGCGGTGATTGTTAATTTTTCTGCGATTGACAGCACCCAGTCTTCAAAGATTGTGGATTTTGTTGCCGGCGCGATTTATGCAGTTGAAGGCTCCATCGAAAAAATTTCTGATGACATTTGGTTGATCGCTCCTAATAATTATGCAGTGTCTGGTTCTGGATCGGCAGCAGATGCGATGGGGCAAAATGCCCGTTTCTAACTTTATCTATTATTTGTACGTCCTTATTCATTGGGCTGTCGACATCTATTCTTGGATGATTGTCTTGTCTGCTGTGATCACTTGGCTGCCGAATTTACGAGCCTCGAGACTGGCTTACTGGCTAAATCGTTTGACACAACCTTTTATCGGTATTTTTCAACGCCTGATTCCGCCAATTGTCGGAATCGATTTTTCACCTTTGATCGCATTACTGGTTTTACAGTTTGCTGATCGTGCTTTGCTCGCAATTTTTGTACAATTGTTTTAATGACAAATTTTGAGATTAATTTAGACGCATATCCTGAGCCAGAAAGGCCATTTATTAAAAAGGCACTTGGCTGGGTGCGTGCTGCATTCAAAGACAGTTTTTTAACTGTCTTTTTGAATCCGCGAGAACAGCTGCTGCTGGCCGGCTTGGCCAAACAGGCTGACTTGTCGATTGTTTTTTCTGGTGGTTATCCGCAGGCTGAGAATAAGCGTGCCCTTATCTCAGCTGGTACTGGAGAACCTGACTTTCAGATTGCAGTACTTCAATTGGATTATGCAGCCAAGTATATTCACCTGCATCATTCTACGATCCTTGGTTCCTTGCTTCATCAGGGAATTGCCTATGATCGGATCGGTGATGTGATTCATGAAGCAGATCGCTGGCAGATTTTAATTGATGCCCAGCTGGCACAATTTGTGACTGACAATGTGAAAAGAGCTGGGTCGAAAAAAATTGCTTTTCATGTAGTTGAAGCTTCTGATTTGCTGACACCTGAATCTGATGAAAAAGAAAAAGAGGTGATCGTGGCATCTCAGCGAATCGATTTGCTGATTAGCCAGATTTACAATTTTTCTCGGGCACATGCCAAAGATTTGATCGAGAGCGGTCAAGTCATGGTCAATTGGTTTGAGAGTGATAACCCAAGTTATTTGGCTAAATTGGGCGATGTGATTTCAACACATTCATTTGGGCGTATTCGTTTGATCGAGACTCGTGGGACCACGAATCGCAACAAAATCAGATTGAAGATTGGAATTGTCGGAAAAAACTAGAAATTTGCTGACAGTTTTGTATAATGGCTTTATATCACTGGAACAGAAAGTTAAAGTTTAGACGCCAAGCAAGCCGGGTTGATGGAAGCCGGCCGTCAATGAATTTTTTCAGATCAGCCGGTTGGAGTAATTGAGATACTGAGGCATGCTGTGATTGTCAGCGTGTGAAGTTGGGTGGTACCACGTGAAAACGTCCCGATATTTCGAGACGTTTTTTATTATCTGGAAAAGGGTGAAAAGAGACTATGAAGATCAAAGATACATTACATTTAGGCCATACGGATTTTCCGATGCGCGGCAGTCTGCCAAAGACTGAACCTGTCCGCGAAAAACAATGGGCTGATGACAAACTTTACGAACAGCGTTTGGCATTGAATAAAAACAAGCCGCATTTCAACCTGCATGACGGCCCGCCATATGCCAACGGAAACATTCATATCGGCCATGCGATGAACAAGATCTCCAAGGATATCATTGTCCGTTATAAAAATATGACTGGCTATTATGCCCCTTACGTACCGGGCTGGGATACACATGGTTTGCCGATCGAGCAGCAGCTGACTAAGGCCGGCCATGACCGTAAAGCGATGGCAAAAGCTGATTGGCGCCGTTTGGCACATGATTATGCGCTCAAACAAGTCGACATGCAGCGCAAAGATTTCAAGCGCTTAGGTGTTTTGGGCGACTGGGATCATCCGTATCTGACACTGCAACCGGAATTTGAGGCGGCTCAGATTCGTGTTTTTGGTGCCATGGCTGGCAAAGGCTATATCTACCGTGGTTTGAAACCGGTTTATTGGTCTTGGAGTTCGGAATCTGCTTTGGCTGAAGCTGAAATCGAATATCATGATTTGGAATCAACGTCGCTTTTTTATGCCAACCGTGTCAAAGATGGTAAAGGGATTTTAGATCACGATACTTATCTGGTTGTCTGGACGACGACGCCTTTTACGATTACGGCCTCTCGCGGGATTACCTTAGGACCTGATTTTGATTATGTGCTGGTCAAAGCGGCTAATGATGATCGCAAGTTTGTCGTTGCCAAAGCCTTGCTAGAAGAAAATGCTAAGCGTTTCGGCTGGCAGGATTGCAAAGTTCTTGCCACTTATAAAGGCATCGATTTGGATAAAATCACGGTCGAACATCCTTGGGATCCAGATGTGACCGAACTTGTTATGAACGCGAATCATGTCACTTTGGATGCTGGAACTGGTCTTGTTCATACGGCGCCTGGCTTTGGTGAAGACGACTACAATGTCGGCATGAAATACGGCATCGAAGTAGCCATGACTGTCGATGAAAAAGGGTATTTGATGGCTTCAGCCGGACCTGATTTTCAAGGCAAATTCTATGATGATGTGACACCGATTGTGATTGATAAATTAAAAGCAGCCGGTTTGTGGCTGGCAACGGAAAAAATTGTTCACTCATATCCATTTGACTGGCGGACAAAAAAGCCGATTATCTGGCGCGCTGTGCCGCAGTGGTTTGTTTCCATTGAGCCATTTAGAAAACAAATTCTTGATCAGATCGACAATGTGACTTTCTATCCGGATTGGGGCAAAGTCCGTCTGTACAATATGATCAAAGACCGCGGCGACTGGGTTATTTCCCGGCAGCGTGTCTGGGGTGTGCCATTGCCGATTTTCTATGCTGAAGACAAGACACCAATCGTTGATGAAAAATTGATTGATCATGTGGCCGATTTGTTTGCTAAACACGGATCGACTTACTGGTTTGAACACACGGCTAAAGAATTGCTGCCGGATGACTATACAAATCCGCACAGCCCTCATGGTGAATTCACAAAAGAAGAAGATATCATGGATGTCTGGTTCGATTCTGGATCAAGCTGGGCCGGCGTCATGCAGCAAAGAGACAATCTCGATTACCCAGCTGATGTCTATTTGGAAGGTGCCGACCAATTCCGCGGCTGGTTTAATTCCAACATCATCACGTCTGTGGCTGTTAATGGCATTGCGCCTTATAAGTCTGTGATTGCACAAGGATTCGTTTTTGATGATAAAGGGCAGAAAATGTCCAAGTCCTTGGGGAATATCATTTCGCCAAACGAAATTGCTGATCAAATGGGGATTGAAATCATCCGTCTCTGGGTCATGAGCATTGATTCCAGTGAAGATGTACATGTCTCGCGCGGTATTTTGAAACAGGTTTCTGAGTCTTACCGTAAGATTCGCAATACAATGCGTTTCCTATTGGCCAATACAGAAGACTTTGATGCTAAAAAAGACCGCGTACCATTTGAAAAACGGGCAGCCGTTGACAAGTGGATGACGGTCAAATTGAATCAATTTGTCAAAGACTGGCACGAAAAGATGCAGCGTTATGACTTCTATGATTTGTTCAAACAGTTGATTAATTTTGTTTCCACGGATTTGTCGGCCTTCTATCTGGACGTGGCCAAAGACATTGTCTATATCGATGAAGCAGATTCGGCCGAGCGTCGTTCTATGCAAACTGTTTTCTACGAGACTGCTGTGACGCTGACGAAACTTCTGACGCCGTTTTTGCCGCATACAGCCGAAGAAATTTGGGAAAATCTCCAAGAACCGGAAGCCTATGCTTATTTGTCTGAGGCGCCGGAATTCCAGCCGATTGCTGAAGCTGATAGTTTGCTGGCTGATTGGCAGACATTCTTTGATTTTCGCGACCAGGTGAATAAGGAATTGGAAAATGCCCGTGAAAAATCCTTGATCGGAAAAAGTGCCGAAGCAGCTTTGACAGTTGTTTTGACTCAAGAACAGGCTGATACTTTTGCAAAGCTCGGCTTGGATCTGCGTAAATTGCTGATGGTCAGCCAATTGACACAAAGCCAAGGCAGCGAGACATCTGTCCAAGTGGCGCATGCTAGCGGAGCAGTTGATCCTCGAGACCGGCTTTTCCATGATGATATTGGGGCAGACCAGAAGTTCCCGATGTTTTCTAAGAAAAACGCTGAAATTGTCGAGCACGATTTCCCGACTTTGACTGCAGCAGACTTGGAGGATTAAATTAATTATTTGTTTTAAAAAGAGCTCAGGCTCTTTTTTTGTTTGCCATTTTTTGGAAAGAATGCCCTTATCTAGGGATTCTTGTCGATATGCTTAATATTCGGGAAACATTAAAAATAATAAGAATTCTTAATCAAAATTTACGTAAATATAGCAAAACACGAACGTTCGGAAATAGATAGGCTGGATTTTTCAGTTTTTTTGGGGTACACTAAACAAGTATTTCGGAGGAAAGATGTCAGATACGAAGGTTGCGCTAGTAATGGGATCGGTTTCAGATTGGGACACAATGAAGCAAGCTGTCTCAGTTTTGAAGAACTTGCATGTGCCCTTTGAGAAGCATGTTATTTCCGCTCATCGTATGCCGGATCAGCTGAGTGCCTTTGCCAAATCCGCGAGAGATCGGGGCATTCAGATTATCATCGCTGGTGCTGGCGGGGCTGCACATTTACCCGGCATGCTTGCGGCTAACACGACTGTACCCGTTATCGGTGTACCCATGCAGTCTCATGCATTAAATGGTTTGGATTCATTATTATCGATTGTGCAGATGCCAGCAGGCGTTCCCGTGGCGACCACGGCAATCGGCACGGCCGGTGCAAAAAATGCTGCTTATCTAGCTGCATCCATCCTGAGTCTTTCTGATTCAGAGGTTTTAGATCAATTAAATTTATTTAGGAAAACACAGACTGAAAAAGCCATTGAAAGCGAGATGCAGCTCAATGACTGAGATGAGGTCTATTTTTTTTCCGCCAGCTACGATCGGCATTATCGGCGGCGGACAATTAGGACAGATGATGGCTTTGTCTGCTAAAGCCATGGGTTATCAGGTTGGTGTGTTGGATCCAACGCCTGATGCACCGGCAGCTCAAGTATCCGACTTTCAAATCACGGCTGCCTATGATGATCGAAAAGCCTTGACTAAGCTGGCCGAAAAGTCTGATCTGCTAACCTATGAATTTGAAAATGTCGATCAAAAAGTGCTCGCGGCTGTTGCAAAAGCGACTAGTACGGCTGTTCCACAAGGCGTCGCTTTGCTGGATATCACGTCCAACCGTTTGAATGAAAAAAATTTCCTGCGCGATCATGGTTTGCCGACAACGACATTTGCAGCAGTCGCTTCGCCAGCAGAATTGAGAAAAGCGGTCAAAGAAATTGGTTTTCCCGGAATTTTAAAAACGATTTCTGGCGGCTATGACGGACACGGCCAATGGGATATGAGTTCTCAGCAGGATGTTGATCAATTGATAGAAAACTGGCCGGACAAGCTGACCGCGATTTTGGAAAAACGGGTTGACTTTGTCAAAGAGATTTCGATCATGGTGACACGCGATGGCCAGGATCAAGTCAAGTTATGGCCGGTCACGGAAAATCGGCATCAGCATCACATCCTGCATTTCTCGATCGCGCCAGCCGATATCAAGCCGGAAGTCCGTCAGTCCATTCGCGATAAAGTGACGCACTTGGCACAGGAATTGCACTTATACGGGGTCTTGGGTGTTGAAATGTTTCTTACAGCCGATGATCGCGTGATTATCAATGAATTGGCACCGCGTCCGCATAATTCGGGACATCTGACGATCGAAGCCTGCAATGTTTCCCAATTCGAAGGACATATCCGGTCAATCTGTGGCCTGCCGATTGCTGATCCAATTTTACAATCACCAGCCGCGATGAGAAATCTCTTAGGTGACGATCTGCTAGCTGCGCGCCAGGATTTGCTGGAACATCCTGAGTGGCATTTTCACGATTATGGCAAGGCAGAAGTCCGGCCCGGCAGAAAGATGGGGCACATTACAGTCGTCGGCAGCGACGCAATCAAAGAATTAAAAGGGTGGAGACCATGACAGAAAAATTATTGTATTCAGGAAAAGCCAAAGACATGCTGCAGACAGACGATCCGCGGGTGATCCACGTCCGTTACAAAGATCAGGCGACGGCCTTAAATGGCAAAGTCAAAGAAAAAATTCCCGGCAAAGGGCAGCTGGCTTCGCATATTTCAGCTCTGCTCTTTGATTATTTGACAGCAAAGGGCATTGAAAACCATTTTATCAAAGAACTGGATAATGGCGATGCGCTGGTCAGAAAAGTCACGATTGTGCCATTGGAAGTTGTCACACGGAATCTGACAGCCGGCCACTTTGCTTCTCGATTCGGCCAAGCTGAACATCTGCCTTTAAAACCCGCTGTTCACGAATTTTATTTCAAATCTGATGCATTGGATGATCCCTTTATCAATGATGAGCAGATCTTGGCGTTGAAAATTGCCGATGCTAAGACGATCGCGGCTTTAAAAGAAAAAGCTGAAACAGTCAATCAGCTGTTAACAGAATTGTTTGCTTCAATCGGCGTGACCTTAGTCGATTTCAAATTGGAATTTGGTTTCACAGATGATGGGCGGTTGATTTTAGCTGATGAGCTGTCACCGGATAACATGAGGCTGCTTGATCAGGAGAGCCAGCAGTCTTTGGATAAAGATGTTTTTCGGAAAAAGACCGGCGATTTGAGAGTCGGTTATCAAACTGTGTTAACCCGTTTGAACAATAAATTGAGCATAAAGGAAAACTAACTATGTACTTAGCTAAAATTTACGTCACTTATAAAAAATCGATTCTGGATCCGCAAGGTGAGGTTGTTAAGTCAGCCCTGCATCGTCTGAATTATACGAATGTACAGGCTGTTACTTGCGGGAAATATTTTGAAATCAAGCTGGATACTGCTGATAAAGCAGCAGCTGCTAAGGAAGTCGAGACATTTTCTGACGAACTGCTGATCAATATCAATATGGAGAGCTTTACTTACGATTTGAGCGAACTGGCTGAGGCGGTGGATTAACATGCGCGCGGCGGTGATTAATTTTCCTGGTTCCAATTGCGTACTGGATATGTATTATGCGCTGAAGGATTTTCGACTTGATGCTGAAATTGTTGATGCCAACCAGGAAAATCTAGATGGCTTTTCAGCAATTTTTCTGCCGGGCGGCTTTTCTTATGGTGATTATCTGCGCACAGGCGCGATCGCGCGTTTTGCGCCAGCCATGAAAGGCGTTGCCAAAGCGGCGAAAGATGGTCGGCTGGTTGTCGGCATTTGCAACGGTTTTCAAATTCTGACGGAAGCTGGCTTGCTGCCCGGTGCCTTAAGGGAAAATGCCAAACCGGGCTTTATCTGCGATGAAATCACATTAAATGTTGCTAACCCCGACAGTATCTTCTCATCGGCTTATGACAAGTTGCAAATCACATTGCCGATTGCTCACGGTGCCGGCAATTATTACGCTGACGCACAGACACTGGCATCATTAAAAGCACATCAGCAGATTATTTTCACTTATGAAGATAATCCTAATGGCTCCTTGGATGATATCGCCGGAATTGTCAATCAGGCGGGTAATGTGTTTGGCATGATGCCCCATCCTGAACGCGCTGTCGATCCGCTTTTGGGCAACACGGACGGGCGCGCTTTCTTCCAATCAATTCTGCAAAGAAAGGATCTTTTAACCCATGCTGACTAAAGTAAATCCTGAACCAAAAACGGCTGTCCAGATTCAAACCGAAAAAATTTACGCTGATTGGGGGCTGACTGAGCGCGAATACGACATTATTAAAACGCGTCTGGGCCGTTTGCCTAATTACACGGAAACGGGCTTATTTTCAGCCATGTGGTCCGAACACGCTTCTTATAAAAAATCTAAGCCATTACTGCGCAGCTTTTGGTCAAAAAATGAGCGCGTCCTGCAAGGGCCTGGTGAAAACGCCGGTATTTTGGATATCGGTGATGGCCAGGCAGTTGTTTTCAAAGCCGAAAGCCATAACCATCCGTCACAAGTCGAACCCTATCAGGGTGCGGCCACGGGTGTCGGTGGTATTTTAAGAGACATTTTTGCCATGGGGGCTCAGCCGATCGCAGTTTTGGATTCCTTGCGTTTTCCGGAAGTCACCGATGACAAGACACGTTCTTTAATTGACGGCGTGATTGCGGGGATTGCTGGTTATGGAAATTCAATCGGTATTCCCACAGTTGGTGGCGATGTCTATTTTGACGATTCATATCGCGGCAATTTGTTGTGCAATGTAATGGCTGTCGGCTTGATGAATCACAGTATTATCAAAGTCGGTCAGGCTCGCGGTGCCGGCAATTCGGTGATTTATGTTGGCGCCAAGACAGGACGTGATGGGATAAACGGTGCCAGTTTTGCATCAGCTGAATTCTCGTCTGAAAAAGCTGCTCAGCGTTCGGCCGTCCAAGTCGGCGATCCCTTTATGGAAAAGCTGGTCATGGATGCCACAATCAAAGCTGTCAAAGACCTGCCGGATATTGTCTTGGGCATTCAGGATATGGGTGCGGCCGGGATTTTGTCTTCCTCATCGGAAATGGGCGAAAAAGGCCACTCAGGGATTGAGCTGAATCTGGATCGCGTACCAGTTCGTGAGACCGGCATGATTCCTTATGAATTGATGCTGTCCGAATCGCAGGAACGCATGCTGCTTGTCGCCGCTAAAGGGCAGGAACAGCGCGTGATCGATCTCTATAAAGATTTCGGATTAGACGCGGTTGTGATTGGCAAAGTGACAGATGATGGCCGTTATCGTTTGACCTTTCAGGGGGAAACGGTCGCTGATGTCGACATTAATCTGCTGACAAAAGCGCCTTCCAGCGAACTGCCTAGTCAATTACCGGCTCATATCGCCGAGGCTGAGCAAACACAATTCCAGCCTGTCGTGAAAGATCCTGCTGAAATGTTTTTGAAAATGCTGGCATCCCCGACAATTGCTTCAAAAAAAGCCTTTTATCGTCATTTTGATTCCATGGTTAGAAGCGACACAGTCTTACGTCCCGGATCAGATGCCGCGGTCTTGCGTATTCGCGGGACAAAAAAAGCGCTAGCGATGACGACTGACGTCAATAGCCGTTATGTCTATCTGGACCCATATGAGGGCAGCCGCATGGCCATGGCCGAGGCAGCTAGAAATATCGTTGCCAGCGGTGCGATTCCGATCGGGATTACGGATTGCTTGAATTTCGGCAATCCCGATGATCCAGAAATTTTTTATGAGTTAAAAGAGTCAATCGCCGGTCTGAATCAGATGGCTAAAAAACTAAATACGCCAGTGATTTCCGGCAATGTTTCCCTATATAACGAGACAGATCATCAAGCGATTTACCCGACGCCGATGGTCGGCATGGTTGGCTTGATTGAAGACAAGCGCCAGATTACTTCGGTACCTTTCAAGCGGGCCGGTGATTTGATTTATTTAATCGGCCAAACACAAGACGACTTTAACGGTACGGAAATCCAAAAACTGTTAACGGGCAAGATTTCCGGAAAACTTTTCACTTTTGACGAGACGGCTGAATTAGCTAACCAACAGTTTGTTACTAAGGCGATTGCAACTGGCCTGCTGGCTTCGGCACATGATTTGTCTGAAGGCGGTTTGGCTGTGGCTTTGTCCGAATCTGTTTTCAATACGGATTTCAGTTTCCAAGTGGCTTTTCAGGGCACACATGCAGCTTTGTTCTCAGAGACCAATGGTCGTTTTATCGTCTCCGTGACAGCTGACAAGCAGCAGGCCTTTGAACAATTAGCCGGTAAACAGGCTGAGCTGATCGGTCAAGTCACCGATGGCACAACACTAGAAATTAAAGATGCTGAAGGCAGTTTTTCAATCAGCAAGCAGCAGGCCGCCGATCGCTGGCAGAATGCACTGGCTGAGTTGATGAGCTAATGGAGAAATCATGACGAAATTGCAAGCAGCAACTGATGTACAAGGATTGAATGAAGAATGCGGCCTCTTTGGTGTCTGGGGATTGCCGGATGCGGCGCAGACAACTTTTTACGGTATGCACGCCTTGCAGCATCGCGGTCAGGAAGGTGCTGGGATTGTTTCAAATGATCACGGCCATTTGTGGCAGCGGCGAGGACTGGGGCTATTGTCGGATGTTTTCCGTGACCCGGAGAAAATCGAAAGCTTAAAAGGCACTTCGGCGATTGGCCACGTGCGTTATGCCACGGCTGGCACGCATGGGATTGAAAACATTCAGCCTTATCTGGTGCACTTTAATGACTATCAGATTGCTTTAGCTCACAACGGCAATATCACAAATGCGCTGACTCTTCGCAAACAACTGGAGGATTCCGGATCGATTTTCCAGTCTTCTTCTGATTCGGAAATTCTGCTGCATCTGATCCGCCGTTCGCACAAAAGCACGATGAAAGAAAAAATTGCCGAATCGTTATTAAAGCTGCGCGGCGGTTTTGCCTTTCTGCTGTTAACGCCGGATGGTATGTACGCCGCTTTGGATCCGCATGGTTTTCGGCCATTTTGTGTCGGGCGTCTGCCTGGCGGCCAGTATGTCGTGGCTTCTGAAACAGCCGCTTTGACGATGACCGGGGCGGAATTTTTATTCGATATTCAGCCCGGCGAATTATTGACGATCAACGATCAAGGCCTGCAAATCGACCATTATACGCAGTATGTTTCGCTGAATATCGATGTGATGGAATATATCTATTTCGCGCGGCCGGATTCGACGATTTACGGCGTCAATGTCCACATGGCGCGCAAACACATGGGACGCAGACTGGCGATCGAACAGCCAGTCCCAAATGCTGATATGGTTGTCGGCGTGCCAAATTCATCACTGTCGGCTGCTCAAGGATACGCGGAAGAAGCCGGCCTGCCAAACGAAATGGGCCTCGTGAAAAATCAATACATCGCGCGGACTTTTATTCAGCCTAACCAGGATCGGCGTGAACGGGCTGTCCGCATGAAGTTGTCGCCAGTTAAAGAAGTCGTGGCAGGTAAATCGATTGTGCTGATTGATGATTCGATCGTTCGCGGCACGACCTCTATGTACATTATCCAGATGCTCAAAGACGCCGGCGCGCGCGAAGTGCATGTCCGGATTGCCTCACCAGCTTTTAAATACCCGTCTTTTTACGGCGTTGATATGCAAACGACCGACGAATTGCTTGCTGCCAACCACACGCTGGCAGAAATGACTGAGATGATTCACGCTGATTCGCTGGCCTTTTTATCCGTCGAAGGCTTGGTTGATTCGATCAATCTCAAGACGCCTTATCCGGGAAACGGTTTAACGACAGCCTATTTCGACGGCCGTTATCCGTCACCGATTTATGATTACGCACCGTCTCTGCAGGCAAAAGCTGATGCTGGCCTGGTTGTCTTTGATCCAGAGCCGGCTGCTGAATCTGTCTTAACCAGCAACATGATTATTTCCAAACAAGAAGGAGCTGTCTATGAGTGAGGACGCTTACGCCAAATCCGGTGTTGATATCAAAGCCGGCGAAGACGCAGTCACAAAAATTATGGATTCAGTCAAATCTACTTATACAGATGGCGTACTGGATGGCATCGGGTCTTTTGCTTCTTTTTTCCAGCTGCCGGCAGGGTACAAAAATCCCGTCCTCGTCTCTGGCACAGACGGTGTCGGTTCCAAATTATTGTTGGCACAGGCTGCCGATCTGCATGGCAGTATCGGCCAGGATTTAGTCGCCATGGTGGCAAACGACATTCTCGTCCAAGGCGCCAAGCCTTTGTTTATGCTTGATTATTTAGCCATTGATCACGTTGAATCCGACAAAGTTGCCAAGATCGTGGCCGGAATCGCTGATGGTGCCCGCCAAGCTGGGATGGCTTTAATCGGTGGCGAGATGGCCGAATTAGCTGATATGTATCCCAAAAATGAGTACGATCTGGCAGGATTTGCTGTCGGCGTTGTCGACAAAACAGCGATTTTGGACGGCAGTCAATCGGCCGAAGGGGATGTGTTGCTGGGTCTAGCATCAAACGGATTACACTCAAATGGTTTTTCGCTGGTCCGCCAACTGCTGATGAAAAATCCTGGCCTAAGTTGGGCACAGCTGGATCCTAATTTGCAGACAGAATTATTAAAGCCGACGCGCATTTATGTCAAAGCGCTCTTGCCGTTAATGCAGGCAGATCGAATTCATGCGGCTGCTCACATTACGGGCGGCGGCATGCTGGAAAACCTGCCGCGCATGTTAAATGACAATGTTACTGCTGAAATTCACTGGGGGACTTGGCCGATCCCAGCTATTTTCAAACGCCTGCAGACTGCTGGCCAATTATCAGACACAGAGATGTTGCGGACTTTTAACCTTGGTATTGGCTTGGTTGTCGCTGTGGCGCCTGATCAGGCGGCGGTCGTTTCAGAAAGTCTACAAGCTGTCGGCGAGCAGGCCTATCTAATCGGGCATCTAATAAAAAGGGCCGCGTCCGATCAAGCCCTGACATTTGTCGGACAGCCGGATTGGAGCCAGGAGTCATGACGGCGCCGATTCGCTTAGCTGTTTTTGCTTCGGGAAAGGGCACAAATTTTTCAGCACTCGCAGCATTTATCGAGCAAGAATTGCCGCAAGCTCAAATTGTCCGTCTGATTGTTGACCACGCGCACGTTCCCGTCATTGACCGCGCCGCCAAACACAATGTAGCAGTCAGCGTGATCAAATATTCAGCTTATCCAGACAAATCTGCAGCCGAAAAGGCGATTCTGGCGATTCTCAATAAAGATCAGGTCCAAGGTATTTTGCTGGCCGGTTTTATGCGCATCATCGGGCCAGATTTACTAGCCGCCTTTCCAAATAAAATTATCAACATCCATCCAGCACTGCTGCCGAGTTTTCCGGGTCGCCAGGGCATCGCCGACGCCTTTGATTACGGCGTGAAAGTGACCGGCGTGACGATTCATTTCGTCGATAGCGGTGTTGATTCAGGAAAAATTATTGCTCAGGCTGCCGTTCCGATCGCAGATGGCGAGACTTTAGTCGAAGTAGAAACACATATTCACGAAGTCGAGCACCGGCTTTATCCGCAGACTTTAAAAAAATTGATTGAAAAGGGAGTATTTACCGCATGAAAAGAGCATTGTTGAGTGTTTCAGATAAGACAGGCCTCGTCGATTTTGCCAAGGGACTGGTTGAAAACGATTACGAGCTGATTTCCACGGGCGGCACTTTAAAAACACTGCAGGAAGCGGGTATTGCGGCCAAATCAATTACAGAGATCACCCATTTTCCGGAAATTCTTGATGGTCGTGTCAAGACTTTACATCCGGCTGTCCATGCGGCTTTGTTGGCCAAACAAGAAGACGCTGATCACATGGCGACTTTAAAAGAGCTGGATATCACGCCGATTGACCTTGTTGCCGTTAATCTATACCCATTTAAAGAAACTGTCAGCAATCCCAACGCGACTTACGATCAGGCGATAGAAAACATTGATATCGGCGGGCCTTCGATGATTCGTTCGGCGGCCAAAAACGCCAAAGATGTCCTGGTACTCGTTGACCCGGAGGATTATGCCATTGTTTTAACGGCCATTTCAGAAAACCAAATCACTGACGACCTGCGCCGGACATTGCAAGCCAAGGCTTTTCGTCACACGGCAGCTTACGATGCTTTGATCGCGTCCTATTTGTCAAAGACAGCCTTCCCGGAAAAACTCACTTTGACCTACGAAAAAGATTTCGATCTGCGTTACGGTGAAAACCCGCATCAAAAAGCGGCCGTTTATGCCAATCCAATTCCGACGCCATATTCGATTCTGCAGGTTAAAATTCTGCACGGTAAAAAACTCAGCTATAACAATATCAAAGATGCCGACGCTGCCTTGAGAACGATTCTGGAATTCAATCGGAAGCCGACTGTCGTGACACTCAAACATATGAATCCGGCTGGTATCGGTCAGGCCGACACGATTGAAAAGGCCTGGGACAAGGCTTTTGCGGCTGATGATATCTCGATTTTCGGCGGGATCGTCGTTGCCAACCGTGAAATTAATCTGGCCACTGCGACAAAAATGCACGCGATTTTCCTGGAAATCATTATTGCGCCGAGTTTTACGCCCGAAGCTTTTGACATGCTGGCCAAAAAGAAGAATCTGCGTTTGCTGTCTCTGCCAATCGCCGATAAGCTGCCTAAAGAAATCGAAGTGACTTCTGTCTTGGGCGGTGCTGTGGCTCAGGAAATGGATGATGTCGTCGAAGAAGATGCTGACCTAGAGGTCGTTTCGGAAAAACAACCGACCGCCGAGCAGATTTCAGCTTTGATTTTCGCTCAAAAAGCTGTCAAACATGTTAAATCCAACGCCATTCTCGTCGCAACCGACAGTCAGACTTTAGGTATCGGTGCCGGGCAGCCCAACCGTATTGATTCTGTGAAAATTGCGATTGCACATGCTGAGGCGAAACCAGATTTCTCAAAGGCTGTCCTGGCTTCTGATGCCTTTTTCCCGATGGATGATTCTGTCTCTTACGCAGCTGGCAAGGGCATTGCTGCGATTGTCGAACCCGGTGGCTCGATTAAAGACAAAGATTCAATTGCCATGGCAAACAAATTGGGCGTCGTCCTCGTCTTTTCACACCGCCGGCATTTCCGCCACTAACACAAAAGGAGGGCTCATTAGTCATGGCTAAAGTATTAATCATTGGCGCAGGTGCTCGCGAGCATAGCCTAGCCAAAATATTTCTGACAAGCAAACATGTCGACACTGTGATTGTTGCACCTGGCAATGACGGCATGATTCAGCCTGGCATCCAGACTGCGTCCGTGGCCCTGGATGATTTGCCTGGTTTGGTCGCTCTGGCGAAAAAAGAACAGATCGACTTAACTTTTGTGGGCAGTGAAGAGCCGCTGGTTTTGGGCGTCGTTGATGCTTTTCAACAAGCCGGCCTACGCATTTTCGGGCCAAATAAAGCGGCTGCTCAATTAGAAGGATCCAAGACATTCGCAAAAAAAATCCTGCAATTAGCCCAGGCACCGACGGCAGCTTATGAGACAGTCAATTCCTTGGATACTGCTGAAAAAATCGTGGCTGGCAAACAGCTGCCGCTTGTCTTTAAGCTAGACGGTTTAGCGGCCGGCAAGGGTGTTTCAATTATCAAAACGCGTCAAGAAGCTGCTGCAAAACTCACTGACATCTACAGCAAAAATCCTGCCGAAAGCCTGTTAATCGAAGACTTCATGTCTGGGATAGAGTTTTCCATGTTTACCTTAGTCGGCAGTCATGGACAAATCGTTAACTTGCCAGCGGCTCAGGATCACAAACGCCGTTTTGACGCGGACAAAGGGCCTAATACTGGCGGAATGGGTGCCTACAGCCCGATGCTGCAGCTGCCGGAAGACGTTTTACAGGATACGACAGACAAAATTATTCTGCCGACAATCCGCGCCATGGCCACTAATCAGACGCCTTTTGTCGGGGTCTTGTATTCCGGCTTGATGTTGACGCAGACTGGTGTTAAAGTCGTCGAATTCAATGTGCGTTTTGGCGATCCAGAGACACAGGTGATTCTGCCTCAGCTGACCTCGGATTTTTACGAATTGATCTCAGATCTGCTTGCTGGCAAAACGGCTCAGGCAGCTTGGCAAGATCAAGACGTGTATTTGGGCGTTGATATCGCGGCTCCGGGTTATCCTGAAGATGTTCAGCCGGGCTTTCCAACGCCATTGTTAGCAGACTTGCCGGATGGTTTTGAGATTGATTATGCAACTGTTCGCAAATCCGACCAGCAATTCCTATCGACTGGCGGACGTGTGGCGACGATCGTGGTGCACGCTGCGACAATGCTGGCGGCACAAGAAAAAATTTATAAATATTTAGATCAGGCACATTTAAAACTGACTTATCGTCATGATATCGGTTATCAATTGGCCGATTTCCAGAAAAATTTTTCACGGCAGCATTAAGATTTGGCATTCTCGGCCAATTTAGCTGTTGCTTTTTTACTGATCTTTGGTAAGATAAATAACAATCAAGCAGGTATATCGTCGGATAATGGCTGACAGTTTCTACCCAGCACCTATGCTGGACTATCTGTGGATGTAGCTCTTTTTGGCATCCGCAGGGACTTCTTGAAGCTTTCTGCGAATGCCTTTTTGTATATAAACGTGAGGATAATATGACAGATTTTTCAAACAAATATAAGAAACTCGGATTGACTTTTGACGATGTTCTGCTGATCCCGGCCGCTTCAGATGTGACACCTGACCAAGTCAAACTGGGTACTGACCTGACACCGACTCTGCACTTGAATATCCCGATTCTAAGCGCAGCTATGGATACAGTCACAGAACACGCCATGGCCGCGCAATTGGCTTTAAATGGCGGCATGGGCGTGATTCACAAGAACATGCTGATCGCAGATCAAGCTGCTGAAGTCGCCAAAGTCAAGGCCACGGCAGTTGATTTAAACAAGTATCCCAATGCTGCTATTGATTCAAAGGGCCAGCTGATTGTTGCGGCTGGTGTTGGTGTGACAAACGATACCTTAGACCGCGTCACCGCTTTAGTCTCAGCTGGTGCAAACGCCATCGTCGTTGATTCAGCTCACGGTCATTCGGCTGGTGTTTTAAGAAAAATCCGTGACATCCGCAGCGCTTATCCAACCTTGAATATTATTGGCGGCAACATCGCCACTGAATCTGGTGCCAAAGCCTTATTCGATGCCGGTGCTGATGTTGCCAAAGTCGGTATCGGTCCTGGTTCGATCTGCACGACGCGTGTTGTTGCCGGTGTTGGCGTTCCGCAAATTACAGCCATTACCGATGCTGCCCAAGCTGCAGCTGATTATGGCAAGACAATCATCGCTGATGGCGGTATGAAGTGGTCCGGCGATATTGTCAAAGCGATTGCTGCCGGTGGCAATGCTGTCATGCTGGGCTCGATGTTGGCCGGCACCAAAGAAGCACCTGGTGAAGTGATCACAGGCGAAGATGGCAAACAATACAAAACTTACCGCGGCATGGGATCCATGGCAGCTATGCAGAATGGTTCTAAAGACCGTTACTTCCAAGGCGAAGTCAAAGAGGTCAACAAACTGGTTCCTGAAGGTATCGAAGCCGTGACTGCATATAAAGGCACTGTCGACGACGTGATCTTTGAAGACCTTGGCGGCATCCGTGCCGGCATGGGTTACACAGGTTCTGCCGACATCAAAGATCTGATCGAAAAAGCTGAATTTGTCCAGATTACAAATGCTGGTTTGATCGAATCTCACCCGCACGATGTCCATATTACAAAAGCTGCCCCAAATTACGTCCGGATTTGATAACGTTCGTGTTCTAATCGCATATAGTAATTCACGTCGAGAACAACGACGTGTTTTTTTGATTATTTAGAACTTTAGGAGATTTTATGGCTGGAATTGTCGTAGTAGGATCGCAATGGGGAGACGAAGGCAAAGGCAAGGTTGTTGACTTGTTTTGCCAAACGGCTGACGCAGTCGCCCGCTATCAAGGTGGTGATAACGCGGGTCATACGGTATATCATGGCGGCAATAAATTCGAATTGTCGGCGCTGCCGGTGGGTATCATCAATCCCAAACATTTAGCAATTATCGGCAACGGTGAAGTTGTCAATCCAAAAGAATTACTGACAGAAATGAAAGGCTTGTCGGAGCGCGGTATTGATCTATCCGGCTTGCGCATTTCGGATCGAGCACAGGTGATTATGCCATATCATATTGCCTTGGACGGCTTGGCAGAAGAAGCCAGCGGCGGCCGTATCGGTACGACGAAAAAGGGCATCGGCCCGACTTACGCTGATAAAATCAATCGGCAGGGCATTCGCATGGTGGATTTAATTGATCCAGAAGCCTTTGCCGAAGCACTAAAACAAGTGCTGCCTTTAAAGAATAATGAAATTACGAAATTATACGGCGGACAGCCTTTTGATTATGAGACTGTTTATAACGAATACAGCGCCTACGGAAAAGAACTAGCCAAATATGTGACGGATGTCACGGTTCTCATGGACGAATTGACGCGGGAAAACAAGCGGATCGTCTTTGAAGGCGCTCAGGGCGTCATGCTGGATATCGACCACGGTACTTATCCTTTTGTCACCTCATCAAATCCCGTTGGTGCCGGTGCTGCTGTTGGCACAGGTGTCGGCCCGGATAAAATCCATGAAGTTGCCGGCGTTGTCAAAGCTTATACCTCGCGTGTCGGCGAAGGGCCTTTCCCGACCGAATTGAAAAACGAAATGGGCAGCCATATCCGCGAAATCGGTCACGAATACGGCGTTATTACTAAGCGTCCCCGCCGGATCGGCTGGCTGGACACAGTTGCTTTGCGTCATGCCGTTTTAGTTGCCGGCATCACGGAATTAGCAGTTAATTCATTGGATGTGCTTTCCGGCTTAAAAGAAGTTAAAATCGCGGTTGCCTACGAAAAAGACGGCCAGCGTATTGACAATTTCCCAGCCAATCTGCGTTTGCTAAAAGGCGCGACTGCGATCTATGAGACGCTGCCGGGCTGGTCGGAAGATATTAGTGATGACGCGCATTTTGAAGATCTGCCAGTCAATGCACAAAATTATTTAAAACGGATTTCCGAATTATTGAACCGGCCGCTTTTGAGCTTTGCTGTCGGCCCGCATGCCGAACAGACGCACTTGCTAAAAGACCTGTGGTCTGACGGTAGAGAGGCGATGCATACCGCATGATTGATCGATATACGAATCCGGAGATGGGCGCCGTCTGGGAACTGCAGAATCAGTACCAGACCTGGCTGGAAGTTGAAATTGCCGTTGATCAGGCTTGGGCCAATTATGGCGCGATTCCACAAGCTGACGTGAATGCCATTCGCGCTAAGGCACATTTCAATGTTGACCGAATCGCAGAGATCGAAGCACAGACGCATCATGATGTTGTCGCTTTTACGCGTGATTTATCAGAATCTTTGGGTCCAGAAAAACGCTGGATCCATTTTGGCTTGACCTCCACTGATGTCGTCGATACAGCTCAAGGTTTGCGTTTAAAACAAGCTAATCAAATCATCAAAAAAGATTTAGCTGCCTATCTGGCACAAATCAAGGTCATGGCGCTGAAATACAAAAAGACTGTCATGATGGGCCGGACACACGGTGTTCAAGCTGAGCCGACGACTTTTGGCTTGGTTGTGGCACGTTATTATGAAGAGACCCTGCGAAACATCCAGCGTTTTAATATCTCCTCTAAAGCACTAGAGACGGGCAAATTATCCGGTGCTGTCGGGACTTTTGCTAATATTCCCATGTCTGTCGAGGAAGACGCCATGGCCCAATTAGACTTAACGCCTCAGCCGATTGCTTCTCAAGTCCTGCCGCGTGATCTGCATGCGGCTTACATTAATGACATTGCCTTAATTGCGACCGGAATTGAGAATTTTGCCACGGAAATTCGCGGCCTGCAGCGTTCAGAAATTCATGAAGTCGAAGAGAATTTTGCGGCCGGCCAAAAGGGTTCTTCCTCAATGCCGCATAAAAGAAATCCAATCGGCTCGGAAAACATGACAGGCCTGGCCCGCGTGATTCGCGGTCACATGCAGACAGCCATGGACGATATTACTTTGTGGCATGAACGCGATATTTCCCATTCATCGGCCGAACGGATTATCCTGCCAGACACGACGATCCTGATCGATTACATGCTTCAGCGTTTTACCAGCATCCTCAGTAAATTAGCCGTCTTCCCGGAGACGATGAAGGCCAACATGCATCGGACTTACGGCCTGATTTATTCGCAGCGTCTGCTGTTGAAGCTGATCGATAAAGGCCTGAGCCGAGAAGAAGCTTACGACACAATTCAGCCTTTGACAGCCCGTTCCTGGGACGAACACAAGATGTTCAAGGATCTGGTCGAAGGGGATAGCAAAGTAACAAAAATTTTGACTCAAGCAGAAATCGACGACGCTTTTGATTATCACTATCATCTGCGCAATGTCGATAAAATATTTGAACGGATAGGTTTGGAGGAATCATGAACGCGTTAGTGAGCCACCCGGCGATTAAATCAGTCTTAGCCACGGAAACGGATATCTCGGCAGTTGTCCAGCATCTGGCTGATCAATTGGACAAGAAATTTGCTGAATCTGATCCGCGGCCGCTTTTTATCTCTGTCTTAAAAGGGGCAGCCATTTTTACAACGGATCTACTGCGGAAAATGACTGTTGATGTCGACCTGGATTATATTGATGTCAAATCTTATAACAACACTGAATCGACTGGTAACATCCGCGTCACCCATGATGTCGATACAGATATGACAGGTCGCGATGTCGTGGTCGTCGATGAGATTGTCGATACAGGCCGCACAATGAAGTGGCTGCGCGATTATTTCATGTTAAAAGGCGCCAAGTCAGTCACAACGGTCGTCTTGACTGATAAAAAAGCTGCTCGTATCGTCGAAGTCCCGATTGATTACGCGGGCCTGCAAGTGCCAAATTCTTTCTTGGTCGGCTACGGCATGGATTACAATAGTTATTTTCGCAATCTGCCCGTGATTGCGATCATTGATACGACAAAATTGGATACGATTAAGTAATGGTAGAAATCGATAAAAAATACGACAAAGTCTTGGTGCTGGATTACGGCAGCCAATATAATCAATTGATTACACGCAGAATCCGTGAATTCGGCGTTTTTTCCGAATTGAAATCGCGCAAGATGACGATTGACAAAATCAAAGCTTATGCACCAAAAGCGATTATCTTATCCGGTGGGCCAAAATCCGTCTACGCCGAGGATGCTTTTACGATTGATCCAGAGATGTTTGAATTGGGCATTCCGCTACTAGGTGTCTGCTACGGCATGCAGTTGATTGCCTATCGCTTGCCAGGCGGTAAAGTCACTGCTAATCAGGGAAACGGCGAATTCGGCCAAGCAGCATTGCATTTTGATGAAAAGTCACTTTTGTTTGCTGACACGCCTGAAGATCAAAAAGTTCTGATGAGCCACGGTGATTCTGTCGAGGCCGTGCCGGATGGTTTTGTTATTGCAGCCAGCACAGATAAGACAAAAATCGCGGCCATGGCTGATGACAACAAGAAACTGTATGGTGTCCAATTCCATGCTGAGACGACGCTTTCTGAATACGGTAACCAGATTATAAAGAATTTTGTCTTTAAGATTGCTGGCTGCCAGGCTAATTGGCAGATGAAAGATTTCATCGAAGACCAGATCGAAAAAATCCGCGCTGAAGTTGGCGACAAAAAGGTCTTACTAGGTCTTTCCGGTGGTGTCGATTCTTCAGTCGTCGCTGTTCTTTTACATAAAGCCATCGGCAAACAGCTGACTTGTATTTTCGTTGATCATGGCCTGCTGCGTAAAAATGAGGCTGCCATGGTGATGGATTCTCTGGTTGGCAAGTTTGGTTTGAACATTATCAAAATCGATGCACAGCAGCGTTTTTTGTCTAAATTAGCGCATGTGACCGAGCCTGAGAAAAAACGCAAGATTATCGGCAAGGAATTTATCGAGACCTTTAATGACGAAGCCAAGAAGCTGAAAGGGATTGAATTTTTAGCTCAGGGCACTCTGTACACGGATGTGATTGAATCTGGGACGGATACGGCTCAGACGATCAAATCCCATCATAATGTCGGTGGCCTGCCTAAAGACATGCACTTCAAATTGATCGAGCCTTTACGCACGTTATTTAAGGACGAAGCCCGTGAATTGGGTGAAGAGCTGGATATGCCGCATGCCTTGGTCTGGCGTCAGCCATTCCCAGGTCCAGGATTGGCTATTCGTATTTTGGGTGAAATTACCGAAGAAAAACTGGCGATTGTCCGTGATTCCGATGCGATTTTGCGTGACGAGATCGCTAAAGCCGGCCTGGAAGATAATGTCTGGCAGTATTTCACGATCCTGACCGGCCTGCGCTCTGTTGGCGTTATGGGCGACGGCCGTACGTATGACTGGACGATCGCCATCCGCGCCATTACCTCCATTGACGGTATGACGGCTGATTTTGCCAAACTGCCATGGGACTTATTAGGCAAGATTTCTGAACGCATCGTCAACGAAGTCGGCCACATCAACCGCGTTGTCTACGACATCACGAGCAAGCCACCCGCAACGATAGAGTGGGAATAATGAGTTATTAGCAGAAACCCTTTATTTATGGGCTTTCTAAGCACTCTGTAGCGGTTAGAGCTAACAATCACCCGTGAGGCATGGCAATTTGCAAGTAGATGTCAAAATAAAAACTTCTAACGATAAGTTAGAAGTTTTTTTGTTGTACTAGTTAGTGAATAAAAAACACCATGACAGGTGGTGTTTTGTGATATTGAATATTTGACTACTCATTCATTATAGGGGAGCCAAAGAGCTTTAGAGCGACCTGGATTAAATAAAGAACTCGACAGAAGAACCCGATTGAAAATGTTTGGTGCAATTAATCTTAATTTAGTCTTTGTTTAATCATTCTTTAATGCCCTAGCCATAACCTCTTTTGTGTTAGGAGAATATAATATATGGATTATGTGAAACGCGCTTTTCTTTATCTTAGGCGTAGGATTGGAAAAACATTATTACTTGTACTGGTGATGACTGCCATACTAACTTTTATGTTGGCGGGATTAATTATCCAGAATGCTGCTTTAACGGCTGTTAATAACAGTAAAAATGCAGTTGGAACTACCGTGACGCTTTCTGCGAATCGGGCAAAATTGTTCCAGCAGAATCAAGGTTCGGCAAGTTCGTCAACGCAGACTCCGCCTGTAGGCCGTTTTCGTATTAATGAGGCGATCATTGGACTTAACACTGCCAAAAAAATAGCTTCATTAGAAAACGTCGCAGCTTACCAGATTACGGCTAGCGCTAGTGTTAATGCTTCATCTTTCACAGCTGTCTTAAGCAGTAATTCAAATAGCAATGGTGGATTTGGCAGGATGCAAGGCACGGACTCTGGTGATATTAGTGTCTCGGGACTTTCATCCACTGCTGCCAATTCCAATTTCAAAAATAAAAATTATGTAATGAAAAAGGGCAGAGGTATTACCAGCTCAGACGCTAATACAAATAACGTCATTATTGAAGAAGTATTGGCTTCTAATAACCACATCAATGTGGGTGACACGATTAAAGTGAAGGATTCATCAAGTAATGTGAAAAATTTGAAGGTTGTGGGCATCTACCAGGCGAAAACAAGCACTGATCAGACTTTTGGCCAGATGCAAGATCCTTCAAATACGATTTTTTCGAGTTATACGCTTGCCTCTAGTTTGGCAGGAGATGCTGGAAAAGTTTCCAACGTTGTTTACACTTTGACAGACTCTAGCAAAGAAAAAGCTTTTGTGAAATCGGCCAAAAAAATTATCTCAGGCAACTTGCAACTCACCACTTCGGACCAGATTTACGAAATGCTGACTAGTTCGGTGAAATCAATTGAATCGATTGCGTCTAAAATTGTCTGGATCGTAGGCATTGCAGGGATTGCTATCCTGACCCTCATTCTTATCTTAATGGTCCGTGAGAGAAGGCATGAAATTGGTATCTTGATGTCCTTAGGTGAAGAAAAAGCAAAAATTATTGGTCAAATTTTTGTTGAAACGATCTCTGTGCTAGTACTTTCATTATGTTTCGCTGGTGTTTTTGGCAGTTTCTTTGGTAATAGCGTTGGCCAGCAACTAATTTCTCAGCAAAATACATCGCAGCAAAGTCTACGAAGCGGATTTGGAGGGCCTGGAGGCGGGAATCCAAACCAAGCTGGTCCGAATGGCAATGCTACTGGCTCAGGAAACCCAAGTAATTCAAGAGCTTTCGGTGGTCAAATGCGTCAATTTGGTACGACTCTCACTGGAAACTCTCAATTAAATAAACTCTCAACTCACGTTAATATTGGGACCTTGCTTGAACTCGGCGCTTTCGGTTTGGTTATCGTTGCTATAGCCACATTATTAGGAGCGATTCCTATTATCAGTCTCAAACCAAAAAGGATTCTAATTTCAGAATGAAGGAAAAACCATGACATTAACTGTTCAAAAATTAACACATTATTTCAACCATCCAGATGATTACCTATACAAAAATGTCAGTCTGAAATTCGATCCTGCCACACTATATGCAATTGTTGGGGAATCCGGATCCGGAAAAACAACCTTTGTCAGTTTTCTAGCTGGACTAGATTCACCTGTATCTGGTCTGATCAGCTATAACGGTAAAGACATTCGTAAAATCGGTTTGACTAAATATCGAAATCAAGACGTGACGGTCGTTTTTCAGGCCTATAATTTGATGAATTATATGACCGCTTTAGAAAATGTTGTTTCGGCTCTATCAATCACGAAATCAAAACATGCAGGCAATCGGCAGTACGCGATAGATTTATTAGCTTCTGTTGGTATTGAAGGAGAATTGGCAACGAAAAACGTGCAAAAACTATCAGGTGGCCAGCAGCAACGTGTGGCGATTGCACGCGCCTTGGCTGTAGATGCACCAATCGTAGTAGCTGATGAACCAACCGGTAATTTAGACGAGCAGAACACAAAAGAGATTACTGAGATTTTCCAGCGCGTTGCTCATCAATCAAAGAAAACTGTTATCATGATCACTCATGACCAAAAGGTAGCTGATATGGCGGATGTGAAGATTATGCTAGAAAATCGACAATTTACTGTTAAAAATTCACCCGATAAGGTTTCAGATGATAAACCTCCAGCAGTTTTGATAAACTAAAAACATTTTTATAAAAGTAAATAAAGGGGCAGTCGCATTGTTGGCTGCTCTTTTTTTGTGGAGAGGAGCACGAAATTTAAGTTATTTGATCATTATCCACGCAGAATTTTTTTAAAGTGACGGGTAACCAATGATGTAGACAAACACTCAGGAGATTATTTGATAACAAATCAGTGCGCACATACTCATCGTGTTATAGTGGAGCCATTTATCAATAGGGAGGCATCAAAATGTTCGGCTTTTTTTCTTACAGTATCATCATGGCGATTACTCCTGATCCGAATAATTTGATGGCTTTACAAGAAAGCAGGCAGCACGGTTTTCGCGGCTCGATGCCATTTTTAAACGGTCTGTTTGTCAGTTTTTTTATCTTGGATTTTCTGGCTTTCTTTTTTACTGATTTTTTAAAATCGATCTCTGCCACGGCGGTCTTGCTGATGAAAATCCTCGGTTCCTTGTATCTGATTTATTTGATCATGAACCTTTTCAGAACAAAGAGCGATGCACGTGGGAAACAGAAAATAGTGTCGTCAAATAGACAATTTTGGGCAGGCATGCTTTTAAATCTGACAAACGTCAAAGTGATCCTTTATTTTTTAATTGGCTATATTTCCTTTTTAATCCCTCTTTTTCAGAACCACCGCCTTCTGATTATTATTTTCGGCATCGTGATGTGTTTGATCACAGCTGTTTGCAACTTGCTTTGGGCCGGTGCGGGCTCTCTGTTTCAGCGATTGTTCCTGCGTCATGAACGTGTGCTGAACATTATACTGGCAGTCTTACTGCTTTATGCAACGGTGGAAATGTGGCAATGAAAGTTGAAGATTTTGGATAATTAACGAAATGACGGATAAATCGCGCTAAATTTGCCATGGTTAAGAAACTAGCGATTCCTGTTTCTTAACTTGTGAGCTGTGATGTATATGACGAGTGGAAGAGTATCAGAATGATGCTACGTTAACGGCACGTTAATCTTAATTAATCTAGTACAGAGATTTTTTGAGAATTTGTGTGAAACACTGATATTAGAAGTTATATGCTGCCAGAAACATTTTTGTCGCTGATTTCCTAAATTTTTGTCACACAATACTCACTTAGGCCAGTTTTGGATAATTTTTTCAAGAACATTGTTTAATGACTGCCGTTGCGATTTTAAGTAGCTTCCATAAATTGTCATGTGGGCATCATTGTCAGTAATCGGAATTTTTACGCGGTTGTCTTCATCATTCTGGAGTTGTTCGAATGTTGGATTCAAATCCGAGAGATTCGTACTAAAAAAAGGAAAATCAGAATATTTAGTAATTTCGGAGAATGTTTCCTGTTGCTGTTGGTAGAGAAATTTTGTTTCGGGGATATTCTGATTAATAATCTTATTCCACGAGCCAATATTGGTGAGAACCAGAAAACTAAGCCCTCTTAATTCTTGAAAGGTGACAGAAGATTGGCTAGCTTGATACATGAATTGATTTAAATTCACTGACAGATTCTCATTACCAATATAACGAGATTCGATATCCTCGGTTAGAATTGCTTGATTGGATAAAATTAATGTGAATTTTCTGGTGCCTAGTAAACTAAGAATGTTTTGTTGTTGCAGCTGATCCATAATTTTGACTTGGACAGGTAAACTTGACTGCAAATGTCTTAATAAAATTAACGGACCTGGAATCGTGCCACCGACTGTGATAGTTTGCTGGCTCCGATCGAAATTCTGAATTCTTTCTATTGATTGACTATTAATTTTGAGAATTTTTTTGGCCTCTTAGGCTGCTAACTCACCCGTTTTCGTCAGACTGATCCTATTAGGCTGCCGAGCAAACAATTGAACACCTAAGTCATTTTCCAATTTTTGCATGCCGCGGGTGACTGTTGGTTGTGTTATATGCAGTTTTTCTGCTGTCCTGGCAAATGTTCCGTATTTTGCAAAAGCTGCTAGTTCTTGCCATAAGTAGTTATCAACCATATTTCAACCTTCTAGTATACATTAAACGTATACTAGCATGCTTAAGTAGTAATTTTCAAGCACCTTCTTTTGTTGGATAATTAGACCATCATCATCAGATGAAATTCAGAAAAGGAGAATTTTAGTATGGTTGATATACCAACAGTTAAATTAAATAATGGGATTGAAATGCCCCAGCTAGGTTTTGGCGTCTTCTAAGTACCTGATTTAGCTGAATGCGAACAGGCTGTTTCCGTTGCATTGCAGACGGGTTATCGCATGATTGATACAGCAGCAGCTTACCAGAATGAAGAAGCGGTAGGTCGTGCTATAAGCAAAAGCGGTGTGAAACGTGAAGATATTTTTGTTACTTCAAAATTGTGGGTTTCAGATTTTACTTATGAGCGTGCTAAAGCCGGGATAGACCTTTCTCTGAATCGTCTTGGCGTGGACTATATTGATCTTTATTTGTTACATCAGCCGTTTGGTGATGTCATGGGCGCATGGCGTGCTTTAGAAGAAGCTTATCGAGGGGGAAGATTCGTGCAATTGGTGTTTCGAACTTTTATCCTGACCAACTAAAGAATTTGGCATTAACAATGTCAGTTAAACCAGCGGTTAATCAAATTGAAGTTAATCCATGGAACCAGCAGGTCGACGATGCCACTTTTATCCAAAATGAGGACATTCGTGTTGAAACTTGGGCGCCCTTTGCCGAAGGTAAGCACCAGATATTTGCAAATAATGTTTTGGCTGCACTTGGTCAAAAATATGACAAATCGTCTGGCCAAGTTATTTTGCGTTGGCTATTACAGCGGGGAATTATTGTTATTCCTAAGTCAGTTCATCCTGATAGAATGGTAGAAAATATGGATGTCTTCGACTTTGAGCTGACTGATGAAGATATGCAAACTATTGCTCAACTGGATAAACATGAAAGCTAATTTTTTGATCATCGTGATCCCATTGCGATTGAGCAAATCTTTGGTTCTAGTTTGAAGCAGTTGAAGAATGATAATTAAGGTAGACGAAAATTTATGGATATCTCAAAAATAAAATTAAATGATGGCCAAGAAATTCCGGCGATTGGTTTTGGTACTTATTTGATTCCTAATAATGGCGCAACTTATCAAGCGGTTAGTGCCGCACTGTCGGCTGGTTATCGGCATATAGATACTGCTGCTGCCTATTTTAATGAAGCAGAAGTGGGGCGGGCCATCCGAGACAGCAGTGTTGTTCGTGATCAAATTTGGGTCACTAGCAAACTTTGGTTACAGGATTATGGCTATGAAGCAGCTAAAAAAGGAATTGACCGCTCTTTAAGGAAACTGGGACTTGATAACATCGACTTGTATTTGTTACATCAGCCATATGGTGATGTTGCAGGTGCTTGGCAAGCTTTAGTAGAAGCACAGAAAGCTGGCAAAATTCGTTCCGTTGGTGTATCTAATATGACTCCGAAATATTGGAAAAAATTAATACCACAGTTTGAAGTTGTTCCTGCCGTTAACCAGGTCCAGTTCAATCCATATTTTCAACAAAAGGAATTACGGCGATTATTATTCAATGATGATGTCAAATTAGAAGCTTGGGCGCCGTTGGGTCAGGGAAATCAAAATTTAATGCAGGAACAGACTATTCAGAAGCTTGCCAAAAAATATCAGAAGAATGCTGGTCAAATTATTTTGCGTTTTGAAAATCAAGCAGGCACAATTGTTCTTCCAAAATCAACTCATATTGAGCGCATCAAAAGCAATCTTGATATTTTTGATTTTAAATTGACTGAAGATGAAATGACTGAAATACGGGCTTTGGACACGGGAAAAGGTACCTACGATCCAGATGATGCCGCTAACGAAGCACAACTTTTGACCGCCATCAATGTTCACACAAATGATTAAGGCAAGGTGAGGAGAGACATGAAAGTATTGATTTTAGGTGCTGCGGGTCAAATTGGAAGGATGATCGCGAGGAATTTGCTGGACCAAACGGATTATGATTTAGTTTTATATGGTCACAGCGTCTCGTCACGGTTGGAAACTTTAAAATCATCGCGAGTAACGTTTATTGACGGTGATTTTAGAGAATTTGACAAAATTAGAGCATCACTAATCGGTGTTGATGCAGTTTATTTAAGTTTTGTAGCAGGACCAGATATTATTTTGGGTTTGGTGAATGCCTTGGAATCAACTGGGGTAAAACGCTTTATTTCCGCGAATGTGCCTGATCTTTATCAAGAAGTTGCTGGTCCATTTCAGAAATGGTATCGGCAAAATACAGGACTTGTTTGGAAAACGAGTTATAAAGATTCCGCAGATTTGATAGAAAAAAGTAATTTAGACTATATCATTTTGAGGATTACTTGGCTTTACAATAAAACTAATGATATTGCAGTTCATGTGACGAAGAAAGGCGAACCATTTAAGGAGGCTCAAGTTACTCGTCAAGCAGTTGCTCAATTTGTGGTTGATCTACTGAGTAATAAGGAAGATTACCATCGAGAAAGTTTGGGGTTAGGTGAACCTAATACCGAATTTACCAAACCGAGTTTTTATTAGTAAGTGGAGAAAATATTGCAGAAGTCATTAGCGGAAACGCTGCAAATAGAGTGCGGAGGCAATGTTCTATATGGCGTTAGTTACCGACAAGATGATTTAAAATCGCAGCCAACGATAATTTTGTCTCATGGGCTTGGTGAAACATATCGTGATGTGGCAGAATACGCACGATTACTGGCCAATAATGGTTTTGTTAGTATCGTTTTTGATTTTAGCGGTCGAAGTAACAGAAGCAAAAGTAGCGTATCTGTTACAAGAATGTCTATCTTTTCGGAAAAAAACGATTTATTAACAGTAATTAGGTTTGCACAAAGCTTGAATTATGTTAATAATAATCGATTGTTTCTTTTTGGCGAAAGTCAGGGCGGTGCCGTGTCCGCAATTGCTACTGACGAAATTTTTCAACAAATTGCTGGCTTGGTGCTATTTTACCCAGCGTTTGTTATTCCAGCCGGCCCTTTAGT
Organism: Oenococcus kitaharae; assembly: GCF_025758695.1. Classification (GTDB taxonomy): domain Bacteria; phylum Bacillota; class Bacilli; order Lactobacillales; family Lactobacillaceae; genus Oenococcus; species Oenococcus kitaharae_A. Next base: position 390,165 of record NZ_JANJQP010000001.1, on the reverse strand, counting down.
GTGATCGTCGCATTGTCAGTGGCGTAGGGGACATGACGCCAAACATTTTTCCAGCTAAATCAAAATACAGCGTCCCCCAATCTTCGCGATAATAGACTTTCGCGTGTGGTAAATGGTTACCAAAGTCTTGGAAGTGTTCAATTCGAGTTCTCACTGATATGTTTGCCATAAGGATGTTCCTCAGGATTCTGAATTCTAATAAAATCATAGTATAGATGAGTACCGGAATGCCCAAGCCACGTATTAAAAAATGTATTGAGACATGTTAATTCGTGGTCTTTTGAGCTTTTCCTCTCAGCCTCGATGAGTACATTAAAACAATGATCATGGAAATTAATCCGCTCCAAAAGAAAATGTCAGCGGCCTGAGCGTGATCGAAAATAACTCCATAGATTACTAATCCGACAGGATTCAGAAACTGGCCCAGGACATTTGAAACTGTCATGACGCGTCCTTGATAATTTTCTGGGATGTATTTTTTAAAATAGATACTAATGGGGATATTAGCTGCTGACAACATTGTTCCGAGTATCAAGGAGATCAGCGCGTATGCAATGAGGGCTAATAAATAGAAGTGGTTGCCTAACAAGACTGGAACTGCCATCAAAGAAATCGTTACACCAAATAGTAGGCCGAAGATAAAGGTATATTTGACTGGTTTTTGGCTTCGGGCAAAAAGCTTAAGGTAATTCCTGATGCAATCATGCCAATACTCGTCACTGCGCTCAGCAAGCCATAATTGAAGTTGCTGACGTGGAAATAATGAATCAAAATGAAGGGCTGACCAATGATTAAACAAGTCATAAAGAAGTTGACCAGCATGACTACGATCATGATGAAACTTAAATTTTTATGGTTGACAATATAGCTGATGCCTAATTTAAACAACTGCCAGTTCGATTGGCCGCCATCATTTTGATCACTGCTTTCAATCACCTGTTGGTTAGTTAATTCGAAGTCCATCGAAAAGATGAGAAAAATAACAATGATTTCGACTAAAATTTCTGTTACCACAAAAAATGGAATCGACACAAAAGCGTAAATTGAACCTGCCAGGATCGGGCCTGCAATGCTTGAGATATTGCTGGCACTATCTTCTAAAGCTGTCAGTTTTTGTAAAAAAGCTGGACCAACCATGTTGATTGTCGAGCTCTCATAAGAGGTGTTTTGAAAATCATTGATAACTGATAGGATGCCGCTGATCAAAATGATTGCAATGAAGCGGGCTTGCGGTAAAAATAGGAATACAAAAAGAAAGATCAGCAGGAGAGAGATACTAAAAATTTGAGATGAAATGATTAGAGGCTTATGTTTGTGAGAATCAATCAAGCTTCCCATGGCAGGCGTAAAAATAATTCCCAAAACAGGTCCCAAAAATTCAGTCAGCGCGAAGCCTAGAGCGGAATTTGTTTCTCTTAAAATGAAGAGGCCAAGCACGATGAAAACATTTCGATACTAGTGCCCCTTAGGAAGTCAGAAATCACAGCTTTATTAATCTGAATTTTTGACGCCCTGATTATTTCAGAGTTCATGAGAACCTTCTTTCACAGTTATTCTCATTCTATAACTATTTATAATTAAAGAAGTAGTATTTCAGCTTTCCATGCTTGAATGATTTTGCAAAAAATTCTATAGCCCAAAGGGGATAGAACTAATTTAATTTAAAACAATCAAAAGCTTTCAAAATGAAAACCCGCCATTTATCGATTGAATAAATGACGGGTTTTATGCAGACTGGTGATAAGCAACACTCATAACAAAAAAGTTGCCGCTTAAAGGCTTAAAAGCACCGCTTAACAAAATGGTTGTCCTTTTTCTGAAAATTTTTCCTATGATGATTCCAGGCTCATGGTCAGGCACACGCCCAAATATAAGTGTGTTACTGACAATCAGCATAGCAAGTCAAGGGATTTTTAAAGGAGAACTCAAGCATGGCAACTATTCTGCGAATTATTTTTCAAATCATTCGCCACACGCCTTTTTGGGTGTGGATTGTGTTATTCATTTTAATCAAGCGCGGTAGGGCTTTAATGACCGAGAGTCCTGTGTCTGTAGGACGGTCTTGTCTTATGCCGGTAATTTTCATTATCTGGGGCCTCAATACCATTGTCGACCGTTTTCAAAGCCCAAATGTGTTATTAAGCTTCTATATTGGTGCATTAGTTCCGGGATTTTTATTTAGTTATTATTTGTATAAAAATCGCCGATTTCACGTTGATCACGATGGACTGCTGATCCAAGAGGGCAGCCGTCTACCAATAATCATTATGCTATCTAATTTCTTGGTTAAATACCTATTAAACGTTATCCTGGCAACGCAGCCTGGATTGTATGCGAATTTGCCCTTTAACATTTTTTACGGTTGCATTTGCGGCTTTACAATCGGTCTTTTCTTTGGCGGCATATTTAAAAGCATGCAAGCCAAAAGGCAGCTGGCACTTTGAATCTATTTTGACAATCGCTTGACTTTTCGGATGACCTTGTTTAGCATGAACCCAAGTTCATTTTTTCACGCGTGGATTGAATGTATAAACAGGCAAATGCCTGAGGACTTACATTATGAATTTTCAAGCATTGATAGTGATTTTAAACTGGGAGGGCAGAAATGAATGATCAGCTTACTTGGCAAGCTGCAGTTAAAGACACTCTGCCGACCATTTTTGGCTACATCGGGATTGGTTTGGCTTTTGGTGTGATTGGCCGGACGTCAGGCTTGGCAGTCTGGATTGTTGTGCTGATGTCAGCTTTTGTCTATGCAGGTTCAGCTCAATTTACGACCGTGAGTATGCTGACAGCACTCAACCCGGTCAGTTCGATTGTTCTCACAACTTTTCTTGTGAATTCCCGAATGATTTTAATGAGTACGACCCTGTCTGCTTTTTTTAAAAAAGATTCCATGGCCAAAAATTTGCAGATTGGTAGTTTGCTGACTGATGAAAGCTTTGCTTTGAGTATGAATAAACTGAATTACACGCAAAACCGCTTGTCTTTTGAATGGCTGAATACTTCTAATTGGATTGCTTATTTGACTTGGGTGCTGTCGACTTTAGCCGGTGCACTTTTAGGCAATATTATCAGCAGTCCGAGGAGGTTTGGCTTGGACTTTGCGCTGCTGGCGATGTTCATTGGTTTATTGTATTTGCAGGTTCTCGCAGACAAATCGATGTCAAAAAAATTGCAGCTGCTAGCCATCTTAATGACGATGCTGCTGACCTATGTTTCCATGATTATTCTACCGGCCAGTCTCGTGATTGTCGTCACAGCACTAGTCGGATGTGCTTTGGGGGTCTTAGTCAAGCATGCCTTCTTCTAACGTTATTTTGTTGACAATGTTGGGCTGCGGCCTAGCGACATGGCTTTCCCGTATCATTCCTTTTGTTTTGCTGAAACATTTTCAATTGCCAAAACAAGTCGTAGAGTTTCTGTCTTTTGTCCCAATCGTGATTATGACAACGCTTTGGTTTAGCAGCCTCTTCACTGCACATATGGGGCATCTGCCTAAAATCAATCTCCCATATGCTTTGGCATCCGTGCCGACTTTTCTATCGGCAATTTTAAGTAAAAGTCTTTTGATAATCGTGCTAGTCGGTGTACTTTCCTTAATGCTGTTACGGATTTTCGGCTTCTAATTAACTTTGAGATGCTGCCTGACAGGTATCATTTCAGTGTTATGAATGATTGCCCGCAAGCACAAGCGCAGCATAAATGTCACTATTATGTACACTATATGATATAATATGTACATAATAGTGACAAAATACAAAAGGAGAAATGCTGATGACGCAGGCTGATATCATATGGCGTTTTATACGCGAGCACCATGGACAGGTAACGATCGCAGATGTTGAATCCATTGGTCTTTCTAAGAAAGTTCTTTATCGGATGGCACAAGCCAATCAGATCGAAAAATTAGATCCTGGGGTTTTCATCGATCCAAAAGAATTTGGTGATAATTTAGCTGGATTACAGTACCGTTTCCCTAAGGGAATTTATTTCAAAGACACAGCTCTTTTTTTGCACGGTATGATTGATCGAACTCCTGAAATCTACGAAATGAATTTTCCGATGTCGAATCCTCATTCTGCAAGCCAGAATACCCAAGTGAAGATGTATCGGCAAATTGAACGGCTTTATAGCATTGGCATTGAAAAAGTGAAGAGTCCAGGAGGCCATCTTGTCAAAACTTATAACATCGAACGAACTTTGTGCGACATTATCAGGAAAAGAGATCACACTGACGCTGAAACCTTGGGACAAGCCATGAGAAACTACGCTGTAATGCCAAAAAAAAATCTTTTGAGATTAATTGAGTATGCAGACTTATTCAAAGTAAAGGAAGAGATCGAAAATTATATGGCGGTTTTATTGTGAGAATTTCGTTTGCCAGCAAGGACCAATTTTTAAGAAATGTGCGAAACCTTGCCATGGCGAAGAAAGTATTTTTTATACGGCTACAGCTTAATTTCGCTGCTGGTAAAATAGACTCATGACCTCCAAAACGATGAGAAAAGTCTTTTTTTACGGTGCGATCAGTCTTGATGGTTTTCTAGCTCGAGAAGATGATAGTCTGCAGTGGCTGTTTGACACAGAATTGGACCCGGATTATAGCATTGTGGATTTTGAGGCCGGCATTGACACGGTCGTTATGGGCAATACAACTTATAAAGAGACGCACAAAATACTTGGGGACACGCCCATGTTTCCCGGAAAAGAGAAAATCGTCTTTTCACGCAGTCAGACTGGTTCAGTTGCTGATGGCGGGCGATATGTTTCTGGCGATCCCCCAGCTATTGTCAGCGATTTGAAATCAGCTAAGGGTAAAAATATCTGGATTGTCGGCGGCGGCACAATCGTGACGCAACTGGTTCGACAAGACCTGATTGATGAGTTTTGGATCCAAATCGCACCTATCCTGATTGGTCGGGGTAAGCGATTGTTTGAAGAAGCAGATTATGAAAAACGTCTGTCACTAATCGGCATTAAACGAATTGACCAGTTGACAGAATTACATTTGAAAAGAGAGTAACCTAAAAAAGATATAGGAATCCGTTTTTATGTCAGTTTTATTTTCATAGCGTATAAAGGGCTGTAATTAAAGCCACAGACGAGATTATTAGTGAGACATAAATTAACAATTATTCTGTTTGCCGGACTGGCAGCTGGTACTTTTTTGGTACATCAGAATTACATTACTTTGCCAGGCAACGGCAATCAAGTCGTCCGCCAGTCGACAGATTCGATCGCTTCTCAGCTCAATGATTCCTGGAAACGGCTGACGCTGGCACTGGGGCAGAAGGGTCAGGGATTCAATCTGCCTAGCCTGCCGACGATTGATTCAGGGTCCACTGGCCAAGCAAGCGGCCAGAATTCAGCAAATACAGAAGTGCCTACTGACCCAAATGCCACACCTGTCGAGTCGATTGTTGCTGGCGTGCCTTTAAGCAATGTTTATTACTATCGTTTTCAGCCTGGTTTGCCGCAAGCTGCCCAACAACTTTTTCAAAGAGCCGTCAATATCTATAATGCGACTGGGATTGTCCGCCTGATTCCGGGCAACGCGACCGGCACGCAGAATAGTGTCGTATTTGCTGACTATTGGAAAGATGACGGTCCGGTCTCACAACTCGGAACGATCGAGCTCGGCCGTGGCGGCCCGCAGATTATTCAGCGTTATGGTATCGCAAATACTGCTTATAACCATGGCATGGCCAGCCTGAATATGAGTTATCAGCAGTCGCTCTCGCTATCCGTGGCTGTTCACGAATTAGGGCATGCACTAGGATTGGGGCATAGCAGCAGTCGCGATTCGGTCATGTATCCGATCGACCAAGGGAAAAGCCAGCTGTCACCTGGTGATTTGGCAGGTTTGAGAGCAATTTATACACGTAGTTAAAGCCGGTTTGAGACCGGTTTTTGTTTGCCCAAAAAAATTATTAAGCGTTTAACAACATCCAGATAAAAGTCGGGTAGAATAGTTTTGTTAAATCTAAAAATTGGGGAAGTAGTTATGTTAACCGAAGATAAATTACTGGGTTCGATCGAGGCTGGCGGCACGAAATTCGTCTGTGCTGTGGCCGGGGATGATTTTAATATTATTGATCAGGAGACTTTTAAGACGACCAATCCTGCCGAGACAATGGGAAAAACGATTGCCTTTTTTCAAAAGTTCAACGTCGCTTCGATCGGAATCGGCTCTTTTGGGCCGATCGGTATCAAGGAAAACAGGCCGGATTATGGTTTTATCACAAAAACACCCAAAGTCGGCTGGTCTGATTTTGATTTTGTCGGCAGTCTGAAAGCCACCATCAATGTCCCGGTTTTCTTCACGACCGATGTCAATTCATCTGCATACGGCGAGTATCAATTCGGCGGCGTACCCAAAGAGGAGACACTAGTCTATTTCACGATTGGCACCGGTGTTGGTGCAGGCGTGATTCAGGGCGGTTCATTTGTTGGCGGCCGTTCTCACCCGGAAATGGGCCATATTCTATTGAGGAAACATCCCGATGACATTAATTTTCCTGGCGTTTGCCGTTTTCATGGCGACTGTCTGGAAGGATTAGCTTCCGGCCCCTCGTTAGCTGCCAGAACCGGTATTAAGGGCGAAGATATTGCCGATGATGATCCGGTCTGGGAGATTATTGCCTATTATTTGGCACAGGCAGCTTGGTCTGCCACACTGGATTTTCGTCCGGACAAAATTATTTTCGGCGGTTCTGTCTCCAGCCGTCCAGGCCTTTTAGCAAAGACACGTCAGCAGTTTAAGCTGATGAATAATGATTATCTGACTGTACCAGCCTTGGATGATTACATTGTTCACCCAGCAATCGAGAATAACGGTTCGGCGACTTATGGTGATTTTGCTTTGGCGATGTTTGCCTTGCGAAATGCTGAAAAATCTGATGAAAGGGCTTAAGCGTCAAATTTTCGTTATTCCAGTTCCTATTTCGGTAAGTTTAATTGTATTCTAAATACTATGAAACGGATTTTTATTGTGAGACATGGGCGGACGGAATGGAATTTGGAATCGCGTTTTCAGGGTGCAAACGGTGATTCGCCGCTTTTGGAGTCGAGTAAAAAAGATTGTGAGGATTTGGCTGTGTTTCTCGATAAATTCGATTTTGCAGCCATTTACACCAGTCCGATCAGGCGAGCAAGGGTAACGGCCGAGCTGACATTATCGCATACGAAAAAATATGGCAAGGCGCCGATTGTTGATGACGAAGATTTTCGGGAAGTCGGTTTTGGGGATTGGGAAGGCTTGACCAGAACACAGGTCAAGACTGCATACCCAGAGCTTTTTGACGCTCTGATTCATCGTCGCGACGATCCGCGATTGCTGGCTTTCGGGATTGAAAAATTCACGGCAGCCCGCAAGCGTTTTAAAGCGGGCATTATTCGCCGCCTTCAGACGGTTTCGGACGGTCAGAATATCTTGATTTTTTCGCATGGCTCGATCAGTCAGCTTGGTATTAAGGCTTTGACCGGCAACGAACACCTCACGAGCTTGAAAAATACATCGACTTCAATTATCCAGACCAGTGACGACCAGCATTTTGATATTGCCGCCTATAATGAAGCAGCATATTTGGAAAATGTCGACAGCAAGGGAAGCACAACATTAATTTAAAGGAGAATCATGTTTCAGCTTGAAAAATATCACACGAATGTCCGGACAGAGATAATCGCAGGGATTACGACTTTTCTCTCAATGGTCTATATTTTCTTTCTAAATCCACAGATTTTAGGTCAGACTGGCATGCCCAAACAAGGCATTTTCCTAGCTTCGATCATTGTTTCAACGATCGGAACGCTTTTCATGGGCCTATTTGCCAATCTGCCTTTCGCACTTGCTCCAGGAATTGGGATGCAAGCCTACTTTACCTATACCATTGTCTTCGGTTTCCACTTTAAGTGGCAGCAGGCTCTGGCAGTTGTCTTTTTGGTCGGTGTCTTTGATTTGGTGATTACTTTAAGTCACGGCCGTCGGGCAATCGTTAAGGCGATTCCTGAAGAGTTAAAAGCTGCCATCGCTGGTGGTATTGGTCTCTTTGTGGCTTACATCGGTTTGAAAAACGCCGGTTTCATCAATTTTATTATTGATAAAGCCAATATTATTACAGGTTGGGGAACACCTTCCATGGTTGGAAACGGCGGTGTGACGCCCGAGATGGCCAACTTTAACCAGCCGGCCGTCATTCTGTCTCTTCTAGGTGTTTTGATTTTAATTGTGCTTTTGCTGCGCAAAGTACCAGGTGCATTTTTGATTTCCATGATTGTGACCACGATTATCGGTATTCCTATGGGCGTTACCAGCACCCATATTGAATGGACACAATCACTTTCACAGACTTTTTCTCAGTTTTCGAAATTGATTTTTTCTGGTTTTGGTGGCCAGGGTATGCCAACACTTTTCAATAATTGGCATGATTTTCTTTTGACGTTAGCAACAGTCTTTGCCATGGGCTTGACTGGTTTGTTTGATGCCATTGGTACCTTGCTGGGTATCGGCGAACAGACTCAGATTTTTACTGCCGCTGATCAAAAAGAATTCGCTGAAAATAAAAGCGGATTCAAGACACGTATGGACCGCGCCTTGCTGGCTGATACTGTGACAACGACAGCTGCAGGTGTTCTCGGCACTTCCAATACGACGACTTTCATTGAGTCTGCTTCTGGTATTGCTGCCGGTGGACGTACTGGTTTGTCTAACATTGTGACAGCCATTGGTTTCCTGCTGACAATCTTCTTGGCACCTTTTGTCTCAGTCATTCCGACTTCAGCCACTGCGCCAATTTTGATTGTTGTTGGTATTTCCATGATGGGTCAGCTGAGGAAAATCCAGTGGGATGATTTCGAAGTTGCTGTGCCATCCTTCTTTACCTCGATTTTCATGGCTTTGTCCTACTCGATTTCTTATGGAATCGCGGCTGGTTTTATCTTCTATATTCTGGTCAAGATTACAGTCGGCAAGTTCAAACAAATCAATCCGGTTGTTTTGATCATCAGCCTCATGTTTTTAGTCAACTTCATCCTGATTGCCTTCCGTTTTGCTAGCTAAAGCTTCATTTTGCCATGGCTTGCCTGTATGATTAATTTATGTCGCTAAAAAGCAGACTGAACAATTGGGTCAGCAAAAGGAACGCGAAGACGGATGTCGAAGAGCGTTTGCGCCGGCGAAAAGAAGTCGAACGGCAATATGCGAAAGCTCATCCGGAAAAAATCGTTCCAGTCCAGCCTGAATATGAGCAGGAATTTAAATTAACGCATAACGGCAAATTTCAATTAGGTTCAAACGGCAAGCTGACTCGCGAAGGTTTAATCCATCGGCTCAAATATCGTCTGAACATTGCGATTGCTGTGCTGGTTATATTGATCATCATTTTGTATCTGTACTTTATTTTTCTTTAAGGAGAACGCATCACATGAAAATTGGCATTATTACACCCATGGAAGAGGAAAAACGCGACCTGCTGGCAGCGCTTGACAGCATTTCGAGCGATCAAATCGGCGGTCAAGATTTTTCTCAGGGCACGATGTTCGGAAAAGATGTGATTCTGACTGAATCCGGTATCGGCAAGGCGCAAGCTGCCATGGCGACCGGTGTTCTTTTGGATCGATACCAGCCGGATATTGTCGTTAATACCGGTTCTGCCGGCGGCTTGGCGAGCGGTCTGCATATTGGGGACCAAGTGATTGCTCAGCGCCTGGCTTACCATGATGTCTACAACACGAAATTTGCCGGATCAGTCGGATTTGTGCCGGGTAAGCCTCTTTATTACGAATCAGATGCCAAGCTGGTAGCTGATTTTCAAGAAGCTAATCCTGAAGCCAAGACTGGCTTGGTTGTTTCTGGTGATTCCTTTGTCATGGGAAATATGAAGACACAGATTGTGACCAATTTTCCTGATGCCATGGCTGTCGAGATGGAAGGCGCTTCAGTGGCTCAGATTGCTTATGACTTCGGTGTACCTTTCATCGTCCTGCGTGCCATTTCCGATTCAGCCGATGATGGGGCACAAGAAAGTTTCGATCAGTTTTTGCTCGAAGCCGGCCGCAAGTCAGCCAAGTTATTGTTGAACTTTATTCAAGGTTTATAAGATGCTTGCTGCCTGTCAGCTGATATAATTGGGTTATGGCATTTTCAGAGACAGTTTCAGTAAAAGGTGATCAGACATATCGCATCAGTCCGTCCATTAAGGCATTTACATTGCGCGATTTGGGATTTTTCCCGAATAATGCAGGCGCTTTGACCAAGACGACACTCTTGGAGCCTGAAAAGGGCACTGCGGGTTCGCGAAAATTGAAGCTTGTCTTTGCTAAAGATGTTTCCGGCTTTAAAGTTTCGATCCTGACAGCTAATGAGGCTTTAAATGTTGATATTTTCTCAAACGATCAGGATCAGCCTTTAGTGGAACAGTACCGTTATCAAATTCAGCAGCTGATTGACAGAAATGTGTTGGAAACCGTTTAAAAATCTATTTTATTTCTGGAACAAGTGCGCAACAGCACTTGTTTTTTTGCGTTAAACTTGTTTACGTGCCTGAATTAACAGCAAGTGTAAAACGGTCTTTTTTTGTCAGCAGCGATAGTGGCTATGCTGTTTTTTCGGCGAAGGTTTCTGACAGTGATTTCGATTGGGAAGAATCCATGATCACGCTGACTGGTGAGATCGCTGATTTAAAGGTTGGCGAATCCTACGAGTTTTCCGGCCAGCTGACTGAACACCCGCGATATGGCAAGCAATTCAAAGTCGTGGATTATCAATCGGTGCTGCCCAATGATAATGATGGTTTGGTCGATTTTTTGAGTTCGGATTTATTTCCCGGAATCGGTCGGACGACAGCTGAAAAAGTTGTTGATAGTTTGGGCAGCAAGACAATCGAGTTGTTGACCAGCGATGATAGTCAGCTACAGACACTCTCTTTGACAAAAAAGCAGCTGGCAACCCTGAAAAAGGGACTGCTGGAAAATCAGGAAAAAACTTCAGCCTTTAGTCAGACGGGCAAATATGGCCTTAGCCAGTCCTTGATCGAGCGGCTTTTTGACGAATATGGCCTGATGTTTACGACCATGCTGGCCGAAAATCCCTATCAATTTATCGGCCAGGTTGAAGGTTTTACTTTTGATAGCGCCGAGCAGGTGGCACGTGTCGACAATTTTCAAGACGAAAAAGCTCAGATCCAAGGTGCGATCGTTTATGCCTTATTGAGTGATCAGCAGGAAAACGGCGGCACTTATTTGACTGAAACACAGCTGTTTGCAGCCGTGGCAGCTCTATTACATAGTGATCCTGGATTTTTTGATAAAGAGATTTCAGAGAATCTGCAGCTTTTGAAGACAAAAAAACGCATCGTTTTGATTGATGACCGCATCAGCCTTGTCGAAAGCTACAATTTGGAAAAGGCAGTTGTCAAAGATTTAAAACGCTTGATTTCCTTTCCTGAAGCCAAAGACAAGCAGCCCTTAGCTGCCAAGACCGATGCTGCTTTAGACAAAGACCAATTAGCAGCGGTTAAATCCGTTTTCCAAAATCGGATTACCATTTTGACAGGTGGTCCTGGGACTGGCAAGACGACCGTCATCAAAGAAGTGATTCATCAATGGCATGCTGCGGCATCTAAATCCCAAGAGAATGATGAAGAGGATCATAAGAAAACAGTTCTTTTGGCAGCACCGACTGGTCGCGCCGCTGCAAGAATCACAGAAGTGACCGGTAAAGAAGCTGTCACGATTCATCGTTTGCTGGGTGCAACGGCTGATGGCTACTTTGATTTTGACGAGAGCAATCAGCTTCAGGCGGGCTTGATCGTAGTTGATGAAATGTCGATGGTCGATTTGGCACTGTTTCAGCATTTTCTCTGTGCCGTGCCCAATCACTGTACGCTATTATTAGTCGGCGATAAGGACCAATTGGCGTCAGTCGGTGCCGGTCAGATTTTAAATGATCTAATTTTAAGTGAGAAATTTGCCACAATTCAGCTGCAGACTAATCACCGGCAGACTAAGGGATCCGGCATCGATTTATTGTCGCAGGATATGAAACAAGGTATCGTTAATCCAGCTATGTTTCAAAATAGCAAAGATGTGTCTTTTTTTGCTTTGGAAGAGTACCAGTTGGATCGCGGCATCAATCGGATTTTGTCAGCAGCCATGCGCTTGGGAATTAAAAAAGAAGATTTGCAGATTATCACACCGACCAACCGTCTCGTGGATTTATTGAACCAATTGGCGCGGCCTTTTCTGATCGATAGTGACGGTCAAGTTGATTTGTCGGCGGATTTTCTGCCGGGCGATCGTGTCATGCAGCAGGAAAACGATCCGGAAAAAGGTGTCAATAATGGCGATATTGGTTATGTGACAGCTGCCCATTTACAAGGCCCGGTCCGCTCACGTTTTCTATCGGTCGATTTTCTCGGCAGTCTCGTCACTTATAAAGAAAACGAAATCAAGCAGCTCCGGCTCAGTTATGCATCTACGGTCCACAAATCACAGGGTAGTGAATTTAAAAATGTGATTTTTGTCTTGACCAGCACCTTTAATAATTTTGTGACACGTAATTTAGTCTATACAGGCGTTACGCGAGCCGAAAAGTCTTTAATTATGATCGGCAGTCAAGCGGCTTTCACGGATGCAATTAACAATCCGACACCGATGCGGCAGACAAATTTGGTTAGCCTTCTGGGTGGTAAAAAAGCGTTAGTCGCTCAAAAAGAAACAAATATAGAGGCAGAACCTGCAGCTCCGACTGCTGCACCGAGGCTTTTCACATTAAGTAAGCAGCTGATAGATAGCGGCCGGATTGATCCGATGATCGGCATGGCAGACATCACACCAAGGGATTTTTTAAAAAATGATTAATTTTCCTCTCACAATTGAATCACATGCTTTTTTGGGTAGTTGGATTGAAGATCCTGACCATCAACACATTCTAACCACAAATCTGGGTGCTGAGATTTATTTAAAAAGCCATGAATGTTCTCAAATTGTCCTAGACTGGGCTGCTAAGACGCGTGATGGCCAGTGTTCGCGTATTCTGATTTCACTTGATGGCGGTGTTTTTAAATCCGAAAAACTGACAGCCGATCCGATTATTTTGTCACTGGATCCAAAAGAAGACCATTTAATCCGTATCATGACACAAGCAATCAGCTATGAAAAAGCACGGACATGGACGCTGACTGACTATTTTTGTTTGCAAGGGGTTACGCATAATGGTCAGCTGACAGGTGCTGTGCCAAATCGTAAAAAACTAATTTTTGTTGGGGATTCGATTATTAACGGGCAGAAAATTCTGGCGGACAAGACGACAGCGGCACACCGCCCCGATTTAAGCTGGGATTTCTTAGTCTCTGAAGCCTTGAATTTGAATAATGTCCGGATCGCTTATGGTGGCTGCGGTATCACACAACATGCCAAAATCTATCCGCCGACTGCCATGGATTTTCTTTGGCTGTTATCTGAGACTTTGCCACGCCCGATCGATCAAAGGGATGATATTGCTGGCGTGGTCGTGAATTTGGGAACCAATGACGGCGATGCCGACCAGCAGGAATTTACCTTTGCGCTGAAAATGTTTCTCCGGGAATTAAAAAAACGTTTTCACGACGCCAAAATCATCATCGTCGAACCCTTTAATGGTAATTTCAAACAAGTCTTTGAATCGGTTGTCACATCCTATGATCCGAATTACACATTAATCAAAAATACATCTTGGCAGTTTCCGACCAGCGACGGCGGTGTCCATCTAAACCAACTCGGCCATCAGCAAGCCGCAGACATTTTACTTCCGAAGATTAAAGAGGCCATTAATGCTTAAATTGCCTGCCGCTTTTATTACTAAATATCAGCATTTGCTAGGCGATCGGGCCGAGTCTTTTTTGGCCTCTTTTCAATCTGAACCGGTTGCTGCTTTTCGCCTGAATCCTTTAAAAAACCTGCAAGATTACGGCGATTTATCTAAGAAGCACCCAGTATCTTGGAATCCGGAAAACGGCCGTTATGGCAAGATTTCCGGTCAATCCGACGCTTTTTTAACCGGTGTGGTCTATTCGCAAGAAGCCAGTGCCCAATTTGTTGCTCGTGTGGTCGATGCTGCGGCCAATGAATGCGTCTTAGATTTAGCAGCCGCTCCTGGTGGCAAGACGACACAAATGGCAGCTGATATGCAGAATCAGGGACTTTTGGTCGCTAATGAGATTAATTTTGGACGTGCCAAAATCTTGAGCCAGAATATCGAGCGCATGGGGATTAATAATTGTCTGGTTACCTGTGAAAAACCTAACGCGTTAGCCGATTTGTTTCCCAATTATTTTGACAAGATTTTATTGGATGCGCCCTGCACTGGAGAGGGAATGTTCCGAAAAGACCCGAATGCCATCGATTATTGGCATCCGGATTATAATGACGAATGCGCTCATCGGCAAAAAGAGATTTTAAAATCAGCTTTATTGATGCTCAAACCTGGCGGCCAATTAATTTACTCCACTTGTACTTTTGCTCCGGAAGAAGACGAGCAGGTGATTGCCTGGCTGCTCTCAGAATATCCGGATTTGCAGCTTCTACCGATAAATAAGCCGGAAGGGATCGAGGACGGACGCCCGAATTGGGCTGACAATAATCCTGAGTTGAAAAAAACAGCGCGCCTGTGGCCGGATAAGCTTCAAGGCGAGGGTCATTTTGTCGCCAAACTGGTCAAAGCGGCTGACGAGCCAACTGACAGTCAAACGAAACTTCTCAAGAGCAATCTGAATAAAAAAGATCTGCCCGTCATCCGAACTTTTTTCAAAGAAAGCCATCTGAGCTTTCCCTTAGATCGTTTATTTGAATTTGCAGATTACGTATATTTGTTTCCTGAAGACTGTCCATCGATTAAGGGTTTACGTGTTTTGCGTTTGGGTTTGCAATTGGGCCAACTGAAAAAAAATCGTTTTGTACCTTCGCAATCCTTGGCAATGAGCTTAATTCCCGCTGATAGTGCTGAAATTAACCGATTTGAGTTATCTGATGATCAGCTAAAAGCTTATGTCCATGGCGATGTGATTGCGAATCTGACAGTGCCTTTACAAAAGGGCTGGGTTCTTGTCACGAAAAAAAATAACGGCCTTGCATTCGGTCGTTATTCAGATCATATGATTAAAAACTTTTATCCCAAAGGGCTGCGAACAACCCTGCACGATTAAATCAATTATCTGTTCAATTCTTTTAAGGCAGCGATTTGGCTGCTTTTTTTGACACCATACATGGCATAAAGCAGCGGCAGTTGTTTTTGCCAGCTTTCAATCGTTTCGCCTAATTGATGTTTGCTCAGTTGAAAAAGAAAATAGCCAGCCACACCGGCCATTTTGGCACCGAGTGCCAAGGCGTTGAACAGTTCTGGTGTGTTTGTGATGCCACCGTTAGCAATAATCGGTGTTTGCGTGTCGGCTTGTCTAGCGAAACGCAATGAATCAGACGTACTGATTCCCAAGTAATCATTGCTTGTCAGGACATCCGCCATTTCTGGGTCGTCACTGTCGTTTTCACTATCATCATCTTCAGGATCCAGGCCGTCAGCAAATAATTGCCATAAAGGAGTACGGTTGCGTCTCTCTTCAATCCGGCCAAAATCAGTCCCGCCGGATCCTGCAACATTGATAGCTGCCGGCTGCAGTGCTGATAAGGTTTCAATAGCGGTTTGCGACATGCCAAAACCAACTTCTTTAATAATCACGGGTACTGATACCTGGTCAATGATTTGTGTGATATTGGACTGCCATTTCGTAAAATCCCGGTCGCCATCATTCATTGACAACTCTTGAACCGCGTTGACGTGGATTTCCAAAGCATCCGCATCAACAATCTTAATGGCCTCTTTGGCATCTTGAGCGGAATGGCCAGCGCCGATATTGGCGAAAATAAAACCTTCAGGATTTTCTTCTCGCACAATCGAAAAACTTTTGCGTGTCTCTTTTTCTTTAATAGCGATCGATTCAGATCCAACAGCCATGGCTAAATCGTATTTTTTAGCTATTTGGGATAACTTTTGGTTGATCGCGCCTGTTCTCAGACTGCCGCCGGTCATAGCTTCAATATAAAAAGGCCATTGGAATCGGTGGCCGAAAAGTGTAACGGAGGTGTCAACGTCTTTAACAGCGACGTTAGGCAGAATCGGCCGATCCAATTGCAGATAACGCAAATCGTTAAAGGGTCGGTTGTTTCGCCACTGCCAAATGGCCAAACTAAGATGTTCGTCTTTTCGGTGAGCGTGCGCGGATTCAATTTTTTGAGTTTTGTCGGTCATTTTTTATAGTATACGTGTAAATCCAGCGGGACAATGCCAATCCGCCGCCATTCTTGCTGAATCTTAGGAATATCATCAATTTTTTCTGTAAAGGCAATAATATTATCACCACCACCAGCTCCGGAGATTTTAGCCTGGTACCCGCACCGATTGGCGGCACGAATACCTTGGACGATCTTTTGTGTCATGACACCAGTCAGCTTTTCAAGATTGTCTTCTGCTAAATGCATCTGTTGGCTAAAAGCAGCAAAGTTCCGATCTTTGATGGCTGTAAACATGTTTCGCACGATTTGGTCGGAAGTTTGAATAAAGCTCTGTGACAATTGGTTGTTTTTGACAAGTTCGCTGGTTACAGCAGGATGCCCGGTCCAGCCAACCAGCAAGTGCCAGGATTCTGGAAAACGCGCCTGGATCGGTAGCTGGCCGTTTTCATAGAGCAGCAGGCCGCCATAAGTCGAGGCAGCAATATCGGCGCCGGAATTTTGAGGCTGTTGCTGGCGTGAAAAAGCCAGTGCTTTATAAAATA
Source organism: Oenococcus kitaharae (assembly GCF_025758695.1). GTDB lineage: Bacteria > Bacillota > Bacilli > Lactobacillales > Lactobacillaceae > Oenococcus > Oenococcus kitaharae_A. The sequence goes on along the minus strand of NZ_JANJQP010000001.1, from coordinate 373,357 downwards.
ATTCGTCATCAGACAGGGGCAGCAGATTGTCGCTTTTGGTTTTCAGCACGGCATAGGCACCCGAAGAACCAAGGCCGTATTTAACACCTTGGCGGTTGACGAGTTCGGATTTAGTCTGCGAGATAAAACGATTGATCGAAAACACCAGCGCCAAATGTTTTGGAACTGTGACAGCATATTCGCCGGCCAGCATTAATTTGCCAGGCACTCTCATTTCAGACATGAACGACTCCTGGACCGGGCTTTTGAATTAAAATTTCGCCAAAGTTTTTCAACTGGTCAGCGACTTTTTGACAAGACCGGCTATCAGTAATCACTTTAACGTTTGGCCCGGCATCAATCGTTGCAAATGCTGGAATACCGGCATGGTAAAGGCGATGTATGTCATTGATCACGGCCCAAGTCTCGCCGGCAAAATAGTCAAAAGGCTTATCAGCGCTGCGATTGAGTGCGTGCATCCCCATGGCGTTTCGTTCAGCAATCAGGCCGATTTTTTCAATATCCTTGTTTTTGATTGCAGCTATCATTTCCCTGATTTGCATTTTACTCTGTGAAAGCCAATTTGAGTAGTCAAGCGAGCTTTGGGCACGCTGCATGCCTTGGCTGGAAGGGATTTTTTTTGTCTTTTTGTCTGTCAAAACATCGATGACACGAATGCCAAAGTCGACCGGGTCTAAAATACTTTGTGCAAAAGAGCTCTGATGATCATACCCTTGATACCAAATCGAAAAGCCGCCATAGACAGAGCGGCTGGCTGAACCAGATCCAAGGCGTGCCAGACGAGAAAGGGACGGGCGGTCAGTCGGCAAGCCGTAACTATCGCTGGCTGCTAATGCAAAAGCTGCAAAAGCTGAGGCAGAAGAAGCTAATCCAGCTGAATTCGGCACGTGATTTTCACTAGTGATCTTGGCATACTTGTGGCTGCCAGTCTGCTGACGCACAAAATCCAGTACTTTGCTAATTCGAGGATTGCTGGCGAGCTGACCGTCTAAGATGAACAGATCCTGTTTGAGATCATCGGTTAAGTCAACACGCGTATCGGTATACAGCTGGTCTAAAGTCAGGCCGATTGAACTGCTGGTTGGCAGATTCCAAGTGATGTCCGATTTTCCCCAATATTTAATTAAAGCGATATTTGTATAGGCGCGTGCTTGAGTCATTATATTTTTGAAATCCAGCTGCCGGTCGCACCGGATTGTGACAAGGCGCTCTTAATCTGATTAGCAGTCCCTTTATCACTTGCTAAAGCCACGATGCTGCCGCCTAGGCCGCCGCCGGTTAATTTAGCTCCAAGTGCACCATTTTTAATGGCGATTTTAATTAGTCGTTCCAGGTAGGGTGTAGAAACACCTAATTGCGCGAGCAGTTTTTGATTGCGGGACATCAAATTCCCAAAGTCAACTAAATCGCCGGCAATGATTTCTTCACGGCCGCTTTCGGCAATCGCGCCCATTTCCTTAAAATAACTGCCGTATTTTTTTGGATCTCTGTGATAATTATCGGCGACTAATTTGACAGCTTGCGAAGTGAGCCCGGCTGTTCCAGAATCGGCGATAACGATATAGGCTTCCGTGTCAAGTTTTAAAATAGTTGCGTCTTTGCTGCTGTCAAAAAAAATCGGCCCGTCGGCCATAACTGCATAAGTATCGCCGCCCGATGATTTGCCATGATTTTTGTTTTCTGCAATTTGAGAAAAGTTGTAGACCTCCTCGTCGCTGTATTGATAATCAAAAAAGTCAAAAAAGGCTTTCGTGATGGCGACTGAATAGGCCGCTGAAGACCCGAGGCCTTTTTTTGAAGGGACATTTGATTTGATATGTAATTTAAAGGGTAAATCAGGCTGCTGGAAAAATTTCAGCAGTTCGGTCAATAGGCTGTAGATGCCGGAAAAACGATAATTCAATTGATACATGGTACCAGAAAAATTATCTGTTTCAATTAATGTCTGGTCAGAGCTGATAACCTCTGCTTTACAATTCAAACTCAATAATGGCGCGATAATTGCAGGATAACCGTAAACAACCGAATGTTCTCCTAAGAGATGTGCTTTTGCGTGTGACTGTCCAAATCCGAAATTCATAATACTAATTGTAGTAAAAAAGGTAAAATTTTGTAGATGGATGAAAAATCAACTTTTGCAATTGTGGATCTCGAGACGACCGCGCCATTCAAAGAGGGCGGCCATATCATTCAAATCGGCATTAGTTTTGTACAAAATTGGAAAATCATCAATAACTTTCAGACCATGGTCAATCCAGGCGTCCGGATTCCGCCGCAGATTGTCGAACTGACTGGGATTCAAAACGCTGATGTTCAAGATGCGCCCTATTTTGAGGATCTAGCTTTAATGATTCATGAGCAGCTGGCCGGCACGGTTTTTGTTGCACATAACGTTCACTATGATTTTCCTTATTTGAATGGTGAATTTTCGCGAATTAAGATGCGGCGTTTGCGTCTGGAATCAGTCGATACGGTTCAACTGGCGCAGATTCTCTTTCCAACGATGCCAAGTTATAAGTTGGACGAGTTGGTTGAAAATCTTGGCATCACACTTCCCAGACACCACCGCGCCGATCAGGATGCTTATGCGACGGCGCAATTGTTTTTAAAACTGCATGACCGAATGGCATCACTTTCGCAAAATACTTTGAAAAATCTATCGGTCTCATCTTCAACACTGATCGGTAATACGGAAAATCTTTTCAGTCTGGTTAAGGGCCAGCCAAAATTCAAGGGCAGTCACTATAAAGAACTGGATCTTTTACAAGTACACCGGGCAAAGGCAGATGATCTGCATGCATGGCTGACGGAAAAACGGCGTTTTTTGACTCGCAAGACACCTGTGACAGCTGTTTTAAGGCCCCGACAGGAAAGTTTTGCCAATATTTTTCTCTCCAAACTCAAAAAGGGCAGTTCAAAAACTTTTTCTGTCTTCTCGCGTCCGCGTTTTGGCAAAAGCAATGCTTATCTGCTGCTGGCAGAGAAGTTGGCAGCAAAGCGCGCAAAAGTCTTGATTATCGAAGAGGACCCGCAAAGAAAAAAGCTCGTGTTTGAAAAATCCCAGCTGCTGATGCCAGAAAAGCGCAGTTTGTTTGCTAACCCAATCAGCCGCAAAGATTTTATCAGCTTGAGCAAATTCAGGGAAGCTTTGGCGATTGAAGACAGCCCGACAAAACAATTGGCCAAGTTGAGGCTGCTGGTCTGGCTGACAGAGACAAAAAGCGGCAACTTGAATGAAATCGTTAATGGTTTTCCAGAAGCTTTGTACAGCCTATTTGCCGATCAGACGTCACCGGATACCTTTGATTATTTCAAAGCTGGCACGCATGATTACGAGTTTCCGGATATCGCGATCACCGATTTGGCGAGTTTTCTCGTGACTAAGCATGAATTTCTGTCCTACTATGATTATTTGATATTCGATATCGATAAAGGTGTTTCTGATCTGGCTGATTTGGCTGGGAACATCGATAAGACGAGTATTATGTTTACACAGGCGAAAGATTATTTGAAAAATTGGTATTCAAGTCGGGAATTTCCGGATCTGGCTGCCACGATTTTATCTTTGAAACAATGAATTTCACGCTGTTTTTTTATATAATTTAAGTCAAAACCTTTTGAACAACTATTCGACAATCCAAAATGCAGAACGATCAAATAAAGCCCACCGACTTGCGATTATTGTCGGTATCGGTATTTTTTTGCTGGTTTTGATATCTGTTTATCTTTTCATTATTCTGCTGCCTAGCAGAGATGATGCTACGCGTTTTTCCTCTTTGGCACAATCTGAGGCCGGCATTACACGTGTTAGGACTTATAAAGCGTCGGACCGCAACGGCAATTATTATTCGATATACGGCGATAATAGCAAAGGAAAAGAGTATCTGGTCATTTTTAATAGCAAAGAGAAGCTGGTTCGCCGAATACCAGTGAGCCAGCAGGTATCTAACAGCCGGTTGGATCGGATTTACAAAAAATACCGTGTCCACAACGTTTATTCTTTCGCACCATCGATTTACAAAAAGCGGCCGGTATTGGAATTGAGTTATGAAGGACAGAATCAGTCGCTTAATTATCTGACAATTGATTTGAAAAGCGGCAAGGTTTATCGTGTGATCGAAGGTTTATAGTGTTTTCAGGGAGCATTTATGTCAGAAGAAATAAAAGTTATCAGAATTGAGGATGTCCCTCATTTTGTCGGACAGACAGTTAAAATCGGTGTCTGGTTGAGACAAAAGCGGGGAAGCGGAAAAATTGCTTTTCTCCAGCTGCGCGATGGCACTGGATTTATGCAAGCTGTCGTCGTTTCAGCAGATGTGGACGAGGCGCTTTTTAAATTAGCCGAGCATCTCAAGCAGGAGAGCAGTTTTTATGTGACGGGTGAGATTCACGAAGATTCCCGCAGCAGTTTCGGCTATGAAATGGCCGTTTCCGCGATCGACATGGTCGGCGAGTCGGAAGGTTATCCGATTACACCTAAGGAACATGGCACTGATTTTCTTTTTGACCAGCGCCATCTATATTTGCGTCATCAAAAGCCCTATGCGACTTTGAAAATTCGCGATGAAATTATTCGTGGCATCTATGATTTCTTTTATCAGGACGGTTTTTTGAAATTTGATTCGCCTATTTTGACCGATTCAGCGCCGGAAGGGACTACTGAGCTTTTTCCTGTTGATTATTTTGACCAGACAGCTTATTTGTCTCAGACCGGTCAGCTATATGTTGAAGCTGGCGCAATGGCCTTTGGCAAGGTTTATGATTTTGGGCCGACTTTTCGTGCAGAAAAATCTTCCACGCGCCGCCATTTGACTGAATTTTGGATGATTGATGCCGAAATGGCTTGGATGCACCAAGAACAGTCTTTGGATGTTCAGGAACGGATGATTGCTTATCTGATTCAGCGAGTTGTTGACAATTGCCAGACTGAACTAGAAATGCTGGGCCGTGATGCCGACAAATTACGCAGTTACACAAAGCTGCCTTTTCCGCGTGTCAGCTATGACGACGCCGTCAAACTGCTGCAGGACAATGACTTTGATATCAAATGGGGTGTCGATTTTGGTTCGCCGGAAGAGACCTTTTTGGCTAACTACTACAAGACACCTTTCTTCGTTGTGAACTTTCCTAAAGCTATCAAGGCTTTCTACATGAAACGTCATCCGACACGCGATGATGTCGTGATTTCGGCTGATTTGATGGCTCCTGAGGGTTATGGCGAGATTATCGGCGGCTCTGAAAGGGATACCGATTATGATTATCTCAAACAGCGCCTGATTGATCAGCATTTGGACTTAAAGGAATACGATTGGTATCTTGACTTAAGGAAGTACGGCTCTGTGCCGCATTCCGGATTTGGTCTGGGCCTGGAACGCTTTATTCGTTTTGTGGCCGGTGAAGACCATATTCGTGAGACAATTCCGTTCCCAAGAACCCTGAATCGTTTGCATCCCTAATATGGACGACGGACTAAAAAATTTCTTGGCTCAAGGCAACGTCGAAATCCCATTGAGGCTGTTTCAAAACTACCATCAGCTCGGTCTCAGCAATGAGGATTTTGTTGTCTTGATTCAATTAATGGCTTTTCAAAAAGAAGGTGTGGCACTCCCGGATGCTCAGCGTATTTCGGCGAGGACGAATTTTTCTCAGCAGGCTGTTCAGCGCGATATTGAAAAACTGCTGACGCATCACTTCATCGCTTTGTCCGCGGACAATGATGCCTATGATTTCACGAATTTATTTCAAAAACTCATTGGTAGTGGGGCTGACGATACGGCAGCTTTCTCTTCACTGGACAATAGCTTGGATCAAACGGGGACAAAAAAACAGCTTTATCAGCTTTTCCAACGCGAGTTTGGTCGTCTACTGACACCGATGGAACTGCAAACCATTTCTGAATGGCTGAAAAAGGACAAATTTAGCCCTGAATTAATCGTTACGGCCCTAGGCCAGGCTGTTAATTCTCAGATATTAAATCTGCGTTATATCGAAAAAATACTCCTGAATTGGAAGAACAGCCACGTGCAGACAAAAGCACAGGCTCAAGCTGATAACCTGCATCATCGTCAGCAATTTGCTGAGATGCCACACGGAGCCAAACTGCCGCAAACTAAAAAAAGCCCGACTATCAAAATTCCCCTGAAAAAAATTGGCGAATAAGTATTAAAAAAAGCCCGCAGAAAGCGGACTTTTTATTTATTCTTTTTAAGGTCCCGGTGGCGTTGACCCTGAACCGGAAGAACTTGATGAACTAGTCGAATTCGAACTCGATGAATCACTGGATGACGACGAACTGCTGGAACTAGAAGCAGGCGGTGTGACTACGACGACTGGTGCGCTAGAAGACGAAGAAGACGGTGTATTCTGGAATGCGTTTGGCAAGCCGCCATTGCTCCATTTAGCACCTTTGACTTCGTATTCCGTAATACCGCCGCGTGTAACTCGCTGAACCGTACTTGGCGCTTGCCAATCCGTGTTTTCATAACCTTGTGAAGCCACAATCATGAAGTCGTGATAGGCTCTTTCGGGCATTGAGGACTCAGAGTACATCGGGATGTAATTCCCAGGTTTGTTCGGTTCATCAAATCCAACCCAGAAAGAAGCAGACAGGTTTTTTGTGTATCCTGTAAACCACACATCAGATTCTGCGCCTGATGGCTGGTTGATAGCTGAATCATAGCCGACAATCCCTGATTTTCCAGCTTGATAGAGACCTGGAATTAAAGCACCTGGGGCTGATCCAGTTGGTTCAGGCACGTCTTGTAACATGTTGGTCATCATGAAAGCCGTTGATTCCTTCATAGCTCTTTCCCCTGGATTGTCATAACTATGGGTAATGCCGTCCGCCGTAATGATTTTTTCGACATATTGCGGTTTGTAGTAAGTACCGCCATTTGAAAATGCAGCAAAGGCGGCTGCTTCCTGCTCAGTTGAGACATCAATACCGATAGCCGAAGAACCAGTTAGCTGGCTTGGTTTGTAAGGAATACCAATTTTGTTCAAAAATTCTGATGAACGGGGCATGCCGACATCCATCAATGTATGAATAGCCGGGATATTACGCGAAATCGCAATGGCGTGTCTCATGGTCATATTTCCGAGAAAACGCCCGTCAAAATCGTGCACATCAATATTAGTTCCTGGATATTTGTAATGGTTATCCTGAACAGTTCGATAGGTTGGCCAATTAAGGTACTCAATGGCTGGGCCATAGTCAACGATAGGCTTAGCTGTTGATCCGGAAGATCGATTTGTCTGGACGGCACGGTTGCGGCCGAACATCACAGTATTGTTGCGGCCGCCAATTTGTGCGACAACACGGCCATTTTTAGGGTTCGTCACTGTAGCGGCTGCTTGAATGCCATTCTGCCAAGGAACACCGGTACCGCCGTTTAAAACCGTATACAGGCGCTGCTGCAAACGCGGATTCAGAGCTGTATAGATTTTCAGGCCGTCTTTTTCAGGATCATATCCCAAGCGCCGCACCTCACTAAGAACAGAACTGATATAGGCACTATCCATTAAGTGAGAACTTGTCGAATCCTGCGTATGCTGGTCTTTAGGAATCAACCCTTGCTGAATCGGCTCAGCCATTGCCTGATCGGCCTGAGCCTTGGTCAGGTAACCCATCTGTGCTTCGCTGGCTAGTACCTCGTTGCGCCGGATTCTGAGATTATCCGGATAGACGTAAGGGTCGTAATAGACAGGTGAACGCGGAATGCCGGCTAAAATAGCTGTCTGAGCCGGGTCCAAATCTTTCAAACTCTTATTAAAGTAGTATTCCGCACCCGTCTTCATGCCGTAGATACCATTGCCCATTGGGACTTTATTAATATAAAAAGTCAGGATCTGGTTTTTACTAAAATTACGCTCGACTTTTAAGGCCAGCCAAGCTTCTTGAGCTTTTCTTTTCAGAGTCTGATCAGAGGCTTTTGTTGAAAAGACAGACAGTTTGACCAGTTGCTGCGTCAAAGTAGAACCGCCTTGAAGGCCTGTTGACTGTCCTGTCAGTTTGCCCTTTAAGTTTGACACAAGTGCGCCGACAGTACGGTAGAGGTCGACACCATGGTGCTTGTAAAAACGTCGGTCCTCTATTGACACGACCGCATGCATGAGGCTTTCAGGAATTTCAGACTGATCAGCATAGTCACGTTCCTGCTGTGACATCTGATAAAACTCATTGCCTTGCGCGTCGTAAAAACCGGTTGATTTTTCAGAGGCTAGATCTGCTTCGGTAATGGGTGGGGCGCCGGCAGCATAGGTAAAGAAGACAGCCATACCGGCCAGTATTCCCAAAGCCGCAATTGTGACACACCAAGCAGCGATTTTACCGAAAAGTTTAATTTTTGACCGCTTTTTTTTAGGACGGCCTTTAGAGGGGCGGCGTCGATCATTTCTTGATTTATTCAAATTGCTTGCACTCGCTTTTTTTTCGGGTCTGGTTGCTGGCTGATCTGCCGGCGAAAAAGCATCGAAATGAAAATCGCTGCTTTTCGGCTCATTTGCAGTCCAGCTGCCGTTTTTATTTTTGTTCCTGCCAAAACTAATCGGCCGACGTCCATTAGTATCAGGAAACATTTTTTCAGCGTCTTTTTCGTTGATCGGATTTTGATTCAAATCACGATCAGACTCATTCGGGCCGCTGATTCTGCCATCGTAATTATTGTGAAAATTATTTGGATTGTAAGAATTATCAGACATTTAAATATTTTAGAAAACGCTTCAAAGCCGGTAAATAATCAAGGCTAGGTATCATTTTACTGTTTATTTGAAATCCTTGCTGAGAAATGATGCTGTAGGGGACGGATTTTTCCCCGCCACGCAAGGCTTCATCCCAAATTTTGATTAAAATCGAGGCCGGAAAAAGATAAAATTCAGACCGTGTTGTAAAACCAAGAATGAAAAAACCGATGCCGCCGTTTTCCAGGACATTCTTCAAATGAGTAATTTGATGCTGATGGAAATTCTTCAGCGGCATATTGGTCTTATTTTTTGTCTCTTTGGCGTCAAAGTCAATATAATGGCCGTCCAAGACGCCATTATAATCAGTCGTGGAAGGCTGTACATAATAGGCTTCTGTAATTTTAGCCATACTGCGGTCTGGGTAATCAACGTGGACAACTGTAATTGGTGTCGGTTTTTTATGAATAACAGCTAGATGCTTGCTGAGATAATAGCTGTTAGCTTCGTTGATCAATTCTTCGAGTCCCATGCCGCGTTTGCCATAGGAAACATTTTTACTTGCCTGCGTTTTTGGCGATCTTTTAGGATTGACGCCGCTGGGATAATTAATCATACAACAATTGTAGAATAAAGGCATGAAAAAACGCCTATGGATTACAGGATATCGCAGTTTTGAACTCGGCGCTTTTAATGATCAGGATCCCAAGGTTCAGGTGGTTAAGCGTGCAATCAAAGATGATCTTGTCGATGAAATCGAAAATAATGACTTAGAATGGCTGATTACAAGCGGTCAGTTAGGGGTCGAACAATGGGCCAGCGAGACAGCCATTGACTTAAAAAAGACCTTTCCTACACTTAAAATCGCGATTATGCTGCCTTTTTCTGACTTTGGTTCGCAATGGAACCCCGAACATCAGAGTGCTTTATTGAATTTGCGAAGCCAAGTTGATTTTTCTCAGTCACTAACTCAGGAAGGCTATAAGAGCCCGATTCAGTTGCGCAATTTCCAGCAGTTTATGCTGACACACACAGACGAAGCCTTAATGGTCTATGACCCGGAGAATACGGGCAAAGCTGATTACGATTACAAAGCTATCAAAGAATACCAGGGTAAACATCCTGACTATACTTTAAAATTGATTGATTTCGATATGCTGACTGACCTTTCGGAGGAGATGGAAGAAGAACGCAGAGAATGGTAGGTAAAAACGTTTTATGCGATCTTGACTGCCCATTTTCTGACATCATAGCGTTCTTTAAAACGACTTTTTAACAGCCAATATTGACCATCAATCGGGTCGGACAGATGCACATAGCTTTCTGAATAACCATCCAGGACGACGGCATGGTTATTTGTCAATTCATGGCCGAATGAAAAATCTTCTTCACCAAAAGGTGCAAAGCCAATCGAAACATAGGTCAGTAGCGGCCATCCGAATTTTACAATTTTCAATAAATCATTCAGTTCGGCGCCTGGCAACGCTGTTAACGATCCAAAAAGAGAGCCCCATCTGACTAAGGGATCGATAAATATTGCTTCTAACTTGCCGGGCATATTTTTAAAAGGCGATCCGCCAAAACCCTTATAAGGATTGCCGTCCGGATCGATCGGCATCGTGTTTAAAAAAGCCGGATAATCAAATTCACGAGCTTTGCCGACAAAGTGCAAAGCAGCCAGCAAACTAGCTGCTTCACAACCGTTAATAGCTGAATAGGCATTTTGATCAATGTTTTCAACCCCGAGGACGAAATATTTTTCCTCTCCCGGTTGTGTATTTTTCCAACTAGATTTCATCTGTGTAAGCAATAATCCGATCAACGGTATCAGATAAGAATTGAATCGTGTTTTTCAAAGCAGCATCCGTAGTGACATCAACTCCGGCGACTTTTGCAGCCTCGATTGGCGCTTTAGAACCGCCTAATTTCAGGAAATTCAGCCAAGCTTTGCGGCCCTTTTCGGGATCTTTTTTCAAATTAATGAAGCCTTGTGTCGAGATCGTCAAGCCAGCTGAATAGGTATAAGAATAAAGGCCCATGTAGTAGTGAGCCTGGCGCATCCAAGTCAAAGCTGCATCATCATCAATTTCAACTGCATCGCCCCAGAATTTAGACAAAACGCCTTTCATAATCTGATTCAAACGATCGGCATTAAAGGATTTGCCTTCGTCAATCAGCGTGTAGACTTCGCGCTGGAAGGCGGCCTCAGTTAGATGCGTAATGAAATTATGGAAATAAGTGTCACTTAAGCGGTGAGCCAGGGCGAAACGTTTTGTCCGTGGATCATCTGATTGATTTTCCAAATAATCAGACAGCAGCAATTCGTTAAAAGTCGAGGGGCCTTCGACAAAGTAGGTCGAAGGTTCATAGTTGTAATAACTTTGATTCTTGGCTGACAAGCTGCCTTGCCCGGCGTGGCCGATTTCATGTACCAATGTATAGACATCTGACAGGCGCCCAGTCCAACTCATTAGAATGTAGGGATGTGTGCCATAGGGGAAGGTCGTATAACCACCAGAATCTTTACCTATGTTGGCTGGAAAATCCACCCAGCGGTCTTTTAAGAAAGGCTTGATTGTCTCCGTGTACTCATCGCCCAATTGGGCAGTGGCATTCATGACGTAGTTATAGCCATCTTCGATGCTGACTTCAGGATTCAAATCAGGATCCAGATCCAGTTTCCAATCGGCAAAAGTCATTTTGGATAAATGATTAACTTGGGCAACATGTTTTAAATACTTTTGAGCGACCGGCGCAAAATCATTCATGATTAAATCGATTTGGCGGTCAAACATGCTGCGGTCAACTTCCTGAGGTGCTAACAAATAATCAAAAACCGAGTCATACCCGCGCATAGTAGCCAAGGTTTTCTCATTAATCACTTGATTTAGATAGGCTGCTGCAGCAGCATTTTCATTGGCGCTCAAGCCAGCCGAAAATGAGCGAAAAGACTTTTCTCGAATCTCGGCATCGGCATCATTCTGATAGAAGTTCTCATAGGTAACAAATGAGTTTTTATATGTCTTGCCATGAGCCATAAAATCAGCCATATGATAATCGCCGGCACGCAGTTTTGTGTATACGTCATAAGGCGTATTCAAAGCATTCTGCAAATTAGAAATAGTCTTTTCAACAGCATCACCCAGATATGTTTTTTTTGTGATTTTCGTGTGTCGAAGCAAGGCCGCGTACCTTGGATTTTGGCCAATCTCATCTAGGACACTGTCATCAGCTTTGACGAGTGCATCATCCCAAAAGCTGAGCTCAACACTTGCTTTGGTCGTGTAATCCTGTGCAGCATGCGCGATTTCACCGTATTTTTCATCGGAAAAATCTGAGGTCTGCGGCATAAAACCATAGTTCGCAATATGATCAATATCAATTGCAATCTGTTCATAAATTTTTAAGGCTTTATCGAAATCATCGAAAGTGTCCAAATGCCCTTGAAAATTTTTCTTGAATTCGTTGATCTGGTCCAGACTGTCGCTGATTTCTCTCAAAAAGGCATTTTCATCGGCAAACAAAGGCCGTAAATCCCATTTTTCTTTCTCATCGAACTCCGAACGTGCTTTTAATTCAGCCATTTAACTTACTTCCTCCTAAAACTTTTATGAAAAGTCTAGCACGAAAGCTCACTGCACCAAATAGAAACAATCACAAAAAAAGATGCGGATGAACAGGCACGTGTATAATTAATAAAGGCAAATCGGACAATTGCGCGATGAAAGACTCGTGAGGAAGGTCCATGCCCGTCCGATCTGCGATGATTGGAGTTTTTGTACCGAGCCTAATAAGCGAAGGTGGGTGGCATTCGTGTTATCCGACGGCTGGAAAAAGCGCTAAACTTCGGCATGCGTGATTATCCTATAAAAGTGCTATAGCGACGAAGAACCGGGAAACTGGGGAAGTGAGACGACGTAAACCCTGCAAGCGGGCAACCCAAACTTTTGGTAGGGGCGGTCAATTTAGCTAAATGAAGTAAAAATTGACACCGATGTTGCAAAATATCGGTAGATAGATGATTGTCGAAGAATACGGCTGCCAACTGTATTCGGAACATAACATGGCCTATAGATTTGCCGAGGCAACCGCAGTAATGCGGTTTTTTTGTCGAAAAAAAGCCCCGCAAGAGGTTATTTGATGTTTTCATCTCGATAAAGCAGCTTGGGACGGCCGTAGCGCAGGCGATAGTATGTTTTACCCAACCACGGAAGCCAATATTTATCAAGGCCTAAAATGCGTCCGGATCCATTCATGATGGCCAGTGTCATCGGAAAGACCCATATATATGACCAGATAAAAGCGTGATTCAGGACTAAAAAGACTAACAGTAGGATTGAAAACAGAGCCGAGAGCCATGTGAAAAATCCTAAGAATAGACTGACTGAAATTGTGAAGATCAAAATCGTCACAACAGCATGCAAGTCTGAATCAAAATTGGTCCGCAGCAAAAAATCGCCCAGCACAAATGTCGGTAAATGATCAGCTAGTGCCGTTTGTGATTGAGCGAGTAGACTAAGTCCGGCAACCAGCCAAATTAAAGCGAGAAATAGGCGTGCTGCCAATCCCCACACAGCATGTCTGGTTCCTTGAAGGATGTTTCGATTAACGGCCTTTTTAGTCAGCCAATGCCATAGATAATAAAAGCTGCCGATATGTAAGAAAAAGGCGAGAACATTTCTTTTTTGTATCCAGCGTGCATGCAATCCGGATATTTGTTTGCCGCTTTTTGTTGTCGCGATAGTCAGCTTCTTTTTTAAAGACAGTGTTTGCTGAACCGGTTTATCTTTCATTAGCCGAAGCTTGTCTTTATGCTTGATCGCTGATGCGACGTTTTTCGCGACTGTTTTAACAGATTGCTGGATAGCGATTTCGTCGCCAGCCAGCGACAATGGTTCTTGATTGTCGCCTTGGTCATTAATGCTGGCATGACTGCCGACGACATAGATAGCAGGGTCAGCTAAGGATTGGCCTGTGGGCTTGATTGAGACATGGCCGGCATTGCTCGATTGCGAGCCAAAAATGCCATTCAGCCAATTATTCGGATCATCGGCGGACCAAATGACAGTTGAGGCAAACAGCTTTTTGCCATCGAATAAATCAACATAACCCGGGCCGGCTGAGACGATTTCAGCGTTTGATAAAAGCCTGACCTGGTTATCCTTCAGATAGGTGTTGATTTTTTGATTCAGTTTTTCCGGAAAACGATCAAGCGGATCTTTTTGTTTATCGATTAATGACAGCTGAATTTCAGTAGGATCGATTTTATTTTCTAAAGCCAGTCTGTCTCGCCAATTGATTAAATCAGCCATGATCTGCAAACCCTCGTAACCGGCTCCGATCACAGAAATAGACAGCAGCGAACGGCGTTTTTCCAGGTCAGTGGCAACAGCACCCAAATGAATGCTTGTCTGTACATTGTTTCTCAGACTGAGAGCCTGGTCAGTGTTTGTCAGGCGAAAAGCGGCCTGGCTAATTCCCGGTACCGGCTCTTTTTCTGACGCGTCATCAGCTGATAAAATCAAAAAGTCGTAACTAAGGGGGCCGTTGCTGGTGATAATTTTCTTGTTGGCAAAGTCGACAGACAAAAGCTGGTCCGTGACGATTTGCACATTCTTACCGGCATGAAAAATGTTTTGCAGATCGTAACCGCTTTTACCGACCAAGAGGCGATCGGTGGCAATACCGCGTAAGGTCGCAAAAGAGGCCAGATCAGAGGATTGACTGATGATGATCAGATCGATGCCTGAATGTTTTTTAAAATGCCTTGCTAATTTTTTGGCAGCATACACTGCCGCAAAACCCGTGCCAACAATCACAATTTTTTTATTTGCCAAGCTGTAAACCCCCAAAAAGCTGATACCTAAATTGTAATCTTTGAATATATTTTTTTGAATTCTGCTGACAACATCCGAGACCCTTTAACAAAAAATAAGAGTCTATTTTTAACTGTTGCCCTGATCGAGTAGAATAAGGCGATGGATAATTTTAATTTAATCGCGACTTGCGGACAAGGGATTGAATCTCTGGCTGCTAAAGAACTGAAAAATTTAGGCTATGCAACTAGGACGGAAAACGGATTTGTTCGTTTTTCCGGCACGCAGCGGGATATTTTAAAAACAAATCTTTGGCTGCGAACGGCCGATCGTGTCAAAATTTTAGTCGGCGAATTTCATACTTTGCGTTTTGACGACTTATTTGAATCAGTTAAGGCTCTGCCTTGGAGCGAATTTATCAATTGGGATGATGAATTTCCGGTCGCTGAAGCACACAGCCATGATTCACAGCTTTTTAGTGTGCCGGACATTCAGCGAATCACGAAAAAGGCAATTGTTGAAGCTTTAAGAGCTCAGACGGGACATGACGACTTGCCGGAAACAGGTCAGTATGTTGGTATTGATATTCGAATCGATAAAAATAATGTCCGGATTATGATTGATACCAGCGGTGAATCTTTGTTTAAACGCGGCTACCGGACTGAACATGGTGGTGCACCGTTAAAGGAAAATTTTGCCGCAGCTTTGATACTGCTTACTAATTGGTTTATCGACAATCCTTTTGTTGACCCAGTTTGCGGTTCAGGGACAATTCCAATCGAAGCAGCCTTGATTGGTAAAAATATCGCTCCGGGCATGAATCGCCGTTTCCAAATTGAAGATTGGGGCTGGTTTGACAAAAAAATCAGCGACGATGTGCGTGATGAAGCTGACAGCCTTGCTCACTATGATCAAGAACTAGATATCAGCGGATACGATATTGACGGCAACATGATCCGTATTTCCAAGGAAAACGCGAGAAAGGCTGGCCTTTATAACGACATCACCTTTAAGCAGCTAGCCGTCAAGGATTGGTCCACTGATAAATTGAACGGCATTATCGTTGCTAACCCGCCCTATGGCCAGCGTTTAGGCGAGTTGGAAGATGCACGGTTGCTTTATGGGCAGATGGGTGAGATTTATAATAATATGCCGACTTGGAGCAAATATATCCTCACTAGCGATGAAGATTTTGAACATTTTTATGGTCAGCGCGCAACTAAAAAACGTAAATTATATAACGGCCCAATTCGGACAGACCTCTACCAGTTTTGGGGCAAAAAAATTCGCTAAGCGTTTGTTTTATAATGAACACAATGAAAAAGAAGCGTCTAATTACTTTTTACCAGGATTTAAATTTTAAAGGCCAGATGAGTCTCATTTGGCTGGGTATCTTTGTTTTCATCACTCTGATTGTCCAGCTGGAATTTTCACGTCTGGCATTCACGGCTTTTGTTGTTTGGGCAGTACTTGTGCTGACTCTGCTCTTCTATTTTCTACGCTTACGATTATTGATCGATGATGACCATATTTTGTTTCAAAGCATTTTTGTCGGTAATGATTTAGAGATTGATATTAAGAATTTGGTGATCACGCGGCTGGACTTAAAGAAAAGACTAGTTGAATTCAATTTTGAAGATCAGCATTACCGAATTTGGACCAGCAAAAAAGCGATCAATTATTTCCAGAAAATCGAGCAGCAAAACCATCAAAACACTGACAGTCACAATTAAAAATGAGAAGGGTCGCTTGGACAAAGTCCTTTCCGAGAAAATTGCCGATGCTTCCCGCAGCCGGATTGATCAGCTAATTAAAGAAAGTTACGTCACAGTAAACGGGGAAAGCCGCGCTTCTAAGTATCAAGTAAACCCTGACGACAAGATTCAGGTCACGTTTCCCCAAAGCAAGCCCTTATCTTTAACGGCTGAAAACATACCGCTTGATATTGTTTATGAGGATGATGATCTGCTGGTTGTCAACAAACCATCCGGGATGGTTGTGCACCCAAGTGCTGGACACGCTGACCACACCTTGGTTAATGCACTTTTGGCTCACGCACCTCTGTCAACAATCAACGGCGAATTTCGTCCCGGGATCGTGCACCGTATTGATAAAGATACAAGCGGCCTTTTAATGGTTGCAAAAAATAATTTTGCCCACGAAAAATTATCCGCACAATTAAAATTACATAAAACAGGACGAAAATATCTCGCGATTGTACATGGCCGCTTTTCCGAAAAAAGCGGCACAATTAATGCACCGATTGGCCGTGATCCTAAGAACCGTCAAAAACAAGCCGTTGTTGCCGGCGGGCGAGAAGCGGTTACACATTTTACGGTATTGGAACAGTTTGACAACTTCGCTTTGATTCAGGCCGTCTTAGAGACTGGCCGCACCCATCAAATTAGAGTACACATGGCTTTTATCGGCCATCCAGTCGCGGCAGACCCGCTATACGGCCCAAAAAAAACATTGCCAGGAAAGGGCCAATTCCTGCATGCAGCAAGCCTGGCTTTAACGCAACCACACACAGGAAAAGAGCTTGTATTCACGGCAACTTTACCTGAAGAGTTTCAAAATATGCTGACAAAATTGAGAAATATGTCGCATTAAAAAACGTTAATTCAATTGCAGGACAATGGAATTAACGTTTTTTAAACTTTTAATTTTTCTACTAATTCTGCGTCTGGTGTAACATAAATCGTTTGCTGGCCTTCAAAAATCACAAATCCTGGTTTTGCACCATTGGGTTTATGCAATTTTCCAGCTGGCAGATAATCGACTGGCACATTGGCGGAGTGCTTGGCTTTGCTGAAATAGGCGGCCAATTCAGCGGCCTCGACTAGAGTTTGCTCACTCGGCTGGCTAGAATGAATAATCACATGAGAACCGGGTATTTTTTGAACATGAAGCCAGATTTCGTCTTTTCTTGCACGTCTTAGACTAAGTTCGTCATTTTGGAAATTGTTTTTACCAACTTCGATTGCTGTTTGGTCACCGGAAAGGAACTGATCCGGTTTGGCGGCATTGTTTCTTTTCTTGGCTGGATTCTTGTTTGCTTTTTTGTCTTTGAGAACGCCTTGGTTGACTAATTCAAGTTTAATCTGGTCAAGATCTTTGGGAGAGGCGTCTTTGAGCTGTTCGTCAATCGTTTCAAAATAATTCAGGTCGGCCGAAGTTAGAGTGATTTGCTCATTGAGATGTTTAACTGATTTTTTCAGTTTTTGATATTTAGTAAAGTATTTTTGGGCATTGGCATTAGCAGAAATTTTTGGATCCAGCTGGATTTTTCTGTCTTGGCCGTTATAATAGTTTTTCAGCGTGACGGTGTTTGCACCATGTGTGACCTGCTGTTGGAAGGCGGTTAAAAGTTCGCCATTAATCCGGTCATCTTCGGCTTGATCTGTTTTCATCAGATCACCATTCAGCCTTGTGAGCTTACGGCGGTTTTTATGCAGTTCGTTTTTAACAACCTGGTCAATTTGAGACGATAATGCATGCACGCGGGATTCGTTGGCTGATTCAGCATAAAAATTATCCAAGAGATCTGACAGGAGTGAAAACTGTTTCTTCTCCCCGGTCAGTGTCTGGTATGGGAAAACGGTAAATTCGCTTTTACTGCCATTTTTTGTCATCGTTGGCTCAGCCTGATCAAATTTTTTGAACCAGTCGGGCAGATAGGCCGCCTGCGCCGCTTCTTGTGCTGACAAAGCCGACATGCCTTGGTAATGCTGGAAAAGAACTTTGGGGTCGCTGGAAGTAAACTCGCTTGATTTAAAAGGATCAATCAGATCCTGCTTGGGCGGCCGCTCGTATTGAGCACCGGGCATTAAAACACGGACACGGTTTTCAGAAGCCGGTACATGCTTGATTAATTCGACAATTTTATTCTCGGCATCCAACAAGAAAATGTTCGAATGCCTGCCCATGATTTCCAGCACAATCCGATAAGAAGCAGCGTCGCCGATTTCATTAGCGTTTGCAACTAAAATCTCCAAGATACGGTCGTTTTCTACCTGTTTGAATTGAATAATTTTGCCGCCTTGCAAGTAACGCCTTAAGACCATGACGAAGTTCGGCGCAGTAATCGGGTTTTCAAAATCAACCTGCGTAATTTGAGCACGCGCCATGACGGGATGTGCAGAAAGCAGCAGCTTTTGGTTCTTGCCAAAAGAACGGACTGTCAAGATAATTTCGTAAGGGAAAGGGAAGGCGATCTTGGAAATCCGCCCGCCAGCCAATTCTTTATTCAATTCTTTTGTCATCGCGTGCAGAAAAAGTCCATCAAAAGCCATAAACCTAGTCTAAAACAAAGTCCAAAGATTTTCTTAAATTGATTTTATGTTCGCTTGTATAGTACAAAATCAGTGTTTATAATTTGTTGCAGTATACAAAGACTAATTATGAAGACAGCTTTGGAAAGTTTAAGAAATGCGGATGCGCTATATACAGAAAAACTCGTCAAATTGATGAAATCTTTTGGCTTGACAATTGCAGAACACCGTCTGCTATTGCTGATTGAGTCTGGGCTGGATACGCAGGAAAAAATTTCGCAGGCAACCAGCCTTGATACCTCAACTTTGAGCCGACAGCTTAAATCGGCTGTCAATAAAGACCTTTTAGATAAAATTGCGACCGGACGGGACAAGCGCCAGTTGATTTACTCCGTTACTGAACGGGGCTTGGACGATGTGAAGAAAATTGCTGCTGAATTGGCACGTCTGGATGCCGCGGCTTTTGAGAATTGGAATCAAAACGACCGCTCGCTGCTCGAGCAGCTTTTAGAGAAACTTGAAAATTCTTTTTGATTTATTTTTTCTCTTTGTCGTCCACGCGGCGTGTTTTCTTGACACGGTCTTTTTGGCCCAATGCTTTCTTGCGTAACTCAGCCTGTTCATTATCTTCAGGCATGACAAAGTATTTCTCTAACTCTTTATATTGATCATTTTCTAGTTTTTGAATTTTAGCCATGGCAACCTCGTTAATTAAATTTTATCTGTTTTGCGCCCATCATTGAAAATTAAGTAAAACAGCCAGTACAAAGCTAATGTCATTGTGGCAAACAAGATGACAAAACCTAAAGTATGCTCGTTGAGCTGTCTGAGAATATTGGATAATAAAAAGCGCGGCCTTCTGAGAATATCCCAAGAATTAAATCTTGGAAAACGGCCTAAAAAGATGCCAAAACCAGCTAATCCGCTGACAATCACTGAAAACAGCCAGGCCAACGGTGTATTAAACCGTTTTCTGATAATTTCATCGACAATATAAAGAGATAGCATCCCCATCAATACGCCCGTAATGATTGAAAAAGTGGCAAATAAAACACCAAACCAGGCCGAATGAAAAGTGGAGATATTCAAGCCATAAGAGACGCGGTAGAGATTTAAATGAGCCAGATCTGTGATCATATAGGGTGAATTTGGAAAAACGAACAGCCAGGCCAGCCCAACAATCAAGGTGATGAAAAAGGGTGCTTTGTGGTCATGGAGAAAATCAATGATCAGTGCGAAAACCAGTGGCAGCAAAGCGAGGAAAATATTCCATAGATATGCACGCACAAGCGGAATATAATCCGCAAAAAAGAAGGCAACAACGCAGAGCACCAGATAGGTAAAAATCAGGCCAAAGGTGAGGCGGTAATTACGTTTGTTTTTTAACTCATTTAACATTAAATTCATTCTAACTTAGATTTGTTTATAATTTTATCGTGGCTTCCGAGTTAATCGAACAAAAATTAAGACTGCTTCCCGATCAGCCGGGTTCCTATCAAATGAAGGATAGGAATGACAAAATTATCTATGTCGGCAAGGCCAAAAATCTGAAGAATCGTGTCAGGTCTTATTTCAAATCCGAGCACACAGGCAAAACGGCTGAATTGGTTGCCAACATTCATGACTTTGAATTTATTGTGACCAATTCCGATAAAGAAGCTTTTTTGTTGGAAAATACGCTGATCAAGCGCTATCGGCCTTATTTTAATATTCGTTTGAAGTTTTCTGGCTCTTATCCCTATATCGAAATTACAAACGAACGAGACCCGCGCCTGATTTTAGCCAATACGTTAAAACATGATCATGGAACTTATTTCGGTCCCTATCCTAACGTCTATGCGGCCTCTGAAACACTGCATTTTCTGGAGTCCACATATCCGCTCCGCCGCTGCAATGGTTTTCAAGGCCGGCCTTGCCTCTATTATTCGATGGGACAGTGCCTGGGTGCTTGTTTTCGTGAGGTTCCCGAAGAAGAATATGCCAAGAATGTGTCTGCCATTACACGTTTTCTGAATGGCGATACAAAAAAAGCTATTCATGACATTCAAAAGAAAATGAAGGGTGCTTCAGACCGCATGGAATATGAGCTGGCGGCTGATTTGCGCGACCGTTTGAAGTTCATTGACCAGACGGTCGAGAATCAACGGGTACTGCAAAACGATCACACGCCGCGCGACCTGTTTAACTTCTATATGGATAAAGGCTGGATGACGATTGAAACATTTTTCCTACGCCAGGGACGTCTGCTCCGCCAACAAAAAGAGACTTTTGCGATGGTTGATTCGGCGACAGAAGAATTGGAATCCTATATTCAGCAGTTTTACGGCCAGAGAAATGCGCAAAAACCTAAAGAAATTCTTGTTCCTAAGGGTGTTGACACGCAGCTTTTGACAGAGACGATGGAAGTGCCGGCTCGTGTCCCAGCCCGGGGGGAGAAGCGCGATCTGCTGGCTTTGGCCGAAAAAAATGCCCGTATCACTTTGGAAGACAAATTCCGTCTGATGGAATTAAATGAGCAGAAAACCACGGGTGCGATGAAAGAAATCACAGATGCGTTGAAACTGCCGCAAGGCCATCGCTTTGAATCTTTCGACCATTCCAGTACGCAAGGGACTAATTACGTTTCGGCCTTAGTTGTTTTCGAAGACGGCCTGCCCAACAAAAACCTTTATCGCCGCTACAAGCTGCAGGCCCCGACTGGGCAGGACGAAGCTCAGGCGACTCTTGAAGTGATTACGCGCCGTTATACGCGTTTGCGTGATGAGGGGCAGATGTACCCGGATTTGATTCTCATGGACGGCGGCGAGATCCAGCTGCATGCGGCTGAACGCGCACTTAGAGAGCTGAATATTAAGATTCCTGTTGCGGCTATGGTTAAAAACGATAAGCATCAAACGGCTGATTTACTGAATTCACAAGGAGAGCATCTTTTTTTGGACCCGCATTCGCAAGGCTTTTATCTGCTGCAGCGTATCCAAGATGAAGTGCATCGTTTTGTGATCACTTTTCATCGGCAGTTGCGGACAAAGACGAATCTGTCTTCACGCTTAGATGAGATTGCCGGTATCGGCCCGAAGTCGCGGATTAAACTAATGCGCCGTTTCGGATCCCTGCCTAAGATCGCTGATGCCTCGCTAGAAGAATTGCAGTCGCTGGGAATTGGCGCTAAGACGGCAGCTTTGGTCAAAGTTTCTGTGACCGCTATGGTACGATCTGAGAATAAAAAAGTCTTTGTCAAGGCAAAGCGAAAATTTGAAAAAGAATAGACCTGTATAATAGATTAGATGGCATTCGTAGATCAAGCAACAATTGAAATAAAAGCCGGCAGCGGCGGTGATGGAATCATCTCTTTTCGTCATGAAAAATTCGTTCCATTGGGCGGCCCTTTTGGTGGTGATGGCGGTAAAGGCGGTGATGTCTATTTTATTGCCGATGAAGGTTTAAGGACTTTGATGGACTTTCGATATAACCGGCATTTTCGTGCTAAACACGGTGAAAAAGGCGGCACGAAAGGCATGACCGGCGCATCCTCTGATGACTTGTATATCAAGGTACCGACTGGAACAATTGTTTCGGATGCAGAAAATAATCAGCAGCTGGCCGATATGACAGAAAACGGGCAGACTTTTATGGTAGCCAAAGGCGGACGCGGCGGACGCGGTAATATGCGTTTTGCCACACCGTCCAATCCAGCGCCGGAAATAGCTGAGAACGGCGAACCCGGACAGGTTTTGAAGGTTAAGCTGGAATTAAGAGTTCTGGCAGATGTTGGCCTGGTTGGTTTCCCATCCGCTGGCAAGTCAACTTTTTTGTCCGTCGTTACTTCAGCCAAGCCCAAAATCGCGGCCTACCATTTTACAACGATTGATCCCAATCTGGGGATGGTGCAATTACCTGACGGCCGAGATTTTACAATTGCTGATTTACCAGGGTTAATCGAAGGTGCCTCCAAAGGTGTTGGTCTCGGCTTTGAGTTCTTGCGGCATGTTGAGCGCACGCGTGTCTTGCTGCATATGATTGATATGAGTGAAGAATCCGGTTTGGGTATCTCGCCCTTTGAAGCTTACCAGCAGATTAATCATGAGCTGGTGACTTACGACCCGGCTCTTTTACAGCGCCCGATGATCATCGTGGCGACAAAAATGGACCTGCCGAGTTCACAGGCTAATCTGCAGCAGTTCAAGGCAGATTTAGCTGCACATGATATTGATCAGCCTGTCGAAGAAATTTCCTCTGCGATGCAGAAGGGAACGCGCCAGTTATTGTTGAAGGTCGCGGATCTTTTGGATCGGACACCTAAGACAATTGCAAAAACCAATCAGGATGCCGAGAATCAAAGTGGCGAAAAGCTTTATGAATTCAAAGATGACAAGGCATTTGATTTTCAAATCGAGCAGGATGGCGATGATTGGGTGATTGTGAGCGATCGCATTAGCAAGCTGGCTAAGATGACCAATAAGACCACCGATGAATCGCTGCGCAGGTTTGCGCGCCAACTGCGCAACTTTGGTGTTGATGAGCGCTTGCGGCAAAGTGGTGCTAAAGACGGCGATATGGTTTACATTGACGGTGCGGATTTTTCTTTTGAGTTTGATGAGTAATTAAGATATGGAAATAGAATTTTTAGGAACAGGTGCCGGACAACCGAGTAAACAACGAAACGTCACGTCAATTGCGCTGCGTCTTTTAGACGAGAGAAATGAAGTTTGGCTGTTTGATGTCGGTGAAGCCACGCAGCATCAATTATTAAAATCAAATACAAGAGCGCGCAAGATCACGAAGATTTTTATCAGTCATATGCATGGCGACCATATTTTTGGTCTGCCGGGTTTTTTGACTTCGCGAAATTTTCAAGGATCCGAAGCAATTGATCAGGGCCGTCCCAGTGATTTGACCATTTATGGGCCAACTGGTTTGCGGCAATACGTTTTTTCTGCACTGAAAGCAGCACAAGTCCGTCTGCAGTACCGCGTGGATTTTGTCGAGGTGCATCCAGGCGTTGTTTTTCAAGATAAACAATTTTCAGTAACGGCTTTTGCGATGAACCACGGCATTGAAGATTATGCCTATCGGATTGTTGAAGCTGACGCGGTCGGCGAACTTCAGGTGGCTAAGCTATTAAACCTTGGCTTAAAATCCGGTCCCTTGTTTGGACAAATTAAAGCTGGCCAGGATATTAGCCTGCCCGACGGTCGCGTGTTGAAAAGTGCTGATTTCATCGGGCCTGATCGGCCTGGCAGGATTGTGACAATTGTTATGGATACTAAATCCAACCCAGCAATCATTGAAGCTGCCAAAAACGCCGACCTGCTGGTTCATGAATCGACCTATGATGGACAAAACACAGCCATGGCCAAAAAACACGGCCATTCCACTTGTGTCCAAGCGGCTGAAAATGCGAAAAAAGCTCAGGCTAAACATTTAATTTTGACGCATATTTCGGCACGCTACTTGGGCAGAGCCGCTGATAATTTATTGGATGAGGCCAGAGCTGTTTTTAAGAACACAGATCTTGCTCACGACTTAGCTGTCTTTCCGATTCCTGCTAAGGTCCCTGTCACGGAGAAATTGGTTAAAGCTCATGCTTGATAATCAATATCCTTGGGTCAAAAAAACAGTCGACAACGAGTTTGAAAATGCGGTGATGACGCATTTTTCATTCGATCAAGTGACCAGCCGGATTTTGGCCAGCCGTTTTTCTACGCTCAGTGATATTCATGATTTTTTGGCTGCAGACGCAGACGATTTGATTGCGCCTAGCCGATTGGCACAAATCGAGCAGCTGAAGACACGGTTGGATTTGGCCATCAGCCGTCACGAACAGATTGTCATTTATGGCGATTATGACGCGGACGGTATGACAAGTACGGCCATTTTATATGATTTGCTGAAATCCTTAGGTGCCAAAACTGATTACTATGTCCCAAATCGATTCAAAGATGGCTATGGCCCTAATCCGCTTGTTTATCAGCGTTTGATTGACGAAGGGGCTCAAGTTATTTTTGCAATTGATAATGGTATCAGCGGCAACCAAGCTGTTGATCTGGCTAATTCGCAAGGTGTCGATGTCTTGATTGCTGATCACCATCAGATTCCCGATCAGCTGCCGAATGCAAAAGTGATTATTCATCCTGACCTGTCTCCCGATTATCCTTTCAAAGGACTTTCAGCTGCTGGCCTTGCATACAAGATCGCCAGCTATTTGATTGGGCCGGAGAAGGCGGAGAAGTATCTGCCACTGACAACAATTGGAGAGATTGCTGATGTGATGCCCTTATTAGGTGAAAATCGTGCCATGATCAAAAAAGGGATTGCCTTGCTGAAATCCGGCAGCAATCCAGGACTGCAAAGCATCATGAAAAAGGCGGCCTTGCCCATTAAACATTTATCTGCTCAGGATATTGCTTTTAAAATTGCGCCGCGGCTGAACTCATTCGGACGCATGGCTGATGCCTCTATGGGTGTTGAGTTGTTAACAAGCCAGGATCCAACTATGATTGCAAAACTGACCAAAGAAGTTGAACGCTGTAATCAGAAAAGACGGACTGAGTCCGATAAAGTTTATGAGGCCGCTGCAAAACAAGTACATATGGACCGTTCCGATGTGATCGTTGCTGCTGGTGAGAATTGGCACGAAGGGGTCATTGGCATTGTTGCGGGCCGTTTAGCCCAACAATTCAACCGTCCGGCACTCGTTTTCTCAATTAAAGATGGCGTTGCCAAGGGATCCGGCCGGAGCTGCGGTGATTTTGATCTTTATACATTACTGGAAAAAGGCAAGAGTTTATATCTGTCTTTTGGTGGGCACAAACAAGCAGCGGGCCTCAGTTTGCCAGCAGTTGATTTACCCAGATTGGATCATATTTTAAATGACACCAGCTTTGATTTTCCGAAAGATAAAATCCTGCTTGATGCAGATATTGATGCCAAGCAGGTTTCGCTAGCCGCCTATCAGCGCCTCGAGAAATTAGCGCCTTTTGGCCAGGAAAATCCAGAACCTGTTTTTGAATTTCAGCATCTTCACCTGCAGAATATCCAAATTCTTGGTGCTGACAAAAAGCATTTCAAGCTGACTGTGAGTGATTTTCAGGGTGAGATATTATTTTTCAACCGCCCGGATCTGATTGGCAAATTACAAATTGGCGAAGCAATTGCCATTGTGGGGACACTTTCGGTCAATGAATGGCGCAACCATCAGACACTGCAGATTATCGCCAATGATATTCGTAGTGAAGAGGCGGTTCCAGATCGAAGCGTTTTCGCTCGCATTTATAGCTATTTTTCAACAAGAAATGTGACTTATTCACCAAATGATTTCTATCAAAAAGTTTTTTTGGAATTAGGATTTGTTAAAATTGTTAATGGCGTTGTTTTTGTTAATCCAAAAGCAAGGCATGCTGAATTATCTGAGTCTGACACATATCGAAAGCGAGCTGAAAATGGATATTGATTTACATGATTATATTGCGACCACACCGGATTTTCCGAAAAAGGGGATAATGTTTCGCGACATCAATCCACTAATCGGTAACGGTCCTGCCTACAAGCAAGCAATTGATCAGCTGATTAATTTCGCCAGCCCCTTAAAACCGGATATTATTTCTGGTCCAGAAGCACGAGGATTCGTGATTGGATCTCCGATGGCCTACGAGATGGGCATTGGCTTTGTACCGGCTAGAAAATATGGCAAACTGCCGCGCAAAGCAGTTAGTTCCAGTTACGGATTGGAATATGGCCACAGCGAGCTGCAGATGCATGTTGACGCAATCAAACCGGGACAGAGAGTTTTCGTTGTCGATGATCTCTTGGCGACTGGTGGTACGATTACAGCTACGATTGACCTCATTAGACAATTAGGCGGCATCGTTGTCGGTTGCGGATTCTTTATTGAACTCGAAGATCTGCACGGCCGCGAAAAAATCATGGAAACAGAAAACATCCCGTTCATCGCTTTATTGGAATATTGATTAATAAAACCAGCCATCAGGCTGGTTTTTTAGTACCCTAGATTACATGAAGATCATTGAATGCAAACTTGCTCATTATGAAGTACCGTTAAAAACCGTTTTCAAAACTGCTCTGCATGCCCAGAACAAAGCTAACGGCTGGATTGTCCGATTAAAATCAGACCAGAACCACGAGGGTTATGGGGAGGCGATTCCTTCCTTACGCGTGACAGGTGACAGCAATGCCAGTATTTTTGGTGTCTTAACGCAAGTTATTTTCCCAGCAATTGTGCAGCATGATTTTGAAAATATCGGCAAATTTGATGATTTCGTCAGCAAGCTGCTAATAGGCAATACAGCTGCTAAAAACGCAGTTAGTCAGGCGGCTTTGGACCTGATTATTAAAGACCGGCAGACGAGTCTGCAGCATTTTTTTGGCAGTCCGAAAACGCATATTACAACAGACTACACATTAAGTATTAATGATGAAAGCAGCATGGCAGCTCAAGCAGAAAAATTGATCAGAGCGGGTTTTTCGACTTTGAAAATCAAATTGGGCGACAGTCAGATTCAAGAAGAAGTTGCAAAGCTCCAGCAGCTGGCCAAGGAATTCCCCAAAGTTGTTTTTAGAATTGATGCCAATCAAGCTTGGAATATCGCTAAATCGCGTCAATTTGATCAATTGGCTGCTGCGGCTAACTTACCAATTGCTTGTATAGAACAACCTTTGCCGGTCGGCTATGAAGATGGCTATGCTGATCTAACCAGCAGCAGTCATTTTCCAATTATTTTAGATGAGTCGATTCATGATTTTAATGATGCCCGTAAATTACGTCCTGGGATTGATTTCACTGGTTATAACGTTAAATTGGAAAAAACCGCAGGTATTTCTCAAGCCAAGGCACTGCTGGATTATTCTGAATCGCTGGACCTGCCGATCATGGTCGGCTGCATGATTGAATCAAATATCGGCATTGCTTTTGCTGCGGCTATGGCGTCGTCCTATGCCAATGTCCGTTTTATTGATTTGGATTCCGCTCTGATGTTTCAGACGGAGATTTTTAAAGGCTGGCTGACAGATGAAGCCAATGGTTATCGTTTTAATGAGCAATTTGTGGCAAATGATGCTTTAAAGGAGTTGCCATGGCAATGAACTTTTCGCAAATCAGCCAGGAAATTGAAGATATTTTGGAAGGCGTCAGCCCGACGACCAATTTTTCTTTTTATTTGGCATTTGAAGATAAACAATTTACTTATCACGCTAACCGTACCCTGCCTAGTGCAAGCCTGATCAAACTCATGATTGCAGATTTTTACATGACACATTATTCTGAGCAGGAGTTGACCGAACAGACAACTAAATTAGATTCACTGATTTTTGGTGCAGGCATTACGTCAATTTTGCAGGCAGATAATTTTTCACTAGCGGATTTAATCACGATGATGCTAAGCCTGTCGGATAATCGCGCAGCCAATACTTTAATCGAATTTGCCGGTCTCGCGCCATTGCGCGATTGGATTAGCAGTCGTTATCCGAAAACCATTCTAGCGAGAAAATTTATGGATTTTAAAAATTCCGAAGATAATTTGACAAACGTCTATGATCTGGCCACCGCTTTGACCGCATTGATGCATTATCCTTTGACCAAGCGTGCACTTTTAAATCAGCAGTCTTTGGATAAATTTGAAATATCTTTTGCTGAATCCAGTGACCAGCGAGCCAAGTTTTACAATAAAAGTGGTGAGGATGACGGCATTGACCACGATGCGATTTTGTTTGAAAAGGGCAATCAGACAGCCACAATGATTTTAATGACCCAGTATGATTCCCAGCAGCAGAGCCGCCTTAGCATTATTAATCTGTTTTCCGAACTGGGTTCTTTAGTCTGGGCATCATTAAAATAGCTGCGGCGTATACTCAAGTTAAAAGTAATTTACAGTGAAAGAATATTTGTATGCCAAAAATTAAAATTGATCTTCCGCAGGAAGCTTATTTAAATAATCCCTTTTTGAGACTTGTGAATCGCCAACATCAATTGCGGTCTGAGCTGGTTTTTGATCGTTTTAAAATCGGCCGACAATCTTTTGACAAGGGCATTTTAGACAATCTGATGCATTTGATTAGTGATGCAGAACGGCATATGTTTAAAATCACACTGGTCTGCGGCTACAAATCTATTGCCCAGCAAAAACAGCGGTATGATCGACAAATCAGACTTTTGAAAAAACAAGGATTAACAAGCATCGAGGCAGCATCCGAGCTTTTGCAAACAATGCCCGAGCCTGGTGCTTCTGAACACCACACGGGATTGGCAGTCGATTTGATCGATAAAAGCTTTCTCGATGAAATGGGCGGCCTATCGGCAGCATCTGACCAGCTATCCTCGCAGCAGTGGCTGATCGCTAATTGCAGCAAGTATGGCTTTATTCTTCGCTTTCCAAAGGACAAAGAAGCTCAGACCGGTGTCGCATATAAATCTTGGCACTTTCGTTTTGTAGGGATTGAAAATGCTCGATATATGCAGGCATTAAATCTCAGTTTGGAAGAATTAATCACACTCTTAAAAAAGGAAAAAAGGGACAAATTAACGATCCCGACACAATATAACTCATGAAACATCGAACACAGATTCTTCATTTGAAAAACGGTTTTGATCTCTGGGGTGCCCGTTTTGGCAATCCTGATGCAAAAATAAAGATTCTCGCGCTGCACGGCGGGCCTGGCGATGATGCCAACGAGTTCATTCCCTGGGCTGACCAGCTGCAGGAATTTGGCGGTTTGGATGCTGAAATCTATGCTTATGAACAATTAGGATCCTTTCACAGCGAATCACCAGATTTTTCCAAGCAGACAGAAGTTGATAAATATTTGACACTAGACCGGTATGTTCAGGAAGTTGATGAAGTCAGGGCACTTTTCGGCCTAGATAATTTTTATCTGATTGGTCATTCTTGGGGCGGGATGCTGACTTACGAGTACATGCTGCGTCCGGATTTTGCCAAACATTTAAAGGCTGGGATTGTGTTTTCCATGACGGATAACATTGCCGATTATGTCGACCAGATTAATCAGGAACGTTTGGACATGTTTGGTGAACAAGAAGTAGCTTACATGCAGAGCATCGAAAAATCCGGTGATTTTGCCGATCAGCGTTATCACAAGGATTTGGTGGCGCTGTATAAAGCCTATTTGAACCGTGATCCGAACTATAATCCGGATCAGGGGATGGCGATGATGGCTGAACCTGTTTACAATCACTTTCAAGGTAATAATGAATTTGTCGTGACAGGTTCAATGAAGGGTTGGGATGTTTCTCAGCGCTTGGACGAGATTAATTTGCCCGTCTTATTGACTTTCGGCGAATACGATACAATGCCGATTGCTTCGGTAAAGAAATCGCTGGCACATCTCAAGCATGGTCGTCTGGCAGTGACAAAAGACGGTGGTCATTCGCATGCGCAAGATCATCCAGCAGAATTTTTTAAGCATTTAGGCGCATTTATCAGAGAGGTGGAGGTTGACAATGTCTGAAATGGCTTTTATTGAAGAAAATCATGATGCTTGGCTGACAGATTTAAAGGAACTATTAGCTATTAATTCGATTCGTGATGATCAGCACGCCGATCAAGCGCATCCTTTTGGCCCCGGCCCGAAAGCCGCACTAGATAAGATGCTCACATTTGCTAAAAGAGATGGTTTTGATCGCACCGGCAATGTGGCAAACAAAGCTGGTTATATCGAAATCGGGCCAAAGGATGCCAAGCAAACCGTCGGAATTTTAATTCACGTGGACGTTGTCCCTGTTGACCGCGAATTATGGGATAGCGATCCTTTTGTGCCGAAAATTGTCGGTAGTCGTCTTTATGCCCGTGGCGCTGATGATATGAAGGGCTCGGATATGCTGGTTTATTATGCCTTAAAAGCCTTAAAGGATCAGGCTGGTCAATTTAAAAACAAAGTGCGTCTGATTATCGGCACGGACGAAGAAAACGACTGGGATGATATGGCCAGCTATTTTGCTGCTGAAGGCCGGCCGGATTTAGGTTTTTCACCAGATGGTGATTTTATTGTCGAGAATGCTGAAAAAGGCATAGCGCATTTGGATCTTTTGTCTGATAGCGACTCGATTCAGACAGACAAAAATGAACCGCAATTACTGTCTTTTCAAGCTGGTAAAGCATCTAATATCGTTCCAGGCGTTGCTACTGCTGATGTCCTTAATTTAGATGCGGCCACAGTGCAGATCGATTTTCAGAAATTCTTGGCTGATCAAGGTATCACTGGCAGTTTGACCCAAGAAGGAACAAACAGTCATTTTGTGTTAAACGGTTTTTCGGTACACGGTTCTGTGCCTGATGAGGGTAAAAACGCAGCAACATATTTGGCTTTGTTTCTTAGCCAATATTCGTTTGAAAAGACGGCGGCGCGCTGGCTGGATTTTCTCGGCCATGTTCTGCATCAAGATTATTTTGGCGAACAGCTGGGTATCGGGGTCACAACCAAAGACATGGGTAAGACCACTCTGAATGCCGGTATCATCGACTGGCAAGCCGGTCATCAAGCGGCCATTAACTTGAATTTGCGTTATCCGGTTGGCTTTCATGAACACGAGGCT
This sequence comes from Oenococcus kitaharae, assembly GCF_025758695.1. Lineage (GTDB taxonomy): Bacteria > Bacillota > Bacilli > Lactobacillales > Lactobacillaceae > Oenococcus > Oenococcus kitaharae_A. The sequence continues at coordinate 342,026 of NZ_JANJQP010000001.1, read as the reverse complement.
GCCCGTCTGGTGTCCGACCGTTTTCCTTGGATCACTACAAAAGCAGAAGGAGACGGTATGGCCCCGCATCTGTTATCAAGTCAAGATCCGGTCGTCACGAGCCTGCTTCGTATTTACAAAGAGGTGACTGGCAAAGAGACGCATCTAAATGTTTCGGCTGGTGCTTCTTTTGGCCGCCTGATGCCGCGAGGGGTTTGCTATGGGACGCGTTTTATCGGACAATCATCGACTGCACATCAAAAAAATGAATATTTTCATCTGTCGAACTACGAGCCAGCCATGAAAATTCTGATTCGCTCCATCAAGGCCTTAGCCATGCTGGACTAATTTGTGAGATTGTGAATTAGCTTTTGATAAATTGGACTAAAATAGAAATGATTATAAGGTTTAATTGATTTGGAGCGGTTTCTCAGCTTTTAGGTCAATCCTGCAAATCAAAAATCTTGGGATTTTATCATGGAGACGAGTTTATGAAAAAAATTGTTGTCTTGGGTGCAGGCTATGCCGGATTACGTACGGTTAAAGAGCTGATACGGTTAAAGGCGGATGCCCAAATCGTTTTGGTAAACAAAAATGATTACCACTACGAATCAACACAATTGCACGAAATTGCGGCCGGTACAAAAGAACCTGATGATATTACCTTTAAAATTATGGATGTTATCAGTCCAAAAGTTCATTTTGTTAAGGACGAAGTACTGAAGATCAATCGTTCAAAACGGCAGGTTCAGCTAAAAAATTCTCAAGCCATCAGCTATGACTACCTGGTTAATTGTTTGGGATTTGAATCGGAGACTTTTGGCATTAAAGGGGCTGACGAATTTGGTTTGCCTTTGATCGATGTGCCATCAGCTTTAGCGGCTAGGAAACATCTTGAAAAGACGCTTGCCAACTACAGCAAAAGTCAGGATGAGAACGATTTACATATTATTGTCTGTGGTGCAGGCTTTACTTCAATTGAATATTTGGGTGAACTGGTCTATCGTCTGCCCGAACTAATTAAAAAATACGATTTGCCAAAGGACAAAATCAAGATTTATTGTGTTGAGGCTGGACCAAAGATTCTGCCTATGCTGCGTCCCAACCTTGCAAAATATGCGATTGATTACTTGGAAAAACACGGTGTTGAAATTCATACGAACACACCAATTACTGAGATTACGGCCAATAGTGTCTTAAGCAAGGATCTGAGTTTTACTGCTAACACCATTATCTGGACGACCGGTGTCAAGGGCAGCCACGTCATCGCCGATTCTGGCTACCAGCAGCACCGCAATCGTGTGGCTGTGTCGACTGATTTGTCATTGCCTGATGATACAAATGAGTTTGTGATCGGGGATGTTTCAGCTGTGCCAAGTCCCGATGGCCGTTTTTATCCGACTACTGGACAGATCTCGATTGCAGAAGCGACGCTTGCAGCTAAAAATATTGTGGCCAAGCTGCAAGGAAAACCGACTACGCCCTTTGTCTTCAATAATCTCGGTACTGTCTGCTCTTTGGGACCCTTCAACGGTGTTGCCGAACTGCTATTGGCCGGCCATTGGCACTTAAAGGGCCTAAAAGTCGCACCTTTGAAGCGCATTGTCAATGATCGCTCGGTACTGGAATTAGCACATTTTAAGACGATGCTGGAGAGCAAATAAAGAGAAGGGAAGCCGAATCATATGTCTTATGTCCTCATGAATGTTATCTCGCTCTCACGTTTTCAATTCGCGATGACGACCTTGTTTCATTTTTTGTACGTACCGCTTTCGATGGGTCTTGGGTTAATTGTTGCCATCATGGAGACGGCTTACGTCCACACTAAGAAACCCGTCTATTTAAAAATGACAAAGTTTTGGAGCAAAATTTTTCTTTTGAGTTTTGCTGTTGGCGTTGTCACAGGGATTATCCAGGAATTCCAGTTTGGGATGAACTGGTCCAATTATTCTCGTTTTATGGGCGATATTTTCGGCGCCCCACTCGCGATTGAAGCCTTATTGGCTTTCTTTTTGGAGTCGACGATGCTGGGTGTATGGATGTTTACTTGGGATAAATTCAAACCTGGCCTGCATGCCTTATTCATGTGGCTGACTTGGATCGGCTCTGTTTTGTCTGCTTTATGGATTTTGGCTGCCAATAGTTTTATGCAGCATCCGACCGGCTTTATGATTAATCGTGTGACTGGCCATGTTCGGTTGGTTAATTTTTGGTCGGTTCTGGCTAATCCACAGCTTTGGCGGGAATTTCCACATGTTGTTTTTGCCTCCTTCACGACTGGCGCAATGGTGGTCGCTGGCATGGCTGCCTTTGGCCTGCTTTGGAAACAGAATCATGATTTTCATATAAAATCCCTTCGAATTGCTTTGCTGGTCGGTTTGATTTCTTCTGGACTCGCCGTTGCCACGGGTGATATGCAGACGCAGTTTATTATTAAAGACCAACCAATGAAGTTTGCTGCCACAGAAGCAGTTTACAAAGATACTGGCAGTCCCGCCCCTTGGCGGGTTATTGCCTTGATTGATACAAAGAAAAAAGCAGTCAACCCGTCGATTGATGTGCCATACATGCTTTCTTTGCTGTCGTATCACAAATTGACGGGTTCTGTGACCGGTATGAATTCGGTCAGCCGAGAGCTGCATGCTAAGTATGACAAAAAATTCGGTAAAAACATGGATTACTACGTCCCAGTGAAAACACTTTTCTGGAGTTTTCGTGTCATGGCCGGAGGCGGCATGCTGGTCTTTTTGATCAGTTTGCTAGGACTTTTCTTTAGCCGTGCCAAAAAAGATTTGTTGTCAAAAAGTAAATGGATGCTATGGGTTTTGGGCATCATGACTTTTGTGCCCTTTGTCGTTAACAGCTGCGGTTGGATTATTACGGAAATGGGCCGTTATCCATGGGTTGTATATGGGCTGCAGACAATTGCCGATGCCGTTTCACCAACAAGCACCGTAGGAGCCTTGCTCTTTACGAATATTGTTTATTTCCTGCTCTTTTCATTTATTGGTGCGTTTATGTTTTATTACGCAAGGAAAACGCTGATCGATGGGCCGGATAAAGAGGAAGATGAGGATAGCGCTTATGCGCAGCCAGTGGATCCGCTTGATAAGGAGGCTTTTAACTCATGACATTTTTACAAATTCTATGGTTTGTCGTGATCGGCATCCTGTTTGCGGGGTTTATCTTTTTTGAAGGCTTTGATTTCGGGATCGGGATGGCAACTCGCTTCTTCGCAGTGGATGACCAAGAACGCCAACAAGTTTTACGGTCGGTTGCGCCGCATTGGGATGGCAACGAAGTCTGGCTGATCACAGCCGGCGGAGCTATGTTTGCCTCTTTTCCACTATGGTATGCAAGCCTATTTTCAGGTTATTACATTCTCTTGTTTTTGATCTTGATCGCATTGATTTTCCGAGGCGTGTCCTTTGAGTTCGGCGTTCATGCACAGACAAAATTTGAACGGTCGACTTGGCTTTGGGCTAATTTTATCGGCTGCTTGTTTGCACCTTTTTTGCTGGGCATGATGCTGACTAGTATGATTCAAGGCGTCCCGATGGATGCACAAGGGAACGTCTGGGCTGGATTTGGTGTCGTCGTTAATTGGCTATCGGTCGTTGGCGGCTTAGCAGTGACATATTTGTGTTTTATCCATGGCCTGAATTATTTGAGTTTGAAAACGAAAAACGACCTGCATGCGCGTGCGATGAATATGGCGGATAAGCTGTACTGGCTGGTTTACCCGGTATTGGTACTTTTTGCCTTACTCGCTATTTTTCAAACTGATTTCTTTGCCCGCCATGCGATTAGCAGTAGCGTCATCCTAATTGTGATTGTGCTGCTGACGGTTTGGGGTCATATTAGCGCGCGTTTCGGTCATAGTGGGCATGCCTTTCTGGCCTCGGGTTTAAGTCTAATTTTGATTATGGCTTTTATATTTAACGGCATTTTCCCTCGGGTCATGATTGCAACGCAAAGCAAAAACGACCTCTTAATCCACAATGCTTCTGCGTCGCCATTAACGCTGGACATCATGACTGGTGTACTGCTTGTATTGCTGCCGATTGTTCTGATTTATTTCGCTTGGAGTTATTGGATTCAGCGTCGGACCAAGGTAGATTTGGCAAATGGGAGCGAGACCTACTAGGCCGCTTTTACATGATTGATGAGCATCTTTGGAAACTGCCTGGGATTAAACGCTGCCTGATCTATTCGACCGTTTATGCCCTCTTAAAGGGGCTGGCAATTGTTGGACAAGCAGCGTTTTTAACACAGGCACTGACAGCCGCTTGGCGCTTGCAGATCAATTCAGCCTGGTATTTTGCCACGCTGTTTTTTTTCATTTTTTTCTGTCTGCGCCAATTCTTTGACTGGTTGCAAACACGACAATTAAGCAGTTTTGCGGCAAAAGCAGCCTATTATTTGAAACAACAAATCGATGCCAAAATTCTGCTTCAAGGACCAGCAATCGTTGATCATTTGGGCAGCGGTAATTTGCTGACTTTAAGCTATGAACGGGTCGACCAAATCAGAATTTATCTGGAAACGATTTTGGCACGGTTTACAGACTTGATGACCATTCCCTGGCTGATTCTGATCTATGTTTTTTGGCAGAATTGGCAGAGCGGTCTGATTTTATTTTGTTCTTTGCCTCTGATTGTATTTTTCATGATAATTTTAGGTTTGGCGGCTCAAAAAAAAGCTGATGCCCAATATGCTGACTTTGCCGCTTTGAATAATCATTTTCTTGACGCAGTTCGCGGACTGGAGACATTGAAGATGCTGGCTGTTAGTCAAAAATACAGTCAAAGTGTTAAAACAGCTAGCGAAGACTACCGCAAAAAAACAATGTCTGTCCTACAAGTGGCGTTCACATCTTCTTTTGCCTTAGATTTTTTTACAACATTATCCATCGCGATTGAAGCGGTCATGTTAGGGATTGCTTTAATTAATCGGCAGCTGCCCTTGGCGCCAGCTCTGGCAGTTTTGATCGTTTCCCCAGATTTCTTTTTGCCGCTGCGCCAATTTGGTGAGGATTATCATGCTAATTTAGACGGTAAGAATGCACTCCATGAATTGTCCGCACTTTTAGAAATGCAGGCACCAAAGAGAATAGTGATGCGGCCAGCTGATTGGTCACAAGAATCGCAATTAAGTCTGTCTCATTTGTCCTATCGCTATGCTGAAAATGCTGATGCAGTCCAAGATCTTAATTTGACGATTCACGGTTTTTCTAAAATCGCAATTGTCGGGATGTCCGGGGCAGGGAAGTCGACGTTACTGAATCTCTTGGCTGGTTTTTTACAGCCGGATCAGCCAAATCCTGCATTTAATCTGGATGGCCAATCGCTAATGAGCTTGAATGCTGACAGTTGGCAAAAGCAATTGAGTTACATGCCGCAGAACCCTTATCTGTTTTCGGCAAGCATTGAAAAAAATATCGCTTTCTATGATCCACAAGCAAGCCGTCAACGTATTCTGGCAGCAGCAGATCAAGCAGGCTTAAGTCCGTTTCTGGAAAACCTCCCAAATGGCTTAGACACCCAAGTGGGAGAGTCTCATCGAGGTATTAGCGGCGGGCAGGCACAGCGAATTGTTTTGGCGCGGGCTTTATTGGATCCCAAACGGCGTATCTGGTTAATGGATGAACCGAGTGCCCACCTCGATATTGAAAGCGAATATGCATTGAAACAAACGATTCTGCCACTGACCGATCATCGATTGCTGATCTTAGCCACTCATCGTCTGCATTGGCTGAAACAAATGGACTGGATTGTCGTGATGAAAGCCGGCCGCATTGTGCAGCAGGGAAGGCTGGACGATCTCATCAATCAGCCTGGTGAGTTAAAAAATATGTCTGACAGTTTGGCGACGGAAGGAGATTTGCATGCGGCAGCGGATATCTAAAACGATGCGTTTATTAAAACAAGACCACTGGTTCATTCAATATCTCAAAAAGGATCGATTGCGCCTTGGCCTCCTTTTACTGATTGCATTGATGACCGTTTTTTGTGCGATGGCGCTCATGTTTACCTCGGGATTTTTAATTAGTAAATCCGCACGTCACCCCTATAATCTTTTTGTTGTCTATGTACCGGTTGTTCTGACGCGGGCTTTTGGTATAGGAAGACCAGTGTTCAAATATTTCGAGCGGCTTGAAAGTCACGACTGGGTTCTGCGGATCGTTTCCAAATTACGTTCCGATCTCTACAGTCGCTTGGAAAGACAAGGGTCATTTTTGTCGCGGCATTTTCAAACTGGCCGTTTATTAGGCTTATTTGCCGATGATTTGGATCATTTAGAGAACTTTTACCTGCGAACGATTTTCCCAATCAGCATTGCTTACCTGCTTTTCTTTCTGCTGGCAGCTGTCATGGCTGTTGTTGACTGGCGCTGGGCAATATTAGTCGTTTGTTTGATGCTGATTGTCTTGCTGCTTTTGCCAATGGTCGCTTTGTCCTTAGCGTGGGAAAAAGATCAGCAGGAAAAATCTTTAACTAAAAAACAGTATCAAGACTCGGCAGAGGCACTTTTTGGATTGACTGATTGGCAGATTTCTGGGCATCGAGCAGATTTTTTGCAAACAGTTGGCCGGGGAAATCAACAGTTAAGCAGAATTAAAAACAGTAATGACCAGCACCAGAATAATATGAAGCTGCTTTCAGAACTGTTTTTTGCTTTAGCTGCTCTGACACTTTTGTTTTGGAGCAGTCAGCATCTCACCAACAGCCAAAATACCGCCAATTTTGCTGCCTCAGTCATTCTGGCTTTCTTTCCTTTGATGGATACCTTTGTGCCAGCCGTTAAAGCTGCAGCTGATCTGCCTTTGTATTTTTCATCGTTAAACAGCTTGAATCAGCTTAGCCGGCAAACGATGCGGCCTGCAGCCGTCACACAATCCAATAAATCTCATTTTGACAAAATTTGTTTTCAAAATGTTTCTTTTACATACGGCGATGAAAAAAATCCTTTACTTGATCATTTTTCCTTAACCATTAATCGTGGCGAAAAAATTGCGATTCTAGGTCCTAGCGGTGAAGGCAAAACGACCTTATTGCAGCTTTTGATCGGTGATTTACAAGCTGACCAAGGTGAAATAAGTTTTGATGAAGTTCCGGTCGACCAGCTGCAGCAAAAACGTGCTGCAAATTTTGCTTATCTCAATCAAGCACCCTTTATTTTCAACAGCACAATTTTAAATAATGTTCGATTAGGTAACGAACAAGCCGATGACCAGCAGGTCATTAAAGCTCTGGACCAAGCTGGTTTGACAGATTTGATTCAGCAATTACCTGCAGGAATCGAAACTCAAGTGGGTGAGAGCGGCCATTTACTGTCTGGCGGTCAGCGGCAGCGAATCGCCTTGGCACGTATCTTGTTAAAAGATGCGCCAATTCTGCTCTTGGATGAACCGACGCTGGGTCTTGACCCGATCACTGAACACAGTTTGATGCAGACGATTTTTCGCAATCAAAAAGACAAGACAATGTTTTGGATTACACACCATTTAGCAGGTCTTGAAAAAGTCGATCGGATCATCTTTTTAGAGAAAGGCAAAGCAGCCATGTCTGGCAGTCCACGAAGCCTTTATGAGACCGAACCGCGTTTTAAAAAACTCTACGATTTAGATTTGGGCAGAATCTAACTGAGATTGGATTTGTTTGATCAATTTTTGCAATTCTTTGATCTCATCTTCCGGCTGAAAGAAATCAAGATTTTTTTGAGCTTCTAAGAGGAAATGCTGGCAAATTTCCCGGCTGCTTTGAAAATATTCTGAATGGCTTTGGAAAAATCCGATCACTTGATTAAGACCGGGATGGTCGTTTTTTAAAATTGCCTGAAAATCAGCATCAGCTAAAGCTAAGATAATCGGGAGTGTGTAGACACCCTCTTTGAGATCTTCGAACTTGGGCTTGCCGGTCTTTGCGGTCATATCCAAATCCTGCAGATCATCGATCATCTGAAAAGCCATGCCGAGATTTTCGCCGAATTGATATGCCGCCTGAAAAGTCGTCTTGGCATCTTGCAAATGCTGAATACCAGATCCTAGCCAGAGGCCCGATACAGCCGACAGACTGAATAGGGCAGCTGTTTTACCTTGAATGGCTTGATAATAATCAGCTAACTGGATATTTTGATTGAAGCGCATACGATCTTGAATCAATTCGCCGGAAAGAATTTTTTCCATCATATCTGCGTGATAGCGGATAAAATCGTTTGACGGGGAAACCGCAATCAACAGCTGAAAATATTTTGTAAAAAGCTGATCACCAAGATAAATGGTGTCTTTATTGCCAAAAAAATGCTGTAAGGTCGTTAATCCGCGACGCTGATCAGCATCATCAACCACGTCGTCGTGGACTAAAGTCGCTAGGTGCAGGACTTCGATGGCGGCTGCGCCTTGATGAACATCTGCTAGAGTGGCTCGATTAAGACCGTTTGAAAGGTGCAGGCCATAGCGTCCAAAAAGGTTGGCAAGTGTGGCACGCAGCATTTTGCCATTCTGTTTGAGCATGTTTTCGACTTTATCCTGATAAGGCTTAATTGGAAAACGCTGTTTGGCCAATATATCTCTGACTGCTTTTGCATCCTGGCTGGCAAAATGATATCCCTGAAAAAGTGTTGCCATGTTTCTCCTTACTTTTACTAGTTGGGCTGCATTTGAACAAAGCAGTAATTTCTAGTACTATCTTACCCGAGTCGCGGCAGGCTGTCTAATATAATAGTCATGAGGCGTAGAGATATGAATTTGAAAGTTTTTTTGGAATTAGTTGAGATTAAAGCCAAGACGGCCAGCATTTTTCCTTTTTTGCTGGGCCTTTTGTACAGCATTTATCATTTCAAGCAGGTCAATTTAATCAGCTCGCTGATATTTTTTATTGCCATGCTGCTGTTTAATATGGCAGTCGACATCAATGACAATTATCAGGATTATAAACGAGCACAGCGTCATCATGCTGATGAGTTTCGTCTGAAAACCAATGTGATTGGTGTCAATCATTTGTCCATCAAAGCCGTTGGCAGATTAATGGTCAGTTTTGTCACGATAAGTGCCCTGCTGGGTATTTGGCTGGTCAGCAGGTCTGGCTGGCTGCTGTTGATTCTGGGGATTTTTTGTTTTGCCGTCGGCTATTTATATGCAGGAGGCGCCAAACCCTTGTCGGCATTGCCACTAGGCGAATTCTTTTCAGGATTTACAATGGGCTATATGATTTTTTTAATCACGCTTTATTTGAATTTGGCACCGCAAAAATCGCTAAGCTGGCTGATTGTGTGGCAGGCGTTTTTGCCGATTGGTTTGCTTGCTTTGGCGATTGCGGCGTTGCTTCTGGCAAACAATATTTGTGATCAGAAAGAAGATTTGGCTTTAAATCGCCGGACGATTGTTTATTATCTTGGCAAACGGCGAGCACTGATTCTCTTTAATCTTTTATATTTACTGGGGTTTGTTTCTCTTATCTGTGCTGTTTGGCTGAATCTACTGCCGAAAATGTCTTTGCTGACCCTGCTTGTGATCCCGATTATTTGGCGCAACCTCAAAGCTTTTAATGCAAAACAAGTCAAAAAGGAGACATTCATCCTAGCAGTGAAAAATCTCTTGGCTCTGTCCTTAAGCTGTACTGTTGCTGTCGCACTAGGCGTTTTGCTGCACATATAAAAAAGCACCCCAGATAGCGGTGCTTTTATTTTTAGTGGCTATTCAGCAATTTGCCAACAACTGGAATCTGCCCCAAAGAGGCAACTTGGTCGCTCGAAACAACGATCGTATTCGAATTAGATTTGGCTAAATCGGAAAAAGCGTTAATGCTTTGATTCTGAAAGTATTTGTCGTCGGCTTCTCTTAAACCAGCCTGGACAGTATCGATACGATACTTTTCGGCATCGGCCCGGCTTTTGGTTGCATCTGCCTCAGCTTTGGCAGTGGCCATAATCGCATCATTTTTGGCTTTAGTCGTTAATTCAATCGATTTGGCTTCACCTTCAGCCTGTGCGATTGTGGCAACACGCTCACGATCGGCCGTCAGCTGTTTGTCCATGGCTTCTTGAATGGCACGGGAAGGGGTCAATTCATCGATATTGATTCGGTCAACATTGATGCCGTAAGTGTTTGTCAAATCACCAATGGCTGTTGCCAATTCTTGGTTAATCCGAGCCGTTGCGCCGAGCGCTTCATTGAGGTCCATGCGTCCGATAATGTCACGAAGATGTCCACGAACCAATTGTGCCATTGATTCGACCGAATCCGTGTTTTCATATTCGTATTTCACTGCATCGGTCACGTGATAGTTCAAAGTGACGCTAGCCGATACATCTGCGTTATCTTTTGTGATAACCGAATAATTCGGCAGTTTGAGCGGGTTCATTGCCAAACTGACTTTTTTAATTCCCTGAAAAAAAGGAATATAAAAGTGAATTCCGGGTTCGACGCTGTTGCGGTATTTGCCCAAAGTTTCCACCAGACCGCGATTGTTCTGCGGTACGATCTTGAAAAATATTGCCATGTGTTTCTCCTAATTTGTTTCTTCAATTTTTCTTAGCGTTAAAACATTGCCGCTCGCTTCTAAAATAACGTAATTAGCCGTTTTATCGACTTTTTGGTTATCCTCGATCAAGTAGCGGTAATAGATACCGGAAACATCGACAAGGCCGTTTTTGTCGTTTATTTTCCTGCCTGGCACAGTCGTACCGACAAATTGTCGATCTTCAAAAGAATTGTTTTCAACATTTTTCTCAAGGACTTTTGTAATATAGGAATTCACACTCCGCTGATCCGCTGCGGCCAACCGCGTGATTTTCTCATGCAGTTCCGGATCTATTCGAAGCGCAATATTGCCAGATTTCTTCTCAACCACTTAAATGCCTCCTGACCGTCATTGTAAATATCGTTTTGATATCATAATGATATAAATATTGTAGCATCTTTTGAAGCTTTAAAAACGTTTTTTCGCTCAATCATATCTTTCTTGGATTACACTAAATGTTATAGCATGACGGTGTTTTTGATAAATAGCCTAGAGCCGTATCAGCACTGTTAGCAGCACGTTCTGAAAGGTGAGAGATGACAGAGTTTAAACATTTTTTTGAAACATTCCAGCCGGATCACTATGATATCTTTTTGGATATCAATCGCGGCACGAAAAAGATCAATGGCCAGGTAACCGTCACTGGTGAAGCTAAGGCTGATTCCATTTCGCTTCATGGCAAGGATTTGGCGGTAGCTTCAGTCAAAAGCGAGGGGAGAGAGCTGTCTTTTACGCTGGATAAAGACACTGATGCGATTGCTATTTCGTTACCAAAAGCAGGTAAGACTAGCCTGACAGTCGATTATTCAGCGAATTTGACAGATACAATGATGGGTATTTATCCATCATATTATGAGCTGAATGGTGAAAAAAAGCAGATTATCGGCACGCAGTTCGAGACGAATTTTGCTCGTCAGGCATTTCCATGTGTCGATGAGCCGGAAGCCAAGGCGACTTTCAGCCTTGCGATTAAATTCGATGAGCAGCCCGGCGAGACGATTTTGGCCAATATGCCTGAAAAACGTTTTGAAAATGGTATCCATTATTTTGATCAGACAGTCCGCATGTCGACTTATCTAATCGCTTTTGCCTTCGGAGATCTGCAGAGCAAGACAACAAGGACTAAAAGCGGCGTGAAAATCGGCGTATATGGGACTAAAGCACACAAAACTGATGAATTGGATTTTGCTTTGGATATTGCTAAACGCTCGATTGAATTTTACGAAGACTTTTACCAGACACCGTATCCATTGCCACAATCGAATCAGTTGGCTTTGCCTGACTTTTCTGCCGGCGCGATGGAGAACTGGGGACTTGTTACATATCGTGAAGCCTACCTGTTATTGGACCCGAAAAATACCTCGCTTGAAGTCAAGCAGCTGGTTGCCACGGTTGTCGCTCATGAATTGGCTCACCAGTGGTTTGGCGATCTTGTCACAATGAAGTGGTGGGATGATCTCTGGCTGAACGAAAGTTTTGCCAACATGATGGAATATGTGGCCGTTGATGCCTTAGAACCTGATTGGCATATTTGGGAAACCTTCCAGATATCTGATTTACCAGCCGCACTGCAGCGAGATGCGACTGATGGTGTTCAATCCGTGCATGTCCAAGTTGAGCATCCGGCTGAGATAGACGCCTTGTTCGATGGCGCGATTGTCTATGCCAAAGGTGCCCGTATGCTTGTGATGGCGCGTGCTTTGATTGGAGATAAAGCCTTAAGAAAAGGTTTGAAAAATTATTTTGCTGCACATCATTATGGCAATGCGACCGGTGCTGATCTTTGGGCAGCTCTTGGCGATGCATCTGGTATTGATGTTAGTGCTGTCATGAATTCTTGGTTGGAACAGCCTGGTTACCCAGTTGTTACAGCAAGCGTTGTTGATGGCAAACTCACTTTGTCTCAGCAGCAGTTTTTCATTGGCGAACACAAAGAAGCCGGCCGTCAATGGCAGATTCCTTTGAATAGCAATTACGATGCTGTGCCAGCGCTGATGACTGAAAAGGCGCTTGAAATTGGTGATTACACTGCTTTGCGTGCTGAATCAGGCAAGCCTTTCCGTTTGAATGTCGGCAACAATTCTCATTTCATTGTCAAATACGATCAGACTTTGCTGGACGACATTTTGTCCGATACACAATCCTTAGACGCCATTGCACAATTGCAGATTTTACAGGATTTGCGTCTGTTGGCCGATGGTCGTCAAGCTTCTTACGCTGACCTTGTCCCGCTTTTGACTCATTTTTCTGACAGTCATGCCATGCTGGTCAATGCAGCTTTGTACCGGCTGGCTAATAATTTAAAGAAATTTGTCTCAGCTGGTTCAGATGAAGAAAAAGATTTGCAGGCCTTCTTCAATCAGCTTAGCAGTGAAAAGGTAACACGTTTGGGTTGGACGCCAAAACCCGGTGAATCCAATGATGACCAGTTGGCCCGGCCATATGTACTGAGTGCCGTTTTGTATGCGAAAAATCCGGCAGCAATTGCCTCGGCTCATGATCTGTTTGCTAAGAATGCTGATAATTTGATTGCCTTGCCAGCTGATATTCGTCTCTTCGTCCTGAGAAATGAGATGAAGAATTTTGCCAGCGAAAGTTTGTTCAACGACTTCTTCGCTGCTTATCGTAATACCTCTGACGGCAGCTACAAATCAGATTTGCGAGCCGCACTGACGAGTGTCTCTGATCCAGACTTAATTGCAGCTTTGATCGGCAAATTTGAAGATGCCGACACGATCAAGCCACAGGATCTTCGCGGATGGTATCGCGGTGCTTTGGATAATGATGATGCTCAGCAGGCTGCCTGGGACTGGTTCAGGAATGATTGGGACTGGCTGGAGAAAACGGTCGGCGGCGATATGGAGTTTACGACTTATATTACGGTCACTGCCATGGTCTTCAAGACGGCTGATCGTTTGGCTGAGTTCAAAGCCTTTCTGGAGCCGAAAATCAACACACCTGGCCTTACACGTGAGATTGTCATGGATACAAAGGTGATCGCTAGTCGTGTTGACTTAATTGAGGCAGAAAAAGATGCTGTTCACGCAGCTGTAGCTAAAGCTATTAAAGATTGATTAATTGTTTGAGTTTAAAAAAGCGCTCTTTGGAGCGCTTTTATTTTGTCTTTAAATGCATTCTACAAAATTTATTCCAAACTAATAGCTATATGTGTTTGCAAAAAAGTTGTTCCTTTGCTTGTCAGTGCTATAGCTCTCGTGGATTTGTTATCTGGCATTACCAAGCCCTGGTCCTTGAAAGAAAGCAGCATGGCATGTCCGATTGCGCCGCCAACATGATATTGTCTCTCACTCCAATCTAAACATTTTGTTGTAAACTGGCGTTTTTGTTTGTGGAGTAGAGAAAGGTCAATATGGAGAACATCTTGAAAAAAGTTAGTACCCTTATCAGTTAAATTGAACTCTGGATCTAAATAATTTTTTTGAGTTAAAGCTGTCGCAATCAAGACACCGATGCGTCCAGCCATATGATCGTAGCATGTCCGAAAAAGCTCATCTTTTGCAAGTACGAGCTCACGTTGTTTTGATCGCGCTCTTTTTTCAGGGGACACAGGACTGAGTCTCTCCAAAAGTGCCACGACATTAGTATCTTTCAAAAAGAAATAGTGAAAGCGGCCCGATTTTGCCATCCCAACCCAACCATTTTTTAAAAACTCATCAAGGTGATAGGCAACTGTTTGCGGCGTGATGCGACTGAGTTTGGCTAACTCAGTAGCGGTGTGATATTTGTGATCCATTAATGCGTCAAGAATTTTCATTTTTGAGGGGACTGATAAAGCTCTGGCAATAGTCGTAATGTCCGGAAATTCATTCATTTTATTCGTCCTTCAATGTTTTTACATAGTATTCCATACTTCGATGAAAACTGAAACAACTAAAATATATACTTTCGAAGGTGGTGAGTCAAAGTATGTGCAAACAAAAGAAGGGTGGGTGGCAAAAGTGCGTTTTTTGGAAAATAATGTCATTCTCGATGTCGGTGGTTTAGGAAAACGTTACGGAAACTTCACAGCAGTAAAGAATATTTCTTTTCAACTTGAAAAAGGGCATTCTCTTGCTATTCTCGGTCCTAATGGCGCTGGCAAGTCGACAACTTTGAAAATGATCTACGCAACAACGGCAATGACCACCGGCCATGTTGCCATTGGAGGAATCAATGTTGAAACATCGCCAAGAGAGGCGAAAAGGCATATTGGCGTCGTCATGCAAGATGATTTGCTTGATACTTCTTTAAATGTGATAGAAAACATGATTGCCCACGCAATTTTGTTTGATATTTCTTGGACCGCAGCACGAAAAAAGGCTGATAAATTATTGACTTTTGTCGGATTATTCAATTATAAAACTAAGGAAATCCATGAATTATCCGGCGGAATGAGACGACGACTGGTTTTAGCTCGTTCTTTGGTTAATGACCCCGAATTGATTATTTTAGATGAGCCAACAACTGGTTTAGATATTCAATCGCGGCATGTGTTCTGGAATCGGCTGGAGCAGTTAAAAAAACAAGGTGTATCAATTTTGATGACTTCACATTATGGAGATGAAATTGAAAGATTAGCAGATGATGTGCTGATTATTGATCACGGTCAGGTGATTGCAAGCGGTGCAACGGCAGCGTTACCAGAAAAATACGGATATAAAAATATTGAAGAAGTCTATTTGGGATTGACAGGTTATGTAGAGGAACGTGATGAAATTGAACAAACTTTCGGCTAAAGGCATCGCTTATGTGATCGAACGCAATTGGATGAGCTTTCGAAAACTTTTTAAAATTTCCATTTTCCCGAACCTGTTTGATTCTATTCTATATCTAGCCGCCATGGGTTTTGGCATTGGACATTTTGTCGGACAAGTATCCGGAATGCCGTACTTGACCTTTATTT
Source organism: Oenococcus kitaharae (assembly GCF_025758695.1). GTDB lineage: Bacteria > Bacillota > Bacilli > Lactobacillales > Lactobacillaceae > Oenococcus > Oenococcus kitaharae_A. Next base: position 326,621 of record NZ_JANJQP010000001.1, on the reverse strand, counting down.
CACTGGGTTTAGTCGCAGCAACCGGTATGAATGCTGCAAACGCCGAAAGTACAACCAATGCTTACATTCAAATGCGATTAGATAAAACTTACTATGAAATTAACACGAGTCCAATTAATTTAGAAGAAATTATCGTCGGTCAAGCACTTTGGGCAGGCGTTAGAGCAACAATTTTTGGTTCTTTATTTTTGTTAGTCACTTTCGCAATGGGCATCTTACAAAGCTGGGCAGCACTTTTTATTCCGATCATTTTATTTTTAACCGGCACCTTGTTTGGCTTTCTGGGCTTGACGTTTACGCTGATAGCGCCTACTCGAGACTATTTAAATTATTACAGCATGCTGGTCATTCAACCGATGTACATGTTTTCAAACACCTTTTTTCCCTTAAGCTCTGTCGCGCCATGGCTAAAAAATCTTGGCTGGTTTTCACCACTGACACATGCAGTCAGTTTGATTCGGCAAATGGCGAGAGGAACGCTCCGCTCAACGAGCACATATGATTTTATTTGGTTATTGATTGTGATTATTGTGATCTCATTTATTCCGCAATGCATCGTCAGGAAAAAGTTAAATTATTAAATTTAATTACTAATAGTTGAAAAGGCCTGGTCGTGGTGATTTGTCAACTAGCTGTGTTTTAGCTTTTCCAATGCAAATAACCTGTCATCGCAACTGCCAAAAGCAAAGCGATAAATGCGGAATAGCTCAGGCCTGAAAATTGCCATTGTGTATAAATAACGGCGCCAAGGGCAGATGCGAGCGTCAGGGCCAAATAGAGAAAAGAGCTATTAAAAGACATGACGGTTGACCTGTTTTTTGGGATTACATTAACGATATAAGTCGTTAATGCCGTCACTCCCAGCCCTTGAAAAAGCGCCAGCATGATCAGCAACATGATTAATAGATAGACGTTTTTTCCCGTCAAGCCCATTGACAGCACCATTACCGCTGAACAAGAACCGTTTATCACGACACTTTGCATGGCACCTAATTTTGTCGTCACGAAACCTCCGAAAAAGCTGGCGAGAAAATTGCTGACACCATAAGCGATAAAAAAGTAACCAATTTCTGCTGTATTGAGGGCAAAAACTTGATGCAGATGGCTGCCCAAAAAGGTATAGATAGTGTAAAAACCAAACATCCAAAATAAATTGATCAGTAATGCCGGAATTGCCTTGCTCGTCTTTAGCAATGTCTGAAAACTGCCAGCATAACTTTTAGCGGAAAAGATTTTTCCGACAGGCATATGAGGCACGACCAGCAGCAAAACAGCGTAAGCAATCAGAGTCAGAGCTGCAGAAGCCCAAAAGGCCATATGCCAATTGGAAAGCTGAGATAAGCCAGTCCCCAAAGGAACGCCGATGGCAATCGAAAGAGAAAGTGCTGACATAGTAATACCCATGACTGTGTTAAGTGTTTTTCCGTGAAAGTAGCTGGCAATTGAGGCCCAGATATTAGGCAGAGTCAGAGCGGCACCGATACCGGCAAACGCACGGAATAAATAAAATTGTTGAATATTCGCCGAGATGGCACAGAAAATACTTCCCAATAAAAAGATGCCAATACCAATGCTCAATAATTTCTTTTTATCAAAGCTATCACCTAAGGGACTGAAAAATGGCGACCCAATCGCATAGCAAAGAGCATAAATGGTAACTGAAAAGGCCGATGCAGTCAGTGAAATGTGAAAGCTTTTTTCAATCGCTGGCAGTAAAGGCGAAATGATGAAAGAATCCGCGCCAATCACAAACACGATTATAAAGAAAGCTGCCAGCATGAGACTATTATTCAAGAGAGGGAACTTTTTTCTATTTAAATTTTTTTGAACCATTATATTAACCTTAATTTCCTTTCCCTTGCAATTTATAACTAATTATGATTATTCGCAATAAGGGAAATAGATGTAACCAACTCTATTTGCTTGTCAAAATGCATGTTAAAATCACGATGAAGTCAAAAAAGGAGGCAAAAATGAAAAATGCAGTGGAAATGAGTTACAGGCATGCAGAGTTCTGTCCTCTAGACAGTACGCTTCAGGTGCTGGATGGCAAATGGAAATCAATCATTATTTGCCGCTTGATCCATCATGATTACCGATTTACAGAACTACTGCGCGGCTTGCCGGGCTGCAGTCAGCGCATGCTGTCACTGCAGCTGTCGCAATTATTAGGGGACCATATTATTGTGAAGCACATTGACCCAAGTTTTGTCCCGATTAAATGCAGTTATAGTCTGACAGCGGCGGGCAAAAGTTTGATACCGATCATTCGCGCCATGGACAATTGGGGAAACAACTATCTCAAGAATTTTGCCAGGATCGTAAAAGATTCATAATCTCTATGTTTCCGAAATATTAATTTGGCAAGATTCCGATCAGCGGACCGCTGCAAGCCTTTATACTAGAAAAGAGATTAATCGGCGTTTTATTAGGAGATACATTCGTGGCAAATATTCTCGTCGTGGAAGACGACACTAAATTTAACCAAATTATGTGTTTGTATCTGAACAATCACGGACAGCGTGCACAAGCAGCTTTTCAGGCACAAGAGGCCTATACCAAAATGTACAACCACTTGTTTGACTTGATTATTTCAGATGTTATGATGCCGAATATCGATGGATTTGAATTTGCTGAAAAAGTCCGGCAGATTAATCCGACTATTCCGATTTTATTCGTGACTGCGCGGGATGATATTCAATCAAAACGTCAGGGTTTTGAATCCGGTGTGGATGATTATATGGTCAAGCCCATTGACATGACTGAATTGCTGCTGCGTGTCAAAGCACTGCTGAGGAGAGCCAATGTTGCCGACAATCAGCGTTTAGAAATTGGCCGTACCTTAATGGATTCTCAAGCAGTCTCAATATCAGTCGGAAAGGAAGCTATCCCAGTGACAGTCAGAGAATTTAACATCTTATTCAAATTGCTTTCGTACCCGAATAAGACTTTTTCCAGAGCCCAGCTGCTTGACGAGTTTTGGGACATTGATAGCTCGACTAGTCTGAGAGCCGTCGATGTGTACATCACGAAAATTAGAAATAAGTTTGCCAGCTGTAATGATTTTCAAATTATGACCGTGCACGGTTTAGGCTATAAAGCGGTCATCAGCTCATGAATCCTTTTAAACACCTGCAAACCAGGAACTCAATTTCCCCTTGGGACTATCTATGGTCTTTTCTACTTTTGACTGTGATTGCTTCGCTGCCGGCCTTTTTGTACGGAAAACGCTTCTTACAGTTAAATAATAGTTATTTTAAGTGGTATCTGCTGTATCTTGTTTTGGTTTCCTCAATTTTCGTCTCGATTGTTTCTTATCGTAAATATGTCACCTTTGATCTACCTATTCGGCATTTAAATCAGGCAACAAAAAAGGTGTCTCAAGGCGATTTTTCCGTCTATCTGCAGCCAATCCATAATGACGGCAACATAAGTGATTTAGATCAGATGTTTGAAAATTTCAATACAATGGTCGCCGAACTAGGTTCTGCAGAGACGATGAAAAACGATTTTGTCGCCAACGTTTCCCATGAATTCAAGGCCCCTTTGGCCGTGATTAAAAGTTATGCCAGCACCATGCAGGAAGAGGCAGAAGCAGGATCTGAGCTAGCTGGGAGTTTGCAGACAATTATTGATCAGACGGACAAAATGGCCTTACTGGTCACGAATGTTTTAAAATTAACGAAAATAGAAACACAAGCTGTACAGCCTAACGTACAGGATTATGATTTGAGCCGCCAATTGACTGATCTGATTTTAACTTTTGAGAAGATCTGGGAAGAAAAGCAGATTGCGCTGCAGGTTGAGATTCCTGACCAGCTCAGATTACAAACGGATCCTGAAATGATGGTGCTTGTTTGGCAAAACCTGTTGAGCAACGCTTTTAAATTCACACCTATGGGCGGCAGCGTAACCGTGGCAGCAAAGCAAGTGGATGATGGTATTGAGGTTCGCGTGAAGGATACGGGCCCCGGCATGAGCGAAGAAACTGTGAAAAAGATTTTTGAAAAATTTTACCAGGGTGATCAGTCACATGCAACCAGTGGCAACGGTTTAGGATTGGCTTTAGTTGATCGGATCATTCATTTGATGGCTGGCACGATCAGTGTTTCTAGCAAGCTGGGCCAAGGCAGTGAATTTAAAGTTTGGCTGCCTGCAAAAAAAATTAACATAATTTAAACAACTCACGGACTTAATTTTTATAAGATGGATTTGAAAAAACGGTGATAGACTATGACAAAAACTGGTCAACGACAATTTATTGCTTACGAATATCGCGAACTGATCGTCGACGATTATTTGCGTGATTTCTATGCAGACGCCTATCCTAATTTCGGCTGGGAGCTGAAAATAACGGATTCACTAGCAAATAAGCCTCATAAAGTGCGTTTTAATATGAAACGCAATCGCCAGTTACTGAATCAATCAGAATTGAAACGTTTGCAGAACCAGTTTGAGTCCCAGATGGCCGTGATCAAGCAAATCGAAAGAAAAGCGCGTTTGCTTCCGACGATTCAGGCTTGTTTGATTGGACTTTTCGGTCTATTTTTCATGATTATGGCAATCTTTTTAGCGCGACAGGACCATTGGGTCTTCGTGACGGTTTTAGGACTATTGGGATTAGCCGGATTATGCTTGCCTATGTATTGGTTTAAAAGGCAGTTCCAGCGTGCCGAAAAACAGAATCAACTTTCATTGGATCAACGATATGACTTCATTTATGATATTTGCCAAAAGGCGCATGCCCTGAGCCATTTCAATTAAAACTTAACCCAGGATATTCCTGGGTTTTTATTTGCGCAAATTCACTGTCTATTAACATTTTGCAAACATTTCCTAAACATTTCGTGAACATTCTCCCGCTAATCTGTGTACAAAGGTTGGAAAGGAGACAAGTTATGGCAACACGAGGTTATTCGTATCACAGAGTATTGTTTGATCAAAATCATGCCCCTGATTATTTGGCAGCTTGCATCTAGTTTGATAAGTCCCGAAAAAATAAAAAGAGGTTATTTAATTTTATGAAACAACTACTGAAAAAATTTGGTTTTTTGATTTCGCATCATGCAAAAATAACGATTGCTGCTGTCTTAGTTTTGGTTGGAATCTCAGTCTTTGCGGGCATTCGCATCGGCTCAGCTTTCCAAAGCGGCGGCATGTCAATCAAAGGATCACAGTCAGAACGGGCCAATCAATTAATGGAAAAAGAATTTCCAGCCACACGGCAGACAGGCGGTCGCGTAACCGTTGTGTTTCACGCGACTAACGGCCAAACATTGACAGCCGCCAGTAATCGGCAGGCAGTTAATCGCATGCTTGATGAAGCGAAAAAAGATCATCAGATTAAAACAGCTGTCGGACCTGAAATGCTGAGAAATTATAGTCCAGACGGTAAAACAGCTTATGGTATGGTCATCTATAAACAAAAAGGTGATAAGGTTTCTCAAAAAACAGTTGACAAACTGAGGAAATCAATTAAAATAACTCGAGAAAAAGGCATTCAAACAGAAATATCCTCGACTGATGTCACTATTTCTGAGATTGATAATGGCGAAAGTGCTGAAATTGTTGGTATTATTGTGGCTTTTGCAGTCCTTGCTATCACATTTGCTTCTCTGCTGATTGCCGGATTACCGATTCTATCAGCTCTGATCGGCTTAATTTCAGGCATCATGCTTGTGTTTATCGCCAGCCATTCTCTGTCAGTTGCTTCTTTTGCCCTGTCGCTGGTGGGCATGATGGGGCTGGCTGTTGGTATCGATTATGCGCTCTTCATCGTCTCACGCTATCGCCAGGAGCTGGCATTGAACGATCGTCGCGACGAGGCCTTGGCTAAGACGATGTCAACAGCCGGTATGGCCGTTTTATTTGCTGGTATCACCGTGATTATTGCGTTGCTAGGTATGTCTGTGTTGGGTATTTCCATGCTGAGTACCATGGGCATCACGGCTGCTATTTCTGTTGCAACGGCGATCGTGACTTCACTAACACTAGTACCGGCCGTCCTGAGCTTGCTGGGCGATCGCGTTTCAGCTCAAAGAAGCAATCGCTTTTTGGAACTAGCACATCACCTGCGTATCGAAGGCGGGTGGGGAAGACTAGTCACTAAATTTAAAGGATTGTTTGTCATCGCGATTATTGCCGTTCTAGCCCTGTTGACTGTACCTTTGCCTCACATTAATCTTGGCTTGCCTAATGATGCTGTCCGTTCAGAAAAACTGACCGAAAGACGCGCTTATGATCTGATGACAAAAGCGTACGGCAAGGGCAGTCAAGCGACATTGGTTGTTTTAGCAGAAACATCAGATAAAACAATTGCAAACAAAACTGTGACTAAACTATCTCAGCTGAAAAATGTTGCATCGGCCAGATTGACCATGCCCAGTCAGAATAACCGTTATCAAATGATTACAGTTATTCCGAAAACTGATTCTAACAGCAGTCAGACAAAAGATCTCGTCCATCGCGTTCGGGATAACGCCGATAAAAATGGTTTGCCGAAAATGCTTGTGACTGGATCTACTGCGATCAATATCGATATGTCAGATGCGTTATTGAAGGCATTGCCGAAATTCGCTATTTTGATTATTGCTTTTGCCTTTATCCTGCTCATGATGATTTTCCGTTCACTGCTAATACCGCTAGTCGCTGTCTTGGGCTTCGTGCTATCTTTGGGTGCGACATTGGGTAGTGTCGTCTTCATCATTCAAGATGGGCATTTCATTAATCTGCTAGGCATTTCCAACAAAAGTAGTGTCCTGAATTTTCTACCTGTCTTAGTCATCGGTATTATGTTTGGTTTGGCAATGGATTACGAAGTTTTCCTCGTCAGCCGTATGCGTGAAGAATATGCGAAACATCATGATACGCGTCAAGCCGTTATCGCCGGTACGAAGAAAAGCGGTACAGCCATTATGGCCGCTGCCTTGATTATGATGGCTGTCTTTTCTGGATTTATCTTTGCCAGCGACGCTATCGTCAAGTCTATGGGCTTGGCACTGACTTTAGGCATTTTGTTCGATGCGGTCCTGGTCAGAATGATTTTGGTACCAGCCAGCATCACGCTATTTGGCAATGCTAGTTGGTATCTGCCAAAATGGTTAGACAGAATTTTGCCAAATATTTCAATTGATTAAAAAACAAAACCGAGTCCATACTGAAATTGGTATGGACTCGGTTTTTGATTTAAGAAAGATTGCCTGTATAAGGGTCTCCTAAAGCAGAGTATTTTCTTACGAACTAAAGAGAAGTAGCAAAGAGATCTAGATGCTGCCGTTCTATTTTCTTTTCGATTTCCAGAAATATTTTTAAGACAATCGACAACAAAAATTCATATCATTTCATTTTGTGTAACCTACAAAAAGAGCTAAAATCTAACTTAGAATGTAAAGGGTACGGAGAAACAATTTTCGATAAAGGAGTAAGGGGGTAAGCGATGTGAAGGAAAAGATAGTTTCGAGTTTAATTGATTTTATAGACACGGTGAATACACTTTCTGAAAAAAATGGAGATTTTTTTATCGTGGGGAATCGATGCGATTTACAAAACCATTATTATCTAGCGGATATAGGAATGATCACCTCATCGAAGTTTCCGATTTAAATCGAATCAAAAATGAGTTTTTTAGAAATGTGGGTTCCAATCTCAATAAAGACAGTCGTGATAATTTCACAGCATACAGTCAACACCATGGACTACCTACGGAATTATTAGATATTACGAAAAATCCCTTAGTAGCTCTGTACTTTGCTATCGAAATACAACCAGCACAAGAAGGAGTGGTCTATGTCATTCCAGACAATCCTCATGTATCAGATCCTTTATCGGATTTTGTTTTGAATAACGAAAAAGAGTTTAATAGTTTAAATAGAGATATATTTGATGCTAGCGTGAGTTTTGAAGAATCAGGAGGCCAACGCATCCAGCTTGCCAATAATCATTTCTTATCTCAAATATACATTCGTGCAGGAGCAGTAAGGTTTCTAGAACAATTTAATCATAGTGATAAATATCTAAATAATCCCGACGCACCTCTTGATACTCCTTTAAAATTATCGGCCTACATTTTAAAAGCACATAGGAGAAACGTTCTATACTCGGTGGTCCATAGTAAATCTAATTTTGAAAAGAATGGAAAGAATCTCAGGGAATTAATGTTACTGCTGGATAAGTACAACAATGCAATCGACAAAAGAGAGCTTTGTCGTTTCTATAAAGAATTTCAAAATACAAAGTTTGTCCGAAGTGTCATTATTGATCCCAAACCCAGCATGAATAACATTTTTTCTGATACATTTATGTCTGGGATGAATGATCCTAAACCCTTATTTTTGCTTTTTATTATTAGCCTTGTCATAAGAGATGATGTTTTCCCACCTTTTCCAAAAATTATATATCAACCTTCAATCACTTTTGATCGATTAATAAATCAGCAGGCATCTTTTATTTATCAAGTTTCTTTTGAAAAATATTTGATTATGGATAATAATGATTCAGAAAATATAAATACTGTAAGTCATAAATATCAAGATATTGAATATTCATATAGAATAATAATCAAAAATAAACAACAAATTAAAAAAGAGTTAGACCGTATTGGTATCAACGAAAAGTTCATGTATCCGAATCCCGATAATATAGCTCATTATATAAAAGGAAAATACTTTGATTAGTTTTTTAACTGGTCTTTTAAGAAAGAAAAAACCGATTTTTAAAACTCGAAAGATTGAAGAAAAATAAAGGAAATACATTATGTGTGTTATGTGTGTTTTCTAAAGTTTAAGTCAATAGGTAAATTTTAAGTATCGGAACAGATAATCTTAGGTGTATTGAGCAAGTCAAGTCAAGTATGGGAGATTTGGAAGTAAACTTAAATATAACTTTGAATAATATATATTATGTAAACTAAAATATATTTGTCCGTTGCAAACTCAAAACTGCCAGAAGTTTGTATGTAACAAATAGTAGTTTCAGTAAAACCCTATTACGCTTTCCCGGTTGCATCTATGAATTGTTGAAATTCCTGATTCGATAGTAAAACTTTTGGCGATGCCATCTGGTAAATTTTGTTTTCTTTAATCCAGATAATCTTGTCATAGCTGCCAAGCAAACTCATATTGAATTTATGCGTGATATACAGTAACGTTAAATCTTTCAAGGCGAGAATGTCTTTCTCAATTCGATGAGCCAGTTTTGCATTAAGACCCGACAAACTTTCATCGAGTACCAAGAGCGGCTTTTGCTGATATAGCCCTCTAGCAATTGCTATTCTTTGCCGTTCTCCACCTGAATAATTGTCACCATTGTGAGTGGACTTATTTTTTAGTCGAGATTTGTTTACCAAAAAAAGATCTGCAGCACTGACTTTAATACCTCTTCAAATTTTTTATAATCCATCTTTTTGCCCAAAACAATGTTCTCCTCGACTGTTTTGTTAAAAAGATATGGTGATTGATCCACATGCGAGACAATGCTGAACATGCTTTCGTTATTGGCAATCTCATTGCCATCGACTGTTATTTTGCCTGTATAGTTGTTGATGAATCCTGACACAATATTCGCCAAGGTCGACTTGCCTGAACCACTATCACCAATTAGGAGATATTTGTTATTTTTATCTAAAGTCAGCGAGATGTCATTAAGGATACTTGTTCCTTGAAGCTTTAGAGAAACTTTTGTGAGACAAATATCTTGCTTGAAGGTTAATTTTGGAATTGAGTTCTGATCAGATTGCCCGAGGACGGATAAATTTTTGATTTTTTCTATAATCGGCTTAGCACTCTTCATTTGAGGAATTAGTCTAAAAATATCAATCAAAGGATAGACAAGTGTATTCATGGTTTGCACCATCGTGAGCATAATGCCGACCGAAATAACGCCGTGCATGATAAACCAAATTGCTGCAAGTACCGCTGCATATTGAACTAGCATGCCTAACATGGCAGACGTTGCATAATTTGACATAATCCATTGTCCCGATGAAATTTTAGCCCCGGTATAATGCTTGTTGGTCTCTTTAAAACCTTCTAAAAATTGATCTGTCGATTGTGTCGATTTTACTGTGCTAAAACCATTCAAAATATCTGTCGCAGATTCAGTAAGGGCTTCAGACTCTGCAGAAAAACGGGATTGTTTGTTTTGCAATTTTTTGCTCATGAGTGTCGGGATAGCAAACACGATAACTGACCCAATCATTATCACGACAAAAACCACCGGTTGAAGATATAGAATTGCTGCTGACGAAATGGCCACTATGACTAACTGGGAAATAAAATCAAAAAAAGGTTCAATCGAATCCCGCTCAATCAGTTCGACATCATTTAATAAACTGGAAGTGTACGAGCTGAGTTCCTTCGTTTTGAAATCTGACACTTGTTTAGAAATGATGGACGCAATCATTTTCTCTCGTATTTCATAGATAATTTTGCCGACGAACCTAACCATTAAAGTTTGATTCAAGACATCGAAAACCCATCGAAGCAGCACAACAGTAATGCCAGCCGCTATCATCATGAAAAATAGCGTTATTTCTTTGTTATGAGCATGTTCGACAATATATCCGTAGTAACTAGCGCTAGTGATACTAGCAATCGCATAAAGACTGGATGACAAAATAATAACGAAAACGCGTCGCCAATTTTTAATGATCATTTTTCTCATTTTAGTCCCCTTGTTTTTAAGTGATTTTAAATATCTTTTGCGCCAAGTTCTACAAGTTTATCGATTCTAGATCAATCAAAACAGTTAATTATTGCGTTTATCAAAAAATTTATATGCACAATACCCAATGATCACAATAAATACTAGATAACAGAATCCAAGCACATGGTTCGGTAGCGATGCCTTGTTATTGTCTAGAAAAAACATAATAACTACACTGATCATTGCTGCGACAATGTATTTGATTTTATTTGTCATTTTTTAGAATCCTTTTCCGCTAGTCTCTGTTCTCATACAAATCCACGAGACGCTTGCGTAAAGCGTCATCATAAGCCGTCAGATACATGCCGTATTTGCCGCGTTTGATTAGCACATTTAAGACGTTGGCAATAAAATCTTTGTATTCTGCTCTCGTGAATTGAATGTCTTGGCGTTTTTTGAAAATTTCTTTATGCGAATATTTTTCTGGGATAATCGTCATACTGTCTGTTTTTTCGTCATAACCGAAAGATGGCCCGATAATCATACCGACATAATTCAAATCAAAGCCCTGGAGCGTGTAAATCGTCCCGACTTGCGCAATTGAAGACGTCCGCTTAGCCCAATGTGTCCGCTGCGGATCCCATTCATCCCAGGGCAGAGAAAAAGTATCCATTTCAACATTGTGGCGGCCGTCAATACGTGGAAAACCCGAAGTTGCTACCACCCTGCTTAAGCCGACCTCCTGATTTTTCTCCTTGATTTGTTCATACAAGGCACCAGCAGTTGAAAACACTTTAAAGTCAAAATTACTGTTTGCCGGGAAGGGCTTGAAGGATTTTTCGGTAGTCAAATCGTCCATCCAGCGCACTTGTTCAGCACTGGCGACCATGCGATACTGGAAATCCATATTAAACAGCTGATGAGGATGATCGCCAATTGTTTGCCTTAATAATTCTTTGGACCAATACATTTTTGACTGGAAAACTTGCGCAAAATCATAAACGACCACGACAATTTTGGCTAAATTCATCAAATCTGTCAGCTGATTTTGGCCCCGATAATGTGCATAAGGCTCCGATTTGGAATAGAGCAAATGCGCTTCATCAACGAAAATGACATCATATTTCCAGTGATTCTTCTCAGCGTGATTAATTAGTGCTGTTGGACGTAAAATATCTTTTTCGGCCATGCCAGGTATATCATCTGCCAAATCTTGATAAGCCTTGAACAGTTCAGGATGGTTGACTACCAGCGCCGTCCTATAACGTTTATCGGTCATATATTTCGTGACCAGACGCATCAAAACAACTGATTTGCCGGTTCCAGCAGCCCCTTCAATAATGGCGACGACGTGTTGTTTGCCACTGAGATGTTTACCGATGAAAGTATTCATGTCGGAGATAGTCTTGTTTTGACTATCAGATAAGTGGTCAATCATAAATTGGTCTTTTAGAATGTTATTCAATGCGATTTCGCTCCTATTTGTTGATTATTTTGTCATTAGCAAATCCTTTAGTTGATTTGAAATGCGAGTTAGTTTTTCTTTTCTTTGTTCGATCCTTTTAAGTTCATATTCTGCCCCTTGGATTTCGTTTTCGACTAAGGCTAAGTTTTGCTGCCACTGTTCGCTAGTTGAACAGTTTATATCATGCTGCCGTTTGATTTTTCTAATTAATTCAATTGAGAATCCGAGTTCTTTCAGTTGGATGATTTCATCGTATGCCGTGATCTCTTGCCTCGTAAAGACATATTTACCGGCAGATTTATTTGGCGCTAGCAGATCCTTTTCAATATAAAAACGAACCGTATCACGTGTTGTGCCAACGGCAGCCATGAACTCTTTTAATTGCATGATGTTTCCCTCTTGTCAGGGGGTCAACCCCCTGTGTTTTAATTATTTTATCAAAAAAGGAGTATCGCTCTTGGCAATTATAACTGACATTCTTATCTATCTGTACGCGGCACTTATGATAATCGCGACTTTCTCGGCTCGATCGAAAATGCCGATCTGGCTTTTTGGCGCAAATCTGATATCTGGGATTTTGCTGGCCTGCTTTCAATTAAATCCTATTTTTCTAAGAATCGGGCTGCTCGCGCTCATTGCTGTCGCAATTTTAAACGGTGTGCTCATGAATAAGAAAATTCGCATCAGCCACTTGTTTTTGCGGCTGTTGATCTCATTACTTTTATATTTTCTTTTCACAGCATTTCATTAAATACTGTTCTATAACGGATATCATTTTGACAAATGACGCTTCTTCCTACTAGAATAAGCCTCAGTATTTACTTTTAGTTAATTGTTTCAATCAGAAGAAGGTGTTCAAATACGACTAGCAGAAATCATCGATCAGTTGCGATTTCTCAAAAACCGTTTTCCGGAATTTTCATTACTGCCCTTTTGCTGGGAGCGGCTCTAAATCCAATCAACGATACATTAATTTCCACAGCGCTTGTGCCAATTGCTCATAGTTTTCATATCGCAGTTGCTCAAACGGTCTTACTCGTCTCTGCACCTTACTTAGCCTGTGCCGTTGCCCAACCGACTGCTGGCAAGTTATCTGAGCAGATTGGCCCGCGCAAAACATTTCTGTCAGGCGTGATCATGGTTCTCCTAGGCGGCATTTTAGGCGGATTGAGTCAAAATTTGATTTCTCTGATTATCTCCCGAGTCATCATCGGGATCGGAACATCAGCTGGTTATCCGTCGGCCATGTTCATGGTTCGTGCTCGCGCTAAAAAAGCCGGTATGATCAATGCACCAGGCGGTGTACTTGCGGCTTTGGCTGTTGTGGGCCTGACTTTTATCGCAGTCGGCCCGCCAATCGGTGGTGTGCTCGTAGCAAGTTTAGGCTGGCGCATGATTTTCTTTATTAATATACCTTTTGCCTTGCTGACGATCTTGTTCATCTTTATCGGCCTTGAGCCTGACGAACCTCTGGTACATCAGAGCATTAAGAACTTGTTGATGCGGATTGATATTATTGGTATTTTGGGATTTGCTGTCATGATTTCAGGCTTGCTGCTGTTTTTGATCTCAATCCCCTCACCCCAATGGATAAGTTTTATCGTTTTCTTGATTGCGGGTTTTCTGTTCGTCTTCTGGGAATTACACACGCAGACCCCATTTTTCGACATCAAAGAACTGCTTTCTAATACACAATTAATGCTGACATATTTAAGGACGATGATTGCCATGCTGGGTGCTTATATTATTTTGTACAGTCTGCCTCAGTGGCTCGAAGATGCACATGCTTATCCTGCTGATACAGCTGGTTTGATGATTGTCCCGATGGGGATTGTGTCGGCGATCGTTTCCACTTTGATTTCTAGAAAGGGTCTTGTTCTTGGGTCTTTTATCGCAACTGGTACATCTACTGTGGCTGGTGGTATTCTGCTGACTTTGTTGGGAGGCAGCAATACACTTTACTTGTCTCTGATAGTGACTGCTGTGTTCGGAATTACTTTAGGAGCTGCTATGGGCGGCGGTCAATTGGCTCTGTTCAAACAAGCGAATCCGCAACGAGTCGGCACTGCTTCTGGCTTATTAAGAACATTCACTTATTTAGGCTCGATCAGTGCGTCTTCGGTCACTGGGATTGCTTTTCATCAGGCAGTCAGTGATTCGGGGCTCCATGCAATCGGCCTAGTGGTCGCGATTTTAGGCGTCGTCATTTTGTTGATTACTTTAGCGAATCATTTGAGCCATCAGAGAGTGAGATCTTAATTTGAAACAAACGATCTTAAAAAATAAAGCAACTACTGGATTGCCTTATTTTTTTATGCTTTTAAAGTTTCTTTCATTGCAACGATGGTCTTTTGCCAAACTCTGGTATGTGGATTGATGAGGTCAAAATGATCGGCATCTGGGTCTAAAATTAATTCGATATGGTCATGAAGTTTTTCGGCTTTTTCAGCATATTGTATCGTCATGCTGCTCGGTACGAAATCGTCTTTTAGTCCTTGTACAAGAATTTGTGGAATTCCCATAGGCAGGCAATCCAAAGGAGAAGCCGATTGATAGTCAACTTTTTTATTGGCTGGTGTTCCTGCCATCAGGTCCGTGACTGGACTATGTTTGCCCATAACTGTGTCTCGTTGCCAAGCATCTTCTAAATTAGAAACAGCGGCCAGACTGACAACCATCCTAGGCTTGACTGATAAACGATGAATATTATCAGAATGGTCTAGCGCTTGATTCCGGTATCGCAGGCCAGCCCATAAAGCTAAATGGCCGCCTGCCGAGTGACCGAGAATGATGACACTCTGCTTATCGATCGGCCAGCTATGAGCCAATTCCGTCAAAAAATTAATGGCATCAATGACGTCGTTAAAAGTGCCTGGCCATCCTGCGCCTGTTTCGCCGATCCGCCGGTATTCGATATTCCAAACCGCATAACCGCGTTGATTCAGACCATTTGTTAGTGTCTGAAGCTGCGTGAGGTCAGCAAAAGATTGCCAAAAACCGCCATGGATTGTGACAATTGTTGTGTATTTATCGCGCTTTTCTTGCGGCAGATTCAAGAAGCCGAACTGTGACGGGGCCTTGCCGTAATAAATTTTTTTGCTAACGATCATAATGCCAGTGTCAAGACAATTTCTTTGGTTCTACTGCAGTAGACTGATGAATGATTTTATTAATGATAAAAGCGGCCAGTAGCCAGATGATGACAAAACATAAATAAATGATCAAAGACCGCCAAGTCAGCGCAAAACTGATCTCCTTTGTCGCTTGACTGCTGGCTTTTAGACCCATCAAGTTTGTAATCGTAGCCCCTTTGGTAATTTGAAAGAGCGTCACAATATAATCGGCAATAAAAGCCACGAGGTATAGGGTGGTCGCGATGCCTATTTTTCCGACGGCTTGCATTAAAAAACTCCCTTCTGTTTTCCAAAGCAAAATTAAAATTTTATGTTACTGTTTTTGAATCGGGGATTTCTCCTTGTAAACAATCTTAAACTTATGAGCTGTTTTTCGGACGTATCAATCCGTAAACACTTGCAGAAAATCCTTGTGCCAGAGCAGTTGTATTGGTAATTTTGGTCCAGGATCACCATCGATTCTCGTTTGTACAGGGTGATGGGTATTTTTACTTGTTATCATCATGTCCCGCAATTCAAAATAAGTCAGGCTTTCCGATTCGCGAATATTGCCTGTTAGTGCAAAATAAAAATAGCTGGGACTTTTAAGCAGGCTCATGTTGTGGAGAATCGTCGCATGCAAGCCCTTTAAAGGCTGGTCGATATACTTATGTCCGCCAACATTACTGCTGGTCGTAATCAGACACATCCAAATTTTATAATCAGCTTGAAAACTGTTACTTTTAAATTCGATCTGCTGCGACCCGGATTTATTCAGGTTTTTCATAGCTTGCCAAAAATAGACGATTTTTCCCCATTTTCTCTTGTCTTCCTGGCGGACATCGTTGGAAAGGTCAGCCAGACTGCCAAAGGTTAAGGAACTGATGATCGCTTTGTCATCGCCGCAAGAACCGATATTAAAAGCCTTCGTGCGGCCTTTTAAAATGATGTTAATAGCCGATTTCTCATCATTAGGAATCTTAGCCGTTTTGGCAAAATTATTGACTGTCCCGCTTGGAATCAAGCCAACCGGAATCGTTTTCCCACCTTGCAAAAAAGCTGTGGCGACTAGATTTAATGTGCCGTCACCGCCGATAACAATAATGGCATCAAGCTCATTAGACGTTTTTTTAATGGCCGAAATTGCATCATCGACATCTTTGCCAGTAATAAAAGCTGACTGGATATTCTGGCCGGACAAGGAAATCGCTAATCTTTGTGCAACTTGTTTGGCTTTTCCGTCACCAGCATTTGCATTGAAAAAAATACCATATTTTTTTGTCATCGTATCTTCCTCGAAAACTCGGCCAAAATCGCCAAGTGTCAGATTTATTTCCCCTTAGAGCTAGGGTCTTTATCATAATATATTCGCTGGCAGTATCGCCATCAATTAGGCAGAACTGCTTTAATCTGGTTAATTAACAAATCAATGCCGATGCGATTACTCTTTCCTTCTGGAATAATCACGTCAGCGTAGCGTTTGGTTGGCTCGACAAATTGATGATACATTGGTTTGACTGTTTTCAAATATTGATTAATTACGGATTCAGTCGATCTGCCGCGCTCAATCATGTCCCTTTTCAAGCGGCGAATAAAACGAATATCGTCATCCGTATCGACAAAAATTTTGATATCGAGCAGATCGCGGATACGTTCATCGACGAACAACAGGACGCCTTCGACAATGATCACTCTAGCTGGCTGCATGGGCAGTGTTTTAGCTGAACGGGTATAGTTTTCATAATCATAAATCGGCAGATCAATAGCTTGATTCTGTTTCAGTTTTAGCAGATCTTCGTATAGCAGATCCATATCAAAGGCATCTGGATGATCATAATTGACACTTTTCCGTTCCGCCATTGTCATGTCTTTTTGATCATTATAAAAAGCGTCTTGTGGAATAATGGCCACCGATTGATCTTTAAGATGTTCGTAAATATCTTGGGCAATGGACGTTTTCCCGGAACCGGAACCGCCAGAAATACCAATAATTGTGACCTTATTTTTCTCAGATGTCTGCATTACTTTACTATTGTTCTATTCTGAGCTATATCTGTCAATCATAATTGTGATCAATCGCACGATTTTGTTTTAAGATAAAAATTAAAAAAAGAGGTAAATAAATGGCATCAGCTTTAACAAATGATGATTTAAATGAATTACGAGAATCCCTGGCTCAAGACGACAGAGCTAGCGTCCTAACAAGAACAATTACAAAAAACGGCATTCGCAATAGCAGCTTTGATAATCAAGCTGCCGCACGTTTGAACCGCACCTTTTCGGTCGAGGTTGAGACTGGACAAGTGACTAATCAAAAACGCAGCGGCCGCTGCTGGGAATTTTCATTATTAAATACCCTGCGGCATCAGTTTGCCAAAAATTACAAGGTCAAAGACTTTGAGCTGTCACAGAATTATTTGTTTTTCTGGGACAAGATTGAACGAGCCAATATTTTTTATCACAATGTCGGGCAGACTGTTGATAAAGCCATGGATGACCGTTTTGTCCATATGTTGTTTAATCAGTCTGGGGAAGATGGCGGTCAATGGGCCATGGCGGCGGCGTTAGTCGAAAAGTACGGTGTTATGCCGGCTTATGCGATACCAGAGACTTTCAATACGGATAACACGAGCGATTTTCAAGAAGCCATGAATAAAAAATTGATCAAGGATGGTTTTCAACTGCGCAATATGGCTAAGTCCGGCAGCAGCGAAGATGAATTGGATCAGGCCGAAAAGAAAATGCTGCAGGAAGTTTATCGCATGGCTGCTTATTCTTTTGGCGAACCAGCCAAGACTTTTGATTTAGAATACCGTGACGATGACAAAAAATATCATCGCGAAGCCGCTTTAACGCCACAGGATTTCTTCAAAAAATATTTTAAGGTTGATTTTGATGATTATGCCGTTGTGACCAATTCGCCTGATAAGGCATTTAACCAGTTGTACAGCCTTCCCAGTCAGGACAACGTCTTAGGCGGTCGGGATATCGAATTTTTAAATGTGCCGATTGATGTGTTGGAAAAAACAGCAGTTGCTCAGCTTCAGAGTGGTGAAACAGTTTGGTTTGGCAACGACGTTCTTCAGCAGATGGATCGTCAGAGCGGTTTATTGGATGGACATTTATTTGACGAATCTTCCCTCTTTCAAGTTGATCTGAATATGACCAAAGCGCAGAGATTAACCAGCGGCGAAGGAACGGTCTCGCATGCCATGACTTTAACTGGCGTTGATTTAATTGATGGTCAAGCAGCAAAATGGAAAGTCGAAAATAGCTGGGGAGATAAATTAGGCGATAAAGGCTACTTCGTCATGAGCCCTGATTGGTTTGAAGACTATGTGTATGAAGTCGTGGTACATAAGGATTTTCTGCCGGAGGAACTAAAAGCTGTTTTGAAACAGCAGCCAACCGTTTTGCCAGCCTGGGATCCTTTAAGCTGAAATTTGTTTATAAAAAACCTCATGATTAGATGAGGTTTTTAATGCTTGTGATAGGCGGTTAGGAAATAAAATGGCACAGCGACGACTAGAGCGCCTAATCCCCAAAAGAGCTGCTGCAGATTTGTCTGAATCAATAGCCACAGGCTGATAATCAGAGCAACAGCTGGAATCACAGGACCGAGCGGCAGTCGAAAGGCATGTGCCTGCCCTTTTTTCGTCTTGGCAAAGACAAAAACCGCGATAATTGTTGGAATGTATTGGGCAAAACGCGAGACGGCTGAAATCAGCGCCAAATTAGCAAATGTCGAGTTAAATAAGGCAATAATCAAGGAAATAGTCGTTGATACAATAATCGCGACGTAAGGGGCGTTTTTGCGATTCTTTTTAGCCAATAAAGATGGCATCATTTTATTTTCAGCCAAGGCAACACCAGATCTTGGTGTAATAAATGACGAAGCTACCAGCAGACCACCGATTGATATCAAGGATCCGGCAGCAATTAAATCACGTCCAAATGTGCCGATTGCGTGACCAAGTGCATCCATCAAAGGTGTGGCTGAGTTTGCCAAGCCATAACCCATCATGCCGATTGCAGTCACTTGAATCAGCACATACACCAGTGTCACAACTGAAATAATCAGAATGATTGCACGCGGCAAGTTTTTTTGTGGATTTTTCATCTCGCCTGCAGCGACTGAAATACCTTCAAAACCCGTGAAAGCAAAGAACATGGTCAAAGCGGCCTGTCCAAAACTGCCAGATGTATAACTGCCATTAGGAAAAAAAGGCGTGAAATTGTTTCCCTTAATAAAGAACAAACCAATTGCAACAAAGAGCAATAGCGGCAGCAGTTTGCTAATTGTGACAAAATTATTTACGATCTTAGTCAGCTGAACGCCGGAAATATTAATCAGAGCCAGCAGCAACAACAGAACGGCCACTGTCATCATACGTGCCGTATTACTGGATAGCGCTGGTATGAAAGAGCCTAAAACGGTAGCAAAAGCAACCGCAGCTGTTGCTTCAGCAATAATTCGGATGGCCCAAGTAACAAACCCTACTTCGTAACCGACAAAATTACCAAAAGCTTCTTTTGCGTAGAGATAAGGGCCGCCGTTTTTATCGAAAAAATTCGCGTCCTGAGCAAAACAGAGTGCAATCGTGGCAACTAGTACAGCATCCAACAGCAGGACTAAAATACTAGCTACACCGATTAATTTCATGGGTGCGCTTGGCAGCAGGAAAATTCCGGACCCGATAATCCCATTAATGCCGAATAGGACGATACTCCAAAATCCTAATTTTTGTTTTTGCGTTGTTTTATCTGCCACTTCTTGTTCCTGCTCGATCTATAAAATTTTGAAATAATGCCAGTTGTTCTGGGAAACGCTGCCACATACTTTCAGGATGCCATTGGACAGCAATAATCTGATCGGAATCAAGACTTTCAATGCCTTCGATGACGCCGTCAGGTGCCTTTGCTGTCACTTTCAGGCCTGTACCGAGTTCCTTAACAGCTTGGTGATGGCGAGAGTTGACAAAACCTTCTTGGCCGAGAATTTTAGCCAATTCGCTTCCCTTTTCCATCGTGACGCGATGAGTAGGGAAAGAGCCTTCTGTCGGCGACTGACGATGTTTAATTTTCAGATCTGGATACTGAGCTGCCAAGTCCTGATAAAGATTGCCGCCTAAAGCGACGTTGATTGATTGGATACCACGGCAGATGCCGAAAATTGCTTTGCCAGCTTTCACGGCTGCTTGAATCAAGCTCATTTCAAATTGATCGCGTTCATAAAATGTCCCGCCTAATTGAGGGATCGGGTCTTCTCCGAAGAATCTCGGATCAATATCGGGTCCACCTGGAATTAATAAGCCATCAAAAGCATCGACCAGCTGGCCAATATCATTTTCATGGATTGAAGTTGGCGCTGGCAGAATAGTAGCGATGCCGCCAACTTGATTAATGGCTCGTACAATATCTCTGGGCGCATAATCAATTGCTTGATCATTAGAAGACATTGATTGAGAGCGAGAAATATCAGAAGTAATTGCAATAATTGGTTTTTTCATATTGTGAGTAATTCTAACAAAGGAAGTTTCGAAAATAAATAAAAAACACCAAATTCCTAAAAGAAATTGGTGTTTGTTAAAATTACCAGCTTGCTTTACGAACGCCAGGCAACTGACCCTTATGTGCCAGTTGACGGAAGTTCAAACGACTCAAACCGAATCCACGCATATATGCATGTGGACGACCATCGGTCAAATCGCGATTATGTGCACGCACTGGTGATGCATTACGAGGAAGCTTTGCTAATGCTTGATAGTCGCCAGCAGCCTTTAATGCAGCACGCTTAGCAGCGAACTTAGCAACTGTGGCTTCGATCTTCTTTTCTTTTTCGATCTTAGACTTTTTAGCCATTACTTCACCTCCTTAAATTCAACAACTTGACGCAATTTTGGTGAATACTTCTTCAAAACGAGTCTGTCAGGCGTATTGCGACGATTCTTGCTCGTCAAATAAATGCGTTCACCCGTCTTGTCGTTCCCAAGAACGACGTGATCTCTTTGTCCTTTTCCTGCCATTTTTTCTCCTAAAATTCTATTTAACGAAAGTCAATCAGTACAAGCAAATATTATACACAAGCTAAAATTACTTGTAAAGTGCAAGTTCAATTAATTTGCTTATTTGAACTGCTCGGTGATCGGTGGTACGACTTGTTTCTTCCGTGAAACGACACCAGGAAGATCCAATGAATTGGCCGTGAGTGTCTGACCAAAGGCGGCAGCAATTTTATCTTCATCCGAACCATAATAAAGTGCTTTGGAGTTTGAATTCAGAATATCTGTGATAACAAACAGAAAGCCGTTGTAACCATCACTAGCAATCTCAGCTTCAATTTCCTTTTTAATGCCGTCCTTGCGTGTCAGGACTTCTGGAATATCAACTGTGTTTACTTGGCCGATTCTCAGCGTCTTGCCAGCTAGCTCAAAGCTTTTGGCATCGCTATCTATTAATTCTTTATCGGTCTTCTTAGAAAGATTTGTGCCCGCCTTTAATAAGTGAATACCAAAATCATCAATATCTGAAACACCTGCCCGAGCAGCCAGCTTGCCAATAACATTGCGGTCAACATCCGTCGTTGTCGGGCTCTTCAGCAGCAAAGTGTCTGAAATTAAAGCTGACAGCATCATACCTGCAATAGGCTTTGGAATCTCAATCCCATCTCTCTCAAAGAAAGTGAACAGAATCGTCGATGTGGAACCGAGTGCTTCAGCATGATAAAACAGCGGTGCGCTCGTCTTGAAATCAATCTTATGGTGGTCAAAGACATGTGTGACTGTCAGATCAGCAATATTAGAAACTGATTGTGCTGCCTCATTATGATCAACTAAGACAACTTCTTTGGTGTCAGCCTTTTCAATCACACGTGGTGCTTGTACCTCAAAGTAATCCAGAGCGAATTTTGTTTCGTCGTTAGGTTTGCCAAGTGCGACAGCCTCTGTGTCCATCCCTTTTTTATTCAAGTAATAAGATGCTGCAATCGCGGCTGCAATTGCATCTGTATCAGGATTCTGATGCCCAAAAACTAATTCTTTCGCCATTTAATCTATAACCTCTTGTTTTAATCTCACTTTTATAATCATACTATTTTTTTCGACTTTGACTTTTCTTTTAAAGTCATCGTCTAATCCGCCCAAGTTATCGGCATTTGCAAAGAAATCAATGACCTGATTGTCGGACGTAAGCGCCTGCAGCTGTGTTTTGCCCTTATCAGCAATTGCTGCCATACCAGCGATTAAGTCGTCTGACATGAAAATCGTTTCAGCACGCTGAACTGTATCGCTTGTAGAAATCGGAATTTCCAAGGGATTTAGAATTTTCAGCTGGCCTCTGTCATTCATCAAAGCCAGGAGATCAGAGCCAGATATCAGTGTCATTGCCATAATTGAATCTTTTTTACTAATCTTGGCAGGTTTGCCGCCGCTGGATTTAGCAGTCATAAATGCTATTTCACTCAACGGGAACTTATAAAGATAACCTTTTTGGCTGGCCATGATTGCTAAGAAATCCTGTGTCGCAGCTAATTGAACCGAAACGAGTTTATTATCGCCTTTGATCGTTATGGCCTTGCTGGCACGCTTTCTATAGTATTTGGTCGGGAGAAGATCTTGCTGGCTGACCTGTTTGATAAAGGCATCGCTGCTGGTCAAAACAAAGCTGCCCTGCCCTTTTAGATCAGGCAAATCGAAAACCTGGACGATGTTTTCATCGGGAGCAAGGCCGGAAATTTCTTGAGAAAGATGCTCGCCAACGTCTTTCCACTTCGTATCGGCTAATTCATGCACCGGCCGGTAAATCATGTTGCCCTTATTCGTGAAAATGAATAAATGACTCAAGGTATTTACTTTAGCCAGGTAAACAGCATAATCGTCATCAGTCAGTCCATTTTCATCACTTGCCTTGTAAGAACGAAAGGAAGCACGTTTGGCATAACCGTTCTTTGTGATTTGAACCACGACATCTTCATCAGCAATCATAACCGAGGTCTTGATTTTGAGCTGTGCAACTTCTGCTTGAACTTCACTCTTTCGCGGATTGCTATAGCTTTTATCGATCTCCTGCAGCTCTTTTTTCAGAACTTTATTGAGTTCGCGCGGTTCATTTAAGATCAGATTAAACTCGTTGATCTGCTCAGTTAGTTGATCGTGTTCCTGCTGCAAAGCCGTCACATCAGTATTTGTTAAACGATAAAGCTGCAAAGTGACAATTGCTTCCGCTTGAGCCTGAGAAAAATCGAATTTTTTAACTAGATTATCTTTAGCGTCTTTGCGGCTTTCTGAAGCACGAATTGTGGCCACGACTTCATCCAAAATACTCAGCATTTTGATCAGACCTTCGACAATATGCTGCCGTGTCTGGGCCTTTTTCAGATCAAAATCAGTCCGGCGATAGATAACCTCTTTTCGAAATTCTAGAAAAGCCGCCAAAGCCTGTTTTAATCCAACAGAGACAGGGCGCTGATGCGCAATAGCTGTCATATTAAAGTTATAAGCAACCTGCAAATCGGTTTTCTTAAACAAGTAGTTTAAAATGCCGTTCGCATCAGCATCCTTGGCCAATTCAATGACAATTAAAAGTCCTTCTCGACTGGTATCATCACGGACCTCGCTAATGCCATTGACATCTTTGTTGACGCGGATTTCATCAATTTTAGCGACTAATGCCGATTTGTTGACTTCGTAGGGCAATTCGGTAATTTCAATCTGCTGTTTGCTGGCTTTCAATTTTTTGATCTCGGTCCGAGCACGAATATAAATTTTGCCATGGCCGGTTGTATAGGCATCTTTAATCCCGTCCAAGCCCTGAATAATTCCGCCAGTCGGGAAATCGGGACCCTTGACAAATTGCATTAAATCTTCCAACGAAGCTGCGGGATGCGCCAGTAAATAAATCAAAGCACTGATGATTTCGCCTAAATTGTGTGGTGGAATTTCCGTTGCATAGCCCGCAGAGATACCAGAAGCGCCATTGACCAGCAGATTTGGGACACGACTGGGCAAAACAGTCGGCTCGTAGCGCGTATCATCAAAATTTAAGACCATATCGACGGCCTGCCGATCCAAGTCAGACAGCATTTCGCCAGCAATTTTAGATAAACGTGCCTCGGTATAACGCATAGCGGCTGGCGGGTCATTATCGATTGACCCATTATTACCGTTCATGTCGATTAAAGGTTCGCGCATTTTCCAGCTTTGACTCATACGGACCAAAGCATCATAAATTGACGAATCACCGTGGGGATGATAATTACCCATCACGTTGCCGACGGCCTTAGCAGATTTTCGATAAGCATGCTCAAAGGTGTTGCCATCCTCATTCATGGCAAACAAAATTCGCCGCTGGACTGGTTTTAAGCCATCGCGGATGTCGGGTAAGGCACGTTCTTGAATAATGTATTTGGAATAACGGCCGAAGCGTTCGCCCATGACATCTTCGAGGCTTAATTCTTGAATTCGGCTTTCATCTGCCATTAAATAGGCTCCTTTTCGTTAAGCTCCGGGTGGTAGGTTCCATCGTTGCCATTGACTGTATCTAGAATTGACCCAGCTTCGTCCAAAGAAAAAGCGACATTATCTTCAATCCATTTTCTTCTCGGTGCTACTTGGTCTCCCATTAACACCGTGACCCGCTTTTCAGCTAAAGCAGCATCTTCAATCCTGACACGGATCAAGGTACGATGGTCAGGATCCATTGTTGTTTCCCAAAGCAGGCTGGCATCCATTTCGCCTAATCCTTTATAACGTGTGATTGCATAACCACGGGCAGCTTTTTTTGTCAGGCCGGCTAATTGTTCGTTGGTCCAGGCAAAATCTTCAGTTTTGCGTTTGCCACTACCGGCTGTGACTTTATATAAAGGCGGCAGCGCAATGTAAACACGGCCAGCTTCGACAAGCGGCCGCATATATTTATAAAAGAAAGTCAGTAGTAGGGTCTGAATATGAGCACCATCATCATCGGCATCGGTCATAATAATCACTTTATTATAGGCGGCGTCTTTCAAACTGAAATCAGACCCGACACCCGCACCGATTGTGTAAATCATTGTGCTGATTTCTTCATTCTTCAGCAATTCATCCAGACTGGCTTTTTCTGTATTCAGAACTTTACCTCTTAAAGGCAGCACGGCCTGAAATTTACGAGCCCGTCCTTGTTTGGCTGAACCGCCGGCTGAATCTCCTTCGACGAGAAAAAGTTCGTTTTTAGAGGCATCTTTAGATTGAGCAGGTGTTAATTTACCAGACAGCAAATGTTCCTTGCCTTTTTTCTTTTTGCCGCTGCGTGATTCATCACGTGCTTTTCGTGCAGCTTGTCTAGCTTCACGAGCACGCAGCGCTTTTCGGACGAGATTTTGAGCAAAATCGCCGTTCTCCATCAGATAACGGCCTAATTGTTCAGATAACACAGAATCAACGGCCGAGCGGGCTTCCATCGTGCCTAATTTCTCTTTGGTCTGACCTTCAAATTGTAAAATATCTTCAGGGATACGAAGATTAATCACGACTGCAAGCCCTTCACGGACGTCCGAGCCTTCGAAATTGGCATCTTTTTCTTTTAAAAGACCAATTTTACGGGCGTAGTCATTAAAAGCTTTTGTCCAAGCTGTTCTAAAACCAGTCTCATGAGTTCCGCCATCCGGTGTGTGGACATTATTGACAAAAGAAAGCAGTGTTTCGGAATAACCATCATTATATTGAGCAGCAACTTCGACTTCGATTCCTTGCTGGCTGCCATCGAAATACATCATGTTGCCGATAACCGACTTTCCTTCATTTAAATAACTGACAAATTCTTTAATACCGTCCTTATAGCAGAATTCTTCTACCGTTGCTGGCTCTGTTCGTTCATCAGTCAGAACGATACGGATACCCTTTAGCAAAAAAGCTGACTCGCGCAAACGGTCAGAAATTGTTTGAAACTTGTATGTGGTTGTCGAAAAAATCTTTGGATCTGGTTTGAAAGTGATTGTCGTGCCGGTCTGGTCGCGTGTTTTACCAATCTTTTTCAGGCTGCCGTCCGGATGCCCGCCATTAATAAAGTGTTCACGATACTTGTAGCCATCACGATTAATTTCCACGGTGAGACTTTCAGATAAGGCATTCACGACAGAAGAACCGACGCCATGCAGGCCGCCGGATGTTTTGTAGCCGCCTTGGCCGAATTTTCCGCCAGCATGCAAAACAGTCAAAATGACTTCGGGTGTCGGCTTGCCCGATGCATGCATCCCCACTGGCATACCACGACCGTGATCAACAACCGTGATCGAATTGTCCTTATGTATTGTGACTTGAATACTGTCGCCAAAACCAGCCAGGATTTCATCAACAGCGTTGTCAACAATTTCCCATACTAAATGATGCAGGCCTCGGCTGTCAGTCGAGCCGATATACATACCGGGCCGGACACGAACAGCCTCTAGGCCCTCTAAAATTTTAATATCTGATTCGTCGTATGTGTTTGTGTTTTTTTGCGTCATAGCCACCCGTGCGAACATTCATTCGCTATCAGTTTGTAAAGATACACTATTTGAGTTATTTTTTGCAAGTCAAACAAAAAGCACGCTATACTTATTGAGTGATTTTCAAAGCAATAATCTATATAATCCCAGCCTATTTGATTGGTTCTATCATGTCCGGCTATTGGATTGGAAAAATTTTTTATCATGAGGACATCCGCGATATGGGATCCGGAAATATTGGGACAACAAACGCCTTCCGTACTTTAGGAATCAAAGCTGGCATCGTTGTTATGATTTTAGACATCGCAAAGGGAACTATTGCGACTTTATTGCCAGGGATGCTGGGTTTTCATGACGTCAATCCGTTAATTTTCGGTCTCGTTGCAGTTCTGGGACACTGTTTTTCTATCTTTATGCATTTTCATGGTGGCAAGGCCGTCGCGACGACTGCAGGCGTTATGTTGGGCTATAATTGGCAGTTCCTACTGGTCTGCGCTGTGATTTTGCTTCTCACACTCCTGCTGACGTCAACCATGAGCCTTGCATCAATCACGAGTTTTGTTCTAGGCACAGTTTATTCGTTTTTTATTGGCGATCTGTTTCTATCAGTTATTTGTGTGATTGCCTGTGCTGTCACAATTTATGCACATCGGGAAAATATCAAACGCATCAAATGCGGGACTGAATCTAAAATACCCTTCGGTTTCCCCTACTGGTCATCAAAGAAAACTCATTGAATAATGGAAAAGCTGTTTTTCACCTGCTGGCAGTTTTTTGATTGCTAACTTGTGATCAATCTGCTGATCACTGTCAGTTGTGTCTGCCACTCCCCACCATGGTTCCAAAGCCACAAAATTCGCTCCTTGTGAACTTTTTGACCATATTCCGAAGAAATCAACATTTTCAGCCGCAACGGCGATCCGCACACTTCTTTGGCTTGGATCCTCTTTTTTCATATTTGCCTGTAAAAACAACTCGGTATAAGGTTTATCGGCTTTTAAAATGATCGCGTCATTAATGAAATCGGATCTTTGAATTTTGTGAACGGATGAAAAACTAAATTTGCCAATCGGCTGAGGATTCAAATAATTGCCAGCCAATACG
This sequence comes from Oenococcus kitaharae, assembly GCF_025758695.1. GTDB lineage: Bacteria > Bacillota > Bacilli > Lactobacillales > Lactobacillaceae > Oenococcus > Oenococcus kitaharae_A. Next base: position 298,837 of record NZ_JANJQP010000001.1, on the reverse strand, counting down.
TAACGTGTAAAGGTCTGCTCATTAGCGGTCACACTTGTCTGTGCATCGTTGAAATCGGCATTGAAGGCAGGATGCCCGCCAATAGAAAAAGGCATGAGGCGGTCACTGCGATTAGCGACCTGATAAGAGACTCGCAACTGAAAACCCACCAGCTCATAATGAGCTTCCAGTGCAAAATCAAAGGGATATTTTACCAATGTTTCGGGGTTCGATTGAAAACCTAAAGTTAAACTTTCATCGTCTTGCGCTACAAGCTGCCAGTCAAAATCACGAGCAAAACCATGCTGGGACATATGATATCGTTTGCCTTCATAAAGGTAGCTGTCATCTTGAAGACGCCCAACGATTGGAAACAAAATAGGTGCGTGCCGCTTCCAAACTTTTGGATCTGCCTGCCATAAATACTCGTAACCGCCATTGGCAGCTTTGACGGAAGTGACTTCGGCACCAGCCGAGGAAATTGTCACCTTGAGAAAATTGTTAGATAGTTTATATTCAGTCATCATGTTTTATTTTAGCCCGATCGAAAAATTTTTCGTAGCTTTCCTGCAGGTTTTTTGTCGTGATGTGTGTATAGATTTGTGTTGTCGACAGGCTAGCATGCCCCAGCAGCTCTTGGACAGTTCGGATATCAGCACCATTGTTCAACATATGCGTTGCAAAGGAATGGCGCAGCATGTGGGGATGAACTGAGCCGGTAAGTGTCGATCTTTGAGAAATTTGTTTGAGAATATATTCAGCACCCGTTTCAGTCATCTGCCGGCCTCGAGTATTAATGAAGACAAAATCGTGCTGCTGGCCGAATCTTGCCATTTGTTCCTGCCGCCAGGGAAAATATTTTTGAAGCGCTTGAGCGGCCGGCTTTCCAAAAGGAATAATCCGTTGTTTGTTCCCTTTTCCGATAATATTCAGCATGCGATTTGCCAAATCAATTTGCGAAAATGTCAAATTCGTCAGCTCAAAGATTCGCATGCCGCTCGCATATAAAAGTTCTACCAATGCCAGATCCCGCAAATGCTGCGAATCCTTGGGACTGCCGGCACTGCGCAAGTAATCCAATATTTCATTGGGGTAAAGGAATTGAGGCAGTTTTTTATTTTTTGATCTAAATTCAATTCCAAAAAAGGGATTTTGAGTTAGAAAATCATTATCGAGTAAAAAACCGTAAAATGTGCGCAGACTTGATATCTTTCGTGCGATTGTGCTTTTAGCAAGATGCATTTCATACAAGTGATTCAAAAAAATACGGACATCAAATCTATCGATCTTGGAAAACTGCTTAAATCCCCCATTTTGATCAAAAAAATGGACAAATTCTTGAATATCAGAAAGATAAGCCTGTGCGGTTTTCTTTGAATATTGACGTTCTGACAATAGATAGTCGCGGTAAAGCGTCATTTGTTCTGCATAATCCGTCATTGAGACTATTATAAATGCCAGTTTGTTATTGTGCGTTTTTGTCCCGTTATCTTATGAATTAGTAAAAGTCATTAAGCGTTTTTAATTGGCCTTTATGGATTGGACATACACCGATAAGATTCTGTTAGAGGCTTAATCATGACAGAAATTTCATCAATTAATCCAGTAGAAAACATTCGTTTAAGCAGCGAATTGTGGAAAAATAGCGCACTTAAAAAGCTGCATTTTTTTCGGCAAAAGACGGTTGACCTATATGACCATTGCCTGATCGCACAAGTGAATTTTACGGATCGGATGAAACATAATGCACAATTAGCTGCCGCTACCCAGGTATCTGCGCCAGCTTTTGCAGCCCTACCGATGACTGTCACGAGTTTTTCAGCCTTTTGGGCAAGATCGGGATATTTTAAAAACAGTCTGGCAAATATCGCTAGACAAATTAATCTCTTTGCCTCTTGGGCTTCAGTCCACACAAAAGCATTGAGCAGCACACTCGCCCTAATCGAAAAACACCTTGCCATCCAACTTGAACCGGCAGTCAAAAAACAATTGTCAATCCTTGATTCATTTGTCAATCAAAATATGATGCAGCCAGTAGCAAGGGCAGCACGACACCCGATCAGGATTTTAGTTGTCACTTTGTTTACAGGCTTGACGATCTATGTTGTCATTACTGCGACACAAGCCTTTGTAAACAGCAACTGGTGATCACGCACCATGTCTGCTAGAAAAAACCTCTCATTTAAAAATGAAAGGTTTTTAATTACTGCTTTTTACTTCTGTCTGTGTGTCATCACTATCTTCAGCCGGTTTTGGTTTTGTCCAGCTGGCAAAGTCGCATTCCGGATAACGTGAACAACCATAAAAGACACGTCCGCGTTTTGTGTGTTTGACGACCACATCGCCAATACCGCATTTCGGACATTTCATGCCAATTTGTTCAACAATCGATTTAGTGCCATGACAATCAGGAAAACGTGCACAAGCATAAAACTCGCCTCGCCTTGATCGCCGAATGACCATCAAACCGCCGCAGTTATCACACAATTCCGGCGCGATCCGGTCATAGATTGGGACTTTTTCTAAGTTTTCAACAGCTGCATCAACTTCTTTACTGAAGGGTCGATAGAATTCATCAATCACTTTTTGCCATTTTGCACTGCCAGTCTCGACTTTATCCAACTCGCTCTCAATCTTGGAGGTGAATTTTTTATCAGTCACTTCTGGAAAAGATTTAACGACCACACCTTGAACGATGTCACCCAAATCGGTCGGCACAATTTTCTTCTGATCAAAACCAATATAACCGCGCCTTTGCAGCGTATCCATTGTTGGCGCATAAGTCGAAGGACGGCCGACGCCAAGTTCCTCTAGAGCGCGAATCAAAGTTGCTTCAGTATATCTCGCCGGTGGCTGAGTAAAGTGCTGTTCAGGCAGATTGGAAACCATTTGAACGTGATCACCGATTTTTAAAGCTGGCAGAATATTATTTTTCGTCGATGACGTCTTCATCACTTTCGTCCAGCCGTCAAATAGAACCTTAATGCCAGTTGCTCGCCATGTTGCTTGTTTTTGGACAATCATAAGTGATTGATTTTCAAGTTTTTGTTCGCTCATTTGGCTAGCGACAAAGCGTGACCAGATAAGATTGTAAAGGCGGTATTGGTCGCGCGTGAGAATCGTTTTCAAAGACTCCGGCGTGCGCTTAACATCTGTCGGCCGGACAGCTTCGTGGGCATCCTGAATCGAATCTGATTTTTTGACCAAGTTATGGCGATGATAATAATTTTCACCGAATTCCGCCAAAATGAAGTCCTTCGCCATTTCCTGTGCCGTTTGCGACAAGCGAGTAGAATCGGTACGCATATACGTAATCAGGCCCACGTGACCGATTTTCGGCAAACTGATTCCTTCGTACAAGCCCTGTGCAATCTGCATGGTTTTCCGGGCATGAAAATTCAACTGCGAGTTAGCTGTCTGCTGCAAAGTTGAAGTTGTAAACGGATTTGGTGCATTCCTTTTCGACTCTTTGGTTTGCAGGTCGCTAATTTCAAAATCTTTTTTTGTATCAATCTGCTTGAGAACTTCAGCGACGGCAGACTGTCTTTCTAATTTGGTTTTTTTGCCATTCAAACCATAGAAATCAGCTGAAAATTCTTGTCTGCCTGCTTTAAATATTGCCGCTAGACTCCAATATTCCTCAGGTACGAATGCTGAAATCTCTTTCTCTTTATCGAGAATTAATCCCAGCGCAACTGATTGCACGCGACCCGCTGATAAACCACGTTTAACTTTCTGCCAAAGGATCGGACTGATCGAATAACCGACTAAACGGTCCAAGACGCGTCGCGCCTGCTGAGCATCAACCAAATCATGTTCGATACTGCGGGGATGCTTAAAGGCCTCTTTAACGGCAGGCTTTGTGATTTCGTTAAAAGTGACACGATTCTTGCCATCCTCAGGAAGACCAAGGATATGTCCTAAATGCCAAGCAATTGCTTCGCCTTCACGATCCGGGTCAGAAGCCACGTAAACGGTAGAGGCAGCCTTAGCAGCTTTTTTCAACGAATTGATCAGCGGCGCTTTGCCGCGAATATTAATATATCTCGGTTCATAGTTATTGTTCGTATCAACGCCAAGCTGAGATTTAGGAAGATCACGAATATGCCCCATTGAAGCCAAAACCTCGTAGTCTTTGCCTAGATAATTCTCAATCGTGCGTGCCTTGGCCGGACTTTCAACGATGACTAGTTTTTTTGCTTTTGTTTTTTTAGTTGCCACGAATATCAGTCTACACTAGCTGTCAAGTATCTAAATTAGTAACAGATAATTTCATTTAAAATATCGTCAAGTTTTAAAGCGGGACGCGCACCAGCCGCAATTAGCTGATTAGTTCCGGCAGAACAGCCGCCATTAATGTTGCCAGGGACTGCTAGTACGTTCCTATTTTCCTGTGTCGCATATGCGGCCGTGATCAGGCTGCCGGAACGTTCTTGTGCTTCGATGACAAGGGTTGCAGATGACAAAGCTGCCAAAATACGGTTTCTAGCGGGGAAATGGTGTTGTTTAGGTCTGACCTCCGGGAAATATTCCGAAAGTAATAACCCCTTTTCACCGATTTGATGCTGCAGGCTGCGATTTTCAGCAGGATAACAGATGTCTAAACCGTTTCCGATCACTGCGATAGTCCTGCCATTTTCAGCTATTGCCAACTGTTGCGCATAAGCATCAACGCCCTTTGCCAGTCCCGAAACGATTGTGACACCGGCAGCAGTTAATTCCGGAATAAATGTCTCTAATGTTTTTCGGCCGTAGTCCGACATGGTTCTAGTGCCGACAATCGTCAGCAAAGGCGCAGACAGATATGCAAGATCACCTTGATAAAACAGAATGACAGGTGCTTCGTAGGATTCTCTCAATTGTCGAGGATATTGCCGGTCGCAAATGGCTAGAAATGGTAATTGTGCATATTTCTCTTTGAAATTCACAAATTTTTCAGCTAACGTCATGTAATCATTCACGACAGTTGTTTGCAAAAAATGATAGTTGTCATATTTCATTAATAAATCTGTAAATTCGGCCCGCCCCAGCGGCAAATCTTTCTCCGCGATCTGATTATTAACGAGATAGTCATAAATAAAATGTTCCTGCTTCGGCGTCGTTAAAACAGTATGCAAAAGCAGCAGGTATTCTCTGAGTTTCATGTTGCCTCCTGCTATGTATTACGTTTTATTTCAATAGATTTGAAACTGGTGCAAATGTTTTTCTATGTATTGGCGTGATTCCGTACTCTAAAAGCGCTTTCCTGCCTTCCTTTGTCAAATACCCAACATTACGTTCAAAACCGTAACCAGGGTATTTTTCAGCCATTTTGGCCATGATTTGGTCTCTATGACCCTTTGCAAGGATCGAAGCCGCTGCAATCGAATTAGATAATCGGTCGCCATGGATGATTTTGACTTGTTTAAGGGGCAAATCGACAGACATTGCATCAATCACTAAAGCGGATGGTTCAGTGTGCAGTGCCAAAACAGCTTTTTTCATCGCCAGCCTAGCTGCTTGATAAATATTAATTCGATCAATTTCAGCGGCCGGTACCTCACCAAATGCAAAGTCCGAAACCGACTTTTTCAGCTCCGCTTCAATCGCAAGACGCCTAATTTTAGTGAGGCTCTTTGAGTCAAAAGTTTCGGACAGTGAAAAATCGGCCGGAAGAATGCAGGCACAGGCAATCACCGGCCCCGCAACACAACCGCGGCCAACTTCATCAATTCCGGCAATGATTGGAAAACCAGCCATCCTTAATTCATTTTCAAATTGAAAACGCGCTGGAAAATCAGCGCGTATATCGGCTATCTTCATTTACTCAATTCTCAATATAATCATCACCGTAAAAATCAAGTGAAATTTGGCCAAACTTGCCAGAACGAAAATCATTAATAATTTTTAGGCTGGCTTTTTCAAAATCTTGGCGCATGCCTAGCTGACTCGTAATTGACATGAGCGCAGCGATCGGATTATCAAGTGGAAAATGACTGATTTTGTACCTTGTCGCAATAGCAGTCGGATAATTTTTCTGGATAAAAGAAATCAACCACAGAGCCAAATCATCCGGCGCTAATAACGTATCTTTGATACCGCCGAGAATGCCGATTTTGGTGCCAATTTCCTGATTTTCGAATTTTGGCCATAATAGACCTGGTGTATCCAAAAAATCAAGATCATATTTAGTTCTAATCCAATACAGAAAACGCGTCACGCCTGGCGTGTTGGCCGTACGGGCGATATTTTTGCCAGCTAAATGATTGATAAAAGTGGATTTTCCAACGTTTGGTGTTCCAACAACCAGCGCTTTTAGACTGGCGGATTTTTTATTTTCAACCATTTTGGCATAGATTGGATTCGTTTTGAGCTGACGAAGAAAGTCTTTTGATAATAAGCCCATTTTTGCATCGGTAGTCAAAATGCCGGCAAACTTGTTTTTGTTGGCAGCAACGAATTTGTGGACCTGGCGAGCATCGGCCAAGTCAATCTTATTTAAAATCAAAAAAACCGGTTTAACAGAGATTGAATCCATAATCCGAGGGTTTTGTGTTGATTCAGGCGCACGAGCGTCAACAATTTCCAAACTAAAATCAACCAGCTTCATCTGTTCGCCGATTTCACGAATCGTCTTGGCCATATGACCGGGAAACCATTGAATTTGTTGTGTCATAATTCCTCCTCTGATGCCAAAAAACGATGCCACGCTTTGTCGAAAATCTGCATACTCATCAAATAACTGCCATTTTCTTCCAGGTATTTGGAAATCTCATCAAAATCCTGTGATTGTTTTGGAAAAGCCGTATCATAAAAAGCCGCGTTGGCAAATTCCTGTACTTCATCGGCGTCCTCTGGCTTTCTTTGCGTCATTAACCATTGATAAAAACTCCGACTTCTCATTTTAGATCACCTTGAAAAATAATTTTGTCCTTCTTTAAATCGATTGTTTTAGCTTTGAAAGCCAAAAGTTTACCAGTCTTCATCCTGCTAACATCAATTCTAATGGTTTTCTTAGTGGCATTGATGTTCACAAACTTTGGTAAATTGGCTGCTGAATCAATATAACGCAATACAAAAGAAATTGGTAAAGGCATCGATCCAGCTACCAGCCTTTTGGCTCTTAAAAGGATACTGCCGTCTGCTGCCACGCTTGGAGTGAACGCAACACCAACATTGATGTTGCTTCCCAAAAATTTAACACTGCCATAGAGGTCTGCCTGCTGTGTACCAACATCTAAAGATAAATTCTTGATTTTCTGCTCTTTTAAAAATTTCGCAGAAATAGCATTGACCTGCGTCCGTGTCAGTACAACATCAAAACTAGCCTGGCTTTGTGTAAGCGGCTGGCTTGAAAATCCGCTTTGATCTCCGGCACGGAAAAGTGCCGTTAGAACAAGTACGATTGATAGCAGCAGTGTCAGTAATAAGACCCAAAAAGCCCAAAACCAGGCACCTCTTCTTTTTTTTACTTCTTTTGCCATTGATTATAATCTCGCATCGAATTAAATAGCGTCTTTGACATATAATCGTACCCCAAGTTATTTGGGTGAAAATGGTCAGCAGACGAAATGTAATTATTTTTTATTTTATCTTTGCCCCTTAATAAAGCAGACTGAAGCGGATTGGCCAACTGCCCATTGTAAATACGGTCCTCTTTAGCCAATTGCCTGATTTGTGTCCTGCTTTGATATTGACCGTAGGTCAATTGCCGGAAAACTGAGAGATAATGACCATCCCGCTGCGACTCAACTAATTTTTTGTTGATCGAATTATAGCCCTGAACATCCTGATTAATATCACTTCGGCTGGCAGTATTCACGAAGATCGGATTGTAATTTCCAAATAGAAACAAAGGCGTTTGCGTTCGTAAATCATGGATGCGGTTCAACAAACGAGACAGTGATTGCTCGTAGTTTTCCTGCCCCTTTTGAATGTCTCGACTCAGTTTATTTGGGTCCTCAGCATTCGCATATCGCAGAAATTGCTGTCTTAAATCATTACCACCAACTGTCATAACCAGCACATCGGCTTTTTTGACTGCTGCTTGTTGTTGAACCGAACCATTCAGGCGCTTTAAAATTTGATCTGATCGATCACCAGGTTTGCCAAAATTCTCGAAGCTGAAACGATATTCTGGAAAAGTCTTTTCCAATAATTTGATCGTTCTGCCTGTATAGCCTTGTTCTCCAGCTTGATCGCCGACACCATAAGTTAATGAGTCACCTAAAAAAACGACAAAAATATGTTGCTTATCATTGCTGCGTATTGAATTATCAGTCTGATTTTTGGATACGAAAAAAAAGCCCAACACTGTAATGACCAAAATTCCAAAAAAGAAAGCCAGACAAATTTTTAAAAAATGCCGCAATTACTCACCATAATACAGAATGCAAAGTGTGCCGATACCGGTATGCGTCGCAATAATTGGTGCGGTGCCCATTTTCACAATCGGTGTGTCGGGAAACAAATTGTGCAAACGTTTGGCCATTTCGCTGGCTTTAATATCAGCATCGACGTGTGAAATACCAATTTCAGAAATTTTGTGCAATTTCTGCATGCCTGCAATAACCTGGTCAAAAAACTGATTGATGGACTTTTCACCTCGGCCCTTAGAAATCGTCTTAATGGAATCATCGATAAATTCAATTCCGACTTTGATATTTAAAAGTGAACCGACTAAACCGCTGGCACGGCTGATCCGACCACCGGCAATCAAATTTTTCAACGATTCTAGGCTGAGATAAATACGTGTCTGGTTCTTAATCTTCGCAAGCGCCTGTTCGATTTCTGAAATTGTTTTGCCTTCCTCGGCCATTTTTGCGGCTGTCAAAACCTGAAATGATAAACCGCGATCAATCGAATGCGAGTCCAAAAAAGTAACTTTCCCCGGAAAATCTTTGGCGACGGCCGCAGCTGTCTGGCCGGTTCCTGATAAACCCAGGCTCATGTGAATACTCAATATCTGAGCGCTGGGATAGCGATTTAAAATATTTTCGTAAGCATCATAAAAATTAATAACAGCTGGTTGGCTTGACTTAGGAAGCTTTTTTTCAGTCTCCATTTTTTTGAAAAACGCTTCGCGGGTAATATCAACACCCTCTAAATAATTTTCATCATCAATTGTTACTTGAAGCGGCACAACGCTGATATCGTACTTTTGTATTTCTTCATCTGTTAATGCAGCAGATGAATCCGTCACAATTTTAATCATTGGCATATAGAAAATTATACTTGATCAGATGCCTCTTTCCGTAAATACGTTAGAAAATCAAAAGAATATGCATGTTTGTTATCAATATCATGATGCTTTTGTGATGCTAAATAAAATATTTCGGGATCCACTTGAGGCGCGAAGGTATCTCCAGCAATTTCCGTGTTAACCAGAGTGACAAGCAAACAATCAGTCTGTTCTAAAAAAGTCTGGTAAACAGCCGCACCACCAATCACATATAAAGGCAGATTTGCTTTTTTGGCAAGCTCTATAGCCTCTTTGGGAGAATGCACAATTTTGATTTTGTCATCAGCCACAGAGAAATTTTGGTTATGTGTCAAGATAATATTCAAACGATTTGGCAATGCCCTGGAACCAAATGACTCAAAAGTTTTTCTCCCCATCACAATTGCCTTGCCTGTTGTCTGCTGTTTGAAGAATTTTAAATCATCCGGCAGCGACCAAGGCAGTTTTCCCTGATTGCCAATCACGTTATTTTTCGATTGTGCCCAAATCGCTGTAATCATGTAATGCCTCTTCTAGTAAAATTTCCCGTGTATTTTTAATTTCGGACAAAAGAACTTTATTCTTCAGATCGGAAAGAATTTGCCCATAGACTGGACCCTTTGGAATCTTTAAAGTCATCAAATCTTGACCATCCAGCTGTAACTCATTATCTTTGTGCATGGGCAAATTCGCAAAACGATCTAATAATTGTTGAGAATCAGGTCTAGGAACCGCCCGCAGTGCAATGTGAATTGTTTTGCCTATTTCATAGAGATCTAGATTATCAATATCTTTTTTGGACAAAAAATTGATTGAAGCAAGTATTTGTGTCTCCAAATGGCGGCTCATTTTCCATTGCTTGAGATAATGAGCTAATTTATTTGATTTTAAATGACTGAGGTAAATGAATTTTACCCAATTAACTGCATCTTCACTCTGTCCGCTGCCCGGATAGTTGGTAAACAGACCTTGAGCCGACTCTAGCAGTTGATGGCCTGGCAGAAAATTTACGATGCCGATTTGAAACATTTGCGATAGTGATCGGCCCGGATTGGTACCGGAAAGAAGCTTTGTGAATTCTGAGTATATACGCTCGACTGCAATCGTCTGAAGATTGGCTTTCATATCCCCTGCCGCAGCCAAAGTTGACGGGTCAATAGCAAAATTAAGCTGGCTGGAAAAACGAAATGCCCTCAGAATGCGGAGCGCATCTTCCGAGAATCGCTGGTCAGCTTCTCCCACGGTTTTAATTGTCTGATTTGCAAGATCGGTGAGCCCGTTAAAATAATCAAACACTTGACCCTGCTGATTCATCGCAAATGCGTTGATTGTGAAATCTCGTCTAGCAAGGTCATCGACTAATTTTCTAGTAAAGAAGACTTTGTCTGGATGCCGATTATCCAAATACTGACCGTCAACTCGGAAAGTCGTGATTTCATAATTTTCATGCTGAAAAAAAACAAGATCAGTCCCGTGTTTTTCACCCGCATAGTGATCGGCCGTTTTAAAGATTTCTTTCATCTCTGATGGGGTCGCATCAGTCGTAATGTCAATATCATTGATTAGACGTCCCAAAATGGCATCTCGAACAGATCCGCCAACAAAAAAAGCCTGGTAGCCATGTTTTTCTAATTCATCGAGAACCGGGACAGCTCGTTTGAATTTTTCTGATAATTCAAGTTTCATTCGGCTAAATAATTCTCCATATCAAAATCATCAGGAACAAGTTTTAGATATTTTGCCAAAAACTTTTGAGAACGCTGCAAATCAGTATTTCTGAATACAAAGAAAGCATCTTTCAAAAAACCAGCCTGATCATCAAAATAGTCCGACACCTGGAGGAGATTTTTTTCAGCCTGCTGCTGCTGGTCTGTGTTGAAATAGGCCATACCAAGATACCAAAAATAATGCTGATCGATTTCTTCGTCCTCCAGATGCTGATTTAGCAGAGAAATCACCTCTGAGTATCGTTTTATCTCTAGTAGGTTGCTTGCTAACAAACTGATCGCTTCCGTCTTTGAGGGGTCTTTTTTAATGATTTCTGACAGCTCTTTGTCGGCGTCATCAAAGTGCCCCAAATGGCTTTGTGCCAGAGCCAAGCGAAAACGCGTCTGTAGATCATATGGATCGATGGATTTGGCCAACTGCAGTATACGAATCTGCTGCTCATAATCTGCCCGCTGCTCATATATATCCGAGAGATTCAAATAATCAGCTAAAGTTGCTTCCTCATTCTCCATATTCTCTTTTAAAACAGCTTCTGCTTTATCGGGCTCTTTAGTCTGCATATAAGCTTGGGCCAAATTGCTAAGTTCTTTGGCAGAAAGATTTTTCACACCGATTTTTTCAAATTCAGAAATAGCCTCTTCAAATTCACCATTCGAAGTTAGCGCCACTGCTAAGCGCGCATGTAGATTAATGTCGGCAATCTGATTTTGTCCTTGATTGATCAGATAATCGTATAACTGTACCGATTTGCCGCTCTCTCCTTCGGCATCATAAAATTCCGCGAGAGCAAAACGGACCAAAGGATTGTCGCTCGTTGTCTGTAAATCCAACAAAACACCCTCCGCGGATTCGGTCAGGCCTTCTGATTCATAAAGATCCGCCTTATCAATTTGAGCTGAAAGATATAAATCACTATTTTTATTAATCAGTTCCAGCAGGGTCAATGCCTGATCATCATCGCCGTCTTCGATATAGATTTCTGCGAGATTTAAATTTATCTGATCGTTACCTCTGTGATTTTGTTTTAAATTTTCCAAAACAAAACGTGCATCATCAGTAAAACCCTGTTCAATCAGCTCGCTCGTTAGCTCTGACAAGGTATCCAGCGAGTCAGTCTGCAGCGCTTTTTCCATGAGCGGTCGGTTATCAAACTTGGCGTTTGCGATATTGTCTAAAATTTGTTTGGAAAAATTTGTCATAAATTAATTCTATAATAAAAAACCAGCCGATCGGCTGGTTTGAGTTTTTACTTAACAGTATCTTTCAGTGCCTTACCAGGCTTGAAAGCTGGAACTTTTGATGCAGGAATTTTAATCTCCGCACCAGTTTGCGGGTTGCGGCCTGTACGAGCAGCGCGGTCACGAACTTCAAAATTGCCAAAGCCGATCAATTGAACTTTTTCGCCTTGTTTCAAAAAACTTGCGATTGAATCAAAGACTGCATCAACAGCAGCGGTTGCATCTTTTTTAGTGAGGTCGGTTGCTTTTGCAACTGAATCGACTAATTCTTGCTTATTTGCCATAGTTTCTCCTGTTTATAAATTTAGTAAAATTCACGACTACCATGCATTTCACTATTAAGAATTTAACACAAAATAGCTGTCAAATATCAAGAGACGGTCTGAAAAGCCCGTCATAGCGCGAATTGTAACCAATTTGTCATAGAAAACGAAGGAAAATGCGATTCATTTTCTCGCACGAATTCGCAAACGAATCGGTGTACCCGCAAAATCAAAATTTTCTCGAATCTGATTTTCTAAATATCTCTCATAGCTAAAATGCATTAATTTTGGATCATTAACAAAAATTGCAAAAGTCGGTGGTGCAACAGCAACTTGTGTTGCATAGTATACGCGAAGTCGTTTACCGTTTTTAGTAGGTGTCGGATGCAGCGCTAAGGCGTCCAAAATAGTCTGATTCAAAATTGAGGATTGGATGCGCATTTTGTGATTATTATCGACTTGGACAACCATATCCGGAATCTGTTGGATTCGCTGCTTTGTTTTGGCAGAAACGAAAAGAATCGGTGCATAATCCAAGAATTTAAATTCTTCTCGAATGGACGCTGTGAATTCCTGCATGGAATGGTCATCCTTTTCGATCGCATCCCACTTATTGACAACGATGATGACGGCACGTCCTTCATCAGTCGCTAAGCCGGCAATATGCTTGTCTTGGTCCTGAATACCGGCAGACGCATCAATCACCACTAAAATAACGTCTGCGTTCTCAACAGCCATTTGAGCTCTCAAAACAGCATATTTTTCAGTACTTTCAATAATCTTGCCCGATTTTCTGATACCGGCTGTATCCGTGATGGTAAAACGCTGACCCTGATCATCTTGAAACTGTGCGTCAACAGCATCACGTGTCGTACCTTGAACATCGCTGACAATCGCTCGGTTCTGCTGAATTAAATCATTAAAAATAGAGGACTTACCAACATTCGGCCGGCCAATAATTGCGATTCGAATTTGATCATCGTCATCAGTTGGCGCCGTAGTACTGTTATCGCTTTGCTTGAAATCATCAATAATTTGATCCAAAAGATCGCCGACACCGTTTCCGTGGACAGCCGAAACAGGATACGGATCGCCTAAACCAAGTGCATAGAAATCGTAAATATAATCGTGCTGTTCAGCATTATCTAGATGATTGACAACTAGATAAACTTTTTGCTTAGACCGATAAAGGATTTTGGCAACCAGCTGATCGTCCTGTGTCAGGCTGCTATGGCCATCTACAACGAAAATAATGGCATCCGCTTCTGCAATGGCTAATTCAGCCTGTTCCTTGATCTCCCGAACAAAAACGTCTTCAGATGCAGAAATACCGCCTGTATCAATCAGCGAAAACTGGACACCATTCCACTCTGCTTTTTCGTATAAACGATCGCGGGTAACGCCAGAGATATCGTTAACGATCGCTTTTCGGCTGCCAACGATTCGATTGAAAAGAGTGGATTTGCCAACGTTAGGGCGACCAACGATCGCAATTGTATATTTTTTACTCATCTATATAAGCATACAGAAAACACGCGCCTATGCACGTGTTTTAATAATTTGAGAAATTTTTTCGACAACTTGATCGATTGACAGAGTGCTTGTATCAATCTCAATAGCATCTGAAGCCTTTCTTAATGGGCTGATTAAACGATGAGAATCTTTATAATCCCGTGCGATAATTTCCTGTTTTAAATCCTCGAGGCTAGTTGGCATGCCCTTTGCCTGATTCTCTTTAAAACGCCGTCTTGCACGTTCATCCACGCTAGCCACTAAGAAAATTTTAATTTGTGCCTTAGGCAGGACAGTTGTTCCTATATCACGGCCATCCATGACAACTGAGGCATTTTCACTCATCTGGCGCTGTCGTTCGGTCATCTCCTCGCGCACTTTTGCATACGAAGAGACAAGTGAAACATTATTTGTAATCTCTTCTGACCGGATGTCTGCTGTGACATCCCTGCCATCTAAGATGACTCGCTGAACTGGATCGGCTGGTACAAAAGTTAAGGAGATTGTGCCCACTAATTCGGCAATGCGGTCCTCGTCTTCAAACGCAATTTGATTTAATTTAGCAAAAAGCGTTACTGCGCGATACATAGCACCGGTATCGACATAAATGTAATTAAATTTTGATGCAATAATTTTGGCAATTGTTGATTTGCCAGATCCAGCTGGTCCATCAATAGCAATTTGTATTTTAGTTGCCATTGACCTTCAAAACCTGTCCCGGCTGCAAGGTCGCACCTGCAGCCAACCCATTTAATTGGTAAAGTTCGGCTACTGTCATATTATTCGCTTTTGCAATCGCATAAGGCGTATCTCCTGCCTTAACGGTATATGAACTCGTGGTAGTTGCAGCACTACTGCTAGTGCTAGTTTGAGCAGCTGACGAACTTGAGCTTGCCGGAGCAGACGAACTAGTTGTAGAAGAGCTGCTCGTAGTTTGACTGCTTGTTGAACTGCTGCTGGAGTTGGTCACAACTGAAGGTGTACCAGAATCATTATTTGCTTTACGTCCACCAACAACTGAACCGATTACCGGAATCGCCAGCAGAATAATTAGAGTAGCAATGACGAGAGCAACCACAGAATTACGGCTCAGGCGAGATGCAGCCCCTTTGGGAATTGGATTTGTATTGCGTGAAGCAGTCTGCCTTGATCGCTGATTTGGTTGATTACCGCTGTAATTATTTGGATTATAGCTATTAACAGGCCGGCCGAAATCATGATCGTTCTCTTGTGCATCGAACTGCGAATATGGCTCCTGCTGGCCGTTAGTAAACCCTTGATTCGGCTGTTCATATCCTCTAAAAGAATCCGGGGCTTGGCTCGTCGCTGGTTCGGAATGCTGAAAATATGTTTCCGATGGCTTGTCTGTATCAAAATTAGAAGCAGGCTGCTGAAAAGGCGATCCTGCTGATGGCTGATCAAAAGATTGAAAACTATCGGAACTCGATGCTTTTTCAGCCGCACTAAAATCAAAGCTGTCATCACCTTGCTGACTAGAAAAACTAGTTGGTGAAAACGGCTGAAAACTTTGCGAATTTTCGTTGGCAGTGCTATCCGGAAAACGGTCATTTAATGGCTGAAAGGGCGCAGCACTGCTCTGCCCTTTCCGCTTATTTTGACCGTTTTCACTATTATCTTCATTTGGATCATATGGTTGAAAGTCGCTCATGTCTACCTCGTACAGAATTTATTCTATCATAGCCGATTCTTGAAAATTTTTGTAAAGAAATGTTCAATGGGATAATAAATAGCACTCCACACCAAGCCTTGAATGATATTAAATGGTACAACCATTAGCAAAATGTACTGCCAAAAGCCCAAAATTTTATTAATATCAAAATTCATAAATCGTGCATACAATGGAATCGCAAAGACGACGTTTACAATGACCGCAACAATTGTCAAAGCTGCCGTGGCAGTGATGACTGCCAGCCAAATATTCTGTTTTCTCAACCATACAAAAACTAGCATAAAAGCAAGCACAGCTGCGATGTTGGTTGTCAAGCCGATCCAAGTTGCAACGCCTTTATTCAATAAAATTAAATGGAGCAAAGAACGTAAAATCAAACCGAAAAGACCATATTTAAGACCAACAAAATAGCTTAAAAGAAGTAGAGGAATAATTGAAAGCTCTAATTCCAAAAAACTAGCCTGGGGAATAATCGGTATTTGCGGAAACACCATCAAAATAAAACTTGCAGCGGAAAATAGCACTGTAATCATTAATTTTCTAAGTTCGCTTCTATTATTCGTCATTGCTTTAATTTCTCAATCTCTTTTTGAGTTAGCGTTCGGTACTTCCCGGATTCTAATTGACCCAAAGATATGCCGGCAAACATTTTGCGATGCAATTTGATGACCGGATGGCCGATATACTGCAGGATTTTTTTTATTTCATGATTTTTCCCTTCGGCAACAGTCACTTCCAATAGGCTTTGTGTCGGATTAATCTGCTTGATGATTTTGCCTGATTGCGGGAAAAAAATTTCATTGTCAAATCTCATTGGTTTGGTCAAATCCGCTAACTCGCTTTCGGTCGGCACACCTTTAACTAATGCTTCGTAAATTCGCTTAATACGGTGTTTGGGATGTGTTAATTTCTGAGTCAGTGATCCATCATTTGTAAGGAGAAGCACACCTGTCGTGTCCTGGTCCAGCCGTCCGACTGAAAATAAGCGTGATTGGCTGTTAATCAAACCGATAACACTAGGCTGATTCGGATAGCTTTTATTTGAAGAAACATAACCAGCAGGTTTATTGAGCAGATAATATTCAAACTTTTCGCTATTAATGACTTGGCCATTCACGGAAATAATGTCCTGATCCGTAACCTTTCGCCCTAGCTTAGTTAACGTTTTGCCATTGACTGCTACTTGGCCATCAATGATCAACTGTTCAGCCTTGCGTCGCGAGGCAATACCAGCCTGCGCGATACGTTTTTGAACTCTTTGCGGTTCATTCATTCATTTTTTCCCTTCTTCAAAAAATTTTCGTTGAGAAAATAGATTAGCTTGATCTTCAATATCCAGATCATCGGGATTTTGAAGGTCTGGCAGAGCTGGCAGGTCGCTTAGATTCTTTAAACCAAAATAGTCTAGAAAAAAAGCGGTTGTTGTGTATAAGATCGGCCGGCCGATCTCATTTTTTCGGCCCGATTCCTGAATTAGGTCTCGAAAAAGCAGACGCGAGATAGCACCGGACGAATTGACACCACGAATTTTATCGACCTCTAGTCGTGTGACCGGCTGCTTATAAGCAATAATGGTTAGTGCTTCGAGACTAGCCTTGGATAAGCTGCTAGCAACTGGCGATTGATAATATTTGCTTAATAAAGGTGCAAAGTCTGCCTTAGTGATTAAACGGTAAGTATCCTCATTTTTGACTAACCGCAACGGGTTTTTGGAATCCGCTGCCATATTCTCTTCTGACGAAGCCAATAAATCTTGAATTGCTGAGCGGTCAAACCCAGTGACACCGCTTAAATCTGTTAAACTGATGCCGTCATCTCCTGCGACAAAGATCAAGGCCTTTAATGCGGCTGTCTCATCAAAATACGTCATTCAGCCAGCCTCTTAGCAATGTATATTTCTTGCGTCTCATTCTGGCTGATGTGCAGAAAATGATCTTTGGCCAACTCTAAAATTGCTAAAAAAGTCGTAATCATTTCATCCGGATCCTGCTTAGCTTTGAAAAGCTGGTCAAAGGCGACCTGAAAATCTGAGAGTCGATCTCGAAACAGCTCTTTAATTTGATAAATTTTATCTGAGATAGAAAATGTTTCCCTTTCGATTCGCCTTTTTTTTGGATTCTCTTGTAAATGACGCTGCCAAATGCTTAAAAAAGCATGCTGAAGATCCTGCAGGGTCACTCCGGGAGATAAGGGCGCTACCGTAATGCCGCTTGGTATTTGTGCAACAGGCCGTGTGTAAGAAAGCGCACGATGCTGCTGGAGTTCAGACATCTGGCCAACGACATCTTGATAACGCTGATATTCAAGCAGTGTTTGAACAAGTTCCAAACGAGGATCATTCTCAGCTTCTTGGTCCGCCTCCTGATTGACTGTTGGAAGCAAAAAACGCGACTTGATTTTGATTAAGTTGGCTGCCATGTATAGATACTCGCCTGCTGAGTCTAACGAAGGAGTCAATTGCTGATGAATAAACTGTAAAAATTGATCAGTCACCTTTGCAATCGGTAAGTCAAAAATATCCAACTCCTGCGTGCGGATCAGGTGAAGCAGCAGGTCCAATGGACCATTAAAATCGCTGAGTGAGATTGTTAGTTTTTCCTGAGGCACAAACATCATTTTATCATCATTAATCAGGTCAATTAGCGCGCGGATGAAATTTATTGTACTGATCGCGCAAATGTTTTTCGCTGACCTGCGTATAAATTTGCGTAGTGCTAATATCCGAATGCCCAAGTAATTCCTGTACAATTCTTAAATCGGCACCATTTTCCAGTAAATGAGTAGCAAAAGAGTGCCGAAGCGTATGCGGACTAATGTCTTTAGTGATACCAGCCTGATTTGCAAACTGCTTCATCAATTTAAAAACGCCTTGACGCGAAAGCTGTGAACCGTGATTATTAACAAATAAGTAAGGACTCTCCTTTTTGGCCGTCAGCAGCGGGCGTGATTCTTTTAAATATTTAGAAATATAGAGCAGCGAAATTTCGCCAATCGGCACAATGCGTTGTTTTTCACCTTTTCCAACCGTCGTGACTAAGCCCAAGTCAGCATGAAGATCAGCCATTTCCAGGTTGCAAATTTCAGAAACACGAAAACCAGTTGCGTACATAGTTTCAAGCATAGCGCGATTTCTTAGGCCGAGCTTCGTTGAAATATCCGGCACTGCCAATAACTTTTCTATTTCTTCAGCGGAAAGTACCTGTGGCAGATGACTGCTCTTTTTGGGCGTGGTAACTTTTTCCATTGGATTTTGTGCCAAATGTTTGTCTAAAGTTAGGTAGGCAAAAAATTTTCTCAATGAACTGACCATGTGGACAATCGAATTATTTGATTTACCAGCTTTTTTTTGCTCGTTTAACCAATTTAGAATTGTAAAACGATCAACCGAATTCAAACTCAAATGCTGACGACATAAAAAATCAGTAAATTCTGAGAGATCTTGATGGTAGCTTTTGACAGAATTTTCCAGCAGGCCCCGTTCACTGCGAAGATACGCACTATAGTCGTTTAATAAATCACTCATCGCTTTATTGTTAGTTGACATAATCTCATCATACAGTCTAAACAATATTAAAAACTCTTAATTCAATGCCCTTTTGTAGATCGATAGTCGGCAGTCTCCTGCAGTTGGTCATTTATTTTGCCGTAATTCAATCAGCACGAGACGAATCTGAAGGAAGATAAACGAATGATTGCATACAACTTTAAACAGATCTTGTATTCAAAAAAAAGAGTGGCTAGAAAATCTAACCACTCTTTTTGATATGCGATCAAAAGATAAATTCTTTCGTCAGCAATTTTAAAGTTTGACAACGTGAATTAAGTTGGTAGTTCCCGGCGTCTTAATAGGCAAACCAGCTGTAACAACGATTGTGTCGCCCTTTTTAGCTAATTTCTTGTCGTGAGCCGTTTTCTTGGCTAATTCAATCATATCGTCGGTCGTCTCAGGTGCTTCTTCGACAACTGGATAAACCGCGTAATTGATTGTCAATGAACGGGCAGTCAATTCATCATAAGTGATGGCCAGAATCGGCATGTCTGGACGATACTTAGAAATCAAACGTGCTGTATATCCAGAGGCAGTCGAAGCCACAATGGCCTTAGCACCAGCCTCGCGAGCTGCATCAACAGCGGCTTGAGCCAAAACTTCAGTGTCGCTTGTTTTTGGTTCATTGTGCAAATCAATACGGTTACCATCATCATGAACATGGTCTTCGGCATATTCATCAGATGTCGCCATCGTTTTAACAGCTTCTACAGGCCATGAACCGTTAGCAGATTCACCAGAAAGCATCGTTGCATCAGTGCCATCCCAAACAGCGTTTTCAACATCGTTGATCTCGGCACGGGTAGCACGAGGATTCTCAATCATAGAATCCAGCATCTGAGTTGCTGTGATGACAGGTTTGCCCAAACGATTCAGATAACGAATCATTTTCTTTTGAATGACAGGCACTTCTTCATAAGGAATTTCAACACCCATGTCGCCACGAGGAACCATTAACCCATCAGAAACTTCAATGATTGATTCAAAATTATCAATACCTTCCTGAGATTCAATCTTAGGGAAGATCATGACATGCTTTTCTTGATGATGCTTCTTCAGCAGTTTGCGGATATCAAGAACATCTTCGGCTTTACGCACGAACGAAGCAGCGATAAAGTCAATGCCCTGCTCCAGACCAAATTCGATATCTGATTTGTCTTTTTCAGTGATACCAGGCAGGTTGATAGCAACACCAGGTGCGTTCACACCTTTTCTGCCGCCAAGAACGCCATCGTTATCAACTTCGACGATCAGCTCTCTTTTCTCAACATCCTTGTCTGTGACAGTCATTTCAATAATTCCGTCATCAAACAAAACTTTTCCGCCAACTTTGACATCGTCGTACAATCCCTTATAAGTAACGGCGATTTTGTCTTTGGTACCCTTTAATTTCTCGTTCATTGAAATGCGCAGCTTATCGCCTTGCTTGAATTCGATTTTTCCGGTTGGTGTGTCCTGGACAGTTGTTCTGATTTCAGCACCCTTCGTGTCAAGCATGAAACCGATCAATTTACCAGTCTTTTTTTCAGCCTCGTGAACCAAAGCCATTCGGCTGGCATGTTCATCATGGTCACCATGGCTGAAGTTAAAACGGGCAACATTAATCCCATTATTAATCAACGCGGAAATAGTCTTAAGATCATTTGAAGCAGGTCCTAAGGTGGAAACAATTTTTGTCTTTTTCATTTAATGCTCCTATTTTGATTTTCATTTGACAAAACACTTTTTATCTTAACATTTTCTTCACAAATCAGTCGCCGATCTGCTTGATTTTATTTGCAATAATGTTAATTTCATCCCGTCTAAGCTGCGTTTTTCCTATAAATGCAATTAAAGCGCCATTCTTTAAAATTGGTGCGGCTTTCGCATATTCACGAGCAAAAACAGTTAAGGAACTTTCGCCGCTGCCATCTGAAATAGAGACAAAAGCCATTTGATTACCATTCTTATCGCGAGTAGTTCTGATAGAATCCACCATGACCGCCATTTTCACTTCGGTGTCTGTCTTTAAGTCACTAACCTGCGTGTAGCCCTTAGCAAGAATTTCTTTTCTCAAACTATCAATTGGATGACCAGAAATCGAAAAACCCAAAACAGCTTTCTCTTGCTGTAAACGCTGCAATAGAGGCATTTCTTTTGCGGCGTTCAATTTCGTCTCACTAAGAAGACTGCCGCCAAACTGCATGGCCGTAATCAGAGAAGCGGCATTTTCGACGAGTTCTTGACGTGTATAGCCAAAATGGTCCAAAGACCCGGCAAAGGCCAGCTGTATGATATCGTTTTCACTCAAATCACTGCCCGACATCCGCTGCAAAAAATCAATTAAGGTCGGGAAAGGACCACTGCTGTCACGTTCGTTTAAAATCTGCTCGACAACTTTTCTGTTCAGCCCCTTAATTTTGCCCAGCCCGGTGTAAATCACATTGTCGCCACTGGAAAAGCCGTTTTGGGCATGATTGATGTCCGGACCGGCAAGCGGAATGCCACTATTTTTAACATCTTGCAGGTAGGCCGTTTTACTATCAAAGTTCAGCAATACAGAGAAAAATTCTAATGGGAAATAGGCTTTGACAAAAGCCATTTCAAAAGCGAGTTTGCTGTAGGCAACCGCGTGGCTTTTGTTAAAACCATAATTAGCAAAACGCTCGATATAAGCGAAAATTTCTTCTGCCTGCCGACTCTCATGACCCTTTTTTAAAGCACCAGCAACAAAAGCATCGTGCTGAGCCATCAGAACGCTCTCATTCTTGTGCCCGATTGCTGCTCGAAAAACGTCGGCCTCCCCCAAAGAAAAACCAGCATAAACTTGTGCAATCTGCATGACCTGCTCTTGATAAATAATCACACCATAAGTCGGCTGTAGAATATTTCGCAAACTTTCATCGATAATATGAATTTCTCTTGAATCGGCCTTGCCCTTTGCATAAGCCGGGATATTTTCCGACGGCCCTGGCCGATTCAATGCATTAACTGCTACAATATCATCAAAACTGCTGACAGATACCTGTTTTAAAGCGCTTTTGGCCGAATCAGACTCAAATTGGAAAATGCCATTTGTCTGCAGTGTCCTAAAAATGGTCAGCACTTTAATATCATCCAACGGCACATGGTCCAGATTAATTCGCCGACCAGTATTTTTTCTGATTAGCGCACGCATATCGGCAATCATATCGAGGTTAGTTAAACGCAGCAAATCAAATTTAACTAAGCCGATTGCCTCGACATCATCTTTATCAAATTGTGTCACCGTCGTATCGGAAACACGATTTAAAGGGACATAATTAACTAATTTTTCCGGACTTAAAACAATTCCGGCGGCATGAATACCGATGTGACGCGGTAGTCCGGATATCTTTTTAGCCAGTGCGATAATTTCTTTTGCATGAGGCAAATCCGAAATACCGTCTGGTAGATTTTCTGGATCCGCATTCTCTAAAGCATCATCATTTGAAGCCATAAATCTAGAAAAACGTTTCAGACTTCCTTCACTGCTGGCAAAAATTCGTGCACTATCTCGAACCGCCAGCCTCCTTTTGAAAGTGTCGAAAGTACCGATTTGAGAAAAATGATCGATTGAATACTTGCCTTGCAGATATTCAACAATTTCTTGACGGCGATTGCCCGGTACATCAATATCAATATCTGGAAGCTGTACACGTTTTGGATTCAAAAAACGTTCGAAATAGAGATCATACTCGATTGGATCAATCGTTGTGATATATAAAGCGTAAGCAACTAATGACCCGACAGCCGACCCTCGACCAGCACCAAGCTGAATGTTGTGGTGACGAGCAAAATTGATGATGTCCCAGACCACCAAAAAATAATCTGCCAGACCAAGCTGGAAAATAACTTTCAATTCATAATCAATGCGCTCTTTATAATTGTCGGGGATTTTCCGATTTAAAAAGCGGTTTTGCAAACCTAATTTGACTAATTCTGAAAGATACTTTTTAGGATCCGTCTCGCCTTGCGGCAATGGGAAAATGGGAAGGTGCTTCACATTTTCAGGCCAGTCGTTCCGTACAGAATTGAAAAAATTGATATTATTTTGCAAAATATCCGAAGGCAGTTGAGACACATAAAAGTCTGCATCCTGGAGGCTATGGCCAGTCAATTCTGCCTGTCCATTGAAGTTCAGGGCATTTTCATCGATATGCCGAAGCGCCGTGGCAACAATCGCATCTGTTTCATTGACCCAATCAATTGGAAAATAACCGAGCTCTTTTCTCGTAAAACAGTCCGCATTGGATAAAGACGCTTTATGTTGATCGTCTTCAAAAATCAAAGCAATATCTGTCAGTGACAGGCTGCTATCTTTCAGTTCAAATGTCTCATCTGGATGAAAAGCTAGATAACTGCTGATTTTCATTAGATTCTGATAACCGTGAAAATTTTTTGCAATCGCAATAATTTCGCCAAAATCAGTTTGACTGATTGTCAACCCGATTATTGGCTTGATTCCAGCTAAAATCGCTGCTTGACGGAATTTTTCCGCACCATAAAGGTAATTATGGTTTGCCAAAACTGCCGCCTTAAATCCTTTATTTTTTAAAGCACTAATGAGCAGGTCGGTCTTATTGGGATTTCTCAACAGATCGTATTCGCTAAAAACTTGTAAAGGTGTATAGCTCACAAGTAAATAATATCGCGAATGTGCGAAACTTTGTTCGTATATTTGTATTTTTTACGCAACAGTCTTACACTTTGTTCATGAAATATATTGCAGTGGGTATTTGGTCGGTTATTTTAGGTAATGTTTTGGGCTTTATTGTTGGCGAACTTTCAAAACAGGCTTATATACCGTGGAAAATTTCAATTATCTTTCTAGTTATTGGTGAAGCAGCCGCGTTTCTTATCACGACAATTTCTCAATCAGCCGACAATTCGAAAGAAAACACCGATCAATAATAAATCGGTGTTTTTATTTAGACTGCAACGCGATGATCTTGAGGATCACGTCAACAGCCAATTCCATGTCCTGAACCGAGGCAAATTCAAATGGGCCATGCAGGTTCTCAGCTCCGGTAAAGATATTCGGTGTCGGCATACCCAAAAATGTGATTTTAGAACCATCGGTACCACCGCGGACTGGTGCCTCATTGGGTGCGATGCCTAATTCTTTATAAGCTGCTTCTGCCAATTTGACCGACTCCAGATGATCCTTTAAAATATCAGCCATATTGTAGTATTGATCGTATTGATTCAGATCCAAAACAGGATGTGAATATTGTGCATTTACCTGTTTAACAGCATCTGCAAGAATTTGTTTGCGCTGTTTTAGGCCATCGCGCTTAAAATCACGAATAATCAAGTGTGCTTCAGCCGCATCGCCATCCCCATTCAGATCCAACAGATAATAGTAGCCTTCATCGCCGCGTGTATTTTCCGGCCGCTCATTTGGCAGTAGATTAAAGGCATCAATAATGGCAACAATCGGATTAATTAGTTTGCCATAGCCTGATGAGGGGTGAACCTGTGTACCCTTAGCTTTGATTGTCGCCGCAGAGGCAGAGAAAGTCGCCCACTGCAATTCCCCTTTGATCGAACCATCGACTGTGTAGGCAAATTCGGCGCCAAAATTTTTCGTATCGAAGTGATCAGCGCCGATACCTATTTCTTCATCAGGCCCAAAAGCAATCTCGATTTCACCATGCGAAATCTCTGGATGATTCAGCAAATAAGACATAGCTGTGATAATTTCAGCCACCCCCGCTTTATCGTCCGCGCCCAATAAAGTTGTGCCGTCTGTCGTAATCAGCGTATGGCCCTTATAGTTGTGAAGGTTAGGAAAAACAGCCGGATCCAAACTGACACTATCGCTGAGTTTAATCGCTGATTGCCCATCATAATTTTCATGAATTTGCGGCTGAATATTTTCAGAATTAAAATCGGCTGTATCGACATGCGAAATAAATCCAATTGGTGTAACTGTTTCTTTGCCTTTGCTTGCTGGCAATTTAGCAAAGACGTAGCCATCAGGCATTGTGCGGACATCAGATAGGCCGATTTGTGTTAATTCTTCGGCTAGTTTCTTTAAAAAAGCAACTTCTTTTGGATCACTTGGAACCGTCTTTGACGCTTCGTTGGATCGTGTATTTATCTTGGCATAGCCAATAAAACGGTCAACTAATTTTTCGTACTTCACATTAATACCTCATCAATCTCTTTTATTTCTTCTTGCAAACTATCGTATCGCAAACTTCCCTGCTGCTTTGATTCTTCGAGAATTTTTTTAATATTGGCTAAATGCTCACGTTTCTTTTGCCATTTTCGACGAAAAATATCCGAATCCTCCTGTAAAAGCAGCGGCCCGAACTTGAGTTGGTGCTCTGTTAAAGTATTTAATTTATTTGCAGGGCGAGAAACGATGATCTCATAAAAATGACGGCCTTCCTGAATAATTTTTTCATCAATGATGGTACGTTTTTGCTGAATAATCGCTTCTCTGACTGTGTATTCTTCGTTATTAGCTTGCAAAATTAGAAGACTGTCTGTCAAAAATTTCGGTACCTTTTCAATTAATTTAGCAATGAGCTCGCCACCCATACCGGCCATGACAATCGTGTCAATATCATCATCTTCTTTGAGCACACTAAGTCCGCTTCCAAGGCGGAGCTCAATCTGCTGAGGACTATCTAAATCTGCCAGATCAATCTGTTCCTGGGCTGAAAACAAAGGCCCTTTTCTCACATCAGAAGCAATAATACAAGATGATTTAGCTGTTTCCAAAAGCGCAATCGGAATTGCTGCATGATCCGTGCCAATATCAGCAACACGAGCGCCATTTGGGATCAAACGATAGATTGCCATTAAGCGATCCGACAATTTTGCCATAAACAAATCCTTTCAAGAAAATAATAAAAAACCGAACGCTGAGTTCAGTTTTTAAAATCATGAGAAACTTTATTCTTCCATGAAATCTTTTAACTGCTTGGAACGGCTCGGATGACGCAGCTTGCGCAAAGCCTTGGCTTCAATCTGCCTAATTCTCTCACGAGTGACACCAAAGACACGGCCGACTTCTTCCAAAGTCCGAGTCTTACCGTCTTCCAAACCAAAACGCAAACGCAGCACGTTCTCTTCGCGCTCCGTCAAAGTACCCAAGACTTCTTCTAACTGGTCCTTAAGCATTTGATCAGAAGTGGACTCAATTGGCGATTCGCCTTCATTATCTTCGATAAAGTCGCCCAAATGGGAGTCATCCTCTTCTCCGATAGGTGTTTCCAAAGAAACCGGCTCTTGAGCAATTTTTTGAATTTCACGCACTTTATCAGCTGTTAATTCCATTTCCGCACCAATTTCTTCAGGCATTGGGTCACGGCCAAGGTCTTGGATGAGCGTACGCTGAATCCTGATCAGCTTATTAATTGTCTCGACCATATGAACAGGAATTCTAATTGTTCTTGCCTGATCGGCAATGGCACGTGTAATCGCTTGACGAATCCACCAAGTGGCATAAGTGGAGAATTTAAAGCCCTTGGTATAATCAAACTTCTCAACAGCCTTCATCAAACCCATGTTGCCCTCTTGGATTAAATCAAGGAAATGCATACCGCGACCGACATAACGCTTTGCGATTGACACAACTAAACGCAGGTTGGCTTCGGCCAGCTCCTGACGAGCCCTTTGGCCGTCTGCGCCGCCTTTTTCGATTCTCTTAGCAATATCGACTTCTTGAGTGGCATTTAACAGTGAAACACGTCCGATTTCCTTCAAATACATACGTACAGGATCATTGATTTTAACACCCTTAGGTGCTGAAGAAGCCGCTGATAGTTCTTCTTTGCTTGGATTATTCGTCTTCGTATTCAGAGACTTTTCAGAAGGGTTGCCATCTTCATCAACAATTGAAATACCGGCATCTTCAACTTTTTCAATCAATTTATCAATTTTCTCAGCATCCAGAGAAAACGGTTTGGCCATCTTTTCTTCTAATTCGTCATAAACAACTTGGCCTGCTTTTTTGTTCTTTTTGATAAAGGCTTTTAAGGCTTTTTCATAGGCTTTTTCATCAAAATCTGCAGAGGTTTGAGCCTGATTTAGTCCAGCAGGCTGATCGGCAATTTTCACAATTTTGTTTTTGTCTGCTGCAGTATGAGTCTTTTTTTCTGCACGGTCTGCCTTTTGATTGTTTTTCTGAGCCAAGTGCAATAAAACCGCTTTTTTATCCTTTTTCAAAAAATTGACATCGGCTTGAGTTAAAGCCTCTTGAATTTCTGCAACAGTATTTTTCTCTGAAACAACAATTTTTTTAGTCATATTTGTTCTCCGCCTTTTTTTTCATTAATTTTGCCAATTTAACATTCAATTCTTTGATCTGGTCGCTTTGATTTAAATTGATTGCCGTCTGTATTTGCGATTTTAGACTCAAAATCTGTTTCTCAAAGGGAATTCTCACGGTCAGCTGCCAGATATAATCATCGATCGCATCAATGTTAGCTGTCGAGTAAAGGGCTAATTGATGACTGATCAGGGGCGCAAATTTTTCTTGTTCTGCTGCAGTCATATTCTCCATCAGTGCCGATCCAATTGATTCTATCCCTGGGTGTCTGCTGCGAAAGCCCTTAATAAGGAAATAATAAAGCTGATTTTCAGGACTTTGAAAGGCAAAATCCTGATTCTTCTCGATCTCTTTAAACACGGATTCATGATAAACAGCCGATACAATCATTTTTCTTTCGATCATCGATTGCTGCCCGCTGATTGGATCACGTACCGTCGTTGTGGTGCCTACCGGCATCGAGCCAGGTCCAAGCTCGGACTCGGCAAATCGTTGTAGATTGATGATCCGAGTTTTCGGACTATTCTTGGTGAGCTGTGTGAGGGATTGATCCAGCACAGATCTGCTAAGCCCGAACTGGTCAGACAGTTTTTTTAACGTTAGATCATTAGCAATTGGATCAGGATGGTCTGACAAAAAGGTCAGCAAATCAGTCGTATAAGCACTTAAGTCAGCTGTATTACTCAAATTACGATTGCGTTTTAAATATTCCAACGCAAAATCATTGATGGAACTACTGTCTTGCTCGAAAATTTGTTTGAGTGCTTCTGGTCCCTTCTCCTGCAAATATTCATCGGGGTCTTTGCCAGCAGGAATCGTGACAATATCGACTTGAAGATGAGGAAATTGCCTAGTCTCGGAAATCGCACGCCAAGTTGCGTTCTGTCCGGCTGAGTCACCATCATAGGCGATTGTCAATTTAGGACTATTGCGAGAAATTAATTGCAGCTGTTCTTTAGTCAGGCTTGTACCCATCGACGCAATACCATAATCAATCCCGGCTTTGTGTGCCGCGATCACATCCAAATAGCCTTCCAGCAATAAGAAACGCTGAGAAAGTTTGGCTGCCTGCTTTGCCTGGTCAAAATGATAGAGCAGCCTGGATTTTTTGAAGATCGCTGTTTCTTTGGAATTAATATATTTGGCAGAGTTAGTCGAGTCTAGTGTACGGCCTGAAAAACCAACAACATTGCCATAACTATCTTTTAGTGGAAACATGACGCGGTTAGCAAAGACATCGTGAAAACTGCCGTCGTCATACTGAGAAATCAACCCTGAAGTCAGTTGTTCCTCCATTGGAATCTTCTTTTCATCAAAAAAATGATGTAAAGACCAGTCTGAAGGGAGATAACCGAGCTGAAAATCAGTCATCGTCTGACGGTCAAGATGGCGATCTTTTTCAAGATAATGCAATGCTTGTCCAGACAAGTCTGTATTTAAAAGCAGGTGATTAAAAATCTCAGCTGCCTGCTTATTGAGATCAATCAGGCGCTGCTCTTGTTCGCTAAAACGGCTACCAGCATTTTCCGTATATTTTTGATCAATATGAATACCTAGGCCAGAAGCAACTTCCATTACAGCTTGAGGGAAAGATAGGCCTTTTTTTTCAGATAAAAAGTCAAAAACATTGCCGCTGCGGCCGCAAGAATAGCATTTATACCGCTGCCCTTCTTCATCCACTGTGAAACTGGCCGTATTCTCAGTTACGAAAGGGCAAAGTCCCCAATAATATTTACCTTTTTTCTTCAAATCCACATATTGACCAACAATGTCAACGATATTAGCGGCATCCTTTACCTGTTCAATTGTCTCTTTAGGAATTAAAGCTGCCATTAGATCGAGACTAAATTATATGCTGAATACTTGACTTTGTCAAGTAAACAAAAACGCGCCACCACGGGCGCTCAGCAGCTTATTTAAGTGAAAATACCAGATTATGTAAACTCAAAATGATCTGGCTGACGACCTTATTTCGTAACAATTTTTCTAAAATCACCAAAAGTGGAGATCTGCTCATTTAATAAATGGATCTGCGCAAGTCGGTTCTTTTTAATCTGCGGATCTTTGTCCAAAATCATGTTGCTGTCAAAATAATCATTGATTGGATCTTTCAAAGAGACAAAGTAATCATAAATCCCCTGATCGTTTAATTGCGAAATTTGATCAGCGAAATATGCCTGGCTGGCAAAATATAAGGCCTTCTCCGAGTCATTAACAAACAAGTCCGGATTGACTTTTTCTTGACTAGGATTCTTTTCTGCCAAACTCTGTACACGCGCTAAAGCTTCGACAACTTCTTTGAAATTCGTATCGTCGGCGTGGCTAGCCAAAAAACTAATCCGTCTTAAAATCAATTCCACGTCACCCTGTTCGATCTTACTGGTTGCAGCATCTAGCAAATCATAACGGCTGCCATCGGAAAGCTGGCGAATTCGGTCAACAATAAAAGCGTTAAGCTGTGCATTAATTCGAGTTAAATTCTGATCTTGTATTTCCGCAAAAGCTCCCTGTTTAGCAAGGACTAAGCCGCTTAAATCCGTGAGAAGTTCTTTCAAAGAAAAACGCCACTTTTGATCGGCGATAATCCGAACCATTCCTAAAGCTGCTCGCCGCAAACCATATGGATCATTTGAGCCAGAGGGAATCAAGCCGCAAGCAAAAAAGGAAAAAAGACTGTCTAACTTATCAGATAGTGCCAATAAAGCACCCACTCGGCTTTGTGGCAGGCTGCCTTCAGAAGAGCTCGGTAAATATTGTTCAGAAAGTGCTTGTGAAACAACGGCATTCTCGCCGAACAAGCCAGCGTAAATTCCCGCCATTGTTCCCTGAAGTTCGGAAAATTCGCCTACCATTGCGGTAGTGAGATCAAATTTATAGATTTGACTAGCTCGCTGCAAGTCTTGCGTCTCTGACTCGGAAAAACCCATTTTGTCAGCCAACAAGGCTGCAATTTTGGAAACACGTGCCATATGCTGGACGACGGTGCCGATTTTTGCGTGGAAAATCAGATGATCTGCCTTCGCCATAAAGAAATCAATTGAATGTTTCTGATCCTCTTGGAAGAAAAACTTTGCATCCTCCAAACGGGCGATTAACACCTTCTCATTGCCAGAAATGACATTATCCAAGTGATCACCATTGCCATTTCTGACAGAAATAAAGTGCGGCAGCAACTGACCTTGCTCATCTGTTAAATAAAAGAAACGCTGATTGTCGCGCATACTGGTGATCAAAACTATATCTGGCAGCGAGAGGTATTTTTCAGAAAAACTACCCGCAAAAGCTGTTGGATATTCAACAATATTATTGACTTCCTCCAGCAAATCTTGATCAATGTGCAAATGCCAGCCATGCCGATCAGCCAATTCATGGATCTGTTTTCTAATCGTTTCTTTTCGGGTTTGGGCATTGGCAATCACAAAAGCGTCGGCTAAATCCTTTTCATAATCATCAGCTTGTGCAATTATCACCTCACCAGTATTTAGGAAACGGTGACCGCGTGTCACACGTCCAGCCTGCACATCCAGAACCGTGAATGGAACAACGGCCGTATCTAGCAACGACACAAGCCAACGAATGGGACGCACATATTCCAATTTATAGTCAGCCCAGCGCATATAAGTCGAGAACTTCATTTGTTCAACAACTTCAGTCGCGATACTCTTCAGGATTTCAGACGCAGCAACACCGTCTATGTGCTTTGTGAGATAGACATAGCCATCCCGCTCCGTGAAATCATCAGGCGACATTTTCTGGCCGCGAGCAAAGCCTTGTGCCGCTTTGGTCCAAGCGCCATCAGAATCTTTAGCGACCTTCAAGGAAGGGCCGCGATGTTCTTCATCTGTTGAATCAGAAAAATCAGCTAAATTTCTAACCAAAATAGCTAATCGTCTCGGTGTAGAAAAAGCCTGCACGCGGTCATAGTGCAACAGATGTTTTTTAAGAAAATCCTCGCTGCGGGAAACGAGCTGATCTTCGGCACTTGTAACAAGATGAGCCGGTATTTCTTCCAGACCAATTTCTAATAAATAATCAGCCATTGTTTATTCTTCCTCCTTAAGCTGCACAATTTGACCCATCTGGGCACGGATTGGCGCGTCAATCACAATGCCATTAGCCGCGATATGGTCATCTAAATAAAAATCACCTATTTTTTCTGATTGAAGCAAGTCATGTTTTGTTAAGGCAAAAACGGTAATGTCGGGATCATAAAAATGTTTGGCAAAGGGCTCTTGCGACCACTCTTTTAATTTAGCCAAATCAGTGAAAACCGGAATCCAATTGCTCTCATCTGCACCATTGTGCAAAGTGAGGTATGAATGGTGCTCCTGCTCCTGTTCTTCAAAAAGATGCCCAGGAACAATAAAACTTAAACGATTAATCGCGTTTTCCGTCAAAGCCGTACCGTCATTAATACCAAGCTGCTTTAAAATGGCGTCGTTGTGGAGACTTTTTTCCAATAAGTCCGCCCTTGGCAGGATAGACGTTTCGTAATCCTCTGCTGTTAGACTGTAATCAATCAGCGTGTGATCAAAAATGATACCGTTCAAACCTTCGTTTTTGACAATCTGAATTGCCTGATCAAGCATTAATTCTTTAGTAAGCGGGAAATTCAGGTTAAAATCATCCTTTAAAACGCGTTTGGCAAGCTGCTCACTTGTAAAAAGCAGCAAATAACTTCTTCCAGCAGCCGTTTTATATCGAAAATTAACTTCCAAAAAGAAATGGCCGAACAGCAAGGCAGCTAATAGATCTTGTTTAGTAAACCAATCCTGTTTGGACGGATGATCAACATTATGCCTGATAAGCGCAGCTAATTGTTCAGCACTGAAACGACTCTCATTTTCCACCATGGCGCTGCTCCTGACTGGCTCTTTTGGCTAACTTTTTTGTATAAATACCCTTTTTACCGATGTACTTTTCTCTCAAATCCTGATCTTTTAACAGTGGAAAAGACAGCTTAGCCCGTGCCAAAATAAATTCATTGGCAACACTGTGGGCCATGCTGCGGATTCGGTGCAGGTAACTGGCCCTTTCGGTAACGGAAATAGCCCCTCTGGCATCAAGCAGATTAAACGTATGACTGCACTTTAAAATATAGTCATAAGCCGGATGAACTAGTCCCAAGTCCAACAGGCGTTTAGCCTCTTTTTCGAATTGATCAAAATTTGTCAGCAGCATTTTTTCATCAGACTGTTCAAAGGAATAAACTGAATGTTCATATTCCGGTTCTTTAAAAATATCGCCATACAAAACACCGTTTCCCCATTCCAAATCATAAACAGATGGGACGTCCTGAATGTATGAGACCAGCCTTTCCAAGCCATAAGTAATTTCAGCTGTCACTGAGTCCACGGGAATTGACCCGACCTGCTGAAAATAGGTAAATTGGCTGACTTCTTGGCCATCGAGCCAAACTTCCCAACCGATTCCTGCAGCACCCATAGACGGATTTTCCCAGTTATCCTCAACAAAACGAATATCATGCTCCAAAGGATTGATCGTTAATTTTTCCAGGCTTTGTAAATAAAGCTCTTGGATATTTTCCGGAGAAGGTTTCATCACGACTTGAAATTGGTGATGCTGAAATAAGCGATTAGGATTTTGGCCATACCGGCCATCAGCAGGACGTCTCGAAGGCTGTACATAGGCAGCGTGCCAAGGCTCCGGCCCGTTTGCCCTTAAAAATGTATAGGGGCTTTGTGTCCCTGCACCAACTTCATTATCATAAGCCTGCATGAGGTTTGCGCCTTGACTTGCCCAATATCCTTGAAGTGTGAGAATTACATCCTGCATTGATAATTTTTTTGTCATTAACGATTACTCCTCGTTCAATTATGATGCCAGCGGCTGACTTTGAAAACAAAAAAAATCCCGACAGCACATTGATGCTGCCAGGACGCTTGCACGCGGTTCCACCTGACTTCCGCCAAAAATGACGACACTTTACTTCCAAACACACTCAACAATCGCCACAATGCCTCAACACATGTTTGAATACAAACAAATAATACTATTTTCAAAAAATTAAAACAATGGTGAATAGCAGCCTAATAAGCCCTACAGCCAATTTATTGACATCGTTTTTATGAATGTAGTAGGCAGCTAGGTCTGCAACATCTCCCGTTTGAACCTTGATGGCGAAAAACAAGATTATCCCGTGTTCTAGTCTTGGTTTGACGCGCTTGGAAGCGTAGAGTCAAACATGAAACGACATTTTGATCAAGGGAGGATTGATTTCATGAAAATTGAAGAAGGGTACATGCCCTTTCGCGGGTTTAAGACCTATTATCGTATCGTTGGTGAAGCCAAGGGTAAGGCACCCTTGCTGCTGATTCACGGCGGCCCCGGGTCCTCGCATAACTATTTCGAACTGCTGGACGACTACGCTGAAACTAGTGACCGGCAACTGATCATGTACGACCAAGTCGGCTGCGGCAAGTCTTCATTGCCGGAGGACGAATCCCTCTATGTCAAAGAGACATGGGTCCAAGAACTGATTGCCCTGCGCAAATACCTACATCTAGATGAATTACATATGCTGGGGCAATCCTGGGGCGGGATGCTGGAAATGCTCTACCTCACTCAGTACGACCAGACTGGCGTCAAGAGTGTCATGATTGATGGCTCGCCAGCTTCTATCAAACTTTGGACGCAAGAACAACATAGGTTAATTTCCTACTTGAGCTACGAAGACCGCCAAGCGATTGCCCAAGCCGAACGGACTGGTAACTTTTCTGGGCCAAAATATCTGGCTGCCAACGAACGTTACATGGAACGTTATTGTTGGGATGACCCGGATGAAAATTCACCGGAACCGCTCCGCCGAAAAACTAACGGGAAACGTGCCAGCCTGATTGCTGAAGGTCCCAACGAATTTACGGAAAACGGCACTATCAGCGACTATGATGTGACCGATGACTTGCATAAAATTCACGTACCAGTACTAGTCACAAATGGAACAGATGATTTGTGCACGCCACTGATTGCTAAGTCTGTTTACGACCATATTCCCGGAGCGAAGTGGCATTTGTTTGCAAACAGCCGTCACTTAGCATTATTGGATCAGCACGATGAATTTATTTCTGTGCTGGATAATTGGTTAAAAGCGCACGATTAGATTATTGAAAAAGCCCATGATCTGTGATGAACGGATTGTGGGCTTTTTGATTCTTTAAGGGCCGTTCTTTCATGGCTTCTGCAGTGTCTTATTGCAAATAATCTAAAGCGATTTTTTCATATATGGCAGCCGCCTGGAGATAAACTTTCAAATCCAAATGCTCATCAACAGCATGGGCACAATCATCGGATTCCGGACCGAAAATCAAAATTGGGAATTTGGCATTTCCCTTGATGTATTCAGAGGCTTCATTAGCACCCGAACCAGCTACCAAACTCCCAGGAAAACCGCTGATTTCCCGAATCGCTTTTTGAGCTAAACGTGTAAAATCACTTACCTTCTGAACCGGCAAAGGCAGTTCCGGAAAAACAATTTCTAATTTCAGCTTTGCAGCTGAAGTCTGATTCAACTGGTCGATAATTTTGTCTAGTGACTGAATAATCTCATCATTGCTGACTTCAGGAATTGTCCGCATATTGCCGCCTAGAACAGCAGAATCAGGAATCTGGTTCAACTGTTTGCCACCTTCGATCGTTGTAAAGGCATTTGTAAATGAACCTAAAATCTCATTTTTTTGTGTCAAACTCTTAAAGTATGTATCGAATCGATCCATTACTTGGCGTAAAGCGTTAATGGCATTGATGCCATTTTCAGGTCTGGAAGAATGAGCGCTTTTTCCAGTGGCAAAGACACGATAATCGATCACGCCCTTGTTTGTGTAGCCGATCTGAAATTCCTTACGCGGTTCACCGAGAATTAAAGCCGTCACATCATCTAAGGCACCGCTTTGCGTGACTTGTTTGGCACCAATTTCGCTAGTCTCCTCACCAACTGTCCCGATTAATTTAAGGCTGCCGCTAAAATTCGAACCTGCTTTGACAATCGATAAAGCAGCAGATGTCAATGCCGACAATCCACCTTTCATATCATCGGCACCACGGCCATACAAGATATTCTCCTGAATTTCAGCCTTAAATGGGTCATGTGTCCAAGTCGACAAATCACCAGCCGAGACCGTATCCTCGTGGCCAGAAAATGCCAGTACCTTGTTGCCGGGTTTTTTACCTTTAATCGTCAAAACCAATGACTTTCTGCCTGTATCAGCCTGGATAAAATGACTTTGGACATTATCATAGCCTGAAAATAAGTCGCTAATGTAGGAAGCCACAGCTGCTTCGTTTCTGTTATCCGTTTTGAACTGAACAATTTTTTGAAAAATCTCAATTTTTTTTGAATCTGCTAAAACCATATAAAAATCCCCTTCATTTTCAGATTATTGTATCAGTTCAGTCATTGTTTGTGCGTTTAATCTCTAAGCCGTTCATTTGTTCGATAAAACTGCGAGCCCGTGTTTTCAAGCCGATTTGACGATCATAAATTAAATTAATCACACGCTGCAGGCTACGCTTAATCTTGTCCGAAACTTTGATTGAATGGATTTTTTCAAGGTCTAAACGAGAAAACAGCCTTAGATAGTAAATAGCAGCTGGATCGGCGTGCAAACGATGCTCATCCATAGCAAAATGCTGTTTGGCCAATATGCCATTATATTTTTCTGAGAAGTCGAATTCACCTTGTCGAGTATGATCAATTGGGTCATCAACCAGATTGGGTTGAACGCCAAAAACAGTCAACAATTGAATTTCAAAAATATTAGCCATGATTTGAGGATCCAAACCTGAATTAATCTTTTCAAGACCGGCGACGAGCATTTGGTACCAATGATCAATTGGAACGTGCTCCTCAAAAGCAGCCGTCAGCAGTTCGGCAATATGGCTGGCATAGGCGTTTAAAAGAATATCTAATGAAATCTGTTGGTACAAACCGGCTTGATCAATCGAGTTTAAGTAACCAAGACCCTTATTTTTGGGTAATCTGCCAAAAAAAACACCGTGCGCAAAAAGTTGAGTCACAATTTTCATTTGGCTCTTGGCTTTTTTGCTGCCGCGGCAGAGATAGGTATTGATACCGATCCCTGGACTGATGATTCTGATGAGCGAATCATTTTCCGAATAGTCGCGCACGCCAATAACGATGCCGGAAAATCTATCATCCATTAGTTGTCTTGTTTGGAATTATAGCCCAGTTCCTGTAGTGCTTGTGGCCGTTCGCGCCAACGGGGTTCGACTTTAACCCAAGTTTCCAGATAAACTTTATCACCAAGCAATAATTCGATATCTTTTCTAGCAAGTTGACCAATTCTTTTAATCATGCGTCCCTGCTTGCCGATAATAATATTCTTTTGCGAAGCACGTTCAACAATAATTGAAGCTTGAATGTGCAGTTTGGCATTTTCACCATCTTTTTTCATCGAATCAATCACAACCGCAATTGAATGAGGGACTTCTTGTTCTGTGAGCTGCAGAATTTTTTCTCGGATTAATTCTGAAACTAAAAACCTTTCCGGATGATCAGTGACTTGGTCTTTATCAAAATACTGTGGTCCGGGATTCAATTTGCTAATAATATTTTCAACCAAATCCGGAACCTGTTCGCCGGATAAAGCCGAAATAGGATAGACTTCTGACCAATCGATCGCATTAACGTTGTAGCTGTTAATCGTGTTAAACAGATCATTCTTATTCTTGATGAGGTCGATTTTATTGACCAATAAGTAAATCGGTGTGTTCTTAATTTGTTTTAAACGATTAATAATAAAGTCATCGCCAAGACCGCGTTTCTCAGACGCGTCTACCACAAACAAAACCGCATCAGCCTCGTTCAGCGCACCAAGACTTGCCTTCTCCATATACTGGTCTAGGCTGTTATGCGGCTTATGAATACCTGGTGTATCCAAAAATACAACTTGAGCACTGTCGGTTGTATAAATGCCGGCTATTTTATTGCGTGTCGTTTGTGCCTTGCTTGAAATAATGGCAATCTTTTGTCCAACGATATAATTTATTAACGTTGATTTGCCGACATTCGGTCTGCCGATAATTGCCACAAAGCCAGATTTAAAGTCTTTTTCCAAATTAGTCTCCATTTAATAATTAAATAAATTATGTATGCCAAGCCAATGCCAGAGATAAGGCTGCAAAATAATAGCCAAGATTGCAAATTCAATGATAACGGCAAACACAACACCAGCTGCTGCGACATCTTTGGCTAATTTTGCAAGATCATCATAACGGTCGCCTACAGTTAAATCAACAATTGCCTCAATGATTGTATTCAAAATTTCTGCAATGATCGCAAAAGAGACGGCAATCGTCACCCACAGCCAGTCTGAACGTGATAGATGAAACTGAATACCAATCCACAAAACAGCAAGTGCAATCACGATATGAATACGAAAATTCCGTTCCCGGCTCAGCATAATCCAGATCCCGTTAAATGCATTAAAAAGCGCAGCAAAAAAATTCTTGTTGCGTTGATATGTTTTTCTGTTTGGCCACAACGGTTTTTTATCTTGTAAGCCCATATTCCTCTAAAATCGCATCCTGTAAACCGAACATTTCGTCTTCTGCTGCCTGGCTTTTAGTATGATCATAACCTAAAAGATGTAAAAAACCATGTACCGCCAAATAAGCCAACTCTCGATTGTAACTGTGACCATATTCTTCTGATTGATGTTTAGCATGATCCAAACTGATGAAAAGATCGCCAAGTTCCTCGGGGACACCTTCGATGTGAATGTGGTCCGCCTCTTCTAGAGCAAAAGAGATCACATCAGTGGCGCGGTCGGTATCACGATATTGTTTATTAATTTTGTGAATTTCTTCATCGTTGACAAAGTTCACAGACATCTCATAATCGTGATCCAATTTCATAAAGACTGCTGCATGCTGCAAAACATCCTTCACGAGAGCCGCATCATCATTGTTCACTTCTTCTTGTTTGTCGTCTAGCACAACAACATCAAGCATCTTTTTTCTGTTCCCTTCTCTTTTCATCTCGCTCATAGGCATCAACAATTAATCCTACCAATGGGTGACGCACAACATCATCATGCGTAAATTCAACCATGCCGATTGATTTAACACCTTCTAAGATCCGACGAGCCTGAATCAGTCCAGACTGTTTTGACCCCTTAGGCAAATCAATTTGTGAGATATCACCATTAATCAGCATACGCGAATTAAATCCGAGCCGCGTGAGGAACATTTTCATTTGTGCCGGTGTCGTATTTTGCGCCTCATCCAAAATAATAAAAGCATTGTCCAAGGTACGGCCACGCATATAGGCTAGGGGTGCTACTTCAACAATCCCCCTCTCTAATAAACGGCTGCTTTGTTCAGATCCGATGATAGCGTCCATAGCATCATAAATCGGGCGAAGATAGGGATCGACTTTTTCCTTTAAATCACCAGGCAAAAAGCCTAAGGATTCCCCCGCCTCAACAGCTGGACGCGTGATAATGATGCGGTCAACATCTCCTTTTTTTAAAGATGAAATTGCCATAACAACAGCTAGATAGGTCTTACCTGTTCCAGCCGGTCCGATGCCGAAAGTAATCTCATTCTTTTTAATCGATTGAATATACTGACGCTGTCCAATGTTTTTGACACGGACCGGACGATTTCTCGCATCGTTAATTAACGTATCCGAATAAAGCTCTGTGAAATACTCCAAAGTGCCCTTTTTCTGCATAGTGATAGCACTGGCAATATCTGATGGCCCGATCTGAATATGCCGTTTTATCAATTTGACCAAAACTAAAATCACGTCTTGTGCGGCTTGGACGTGTTCCTCTGGTCCCTTAACAATAATTGAATTGGCTCGCTGACTGATTTCGACATTAAAGCCCTCTTCTAAAATCGTGAGAAACTTGTCTTGATTGCCGACGATACTTTGCAGTTGTTCGGGACTTTCTAAAGGAAATTCGCGGTTAATTATCTGACTCATTGAGCTCCTAATTTTGTTTTCACGAGCGATGCAACTTTAGCACCGTCTGCGCGACCCTTAGTCTTAGTTGAAAGGGCGCCCATTACTTTACCCATATCTCGCAAACCAGTCGCATTCAGCTGTTGAATTGTTTGAGAAACAAGATTATCTAATTCTGCCTCAGTTAATTGTACAGGCATATACTTGGCCAGAACTTTAATTTCATTTTCAGTTTTTTCGACTAAATCCTGCCGTTTGCCCTTTTTAAAATCGGTAATTGAATCATTTCTAGACTTGACTTCACTTGCCAGAACGGCCAAAGTCTCGTCATCAGACAGGTCATGCCCTAATTCGATCTGTTTATTTGAAATTGCAGCCTTAGTCATTCGTAAAACGCTGAGCGTTTCCTTATCCTTGGCTTTCATGGCTGTAATGATGGCTGCTTGAATATCGCTTGTTAAACTCATTTCACTCCTAGTTATTAGTAATTATATTAAAAAAGGCCTTGCGGCCGTTTCCAAATTAATGATCGTTGCGAGCACGCTTACGAGCACGCTTTTGTGCGGCCTCGCTCTTTAACTTGCGAGCCACAGAAGGCTTGACATAAAACTCACGCTTGCGAACTTCCTGAAGGGTACCGTCTTTTGCGACACCGCGCTTGAAACGACGAAGTGCATCATCAAACGATTCATTATGACGAACAATAATACTTGCCATGTTATATCCCCCTCCTTTCGTGTCCGATTTACTTGCGTATGACCTAATAATTATGACATTTTTGAGCTTAAATGGCAAACAAATCCATTTGGTTGGCATCTGTCATGCCATCCAGCATATGATTCTGATCCATGAAATCAATCAAAGTCTTGTTAACAGAGCCGCGTTTAGCCAAATCTTCTTTAGAAATAAAGTCGTGTTCGGCTCTAGCTGCAACGATGGCTTTAGCCACGTTATCGCCCAGGCCAGGCAATGTGATAAATGGCAGAATAATTTGGTTTCCCTTGATTTTCCAATCAAAAGCTTCAGATTCGTAGAGATCAACCATTTTAAACTCGATGCCGCGCTGCCAGGCTTCATTGGCAATCTCATAAATGGCAAGTGTTTTCGATTCTTCTTTATTCAAATCATTGTAACGGCTGCGGTAGCTTTTCACGAGCGCTTGAACTTTGTTTTTCCCTTGCGTAATCCCGACAGCATCCAGCGTCTTATCTTTAGCGCGGACAGAGAAATAAGCTGCGTAATAAATAGCCGGGAAATAGACCTTAAAGTAAGCGATACGCAGCGCCGAGGTCACATAGGCTGCGGCATGTGCACGAGGAAACATGTATTGAATCTTCTGCATCGATTCGATATACCAGTTTGGTACTTTTGGATGTGCTTTTAAAATGGCCATGTGTTCATCGGAAATGCCCTTGCCTTTACGCACTTTTTCCATAATCTGAAAGGCATCAGACGAGTCGAGGCCAAAGGACATTAAATCAGTCATGATCTTATCACGGGTTCCGATAACAGTACCGATGTTGGCCTGCCCGGCTTTAATCAATTCATCAGCATTACCATTCCAAACGTTGGTTCCGTGAGACAATCCGGAAATCTGCAGTAGTTCACCAAAATTATGCGGTTTTGTCTGCTCAAGCATACCGCGAACAAAGTTGGTTCCAAATTCTGGAATACCCAAAGTGCCTGTGTTGGACATAATTTCCTCTGCAGTCACGCCAAGTGCTTTTGTCGATGTAAACAAAGATAGAACGCCTGAATCATTAACAGGAATCGTTTTTGGATCAATGCCGGACATATCCTGTAATGCTCGCAGTAAGGTTGGATCATCATGACCCAGAATATCCATTTTCAAAACATTATCATGAATGGAATGGTAATCCAGATGGGTCGTCTTCCAGTTAGACTTTGTGTCATCAGCTGGGAACTGAATTGGCGTGAAATCATAGACGTCATGATTAGCTGGAATAATGATAATACCACCGGCATGCTGGCCAGTTGTTCGTTTAACACCCGTAATACCGTCAGATAAGCGGTCTTCTTCAGCCTTACGGTAATGAATCTGCTCCGATTCCTCATAATTTTTCACCATGCCATAAGCTGTTTTTTCAGCAACGGTACCAATTGTCCCGGCACGAAAAACATTGTTTTCACCAAACATGACTTTTGTATAGTTATGTGCGATTGGCTGATAATCGCCAGAGAAATTCAAATCAATATCTGGGACTTTGTCGCCTTTAAAACCTAGGAAGGTCTCAAATGGAATATTCTGCCCATCGCCAATTAGGAGTGTCCCATCAATTGGATTGCGCTTTTCCGGCAAATCAAAACCTGATGAAATCGTATCATCATCAACGAACTCAGTATAATTACCATTTCTGGAACGATAATGCGGTGGTAGAGGATTGACTTCAGTAATACCCATCATCGTCGCAACCAGTGACGAGCCAACCGATCCACGCGAACCGACGATATAGCCATCTTTATTAGACTTATCGACCAAACGCTGACAAATGACATAAATAACCGCGTAACCGTTACCAATAATCGCGTTCAACTCACGATCCAGTCGTTTTTGGATAATATCCGGCAATGGATCGCCATACATTTCTTTGGCACGCGCAAAAGTCTTTTGTCTCAGAATTTCTTCTGACCCCTCAATTTTCGGTGTTGACAGCCCCTTTTTCAAAGGCTGAACATCATCGATACTATCGGCAATCTTGTGGCTATTCTCGACAACAATCTCATACGCCTTGTTTTCACCAAGAAAACTAAATTCATCTAACAGATGCTGCGTTTTTTTCATCGATAAATCGGCTAAGCGATAGCGTGTTTCACCGCCTGCTGATGACCGAGCAATTTTGGAATTCAGCAGAATTGTCCGATAAATGCGGTCTTTCTCGCCAACATAATGTACATCGCCGGTAACAACTAATGGCTTTTTCAACATATCAGCTAATTTGACATAATCACGAATAATTTGCCGTAGCGTCTCATCATCCTTAATAAATCCCGACTCAATCCGCGGCTG
Organism: Oenococcus kitaharae; assembly: GCF_025758695.1. Taxonomy (GTDB): domain Bacteria; phylum Bacillota; class Bacilli; order Lactobacillales; family Lactobacillaceae; genus Oenococcus; species Oenococcus kitaharae_A. The sequence continues at coordinate 256,422 of NZ_JANJQP010000001.1, read as the reverse complement.
ATAATTCTCCAAGGGTTGTACTTCGATATAATCAAAACCGATCCGGTCAGCTAGTTCACTAGCCTTGTCAAGTCCTTCACGCGCAAGCGTATCAAACAATTCTCCAGAAACATCACCTGACCCAACCAACAGTCCTTCATGATATTTTGTCAACAGGCTTTTAGGCACACGTGAGACACGATAATAGTAATTGACATTCGACTCGGAAACCAATTTATATAAATTTTTCAAGCCGGTCTGATTTTGAACAAGAATTGACAAATGAGTCGGCCGTGTTTGACGCCAGCTGTCATGATCATCTGTATGCTCGTTTAATTGTTCATCGTAGACGACATCGTACTTCTCTTCGGCTTCTTTTAAAAACAGGTGCAGCAGCATGCCAGTAGCCGTTGAATCGTCGATCGCACGATGATGGTGTTCCAAATTAACATTGAATTTTTTGGACAAGAAATCTAGGGTGTAGCGACCGAAATTTGGATACAGCCAACGAGCCAGATTCAAAGTATCCAAAACCAGGGCGTCAATTTTAGGCAGCTGATGTTGGGCTAAGGCGTGATTAACAAAGCCATAATCAAAACGGATAACATTGTGTCCAGCTAAGATGGTCCCTTTATAAAAATCCTGGAACAAGCGCAGTACTTCGGCCTCGGGTTTGCTGTCCTTAACAAGATCATCAGTAATTCCTGTCAGATTGATTGTTTGTTCAGATAAAGGAAAACCCGGGTTGATGAATTCGTCAAAAGTATCCAACACGGTACCGTGTTTCATTTTGACCGCAGATAACTGAATAATTTTATCTGAAACAGCCGACAAACCAGTTGTTTCAATATCGAAAATGGTATATTCCGAATCGTCTAATTTTTCATGCTGCGTATTAATTGCGATTGGTTCACCATCAGCAACAAAATTAGCTTCCAAACCATAAATTGCCTTAACACCAGTCTTGGCGCTGGCCGCAGCTGCTTCAGGAAAAGCTTGTACATCCGCATTGTCCGTAATAGCCAAAGCAGGTTGATGCCATTGTGCAGCCTGGTCAAATAATTGACTAGCTGAATTGACAGCGTTTAAAGCCGTCATTGTCGTATGGGCATGCAACTCAATACGATGCTCTTTTCCTTCTGGAATGGGGTCACTGTCGGCTTCTTTTTTAACAGTTTGTAAATCGTTAATATTCAAAGATAGCTCACCGCCCATAAAATCATCCACGGCAACACGACCACGAATTTTCACCCAGATCTGTGAAGGAATATTTTTCAATACTGCATTATCTTTTGCATTCCGCGAGAAGACTTTTGCTGAAATCGAATTCGTATAATCTGTCACTTCAATCGTTAAAATTGCGCCGCCGCGTCGCGTCTCACGATAATCCGATTTATAAACGTACCCTTCGACAACAACATTATCCCCGTCGGATACTTGATCGATGGGTGTCAATTTACTCGAATTTGGGATGGCATTGCCTAAAAGGACGTTCGTACTTATTTGCGGTGCCGCTGATTGTGCAACTGAGGCGGCCGATTCGTGTATTTCAGCGGCCTGAGATGTTTCGAACTGTTCTTGAATTTCAGCCTGCATTTCACTATCAACATTAAAAGTGAAAGGAAGATCTACACCTAATTTCTTATAGGTATCGATAATATCTGCATGCAAATTTCTAAAGTAGGATACGCCAGCTTGTGTCGTTAGCAGTGCTTCAATACCACTCCCAGTATCTGCAAAATTGATACCAGCTGAAATTTCGTTTGTGAAAGGCGTATTTTTATCCAAAATAGAAAGGACAAGATGCCAATATTCGCCCAACTGGGCCAAGCCAACTTTCTCCGCAACTTTGAATTGAAAAATACAATGTATATTTTCTTTCAGAAAAATATCCTTGGTATCGATAATCAGACGGCCTAAAACTGTGGGAAGCAGAAAATGGTCACAAGTAAAAATAAAAACCCACTGTCGTTCATCTGGATCAACTAAAACACTTTGAAGTGCTGCGCCATCTAATTTCTCAGATAGCTGATCTTCGCCATGTCCGATTTGTTTCAAAAGGATTTTTAATTTAGAGTCATTTTCATTCATGCTGTTATTTTAGTTCACTAAATTTATTTTTTAGATACAAAACAAGATCATTTGCAGAAATTTTTTCAGAGGTTTCCTCGCTTCTTGCCTTAACTTCAACAAATTTATCAGGCGCATCGCGGCCTACTACAACTCTGATTGGGATGCCGATTAAATCTGAATCAGCAAATTTAACACCTGGCCGTTCTTTGCGATCGTCCACCAATACCTCAAATCCGGCTGCTTGTATCTTTGTTTCAATTTCTGCACTTAGCGCTTGTTGATTTGCATCTTTCGTATTCATAATAATGACATGTACATCAAAAGGTGCTACGGATTTTGGCCAAATAAAGCCTTTGTCGTCATTTGATTGTTCAGAAATTGCTGACAAGAGACGTGAAACACCAATACCATATGAACCCATGATCATATCAGTTAACTTTCCTTGGTCGTTTTGAATTTGGCCACCCATTTTGCTTGTATAAAATGTACCAAGTTTGAAAATATGTCCGATTTCAATTCCCTTTGTGAAAATTAACTTGCCCTTCCCATCAGGCGCAAGTTCACCTTCCTTAGCAGTCCGAAAACTGCCGATCTCAAAATTCGTTAAATCTCGGTCGAGATTGAAATTAGCATAGTGCTTGCCGTCTTGGTTCGCTCCAACAAACCAATTTGCCTCATTGCCGATTGTTTGATCAACCAGAATACGTAATTTTGTGGAAGTTACGCCTATTGGGCCAAGCGAACCAAAATGAGCTCCAAACGTCTTCAATACATCTTCTTCACTTGCCTCAACCAAAGAATCTGCATTCAAGAAATTCTTAACCTTAATCTCATTAGCCTCGTCATCTCCCGGCAGCAAAACTGCCGCCAATTGATCATCAGCCTTGAAAACGATCATCTTAGCAATTTTATGCTCAGAGACCTGCAGCAGTTTAGCATCATCGCTAACCGTCCGAGTATTCGGGGTATCGACCAAGTGAAGTTCTCCAGCTGCTTCAGACGGTTTTTTGCTTTCAAAAAAAGTTTCCGCCATTTCAATATTTGCCGCATAGTTGCCTTGATCGGAATAAGCAATAACATCTTCACCAGTGTCAGCAATTGCCTGAAATTCAGCCGACGCTTTACCGCCCATATCACCAGCATCAGCAATGATCTCACGATAGTTCAACCCTACGCGTTTGAAAATCGTCTTGTAAGCCGCTTCCATTGCATCGTAAGCCTGATCCAAACCCGCTTGATCAGCCGAAAAAGAATAGGCATCTTTCATAATGAATTCACGGCCTCTTAGCAAACCGTTTTTTGGACGCAGCTCATCTCGGAACTTTTGTTGAATCTGATACACAATCAAAGGCAATTTCTTGTAAGATTTGATCTCATCAGCAAAAATCCGTGTAAACGTCTCTTCGTGTGTTGGTGCCATGATAAAGTCACGAGCCTGCCGATCCTTGAGTTGATACATTTGAGGACCATATGTATAAAATCGACCCGAGCTCTTCCACAACTCAGCCGGAATCATTTCCGGCATCAGCATTTCATTGGCATCGATTTTGTCCATTTCCTGCCGGATAATGGTTTCAATTTTGTTAATCACGCGGTCTGCTAATGGCAGATAAGCAAATATGCCACCTGCTAACTGTCGAATAAATCCGGCACGAAGCATCAAGATATGGCTTTGCACTTGTGCGTCACTGGGAACTTCTTTCTCAGTGGGTATAAACATTTTGGATTGTTTCATTTCTTTACCTCAATAAATCATTAATCGTAACTGCGATCATTAATAAAATTATAAATACAACACCCGAGATCATGACAACTTGATTAGTCTTCTCAGACAGAGGTTTTCTGCGAATAGCTTGAATTAAATTCAGCAGAAGTTTCCCGCCATCTAAGACTGGAATTGGGATCAAATTAAAAATGCCAATGTTCAAACTTAGAAACGCCGTGAGACTTACAACGCTTAGGAATCCAGCGGCAGCCGCACTACTGGTCGTTTGTGCAATTGCCACAGGACCTCCTAACTGGTCTAAGCTAGGATGTGTGATCAAGTGCAAAAATGCAGATCCAATCGTTGTTGCTCCTTGGTAAAAACTTGAAAAAGCATAATTAACTCGCTGCGTTAAGCTTGATCCTGTATCCTGCTCCACACCCAGCAGATATCTTGTCTGTCCCGATTCAACCGCCCGGCGAGGCTGGATAGACACAGTCCGCTGTTGATTGCCCCTTCTAAAAGTCACCTTAATAGGTCGATCTCCCACTGACGTTACTGCTTGAGTCAATTGATTCCAACTATGTACTGATCGAGTATTGATTCGCGTAATCACATCACCCTTTTTGAGGCCCTGTTTTGCAGCAGGATAACCAGCCATTGGATTAATTTGTCCATTGGATAATGGCACACGAGGCAATGCAGCTGATAAACCAATAAATAAAACAAAAGCAAGCAAAAAATTCATCAAAGGTCCAGCAAAATTAACAATTGCTTGTTTCCAGATTGCGATATTTGGCAATTGTCGATTTCTGGGAGCTAATTCGAATATACGATCTTCAGAAATTTTGATTTGTGTTTCTTCGGCCAAATGGTAGCTCGCATCTAAATTTTGGCTCTCATTGATAGTCCCGGAAATAACAAAAGCCTGGTTAATATCCAGTTCCTTAATTCTCATCAGCTGCGTACTAGAATCAGCTGGCGAATCCGAAATATCGATTTGATTAACTATTTGTTGTGTATCATCAGAAAATCTAAGTTTCACTAATTTTCCTGGTCGTAAATCCTCAAGATACTCATTTTGCTGATCAGCACCTGCCATTAAAACATACCCGCCAACAGGCAAAATCCGCAAGACATAGTTGGTGCCATGCCAATTTTTTCCAAAAATTTTGGGACCCATGCCTATTGAAAATTCGTAAACTACAACACCAAATTTTTTTGCAGCAAAGAAATGACCAAATTCATGAACAGTGACAATCAGTCCAAAAACTAAGATAAAAGCAACAATCGAAGTTAAATTCATGCTGTTAGTCCAATCAAAACGATAATCGGCATGACGATCAGCATGGAATCAAAACGATCGAGAATACCGCCGTGACCCGGCAAGAGAGTACCGGAATCTTTGACACCAAAATACCGTTTTAAGGCTGATTCAATCAAATCTCCAAATTGGCCTGCAATCGAAAGAATGAGAGTAGCCAGTGCAATTTCAAACAGTGAAAAATGAGTTGCAAAATGGGTACTTTCTGCAAAAATAATTGCCACAATCGTTGCTACAGCAGTTCCCCCAATAGAACCTTCCCAAGTCTTGTTAGGACTAATTTTAGGTATCAGTTTGTGTCTGCCTAATTTCCTGCCAATTATGTACGCGAAACTATCCGTCAGCCAAACGATAATCAGTCCAAAAACGAATGCCATCCAATTTTCAGCCCTTGCCTGTAAAAAGAAATGAAAACCAAAACCTATATATAAAACACCCAGTGACAAAGCACCAGCGTCATCAAAACTTAACTTGTTGTTTGACAAGACCGTTGTCAACAGTAATAAGAAAATAAACAAATATATTAAAGTTCTTGGATTTAAGAAAGTCGGAGCGGGTAGCAAGCGCCAGAAACTATTCGGTAAAATAGTGACCACAACAGCTACAAATGAGACCAGGGCCTCAAAGCTGACAAGCAGCCGTTTTTTCATGAATAGCAGTTCGCCTACTGCAATTACGCCTAATAAGGAAATCAGGATAGTTAGAGGAATACCCCCGTAAACAACGAAAGGAACGAAAATGGCCAGAGCAACAATTGCTGTAATAATTCGAGTTCTCATGATTCTTTTATCTTACCAAAGCGCCGATCACGTTTTCCAAAACTGGCCAATGCTAATTTAAAATCCTCCCCAGAAAAATCTGGCCACAATTTTTCTGAAAAAACAAATTCAGAGTAGGCCGCCTGCCAAAGCAGAAAGTTGCTAATTCTTTTCTCTCCGGATGTTCGGATAATTAAATCAGGATTAGCCAAATCTCCCAATTGGCTCGTTAAGAGATTTTCTTGGAACAGTTGATCGTTAATCTGGTCCGGTTGAATAAGCCCTTTTTGGACTTGGCGTGCAATTGATTGTGCGGCATCCACAATTTCTCTTCTGCCACCGTAATTAAAAGCGAAATTTAAAATCATGCCAGTGTTTTGTGAGGTGTCTACAATGGCTTTTTCGACAGCTAACCGTGTTTTGTCAGGTAGGCCATCAACTTCACCGATCACTTCAACCTTGATATTATTTTCAATTAGCTCGGGTACAAATAGATTAAAAAAATCTATTGGCAAGCGCATTAAATAGCTCACCTCTGTAGCCGGCCTGCCCCAATTTTCCGTCGAAAATGCAAAAAGAGTCAATACCTTGACTCCCAGTTGATTAGCAACAAGCGCAATCTTCTTCACATTTTCCATACCGGCTTTATGCCCGAAAACTCTCGCCTGATGTTGACGTTTAGCCCAGCGCCCATTACCGTCCATAATAATTGCAACGTGCTTGGGAATCAGCTGATCGTTTTCCTTAGAACTCGCTGCATCAAAAAAAACCATCAAATCTCCATTAATTCTTTTTCTTTGTTATCCGCAATTTGATCAATATCTTTTATTTCAGAATCGGCTACTTTTTGGACATCCTCTTCAGCTTTATGGCGTTGATCTTCGGACAAATCCTTGTCTTTTTTTAAATCATTCATAAAGTCTCGACGAATATTTCGACTGGCAACTTTTGCTTTTTCAGCCTCTGCTTTGACTTGTTTGACCAAATCTTTACGGCCATCTTCAGTCAGAATAGGGATCGTCAAACGGATAACATTGCCATCGTTTTGAGGTGTTAGACCGAGATCGCTGGCAAAAATAGCCTGTTCAATGGATTTTAATGAGCTTTTGTCATAAGGCGTAATCAGTAATATCCGCGCTTCCGGAACTTGTATGCTAGCGAGTTGATTTAATGGCGTCGGGGCACCATAATATTCAACTTGGATTTTATTAAGCATATTTGGATTTGCTCTGCCGGCACGAATGTTGACCAACTCATTTTGAAAAGCTTTACTGGCCTTTGCCATTCTATTTTTTAAATCTACTAGATCAATCATTATCTGGATCCTTTAATTACTGTTCCGATATTTTGTCCTTCAATGGCCTTCTTAATATTGCCAGGTTCGTTTAAATTAAATACAACCAAAGGCATATCGGTATCCTTGGCCATAGCACCAGCGGTCGAATCCATAACCTTGAGGCCTCTTTGCAAAACTTCATCATAGGTTAACTCGCTGAACTTCACTGCATCGGCAAACTTGCGCGGATCAGCATTATAAACGCCATCAACCCCATTTTTGCCCATTAAGATCGCATCGGCATTAATTTCGGCGGCTCGAAGCGCTGCTGTTGTGTCTGTTGAAAAATACGGCGATCCGGTCCCGGCACCAAAAATGACAATTCGGCCTTTTTCTAAGTGACGAATTGCACGTCCGCGAATGTAAGGCTCAGCAATTTGTCTCATTTCGATTGCTGTCAAAACACGCGTATCCACACCTGCCTGTTCCAAACTATCAGCTAAAGATAAGGCATTCATGACTGTACCCAGCATACCAATATAATCGGCTCTTGCCCGATCCATACCGGCTTCAGCAGCTGGTTCCCCACGCCACAAATTGCCACCACCATTGACAATCGCAATTTGGATTTCCGGATATGTCCTCTTAATATCAGCTAATTCGTTTGCAACACGTCGAACTGTTGGCAAATCAATCCCGATTCCTGATTGACCGGCTAGAGCTTCCCCTGAAAGTTTGAGCAATACACGATGAAATTCTACTTCAGCCATAGAATTACCCGTTTATCTGTTTAGCAATTTCTTCAGCTAAACTCGTTTCTTGTTTCTCAATGCCTTCTCCAACTTGGTAACGGACAAAAGATTCAACTTGAGCACCTTGCTGCTTTAAATACTCTGTAACTGTTTCGCCATCACCTTTGACGAAGGGCTGGTTCAGCAATGCAAGCTCATCCAAAAACTTGCCCAAACGGCCTTCAACAATCTTTTCTTTGATGCTGTCAGGTTTGCTGCCCAAATCATCGGCCTTCATTTGGATTGCCTTTTCGTGTTCAACAACCTCGCTTGGCACATCTTCTCTGCTAAGATACTTCGGTGCAATAGCTGCGATATGCATCGCAATATCTTTTGCAACTGCAGCGTTACCGCCCTTTAACAAAGCAATGACTGAAATCTGACCGCCAAGATGTGAATAATTACCAAAAACTTCGTCATCTTTTTTCTCGATCAAGCTAAAGCGACGAAGCGTAATCTTTTCGCCAGTGTGTGCAGAAGTCTGTACGATTTCGTCATTAAGCGTCCCACCGTTAAGCGGCAGGGCCAAAGCCGTTTTTAGATCTGCCGGCTTATTTTTGAGGATCGTTGCTGCTACCGTGTGCAGAAGTGCCAAGAATTGATCGTTGCTGGCAACGAAATCAGTTTCCGAATTCAATTCAACGATCACTGAACGATTGTCTTCTTCGGCAACATAGGTCATGCCTTCAGCAGCCACGCGATCCGCTTTTTTTGCTGCCTTAGCCACGCCCCGCTCTTTCAATAGATCGATAGCTTTTGTCATATCGCCATCAGCCTGAACGAGTGCTTTTTTTGCATCCATGATGCCTGCGCTGGTTTTTTCGCGCAGTTCTTTAACTTGTGCTGCAGTAATTTGTGCCATTTTCTTTACCTCATAAAAAATCGCCTAAAAAGGCGACTTATTTTTAGTTGTTTGATGAAACTTCTTTGTCTTCTGTATCAACAGGCTGACTTGAAGCCGCCTGCTCGTCAGCAGCATCAGCAAAGCCTTCTTCAACGGAAGCCTCGCCAGCATCTTGTCCCTGGCGACCTTCAATAATGGCGTCTGCCATCTTTGAAGTGATTAATTTAACCGCACGAATTGCATCATCGTTGGCAGGGATCTTAACGTCAACTAAATCTGGGTTTCCATTAGTATCAATCATTGCTACGACTGGAATATTTAACGTGCGTGCTTCTTTAACAGCGATTTCTTCTGTTTTTGGGTCAACCACAAACATAACATCAGGAATGTCTTCCATGTCTGCAATACCACCAAGGAACTTTTCCAACTTTGCTTTTTGTTTACCCAACTGAGAAGCCTCTTTCTTAGGAAGCTTGTCAAATGAACCATCTTCTTCAGCAGCTCTCAGTTCCTTTAACCGGTTAATACGTGTTTTGATCGTATTCCAGTTAGTCAGAGTACCACCGAGCCAACGATGATTAACGTAGGCAACGCCGGCGCGCTTTGCTTCTTCTTCGATTGCTTCGGTAGCCTGTTTTTTAGTCCCGACAAACAAGAAGTTTGCGCCATCGGCTGCCTCGCCTTTGACCCAGTTATAGGCATCATCTGCCATACGTAAAGTTTTTTGTAAATCGATGATATGAATACCATTACGAGAGGTAAAGATATATTCATCCATCCTTGGATCCCAGCGCCTAGTCTGATGACCGAAGTGCGCGCCGGCCTCTAAAAGTTCTTTCATTGAAATTGCAGCCATTTTGGCCTCCTAATGTTTTTGTCCTTGCAGAAACTTCTACTGCTTTGCCGACTCCTAAGAGCAACGGGCAAAGCATCTATTCCCGCTGTGTATTGGCGAATGCCGTTTAATAGTTTACCTGAATAGCGGGGTAATTACAAGCCTATATACCGTTCCTTCTCCGCCCGGGTAAAGCGTTTAAAGCGGCTTTCAAAGCTCAGGGCTTCGTGTTTGCTTGAAAACCTCTCGCGATAGACCAAAGTCAAAGGGTGGTGTTTATCAACTTTGGTAAATTTTGCGCCTTTCTTTGCCTGGTGAGCAGCGAAACGGCGGTCAACATCATCGCTCGTTCCTGCGTAAAGATAATTATCTGCAGTCTGAATCACATAAAAATAGTAGTCTCTTTTTTGAAGCAGCTCCTTAATTTCAGGCACGTAATTATCCTGTTGAGTATAAATAACAAGCGGTTTCTCAATTTGAATTTTCGCATTGCTGGCCTGTTTGATAGCTTTAACAAGAATCATTTTGGCTGGACTGTCGGCCTTGCCATAGACAAAACGCATTTTGCTAATGCCGAATCCGTTTTCAATTGCCACACTAAAAATATCAGCCATTTTTTCAGCACGGTATATAAAATATAGTTTGCCCTTTGATTTCAAATATTTTTTTGACTGTGTAAAAAGCGTTTGTAAATTAAAGTTGTAACCGTGTCTTGCAAGGGATCGGGACGGATCGGGACTTTTAGAGGCATAGTCTCTCTCGTCAAAATACGGTGGATTGGACATAATCAAATCCAGCGAATTCAGTTGAAAAATGTCAGCAAGCTGGTTGACATCCGCTCGGAAACTTTGAACCCGATCTTCAAGATTATTCAATTGGACTGATCTTTTTTCTAACTCGCATAATTCTGAATCAATTTCAATCAAAGAAATTTTGCCGCTGCTTTTGCGTGCATAAGCCAACCCGATGATGCCGCTGCCGGATCCAAAGTCAGCAGCTTTCTGCTTTTGAGAATGGCTTCCATCAATAAAATCAGCCAGAATCAAAGCATCAATCCCGAACTTAGGCAGAGAATTGTTCTGAATAATTTTGAGTGAATCTGTGACGTTTTCAATTTTTTCCTGTGATTGTAAGATGTTTTTTGCCATTTCTCTATATAATAATAGTCATGTACGTGTTCCTTTTTCGAATCATTCAAGCTATTCGCTGGATAATAAATGGCAAACTGAACATTCAAGGCCGCGCCAATATCCCTGAAAATGAACAATTCATTCTTGTTGCACCACATCGCACATGGTGGGATCCCTTGTGGTTTGCGATCGCTCTTTTGCCCAAGAAATTTATTTTCATGGGGAAGAAGGAGCTTTTTAAAAACAAACTTTTCGCTTGGGCTCTTAAAAAAGTTGGCGTATTCTCCGTTGACCGACAAAATCCAGGCCCATCAGCGATTAAAATTCCTGTCAAAGAATTGAAAAGCGGCAGTCGCAATTTCATGATTTTCCCTTCGGGTTCCAGACACTCATCTCAGCTAGAAGGTGGAGCGGTACTAATCGCAAAGATGTCCGGTAAAAGTCTTCTGCCAGTTGTCTACCAAGGACCGTTAAGCTTTAAAGGCCTCTTTCGGCGGGGATCAACGACGATTGCCTTCGGACCAGTTATCAAGGTCGGCCGAAAAGATTCAATTGAAGAAACAATTCCGAAAATGCAGGCTGCGTTTGCCCAACTTGATCAGCAAATTGATAAAGATTGGCATTATGTTGACCAGCATCCGGAAAAAAAGAATCAAGAATAAAAAAACAAACCTCAAACTGGGTTTGTTTTTTTAATAATTTTTTTTCATTTGCGCCATCATCTGGTTGATCTGCTTTTGGCTCAAATTTCTGCCCATCGAAGCACCCAACTGACGAAGCATCTGCTCATTGATTGGTGGATTCTTTTTAAGATAACTTTTCAGTGTAAAACGAGAAACAATCATTCCCGCTGCAAAACCAATAACCAGTCCAATCAGTACAAACCATATCCAGTCCATTTTCTATCTCAATCCTTTCTTTTTTTGAATATCAATTACCTTTTTAGGAGTAACTTCTTTACCATTCTTATCGAAAATCTGCATCATTTCAACCTGAGATCGAAAAGCTTTACGAAAATTTGCCAAAAAAGCTGCTCGAAGTGTTTTCTGCTCTTCTTTCTCTGACTCAGTCAATCCTTGAGCCGTCTTTTGCTTTGCAGCCAATTCGTTAATTCTCGCTCTCAAAGCCTCATTTGCAGCCTGCTCATCTTCGTCAACGATGAATTTCGGTTCATTATGTTCCTCTTCGGATCTTGAATTATCTGTCATCAGAAATCTCCATACTTGCATTATACAAAAAATAATGATTTTCTTAAATTTAACGAACATGTGTTTGTTTTACTTGAAATGTTTGGTTATAATTGCATATAGCAATATCTTAGCAGGAAGGGATTCAAATGACTGAAACAAAACAACTCGGTGTGCTCCGCTATATATACGAAAAACAGAACGAAAAAGGGTATCCCCCTACTGTGCGTGAAATCGGCGAAGCGGTTGGGCTTTCATCTACTTCAACTGTTCACGGTCATATCGAACGTCTGGAAAAGCATGGGTTGTTACACAAAGATCCAACCAAACCGCGTGCTATCGAAATTACCGAAAAGGGCCTTAGGGCCCTCGGTGTCCCCGTAACACCCGGTAAAGTACCGGTTATCGGAATTGTGACCGCCGGTATGCCTATCCTGGCCGTCGAACAAAATGCCACCGAGTTTCTCCCCCTTCCGGATGATCTTGAACGTTTTGAAGGTGATCTTTTTGTTTTGCGAGTTTCAGGAACGTCGATGATCAATATCGGTATCTTAGATGGTGATATGGTTTTCGTCCGCAAACAAGATTATGCAGACAATGGTGATATTGTTGTGGCCATGACCAGTGACTTTGGTAATGGCGAAGGCGAAGCCACAGTCAAGCGTTTCTTTAAAGAAGCTGGGCACTATCGCTTACAGCCTGAAAATGACACGATGGCACCGATTATTGTTCATAACGTTGCCATTTTGGGCAAAGTTGTTGGTCTGTATCGTAATTCAATTTATTAAACTTTATTGCTGAAAAAGCCGCTTATTTGTTAGAATGGTTTTTGTAGCTCGGAGATATGGCAGAGCGGTAATGCAGCGGACTCGAAATCCGCCGAACCGATGTAGAGTCGGCGCCGGGGTTCGAATCCCCGTGTCTCCTTCCAATTTCTCTCAAACAGACAAATCAGATATTATTTGAGCCAATATTTGTCTATTACTTAAAAAGGGAGCAATGCACTGAAGTGAAAAGTAAAAGAGACGTACTCTTAAAATCCTTTTTAATTTTTTTCTCGACGATTATTTCTTTGATCCTTGGTTCAATCCTGGGCTCAATTCTTATTTCTGTTTACCGCTTGTTATTTTATAACAGTACGCTTGCGGTAAATCGGGATCCTTTTTTGTTAAGCTGGTTGGCAATTCTAGGCGAGTCCTTTGCCATTCTGTTCATTTTCTTGTTTAATCATTTCTTTTTTAAAATCAGAGTTTCTTTTTTTAATCACAGTTTCTTTCTTGGACTAAAAGTAGCTTCCCCTAGTATCTTATTCGTTTTGATAAACTTGCTCGTGTTTTCAAGCCAAAGTCACCATTTAAGCCCCTTCGAACTTTTTACTGCCCTAGCAGTTTCGCTCTCGGTCGGCATTTTTGAAGAGTATGCCGCGCGTGGACTAATGCTGGGAAACCTGTTATCTCAAGGAAGCCGTACATTTAGTTTCTTAGCAGCCAATTTATTGTCAGCGATGTTTTTTGCTGGCCTGCATTTGATTAATCTTTTTTCGGCCAGTATAGCCGTGACAGCAATTCAAATGATTTATGTGTTTGCACTCGGGCTCATTTTCGCCTCCGCCTACATATTCAGTAAGAATCTATCAGTCACGATCCTGATACACGCTCTTATCGATGGTTTAGCTTTTGCAGCCAATCCGCAAGCCATTTTCGGCTTGGGTAATCCCAAAGTAACCGCGACTCAGTTTGCTTTTCAAGCCATACTACTGATCATTTTTCTGTACTACACATTTCGCCTATTCAAGAAGGAGAATCTGAACGAGATATCTAAAAAATGGTTCTAAACATTGTTTGAAAGAAACATTTCAAATAACATCGTTGGATCTAATGTTGTCGACTTGAGTCGAAAATCAATTTTAGCTAAATCCAAGTAGGCATTCGACAATTGCGGCATCGTTTGGACACTGACAGCTTGATTAGCTAATTTTGCCCTATACGGATGTATTTTAAGTTTTTGAGCAAGTTGTGTGTCATTGATTGATAGAGCTTTAGCCTGAATCAAAAGGCGGTACTGGGACTGAAGCAGCGCATTGATTCGAATAGGTGCCTCTCCTCGATCAATAAGATTAACGTACAGTTGCAAGGCTTTATCCAAATGGCGCCGGTTAATCTCAGTGACGAGATCAAAAGCAGATTCATTCAATTCAGCAGTGACTAATTGATCAATCTCCTCTTGCCCAATTGCTTTCCCTGAAACACCAAAAAGTATTAGTTTGTCCAAATTAGTCATGACCAATCGCAGGTCAAAGGCTAAGCGGCGCAGATAGTAGTTAATAACATCGTCAGCCATTAAAACATGAGCTAGTGACAAATGCCGTTTGACAATTTTAAAAACCTCTCTCTCAGGCAATGGCTCAAAATTAACCTGTTCCCCGCTTTTGAGAAGAGCTTTGACAATTTTTTTTCGTTTATCAATATCGATACCGACCGTATTGACGATTAACGTATTTTCCGATTCAGGATTCTGAAGATAATTCAAAAAATTTTTTTCATCCTGTTTTTCCAAACTGCCTTTAGAAGACAAAAAAACAGGTTGATCCATGATAACGAAACGCCGTTCACCGCTAAAAGACATCGTCGAAACATCTTGCAAAACAACCGGCACAGACTGATCTCTCATATCGCTTCTAACAAAATCCCAAGCTCGAAAATTTGTCTCAATTGACTGCTCGACTTTTTTAAGACTTTGCTGGGCTAAAAAATCCTCCTGGCCAGAAAACAAAAGAACAGCTGGAAGAATGCCTTGTTTTTTTAATTGTGCACTAAAATCATTCGGTGTCATCAAAATCTCTCGTAAAAGTCTCAAAAAAGCCCTTATGCTCAGTATAACGAAAACGGATTGCACCATTAGTCTGGGTGTTAAAAACATGAACATGAAGTCTATCCATCACAGAAATGACCTCTGCTTTGGGGTGACCATAGCGATTATGCCGACCCGCTGAAATCAAGCCGTAGCTCACTTGCCATTTTTTTAGGACCTGCGCATCACTGGAGGTATTGGAACCGTGATGCCCCAATTTTAGCAGATCAACTTTTAGTCCCGGAAACTTTTCATCGATCTGAATCTCACCTTCTTTCGGTAAATCTCCAGCAGTGAAGAATCTTAGCGGACCCAAAGTCGTCCACAGTGCGATGGAATCCTCATTCTCAGCTTTACCTTGCCCAAAGGGATGCAATATTTTAAGAGGAAACCCTGGCAGATTGGATAAATTGGTTACTTCAATAACTTCTGTTCCCTTTTTAATAAAAGGCTGAAGCTGAATTTTAAAGGGATCAGTACTCCGCATTCCAGCCGGAATCAGTAAACGCTTAACAGCCATTAATTTCAAAATGTCTTTTGCATTACCGATATGATCCATGTCCCCATGACTCAGCACCAAATAGTCCAGATGGCCGACGCCAATTGACTGCAGATAATTGACAATGATAGATTGCCCCTGGTTAACGCCACTCTTTGTAATCTGCCAGGGTTTTTTAGGCAAGCCAACTCGACCACCCGTATCAATGAGAACAGTCTGCCGATTACGAGGCGTGCGAAGAAATGCAGAATCCCCTTGGCCGATATCAAAAGTCATTAACTCACCCTCTTTAGGAAAATGAATGATAAGGAAACTAGTGACTAGAATTGCGGAAAACAGCGCTGTCGCGATGCGCCGACGAATCTTTTTCTCGTCAAAAAGTACGAATATCAAGCAGATTAACGGAATAACTAAAAAGTCAGCTAGTTTGCCAAAATATATTTGGCCTGGCAAAAGTGCCAGCCATTCGACACTCTCAGTAAAAAGCTGAATCACAAAATTCAAGCAGCCTAAAGGGGCCGGAAAAATAATTTGTACCAGCATAGCTAAAAAGATTAGTGGCAGAATGAAGATCCCAAAAAGAGGAATAGCAATAAAATTTGCCGGCATACTAAGAAGATGCCAAGAATATTTTGCAGCCAACACAATTGGCATACTAACTAAGCTCATAAATAGACTCGTTTTAAAAGATCCAAGCCGATAGGTGTACATCAATGCAAAACTGAGCAAGTAAGAAAGCTGACCGCCAATATTGAACAAAATCATCGGCGATACGAAAAGTCCGATCATCAATGTGCCAGACCAAATAAGCTCTTTGCTTACGCGTACTTTCATCAAAGTCGCCCCCAAAGATAATTCAGCTGAGACAACGGGGCGAACCAAGGATTGAACTCCTCCAGCAAAAATAAAAAATATCGGTAGGGAAAAAGCAGTCATGATTGTATTGTGATCTTTAGTCATATGGAGTTTTCTCAAAAATTTTTTTAAAAGAACTGCAAAATAACTGACCTGAAAGCCGGAAATACTAAATAAATGAATCAGGCCCAGGTTCGTGACGCCTGGATAGCGGTCATAAAAATCACTATCTAAATCACCTATCAAAAGTGCCTTAGCATAATCCGACAATGGGCTGGGGAGCTGGTTCAACTGATTAATGAGTAATTTTCGCAGATGATGTGTGGTCGAAATAATCCAGTCAAATGGATTGGCCGACCGAAAAACAGATATTTTTTCAAAACGAGTCCTACTGATCTGATTGCTGATCGACTGTGTATGAAAGTAACTGCGAACATCAAATTGCCGAAAATTAGTTGACCGCATGGGTTTAGAAATTCGTCCATTAACCAAACAATTCAAATTTTTTTGGTTGGCTTCCCAAAAATGTTTTTCATCCTCAGATCCAACAGTTGCATAAAGCAGAATCTTTTGTTTATGCTGCTGATCAAAGGCTCTTGCCCTAAGCTGGTCGCCATCAATGGTTATGTCATCAGCGAAAATACGTAAACGTAAGCTTGCTTGATCGCTATTAGGCAATGTTTTCGCTTCAAAAGCGGATTGAAAACAAGAAAATCGCAGCAAAAATAATAGAGAAACTAATAAAGCTGCAATCACTGTTTGCACAGATTTTCCCATCAGAATTCTAACAATAACAGCTAATAACAATCCAACAGTTAAAAGACAACAATTGAAAAAAACACCACTTATTGCAGCAAGCAGTAATGACAAAATCAAGCCATTTTGCAGAACTGATTTACTGAACCGTGACATAGTCTTTCAATTTTTCAACAGTCTTATCGCCAAAACCAGCAACATTTTTCAAATCCTCAACCGTCTTGAAACGACCATGTTCATCACGATATTTGATAATATCATCAGCTTTTTTCTCACCGATTCCGCTAATAGTTTGCAAACGTTCGGCATCAGCCTGATTTAAATCAATTTTGGTATCACTCGAATTTCTAGCATTTACTTCCAAAGATCCTGCACTGGCAGAGGCATTGGAATTAACAGATGAGGCTGCAAACTGTTCCGGTATCTCCTCGCCCTTCTTTGGAACATAGATGGCCTGCCCAGCAACAACTGCTGCAGCTAAATTCAACTGATTCAAATCAGCATCTGCATTGGCACCGCCAGCTCGATTAATGGCCGATTGGATAATTTCCCCGCTTGTCATTCTGACTACCTGTGAATGCAAAACCGCGCCTTTAACATCAACAAAGAAAACCAATCGATCCTGAACTGGCTGCTTCTTTTCATTTTTTCGCTGGACCTCTGCTGAGTTAGTACTTGAGCTCAGCGCGGAATATGCCTGCGCCGAGCTCGATGATATCATCACAGAGTCATGTTCAGCTTTAGAATTCGGAATCAGATAAAACAAAAAACACGTACTAAAGACTAAAACTAGCCCAGTACATGTCCATAGAATTTTAGGGTTTATCCCTTTGATTTTAGTGATATATGTTTTTAAAAAATCGCTCATACTTATTTGTACGAGTTGAGATGTGTTTTTATGAATTAATTAGCGAAGCGCCCCTGTGTGTAAGGCAGATTGTCCGGTACTTTGGTGGGTGTTTCTGGGTCGAACGATCGTAAATAATTAACGAAATCGTCAAAGCGCTCAGGATAAGCATTAACACCATAAATTAGTTGTTCGCCCTTTAAGTTTCGTGAGTGAAAACGAATACCCCACTCGACATTCTTATCGGAATTATAATCGACTGGCGCACGATAATCAGCTTCCCAAGGCTCTATAAAACCTAGTACTACATCTGAATAGTGATCCCAAACACGGCTTAAATCCGTGAATTTTTCGTCATATTTCCAGTTAAAAGCTGCATGTGTATCCTCAGCGATATGCGGATTATAGAAATCAAAATTTTCGTCCAAAATATCTGCAATCTCTTCTTGCGGCTGTCGGCGGACATAAAAAGCGTGCCCATTAATTCTTTTTGTGTACACATAGTCAAAACCATAACTAATGTTGCCAATATAAAATACTAAATAATCTAATCTAATAGTCATGTTAGTTCTCGATTGTGATTAAGTCGCGTGTAATACCGCCAGTGAGGTTTTCAAAGCCGTTTTTGGTAACTAGAATATCATCCTCAATACGCACGCCGCCTAGTCCGGAAAGATATATTCCTGGTTCAATTGTCAGCATCTGGCCGATCACGGCTTCGTCTGTCGACCTAGGAGACACTGCCGGGCCTTCGTGAATATCAAGTCCTGCGCCATGGCCGCCACCGTGATTATATTCTTTATCAAACCCCCTTGACGAGATGTAAGCACGAGCAGCCAAGTCAACATCACTGAGTGAAACATCAGGTTTAACTGCTGCAATAGCACGTTTTTGGGCCTCTTTAACAATTTCGTAAATGTTTCGCAATTTGTCGTTGATGGGTCCTACGGCCAGTGTTCTTGTGATATCAGAAGTGTAATGGTGATAGTAGTAGCCAAAATCAATTGTCAGCAAATCACCCTGTCTAATTCGACGTTCGTTAGCGGTGCCGTGAGGCTTGGCAGAATTTTCCCCGGAAGCAACGATTGTATCGAAACTAGTTTTTTCAAGCCCCTCTTTACGCGCAAAGTAATCCAGTTGGTTTGCAATTTCTCTTTCAGTTTGTCCCGTCTTGATCCAATTTAGTAATTGGTTAAACGCAGCTACCGATCGCCGAGTCGCCTGACGAAGATTTTCAATCTCATCGGCATCCTTGATTTCGCGCAAAGCTTCTATTGGCGCAGGTGTTGGGACGAAATTAGAATCTAATTCGCTATCCAGAAAATCAAAAACGTTGAAGGGAAGATTCTCTTCGAAACCTACCGTGTCTGCTTGCCACTTGTTCAGTGCTTTAGCAGTATCACCGTAATAATCTCTCGTAATTTTTAGGTCAACCCCATCAGGCAAATTTCCGGTCAAGGCTTCTTCGTAACGGCCATCAGTAACAAGCAGCGCGTGCGTCCGGTCCAAGCTGAACATGCCCTCGCCTGAGCCTGCATCAAAGCCTGTCAGATATTCAATATTAGTGCCCTGATAAATTGTCATGGCATCTACCTTCAACACATCGAATAACTTTCTTAATTTCTCTATTCTTTTCTCAAAATCATATTTCATAGATACCTGCCTAAAAAAAATAGCGGTAAACCGCTACTCACAAAAAATTTTAATCAACTGCTTCTAATTTTGACTGATATTCTTCTCTAGAATAAACAGATGCTTGTCTCTGTGCCTTGCCCTTGCGTTCAAAACGAACAACGCCATCTGTTAAAGCATAAAGAGTATCATCATCACCGCGACCAACATTATTACCTGGGTAAATATGTGTACCACGTTGACGGTAAATGATTGTGCCGGCCAAAACATCCTGTCCATCAGCACGCTTTGCACCAAGACGACGTCCTGCAGAATCGCGACCGTTGGAAGATGATCCGCCTCCCTTATGGTGGGCTAATTTAATTAGATTTTCTAACTTCTCAAACATGTCGTCCTCCTTAAACGCTCTCGATCAATACTTTAGAATATGGTTGACGGTGACCTTTTTTAACATGGCCGTGCTTTTTAGCCTTGTATTTAAAGGTAACAACTTTTTTCTCTTTGCCCTGTTTAGCAACAGTGCCAGTAACCTGTGCACCAGCTACATATGGATCGCCAAATTCGCCATTTGCGAGCAAAACTTTATCAAAAACAACTTTATCGCCTTCGTTGGCTTCAAGTTTCTCGATGAAGATAGCGTCCCCTGCTTCTACACGATACTGCTTGCCGCCAGTCTCGATAACTGCGTACTTATTAGCCATTAACGGCCTCCTCTTATACTCACCGTGGCGGTGGACTAGGTCTCTTAATTACCGCTTTAGAGTGGTTGAAGCTTTGCAACAACCCGTTCATTGTATCAAAAAAGACCCTTTCAGGTCAACGTTTAGCTCTTGATCCCTAACTTATAAAGCCGGGAATCGACACTCAAATCTTTTTGAATCTGTGAAGCAACTTGGGCCGCCTGTGAATCCGACTCGGTCGCAGATTTAGCGGATTGCTGAACAATCACGGAAAATTTAGCGTGGAGTACCGATGCAATATCACCGTCAATCAAATACCGGCCTTTTTGAGCCGCTTCAATTGTGGCCAGTATACCACCTTTGTCACCCGCAGCAGCCTCTAATTTATCAAAATCCGCAGTCGATAAGTTTTGGCCGTTTTCAGAGATCAGGCGATCAACATCTTGCTTAATTTTTGTGACCGTCGAGCTTTGAGTTGGCTGATATTTGCCAAGATCCGTCAGTAAGGTATCAATATTTTCCTTTGAACGCTGAACCTGTCTGTACTGTTTCTCAGACATCTGAACACCGCCAAAAGAAGCCCGCGGATACAAAAAATACGCTGCAACCAGCAGAACCACAACAACCGATGCTAAAATCCAAAAACTTTTTTTCATAATTTAATGCGGAAGGTGGGACTCGAACCCACAACCTGCGGATTAGAACTCCGATGCTCTATCCAGTTGAGCCACTTCCGCGTACTTTTAGTATAGTCAAAAATGCGACCATTTCACACTAACCCAAGAAAAACTCATCGCGATAGGCAATTTGCAAATCCTGAATATTATCCCAATACCAATTCCGAAACCAAGCATATTTTAACAAGACAGATAAAAATGTCTCAGAATCATCCTTATCGGATACTCGAAACCGCCACTGGGCATGGCCAATGCGATCAACAACTTCTGTAAAATATAATTTCAAGCTGCTGTTTAAGTTTAACAAAAAACCGTCATCCAACGCAACAATATCTACCTGATTTGCTTGTGCTAAAATAAAAAGTTTGTCGCTGACGGCAACTGGCAAATCCGCTTTATTTATTTCCAGCTGGGCATCATTCTCCATCTGAATTAAATTTAAATCCAGCACGAACTGGTCTTCGAGCAATACTTCTGCCAGATCATTCAACGTTTGGATGGTTAACCCCAGCTGTCTAGTACTGAGCCCTTGACCAATCTCGGATGTAAAAAGAGCCAAAAGACCATTAGGCTCGATAAAGAGACGCTGATGGCAAATATCAAAATATAGAATTCTGATCTGTAAATTGGCCTCTTGCAGATAAAAACCCCCAGCCGCTATTGCAGCCGGCACAAAGATAAATTCAAAATTTGGCAAAATACGAGAACGCAAACCGACCGATAACTTATTTTGGCCATCCAGTGTCGAAAAAAAATCATTGTCTTTAAAAGAAAGCAGTTTGATAAATAGTTCGGACAGCCAAAAACCATCATCAAATCGAAATAAGGGTGCAAATTCAGCCAATGGGCCGAACTGGAGCTGTACCTGCATCAGATCTCTGATCGTGCGAATGTTGTCAACCGGGTTCTGTGCACTTAAAAAGCGTTTCAAAGCATGGCTCAAAGCAGCAACACGACTGCTGTCAAGGTCAAGATGCTGCTGAAATATTGCTAATTGTGCGAACGAATTATCCTGATTTGCCATTAATTTTCCTTATTCAAGAAATTCAGATAGTCAACATACAGATGGCCTGCCTGCTCTAAAAAGTGCGAAAAACTGCCAAAATGTTTCTCAATCTGTTCCTGCTCAAGTTCCAAAACTGCCTGAGTCTTTTGCAGGCGTAAAATTTCGGTCTGATTTTCCTGCATACTCTGTTCGGAAACAATCCCCGGCTTGCCTGCATAAATCCGGTTCGCCCGATGAAGCTCCTTCAATTGGTCATCCCTATTTTGAACAAAAGACGGGTCATCCATGAAATCTCGCAATTCATTTATGACCGGGTCGTTAAAGATGAACTCAATCCGAATAACATCCAAAATACCAAAAGTGCGCGCCGATGGCCACCTGCCAAATAAGATCTCATAAACGCCGGTCTTGACCTCTCTAAAGAAGAAGAAGGGAAAATAAATCTGCAGATAAGCAAGCAGTTTAGGAACCAAAAATTCGGCCAATTCAGGTTGAATTGTTTCGGTCATGTTGCTCAAAAAATAATTTGGATCCGCGTGCTGCCAATGTCTAATTTTCTCGTTAAAACGCGCCGAATCAAGTAACTCATAAATTGACAAATAATCACTTTCAGAGATTGCTTTTTTAATTGATGTCAAATAATCAATCTTGTTATTAATGAGATTATTCAAAAGTGGAATTTTATTTTCCGCTACTAAATGAAGATTCAACTGTTTTGTCATACCCTAATTTTTGCAAAGAAAAACGCCTTTGAACAGACGTTTAATAAATATTATTTTCTTTTAAACAATCAGAACGTTTCCAGATACTGATCGATTTCCCACTTCGAGACAGATGCGCGATAGGACTGATATTCGAGCTTCTTAGCTTCGACAAAAGTATCTGCAATACGCTTGGAAATAGCAGCTGTAACAACTTCATCCTGCTCTAAATTCTGTACGGCCGCAAGCAAAGTATCCGGCAAATCTTTAATCCCGGCCTTTTGTCGTTCATCGGCATCCATGCGGAAAATATTTTTATCAACAGAATGCTCAGGCGTAATTTTCTTTTCAATACCGTCAAGGCCAGAAGCCAAAACGACTGCAAAAGCCAAATATGGATTGGCTGTTGGATCTACCATTCGTAATTCCAGACGTGTGGCTGCACCACGAGATGCTGGAATACGAACCATCGGTGAACGGTTAGAAGCGGACCAAGCGATATAAACGGGTGCTTCAAATCCTGGTGTTAGACGCTTGAAAGAATTGACTGTCGGATTGGTAATCGCGACAAAATTCTCAGCATGAGTCAACAGGCCGCCTAAGAAATGATAAGCAGTCTCAGACAAACCTAATTTATCTGTGGGATCATCAAAAACGTTTTTGCCGTCTTTTGAGAGACTCATATTCGTGTGCATACCATTACCATTAATACCTGCAATTGGCTTTGGCATAAAAGTAGCATAATAGCCGTATTTACGTGCGACTGTCTTGACGATGAGCTTGAAAAGCTGGATATGATCGGCAGCTGTGACAGCATCTGCATATCTGAAATCAACTTCATGCTGTCCTGGAGCAACTTCGTGATGAGCAGCTTCAACTTCGAATCCCATCTTTTCCAAAGTCAGGACAATTTCACGACGGACATGTTCCCCAAGATCAAGAGGTGCCAAATCGAAATAACCGCCGTTATCATTGAGCTCCATCGTTGGTTTACCGTCTTCACCGACTTTAAACAAGAAGAACTCTGGCTCAGTACCAACATTGAAATCAGAAAAGCCGTCTGCTTTCATCTCACGAAGCACACGAATCAAATTATTACGCGGATCGCCCTCAAACACTTCACGACTGCTTGTGTAAACATTTGCGACAATCATCGCAACCTTGCCATCATGCTCGCCAGTCATTGTGTCCGGCAAAATCTTAAAGGTATCCAAATCGGGATACAAGTACATATCAGACTCTTCAATTCGAACAAAACCATCGATAGAAGATCCATCAAACAATAAATTGTTGTCAAGAACCGTGTCAAGTTCGCTGACGGGAATTTCAACATTTTTAATCATGCCGAAGACATCTGTGAACATGACTCTTAAGAAATCGACACCTTCTTCCTTAACTGCCTCTTTTATTGCTGCTTTCGTTAATTTTGCCATTAATGCTTTTCCAACCTTCCGATTTTCAAAAATTCGTTTTCCAAAGAATGAACAAAATCTTTCTTCTCATCACGCCGGCTATTCACGCGGTTCGTCTCATAAAGACTATGAATATCCTTCAGGCTATCCCCAGACTCCATCATCGTACGAATCTCGATTAAACGCTCGACGTCATTTAAAGAAAAACGCCTTTGTCCACCTTTACCTCTTTTCGTAGTAAGCAAATCCTGACTTTCGTAATAGCGAATTTGTCTATCAGAAAGGTTCGTCAGTGCGCGAACCGTACTGATCGGCAAAATCGCTAAATCTTTTTTTAATCGCTCATCAATCATTTCTTACTAAGAATATCTAACTAAAATTATAGCCGCCTTTCGGGAAAAATGTTAGGAAAACTGACATTGGTCTATGACTGGTTGAATTTTTTAACAAGATCAATGATTTTTTGGCTATTTTTGGCAGTTTGTACCGCATCAAACCATTGAATATCCGGAAACTGGTTCTTAAAAAAAGTTAATTGCCGTTTGGCATAATGGCGTGTATTTTGTTTAATCAATTCTTTTGTCCGGTCCAGGGACTGGTTTCCGAAAAAATAATCCTTGAACTCGCGATAACCAATCGCTTTTTTCGACTGAAAATCCCCCGGCTGTATCAGCAGCTTCTCAGCTTCTTGAGGAAGCCCTTGCTGAAACATCAAATCGACACGCCGATTAATGTGGTCATATAAAATTTCTCTCGGCATTGTCAACCCAATCAGTAAGGCCTGATAGAGGCGATTCTCAATGCCGGCTTTTGGCGGGACTATCGGATGATCTTGATCAGCCAAGCGCCGATCACCAATTACTGTTTGTACAAAAAAGCCGGAACCGCCGACTAGGATGGGAAGCTGTCCATTTCTCGAAAGTGCCGCAATTTTTTGTCGCGCGTCAATCATAAATTCGTGCGCGTTATAACTTTCATCTGCATTCTTAATATTGATGAAGGCATGTTTAACTTCGGACAGTTCTTCAGCTGTTGGTTTGGCACTGCCGATGTCAAGTCCACGAAAAATCTGAACCGCATCTGTCGAAATAATCTCTGTTTTTAGAGCTTGAGCGATTTTGATACCAAGGGACGTCTTTCCGCTAGCAGTAGGCCCTAAAACAACGACAATCTTTTGTTTGCTGTCAGGATTCATATATTCCCTGGATTTTATCCCGTAATAAAGTTGCACGGGCAACTTGGTTCGTAATAACTGCTGATAGGGGCTGCCTAAAGGCTCTTTCAAGATAACGCTGATCGTCCACTACCCACGGTACGAACTTTTGGCCCTTATTAAAATACTTCAGAAGCAAGCGATTCAGTGCAAAACGCAGATCCAAATTGATATGTTGGATTCTGTCTGCATGACAAGCCAAAAAGTCTTTTGGATTTGGAACAAAAGAGAGACGGTCGATATGTAAATGGGTATCCAGCTGGTAAAGCCTCTGTAAAGTCTTGGGGTTAAAGGATTGAAATATGACCGACCATGCACCTTGATGTTGCCGGCTTGCTTCTAAGGCACGTTCTTCGATGCCTGGATAATCAACATGATCCGTCTTCAATTCAATTAATAACACGCCTTTGTAATTAATATCTGCTAGCCAATCAAGAAAATCTTGAAAACGCATAATTTGTATGCCCTTAAAATGTTCAGAAAACCAGCTGCCAAAATCCAAAGCTCGTAATTGCGCTAGAGTCATGTCTTTAACATAACCCTGCCCATTAGAAGTCCGATCGACTGTCTCGTCGTGAATGATAACCAATTCGCCGTCGGCAGTCATATGTAAATCAATTTCCAAACCATCGATCGGGTATTTTAAAGCGGCCTTAAAACTTGGCAGCGTATTTTCCGGCGCAACCAGTTTATAACCACGATGCGCAAAGACTAAAGTGTTCACCAAATCAGGATACCATTGATTACTTTTCTTGAAAAATTACTTCCGTGTCTCGCCGTGGCCGAAAACTTCATACTTGTAACTTGTCAATGCTTTAAGGCCCATTGGGCCTCTGGCATGGAGCTTTTGTGTGCTGATACCAATTTCCGATCCAAAACCAAATTCAAAACCATCTGTAAAACGTGTGGATGCATTTAGTATCACTACAGCGGCATCAATATCATTCATAAAAGCGGCGGCATGTGCGGGATCTTGGGTCAGAATTGCCTCAGTGTGATGAGTCGTATGTTTGCTAATCCAGGAAATGGCCTCGTCAAGGCTGCCCACTATGTGAATAGCCATAATCAGATCGTTATACTCTGTATCCCAATCCTCAGCACTAGCCGGAATAAGAGTCGGATCGAGCTGCCGGGCCTGTGCATCAGCACGAATTTCAACATCGGCCGCTTTTAATGCACTAACAATTTTTGGAAGAAACTCTTTAGCGATATTTTTGTGGATCAAGAGCTTTTCGGCAGCATTGCACACAGCTGGACTTTGTGTCTTAGCATTGAGAATAATTCCAATAGCCTGCTGCTGGTCTGCCGATTCATCAACAAAAATATGATCGTTGCCAGCACCGGTTTCGATCACAGGCACACTGGCATTTTCAACTACTTGATTAATAAATTGGCGTGATCCTCGAGGAATCAAAACATCTACGAAGCTTCTGGCATGCAGAAGCTCATCAACAGAAGCATGGCTGCTATCTGAAATTAACTGAACCATGTCTGGATTATAACCGAGCTTTGAGATGGTCTCTCTTAAGATGTGTGCTAAAAAGCTATTTGTCTGGATTGCTTCTTTACCGCCACGCAAAATGACTGCATTAGCAGACTTAATTGCTAATGCAGCAGCATCGATCGTGACATTCGGCCGAGCTTCATAAATCATGGCAACCACGCCCAGCGGCACGATTTTTTTCAAAATTTTAAACCCAGCCGCGGCCTGCCATTCTTGGTCTCTGCCAGCGAGCGGATCATCTATTCTAATAAGTGCCTGCAAGGATTCGATGATATTGGTGATTTTTTTTGAATCCAGCGCCAGTCTGTTTTGCATAGCCAGCGTTAAATCACGGCGATGTTCGTCTAATTCTTGCTGATTAACTCGCAGAATTTCTGCCTTGTTTGCCAAAATTGTGTCCGCAAAAGCACTTAAAATTGCATTTCTCTGAGCGAAATTCAAACGAGCCAAAGCAAGCGCCGCTGTTTTGGCTCGCTGCCCAATGTCAATCATTTGCGTATGTAATGTGTCATTCATGGCTAAACAAAGTACCGATGTCCTTACCAGAAAGCGCCGCCAAAATATCTGCCGGTTGAGAGCCTGATAACAGCAGCATTTCTTTATTATGCTTCAATAATAACTCAGCCGCTTTTAGTTTAGTCTGCATGCCGCCTTTCCCTAAATCACTCTTGCCTGAAGAAAGCGCCAAAATGTGATCATCAACAGATTTAACTTGATAAATTTTTTTAGCATCAGAAAAAAGATGCGGATTTTTATCATAAAGGCCATCCACATCCGACAAAATAATCAAGGCATCGGCATCAATGGCGTTAGCGACCATTGCAGCTAGACGGTCATTGTCGCCAAATGAATGCTTATGGTCCATCTCATCAACGGCAATCACATCATTTTCATTAATAATCGGAATAGCGTTCAGTTGCAGTAGTTCGCCCAAGGCGTTTAACATGTTATCCAGCATCTTGGGATTATCAAAAACATCGTAAGTGAGTAGAATTTGACCGGTCAGCTGGTGATAAAAAGCGAAGGTCTGGTTGTAAATGGCCATCAGATTTGCCTGTCCAATTGCAGCCAAAGCTTGTTGTTCCGGGATGGCAGCCGGTCGTTTTTTAAGCCCAAGTTGATTCAAAGCAACACCAATCGCACCAGAGGTCACAAAGATCACCTCTTTACCGGAATTCCTTAAGGCACAAAGCGTCTGAACAAGTTGACCGATAACAGGCAGATTGATCTTGCCGTTTTTTAAAACGATCGTCGATGTGCCAACCTTAACGACAATCCTTTTCCAATCTTTGCCCCTATTTTTGACCATAACCAGCCGTTTTTTTAATCGCTTTTTCAATCACGCCCACAAAATTGTCAGCTTCAAAAGAAGCAACGCCTAAAGCAGTGCTGCCGCCGGGCGATGCCACAGCTTTAATAACCTGATCAGGCTGCTGACTGCCTTTTTGAATGGCGGCCATTGATCCCAATACCATATCGGCCGCAATTTTGAGACTATCTTTTTTTGAAAGCCCAAGCTTGATTCCGGACAGCTGCAGTCCCTTTAAGAACAAAGCAGCAAAAGCAGGACCGGAGCCGGCAATCGCAGAAAAAGCCGGGAACAATTCCTCAGGCAATTCTGTTAGCGACCCGATCTTGGCAAAAAATGTGTCCACCAACTGTCTATCGTGATCACTTGCAGAAGGTGCCGCCACAACAGCTGTGGTTGACCTGTTAAATTCAGCGTTGATATTAGGCATGGCGCGCACAATTCTGGCAGCGGGCAGAAGATTTTGAAGCTGAGAAACAGTCGTTGAACCCAATAGAGAAACAATCAATCTGTCAGAAAACTTGTCTGTACCGATTGTCTGTATAATTGTGCTGAGCTGCTGCGGCAAGAAAGCAAAAACAAGCAGATCCGATTTTTCAATCAGTTCACTTTCAGAAACGGAAACAACACCAATCTCAGTAGATAATCGTTGTGCGGAATGCGGCGAGCTAACCAAAATTTTTTCCGGAGAGACACCGCTTTTAATTAGCCCCTTAATCATTGTCGCAGCTAAATGCCCGGCACCCAAAAAACCGTAAATCATATAACCTCCTTAATTTTTAAATGAATGAATCGGAGCAGGAATGTGCCCTCCTCGACTAATAAATTTCTCTGAAGACCGATTGATAACAGGCATAATCGGCGCGCGGCCAAGCAGGCCGCCAAAATCAATCTCGTCGCCAACGCCTTTACCCGGAACTGGAATCACACGCACAGCCGTGGTCTTATTGTTTTGTACGCCAATGGCCGCCTCGTCAGCAATCATAGCTGAGATGGTCGTGGCAGGTGTATCGCCCGGAATGGCAATCATATCAAGGCCAACGGAACAAACGGCCGTCATTGCCTCTAACTTGCTGATTGTCAAAGTACCAGCAACTGCTGCATCAATCATACCAGCATCCTCAGAAACAGGAATAAAGGCGCCGCTCAAACCACCGACCCGTTGGCTGGCCATGACGCCGCCCTTTTTGACTGCATCATTTAACAGCATTAAAGCAGCGGTCGTGCCTTGCGTACCAACTTGCTCTAAACCAATTTCCTCTAACACTTCAGCGACAGAATCGCCACGCGCTGGGGTCGGCGCAAGACTTAAATCAACAATGCCAAAAGGCAGGCCCAATTTTTGTGCAGTCAAAGTACCAATCAGCTGCCCAATCCGCGTGATTTTAAAAGCCGTGGTCTTGATTTTTTCAGCGACAACGTCAATCGGCTGATCACGAACCGTTTCCAAAGCGCGTTTGACAACACCCGGTCCAGAGACACCGACATTAATGACAGCATCATCTTCTGAAACACCGTGGAAGGCACCAGCCATGAAAGGATTATCTTCAACGGCATTCGCAAAAACAACCAGTTTGGCATTTGCCAGCGGATCTTGTTGGGCAATATCTTTGATTGTCTCGCCCATTTTACGAATGGCATTCAGATTAATGCCTGCTTTGGTCGAAGCAACATTAATACTAGACATTAACAAATTAGTTTTTGAGAGTACCTCTGGTAAACTTTCAATCAGCATTTTTTCACTCGGTGTTGTGCCTTTTTGAATCAGTGCTGAATAGCCGCCGATAAAATCAACGCCTACAGCAGCGGCCGCCCGGTCCAGACTATGTGCGATAGCTAATAATCCGGCATAATCAGAGTTTCCGGCCAGTAGCGAAATCGGCGTCACAGAAATTCGTTTGTTAACAATCGGCACACCGAAATCCCGCTCCAATTGCCTTGCAGTTGCCACCAAATTACCAGCTTTTTTAATGATTTTCTCGTAAACTTTTTCAGCCGTCTGCTGACCATTTGCACCGATACAATCTAACAAAGAGAGACCCATCGTGACAGTCCGGATATCAAAATGTTCTTCAGAAATCATCTGGATTGTTTCATTAATTTTTTTTATATCCATGAGTCCCTCGGCTAAATTTGTGAGATTGAATTGAAGATTTCTTCTCTTTGAATGTGGACAGTCACGCCTAATACCTCACCGGTCTGCTTGAGGCTGTTCTGCAAATCATCAAATTGGGCATCAATCTCAGTGATATCAATCAGCATACTCATCGTAAAAATAGTCCCCATCAAAGTCTGGGAAACGTCAAGGATATTGGCTTGTTTTTCGGCTAAGGTCTTTGAAACGCCAGCAATAATCCCAGGGCGATCCTTTCCTATGACAGTCACAACTGCTCTTTTCATCTAACTTCTCCTTTTTGCTGTAACGTCGCTAGTAAAAATGTGTGCTGAATCAAAGTGGCGATTGTCATCGGTCCGACACCGCCTGGTACCGGTGTAATCTGAGCCACTTGAGGTGCAATTTTTTCAAAATCAACATCTCCGACCGCTTTACCGGTAACTTTATTGGCACCAACATCAATCACTACCGCCGAAGATTTTAAATTAGGCAGATCAAACCAATTCGCCTTGCCAACTGCCACAACAATCAAGTCAGCGGATTCAGCCAATCTCTGTAAAGTCGCGCGACTGGTTTTGGAATGAGCCAATGTCACGGTCATATCGTGATTGGTCAAGGCAATACTCATTGGACGGCCAAACAAAACTGATCTCCCGATGACCAATGCATTTTTACCTGCAAAATCAAAATCATAATTTTCAAGCAGTTTGATCACACCAGCCGGTGTCGCAGGGATCAGGTAATTCTGGCTAGCATTTTCAAACAACAAGCCTTGATTTAAAGCAGACAAACCGTCCACGTCTTTTTGAATCGCGATCGCATTAAAAATATCGGATTCATTAATCGAGGCAGGCAGCGGCGATTGTACCAGAATACCGGAAATAGTCGGATCATCGTTTAATCGCTTAACCAAGGTCAATAGGCTGGCCGTTGTCCAAGAATCATCAATTTTGAATTCTTCAGAAGCAATACCAACCTGCTTGGCTCGTCTGATTTTCATAGCCACATACATGCTGCTGCCGGCATCGCTTTGATCGTAAATCGTCGCAAGTTTGACAGGAAAATCGGCCTGCTCGACAGATGTTTTCACCTTTTCAAGGATTTTTTTGGAGACACTTTTACCATCCAGTATTTGAACCATGCGTAAATTATCGCATATCAATCCAGTCTCAAAGGGAGAAATGTCATTTTTTCAAACAAAGCCTGGCTCGCCACAATATTAGCTCGTCCGAAATTGGCACAGATAGATTCAATATTAATTGACTAATAAATCATTGTAGAAAATTAAGTTATTTTTTTAACAAAAAATTAAGACTGTCTTTACTTTTCATTAAAGCTGTCCAATACTTTGACCTTTAAGTTTTGCATCTCTTTGTGGTTCAAAAAATGGGAACCTGCTGGTTCAAGCCCAGATGAAGGGACTCGGCTGAAGCTGATTCGGCCCATAAATGGAAAAGAGGAATTTTATAGTGGAAAGAAAGGCAAGAATAGATCGAAAAAAGCTCTATAAATCAGGAAAAAATTGGATTGTAGCCGGCACGACCGTTTTTATGATGGCTGCTGGCTCAAATCTTATCACGGTTCAGGCAGACGACTTGAATCAGGAAGACACAACTGCGCAATCAGTCGCTCCTTTGACAGCGGCCGCTGATCAAAGCGAGCCGACATCGCAAAGCGCAGAACAGCCGGAAACAGACGAGATCTCTCAAACTGTCAGCCCAACTCCAGCAGCAATCGTACCCCACTACGTTCAACAGGCGGGAAACTGGTTTTACATGGGCAGCGACGGCCAATTTGTCAAAGGCCTGCAGACCATTGACGGCAGTTTGCAGTTCTTTGATGAACAAGGCATTCAGATTAAAGGCAGTTTTGAAACAGTGGACGGCTCAAGCTATTATTTCGATAGTCAAAGCGGCAATGCTGTAACAGGCTTTAAAATCATTAATAATGACCTGCATCACTTCGAAGCAGATGGCAAGGAAACAGTCAATAACTATGCTACAGATAAGCAAGGCAACATTTTCTATTTTGATGACAAGGGTCAGATGGCAACCGGTCTGAAAACAATTCAAGGCCAAAGTTATTACTTTGATCAGGACGGCCACATGAGAAAAGGTTATTCCGGCGTTTTTGACAACCAAGTTCTCTACTTTGACAAAACAACCGGTGCATTGACCAACACAAATGCATCCAGTATTAAAGAAGGGCTCACAGCACAAAATGACGATTTTACAGCTCACAATGCCGTTTATTCGACAAAAAGCGAGAGTTTCACAAATATCAACGGTTATTTAACCGCTGAAGCTTGGTATCGGCCAGCCGACATTCTTGAAAATGGCACCGACTGGCGCGCCTCGCGTACTGATGACTTCCGCCCAATTCTGACCACTTGGTGGCCCGACAAACAAACAGAAGTCAACTACCTGAATTACATGAAAACTCAGGGCTTTATTGCCAATGATCAGGATTTCAAAATTGCTGATGACCAGCTTTTATTGAATCACGCCGCTCAATCTGTACAAGGTGCGATTGAAAAGAAAATCAGTCAGCAAGCTTCAACTGATTGGTTGAAAACACTGCTGCAGACTTTTATCAACCAGCAGCCTTCTTGGAATGAAGAGAGCGAAGATCCTGGCAGCGACCATCTACAAGGCGGCGCCCTCACCTTCGTTAACAGTCCATTAACGCCAGATGCTAATTCCAACTTCCGTTTGCTAAATCGGACACCGACAAATCAAACTGGAACGCCAGAATATAATACGGATGCGTCCCTTGGCGGCTTTGAATTATTGCTAGCCAACGATGTCGATAATTCCAATCCTGTTGTCCAGGCCGAACAACTCAATTGGCTTTATTATCTCATGAACTTCGGATCAATCACAGCCAATGATCCAGATGCTAACTTTGACGGCATCCGTGTTGATGCTGTTGATAATGTCGATGCTGATTTATTGCAGATTGCAGCTGCATATTTCAAAGATGCTTTTAAGAGTGGTTCAAACGATCTTACTTCTGATCAGCATCTATCTATTTTGGAGGACTGGAGCCACAACGATCCCGAATATATGAAAGCCCAAGGCTACCCGCAGTTAACCATGGACGATTATATGCACACACAGCTAATCTGGTCTTTGACAAAGCCGGACAACATCCGCGGTACAATGCAGCGTTTTATGGATTACTACTTAGTCAATCGCGCAAACGATTCGACTGACAATCAAGCCGTTGCCAACTATTCTTTTGTCCGTGCACACGACTCGGAAGTCCAAACAGTCATTGCACAAATTATTTCAGACCTGTATCCAAATTCCGGCAGCGGCTTGATTCCAACAGCTGATCAGCTGAAGGCAGCTTTTGAAGTCTATAACGCCGACATGAAGTCAGATGTTAAAAAATACACACAATATAACATTCCCAGCGCCTATGCAATGCTTTTAACCAACAAAGATACCGTTCCGCGTGTCTATTACGGTGATATGTACACAGACGATGGCGATTACATGGCAAACAAGTCGCCTTACTTTAATGCTATTAGTACCCTTTTAAAGGCCAGAGTCAAATATGCCACCGGTGGACAAAGCATGGCCGTTGATAAAAACGACATTCTGACCAGTGTTCGTTTTGGCCAAAATGCCATGCTGGCAAGCGACTTAGGCGATAATCAAACGCGTCAAGAAGGTATTGGCGTGATCGTCAGCAATAATTCTCATTTAAAACTAGCTGAAAATGATCAGGTTGTCCTGCACATGGGTGCCGCCCACAAAAATCAGGCTTTTCGCGCCCTACTATTGACTACTGAGTCTGGATTAGAGAACTTTGATACAGATCTTCAAGCACCGGTGAAATATACAGACGCAAATGGTGATTTGACTTTTACTGCAGCAGAACTGGCCGGCTATTTGAATCCAGAAGTTTCCGGATACCTATCAGCTTGGGTGCCTGTCGGCGCTGCTGACAATCAAGATGCCAGAACAACAGCTGATTCGGCCGCTAGTGTTGATGGCAGTGTGTATCATTCAAACGCTGCACTGGACAGCAACGTGATTTTTGAAGGCTTTTCTAATTTCCAGTCGATCCCGACCGCTGAACAGCACGACAATTTTACGAACGTGAAAATCACCGAGAACGCCGGTCTGTTTAAAGATTGGGGAATCACCAGCTTCCAATTGGCACCGCAGTACAGATCCAGCAGCGACAGCAGTTTTCTTGATTCAATCATTCAAAACGGCTATGCCTTTACCGACCGCTATGATTTAGGCTTTGATACGCCGACAAAATACGGCGATGTCGATGACTTAAGAGCGGCTATCAAAGCCCTGCATGCCAACAACATCCAGGTCATGGCCGATTGGGTACCCGACCAAATTTATAATCTGCAAAACCCAGAAATTATTACAGTCAACCGAACTGACTCCTATGGTCAGCCGATCGCTGGATCCGATTTGCAAAACGATCTTTACTTGGCTTATACAAATGGGGGCGGGCAGTATCAAACAAAATTCGGCGGCGCTTTCCTGGAGAAACTTCAGCAACTTTATCCAGATTTGTTTACGAAAACACAAATTTCAACCGGTCAAACGATTGATCCTAGTCAAAAAATTACTGAATGGTCGGCCAAATACTTCAATGGTTCCAACATCCAGGGGCGCGGTGCTTATTACGTCCTGCGCGATTCAGGCACAGATCAATACTTTAAAGTTGTTTCAAACGATGAAAACGAAGCTTTTCTGCCTAAACAATTGACTAATCAGCCTGGTGAAACTGGTTTTACCCAAGATGATCAAGGCATTATCTTTTTCTCGACCAGTGGTTATCAAGCCACAAATGCTTTTGTCCAAGGCGATGACGGCAACTACTATTATTTTGACAACACTGGCCATATGGTGACTGGGCCTCAAACGATCAATGGCCAGCACTACCTTTTCTTTCCTAACGGCGTTGAAGCACAAAATGTCTTTGTCCAAAATGACCGTGGCGAGACCTATTACTACGATCAAAGAGGCCGACAAGTTGCTAATCAGTATGTGACTGATACAAACGGCAATAGTTTCCGTTTTGACGAGAACGGTATCATGCTGGCAAATCAATTGGCTCAAATTGATGGCCATTGGCAATTCTTCAAATCCAGCGGCGTAGAGGCTAAAGATGCCTTTATTCTGGGCAGCGACGGCCGGATGCGTTACTTTGAGAGCGGCAATGGCAATATGGCTGTTAACGAATTCAAAGGCAGCGAAAATGGCCGCTACTATTATTTTGGTGCTGACGGGTTGGCTGTTACCGGTTTGCAAACAATCAATGGTCGTCAGCTTTACTTCGATGATCATGGTCAGCAGATGAAAGACGCCTTTTACACGAACCAATCTGGTCAGCGTTTTTACTTCAATGCCCTCACCGGCGATTTAGTTAAAGGCGATTTCATTTATACGAGTGCCTCCAGCAGTTTCACACCTGACGATAATACGGCCGGCAGTTATCAAGGCGATAGCCATCTTTGGTACTACGCTGATAGCCAAGGGCAGATTGTGACTGGTTTTCAAACGATCAATGGCCATTTGCAGTATTTTGACGATATCAGCGGACAAATGATCACAAATCGTTTCATGCGCCGATCTGATGGTAATTGGATCTATCTGGATGAAAATGGTGAGGCGGTGCGCGGCATGCGGGTTATCAACGGTCTCACTAATTATTTTCGAGATGACTTCACTCAGATCAAAGACGGATTTGCCCAGGATCCTAATAGCGGCGAAAAACACTACTTCAACGGTACGAATGGTGCAATGGTCACAAATGATTACTTCTCCCCAGACAAAATTCATTGGTATTATGCCGATGATAGCGGCCAGCCGGTCACTGGTTTTCAGAATATCAATGGTCAAGTCCAATATTTTGGCCAAGATGGTATCCAACTAAAAGGCGGTTCGCAGACGGATCCTGTTACACAACAGACTTATTATTTTGACGACAAGTTTGGAAACGGTCAAATCATTTAATTTTTCGAGAAAATGAAAAAAGTTTTAAAAAAATATTGTTTTCTTCTGAAAAGCATGTATACTAAAACTCAAGTTACATCATGAAGGCGAAATCATTCACAACTTCATTTATCTCTTCTAAACTTATCCGACGATAAAACAACTTTTCTTGTGCATTTGTTCGGCACGAAATTAGTTGTTTTTTTGTACTCAAAATTTAGGAGAATAGATAAATGAAATTATGGGGTGGACGTTTTGTAAAGTCCGAAGATCCGGACATGACCGCGTTTGATAACTCTTTGCCACAAGGCAAACTGATGTATCAAGAAGATATTTTAGGATCAATTGCACATGCGACGATGCTTGGCAAACAAGCCATTATCAGTCAATCAGATTCCGATGCCATTGTCGCAGGCTTAAAAGAAATTCTCAGTGAAATTAAAGCTGGCAGTTTGAAAATACCTGATACAGGTTTTGAAGATATTCATAGCTTTGTCGAAAGTGTTCTGACAGAAAAAATTGGCGCGGCCGGTAAGAAACTGCATACGGCACGTTCGAGAAATGACCAAGTTGCCGTTGATACAAAAATGTATATCAAAAACCGTCTGCAGGGTGTGATCTCAGAAATTGACCTTTTGATTCAAGCTTTCATTGATAAAGGCAATGCTAATCCGCAAATTATGCCAGGCTACACACATCTGCAAAAAGCGCAGACCGTGACTTTCAAATATTACCTCGGCGCCTATGCACAAATGCTAAAGCGGGATAAAAAACGGCTGTTAAACGCCATTGATGTCATGGACGAAAACCCGCTCGGATCTGGTGCAATCGCAGGAACAACGCATGACATTGACCGCCAGCTGACAACCGACCTGCTTGGATTTAAAAAACCCGTTGACAACTTTATTGATGGCGTTTCAGACCGGGATTACATCATCGAGGTTCTAGCTGATTTCTCTATCATGGCCATGCATCTCTCCCGCCTATCCGAAGAATTAATTATCTTCGCCAGTCAGGAATTCAATTATGTGGTCTTTGATGATTCGCTTTCGACCGGCTCTTCGATGATGCCGCAAAAGAAGAACGCTGATTCAGCAGAATTAATTCGCGGCAGTTCAGCCTTAATCATCGGCCAGCTGAACCAAATGCTGATCCTCATGAAAGGTCTGCCGCTGGCATACAACAAAGATATACAGCTGGATAAAGATACCTTTTTACCAGCCTTTGATCGGATTGAGCACATGCTGCTGCTGATGAAAAAAATTGTCCTGACGCTGAAACTCAATTCCAAGAAATTAACCGCGGCCGTGAAAAATGGTTTTCTCAATGCGACCGATATGGCTGATTACCTGGTTAAAAAAGGGTTGCCCTTCAGAGACGCTCATGGCGTCGTGGGACAAGCAGTCCTGATGGCTGAACAGGCTCATAAAAAATTGGAAGATTTGACCCTAAAAGAATTGCAGCAATGCAGCCCGATCATTCAGGACGATATCTATGAATATTTGGATGTCAGTCAGTCGATGACTAAAGGCATCAAAAAGGAGATGTTATGATTTCTCCCCTCTTAGCGGCTTGGATTAGCCGACGACGACGATGCCCAACTGAAAATTCAAGCGAGCCTGATTAAATAGGCGTTTTCAAAAAAATACTAAAAATACTTTATTCGTTATAAGGAGACTATTATGTCAAAGAAAATTGTTTTAGCTTATTCCGGCGGATTGGATACCTCAGTGGCTATCCCTTGGCTCGGAGATAAAGGATATGACGTCATCGCCGTTTCACTGGATGTTGGCCAGCACGGAAAACAGATGGATGCCATTCAGAAAAAAGCTCTGAAAATCGGCGCCGTTCAATCAATCGTGATTGATGCTAAAGATGAATTCGCCGATGATTTTGTCAGCAAGGTTATCAAATCAAACGCGCTTTATGAAGGCGAATACCCATTGCTCTCTGCCCTTTCCCGGCCTTTAATTATCAAAAAACTCGTCGAAATTGCTCATGAAAATAATGCCGTAGCGATTGCTCATGGATCGACAGGAAAAGGCAATGATCAGGTGCGGTTTGAAGCTGCGATCCATGCTCTTGATCCGGAAATGCATATCGAGGCACCGATTCGTGATTTCCAGTGGTCCAGAGAAGAAGAAATCCAGTACGCCCATACGCATGATGTGCCCGTGCCAATCAATTTCGACTCCCCTTACTCGATTGATGAAAACCTTTGGGGCCGTTCCAACGAGGCCGGCATTTTGGAAAACCCTTGGAATCAAGCCCCAGCTGATGCTTATGCTTTGACTGTTGCCGTCGAGGATGCGCCAGATAAAGCCGATTTTGTCGATATTGAATTCAAGAATGGCCTGCCTGTCGCCTTGAATGGACAGCAGATGAAACTATCTGATTTGATCAGCAAATTGTCTGTTTTAGCTGGATCACACGGTATCGGCCGGATTGACCACGTCGAAAACCGACTGGTCGGCATCAAATCTCGTGAAATTTATGAAGCACCTGCAGCGGCTGTCATCATGACAGCTCATAAGGACTTGGAAGATATCACCTTGGAACACGATGTTGCCCACTTCAAGCCAATCATCGAACAAAAGATTGCCAACTTGATTTATAACGCCATGTGGGTCTCACCGTTATTCGATGCACTGAATACTTTCATTGATGAAACACAAAAAGTTGTCAATGGCGTTGTTAAGATGAAGCTGTTTAAAGGCTCTGCCACCGCTGTTGCCAGAAAGTCGAAACACAATTCTCTTTACTCTGAGAAACTGGCCACTTATACATCGGCCAACTCCTTTGACGAACAGGCTGCAGTCGGCTTTATGAAACTGTACACGCTGCCAGCGACTGTTTACGAGCAAGTGAACCACGTTCATTCAAAAGAAAAAGAAGAAATTTAAATGATACCGGTTAGTCTGGCGGCTTTAGATTTCGCAAAAATGTGGCCATATCGCAAGATTTTTATCAATGGGTTGTTCAATACTTTGCAATTAACAATTTTAGCCTTATTGATCGGATTAGCACTAGGCTTGCTTTTGGCCCTGGTTAAAGTAATTAAAGTTCCTTGGCTGAGCTTGTTTGCACGCTTCTATACATCTGTTTTTCGCGGAACCCCGCTTTTAGTGCAAATATTTCTCATCTACTTTGGTGCTAAACAAATTGTCGGATTTAACGTCAATGCTTTTTTCTCAGCTTTGGTCGCCTTGTCTTTGAATTCAGCTGCTTATATCTCAGAAATTCTGCGTGGCGGCATCCAAGCTGTGAGCATCGGTCAGACAGAAGCGGCACGCTCACTAGGTTTTAATTATAGACAATCTTTCTTCTATGTTGTTCTCCCGCAAGGATTAAAATCTGTCCTGCCGGCCATGGTCAACGAGGCAATCAGTCTCTTAAAAGATACCTCTTTAGTATCAACAGTCGGTATGATGGACCTCATGCGTGCTGGCATGACGGCTCAAGGAGGTAC
Organism: Oenococcus kitaharae; assembly: GCF_025758695.1. GTDB lineage: Bacteria > Bacillota > Bacilli > Lactobacillales > Lactobacillaceae > Oenococcus > Oenococcus kitaharae_A. Next base: position 217,022 of record NZ_JANJQP010000001.1, on the reverse strand, counting down.
TTACTTAGCCTTTGAACCCTTCATCATCGTTGCAATTGTCTACTACATTCTCGTCATGATTTTGACAAATTTTTCCAACAAACTCGAAAGGAATTTAAATCAATCAAAATGATTAAACGTTTTTCTCTCTTAATTTTTACGGCCCTGTTGGCCTTCACCACTCTATTCACACTTTCGAGCCAAGCCAAGAAACCTTTCAGCGGACAAACGATCAAAGTTGCGACAAGTCCAAATTTCCCACCCTTTGAAAATAAAGTCGTCGATTCGGCAGGTAATTCGAAAATCGTCGGTTTTGATATCGATCTGTTGAAAAAACTGTCAAAAGATTTGGGATTTAAATTCAGCTTACAAGAAACTGACTTCAGCGGTTTGATCGGCTATCTGCAGTCCAACCGTGCTGGCATGGTTATTTCCGGCATGACAGCAACTCCTGAGCGTGCAAAGAATGTCAATTTCTCAACACATTATTTCAACGCCAAAACTGCTATTCTTCATCCAAAAAATATCAAAATAAAATCCGCTAAAGATTTAAAAAATATGAAAGTAGCAGCCGTCTTTAACACACAGTATGTCGATCAGGTCAAAAAAATGGGTGCAAAAGTCACAGCACTAGACACAGGTACGCTTGTTGCACAAGATTTATGGAATGGCAGCGTTCAAGGTGCTATCATGGATCAAACTAAAGCACAAGATTTGATCAAAAGCCACAAAGGCTATAGCTACTACGTATTTACAAATAAAGAATTAAAACTGAGTCAGCCAAACACGTTCTCAATTGCATTTCCAAAGAACAAAGAGCCAAAACTTCAAAAAGCAATCAACAAGAAAATAAAATTATATAAAAAGAATGGGACGCTTAAAAAACTCGCCACAAAATGGATGGGCAAAAAAGTCGCCGCATATCAATGACAAACAAAAACCAAGCATATGCTTGGTTTTTTTAAAAGTTGAATTTTTCATAATAAATATGTCGGGCACGAATACCGTATTGGCGAAGCAGACCGCGATAACCAATCATCATCTGATTGGAGCCAGACATGAGAAAAGTCGCTTGATCACGAACCTTGTTTGGCACCATCTGAGATAATTTTTGCAAATTCAAGCGATGGATTGATTCAAAATAGTGGAAACGCGGATTATCTGCAGCTATCTTTTGCAACAGCTGCCGATAAACTAATTCTTTTTCATCTGAGACAGTCCAAATAAAATAAATTTCCTTGCTGCTCGCATATTGCATGGCCAGGTTAATCAAAGGAAAGGCACCTGTACCACCGGCCAGCATAACCACCGATTGGCCGTCAGCTGTTAATTCTCGCATGCGATCATCCAAAGTGCCGTATGGACCATCAATTCTGGCAGTCTCGCCAACTCGCAACTGGGCAATTCGGCCGGAAAAATCGCCATCCGCACGAATTGCTAATGTTACTTCACGAGCAGCTGCATCAAAATTAACAAAAGAAAATGGATGCAGTTCCTTCATGTCGGCTATTTCTCGAAAAGCAATGAAGAGATAATCCCCTGGGCGGTAGTTGTTTAAAATTCGTTGATGGCCTGAGTTGAATTTAAGTGTGATTTGTGTGATGCGCGATGCCAAGTGCTTAACTTGAACCAGGTTTGCCCGGCTATAGCCACGGAATTTGCGAATAAAGAAGATCGTATAGGCTGAAAAAACAAAGAGCGAGTATAAGATAAAAAGCCAGGCGAAGGACTGAATCTGCATAATGTAGCCAATCAGCAGAACATGAATAAAGACAAAGAAGGTCGCGACAATATTCAAACGGTGCAGCCAGATCGTGACCTCATGATGAAATAGATTCTTTTCAAAGAAACGCACAATCGTCCGTAAAAACTGGACACGTGCCGTTAGCCAATCACTCAAAAACAACAATGAATAGGCAGCCACGGCAATCATGATCCAGAGGCCTAAATCTCCAGTCAACTTGATTAAACCATCAGATGGCGACATTTTGGTATGCAAATAAGCTAAAACGATTAAACTCAAGCCAAGAAAAGCATGGACAAAATACATGGATGGCAATCCGATTAAGCGATCCAGCCATTTGGGTTTAGTGCTGACAAAAATAACAAACAGCATCCAGATATAGGCAATTGTGCCCAACTGAATACCGAGGATTGCTGAAGAGGAGCTTGGCAAGCCTAAAGCCAATGCCTGTAACAACGGCAGAGGCAATAGGAAGATAGCTGCTGACCAGAACAACCCTAATAAATAGTGATGACTTTTAAGCATAAATTAGCTCCTTTTGATCGACAATCCGATTATTCTGCCAACGTTCTGCGATTTTGCCATAGCTGATTCTCATACCAGAACCATCAAGTTCTTTCAGCCAACGATGATCCGAAATACTAGTGGTCGTGACCGCAGTTGCCCAAATGTCGGCTTCCGCCAAAGAATCACTAATCACGCTGCCACTGATAATATCGCTCGCTTGCGTGCCAATCGCGCGGTGTTGAGCAACATTAATCAGATGCTGACCACGCTCAACCGTTCCTGAACTAGCAATGGCACCAGACGTCATGGCCAGCTTGGCCATGATTTTTTTGGTATCGAATGGATCGGCGATTGCCAGCTGCCAGACCCAATCACTACCGGGACGAGTGGCAAACTGCATATCGCCGCCGCCAATTAAGTTTGCAGCAATAAAATCGTCTTCGGCCAGCAGTGCAAATAAAAAGTGTTTAGCAGCCTGTTCGATCGCCCAGCCTTTGACGAGACCAGTCGGATCATATTGTTGTGTGCCCAAATAATCAGCTGAAAATAAATGATTTGTTTTTTCCTCGGCCCAGCTGCTGATGGCATAAACGGTTTGAAAGTCCTGACTAGTGTTCTCAAACATCAAGCTTCCCTGATTAAAAGCTGTCAGCTCAGAATCCTCGCGAAATGGTGAAAATACCCGATCAATATGTTTCATATAATCGTGGATGGCTGACGACTGCTTTAGCACAAGTCTATTCGCCCTGGTTAATGGTTGTGCGACGATAACTTGAACCGTAAAAGGAATCGTCATTTCATGGAACACAACAGTCAGCATGGTCCGATTTTGAATTTGTTTTGAGTATAGCGACATGAGTATCATCCTTTAGACTGGTTTAAAGCGTTCTGCAGAGACTTCGTAAATCCCTGCCAAGTCTCAGTTGCACCACTGACGGCCTGAATTTTAGACGAATTAGCCTGAACCGATTCACTCTCATAAGTTGGCAAAGCAATTTGGCTGACTCTTTGGTCGTGTGGATTGGTATTTGGGTATTCGAGCGTACTGACACTGGCAATTTTGCCGTTTTTAATTAAAACGCGCACCCGAACTCTTCCCCAGCGAATACGAACCGCACTGCCTGTATAGCTCCCATCTCGGTATGCACCTGAAGATGACGGCACTGTTGAACTGCCGCTGCTACTGCTGACAGACGATGATGAAGCTGGAACCGCCTGGCTATTAGTGTTTGCCTGTGTTGTCACCGTGCGGGGATCAGCTTTTTTAAAGAAGAGCAGATAGCCATCAATGGCAATGGCCACTGCCAAAATAATACTGATAATAAATGCAGTTAGTTTTTTTAACATGTTTAATTTCCTTCACTACTTTTTTAAACTATCCCTGCAAAATCAGTTCAAAAATTGTTCCATGCGGGTGATTATCTGAAATACGAATCTGAATGTTTTGTCGATCGGCCAGTTTTTTGACAATGGCTAATCCCAGTCCGGAACCAGGTACCTGATTGCTGTGCGAGGTATCGACCCGATAGAAGCGCTCAAATATTTTCTCTCGTTCCTGAGGCGAAATCCCCTGCCCCTGGTCAGCAACAGAAATATGTGTCTGGCCCTCTTTCTGCCAGGCAGAAATGGTGATCGTAGATTTCTTCGGACTATATTTGCTGGCATTTTCCAGTAAAGCTAGCAGGATTTCCCGCAATTGTTCCAAATCAGCCTTAACATAAATGTCTGTTGGAAAATCAGTCTTGATTGTTTGTCCAAATGCAGCATTATCGCTAATATCAGCCAGCAATGCGCCAATATCAACGAGTGTGATCTCCAATGGATTTCCTTGTGCATGCGATAAATTCAATAAATTTTCGACCAAATGCTGCATCCGTTGCGTTTCTGATGAAATATATTTCAGAGAATCAGCAATAATTTCCGGGTGTTGTTTCCCACGACGTGCAATCAATTTCAAGTGCCCATTAATAGCGGCAATCGGCGTTTTCAATTCATGAGAAGCATCGGAGACAAATTGCTTCTCCAACTTTTCCTTTTCTGATAAAGCGTCTAGCAATTGATTAAAGGAGCTTGCCAATTCATGAACTTCAATCGGCGTGGCTGGCTCTGGCAAACGGTAATCAGGTTCCTTGCCGTCCCCTGTCAGATCCTGGCTGTTGTGCTTGATAGCTGTGCTGACTTCACTCAACGAGCGCGTTAAAGACTGAGACAGCTGCCAAACACGCCAAATACCAAATATCAGCAATAAGGCAATCACGATCAGAACCGTACTCAAAGTAATCTTGATAATATCTACGACTTTATATAAATTAATCCAGACCGTGAAATGGTTGCCGTATTGAGTTGCACTTTGCGTGAAGTAGAAATGATATGAGTCAAAATCGTACCAGGTTCTCATATCCAGCAGATAGTGTTTTGAAAAAAACAAGGCGTGATGCTTTTTGTTAGCAACGCGGGCAGCATGCTCGGAATAAAAAACTTTGTTTGTGTGTGATTGAGCTTTGATAAAAATTGTTTCATTATCAAAAACGTTGTTTCGCATCCAAATCCGCCAGTCGTGAGCCGAATCAATATTTGTCTTTTGTAAACTTTGCAAATATTGGCTAGCCTCTTGAGACTGATTCTGTACCAACTGATAACCCAGCACAGCTGGCAACGAAACACCCATCCCCAGCGTAATCATGACCAGCAAAAACATATAAGAGGAGGTCATAATGGCCGCGCTGCTGTTCTTTAACGGCCTGATTTTTTCAAGAAAGTTCTTAAAAGATTGTCTGATTTTCGTCACTTTAATCTGCTCTCAACACATAACCAACACCGCGTACGGTTTGGATTAATTTAGGTTGAAAATTTTTGTCGATTTTTTGACGCAAATATCTGATATAAACATCTGCTGTATTGTATTGGCCGCCAAAATCTTCACCCCAAACATTGTCCAGCAGATTGTCCCGGCTAACCGCCTTGCCCACATTTTCAATCAGATAAGTCAGTAGCTGAAATTCTCTTTGTGTCAGGTTGATTGGCAATCCTGCACGAAATACACGATGCGCGTCTAGATCCAAAATTAGATCCGCCACCTGAAAACGCCGCTTAGCCGGCTGCTGCTCGCGTCTGAGCACCACTCGCAATCTTGCCAGCAATTCTTCAATTTCAAAGGGCTTGGTAATATAATCATCAGCACCTGAATCCAGGGCAGCGACTTTATCACCAACATCACTTTTGGCCGTCATCAGAATAATCGGTACTTGGCTTTTTGACTTTCTAATCCGTCGCAGCAATTCCAAGCCATTTCGGCGCGGCAGCATCCAATCCAGCAAAATGACGCTGACACGATCGGCATTCTGCTCAAAAATATCAAAGCCGCTTTCACCATCAGTGGCAGTCAATACATCATAGTCCTCAAACTGTAATTCAGTTTTTAAATAAGCGACAATTGCTTCTTCATCTTCAATGATTAAAATAACAGGTTTTGTCACAATCAACTCCTTTTATGATTTTAAATTATTTATCAAACAGAAATACGTTCTGATCTGCTTAAAGGTTTTAATCCTTGTTTTGTAAAGGCTGCCATGCCCAAAGCAAGCAGCACGCTAGCCAGAACGTCGCTAGGAAAATGAACCTGCAGATATATTCGGCTCAAGGCAATAATCAACAGCCAGATAATTAATCCTATCCTAGCCATTTCCCGCATGCGTTGTTTTTTCAAGTTCGCGACCATAAAGTGCCAAACAAGAAAGACAAACAAAGCAGTGCTGAAAACATGGCCAGAAGGAAATGAAAATCCAGTATCTTTGATCAGCATCGTCACAGGCCGCGGCCGCCTAACCAGTTCCTTTAATAAGAAACAAACTGCGTTGCCAGATAATAAGAGCATGCTTGCCCACACAGCCTCAATGTATCGCTGTCTGCGCCATAGTACAAAAACAATAATCAAAAACGACAAGATAATCGAAACAGGCGGGCAGCCAAAGAAACTGATCACGTTGACCATTTTAATCAACGATGGACTGTGATTAAAACTTATCAAGCGTATCCCCTGTAGATCCAGCTGCCTCAAAAGACGGCTCTGAGCCAGCACAGTCAGCATCAAAATCGCAAATCCGCCAAAACCGATTAATAATTGGCTTTTGTCAAGCCTTGTTAAACGGTCAATCATGCCGGCCGTCACTTTTAGCTGCTGCCAAATGTGCCCTGAGCTGTGCCAGAAAAATCGGCAAGAGAGAAATCACAATGATCGCAATCATCACAAACTGGAAATTATTCTTTACAACGGGGATGTTGCCCCAGAAAAAACCGCTGAGAGTCATGATTAAAATCCATGAAACGGCACCGATAATATTAAATTTAGAAAAACTGCGATACGGCATTCTGCTCATGCCGGCTGTAAAAGGCACAATCGTCCTCACAATCGGAACAAACCTGCCAAGGAAAATAGCTGCCTTGCCATATTTAGCATAAAAACGTTCTGAGGCTTTCAAACTTTTTTCTTTAATAAGCTTTTTTAGTCTTGGTGATTTCGTAATCCGTTGACCAAAATGCCGCCCTAATTCAAAGTTGACAAAATCACCGAGGATAGCCGCAATAATAAAACCACAGATGATCCCTGGCAAATTCAATCCACCATCCAAAGCGGCTAAACTTCCTGATAAAAATAAAATCGAATCGCCCGGTAAAAACGGCACGAAGACGAGACCTGTCTCGACAAAAATAATTAAAAAAAACAGACTGTAAATTAGTAGACTATATGGCCCCATCAAACCTGGGAGCAGCTTGTTAACATTTAGAAGATTTAAAAAAAGTGCTGTTGCCAATCGCAGTTACCTAACCTTTCGATCAATCAACTGATTGATATCTTCAGTCTAATGGGCCTAACACAGATCTTCAGCCGCTTTTAGCTGAAAGTTTCATGAGATTTTATCAGATTTACAATTTTTGTTGATCCAGCCAAAATCTGATAAATCATCAGCAGATTATAGGTGAAAAACCAGGCAGTAAAAGCTAGAATGTTCGTGAGTCAGAGATGGAACGTGAAAAAATTAAAAAAATCGATTATATTTTACTGATTATTTTATGCCTAGCAGCATTTCTTTATCTCTTTAATTTGAATCGCATTGGCAATGCCAATCCTTTCTATACAGCAGCTGTCGGTTCGATGTCGCGAAATTGGAAAGCCTTTTTCTTCTCTTCCTTTGATCCAACTAATTTTATCAGTGTCGATAAGCCCCCGGTAGCACTTTGGATGATGGTTTTGTCAGCCAAAATTTTTTCTTTATCCGGCTGGTCGACGGCTTTACCAAGTGTTTTATGTAGTCTAGGCAGCATATTTCTATTGTTCAAGATCGTTCAAACAACTTTTGGCAATCGTGCCGGGCATATTGCGGCATTGTTGATGACTTTGACGCCAATTGTGGTGGCCGATGCGCGAAGCAACAACATGGACGCTGTCATGCTTTTCTTCCTGCTGCTGGCAGCACGACTGCTTGAAAAATTTATTTTGCAGCATCATTTTATTAATCTTATAGCCGCATTTGCTTCAGTCGGCCTAGCATTCAACGTCAAAATGCTTGAAGCTTTTATGATCCTGCCGGCAATGCTTTTATACTATTGGCTAGCAACAAACAATCAGCATTTAAAGAAAAAAGTAGTCGAACTATTAGCAGCATTGCTGACCTTACTAACTTTTTCCTTTGCTTATCCGGTCACCGTGGACCATATTCCGCAAAGCCAGCGCCCTTACGTCGGTTCCTCACAGAATGATTCGATGACAAATCTCGTTTTTGGATACAATGGCAGCCAAAGATTATTAGGTCAGACCAGCGGCATTTCAGCCAGCCATAGAGGTATGAAAAACAGTGTTTTTACTGCTAGTAATTATCCAACATCGTTAAAAAAACAGTCGCCATTAAAAGTCTTGCAAAGATTAGGACATCCGGGAAACATTGGTCAACCCGGTCCATTTCGACTATTCGATCTTGCACTGGGAACACAAATCAGCTGGTTTCTGCCTCTAGCTCTTTTCGGCCTGTTAGCTGCAACGATCCAAGGCATTCGTCTATTTAAAGCCAACCAACGCAAGCTGACCCAAAAAGGTGCTCAGACCATCTTCTGGGGCAGTTGGCTAATTTCAATATCGGCTTTTTTCAGTGTGGCCGGATTTTTTCACCCCTACTACACGAATATTCTTGCACCTGCCATTGCGGCCTTAGCGGCAATCCTTTTTATATCAGCTGAAAAGAATCAATTACCTTTCGGAATTGTGAACAAAGCAGCCGCACATATCGCCATGGCAGGTATTTTTCTAGCGACACTACTGCTGCAGAGCTATTTTTCTTGGTACTATGCCCAGTTTTTCGTGGTAATTTTCTTTGTCCTTGCACTCATAGTGAGCTTGTTTTGGATTAAATTTCCTGATAGATATAAAAAAACATTTCAAATTGCCCTGTTTGTAGCCTGCCTAATTCCCGGTTTATGGTCGACAGTGCCCCTGTTTGGCACTTCAGCTTCTTTCCCGGCCGCAAGCCCACAGCTGCTTTTAAAATACCCGGCGGATCGATTAATCAGCACTTACCTGGACCCAAAAAGATATATCGGTATCTCCGCAAGGCGATCGCAAAAAGCCAACGAGGCACGTAAGGATCTACTATCTTTTTTGAAAAGCAGGTATTCAGAAAACAGACAGTCTCGATACTTGTTTGCTACGATTAACGCTCCTACGGCTGCGCCATTTATGATTCAGAGTCATAAAGCAGTCATGGCAATTGGCGGCTATAACGGCACAGATCCAGCCATTTCACTGGATCGATTTAAAAGACTCGTTTTCGAACATAAAATCAAATATTTTTATTTTGGCAGCAGTGGTTTGCGTTCCTTGGATCCAAAGAGTCAAAACGCCAAAATTGCCGATTGGGTTATTGACCGAGGACGAGTCATTAAATCTGTTTCAGACAACCACCGAGATCCGCAGCATAAAAACCAACTATATCAAATCAATCAGACTCGTGACCGGAAAGCACTTTAATCCTGTCAAGCGAGTAAACGACCGGCCTAGTGAACAACTTTTTTCAGAAAATGAATTGCCCGATGCAAGCATCGCTGTCCATTAGCAGTATTTAAATCCAGTTGATATTCATGATTGACTTTGCCATATTGCGATTTTGGAAAAAACAAAGATTCATGATAAATATTTTTCCGTCGCAGAACCTGAATCATTTTTCTAGCATGTGTCTCAAAGGAAGCCGTATTGCCATCCGTCAAAAAAGTTGCTGGATATTTTTTCGTAACGAAATCAACCGTAGATGCCTGGCGTGCTGCAGCAGATCGCTGCCAATTTTTCTGGCCGATATAGGCCCATCCAATATCATTTACATATTTTCTAAAACTCGCAGGCATGTTTTCAGAAAGGCTCTTCAAATCATAAGGACCGCAAAAAAGCAGTGCCGCTTTGATTGCTGAGGGCTTGATGAGCTGTTTCATATGCATTTGCCGAGCTAATTTAGAATTTGTCTGAATTGCTGCATACTGCGATGCGATTTGTGCACCTGCCGAATCTCCTCCGATAATAATGTTTTTCAAATTGATCACCTGATTGACACCTGTTTGAGATTCCAAAAAACGATAAGCCGCATCAGCCTGCCGTAATGGAACAGGGTAATGAAAATCCGGTGCCGTTGAATAATTCAATGAAACAAAACTATAGCCCTGGCTAGCCAAACTCGGTCCCCAATAATCCAGCATGGCCTTATCGCCACCAATAAACCCGCCACCATGGAACCAAATAATCGTTCCTTGGATCGTTTGTTTTTTAGGATAGTAAATGTCCATCTGCAACTTGCCGGTCTTTTTGCCAGTCAAATAGGTAATGTTCTTCAACGAGTTTGTCTTAGCCAATACTGTTTGAAAATCTTTCGGCTGTTTAGGATGTTCTTGAGGAATTGCATTCAATAACATCACAAAAGGCCGTGGGGATAACTGAAAAGCCAGCCAAACACAAGCGGCCAGCAGAACAATAGCTGACAGAAATGACAGAACTATTTTTTTCAACAAGGAATGAGACTTTTTATTTTTTTTGGGCATAGATTTATCGTAGTTCAAGTGCACAAAATTATGATCTCAATGTGAAAAAAACGAAAACACGAATTAAATGAGATTCTATCATAATATTCACAGGTCTTCTCCCTTCTTGTCAAACTATAATCTTCTAATGTAAATGACTCAGCTGAGATGTTAACTGACAAGTCTTTGCAAAAAAATATGACAAAAAACTCTTTAACACAATCCCTACAAAAGCTCATGATTCTCATACCGGCCTATAACGAACAAGAGGTCTTGCCCGAAAGCCTGCCGATCTTACAAAAGATTATCCAGCAGCTGATTGATCGGCGGCTGATTGCCTCGGATTCCGGCTTGATGATTGTCAGCGACGGCTCAACGGATCAGACCTGGTCTTTGATTGAACAAGCACATGAAGCCGATGCCCGAGTGATGGGTGTGAAATTCAGCCGCAACTTCGGCCACCAGAATGCGCTGATCGCAGGTTTGACCGTGATGTCTAAACAGCAGCTGGCTGATTTTGTGATCTCTATTGATGCCGACCTGCAAGACGACCCGCAGGCCATTTTCCAGATGGTCGAACAGTATCAGGCCGGCTCTGAGGTGGTCTTTGGCGTGCGCAACAACCGGGATTCAGACAGCTGGTTGAAACGCGTATCAGCTGAAGCTTTTTACAGCTTATTAGGCAGGCTAGGCGTCCATCTGGTGCCGGAACACGCGGACTTTCGTCTCCTAGGCCCGAAAGCCATCACAGCCTTTCTGCAGTACCAAGAGGAAAACATGTTCATTCGCGGCATCATCCCGCTGTTAGGCTTTAACAGCAGCCGTGTCTACTATGCCAGGCATAAGCGCCTGGCCGGCAAGTCCAAGTACCCGCTGTTTAAGATGCTGAGCTTTGCTTGGGACGGGGTGACCAGTTTTTCCATTGCTCCTTTACGGCTGGTCTTGAGTTTGGGTGTCGGCTTTGCCCTTTTCGGCTTCGTGATGCTGATCTATACCCTGGTGACCAAACTCAGAGGCGTGACAGCCGCCGGCTGGTCTTCTTTGATGATTTCCATTTGGATCGTCGGCGGCTGCCAGATGATGGCCATCGGCCTGACAGGCGAATACATCGGCAAGATTTTCTCCGAGGTCAAACACCGCCCTCGGTATACGATTGAAAAAAAATTGCTGAAATGATCTCTCTTTAACATAGCTCTGCGATTCAACAGAAATCACGGCGTTGAAATTATTAATCAGATGAAACAATCCCAGCAGGGATGATTAGATCTCAGCGCGAACAAAGATTTTTTCGTATAAAAAATGAGTGGGCATTATCCACTCATTTTTGTCAATAATGAAGCATCGCGATTAACGTTCAAATTTTTTCATTGAAGCAAATTTACGTCTCAGCATCCAGTCACTGATCGTGATCACAGCCGGAATAAACATCGGAATTGTCACAAAGGCCAGAATCAGCAATCCAGTAATGACAACAATCGGTACCTGAATCAAGGTCAGAATGCCTGACGGAATCATAGCAGCAAAAGTACCACCTAAGATGACGACAGCCGACATAACAACTTTGCCAAGACGGTTTGAAGCAGAAACCAAACGCTCGACCGTACTACCTCTTTCCTCGTTGAAAGCCATCATGACGAAAATGGCATAATCCACACCCAAAGCGATCAGCATGATAAAGCTGAAGAAAGGCACGTTCCAGGACAACATATTTCTTCCCAAAAGCATCTGACTGATTTTTTCACCGATACCCAGGGAAACGAAGTAAGTACCTGCTAGAGAAGCCACAATCGTGACAGCGTAAAGTGTGGAATGTGTAATTAAAATCATAACCAGCGTGATACCGATCAGCATAATGATTGCAGTCCGCAGAAAATCAGAAGTCGAAATCTGCTGGAGATCAAAATTCTGCATACTGGTGCCCGTGATCCCTACTTTTGCGTGGTCTAGTCCAGATTCACTGAGTGAACGAGCCGTTACTTGTTTGATATGATTGGCAACGCCAATGGCCGGATGAGAAAAAGGATTTAATTTCAAGATGACCGTTAACTGTGTGGTCTTGCGATCCGGGCTCATATATTGATCCAAAGAACGCTTAAAGGTCTTTGAATGGAGGACTGAATCCGGCACGTTCAACCAGTCGCTAGAAGAATTACCGACCAGCCCTTTAACATAACTTTGTCCCTGATTTAACCCTTGGCCGACCTGGTTAAGGCCATCAGACGCACGATCCAAACCATTTTTAAGCTCGCGGCTGCGTGATGCCAAACCATCCAAAGCCGTCTTCATCTGCTGCTGGCCGGCTTGAATCTGTGCTAAACCATTTGTTAAATCGTTCGTGCGAGAAGCAATTTCACCTGCGCCACTAGCTCCTTGCTGCATACCTGATGACAATTGGCCAGCCCCGGTGCGCATACGAGCGATGCCGGATTGCATCGCACCAAGGCCATTATCAACACGCGTCAATCCGTTCTTCAAATCATCGATCTGAGAACCCAAGCCACTTAATTGCTGTAATTGATTTGGGAAATCTGCAAATGCCTGATTAATACGCTCTGCTTGGTCCACTGGAAGTTGTCCTGAAAGCACCGCATTCTGAATGATTGGTGTCAAAACTGTTTTCATCGCATTCAGTTGATCAATCTGAGCTTGTACCTGTTCACGCGAAGGAACCTCAGTTTGGTTTAACTGCGCCAAAATCTGGTCGACACCGTTTTTCAGCTGATCTGTACTAGCAGATAAAGTAGCTAAAGCATCATTCAATTGATTAGCTCCAGCGGCACCACTGGCCAGGCGGGATTGCAGTGTGTTTAAAGCCGCTTGAAGCTGGTTAGCGCCAGTGCTTAATTGGCCTGTACCGTCAATCAGGCGCTGGACACCATTTGTGTTGGTCTGTTGGCGGCCAAGCTGGTCACTAGCATTTTTCAAGCCATTATTAATCGTTGAAACGCCAGTCCCGGCCTGACCAATGCCAGAATTCAAAGTTTTCAGCTGATTATTCACATAGAGCTGATTAATCCGATCGCCTAAAGGCCGTGTCACGCCCATGACCGCACTGACATCTTTGTCATGTTTTAACCTATTTTGCAGCATATCCAAGGCATACAGCTGCTGGTTATTATCCAAACGTTTATCGCCGGAAATAATCAAAGTCATCGGCGATGAAAAACCAGCTGGAAAATGTTTTTGAATCAGATTAATGCCGCGTTTGGATTCATATTGATTAGGAACTTCCCATAAATCGTTAAAGTTCAATCGATTGGAAAACATCATCGCCACAGGTACAGCAATAATAAGAGTGGCCAATGCAGTGATGACACTATGTTTGACAGCTGTCGAAGTCAGCTCCTGCCAAATCTTAGAACCGCCTTCGCCATCAAAATTCTTAGACGGCCAATATAATCCGTGGCCAAATAAGCTCATTAAAGCCGGTGTCAGCGTAATTAGTACTAGCAAGAGGATCAGAACAGAAATTGCGACAGCACTTGTAGCTTGATAGAGGCTGAATTTTGCCAAAGCCAGTGTCGAAAATCCGATCAAGACAGAGGAACCGGAGAACAGAATCGTTTTACCAGCTGAGAACAGTGTTTTAACTGCGATTTCATTCGTAGTCTTCTCGGGATTTAAGCCCAGTTCTCTTTTAAATCTTGTGTAAAAGAGGATGTTATAGTCCGTTCCAATCCCGAAGAGAACCACCACCATAAAGACTTGTGTGAAGTTTGAAAACGGAAAATTGTAATTCTGTACAAGATTTGTGACCAAAGAAAACGAAGTCAGAAAAGAAATACCAACTGTCAACAGGCTGATCACGGGAATGATTGGCGTTTTGAAAACAAGCACAAGGATGATCAAGATGAAGACGATGGCAATCACTTCTGTTTTTTTAACACCATCCTGCGTGGCTGAAGCAAAGTCATGATTCACAAGGCTGCTGCCCGTCATATTCAAGCGCAAATGGTCGGCCTTGAGCGCTTGCTTAATTGCCGCGCTTCGCTGACTAATTTGGTTTTGATTAGACTTCACTGAAATTTGTACCAGCATCGTCGTCTGATCTTTAGAAGTCAGCTGCTGGCGGACAGATTTGCCATCCAAAAGCGACGTAATAGCTGTGATATGATATTTAGCCCGATTCCGCGACACTTTTGTAACCGAGCTGCGAATCTCAGAAATCTGCCGTTTGGTTAATTTTTTGTTCGCGCCGCTATTATAAACTGCGATGATATCGCTGCTAACAGGTTCTCCTGGATTTAGTTTCTTCTGCAAACGACGGCCTTCAGAAACATTAGCCGATCTCGGTACAGTAATCTGCCCCTTGTTTTGAACCAGCTGAGACACATTTGGTAAAGCAAAAACAGCAACAACTGCCGCCAGAACCCAAAAGATAATAATAAAAATACGTGTTTTTTTTAAAAATCTTTCCATTTTACGCTCCAATAAATGAATGAATGATCGTTCCTTTTTTAAACGAAAAAAACTACTTGCTTGAAACGGCCCGCCATGTCGCTTCTTCTAACGCATAAACAAAATCTTTCGATGCCGTGTACTTATGATTAATCAACAACTTTGAGATTGGAATCAAAGGCCCATATACCAATGACACAATTGATTTTGGATCCAGATCTACGACGTCGCCTCTTTGCTGCCCTTTATCAATAATCGTTGTAATAAAATTCCACAACTTATCAAAGCTCGCGTGACTCCGCTCATCTAGATATTTCCCTTCATCATGCAGATTAATGAAGACAAATGCCTGTGTATTATCGACTACATAGCCCCAAAGGCTTTGAAACAAGTGGTGAAACTGGATTCTTGTATCCATACCATTTGGAAAATCAGATTCCAAGCGCTGATCAAATTCAGTCATAATCCTAAAAAAGAGCGCGTTAACCAGAGCTTCCTTGGATGTGAAATAACGATAAATTGTCCCCGCTCCAACATCAGCAAGTGTTGAAATATCCGGCATTGTCGTCCCATAAAAACTTCTTTGAGAAAACAACTGCAAGGCCGCTTTTAAGATAGCCTCTTTCTTATTTACTTTTTTGATTGTCTCGGTCATATTTTCCTAAAAATGAAAGAATATTCATTCCTACTCAAAAAATACTAACACAATTAAATAAAAAAAGTCCAATTTAGAACTTTTTTCATCAATTTATGCTTTTTTGTATTCCGCAGCCAGCATCGAATAAACTTCTAAATTCCGATATTTGCCTGCCACAAAGTATTCTTCCCGTAAAGTGCCCTCATGCTGAAATCCAAGTCGTTTTGCTACGGCTCTGCTTTTGAGATTCTCGCTTTCTGCCATGATAATAATTTTGTTATAGGCCAGCTCGCCAAAAGCTATTTTGATCAACTGATGAAGCGACCGAGTGACAATGCCGCTGCCTTGACAGCTGCTCGACAACCAGTAACCGACCTCGGCACGGTGAGAACGCGAACTGATATTGTGCAGGTCAATCATACCAACGGCTTTGCCGTCTACCTCGATCGTCAGTTCTAGCAATTGGTTCTTCGCATTCTGCTGGCGGGCATAATCGATAAAATGCAGCTCATCCTGCTCATTATTTGTCTCCTTGGTCCAAGGCATCCAGCGGGATAAACTTTCTCTGTCCCGATTAATCTGCTCGATCAGATCCTTGGCCTGGCTTTGATCGGGAAAAAGCAGACGAACCCGATGTTGATTGATGCTAAACTCTGAAAAAATAAACAACACAAACTCCTTTAATATTTGAGATACTGACGACGATTTTTTGCGTCTTTATCTGCTAGTTCTTTGACATGCGGATACTCGCCTTGTCGAACACGACGCAGAAAAAAATTACCAGCCATAACACGATCACCAATATACAAGTTTCGCCAAGCTTCCTCACCATATAAATCAGGTAGGGAAAAAGTCGTACCCGTTTTTAAACTTTCCAACCGTGAATTAACTTTATGAAAAATCTGGTCTAGTTCTCTATTCATTTTGCAATCCTTAAATAGATCATACGCCATCGAAGAGATCCAGTTGACTTCTGCGAGCAATTGACTGAAAACACGTTTTTTTGTGGAGAGAGTACAACATAAAACACATATTTAACAGACCCAACAGAATAACTAATTATCTCCTCCCTACAACTTGGCTGATCTCTCAACAACAATCTGTGTGACACCATATCTAGTGTGCGGTCAATGCAGGTCTTTATCATCTCTGTATCTGTTTTCTCAGTATCTTAAATGATCCGCGTGTCGCTATAAAAAGCTTTCATACGATTTTTCGATAAATCTTGCAAACCTATTGCTTCGTAAAAGCAGTTGGTTGCCGGACTGTCATCAGTGATTAAAACCGTTTGCCCAACAGGATATTTTTTCATCAGCCGCTCAACAAGTTCACGGCCAATGCCTTCTCTTTGATATTTTGGAAACACCAATAAATCCTGGATGAACAAAATAGTCGTCTGATCCGTTACCCCTCTGACGAAACCTAGAAGTTCGTCCTCTTGCCAAGCAGAAATCAATACCGAATTCTCTAAGGCTTTGCCCAGCGTACTCAACTGATGCGTATAGGCAATCCAGCCAACTGCACCATAAAGATCCTCCATTTGCGCCATTGACGGTATCTTTTCTGTATATATGATCATGAACATTGCTCCTTTTGAAGTATTTGTTAAAGAATCAAGCTATCGGAATGTTAAACAAGAGCAACATGATAAGTTTCCTTTCAGTAAAAACTATATAAAAAAAGCACCTCACTATTATGAAATGCTTTATTTGCCGTCGGTGGGAGTCGAACCCACACGGTGTTGCCACCACTGGATTTTGAGTCCAGCGCGTCTGCCAATTCCGCCACAACGGCATTTGAATCACGAATATAAATTATAGCAAGAATCCTATGAAACTTGCAAGGGCGGTATGTGGGACTCGAACCCACGCGTGCCGGTACCACAAACCGGTGTGTTAACCAACTTCACCAATACCGCCATGGCAGGGATAGAGGGAATCGAACCCCCGCTAACGGTTTTGGAGACCGCTGTACTACCTCTATACTATATCCCTATATAATCAGTCCACTAAGCTCTGACACAAGCAAAGCCAACTGAATCATTCTACCAAATAATGACACGAATTTGAAGCGTGAAAAGCTTATTTTTCAATAAATTCTCTGGCCAGACTGGCAGCGCCGATCACACCAGCGTCATTTCCTAAAGCTGCCAAACGCAGCTGTGTCGATGAACGAACTGATGAAAAAGCATACTGTGTCCAATTAGCTTTGACCTTGTCAAGCAGGAAATCGCCTGCAGCTGAAACGCCGCCCCCAATGACAACGTAGGCCGGGTTCAAAATATTCGACAGAGCCGCCGTCGCATAGCCCAGATAATAAGCCATTTTGTTAACAACTTCATTGGCCAAAAAGTCACCGCCCTTGGCCAAATCAAAGACAATTTTAGAAGTCACTTCATCGCCGTTATCCAGCATTGCTTTCAGCTTTGAATCGCCCTCATATTCGTCAGCAAAATCACGTGCCAAATGAACAACACCGGTAGCTGAGCAATATTGTTCCAAACAGCCGTGATTACCACAGGTGCACAAATAGCCACCAGGTTCAACAACCATATGGCCAAATTCGCCACCGGCACCAAAAACGCCGCGAACCATTTGGCCATTTGCAATAATGCCGCCGCCAACACCAGTGCCAAGCGTGATAAAAGAGACATTAGGATCATTTTCCCCAGCACCCTTCCACTGTTCGCCAATAGCCGCTGAGTTAGCATCGTTGTCCATCGTGAAGTTCAAACCAGTACTTTTCTGAATTTGATCACGCACATGCTGAACATTTTTCCAGTTCAGATTGTAAGCTGCTTCAACAGTGCCCTTTTCACGGTTAACTGTTCCTGGAGTGCCCATGCCAATACCGATGATACGGTCACGATCTAGTTTCAGCAAATCCAGCCGTCCATTAATCGAATCAATAATATCGGGGACGATATGTGAACCATTATCTAAAATATTAGTCGGAACCGACCATTTTTCTTGAATTTCTCCTGTATCCGTTAAAATAGCAAACTTAATGGTCGTACCGCCAAGGTCGACACCAATTAATTTATCTTTAGCCATAATTACCTCATTAATAGATTAATTTTTTTTTTCAATAAACACAAGCGCTTTCAAATGATTCTCATAAAATTCTCATTCTCCAAGCAAAATAGGCAACCGGCAAAAGCAGCAGAATAACAGCCAAGATTCGAGCCGGCTGTTTGATGCGGCCATAAACCGAAGTTGGAAAATCAAATACAATGGCTAACAAACTGCCGGAAATCAATCCGCCGATATGAGCCCAAATATCCACGCTAGGATCGTTTAGATTACCAATTAGGTTAAAAGCTGCCAAGGCAGCAAAAATGATGAGCTGACGTCGAAAAACAAAATTATTGCGATTGTACCAGCCGCTCACAATCATGACGCCGAAAAGGCCGAATAATGCGCCTGATGCCCCAACGGATACAACGTTGGGATTAGGGTCAAAAATAAACGTTAACAGGTTTCCCCAAACTCCCGTGATCAAATAAATCAAAAGAAACTTCCCTTTGCCAAAAAGCTTTTCAACAAAAGGCCCTACAATCACCAGTGTCAGCATATTAGAAAAGATATGCATCAACGAAGCATGCAGGAAAATCGGCGTAAAAGCACGATACCACTCGCCAGAAAGGAAAAGGCTGTCAACACCGCCGCCTAGCAGCACTAAAGATTGGATCGAAGGGCCATTAATGAATCGGGAAACTAAATAAAAAACGCCGACCGGTTGCCCTGAGGACAAAATCAAATAACCATCAAACAAGATCTGCAGCAGGTAGATGGCAACTGTCAATACAAAAAGTGTCATCGTAACCGGCGGAAGTATACGCCAAATGGATTTTCTCATATCTACAAGCTTAGCAAAGATTATCTGGTCGTGACCCGCAATTGATCAAAAAGTGCTGTACTGATCCGTGCCATTGCTGCATTAACGATCTCGTCTGTCAAAGTTGCATCTGGATTAACAAACTGCAGGCGATACGAAAGAGATTTTTTCTGCTGACCCAATTCAGTGCCCTCATAGACATCCACCAAGTTAACCTGACGCAGATAAGAGCCGGCATTCTTGGTGATAATCGAAACAATATCAGCGGCCTGCAGGTTTTTATCCACTAGCAGCGAGAGATCACGTTCAATCGCAGGAAACTTGTCTAATGGACGATAATCAGTGCCATGCTGACAGCGGTCATGAACCAAATTACTATCCAATTGGAAAACAAAGGTCCGTCCCAGCTTATACTGGTCAGCTAACTGCGGATTAATTTGTCCGACAAAACCCAAATACTGATCATCTAGATAGACATCTGCCGTCTGCCCAGGATGCATCTCAGGCTGGCTTTGAGATTTTTTAAAAAGAATTTTTCCCTTTAAGTTCAGCTTGCTCAGTAATGCTGTTAGTAAACCCTTGATATCATAAAAATCATAGTTTTGATCGTTGTGCTGCCAATCAGCAGACGGTTTTCCAGAAATTACCGCAGCAATCTGCTGCTTTTCGATTGGCAGCTGATCAGGATCGTTATCCGGACGGCCATAAAAAACATCACCTGTTTCAAAAAGCCGGATATCAGATATCTTTCTAGCGGCATTATAAGCAGCTGCCTGAATTAATGTAGCTAAGACCGACTGGCGCATGACAGCGTGTTCTTGACTCATCGGATAAGCTAATTTGACAAGCGGACGGGCTTGAGACGTAAATTGTGACGCGAATTCAGTCGTGGTGAGCGAATATGAAATGGCTTGAGTTAACCCTAAAGCCAATAAAATTTCTCGAATCGAGCGGTCTAATTTTTGGTCTGCAGTTAGGCCCGATTTTTGGTTAACAGCCTGTGGCAGATGAGCCGGTATCTTCTCGTAACCATAAATACGGACGAACTCTTCAATTAAATCGGCTTTAATCGTAATATCCGGACGACGCCGCGGTATCATTACAAGGAAATTTTCACCTTCTTGTTCGAATGTAAAAGAGAGCCGCCGCCAAATATCTGCTACATCGTCAAGACCGGCCTGTGTACCCAAATAGCCATTAATATCACCTAATGAGATGGCGATCTGCTTTTCTTTGGCAATATCAGCTTGTGCTTCAATCACTCCTTGAGCGATTTCCCCACCAGCCAGGTCCTTAATCAGAGCTGCTGCATAATCCAAAGCTTTACGTGAGTTGCTGACATCAATACCGCGTTCAAAACGCTGGCTTGCTTGTGAGTGGAGATTAAAACGGCGAGCTGTTTTACGGATCAAAACAGGATTAAAAACAGCTGATTCTAAAACCACGTTGCTCGTATTTTCTGTCACTTCGGATTGTGAACCGCCCATCACTCCGGCCAGCATCTGCGGATCTTGGCCATCATAGACAACAATATCCTCGCCAGCTTTCAGTTGACGTTTTTCACCATCTAAAGTTGTGATCGTCTCGTCTGACGATAAAGCCACTCTGATCTCATGATGGTGTAATTGATCAAGATCAAAAACATGCATGGGTTGTCCCAAAAGCAGCATGACATAATTTGTCACATCTACTAAATTATTTATCGGGCGAATCCCGGAATTCCAAAGCCGCCGCTGCAGCCATAATGGGCTTTCCTTAACCGTCACGTGATTAACAATCCTTAGATAATAAGGATTTGCCAAAGTTGGATCGACACTAGCACTTAACTGCGAAGCAGCTGTTTGAGCAGATTCCTGTAAATCAAAGTCGATTTTTTTGAAGTCTTTTTCAAACAAAGCAGAAAATTCGTACAAATTGCCTCGAATCGACAGCATATCGCCACGGTTGGCCGTCAGTTCTGTATCAATCATCAAGTCGTCAATGCCCAAAACCTTCACAGCGTCATCGCCAGGCTGAACCTCTGAATCAGCTGGGAAAACATAGATACCGGCTTCATGCTTTTTTGGCGCAATGGCATCATCAAAACCAATTTCCTGCAGTGACACCAGCATTCCCTGACTAATTTGGCCATCCAGCTCAGTGGCTTCGATCAGCTTATTTTCTGGCAAATGTGCACCTGGCAATGCCAAAACAACCAGCTGGCCCTTGACCACATTTGGTGCGCCGGTGACAACTTGATAATCTTTCTTACCCGCATTGACAATCGTGATCTTCAAATGGGTCGAATTTTCAATTGACCGTACTTCCAGCACTTGCCCGACGACGAGTCCTGTAGATTGCGGAATCTGATAGCCTTTGTCCTCAACTTCTGTCGAAGTCAGCGCCAGTTTGTCAGAAATTTTTTGAGCATCCGCTTCATTGCTCACCGGAAAATCCGGCATAAATTCTTTGATCCAATTAACTGAAATTTTCATTTATTTGCCCACCTGACTGAATTGCTTTAAGAAACGAAGATCATCTAGATAAAAATTGCGAATATCATCGATACCGTATTTGATCATCGCAAAACGATCCGGGCCCAAGCCAAAGGCAAAGCCTGTGTACTCATCTGGATCAATATGAGCCATCTTCAAGACATTTGGGTGAACCATACCGGCTCCCAGCACTTCAATCCATTGAATATCTTCTGCCGGTGTATGTTCATCGACAATATTCCAACTGATATCAACTTCTAGACTCGGTTCCGTAAAAGGAAAATAGCTCTGGCGAAAACGCATGGCATGGCCTTTTCCGAATAGTTCATCGGTTAAAGCCTGCAAGGTGCCCTTTAAATCCGCGAGTGTAATCCCCTTGCCCACTACTAGACCCTCAACTTGATGAAACTGATGCGAATGAGTCGCATCATCGTTATCACGCCGATAGACTTTACCAGGACTGACCATTTTCAAAGGGCCAGTGGCAAAATCGTGCTTATCCATGGCGCGTGCCTGCATGGCTGAGGTCTGAGTCCGCAATAAAATATTTGGCGTCAAATAAAAAGTATCCTGCATATCACGAGCCGGATGGTCTTTAGGCAGATTCATGCGAGCAAAGTTAAATTCATCGGTCTCGACTTCCGTTCCGTACATCACTTGAAAGCCCTGACTGATAAAGTGGTCTTCGATCTGATCCTGAATCTGCTGAAGCACATGCTTCGTGCCGATGATCACTGTTTTTCCAGGCAAAGTTACGTCAATTTGTTCGGCAGCTAATTGACGATCAAGAATAGCCTTTGCTAAACGTGCTCTTTTGTCTTCGATCTGCTCTTCCAAATTATGTCGAATTTCATTGGCTAATTGGCCGACTAACGGCCGCTGATCTGCGGTCAAGTCTTTTAAGCCCTTCAAAATTTTTGTGAGGTCGCCTTTTTTACCTAACAAATGAACACGGATATCTTCAACTGCATCATCGGTTTTCGATAAACTGAGCTGCTGGATAACCCTTTCTTGTAAACTTTTTAACTTCTCTTTGATATCCATTTTCACCCTAACTAATAAAAAAATCCCTTATGCCATCAAGCATAAGGGACGAATTATCGTGTTACCACCCATTTTTTTAGGAAACAAATTTCCTAACTCTAGTTGTCAATAACGGAACAACCCGTTGGTGATTAACCAAAATACTCGAAAGTGAAATTCAGCCTTCACCACCACCGGCTCTCACTGTTCCGGTTCGCTTTGCGTGTCAGGACTTACTAGTCTTTCTCAAATTTTTAAATATTATTTGCTGCCCAGCTTGAAATTTCCGACATGAGCGGCCGCATCGAAAAACCTTTCTCGGTCAAACGGTAGCCAAATTTGCCATTATCCGGACAACAACCACGTTCAATAATACCAGCGTCTTCTAATTCTTTCAAACGAACTGTCAAAACACGGTCACTGCACGCATGTACTGTCCTAGATAGTTCCGTAAAATGCAAAGACCCATCTGGGCTATCAAGCAGTGTCTGAATAATCAAGCCATTCCACTTTCTTCCAAGGATTTCAAATGCTGATTCTGTTAATTCTAGTCTTCCGGCCATACTTACATATTATAAGCAAATTCAATTTAATGCAAACATTAAGATGCCGCCGGCAACAGCAACGTTCAAAGATTCTGCTTTGCCAAGGAAATTAATATGGAGATTGGCAGATGTCTTTTCCAATAATTCGGGATCCAATCCTTGTCCTTCATTTCCTAGAATGAGCGCAAAAGATTTTTCTGGTACAACTGTCTTGTAATCAACAGACGTATCAGAGAGCGTTGTTCCATAAACATCGTAATTATTTTCTTCCAAATCATCAATCCAGGTCGCCAGGTCGAGATCCTTAATGACTTTCAAATGAAACTGGCTGCCTTGCATAGCTCTAACAACTTTTGGACCAAAAGGATCCGCGGATCCCACAGAAAGAGCCACACCTACAAAACCAGCCGCATCAGCTGTTCTAACTAGGGTACCAACATTTCCAGGATCTTGAATACGATCTAGCAAAAGCCACTGGCCGGCATGCACGTACTTAGGATCGAAAGAATTATTAGGCAGGCTGGTCTGCGCAAAAATACCTTGCGGGTTATTTGTCTTTGCAATGTGGCGAGCAACTTCGTCAGTCACCTGAAAAGCAGGAACACCTTGCGGGACATCGGCCAAATGTTCGTCCATTTGTGCTTCAGTTGCAATCACAGCTTGAATTGGTGCTGCCTGGTTCAAAGCTTCTTGAACCAAATGCCAGCCATCCAATAGATAACTGCCTGATTGCTGCCTGCCCTTTGCCGTCTGAAGGCTGGTCCACAACTTAACTCTTGAATTCTGATTCGACGTAATAATTTCCATTATATTTTTGGCTTTCTGTGCTGTTTACCGGCATTTCTTGCACCGGTACCAGTGATTTTCTGAGACTCATTCCCTTTTTTATTATCTATATTATTAGCAAGTGTGTTAACCGCATCAGTTGCTGCCTGGCTACTGCCTGCTTTTGCTAATAAGTCATCAGCTACATTCTTAACTGTAAACTCTTTTCGAATTTTTTCTTGCAGACTTGGTCTGATTTTTAGCAGAATATAAGATTGAATTAATACGAAAAAACCACCAACCAAGAAGTACAGGCCTAAGGCCGCTGACTGAAAAATTGAAAAGAAGAAAATGGAAATTGGACTAATCCAGATCATGGTCTGCATTTGTTTGCGCTGAGCCTCTGGTGCCATTTTCAAACTGATCATGGACTGCCCAACATAAAACAAAGCCGCAATCACAGCAATAATCAGAGAAGGCCGATAAAGTGCGATGCCAAAAAAGTGGGCGCCGTTAAGCAGAAATCCAGGATTATAAGTCGCCGGGTTGATATGGTCAGTTGCCAACACACTAGTCGACAATCTGATCGCTGTATACAAAGCAGAGATAATCGGTAATTGAATCAGCATGGACAAAAAATTGATTCCGCCCATCATCGAAACATTATTTTCACGATAAACGGCCATCATCGCTGAGTTGATAGTCATTTTTTCCTGTTGCGTGCTGGCTTTTTTCATTGCCTCTTGGATCTTGGATAATTGTGGCTGCAGCATGGCCATTTTTTCAGCCTGAATTGTGCCTTGCCGTTGCTGATCGAACATGATTGGCAGCAGTACCAAACGAATGACGGCTGTAATAATAATAATCGCAAAACCAATGCCGTTCGTTGATTTAAAAACATCATTAGCCATCCAGTCCATGAAACCAACCATGTACTGGCCAATCCACTGCCAGGTTCTGCCGCTTTTGGTATAGCCACCAAAGACCAGCAGAATTTCCAATGCAATTAAAGCAAAAATAATCAAACGCCGAATTGACTGCCACATACTTGTTTTTTCTTTACTCATAAAATACTATTTTACCTATCTTTTTTATTTTCTGGTTCATCCGGGAAAAAATCACCAAGGCTTTGCGTTTGCGGCCCCTGCAAATCCCGTTTGGGCGCGACATAATTTTCATCGCTGATAATCTGCCAGCCATCTCCGGAAATCGGGTTATCCGCCGTTTCTTCAGGCGTGTAGGCCGTCATGGGCAAATCGGTGATAATGTTTTCCAGAATAATCGCATCGAGATCAATCTGATTCTTCTCAACGAGAAATACTTGTTCGCTCTGATCAAAAGTATCCAGTGTCTCTTCATCCTGCACATACAATTCACTAACTGGAATTTCAAACTGATATTGAACCGGCTTAAAACTGCGGGCAGAAGGCAGAACTGCTGTCCCTTTCAAGAGCAGATCCAACTTGATTTGATCATTCTTCTCATAACTAATTTCACCAGTCACATGTATTGGCAATAGATCCAGTAGACGGTCAGCAAAATTTTCTTTGGCGGGTGCTGATAAATCAACCTGCTCATCAATGACCAAGGGGCTTTGACGATATTTTTGTAATTGTTGAACTAAAAATTTCATTTTTGAATTGGTGTCCTTGCCACATCTTGCCCTTGCGGGACAGCCATAATCTGCTGGTAGACAAGGCCTGCTTTATAATCAATATTGAGTTCCTTAACGGCTCGTTTTTGATCCACATGGCTGATGGTTGGAAAGGCAAAATTTGGCTTGTTTTCATGAAGATAACTTCGCCCGGCATCATTAAAAGCCAGTAAGCGATGATAAGGATGATTCATCGCAAGATTCATTTGGTCCACTTTAATATTCATTAATATGTAAGCTAGAACGCGATGCAGACGTGCAAAAGTATACCGCTTTGACTTGATCATGGACAGAAAACTTTGAAAATCTTTCGGATTTTGTTCCATTGCCTGTTTGAAAAGATACTCCATCCCCTCACTAACCTGATAAATACCACGAAGCTGGCCGTATCCGTCTGTAGACAAGCGATACCTGAGAAGTTGAAACAATTCAGTCTCATATTCTTTAAAAACCAAGTTTTTCATGGGTGTATAAGCTGATGCATCCCCACCTTGGCTTAGAATATTTCGAATCGCAGTCGCAGAAGCGATTCTTTCTGTATTGGCTGTCTCGTCATGATAAGAGGCACCAATACGAGCTATTGTTTTCAAGGCTAGTCGATCTTCTAATCCTTGATTTACAATAGCACGCGCATAGCTGAAAGCCAAAATATCATTAGCATCTTCCAGATAAAAGCCGCTTTTTTTAGCTAGAGCCGCAGCAAAATTACTGGCATAAGTCTGATTCTTCGCGTCAAATTGCGCTTGTCCTTGATCATCAGGTGCCTGCCTAGCTAAAGTAATAAAATCAGTATCACTATGTTCAGCACCGCAAACAATTGTATCTACTTGCAAATCTGCTAATAATTTGACCGCACCATCGGCAAAAATGTCTCCCGACTGCACAGCATAATAGAAAGGCAGTTCAAAGACCAAATCCGCACCCGCCGAAAGAGCCGCCTGGGCGCGCTGCCATTTGTCGACAATTGCTGGCAAACCGCGCTGAACCCAGTTTCCTGACATCAGCACAATGACAATATCAGCACCAGTCAGTTCTTTGGCATGCTGCAAATGATACAGGTGACCGTTATGCAAGGGATTATACTCAGTTATCAGACCGACAGACTTCATGCTTTCTCCGCAGAAAAAAAAGCACGTGCCGTGTCTGGCCCGACCGGCTGCCTGCCAAAATCAGCCGAAATCTGAATATTGACAAAACCAGTCTGTTTCAGCATTTGTGTGTAATCAGTCAAAGGAAATGCTTGTTCATGATGAACTTCCCGCACCAATTTGAAAGCATCGAGGCGCTCATCATAAATGAAAAACTTCAAATCATGATCCACTGAATTTTTCTCATCGCCTGGAAAACTGCTCCACATAAAAATCTTCTCGGGATCATCGTCATTATTATACATGAAATTATCATAATGGACATTAACCTGGTAAGGTGTGATCACATCAAACAAAAAACGGCCGCCAGACCTTAAATGCCGATATACTTGTGTGAGAGCCTTGGCAAACTGCTGTTTATTAACTAAATAGTTTAATGAGTCGGCAAAACTTGTAATGAGAGGAAACTGATCAGGTATCCCCCAATCTGCCGTCATATCTGTTTGAATCAAATCTAAATGAACATCATTTTCTGCAGCGTGTTTAGCAGCAAGACCAAGCATTTGTTCGGACAAATCGATAAGTGTGACCTGATAACCGGCTTGTGATAACAAAACGCCCAATCTGCCGGACCCACCGGCCAAATCAATCATTGGGCAAGCAGTGCTGTGTTCTCTGACAAAAGCAGCCCACGCCTGGTATAGGTCAAGATCAAATAGCGAATCATAAAGATCAGCGAATGTTGAATAATTATCAGCCATCGTAACTAAAACTCAACCGTTACCCACTTAGAAACATCAATCGTTTTCGCATCGCTCCACAGGTGCTCTAATTTGTAATAATCTCTCTGTTCACTCGTAAAAAGATGGACCACGATATCACCGAAATCAATCAGGACCCAATCACCTTGGCTCAGGCCTTCTATCTGCAATGGCGCGCGGCCGGCTTGGCTTAACTGATCAATCAATTCATTTGCAATAGCTTTGACTTGACGGCCTGTATCTGCGCTTGCTATCACAAAATAATCCGAAATGAATGAAATGTTTTGAATATCTAAAGCGACAATCCGCTCCGCTTTCTTGCTATCAATTGCAGTGACAATTCTTTCCAGTAATTCTGTGTTTGTCAATTATTTTCCCCCAACCCAATGGTTATATGCATAAATTGTTTTCGGATAGACAGCTCGGTGGTTCCGAACCAATCTCGTTACTGAAAACTCAAGCTGCCAAGCAACACCGTCATCCAAAGACTGTTCGGTAACATCACGAGCGACATCTGTGTCGGCAAAGTTGCGGCCAAGCTCAAGAAAATCAGCCATAAACACGATTTTATCAAGCATCGTCATATTGACATCGGCCGTCGTATGACGTCGCATCGAATTCAACAATTCTTCGTCTTCAATACCAAGTTCGTCCTTAGCAAATTCTGCACCGACAACACCGTGCCAGATAGCACTATTCCAATTTTTTAAATCCGGATCCAGGTGTTTTTTGTCAATTTCAGCCAAAAAGTCATCTGCTGTGCGTTCTTTGGCATAATCGTGAATCAAACCGCCAATCCGGGCCTTCTCGATATCATAGTGATTGAGCTCTGCGAGATGAACAGCATACTCGCCGGTTCGCACGACATGTTCGAACCTTTCCCGAGACAAAGCTGCTTTTACTTCTGGGTAAAGTTGATCATATTTTGGATAAGCCATTACAAAAACCTCCCTTGGTACAAACCATATTCGGCAATATAAGCTGCAACAACATCCGGAATCAAATAGCGTACAGACTGGCGGGTCCGTAAACGGGATCTAATATCAGACGAAGAAATGTTTAGCCAGTTTACGTAAACCCAAATCGCTTGAAAATCAGAACTACGGGCAACACCCGGTTCTTCAATTGCAACAAGATGAACCAATTTAGTCAGTGACGAAACCTGATCCCAACTCGATATCTGCCTGATTAAATGAGCACCCATGATCAGGTAATAATCATTTTCTGGATGAGCCGTCGTTAATTTCTTTAAAACGCTGTAAGTAGACTGCTGACCGCCATCATGAATAGGAGTCAATTCAATATCAAATTTAGAATTGCCTCGAATAGCTAAACGAATCATTTCTGATCGCGTTGAGGGCTCAACAGCGTTCTCATGTGTTCCGCCAAAAGGCACTGCGTCCGGCATAAAGTAGACGCGATCCAAGCCCAACTGTGTACATACCTGTTCAGCGGCGATTAACTGACCATTGTGAATAGGATTGAAAGTCCCGCCAAAAATACCGATTCTATGCTTTTCTTTGAGGCGATCTAAGGCAGTCTGCGGTTGAGATAATGCTGTCATTGATGAAAAACTAGTGAGCAAGTTCATTTACCTCAAGAGAAATTTTTTGATAATCCGGATTTGTGGCTGGTAAATAAAGCAGCAGCGTGTGCCCAATTTTTTGGGCAACCGTGATCTGAGAATTTTTCTGAATAAAAGTGATCGCATCCTCAATATCGGAACTGCTATTCTGCTGCAGACTGATTTTGATCAATTCCCGGACACGTAGTGCATCCAGCACCTCTCCTAACCAGACCTTGCTCAAGCCATTTTTTCCTATACTAAAAACCGCTGGCAGTTGATTGCCTTGTGCGCGGAGATATCTTTTTTGTTTGCCTGATAAAATTTCCATTTCTTTTATTCTATCTAAATTTCGGCTTGGCGTACGGAAAAGGCCACACCTTTCGGTAAATGCAGGCGAATTGTCGTTGAATTACGGAAAGTCACCCACCCTAAGCCAGAAATAACAACATCCTGACCGGGTAGAATTTTGATTTCCTGACTAATCCAATCCATCACCGACTCAGTAATCGGCAGCAAAGTTTTGCCAGCTTGGAGCCTAAAGAAATCAGATGATTTTTCTGTTTTACCACGATGAAGCAGCAAATTATTTTCAAAATAAGCTGTGATTGAGATATTCTGTCGATTCAAGAAATCCATCCAGCCCAGTCCGCCAAAGAAGATCGTCTGTCCTGATTGTAATTGAAAAGTGCGCGCCTTGATTTCTTTATTCGGCAGCAAATACTTATAATCTTTGGGGCTGACAATGTGCGTCATTTGTGAGGCATGTATGATTCCCGGTGTATCGATAATCGCCGTTTTCTCAGTCAACGGGATGACTATCCTGTCTAGCGTCGTACCAGGAAAACGGGATGTTGTGATGACTGACCCGCTGCCAGACAGTGCTTTAATGATCTGATTAATCAAAGTAGACTTGCCCACATTCGTGACACCAACAACATAAATTTCCGGATAGTTGTCAAGATAGTCATTGATTTCATTTAAAAGTGTTTCACCAGCATCGCCTTTGTCGGCGGACAAAATAACGGTTTTAACGGCTTGAAGGCCTTGCTTTTTAGCCTCTCTTTGCAGCCAATCAGCTAATTTATGTTTTTTGACTGACTTGGGCAGAATATCAGCCTTATTACCGACGATCACGATGGGGTTATTACCGATAAAACGCGAAATGCCATTGATCATCGATCCGCTAACATCAAACAAGTCGATTAAGTAAAGAACAAGTGCCTTTTTATCAGCAATTGCCGATAAAATTTTCTGGAAATGCCCGGATTCAAGCGCCACTGGCTGAATTTGATTGTAATGACGCAGTTTAAAGCAACGCTCGCATAATAAATCAATTGGATCATCAGGCGAATTAAGTCCAGCCAAATAATCATGTAATTTGCTAGCCTTGATATATCCGGCCTGATCAGGATTTGTCGTTTGAAACAAAGAACCGCAGCCGATACAGGTGATACCTTCATCCAAGATTTGTTGAATCTGGTCATTATTTAGGGTCAATTAAATCATCCTCCCAACGAATTTCTTTGCGGCCGGTAACAATTTTAGCAATTTGACGATTGATTCTAGTCGGAAAACCATCTGTTTCCGTTAAAGGCTGTACCAAAACGCTGCGTACGCCAGCTAGATTGGATGCAATGATATCCGTAGTAATTTGGTCGCCAACCATAATAACTTCATCTTTAGAGAGATCAAAATCGCGCAATGTTTTTTTGATGCCGCGTGGTAGTGGTTTCCAGGACCAGGATTCAAATGGGACGCCCAAGGCCGTCACTGCTCTTTTGACTCGGGCAGTGGAATTATTGGAAACGACTATCAGATTAATCTTTGCCTCCTGCAATTTTGCATGCCAATCAAAAAAATCCAGGTCGCCTTCAGGCCTGTTCCACGCAACTAGAGTATTGTCCAAATCCGCTAAAACTGTTGTGATACCACGCAACTGGAGCGCTTTTGGGCTAATCCCCCAGACACGTTTGACTCGATAGGTTGGTTCAAATATCGTACGCATTAAATGTTATTGTATCAATTCCCCTCATAAGTTTGCTACTTGTCCTAGTTGCTATCATCGTCAGCTAATAAACCATCTTTGGGATGGTAATAAGATAAATTATCCGCACCAAATATTTTTTCTGAAAATCCACCGACTGCCGTTTTGCCGACAGCATCCGTGATCATTTGAATATGTGCATCGAGATCGTCCAATTTTGATAAGACATAGGCCTCTAATTCCTTGGGCGATTCTGGCGAACCGAATTCTGGTTTGTTGTGGTGGCTGATCATCAGGTGCCTCAATAGAATCATGTCTTCGGAGCTTAAATCGAAACCTAGTTCGGTTGCCGCCTGCACGATGATCTCATCACCAATGACAATGTGCCCCAAAAGCTGCCCTTCCATTGTATATTCAGTTCCAACCGGGCCAGAAAGTTCAACTACTTTACCAATATCATGGATTAAAGCACCAGCTAGCAGTAAGGAGCGGTTAATTTGCGGATATAAATCAGTGACTTTTAAAGCTAGTTTAGCAATGGAAAGAGAGTGAAAAGCCAAACCACCGCGAAAAGCATGATGAATTTTCTTAGCTGCCGGGAATTCATAGTAGGCATCTGCATATTTATTCAAAATATTGCGCACGACACGATTCCAAGTCGGATTAGTAATTTGAAAAAGCAGGTCATTGATTTGCGATTGCAGTTCTTTTCTAGAAATTGGCGAACTAATTTCGTAAATCGATGGATCGCTTGGTTCACTGTCACTAGCAAGACGAATATCCTGAATTTTTAATTGCGGTTTGCCCTGATATTCATCTTGAATAGCCGTGACATAAACAACTTTCCCAGCTATATAGTTCTCGCTATCCTGCTCGCTGGCATCCCAAATATTCGTCTGAATTTCACCGGAACGGTCTGTTAAGGTCAAGCGGATGTAAGGAGATCCTTTACTAGTGGATCGCTTTTCGGCTGCTTTGATCAGCAGATAAATACTATAGTTGTCACCTTTTTTATGTTCATTAAGCATTTGCCAGTGCTCCTAAGTCAATGATATTCGTTTCCATGAAATTTTGATCATGATTGGCAGTAAAATAAATGACTTGATATTTTTCAGCCAAATGATGCAGGATACGATCCATAACATCTTTTCTTGAAGCGTCAAAGTTGACAAAACTATCATCAATTAAGAAAGGCAGCGGATTTTTCACGGCTAGTGACTCAGCAAAAGCCAGCCTAAGTGCCACATACAACTGCTCCGAACTGCCCTTAGAAAGCTCATAGGCATAAAAATGATCGCCTTGGATGTTCGTAACCAGCAAAGCACGGTCCTGAAAAATAATCTCCCGATATTTGCCATCAGTCAGTTCAGAGAAATAGGATTCTGCCTGTTTTTTAATTTCAGGCATCCGTTCATGGCTGATTTCATACAAGCTTTCATTAATCCAACTGGCTGCCAGCCGGTTCGTGAAATAACCCTCTAATTCATTATTAATTTCAGTTTCCAAATCAGCCCGCTGCTGTAATTTATCTTGATAATCCTGATCACCGCTTAGACTCATCAATTGGGATTGAACAGTTAGCAATCCTCCATTTGCGTCTTGAATTTGTGCATCAAAGTTTGTCAACTGAGCTTTGGCAGCTTGAATCTTCAAAATAATCTGATCAATTCCTCCTAGCTGATTAATCTGTGCTTCTTTGTCAGCTGTGAGAACCTGTTCGATATTCTGTAAATGATCCTGCCGTTGCTGCGCCGATGAACGTGCTGCCAGCAGTTTTTGAAACTCGGAATAATCTGTCACTTTTAGACTGTCAAAAATCTGTCGCTGCTGATTTTTTAAATCATTTAGATGATTTTGCTGTTGTTGACGGTTGTCTTCAACTAAACGTTTTTGCTCGGCAGATAATGCGGCTGACCGTTTTTCATCCCGAATCTCATTTAGCAAAACCTGAATCTGGCCGACAAGCGTATCGTGGCTCTGAGCCGAATCCGGCAAGTACTGCTTTAACGGCATGGCCAATTTTAAAAGTGAATCAATCTTATAGAGCTGACCCTGCTTTTGTTTGACCAGCTGATTGAAATTCTGGACTTTCTCGTCATATTCCTGCAATTCTCTCTGAGACGAAGTGATCAGCGCCGGATCCGTCTGTGTACCATAACCGTATTTAGACAAGTCAACTGATTCTTTTTTTGGCCGTTCAAAAAATGCCAGTAAGCCACCAATGACTAGGCCGCCTGCGCCGCAGATAAAAAAAGGAAGTGGAAATTCAAGTGAAAGAAAACCGTAAACGACACCCAAAATTCCAGCAACTGCCAAGAAAAGGCCAATGATAAAGAAGGCTGATATCTTGATCTTTGGCTGAATGTTCAGGCCTTGCGGCAGCGGTTTTGGAATCGGATCATTAAACTTGTTTTTCAAATCAGCATGTAATTGATCCAGACGGCTGGAAAGGACTTTCAACTCGTTTTTGGTCTGATCGAACAAATTGTTGCCGGCAATGAGGTTTGGAATCGACTGATCCAAAAGATCTAAGTCTCTCTGGTTGTTTTTATAAATTGTTAAAAGCGGGTTTTCGGAAATTTCAGTTGAATGGTCGCTTCCTTCATCTAAATTAATGCCGTTAATCTGACCCTCCAATTTTTCGACTTGCGCCGCCACGCCATCTGTCAAAGCTGTAACTTGTGCGTTTGAAAAAGTCTCTTGATCAGATCCGCTCGCTGCAAGCTCATTTTTTTCAGCATATAAATCAGATAAATCAGCCAGCTTAGTGAATTGATCAACCTGGATCTGCAATTTTTTTTGTTGCTGCTTCAGTTCCTCTAATTGATGCGATAAGTGGTCTTTGTTCTCCTCGGCCTGGCGATACTTAGACAACTGATCAGACATAGCGCCGATCTGAGTATCAAGATCCTCATAGTCCTTAATGAGTCGATTGATCGGGCGTTTAGCAGTCTTGGCCACACCAAAACGGTCGCTAGCAGCCTTATCCAGCGCTCCACTTAATTGCTGCCAAAGATCTGCATTAACAGCCGAAAAACTTAGCAGGCGGTTTGACAAATCTTTCCCAGACAGATTCCTAATTTCATTCAATTGTTCTTGGTCAAAAGAAAAAATATCTTGAAAGCTGTCTTCTGTAAATGGTGCCAACAGCTGCTTTAATTGATCTTCGGGATGAGATGACTCGCTACCGTTAGGATTTTTGACAGTTAATTGAGACTGTGTTCTGCCTAAACGGGAAATTTCCCAAAGACCCTGGTCTTTTTCCAAGAGCAGGCTGCCACCATATTGTGCGCCATTATGCGGTTCATACAAATTACTGGCCTGACGCTTGTTTTGTGTAAATCCAAAAAGAACGCCGCTGATAAACTGGCGCAAAGTCGACTTGCCGCTCTCATTTTCCCCGTAAACAATCTGCAAATCATTTCTCAGATCAAGATCAAAATCTGAAAATTTTCCAAAACCAACTATATGGAGTTTTCTAATGATCATACGTCTGCCCTCTGTGAAATCAGCCTTTGTGCCGCCGACATCAGCTGTGCTTGAACGGCCGAGTCTGTAAAGTGGTCGATGATAAATTGTTCTTTTCGAGAAAACGTCTTAGCAATATCACGATTAAAAAGTTCGGCATCGAAAACATTTTCTTTTGCCTGCTGCCAAAAACGCGAATCTAGACGGTTGAATGGCTGTTTCTGCCCTGATTCATTGATATTGATCCGAATAACACATTGCTTAAAAGGCAGACTTCTTGAATTGATCAGATCAAGAAAACTTGAATCAGTTAGTTGCTCCCTGACTTTGTCGGATAAATTAAACGATAAATTCAAAGTCAAAATATTCAGCACTAATTTGTTCGTGTGCTTTGCCTGCATCACATCAGCGATCATGTCATTGAGTTTTGGCAGCATAGAATTATCCTCAACGGTTAGTGAAATCGGTTGAAAAATGAACTTGCTGGTTGGCAGAAACTTGGCGCTCAGATGCTGTTGCTGCTCATCTTCGTCAGAGACAAGATAAACGCCTTTCTCACCTGTTTCAGTTAAATCTAATCCTTGAGGATCTCCGGAATAAACAATAGCCGGGCTTTTAGACAGCACTTGACGAACATGAATGTGTCCTAAAGCCCAATAATCATAATTAAGCGCTTGCAGCTGGTCAACCGTAAATGGTGCGTATTGATTAGCAGCATTATCACCAAGACTGCCATGATACATGCCAATTTCATAGGCAACCGATTGATCCCGGGCAGGATATAAACTGACCAGACTCTCCTGCGGGTTTCTAACAGCAAAACTTGTTCCGGAAATGGCAATCCGTTTACCGTCCCAAGAATCGTGATAAAAAGTCTTTGCGCGGCCTCTTGGAAAAACATGAACGTTATCCGGCCAGAGAAAGTCCTGATCGGCATCCGACTGAAAATCATGATTGCCAAAGGACACAAAAGCAGCAATACCGGCTTGTTTGAGAGACTCAAATTGCTGGTTCAAAAAATTATAAAGATAAGCACTCTGCTGGCTAGAATCAAAAAGATCTCCGGGAAATAAAATGAAATCAACGTGATGGTCAATAGCCAAATCAATAACATTCTTAAAAGCCGAAAAAGTAGCAAAACTGATTTCTTTTCTAATCGGCAAAGGAATAGTTATTTTACGGTCAATACCATTAATCGTATTTCCTAAATGCATATCTGCTGCGTGAATAAATTTCATTTTCCCTCTTTATTTAAAAACCGGCCAAGCAAAACTGTGCCGGTTACTTCTTTGAATATAGTGCATTTAACGGTGCGGTGATCAACTCATTCACTTCGCCCAGCATATTATTTAAATTCTGCTCGAGGGCACTGAGATCTTTAATCGGCTGCAATTCTTGTGCTTTCTGAGCGGTTGATTGCCAGCTTTGAATCTGTTCTGGCTTTGGTTCTTGTCCTTGTTCCTGTAAACGCTGGATCTCCCGCTGAGCAGCTTGGAATTCCGTAAAAGCGTTATTGGACTCAGGGTCCTCTCTGACTTTTGCTAGTGCTCGACTAAGATCGGCAAACTCCTGAGTATCTTGTAATTCTCTGGCCATTAATTTGGCTTGGTCGTATAATGCTGTCATTTTTTCTCCTGTTTCTAATCAATTTTATCAAAGGATGGCTCGGATTACCGGTTAAATTGTTCTTGAATAAACTGTGATAGGTTCTGTCCAAAATCGTTGATTTTTTTACCAAATTGCTTAGCTGACTGCCCGATGCGATTAAAGAAAGCCAGCACCTGATCTGTCCAAGATTCCGCTCCAGGTTCCCCAAAAGGTGTTTTAGGCGAATTCGCAATGAATTGGGTCGTTTGGGCTTGAAAGAGCGGCCCCAAGGACTGGTTCAGCAAGACAGGCAGGGTTTTCCCTGAACTGGAAATGTCATATCCCTGCCAGGAAACGGTCACGATGTCCGGTGTGTAGGCAGCAGCCCAAAGGTCTTTGGATGCATTTGGAATGCCTGTATTATCAACATCTTCAGTTGTGCCTGTTTTGCCCGCTACACGATAATTAACCGGTGCTGCACCCGCAC
Source organism: Oenococcus kitaharae (assembly GCF_025758695.1). Classification (GTDB taxonomy): domain Bacteria; phylum Bacillota; class Bacilli; order Lactobacillales; family Lactobacillaceae; genus Oenococcus; species Oenococcus kitaharae_A. The sequence continues at coordinate 180,465 of NZ_JANJQP010000001.1, read as the reverse complement.
CAGTACCAGTCTGGTAAACACGAAACATCATATTAGTCATCTGGCTCGCGTCTGATGCGGAAATAATTTGTTTTTGAGAAACATCAGGATGACCGACAACTACTTTACCGCTGGCATCTAAAATCCGCGTAATATAGTGTGCCTGAGACATTCGTCCTCGATTAGCAAAAGCGGTATAAGCCTGGGCCATTTGCTGAGGCGAAACACCCTGAGACATACCGCCTAAAGCCAATGCCAAATTCTCATCACTCTTTTGAACAGGAAGACCAAATTTTTTGGCATATGCATAGCCGGTTTTAACACCTATCTTATTAAGCAGATAGACTGCCGGAATATTATATGAATGCGCAATGGCAGTCGGCATATCAACATCTGCCGACTGATAGCCTAATGCATTTTCTGGTCGGTATTTTCCTGGAAAAGTCATCACCTGATTTGGGAATAGACTGCTTGGTTGAAATCCACGGCTTAAAGCTGGTGCATAAACGACTAGGGGTTTGATCAAAGAACCTGGTGAGCGCCTGGCCTGAACAGCTCTATTAAAACCGCGAAAGACATGTTCCCCTCTGCCGCCCACAACGGCGAGCACGCCACCCGTCCGAGCATCTAGGGCAATTGAGGCAGACTGGTCATCGGCAATTGGAAAAAGAGCAGCATTCGCATAATCCATCTGCAAATCCCGTTGATCTGTCTGATCAAGTGTCGTATAAATGCGATAACCCCGGTTCATAACCTCCGTCTCGGTCAAGTGATATTTATTAATTGCCTCATTAATAACCGCATCAAAGAACCAGGGATATTGGTAATTCGTAGCATGATTAACAGACGGATTTTTAGCGCCAAGCGGCTGTTTTTGGGCTAAATCCGCATCAGCCTGGCTCAATTTCCGGTTTGCTACCATATTTTGAAGCACAGTATTGCGACGATTAGTGGCTAAATCAGGATACCTAGTTGGATCATAAATAGTTGGATTCGCCAGCATACCAGCAATTGAAGCAGCTTGCGAAACTGAAAGCTGTGAAACGGAGACACCAAAATAACCTTGAGCCGCATCAGCGACACCATAAATATTGTGGCCAAAGTAAGACGAATTCAGATACATGGCCAAGATTTGATCCTTACTGTAGTGCTTTTCGATCTCTATCGCTAGAAAAAGTTCTTTGAACTTGCGATTAAAAGTCTGCTGCTGCCCAAGATAAGCATTTTTGGCCAGCTGCTGCGTGATTGTCGACCCGCCTCCGGAAATATAATTCTTACCGCTTAATTTATTCCAGGCAAACAGGACTAGAGCTCTGCTTAGCCCTTTTACAGAAAAACCGGGTTCTCGGTAAAATTCTCGATCCTCGGTTGAAAGAACTGCATTCTTTAAATTCGGGGAAATGGCAGAAAGCGCCACTGTCTGCCCCTTCTGATCTGCCAACTGGCCCGCTTGGTTGCCATCCTTGTCATAAATTAGCGTCGGCTTAGCCAACTGATTTGCCAAATTACCAACATTAGCCAGCTTAGCCTGAGCAACTAAAAATACCGAAGCAGACAAAAAAATAAACAAAACAAAGACGATGATCCAGCGAACCAGCTGGAAACGATGGTTGACAGCTTTTAGTTTTTGCCATTTATTTTGCAAAATTACATTTTGTCTGGTGCAGCAACGCCTAATAATTTGAGGCCGCTCGCCAAAACATCCGCAACTGATTGAACAAGGGCCAAACGCGAGTTCAAATTCTTGTCAGCAACTAAAATTTTGGTGTTGGCATAGTATGAATTGAATTCACGCGCCAGATTCAATAGGTATTTGGCAATAATGCTGGGTTCCCTTAACTGCCAAGCTCTTTGAATTGCAGACCCGTACTCTGATAATTTAGAAACGATGCCCCAAGCTTCGTTGTCGACCAGGCCAATTTCCTGTGTACTATCAACGGACTGGTCTGCTTTTCTAAGAATACTCATAGCACGAACATGCGTATATTGTACATACGGCCCGGTATCGCCTTCAAACTGGACAATATCTTCCAAATTAAAATCGATTGCTAAATTACGATCATTTTGCAGATCATTAAAAATAACGGCCCCGGTGCCGACTTCTTCTGCTATCTGTTCAGCATTCTGCAGATTTGGATTTTTCTTAGCTATTTGTTCAGCGGCTAATTTGTGTGCAGCATCCAAGACATCCACCAAAGGGACGATATTGCCCTTTCTGGTCGACATCTTTTTGCCGTTCATTGTAATTAAGCCAAAACCGATATGCTCAATATCGTCTGCCCAGCCATCCCCAGCCAAACGCAAAATAGCCTTCATCTGTTCGAAGTGATCCTTTTGTTCTGCACCAACAACATATAAAGCTTTATCAAAATGATAGTGATCCTGTCGATAGATAGCTGAAGCTAAATCTCGTGTAATATACTGTGTTGCACCGTCGCTTCTTTTGATCATCGCAATCGGAAAATTAGCATCAGGAAGCAGTTTTGGCAGATCAACGATCTCAGCCCCTTGAGATTTAGTCAGCAGATCCTTATCTGCTAATAATTGAACAACTGCATCCATTTTATCGTTATAAAAAGATTCGCCATTCATGGAATCAAAAGTCACACCCAAACGATCGTAAATAGTTTGGAATTCTTTTAGAGAAACCTCTTTAAACCAACTCCATAACTTGGTCGCTTCTGGATCACCATCTTCCAGCTTTTTAAACCAGCGCCGTCCTTCATCCTTTAATTCGGGCTGTGTCTGTGCTTCATTATTGATACGCACATAAAGTTTAACCAACTCATCTACGGGATTAGCGTTGATCACTTGGTCATTGCCCCATCGCTTATATGAGGCAATCATGAGTCCAAATTGAGTCCCCCAATCTCCTAGAAAATTGATTTTAATTGTGTGATAGCCATTAGCTTGAGCAATCTTGGAAATTGCCTCGCCAATAACGGTCGAACGCAAATGGCCCATGCTCATAGGTTTGGCAATGTTTGGCGACGAGAGATCAATGACAATGTTTTTGCCGGCACCCTCCTGATTTTTTCCAAAATCAGCTTCGGTCAGAATCTGTTTGATAATTCGGCTGGTAAACTGGTCACGCTGTATAAAAAAATTAATGTAAGGTCCAACGGCCTCAATTTTCTCAAAACCATCCGTATTCAGCTTCTTTGCCATGTCTGCAGCAATTTGTTGAGGCGCTTGACGGAATTGTTTAGCCAAGGTAAAGGTTGGAAAAGCATAGTCCCCTTTGGCTAAATCTTTTGGCTTTTCGATTAATTGTGCCAGTTTTTCGCTACTTACTTGTTGGCTCAGTGCTTGATTCAGCTTTTCTGAGATAATCTGCTTAAAATTCATAACTTTAATTATACAGAGCCTTTCCGATTAAAAAAACCGCATTTGGCGGTTCTAACAATATTGTATGTGTCTAATAAATGTTTAGTAATCACGCGTTATCATCAGTCTCAGGTTTTTTAGGTTTGGGACCGCGCTTAATAATTTCAACAGAATCCATCGGCACCACTGCCCGATGATTCATCTCAGTAACTGTAATCTGATCATCTTTTTGGTTATCTGTAATCTCAATTAGAAGCGAATGTTCATAAATTCTTTCAACCTGCCCCGTGATCGGGTGCTGCAAGCCGCCATAAGGTTCAGCTAACAGCACATCGCCAACACGGAATCTTGAATTCTGTTCTGCTAATTCATTTGGTTTAAGTGGCATTTTTTCTCCTTAACCGTGCTATTCTATCAGATTTTCTCAATTTCAGCTAAATATTGCAAAGCTACCTTCCGATCACCAATATATGGCACATCGATACGATTGGTCTTTTGAAAAGCATCATCACCTTTCGCAGCCAGCAGCAGCAAATCCTTTGGGCCGGCCTGGTCAATAGCAAGATGGATCGCTTTTACCCGATCTAACTCTTCGTGCAATTCAACTTTAGGATTAGTAATTGCAGCCCGAATTTGATCGTTGATAACGTGCGGATTCTCACTGCCAGGATCGTCAGTCGTGAGGTAGGCGACATCAACCATTTCGCTGATGACTTGGCCAAACTGTGCTCGCCGATCTTCCCCTTTGTCTCCGGGAGAACCCAAAACGATGATGATGCGGCCGCCCTGGTGCTGAGACTTTAGAAAAGTTAGCAAGGTCGAGACCGACTGGCCATTATGGGCATAATCCACAATGATCAAACCATGTGATCTCGTCTTAATTTTGACCATTCTTCCAGGAATCTGCAAGTCGGCCAGTGCTTTTTTGGCGTTTTCCTTACTTGGATCAAAACCGATCGCTTCCAGCATCGTAATTGCAGTAACGGCATTATAAATATTAAAACTGCCCGGAATGTCTAATAAATATCTTGCCTCTTTATGATCGTGGCTAACTGTAAATAAAGATTGGTCCAAATCCGCTCGCTGGATGGTAAAAGTCACATCACTCGGATGCATTTCCGAAATCGAAAGCGCCTTGGCGCCGAATGAACGAGCATGTTCAATAAATTCCTGGCCATGGGCATCATCAATATTAGAAACAAATATGTCCGAATTTTCAGCCAGCATTTTTTTCTTTGCAATGTAATCAGCAAAAGTCGGATGCTCATTGACGCCGATATGGTCAGGGCTGATATTCAAAAAAGCGCCGACTTGAAAATGAATGCCAAAAACACGTTTCTTCAAATATGACTGTGAACTGACCTCCATGACCAAATAGCGATCACCCGCTTCAATTGCAAGACGCATATTTTTAAACAGTTCATAAGACTCTGGGGTCGTTAAATGACTTTTAAAACACAGCTCCGGACTGATGATTGTATCAATTGTCGAAAAAAGAGCCGTCTGATGGTCTGTTAATTGATCCAGCATGACATAAGCCATATACGAACTGCTAGTCTTGCCCTTGGTACCAGTGATGCCTAAAATAGTCAGCTCTTTTTCCGGATGACCAAAAAAAGCTGCTGATAAAGAAGCTAGCGCAATTTGTGAATCAGAAATAAGCCATTGCGGTTTTTTAGTATGGATGGGTTGGCTGCAGACAAAAGCAGAAATCTTTTCTAACAAATCTGCCGTCAGATAGTCCGCCTTAAAATCACCCTTGACGACAAATAAAGTACCCGTCTTGGTAACTTTTCGGGTATCAAACTGCAAGTCCTGAAAAACTGCGGGCATATTAGAAGTTTGTTTCAGCAAAACGCCCGCTTCTCTTAGGGTCTTGCCAACAATAAGACTTTCAAATCCTTCACTCATACTGTGACCATTGTAACGGTTTTTAAAGAGAAACCGGGTAAAAATCAACGACGGTGTTCAATATCAAAACCTGTGTAGGCTTGAATTGCATCCAAAGCCTGCAAATAACGCGCATAATACCCAGCTGGATCATTGGGCTGATTTTTAGCATCCAAAACAACCAATTTGTCGGTAAAACCGTATTGATTAATTAGACGCAATAATTCGCGGTGATATCTAATCGGATCAACAGCCTCGCCAGTTGCCCGGATGATCGTTCGTCTTTGATCGCTGAATGGCGGAATCACCAAAATGAGGTCAATTTCTTCAGCAGAAATAGTTGTATTATACAAATGCTTCAACTGCTCGCGCTCGCCTTCGTCTAGCAGCAAATTCGAATAGGCTTGCAAACTAATGGCATCACCATTAAAAATGGCCAAGCCGTTGTTGGCTGGGGAATTAATTTCCGTTGAATTAGCTTGATATTGACCTTGGATGATATTGAGGTAATCTTTGATATCCATTTCGGAATCAGCCACATTTGAGGCTTCTTGGTAAATTTCGGCAAAGTCATTAGAAAATGGCGAGTTCGCTGACCGTGCCAAACGTCTGATCAAGGTTGATTTTCCTGAATTGGCACCGCCCATGACGACCACTTTTTGTACGAAGTGCCGACGAAAGACACGATTAATGAAATCCCAATATTTCAAGGGATCCTGACGGATTTTTGTAGCAGAGATGTTTAGAATGGTACGGTCCATCAGCGAAACACTGTATTGCGGGTCATCCCCCAAACGTTTTTCAATCTCGTCTTTATAATCCTGTTCACCAGTATAAAAAATAATTTTTGCGTCCTTATTAACGATATTCCGTTTTACAATGGCGATCAGCTTTGCCAGCCAAACATCCCAGCCGTTGGGCATTTTTGGCATATGATCTTCATTGAGATAGTCAACTTTAATCTGCCATTCATCAGCAAAGGCCTGGCGCAGATATCGAAAACGTTTGCGAAGCGGTAGCCCGATTTTTTCACCTCGATCGCCAGTATAACCGGAAGTTACCACCAAAACGCCGTCATTTAGTGCGGCTGCTTTGTAAATCTCAGCCTGATGGCCAACATGCAAAGGCGCAAAAGTGCCAAAAAAAACACCGATCCGATCACCGGAAAGATCTTCTTTTTTTAGATTCGTGACATAATTCATCCCAATTATTCTAACATCGAACACGAGTTTCAGCTTGTCATACGTATAATAAAAATATGTCTAACTTCATACTTCCACTCAATAAAACCGTTGATCAATTGAAACGTGATCCAATCTTGGACTTCCAAGCCAAAATTCGTGATATTGAGGATTTAATTCAATTAACTTTTGGAGAACCCGGTTTTGCTGTTGATGACCGCATCAAAGCTGTCGCAAAAGTATCAATTGATCATGACCGCAGTCACTATGCCAATTCACAAGGAGAAACCAATCTCAGACGCGCAGCTGTGTCATACTTTAACCGCCATTTCGACATCCATTTAGGCGGAATTGACCAGGTTCTGGTCACACAAGGCGTCAGCGAAGGGATTAACGTTGTCTTCATGACGATTTTGGAGCGCGGCGATGGTGTGATTATTCCCGAACCAAGCTATTCGCCCTATTCTACCAGCCTAGCCTTGGCTGGCGGCGTGAAAGTAGCCTTGGACACGGCTCCAGATAATTTCAAAATCACACCTGCGTCTATCGAAAGAGCAATCGACCAGGCCACTGTTCCTGTTAAAGCCATCTTGATCAATTATCCAAATAACCCGACTGGTGTCACCTATTCTGAATCTGAGTTATCTGCCATTGCCGACACCTTGAAAAAACACCGAATTTGGGTTATTTCAGATGAAATTTATGCAGCACTGACTTACTCGGGGCAGCATAGTTCTCTTTATAGAATGCTGCCGGATCAGACAATTCTATTGACCGGTCTTTCAAAATCCCATGCCATGACAGGATATCGAATCGGTTTTATCTTTGGCGATGCAGCCTTGATTAAAAAAATGCTGACAGTTCACGAAGCGCTAGCGTTTGCTGTTTCCACTTTGAGCCAGGATGCTGCCTTTGCAGCTTTGACAGTTGGCGAAGATGTGCCTGAATATGCATTAAAAGCTTACAGAAAACGACGAGACCGCTTGGTTAAACAGTTAAAGCTACTTGGTTTTGAGCCAGTCAACCCGCAAGGTGCTTTTTATGTATTTGCAAAAATTCCAGCTGCTTTTGGAAATGATGGATATGATTTTGCAGTCCGTTTAGCCAATCAGGCAAAAGTCGCTGTATTACCGGGAGAAGCCTTTAGTAAAAACGCAAAAAACTATGTCCGAATTTCTTATGCCAGTTCGGATGCCGACTTAGATGAAGCATTGCAGAGAATGACAAATTATATTCAAGAAGGTGTTGACTATGTCTAATGAATTAAATCCACTCAGCCGATTGGTAGCGAGTATTCCCCACGATCCCATGCTGGATTTTTTGGATAAAGTCGGACCGGTCAAGAATTTAATCGACCTCGGTTTTGGCGACCCCGATTTTGCGGTTGGCCAAACAACCAAAGAAGCCTTCAAGCAATCAATCGATGCCGATCATTCTCACTATGCAGATGACCAAGGTATCCTGCCTTTGCGTCAAGCTGCCTGCCATTTTTACAACGATAAATATGCTTGCGGTATCCAAGGGCCGGATGATATTTTAGTCACAGTCGGTGCAGCTGAAAGTATTAACTTAGCTTTAATGGCTATTGTGAATCCACACGATGGCGTCATGATTGTTGAACCGGAATATTCACAATATTCAAATTCAGTTCTGTTGGCTGGCGGCCAAAAAGTACCTGTCGACACAGCCGCAAGCAATTTCAAGTTAACGCCGGAATTAATTCAGCAGACTTATGATCAGGCTGTCACTCAAGGGATTAAAGTCATCGCGATCATCGTCAATTACCCCAATAATCCGACTGGCGTTAGTTACAGTTTGGATGAATTGACTGCGTTGGCACATGTATTTGAGAAACTGAATCTTTGGGTTCTCAGTGATGAAATTTATGCTGAACAGACCTTTAAAGGCTCACACCATTCTCTTTATGCCATCATCCCTGAACGTACCATCCTGATTACGGGTCTTTCCAAATCTCATTCAATGACCGGTTACCGCTTAGGTTTTGTCATTGCACACGGCGCTGTCATGACAGCGATGAGAAAAATACAGGATACACTTGTCACTTGTGTTGCGACACCGATTCAAGAGGCAGCAGCAGCAGCACTGACCTTGGACCCGGATGCAGGTATAAAAACAAGAAGCCGTTATCTAACACGTGTCAGTAAAGTCGCTCATGCATTGACAGATCTTGGTTTTCAAGCTGATATTCCGACTGGCGCATTCTATGTATGGGCTAAGATACCAGACAAATTCGGCGATGACGCCTTTCCATTTTGTGTTGAGCTCGCACAAAAAGCCGGTGTTCAGATATTTCCAGGCTCTATTTTCTCGGATACTGCTAAAGCTTATGTGCGCATTTCATGTGCTGGTGCCGATCAAGACCTTGATACGGCCATCAGCCGCTTATCTGCCTATCTCAAAAAACTGGCATAACATGTTAAAATTATTGTTAGGAGGTTCTTTCTTATGCCTATTTGGTTAATTGTCATCCTGGTACTTTTGCTGCTGGTCATCCTTTATACGATCCTGACATACAACGGTCTTGTAAAAGGTAAAAATAACGTTCTTGAGTCCAGCTCAGCGATTGACGTCCAGTTAAAACGGCGAAACGACTTAATTCCCAACTTGGTTGAAACGGTCAAGGGCTACGCGTCCCATGAAAAAACTGTTCTTGAAGACGTGACCCGTGCACGAAATTTAAGCCAAGCTACTTTAGACCAGCAAGCCAGTCTAAATGATAAATTGTCAGCCTCTGATGGTTTGACAAATGCTTTGGGCCGCTTAATGGCCGTTGCGGAAGCTTATCCCGATTTGAAAGCAAACAGCAACTTCACGCAACTCATGAATGAATTGTCTAACACCGAAGATAAAATCTCTTATACGAGACAATTGTTTAATTCGATGTCAGCCAATTTCAACACCAGCATTCAGCAGTTTCCAGCAAATCTGGTTGCACAATCCTTTAATTTCAAGTCCTTTGAACTTTTACAAACACCTGAAAATGAAAAGGCAGTTCCTAAAGTTGATTTCAAATCATGACTAAAAAAACGATTTATCAAAAGCTGTTGTTGTTATTGACCGTTTTCGCAACGGTTTTTTTGTCTGGTGTTCTCGTTAATCACAAAGCTTCGGCAGCAGATTATGAGATTAGCCGCTATCAATCCAAGCTGGCTATCCACAAAAATGATAATATTGCTGATTTTTCGCAAGAGCTGACTTATCGTTTTGATGGCGAGCATAATGGCGTCTTTATTAATCAATTGGCCAATGCGAAAAATGAAAAAGGTTTTTCCATCACCTTAATTTCTCTCGAAGTCTTCAATGCCTCAAATAGTAGCTGGCAGGCATTACATCCTGCTAACGGCTATTGGACCATCGATGGCAAGAGCAGCGGATTCGAGCAGGATCCTTTCTATGCCCAGCTGATTAGCAACCCTGACGGTGCACAAGCGGGATCAGCAGCGGCAAAATCTCTGCAGGTCAAGCTTTTTGATCACGTTCTGCCAGGACAGGAAATCCGTGTACGTCTGGCTTGGCGTTTTACAAACCTAATCGCCGCTAATTCAAAAATTGATGAACTAAATTGGCTGCCTATCTCAAATTGGCAAGCTGATATTCGCAACTTCTCAATGCAGGTGCAGTTACCCGGCCGCGCAAAAACACTGAGAGCTTGGGTCCACACACCAGCTGGTGTGAACGGCAGAGTCGATGTAAAGCCTAAGCAAGGCCGTGTTTTAGTGAGCTCGCCCCTAATACCTGCAAATAGACGGCTGGAAATTCATAGTTACTGGAATAAGGCCGTGACACAGCTTCCGCCTCTGCATAAAAACAATAATCGCGCCTCAGAAATTCTTAAACAAGAGAGTGCCATTACCTTTCGTTCTCATGTCAGAAGCGGCATCGTATTGGCTTTGAGTCTCCTTCTGGCACCGGTTCTGCTGCTGTTGGCCGCAATTAAACTCATCCGAACCAATATACGATTAAAAAAGGATTATAAACTTGCCCAAGCTGCTGCCGGGGTTGACCGGCCAATCGTACATGATTTCGACATTCCTAATGATCTTGGACCAGCTGTGATCGCTGCCCGGCTTTCACCAGATGATTTTTCTAAAAGTGATCACGATAAGGGCAAACTGTTATCGGCAACCTTCATGGACTTGATCGCGCGTAAAAATGTCAAGATTAACTCAGCCAGCAAACTCAACTCCAAACATATTCTCTTCAATCTGGCCAATAAGAATGACGTAAAACCATTTGAAGACACCCTTCTTGCTACTTTTTTCGATGAAGAGAATGCAGCTTTTGATGCAAACCAATTGAAAAATGCCCAATCTAAAGTCAATAAAAAGATTCGTCGCAAATTGCCAAGCTTCGTTAATCAAATTAGTCAGGAAGCAGATAAGTTTTCGATTGTCGATCCAGAACAGACAGATATGGCCAAGAGTCGACAGAATTCAGCACAGGCTCTTTATATTCTAGCTTCACTTTTAGGCATCACGGCTTTGGTAGTTGCGGGCTTCATATTGCAAAGTGCCTATTTCTTTCTCTTTGTGGCAGCCTATCTCGTAATTGCAGCAGCTATTTATCTTGTTTTCCGACAAGCACCAAGTTTGTATTATACAAGCGATGGTTTCCAAGAAAAATACCGCTGGGATGGATTTAAAACGATGCTGCACGATATCGGACATTTTGATGCTAGGCAGATTCAAGACGTTGCTATCTGGGACCGCATCCTAGCTTATGCGGTGGTTTTCGATGAGGCCGAGCGAGTAGCCAAATACCTTCGAAGCAATTTAGCTGCCGACGAAATCAAGTCGTCAGTGACACCGCTGTTATTTGCCTACTATTATTTCCCAATGTGGCAAGTTGATAATAATTTCGTCAGCAGCTCAGCACCAACACCGAGTAATATCTCAAATGGCGGCAACTGGACCGGTGGCGGAGGCGGCTTCTCATCTGGCGGCGGATTTTCCGGCGGAGGAGGCGGAGGCGGAGGCGGTGCCTTCTAATTGCCTGATGCTGAGGGATTCTGATCGAAGATTCATAATCTCTGTGACCTAGTATTTTTTTTGAGATATAATTAAAAACGTAGTTGTGAAAAAGCTATCAAAAAATTTTCACAATTTCTAAATTGAAAGGAATTTTATGACTCAAGCAGATTTTGGTGTTGTTGGGATGGCCGTAATGGGCCGCAACCTGGCATTAAATGTTGAAAGCCGCGGTTATACCGTAGCTATTTTTAATCGTTCCCGCGCAAAAACGGACGATGTTATGGCAAAGCATTCAGAAAAGAAATTAATCCCTTCTTACACGATTGAAGATTTCGTTAAATCAATCGCAAAACCACGTCGAATCATGTTAATGGTTAAGGCTGGCGCTGGTACTGATGCTGTTATCGATGAATTGATCCCAATTTTGGATAAGGGTGACATCTTGATTGATGGCGGAAATACTTTCTTCAAAGATACAATCGCAAGAAATGCACGTTTAGCAGATTCAGGAATTAACTTTATCGGAACTGGTGTTTCCGGTGGTGAACTTGGCGCTCTGCAGGGACCATCGTTGATGCCCGGTGGACAAAAAGAAGCCTATGAATTAGTTCGCCCAATCTTCGAACAAATTGCTGCTAAAGCCACACAAGATGGCAAGCCATGCGTTACCTTCTGTGGTGAAAATGGTGCCGGACATTACGTCAAGATGGTACATAACGGTATTGAATACGGCGATGAGGAAATCATCGACGAAAGCTACAACATTCTCCGTCATGTTCTTGGTCTGTCTGTTGATGAAACAGCTGATATTTTCAAAGAGTGGAATAAAGGCGAATTGAATTCATACTTGATTGAAATTACTGCTGATATTTTGACTCGTAAAGATGATCTTGGATCCGGCAAGCCAATTGTTGATATGATTCTGGATCGTGGTAACAATAAAGGAACGGGCCGTTGGTCTTCTGGCGATGCCCTAGAAGTTCAAGTACCACAATCTGTTATCACTGAAGCTGTCTATGCTCGCTACATCTCAATGATGAAAGACGAACGTGTCGCAGCCTCTAAAGTTCTCAATGGCCCAGACAAAAAGGTCGAACTGCCAGCTGACAAAAAAGAATTGATCGAGGAAATCCGCAAGGCTCTGTTCTTCTCAAAGATCATGTCCTATGCGCAAGGCTTTGAACAATTGCGTTTTGCTGCTAAACAGTACGACTGGGACTTTGATTATGGTAAGTTAGCTCAAATCTGGCGTGCCGGCTGCATCATCCGTGCTGCATTCTTGCAGAATATCACGGATGCTTATGACAAGAAGCCTGACTTGGACAACTTGCTCTTGGATGATTACTTCAAAGATATTGCCAACAAGTATCAGGATGCCGTTCGTGACGTCGTTGCATTGGCCGTTAAAGCTGGTGTTCCCGTGCCTTCGATGTCTGCAGCGATCACTTACTTTGATTCTTACCGTTCTGAAGTTTTACCAGCTAACCTCTTGCAGGCTCAGCGTGACTACTTTGGTGCTCATACTTATCAGCGTGTTGACAAACCTTTTGATCAGTCATTCCATTATCCTTGGTATGCTGAAGCTTAATTCGTCAATAACCATTAAGCAAAATAAAAACGGTCTCCTTATGGGGCCGTTTTTTTTAATAATTAAATATCATCGCGGATCAAGGGCATCGTCATACAACGCGGACCGCCACGACCACGAGATAATTCACTCGAAGCTGTCTCAATCACTTTAATTCCATGCTGCTGTAAAAGTGCGTTTGATACATAATTGCGATCATAAGTGACCACAATTCCTGGTGCAATTGCTAAAGTATTTGAGCCATCCGTCCACTGTTCTCGCGGTGCCGTGATTAAATCACCAGCCCCTGTTGGAATCAAATCAAGTTCTGAAACTCCCAAGGCATTTTTTAAAACACTTTCCAAGTCTTGGCTATAACTAATCGTTAAGCCCTGTGCGTTATCAGCTGGATGCATGGTCCAGGTGTCTATTTTGCCGCCGGCATCTAAAATACCGGGGTGAACCGTAAACTGGTCAAAATTAACCATTGTTAAAACCGTATCTAGATGCATCATGGCGCGGTTTTCTGGAATTTTGATGGCAATCACAGTATCGAAATGTGATTGGCTGCTATTAATAAACAATTTTTTGGCTACATCTTGAATTGCCGCAGCACAAGTCCTTTGAGAAATACCGATTGCAAGAACATGGTTTGACAAAATGAGTTCATCTCCACCCTCGATATGTGTTTGATGATCACGATTCCGCCAGACTGAAAAGTCCTTCTTAGCAAAACTCGGATGATATTTGGTGACAGTTTCCATAAACATTGATTCGCGCTGGCGTGCAGCAAAAGTCATACGGTTAATTGTGATCCCCTTACCGATGGACGCTTGCGGATCACGCGTGAAATACATACTCGGCAGCGGATCGATGTAAAAGGGATAATCAGGGTCATCAACGGCACTCACTAAATCATTTGCTTTAACGTCCAGCTCATTTTTTCGAACACCCTCAATCAATTTACTGACCATGCGATCAGTATCCAGACTTAACAGATATTCTTTTAAGGCGTCGTGAATCGTTCCTGAAGCTTGACCAGCCTCCTGAAGATTTTTTTCTAGGAAGGCTGCTTTAATTTGACCAGCTGCAATGGCTTGACTAGTTAACTGCTCCAGATATAGAACCTCAGCACCGTTTTCCTGCAAAATTCCGACCAATGCATCGTGTTCTTTTTGTGCAATCGGCAGGTAAGGAATATCATCAAACAGCAGTCTCTTCATGATTGCCGGAGTCAAATTTTCGACCTCCCGGCCTGGCCGATGCACAATGACGCGCTTTAGCTTGCCAATTTCCGAAAATACGTGAATTGCCGGCATGATATTCTATCTCTCCCTTTTAATGACCTGCTAAACATATTTAATCCTACTCTGTAAACATCCCTTATCCGAGAAAACAATCAACTGGTTTGACGATTGGTCTAATTTTTGGCATTGTCATCTGTTCGTGCTACAATTCTATGTGAGTGAGTGGTCACTCACATTTTCAAAGAAAGTGAGTATTAGTATGACACAGATGATCAGTGTTGACGCGAGCCACGTTTATAAAACAATCAAAAGTCAGGTCTTACTAAAAGATGCTGGCATCCAGCTACACCCGGGACAGCTAATGGGCTTAATCGGCCCTTCAGGTGCTGGCAAAACGACTTTAATCAAAGCGATTATGGGTATGACGGCCATTGATTCCGGTCAAATCAAAGTGCTGAGTCAGTCAATGCCAAATCGCCCTATTTTAGCAAAAATCGGTTACATGGCTCAATCAGACGCTTTATACAATAATTTGAGCGGTTTGGAGAACATGCTTTTCTTCGGCCGTTTATTGTCTTTGAAAGGACAAGAATTGTTACAGTCAATTGATTACGCCGCCGGCATTGTCAATCTCACCCATGATTTAAAAAAGCGTGTCAGCAATTATTCCGGTGGTATGAAACGCCGTTTGTCGTTAGCAATTGCCTTATTAGCCGATCCGCAATTATTAATTTTAGACGAACCGACTGTAGGTATTGATCCGGCATTGAGCCTGCAAATTTGGCAGGAATTAAATCACCTGAAAAAGCAAGGCAAATCAATCATTATTACGACGCATATTATGTCTGATGCCGAACGCTGTGATTATTTGGCTTTAATTCGTGAAGGCCGCGTCATCACTGCCGGCACACCACAGGAATTAAAGCAGTTATACCACGTCAACAGCATCGAGGCCGTCTTTTTGGCAGCAGGCGAACAGAATAAGGAGAGTCAGAAATGAAAGCAGTGTTGGCAATTGTTAGTCGCGTCATTTTAGAAATGCGTCACGATAAACGCACGATCGCTTTAATGTTTTTAGCACCTTTGTTCATATTGACACTCATGTTTTTCTTGTTTAAAACGAATTCAGATAATCAAACTCAAGTAGGCTATGAAAATCTGGATAAGACTCTTTTAAGAGCTGTACAGAATAAAAATATCAAGCTGCGCCATTACGCCAGCGGACGTTCGGTTAAGGATTTAATCAAACAAAATAACCTGTCTGCCTTTATCAATCAATCCGGTCATCAGTTGACTGTGACCTATTCAAATAGTGATCTTTCGCAAACTGCCGTAGTTAGACAATCCTTGCAAGTGGCCAATACTAAAATTTTGGTCGCCCACCTAACCAAACTGATTCAGCAGGCCAAGGCTCAAAGCCAGCTTCTCCCTGGAAAAATGTCCGCCACTAAGCAAGCATCGCCCCAGCAATACAAAACCAAAAGCAATTATCTGTACGGAAGCCGCAATTCAACTTTCTTTCAAAGCTTCTTACCTGTTTTTATGGGATTCTTCGTTTTCTTTTTTGTCTTTCTAATCTCAGGTATTTCACTTTTAACTGAAAGAACTTCAGGAACATTGGATCGTTTGCTGGCCACACCAATTCGCCGCAGTCAAATTATTGTCGGCTATCTGATCGGCTATGGCCTCTTCGCCTGTC
Source organism: Oenococcus kitaharae (assembly GCF_025758695.1). Lineage (GTDB taxonomy): Bacteria > Bacillota > Bacilli > Lactobacillales > Lactobacillaceae > Oenococcus > Oenococcus kitaharae_A. The sequence continues at coordinate 164,584 of NZ_JANJQP010000001.1, read as the reverse complement.
TGCAGACGCTGCTCATTGTGTTTTATGTCATTTCAGTATTAAAAGTCGAGATTCTCGGTGCTCTCTGGCTGGTCATTCTCATTGATTTGCTGCTGGCTCTGATTGCTTTGGCCATGGGTATTTTTGTTTCGACATTTGCAAGCAGTGAATTTCAGATGATTCAATTCATTCCACTGATCGTTGTCCCGCAAGTCTTCTTCTCCGGTCTAATCCCCGTCGACCATATGGCTGGCTGGCTCCAAGCAATTGCCCATATTATGCCGCTTTACTATGGTGCTTCGGCACTGACAAATGTCATCGAGAAAAATTGGCAGTTAGGCGATATCTGGCAATCATTGGCTATTCTCTGCTTATTTGCCGTTATCTTCATTGCTCTGAATATTGTGGGCATGCGCCGTTATCGGAGGGTCTAAAATGCCGGAAAACGATTTGCAAACAATTTTCGACCAAGTCTTACTGCAGATGCAGGATTTGCCGGAGAAACAGCAGCAGATTCTTAAAGCCAGCTTGGATTTGTTTGCCGAAAAAGGTTTTGATAAAACCAGCACTGCCGAAATTGCAGCGAAGGCTCACGTTGCCCAAGGTACTGTCTATCGGCGTTTTAAAAGCAAGCAAGATTTATTAGCAGCAGTGCTGACACCGATTCTGACAGAAGTTTTCCCTCGAGCAGTCCAAGAATTTGCCGGCCAAAATTTAAATCGCGATTACGATGACCTAGAACAGCTTCTCAATATTGTAGTCTTAGACCGCCTCACCTTCATTCAGGCAAACCACAAAGTATTGAAAATTATATTCACACAAGTATTAACTGATCCGCAGATGCTTGCGCTGTTAAAAGAAAAATTCATCGATACAATTATTGTTCAGGCTGAAAAACCAATACGTATCCTGCAAGCAAAAAAACAGCTCGTCGATTGGCCGGCGCATCGTATTCTTTCGCTGATCGCTGCCAGTATCTTTACGGTTGCAATTAGGATGATGTTATTCCCCAGCAGCAAAATTGATCTTGCCAGCGAGACGCGTTATTTGGTGATTTTCCTCAGTAAAGCTTTATCCAATTCATAAAATCACCTCAAAGGCCGCTAGCCGGGTAGTATAATAAAATTTGCAAACTTGAAACGAAAGGGTTATCTGCATGAAAAAAGTTTATTTCGCCTGTTCTTGGTTCACCGACACACAAGTCGAGAACATGAACAAAGGCATCAGCCTGATCAAGGAAAACGAGTCAATTAACTGGGCACAGTCCTACTACCCCTTAGATCATCAATATAAGGGATTGTCAGTGACAGAACACCCAGAACTGCTTAACGACAGTGAATGGCAAATGGGTACTTTCAACGGTGATGTCAACGGTATTAATACCAGCGACTTGGTTGTCGCAATGTATCTGCCCAATGAAGCTGACGAAGGTATTGCTTGGGAATTGGGTTACGCCTATGCCATCCATAAAGCAGTTGTTCTTGTGGTGCCGGATGGCGAAAATGAAGCCGTTAATCTGATGCCGGCAATGGGTGTCACGAAAGTCATCACAATCAGCCAGCTGAAAGATTTCGATTTTAATAATGTTGTTTACCAGCCATATTACGGTCCTGTTTATTAATTTTTCAAACAAGCATGCCACGACTCTTAATCGCCGGTATGCTTTTTTATAAGTTTTAAAAATTTTGAATCTGTGAAGCAACTTATAATATATTATTACTTGAATCAAATAACTTGTGAAAGAGGCTAATTATATGAATTTGTCAATGGTTACTGATCTTTATGAATTATCGATGGCTAACGGCTATCAGCAGACAATTCCCGATGAAGAAGGCATTTTCGATATCTTTTATCGCCGCGTACCGGATAATGGTAGTTTTGTCGTGACGGCCGGATTGGCACAAGTGATCGACGCGGTCGCCGATTTTCATTTTGACGAAACAGATCTGACGTATCTGGACAGCTTGCATCTCTTCACTGAGGAATTTCTGTCATTTCTGAAAGATTTCCATTTTAGCGGCGAAATGTCTGCCGTTCCCGAAGGCACACCAATTTTTCCAAGAGAACCGATTCTGACGGTCAGAGGCCCGCTGATCCAGGTTCAGCTTTTTGAAACACTCTTATTAAGCATCATTAACCATGAATCACTGATCGCAACCAAAGCGCGTCGAATAACTTATGCAGCTCAAGGCCGTCCCATCATGGAATTCGGTGCACGTCGGGCTCAAGGACCAATGTCTGCGACTTATGGCGCCAGGGCAGCCATTATTGGCGGCTGTGCCAGCACCTCCAACCTGCTGACAGCTAAGTTATTTGATGTACCATCAGCCGGCACGATGGCTCACAGCTGGATCGAAGCCTTTCCTAGCGAATTAGCTGCTTTTGAAAAATGGGCTGAACTTTATCCGGACAATTGTGCCCTACTCGTAGATACCTATGATGTCATCAATTCCGGTGTGCCGAATGCCATTAAAGTCTTTGGTGATCTAGTCAAGCAAGGCCACCAACCGATTGGTATTCGCATAGATTCCGGCGACATTGCCCATTTAGCTAAAATAGCCAGACAAAAATTAGATGATGCGGGTTTTAAAAAAGCCAAGATCACAGCCTCCAACGCCTTAGACGAGACAACCATTCAGTCCCTGCTGTTAAACGAAAAAGCACCGATTGATAACTTCGGTATTGGTGAAAAACTGATTACGAGCGCCAGCGATCCAGTATTAAGCGGTGTCTATAAATTAGTCGCGGTTGTCCATGATGGCCATCTGGTTCCAAAGATCAAGATTAGCGACAGCCGCGAAAAAGTAACGCTGCCGGGCTTAAAAAAAGTTTATCGCTTATACAACAAACAGACTCACGAGGCTTTTGCAGATGTGATTACACTCGCAGATGAAGAAATAACTGCCAATAGTCAGATTTCAGTCCGTTCGGCTGATCCACTAGACACTAGACAGCACAGTTCCTTGCGCGATTTTGATTTCAAAGCGTTGCAAACAACTATCTTTGACCAAGGAAAACCCGTTTATACTTCCCCAACCGTCAAAGAAATTCAGGCCGCGTGTCAAGCAGCGTTAAAAGAGCTTCCTGAAGAGAGTAAGCGGCTATCCAACCCCAATAAGTATCCGGTCTATATTTCAGAAGAACTTGCGCAACTGCAAGATCGGCTGATCGGCATCGATTAATTCTGCCTGCAGAGTGAAAAAGAAAAATTCACAAAGTAGTAAACTATTCTTTAGCGCAGCGTATTGAATAAATTCAATCATTGACGCCATCAATCCATCGGATTGATTCAAAGGAGAATATATGTCGATTTACGATTATGAAGTGACGTTAGAAAATGGCGAATCCTACAAGCTCGATAAGTATAAAGACAAGATCCTCGTCATTGTCAACACGGCCACAAAATGCGGCTTTGCACCACAGTTCAATGATTTAGAAGCAATCTACGAAAAATATAAGGATCAAGGTTTGATGGTCTTAGGTTTCCCTTCCAACCAATTCAAACAAGAGGTTGACTCAAGTCAAGAAGCAGCTCAGATCTGCCGAACAACTTACGGTGTGAGTTTTCCTATGCACGAAATTATTTCAGTTAACGGAAAAAACACATTGCCACTCTTTACATTCCTTAAGGACAATGCACCAGCTCCGGCCGGCAAAATGATTAAGTGGAATTTCACGAAGTTTTTGGTCGATGCACAAGGCAATCCCGTTAAGCGCTATGCACCAGAGACAAATCCTGAGAAAATGGTACCTGATATCGAAGCTTTGCTTAAAGCTAAAGCAGTCTAACGCATGAACAGCATTTCCAAATCCAACATGATTTTCGGAGATGCTTTTTTTATGCAAACAAACTGACCCAGGCGACTAGCGGAATCGTCAGCATACTGAGCAGCGTTGAACTCACGACATATTCCGAAGCACGCCTTCCCTGTCCCGAATATAATTCGGCTAAAGCTGTATTAATAGCACCAGCCGGCATGGCAGCTGCAATCACCATCACACCGAGAATAATTTGATTTTGGATGCCTAATTTTAAAAGCGGCACAAGTACCAAGGGCAGAATCACCAGACGAGTGAGGCAAAACTCATAGAGATCGAGTCGTTTGAATAAGTGCTTAAAATCTGTTTGCGCAAATAAGGCGCCCGTAATCAGCATCGAAAGCGGTGCCGTCATATTACCTAAGTTGCTCAGAGAATCGCTAATTGGGGATGCAATGCGGATACGGGCAAAAAAGAGCAGAAATCCCAGGATGGAGGCCGCAATGGCCGGTGTCAGCAAGAAGGACCGCCACTCGAACTTGGAGACGGATGAATATAGTTTGATACCCAAAGAAAATAGAAATAGATTTGAAAACGCGTTATAGGTCACCAACACAATCAGGCCCACATGCCCGTACAAACTGCCAATAATCGGGATACCGATAAACAGAATATTTGAAAAAGTACAGCATCCAACCCAAATATTTTTCAGATCAGCTTTGATTCTGAAAATTTTCGGCATCAGCAACGCTAACAATAGTGTCACAATCATAAACAGCAAGCTAATAACGGCCGACTCGCCAATGATCTGTGCCGTTTGCCAACTAAAGGGCATCTGACAGCTCATGAGTATTGCGCATGGCAGAGATAATTTCGTCAGCAAGCCTGATAATCCATTAATATGTATTTTTTTAATCCACCCAAGTTTGAGAAGCAAGAAGCCGAACAGCATAAAAATGATCAGCTCCATGCTTTCTCTAAATAATATAATGATCAAATCCAGTCCCTTACCTATCCAACCTCAGAATTCATCCTACGCCATTTCCTAAAAAAGCTTAATCAAAGCGACACCGGCAATCATCAAAACGATACCAGCAATTTGTGCCAAGTCAACCGGATTTTTCTTGGCGCCAAACCAGCCGAATTGATCGACAAGCATGCTGCCGGCAATCTGCCCCAACAATACCACAACCACAGTCAGGCCGGTCCCGATCAAAGGTACCAGATAGGCGTTTCCCAAGACAAATAAAGCACCGACCAAGCCGCCGATCCAAATCCACCAGGGTGCTTTTTTATGACCGGCAGCAGACAAATGATAGCCATGCTCAACAATCAGTACAAGCAGCCAAAGTACCACTGTACCGACAACAAAAGAGACTAGTGCTGATTTTATTGGAGAATGCAAAATAATTCCCAGGTGGCCGTTTATGGCTGTTTGGGTGGCACTGAACATGCCAATAACAATCCCGCTAACCCGCCAAAGCCACCGCAACAAGCGTTCACTGGATGGCAATCTGTCCTGCTGCAGGTCGGTTGCCTTTCTGCTGGCAAGCAAATCCCGCGCCGCCACAGCTAGAAAAACGCCGGCAAGCAATAAAAGTGCACCAACGACCCGTAAAAAACCTAAAGTATGTTTAGGCGAAAAAAACCAGCCAAAATTATCGATCAGCATACTCATGATAATCTGTCCGACAATCGGCATGATGACAGTCTGGACACTGCCCAATTTCGGAAACAATAGAATGTTGCCAGTCAGGAAAATAACGCCAAAAATGCCGCCGGTCCAAATCCAAAATGGCTGGTTAGCCGCTAGAGATAAATTAATACCGATAGCCCCTGAGACAAGCCAGCTGACAATCAGTAAAAATGCCGCCCCAATAGTAAATGAAATCATTGACGAAAGTAGTGGTGATGCTAGTAAAGCCCTGAGACGTGAATTAATTGCGGTCTGGATGGGCAGGCCGACACCGATAGATAGTCCAATTATGATTGCAAACAAAAGTTGATCTCCATTTTCTCCGTGATATAAAAGTTTGTGAAAAACAGTTGTAATTCTAGCACTTACAGCCTTTGTTAAGCAATTTACATTTATATTGCAAAAAATCCCTGTTCCCTCAGCATATGACAAAATCAAGGCAAAATGGCGAATTTTTTCACGTTTGAGTAACCTGCCTTTAACTCTTTTTCAATATAGGCTTTTTACAATGGAACTAGATTATGGGTGCAAAAATTATCAATTCAATAGGAAAAGTTGTTTACGATGCCTCTGATCCAGCTAAACAGATTGCTTATTATAATCTGATCGAGCTATTTGCAAATCGTTATCCGGATCAGGACTTAAAGAGCAACTACTTCCCGGATTTTTCTCAAGAGGCCTGTATGCTCAAGTACGCGGACTCGATTGAAAAATATGGTGTACCAGAACTCGTTTCAAAACTACATCGCTTGCAAAAACAAGCTAAAAATAAGACAAAATAAAGCCCCGTACATCGACAGGGCTGGCATTTATCTTAAACAACTTTTCTAACAAAGGGATCAGAGGAAATGCCTTGACTCAAAATGATCTTAGACCATTCTTTGGCGCTATGCAGCGAATGATCCTTGTAATTGCCGCAGGTCTTAGCACTAACGCCTTGAATATCAGAAAACTTGATCTTATCGACAATTTCCTGAAGCGTCGATTTAAGTGCTTTAGCTACCTCTTCGGTCGAATAAGTGTACCAGGAAATCATATGAAATCCCGTGCGGCAGCCAAAGGGTGAAATATCAATAATGCCGTCCAAGCGGTTACGCATTAAATCAGCAAATAAGTGTTCCAAAGTGTGGATACCAGCTGTTTCAATAGCTGTTTCATTTGGCTGTACCAAGCGCAAATCATAATTGGCAACCGTACCGCCATTTGGTCCTTTTTCTTCAGTGATCAAACGCACATATGGTGCTTTGACTTTTGTATGATCCAATGTAAAACTTTCAACTTCTGCCATAAAAACCTCCAATACAGTTAATGCCATTATACAATCTTGACCGCTAAAGAACACCCTTAGGACTGTTGACCTCTGAAAAAAAGAAGTTAATCGACACATAAAAAAACAGCGTTTCATCGCTGCTTTGATTTGGGATTAAAATTTATATATTTTTAAGAAAGTTTTTTCAGCTTGTTTCAGGGGGATTCAATATTTTAAAGGGAGGGTTGTTCCAAGAGCGATTAAATTGCAATCCGCCCTTGGAACACTTTTGATTATTCATGCGGCAGATTAAAAGAAGATTAAGACAGCATAAACTGAAAGTTAAGCACTGAACGCAACGACCATGTATCCTTAATAAGGAGGACAAAAATGTCAATAATCATTAGTTTTTTAATTCTGCTGCTGATTCTTTTTCTCTCTGAAAAATATGCTAAACCCTACAACATCTATATTGATACTGCAGCTATCATTATTTTCCTGCTTATTTTGGTCCTGCGCTTATGGTGGCTGTTTGTGATGACTGGTCTTGTAATTTACATTTGGGCCTACTTTTCCCGCCATCAACGACCTTCCTCGACTGATTATGAGGAGACTTTCGGTTCTGAGCAAGCACCAAAAGATGTTACACCCACAGATGACGATGAGAGCGACAAATAATGAGTCAATTCAGCAAAACACCGATAGATACGGTGCTAGCAATATTCGTGCAATTATAAGTAAAAAAAACACTGTATTAATTTTCATCAATACAGCGTTTGTCGATGTATGCCCCGAACAGGAGTCGAACCTGCACGAGATTGCTCTCACAGCGACCTGAACGCTGCGCGTCTGCCAATTCCGCCATCGGGGCATTAATACGCGACTTCCTTATTATCGCAAAAAAAAGGACAAAAATTCAATTTTTTTGCTATGATTTTCAAGTAAATTTAATTTTTTAGGAGAAATCGATGTTAAAAGAGTTTAAAGAGTTCATTATTCGCGGCAATGCAATCGATTTAGCGGTTGGCGTTGTTATGGGAGCCGCTTTTACTGCAATTGTTAAATCGATTGTAGATAATTTAATTGGACCGATTATCGCGATTTTTTCTGGCGCTGTTGACCTGTCTGCTTTGAAGTTTTCGATCGGTTCTGCTGTGTTCAGATATGGCCAGGTACTGAACGACATTATTAATTTTGTCATTGTTGGACTTGTGATTTTCTTGATCATTAAAGCAATCAACAAGTTCTTCAAGAAAAATACTAAAGAAGCTGTCAAAGAAGATCCCCAATTAAAGCTGCTAACTGAAATTCGTAATGAATTGAAGAAAAGCAATCAAGGTGCGAACAAGGCATAAACACTGTATAAAACTTGTAACATTTTTCAAGCGCTGTTATAGCGCTTTTTGTATATTGCAAAATTAAGTGCGTGGATAAATCCACAGACTTATCCACCCTTTTATGTTCGCCTAGATGATAAATTAAATAAGAAAAAACTGAAAGCGGGGAGATATGGTGATAATAACAGCAGGGATGATTGGTGTTGGAAAAACGACTTTAACAAAATTGATTTCCGACCATTTGGGCACAAAGCCTTTTTACGAACCGGTGGCTGACAACCCCGTGCTGCCTCTTTATTATTCCGATCCGAAACAATACGGTTTTCTTTTACAGATTTATTTTTTGAATCGGCGCTTTAGTATGATTAAGTCCGCCTTAGCGGATGATAACAATGTCTTAGATCGTTCTATTTACGAAGATGCCCTATTCACCGAGCAAAATCATTTAGATGGCAATATTTCTGATCAGGAAATGTCTGTTTACAATGAGCTGCTAGACAATATGATGTCCGAATTGCAGGGATTAAAAAAGAAAGCGCCGGATTTAATGGTTTATGCCGACACAGATTTCGACACAATTTTGTATCGTATTAAAAAACGTGCACGCCCTTACGAGCAATTCGAAAACAATCCGTCTTTGCGCGATTACTACCACAAAATGTGGGCTGCCTATAAACAATGGTTTGATGATTTCGATAAGTCACCAAAAATGCGCGTTGATCTCCAGCGCTGGAACTTAGAAGACCCAAAGAATCAAGAAGTCGTTCTTTCAATGATCGATGATAAATTAGCAGAAATTCGCGGTGGGAATCACGGCGCGAGTATAAAAATTGCCTAAACAAAAACAGCCTGTTAAGGCTGTTTTTTAATTGCTGATTAATTTTCAATAAAAATGCTTTAGTGAATAACACCCAGAAAACCGAAAATAACCACCACGACGCCCAATATGATTCGGTACCAGCCAAATGCCTTAAAATCATGCGTTTGAATGAATTTCAGCAACCATTTAATGACTACGTAGGCGATGACAAATGACACAACCATGCCTATAAGCAATACAGCAATTTGTTCACCAGAAAACATACCATGATCATGCAGATAAGAGCCAATCTTCAGAACTGAAACACCTAACATTGTTGGAATTGATAGAAAGAAAGAAAATTCCGCCGCCGCCTCACGAGAAACACCGATAGACAAGCCCCCTAATATCGTGGCCCCGGAACGCGAAGTACCTGGTATGATACTTAGTACCTGAAACAAACCAATCTTGATGACGTCGCCTAATGTTAAATGCCCAACAGTGCTAACACGCGGCTTGCGATTCTTTTGGAAATTTTCAATCAGAATAAAGGCAATACCATAAAAAATCAGAGCTGCCGAAACAACTTGCCAAGTCATCAAATGCTGATCCATCCAGTCATTCAGCAAAAAACCAATAACAACCGAAGGAATCACACCCACGACCACTTTGACCCAAGTTGCCCAGATATTAAAACGCTGTTTTTCAGTCTTATCGCTTCCAAACGGCCAGAGTCGACGCCAATAAAGCAGAACAACCGCAATAATGGCACCTAACTGAATCACATATTCAAAAGTCGTGGTGAAAGCTTTATCAGAAGAAAGCTTCACAAATTCATCAACGAGAATTAAATGGCCAGTCGAAGAAATCGGCAAAAACTCTGTGACACCTTCAACGATTCCTAAAATAATCGCTTTTAAAATCTCAAATAACATGTTCTCTCCTTAATCCAGGTTAGCCAACTCATAAATGGCTTGCGCATAAATCGAATCAGCCAGTTTTAAATCATCTATTTCAATATACTCGTTCGCTTGGTGCATGGTCGATTCTCTTTGCGGAAACAGAGCACCGTAACCGACGCCACGTTTCATCAAACGGCCGTATGTACCACCGCCGATTACCTGTTCGTGTCCTTTTTGACCCGTCTGTTCTTCATAAATACGCAGCAGGCTTTTAACCATTGGATCATCAGCAGGTACATAATGCGGCGCTTGAGCAAAACCCTTATTGGCAAATTCTGCCGAAATGCCCACGGGCCGAGTCGAATTGAGTCCTTTCAAAATCGCCGCATTGCTGGTGCTTTTTGGAAAACGGACATTGAGATTGATGTAACTGTCGGCATCTTGCTGAAAACGCATAATGCCGACATTCATCGATAAATCACCCATCAAATCATCATGAGACGCAATACCTAATTGGCTGCCCTTTGGATCTTGATGGGCAATACCGCCTAGATAAGACAAAAAAGCAGCAGCACTTTCTTTGAAACTATATTGGCTTAAGAAATCTGCTAGATAAGTACCGGCGTTTTCACCATCTTCAGGCCAAGCACCGTGTGCCTGCTTACCATTAACCGTCAAACTGATCTGCTGCCCGTCAATAGCAGCTTGTCCGCTCAAGACAGCGTGCTGTGATAAGAAAATTTGAAAATCCTGCGATACTTTTGATGGGGCTGCGGTCTGAATAGTCGCAATCGCCTTTCCAGGTACCATATTTGTCCGTTCACCGGCCTGAAACTTTAGCAGACGAACGTCTCCAGCATTACTGCCTTGAAAATGAATTTCATACTGTGCCAGCCCTTTTTCACCATTAATGATTGGAAACTCAGCATCGGGCGAAAAATCTAGCAAAGGCGCTGGTTCGTGCTTAAAATAATAATCCATGCAGGCCCAGTCGTTTTCTTCGTCAGTGCCCAAAATAAAGCGGACTTTATGTTTGAGAGGCAATGCAAGGTCGCGAACTGTTTTTAGCGCGTGATAGGCAGCCAAAGCTGGGCCTTTATCATCTGAACTGCCGCGGCCATAGAGGCGGCCCTGCTTTTCTACAGCAGTGAAAGCATCCGTTGTCCAGCCGTCTCCGGCAGGCATTTCATCAACATGGGCCAAAAGTGCAATATATTGATCGTCAGCCGATTCAGGTGCGTATTCAACATACCCGACCAAATTAGCCAAATTATGAAATTCAAAACCATCACGTTTTGCAAACTCGCCAAATTTAAGCAGGCCGTCACGCGGTCCAGGACCTAATGGTGCACCATCGGCTGCCCGACTGTCATCTCTGACAGAAACAACAGCAATCAAGTCTTTTAAATCAGCAATCAGTTGAGTCTGATTGGCCTGCACGGCTTCTTTCCAATTAGTCATATCAAGTTAATTCCTTTCTTTAAAAAAACGTGCCGGGATAAAACGCTGTAATAAATCATCGGCAACTTTTAATTTGACCAGCAGCCAGATACCAACTGCGCCGCCTGCTCCAACCGATGGAATCAGAATAATGATCTGAGCGAATCTGGTCAGTGGGAGAAAACTCTCAAGTCCCGCAACAACTAGCCAAGCAGTAACCAAAACTGCTATCGCAATGAGAACTGTTTTGAATAAATCATCCTGTGTGTCTGTGACATCAACCTGATAAAATCGTTTGATAGTCAAAGACAAATAACAGCAGCTGAAAACAAAACCAATTAAAGTACTTAGCATTGCGCCAGTAGCCTGCAGCAAAAAGATCATCGGCAATTGGAAAGCAATCTTCAAAATAAGGCCGTAAAGCAGCGACCTCACCGCTATTCTAGAATGATTCAAGCCTTGGATAATAAAAGCAAGAACTGTAAAAAAACCATAAAAAATCGCAACGACGGCATTCACTCGCAAAAGGCCGACCCCCGCTTGTAGATTTGGGTCGCTCGTTCCGTAAAAAAGAGTATACATAGGCAATGCTACGGCATAAAGACCAAAGGCACTGAGAAACATCGCGACATAAAACAAGCGATAAATATTTTTGATCTGTTTGCGAACGCTCGGCACATCCCGATTGGCATAAGCATTAGAAAGCATAGGCAGACTTGTTTCAGCAATTGCCCCAGCGATGGGCACAATGATCAGCACCAGTTTATTCGCATTCGCATTAAAACGTGCAAACTGCACAATTAATTCTTGGTCAGAAAAGCTGAAGAAACGGTTCATAGCTACAAAAAAAGTATATTGATCAATTAATTGATAAAAAGTGACCGCCGAAGCCACAATAACAAAGGGAATCGATTGTTTGAGAATATGTAGGATCAGCCTGCCAGCCTTAATGTGAATCTTTTTAAGCGACTGCTTGGCCTGCAAAATAAATTGGTTGCGGTGAAGTGAAAAAGCATATAAAAGATATAAGAGCCCCAGCAAAGCGCCCACAAAGGCGGCGAACGTAGACTGTATCACAGCCCCTCGCCAGTTGTCAGCGTTCACGCGCATGACAGCAAAAGTGCCAACCAGCATATAAACAATCCGGGCTAACTGCTCGATAATCTGGCTAATAGCGGACTCCTTCATCATTTGATTCCCTTGAAAAAAGCCGCGGAACATGGACATAATCGGAAAAACAAACACAGCCGGAACCAAAGACCATAATACCGGTGCCAAAGATTGATGCCCAGCAGCTAGGATCGGCGCCAAAAAACCCAAAATCAAAGCTGACAGAATACCTGTCAGCAGTGCCACTTTTAAGCCTTGCCAAAGCAGCCTTAAAGATGTTTGCGCTTCTGAAATGGCGTTGTAGTGCGCCACTAAATTGCTGATTGCTGTCGGAATTCCGGCTGTCGAGATCATCAAAAAGAGTGCATAGATCGTATAGCCCATATTAAACAAGCCATTAGCCTCTGTAGAATATCGGCCGATAATCATTGTCCAAGGAATGATATACAGCGCACCTAAGATACGCGAAAACAAATTGCCAAAACTCAGCCAAGCCGACCCCGCAACCAATTGTTTTTCTAAATTGCCAGCATGAGGTGTTGAAGACTCATGTGATTGTTTTTCCATATTTTCCAAAAGAACAGCTGTTTCCATTCTACTAAAGAAGTGCAATAAAAAAGCAGTTAGTCTTTAGAAAACTCAGCTGCTTCTTCATCAGTCGACAAAACAAAATGTCCAGGATGGATCTCATGCATTGTGCGCGGCTTCCCATCAGTCTCCATTACCGGATCGTAGTCAATCGGCTGCCTAGCTAACTCAACCTCAGGATCCGGAATTGGAATCGCACTAAGGAGACTTTTTGTATAGGGATGGATCGGATGCCCATAAACTTCATCAGATGTTCCAATTTCCAATATTTTACCCCAGTGCATGACTGCAATCCTATCGGAAATATACTTCACCATCGATAAATCATGTGCAATAAACAAATAAGTGAGCTTTTCTTCCTTTTGGAGTTTCTTCATCAAATTCACCACTTGGGCTTGAATCGAAACATCCAGAGCAGAAATCGGCTCATCAGCAATGATGAACTTCGGCCGCACAGCCAAAGCCCTTGCAATGCCGATTCTTTGACGCTGCCCGCCAGAAAACTCATAAGGATAGCGGCTGGCATGATCCTCGTTTAATCCAACTAATTTTAACAACCGTTCTACTTGAGCGTCTCGATCCGCTTTGTCTTTAGCTAAATGATGAATGTCGATACCCTCGGCAATGATATCTTTCACTTTCATTCTGCCGTTCAGACTCGCTTGCGGGTCCTGGAAAATCATTTGCGCATCTTTACGAAAAGTTTTGGCTTCAGCCGAAGATTGTTTTAAGACATCGTGTCCCTCGAACTTAATTTCACCACTTTGTGGTGTATACAATTTCAGGATAGTGCGTCCGATTGTTGTCTTCCCTGATCCAGACTCACCAACTAATCCAAAAACTTCACCTTCATAAATATCAAAACTGACATTATCAATCGCCTTGACTTCATTGGCCTTTCCAGGATTGAAGGATAATTTTAAATTCTTGACTTCGAGAATTTTTTTGTCCGTCATGCTTGATCCTTTCTGGCTAATTCAGCACCAGGCTTTGGGCTAGCCGTTTCTTTGGCTGTTTTTTTCCTGCCGGGAACACCGAATTTAGAAATTTTAGGGAAATTATCTTTCCCAGCAATTTTCTTCCACTTGGCCCAACGTTTTAAAATGGCTGCTGGCGGGGTCACTTTTGGCGCGCGCTTATCGAGCAGCCAGGTAGCTGCATAATGCGTATCGCTGATTTGGAAAAACGGTGGTTCTTCCTCATAATCAATGTCCAAAGCATACTTATTGCGTGCCGCAAAAGCATCACCCTTGGGCGGATCAAGCAGATCCGGAGGCGTACCAGGAATTGAAGAAAGCTCATCCGTTTCAATATCTGTCGTCGGCATTGAGTCCAAGAGCCCCCATGTATAAGGATGCTGAGGATTATAGAAAATTTCCTGTGTGGTGCCATATTCAACGATTTTACCTGCATACATGACGGCTACCTTATCAGCCATGCCGGCAACAACGCCTAAATCATGCGTAATAAAAATAATCGAAGAATCGATTTCAGACTGAATGCCCTTCATTAAGTGCAGAATCTGTGCCTGAATCGTGACATCAAGGGCCGTCGTTGGTTCATCGGCAATTAAAATGTCTGGGTTGCCGGCCAAGGCAATCGCAATGACGGCACGCTGACGCATCCCGCCAGACCACTGGTGGGGATAATCATCAAAATGTTCAGATGCATTCGGAATACCAACCTGTTCCATTAATTTCAAAGCACGGTCAGCAGCCAATTTATCATCGGCATTTTCGTCATGCAGCAAGATAACTTCCATAATCTGTTTGCCAATCTTCATGGTCGGATCCAAACTGGTCATCGGATCTTGAAAGATCATTGCAATTTCGCCGCCACGCAGTTCCTCAAACTCGTCTTCGTCAAACTTCAGCAAATCCTTTCCCTTATAGAAAATATTACCTGCCGAAATTGTTGCATTACCAGCGTTCAAGCCCATAAGTGTATGTGTAGTAACAGATTTTCCAGACCCGGATTCACCAACAATCGCGAGCGTCTGCCCCTGATATAAATCAAAGGAAACGTCACGAATGGCCCGAACCGTCCCCGCATAGGTATGAAATTCTACAGACAAATTTTTAACTTGTAATATCGGTTTTTCTGGCATCATCAATCCTCACTGCTTTTAGGATCAAAAGCGTCTCTTAAACCATCACCAAATAGGTAGAAAGCCAAAGAAATTAATACTAATACGGTACCAGGAATAAAAATAAGATACGGATAGTACTGCAATTGATCTCGAGCATCATTAATCATGGAACCCAAAGAAGATGTTGGTGGTTGAACACCAAGACCCAAAGCGGATAGAATCGCCTCAGAAGTAATAGACTGTGGGATCGTCATCATCAACTGAACGATGATCGTCGAACTGATATTGGGAATAATATGTTTCAAGGCAATTTTGAAGGGCCTTTCGCCTAACACGGTCGCGGCCAGAACATAATCCTGTTCCTTGACCGAAAGAGTTTGGGCACGAATTTGACGCGCCATATTGATCCAGCCGCTTAAAATCAAAGAAATAATAACTGACCAAATGCCGGCACCCAACAGCAAAGTAAACAGCGTCACAATAACAATGAAAGGTACAGAACTCAAAATTTCAATGATACGCTGCAAAACGAGATCGACCCATCCACCTTTCCAAGCTGAATAGACACCATAACTAACACCAATGATTAAATCTCCCAAAGACGAAACCAAAGCAATCGTCAAAGAAATACGCATGCCGACAATCACTCTTTTTGCAATTGAGCGGCCAGTCTGATCAGTTCCTAAGATAAAATTGCGTCCTGCAGGGACATTTTGATCTTCGTAAGGGTCATCGGAACCGTGTTTCCCCTGCCAACCGGGAATCGGCAAACCGGACTTTGGCGGCAGATTTTTATAAATTGAAATTTCATTGGGATTAAAACGATTGGCTTGGTTCTGACTCAAAAATGGAATCATAATAATCGTAAAAACAGAAATCACAATCAGAAACCACATCGAAATAATGGCTGCCTTGTTCTTTTTTAAACGCCGCCATGCATCCTGCCAGAAAGTCAATGATGGTTTTTCAATTTTTTCATTATCAGCACCAGCCTCGATACCGACAACTTGGAAGTTTTCCTCAGCCATTACTTATTTCCTCCAAAACGAATTCTCGGGTCCGCAATCGCAGTCGCAATATCGCCAATTAAAATCATCACCTGAAGCATCACCGTATAGACGATTGTGGTGCCCATGATAACTGGATAATCCTTTGAAGAAATTGAAGCCACAAATTGGTTTCCAATACCAGGGACAGAATAAATTGTCTCAATCAAAGCAGAACCCGTTAGCAGGCCAGCTGTTAAAGGCCCCAGTAGTGTTAGTACTGGAATCAAGGAATTTCGGATAGCATGCTTTAAAATCACCTGCCCCTCATTAAGTCCCTTAGCATAAGCCAACTGGATTTGATCAGAATCTAGGGTCTCTAATGTCTGCGAACGCGTAAAACGAGCAACAAAGGCAATTACGCCCATACCGAGGGCGAGAGTCGGCAGTACACTGGACATCCATGAATCCCAACCGGTAATCGGAAAAATAGGAAAATCAATCGCAAAGAAGACCATCAGCAGCATCGCCAGCAGAAAATCTGGCAGCGCGGTAAAAATCAACGTCACAACACTGAGACTATAATCTGTAGCAGTATTTTTTCTCATAGCTTGCCAAGTACCAACGTACATGCCTAGAGGAACGCCAATGATAAGAGCTTGAAAGCCTAGCTGCATCGAAACCGGCAGACGCTGGCCGATCATCAGCGAGACACTTTGCCCTGTATTAATGTAAGAAGTACCAAAGTCAAAATGCAGCGCATTCACCAGATACTGCCAGAACTGAACCAGGACAGGCTTATCCAACCCATATTGCCGGCTTAAAGCAGCAATTTGAGAGGCTGAGAGCTTTGGGTTATTAAAGGGGGAACCCGGCATCCAACGCATCATGATAAACGTTAGAGCCGTAACCACAAACACAGTTACCACCATCATTGCTATTCTCTTTAAGATGTATCTTGCCATACCTTCGCCCTTTTTTAAATTCAATATGTAGGAGAAAACCTCTTTGAGGTTTTCTCAAAAACAATGTTACTTAGCCTTACTTGCATTCCAGAAATAATATGGTGCACCAGATGAGAAGTACTGAATACCCTTCACATTAGATTTAGAAAGCGTTGCGGCGTTCATCCAATCAACAGGGTTAACAGCTGCCTGATCATACAGAATCTTTTCTGATCTGATCTCGTTTGAAATACGACTCTTGTTATTCAAAGCAAACTTGACAGATGCATTTTGGATCGTCTGGTCGTAAGCCTTATCAGTCCACTTGCCATCGTTATTCGGGCCATCAGTCACAAACATATTCAAGAAAGTCTGTGGTTCAGCATAATCAGCACCCCATGCGGTTAAGAGAACATCGAAGTTCTGGTTGATCGCATCCTGCAGACGCTGTTTGAAAGGTACGAACTTTTCTTTAATCGTTAAACCTGGCAACTGCTGCCATGATTGTTGGATCGTATCAACGGTCGGCTTGGTAGTCGAGGAATCAGCCGATGCTTCAACAGTCAACGTGAGTTTGGACATGCCAAGTTCTTTCATTCCTTGGGCAAACAAACGGCGTGCCCTTGCAATATTGTAAGTGTAAGAGGTTGACTTTGCTGCTGCTTTAGCGAAATCGCCATTCGTATCAGTTAATGCCAAGCCTGCCGGCGTCATACCTGTTGCAGCCGTATCCAAACCTTCAGAGATCGCTTGAGAAATGGAACGGCGATCCGTTGCCAAGTTCAAAGCCTGACGAATCTTCAAGTTGGTCAGTGCTTTAACAGTACCAGTCTGGTTATATTCGATGTAATCTGTCCGAGACTGGTTTTGAATCTTAAAGTCCTTAGCGTTCCGATACTTCTTAATCTGTTCAGGCGTACCGAGTGTTGTCTGATCAAGCTGGCCTTTGTTATAAAGCGCCAGTGAAGCTGTTGGATCCATGATAACTCTGAAATCAACACCATCATTTTTAACAGCTTTAGCATTCCAATAGTTCTTGTTCGGAACCAACTTAAAGCGTTTGTTGGAACCATTCCAACCAACGAAAGTATAAGGACCGCTATAAACTTGACGAGCAGAACTCGTGCCGACCTTCTTGCCCAATGGTGCAACAAACTTCTTGTCTTGAGCGAAGAACACTGGAAAGGCCATCAAGTTTTCAAACTGCGGCATTGGGTGTTCCAAAGTCACAACCAAGGTTGTACTATTTTCAGCTCTAATGCCCAATGAATTCAAATTCTTGTTCTTGCCGGAATTGATCGCATCAGCATTCTTAATGCCTGAATAGATATAAGCATATTGGCTCGCCGTCTTAGGGCTGACCGTGCGACGCCATCCATATACGAAGTCGGATGCTGTCAGTGGATCACCGTTGGACCACTTTAGACCCTTACGCAGATTGAATGTCCAAGTCAAGCCGTCTTTTGAGTGTGACCAAGTCTTTGCCAAACCCGCTGCAGGAGCACCATTAGCTTTTCTTGAAAGCAGACCTTGCTGCACGTTACCAGCAACTTCAAACGCATATTGATCTGTCATCTGAGACAAATCCTGCGTCGTCATATCAGTGGGCAAATACTCGTTCAAAGTATTCGTACTTGCTGATGATTTACCATTGCGTGTCACGCCATATACAACGCCGCCAATAACGACAACGGCAACGACTGCAGTGACGACAGCCTTCTTACCTGTTGACCATTTTTTCTTTTTTGCCATTAAATTTACTCTCTCCCTTTCAAAATTTTATCTTCCCTTAAAAGTGAAAATAAAATTGCATTATTATATGCGCTATTTTGCTAAAAAATCAAGTCACGAATTGTCAAGATTTAACAATTTAGGAGAATAGAAGCCGATACAACAAGGATTGAGAAATTTTTTACTTTGTCCGATGAGCGTCCATGTAGTAGTAACTGGCACCCGATGAGAAGAAGTGAATGCCTTTAACCTTCGGGTTGTGAAGCTGAGCTGAGTTGACCCAGTAAACAGGGTTAACAGCGGCCTGATCATACAGAATCTTTTCAGACTCGACTTCGTTTGCAATCCGCTTCTTGTTATTCAAAGCATATTTAGCAGATGCATTGGTGATTGTCTGGTCATATTGTTTGTTTGACCAGCCGCCATCATTATTTGGTCCGCCTGTGACAAACAAATTCAAGAATGTCTGGGCTTCAGCATAATCGGCATACCAAGCAGCTAGCATCACATCAAAGTTGTGGTTTGTCTGGTCTTGCAGACGCTGTTTAAATGGCACGAGCTTTTCTTTGACGGTCAAGCCAGGCAACTGCTGCCATGCTTGCTGAATCGTATCCAAACTTGGCTTTGCGACTGCAGAATCAGAAGTAGCTTCGATCGTCAGCGTAACGCTTGTTAAGCCTAATTCTTTCATGCCTTGCGCAAACAGTTTCTTGGCTTTAGAGACGTTATACGTGTAGTTAGTACCCTTGGCAGCGGTCTTGGCAAAGTCTGCGCCTGTATCTGTACGTGCTAACCCTGCTGGTGTGATACCAGTTGCGGCTGTATCCAGACCTTCGGAAATAGAGTCAGCAATACCGCTGCGGTCTGTCGCCAAATTCAGAGCCTGACGAATCTTCAAGTTGGTCAGTGCTTTAACTCTGCCAGTCTGGTTGTACTCGATATAGTTCAAACCAGATTGAGGGATAACCTGCAGCGCTTTAGAATTCTTGTACTTTCTGATCTGTTCGGGTGTGCTCAAAGTAACTGAGTCCAGCGAACCTTTGTTGTAAAGAGCCAAAGAAGCCGTTGGATCAGTAATAACACGATAGTTAACACCATCATTTTTAACCGCTTTAGCATTCCAGTAGTTTTTGTTTGGAACTAACTTAAAGCTCTTATTGGAACCATTCCAACCGACAAAACGGTACGGGCCGCTATAGACTTGGCGAGCAGAACTGGTTCCGACCTTCTTGCCCAAAGGTGCTTCAAATTTTTGATCCTGAGCAAAGAACACTGGAAAGGCCATCAAGTTTTCAAACTGCGGCATTGGGTGCTCCAAAGTTACGACCAGTGTCGTCGCACCCTTAGCTGTAATACCCAAAGAACTCAAGTCTTTATTTTTACCAGAATTGATCGCATCAGCATTCTTGATGCCAGAATAGATATAAGCGTACTGGCTGGCCGTCTTAGGGTTAACCGTACGACGCCAAGCATAAACGAAATCACGCGCAGTCAGCGAATCACCGTTTGACCACTTCAAACCCGGACGCAAATGGAATGTCCATGTCAAACCATCTTTTGAATGGGACCAAGTCTTGGCCAAGCCGGCTTTAGGACTGCCGTCAGGATTACGTGATAGTAGTCCTTCTTGTGCGTTTCCAGCGACTTCAAAAGCATAACTATCAGTCATCTGCGACAAATCCTGTGTCGTCATATCGGCACCAAGATATTCGTTAATAACGTTCGTTCCTGTCGCTGACTTGCCATTGCGCGTCACCCCATAAACGACACCGCCAATGACAACAACCGCAACTACGGCTGTAATCCCGACCTTAGCACCAGTCGACATTTTTTTCTTTTTTGCCATTAATAATCTCTCCTCCGCTTCTAATTTCACCATCACAGTGAAAATAAAATTGCGTCATTATATGCGCAGCAAAAGTCGAAAATCAAGTATTATGTCAGCTTTTCTAACAAAAAATACGTACTTTTCGTAGGCAGTTTTGACCTAAAAAGCCCAAAAAAGGCAACTGTAACCGCTTAATAAGAAATTATTACAAATAAAAAAGATTCTCATTGAGAATCTTTGACTGCTAGTTTATTTCACGACGATATTAATTATCTTTCCAGGGATTGCAATCACTTTAACGACCTGCTTACCTGCTAATTGTTTTTGAACTTCCGGATCCGCTTGAGCCAGTTCAGCTAACTCCTGAGACGATATTTTGACTGGACTCGTAATTTTAGATCTAACACGCCCATTAATCTGCACAGCCATTTCAATCTGTTCCTCTGCTAAAGCCGAAGAGTCGTAGGCCGGCCAGGCAGCATAGGTAATCGTTGCCTTATGCCCCATTCGCTGCCAAAGTTCTTCGGTTAGGTGCGGTGCAACTGGATTAAGCAATTGTAAAAAGGCATCCATATATTTTTTAGGCAGTTGATCATTTTTAAAACATTCGTTGACAAAGACCATCATTTGCGAAATCGCGGTATTAAAATGCATTGCCGAGTAATCGTCAGTTACTTTTTTAACCGTTTGATTATAAATTTTGTCCAGTTTGCCATTATTTTCATCAACAATCGCAGGATTAATACCTTCTCCGTCATCCGTAAAAATACGCCAAACACGATCCAGATAACGGCGAATACCGGCGAGGCTGTCAGTGTTCCAAGGCTTGGATTGTGTTAATGGTCCCATGAACATCTCATAGACACGTAACGCATCAGCCCCATATTCAGCCACAATATCATCAGGATTGACAACATTTCCCTTGGACTTAGACATTTTTTCATGATTTTCGCCAAGAATCATGCCCTGATTGACTAATTTCTGGAATGGTTCTTTAGTTGGCACAACGCCGATATCATATAAGAATTTATGCCAAAAACGTGCATACAGCAGATGCAAAACAGCATGCTCGGCCCCACCAACGTAAAGGTCAACATTCATCCAATACTTCAGTTTTTCCGGATCCGCTAGTGCTTGATCATTATGCGGATCAATATAGCGCAAGAAATACCAAGAAGAACCGGCCCATTGCGGCATTGTATTGGTCTCCCGGCGGCCCACAACACCGTCTGCACGTGTTACTTTCAGCCATTCCGTATCGTTTGCTAATGGCGATTCGCCATTGCCGGACGGCTTCATTTGTTCTTGATTGAGATGCGGCAGACGCAAAGGCAGCTGGTCTTCGGGAACCAAGGTCTGAGTGCCGTCTTCCCAATGAATCACAGGAATCGGCTCACCCCAATAACGCTGACGCGAAAAAATCCAATCGCGTAGTTTGTAATTAACCTGTCGATGACCAGCTTTGTTTTCCTGCAGCCAATCAATCGCTTTAGCAATGGCACTTTTTTTGTCCAAACCATCTAAAAAACCAGAATTGATATGCAGGCCATCCCCTGTATAGGCTTCTTTTTCAATATCGCCACCGGCAATGACTGCTTTAATTGGCAGCTGAAACTTTTTAGCAAAATCATAATCACGCGTATCATGTGCCGGCACAGCCATAATGGCACCCGTACCATAACTAGAGAGCACGTAATCAGCGATCCAAATTGGTAATTTTTCTCCGTTAATGGGATTAATCCCATAGGCACCCGTGAAGACACCAGTTTTTTCTTTAGACAAATCAGTTCGTTCCAAATCGGACTTGGAGGCAATCTTAGCCTGGTAGGCAGCAACCGCGTCCTTTTGTGCACTGGTCGTAATCTGTGAAACCAGCGGGTGTTCGGGAGCTAAAACCATATAAGTAGCGCCAAAAAGCGTATCAGGCCGAGTCGTGTAAACTTCGACTTGCGTGTTTTTGTGACCATGAACCTTAAAAAACACCGAAGCACCAACCGACTTGCCAATCCAATTACGCTGCTGTTCTTTGATCGCTTCGGGCCAGTCCAAATCGTCCAAATCACTAAGAAGCCGATCAGCATATTTGGTAATTCTTAAGACCCACTGCCGCATGGGAACACGGTAAACGGGATAACCGCCACGCTCTGTCTTTCCGTCAATGACCTCCTCATTAGCAACAACGCTGCCGCCTCCCGGAAAATCAGGCGCCCAGTTTACCATGACTTTGTCTTCGTATGCTAGGCCTTTTTTATAAAGCTGTTCAAAAATCCACTGAGTCCATTTATAGTATTCGGGATCGGTTGTATTGATTTCACGATCCCAATCATATGAAAAACCCAGCGATTTAATCTGCGTTTTGAAATGTTTGATATTTTCATTTGTGAAATCGG
Source organism: Oenococcus kitaharae (assembly GCF_025758695.1). Lineage (GTDB taxonomy): Bacteria > Bacillota > Bacilli > Lactobacillales > Lactobacillaceae > Oenococcus > Oenococcus kitaharae_A. Next base: position 141,757 of record NZ_JANJQP010000001.1, on the reverse strand, counting down.
CCGGGTTGTGTCCAGTCTTGATTGCGTATTGTTCAGCCGGCAGGCCAAAAGCATCCCAGCCCATTGGCTGAAGCACGTTAAAGCCCAGCATCCGTTTGAAACGCGCCATAATATCTGTCGCTGTATAAGATTCCGGATGACCAACATGCAGCCCTTGTCCAGATGGATATGGAAACATGTTCATGACATAATATTTTTTCTTGCCGGAACTTTCCGGAGCCGTTTTGAAGGTCTTGTGTTCATCCCAATAGTTTTGCCACTTTTTTTCAATGGTCTTGTGATCGTAGCTCATAAATTCCTCTCTTTTCTCAAATGCCAGACAAAAAAATCCGCCTGTAAATAATCACAGGACGGATTTTCCGCGGTACCACCTGAATTCGCTGACGCGCACTCAATATTTTAATTAGTCTACCCTCAGCCGAGTTCAATTATCGAACATACAGACTCGCAATAACCGTCTGCTTCCTGCCATGTTTTCAAACCTAATACTGCTAATTGCTTACCATTATAGCTTACTTTTCAATTAAAGCCTTGATTTTGTCAACCTGATCCAATTTTTCCCATGGCAAATCAAGGTCTGAGCGCCCAAAGTGACCAAACGTTGCTGTCTGCAAATAAATCGGCCGGCGCAAATCAAGCTGATTAATAATGGCTAGTGGGCGAAAATCAAACAACTGATCAATAATTGCGTAAATTTGATCCAATGGCACTTTTTCGGTGCCGAAGGTATCAAGATTAATCGAGACCGGTTGAGCAACACCGATCGCATAGCCTACTTGAATTTCAATTTGTTCTGCCAAACCGGCTGCAACCAAATTTTTAGCAACATAACGGGCATAATAAGCACCAGAACGGTCCACTTTAGTAGCATCTTTACCAGAAAAGGCACCACCGCCATGATGGGCAGCACCGCCATAGGTATCGACAATAATTTTACGTCCGGTCAAACCCGAATCGGCTTGAGGGCCGCCCAAAGACCAAAGTCCAGCAGGATTAATAAAGAATTTCGTATTTTCATCGACCAGTTCATTAGGTAGAATCGGCGCAATCACATCCTCTGTGATACGTGCACGTAAATCTTCAAGCTCGATACCTTCAATATGCTGAGCTGACAAGACAACCGCAGAAATGCGTTTCGGTTTGCCATCATCCCCGTATTCAACGGAAACTTCGCCTTTGCCATCAGGACGCAAGTAACTGGCAGGACCACCTTTTTGACGGACAATCTTTAATTGTTTCATCAATTTATGTGATAACTGCAAAGCCAAAGGAATATAGTCGCTAGTCTCATTGTCAGCATAACCATAAATAATTCCCTGGTCGCCAGCACCGAGCTGATCAGGATCGTCATCTGCTTGACTAACAGCTTTGGAAATTTCTTTTGATTGTTCGACGATTTGATTGGAAATATTGACTGAATCATATGTAAACCCAAGTTTTGGTTCAACGTAACCAATATTTTTGATCGTTTGAGTCGCGATCTCACGTACATTGACATAAGCCGTGGTCGATAATTCTCCGAAAATCGACACATTACCTGTTGAAACCGTGACTTCAATCGCACTTCTTGCCATCGGATCCTGCTTTAAGACTTCATCTAAGATTGCATCGGCAATTTGGTCAGCAACTTTGTCCGGATGCCCAACGGCAACCGACTCGCTAGTAAAAAATTTTCTCATTATTCAAATTCTCTTTCCAACAAAAACAGACCGCAGGGCCTGTCTAGACCCTATCGTTTACCACAGGGGCACCTTACCAAAGCAGGTTGCCGGCAGATCATCGGGTGGTATCCCTAGCTGCACTCAAAATAGGTTTAACTGTTAATGTTAATTAAAGTGTAGCGAATTTCATTTATAATTGCTAATGATGGACTCGAAGAATTTGCAAAAAAATTTAGCCCACACAGATGCCGCTGCGAGAAGTTCGATGATACCAGCATCCGTGAAAAGCAATCACTTAAAGGGCAGAATATTTCCTCTGTTAATGACTTTATTGGCCTTTAACACGGCTTGGTGGCATTATTCTGATATTAATCTGGACATCAGCCAGTTGTTTGTGAGAAATAGCACCACTTGGCTTATACTCTTGTATACTGTGATGATCGCACTCGCATTTTTTGCAAGTTTTAGTCAAAACAGCTTTAAATTTTCCGGTTTGGTCCTAACTATTTTATCCGGTCTGCCAATCCTGTTCATAGGCAACCGGCTTGATTCTCGTGTTGCCGAGCTACTGCTGCTCATTTCGGCTTTCCTGCTGCTGCTGCAGATTCATGCCTTTAATTTAAAGTCTGTATACGGTATGCTGGCTTTTTCTTTTATGGCAGGTGCCGCTATCCCGACGGCTATCTTCTGTCTGCAAAATGGCCATGTCAACCGTGCATTTTTGTACTCTTTAATTCCACTCAGCATGACTTTCGCCTTCTTTTTAACGCCGATCTTCGTTCCCAAGGGCTTACTTAAAAGTGTTTTGTCCATGTTAATCGGACTGGCGTTAATTATTTATACGTTAACTGAAGCTGTGAATGTCTGGTTCTTTTTAAATCTGCTGGTGCTATTGGTCACCTGGGCCATTTTTATTAATCTAAAATTGAAAGCCAAATACCATTTGTCTATTTATCTCACGATGATGTTTCTGTCTATTTTGTTCTTGACAGCACAAATGAGTCTTTGAATCAGTTAGTCATCAGCAACTTGTCAATCATATCCAAAACACCATCATGATTATTGTCCAAATCAGTTTTCAAATTGATTTTTCGATGCATGGATGGATCCGCATTGGTCATCAAATAACCAGCCGGATAATTTTTCAGCATTTCCAAATCATTTTCATTATCACCAAAAGCCACCACTTGATCATCAGATACGCCCCAGCGCTGCTGCAAATATCTGAGTCCGGTGGCTTTATTTGTATTGGCCGCTAAAACGTCCACATTGCCAAAACCTGACCCAGTTGAATGAACCTCGTTGCCAAACACCTGCCGCAATCGACGAACCTGTTTGACCACATCGGCATTTTGCCATAGAAATGTGACCTCAAGAATCTTTTCACCCGCCTCCATCAATTTATCAATCTGTTTGATATCGTGATACCATTCAGAAATTGTCTTGATTAATTCAGGTGTCGCATGGTTGGACACATATGACCGGTATAGGCCGGTCAAAATAACAAAATTACCTTCGGAATCCGGATTTTCAGCATTCCAAGTGATAACCTTCTGAATCTGGTCATCAGATAGAAAGGCCGCATGCACGAGGGTATCCCGGTCGTATGAAGCAGCACCATTGGAAGAAACATAATTTATCTGATAACCGCGCTCTAAAATCGGTTGGAAAATCGACTGAAGATGAGAAAATTTATTTCCGGAAGCCGCAACAAATTTAATATTGCGTTTCTGCATTTCATCCAATTGCTCGCAAAAACGATCAATATCATAATTCTTATCGTCACTTAAAAAAGTGCCATCCATGTCGCTTGCAATCACTTTTAAATTCATGCACACCTCCAAAAATATATCGAATTATTTTAACACACGAGTTCGCGATTAATAAAAGTGTTCATGAATTAAAAAGTTTTCAGATATTGCCTTTAAGATCGAACATTAGTTCGTATTTATTCTAATATAATAGCATGGACGCAAAAATAATCAGTAACCAGGGCAGAATCATTTACGATGATCAAGATGAGGACAAGCTGATTGCCTATTATCATTTAAATGACTATTTTATGTCGCATCCGATTGGTCGAAAGACTGCAGATGCTTTCTACCCGGACTTCAGCCAGGATTCCTGGATTTTGAAGTATCCAAATATCATTGAACAATATGCACAGCCCGCTTTAGTCAAACGGCTGCACCAGCTCCAGCACAGCAATCCTTCCTAGATCAGCCACAACTATGGTTAGATTGTGCTAATATGATTTTGTAAGCGCTTGCTACTTTGTCGAACAAACACTTACAGCTTCAATTCAATTTAATGCTTGACCCGTAAGAATCAGTTCTAAAACTGTCCCTTCACTTCTTACGGGTTTTTATTTTTTTAAAAATTATGGTTCTGTCTTAGAATGCCGTTTGTGCTGGTCCAAAGCCTGCTGTTCCGTCATTTGGATGACACGCGATTTATTCGTATTGCTGGGCATGGCATCCTCGCTATACCAATAAACTGACGACTTGCCATTTCCCGTCACATATACAATACGTTGGTGAGGATCGGTAGAGGTATTAGGATTAGCAACTGGTTTGGAAGAAGAAATCACAGCTGCCTGCGAGTGGCCATTTGCTACAGTATTGACTGCCCGGCCGCTTTGATAATCTAATTTTGCGTTAGGACTCTGGTTGTTGAGATATACGAGCCTAGCATCGCCATTGCCTTCCTGCTCTTTTGCTGCATCCAATGTAATAGGCAAGGTTCTGCCTTGGTTATCAATACCGACATAAGCCAGACGAACTTGCCGAGGCACCAGCTCATTGCCTTGATAAAGCGGCGTCACTTGATAATCCAGATAATAATCAGGATGCAGGGACAACCAATTATCCAAGCCTTCTTCATAAAAAAGCATCGAGTCAGTATTTTCTACATCGGTACCAACATAGTTGCCAGTATTCAGCCAAGCAGTCTCAGCCACTAAATTCCGTCCCTCATCGTTAAGGCCGGAAAATTGATAACCAACCAAGTGGCCGCGGTTCATTAACCAGGCCATTTTTGTCTGTCCGTCATGACTTCTATAGAAGAAACGATAATTGTGCCAACCCGCAGGATCGTAATTTAAATATGGTTCTCTTTTTACAGCCGGTTCGTCACTATTGCGTAATTGAATATGTGAATTGCGTGCACGTCCTAAAGCGTCCAGACTGGCCAATTGGAGTTGTTTTTGATGACGAAAAGGCAAAGGTTTTTGGACAAAACCCTGAAAATCGTGGTTTTCATCTTTGACAACACTGACGGTCGAACTAGCGCTAGAAAATGTCTTCGATGACGCTTGTTTGCTTGCTTGAGACGAAGAAGACACAGTTGAAGAAAAGGCTTTGTCAGATTGATCAGCTTTTTTTCGAACTGTTGTCTGCGAGGGTTTATGTAAAGCTTGATCAGAATGACTGTCCGATAAGGCAGAAAGACTGAAAATAAACAGCAGCAAGCATGCAAAGATAACTAATCCTACATGAATTCGTCGAGCCTTCAATCCCGTTCTAAAAGCGGGCAAACAGCAAAGGCCTAGTACAATAATGGCAAACAGCAATAAAAATAGCATCATTTCCTCTAATAAAAAAATTATGCACTTTTATTAACAATCAAAGCAACAAATAATGTCAAAACATCTAGGCTAAGAGTAATTTAATCAGTAGAATCGCGCAAAGGGCTTGAAAAATCAAGGTCAAAAGACCGTAAGCTAAATACTTCTGTCCAGAAGCTTTAATCGTTTGCCATTTTAAGTTCAAACCAATACCGGCCAAGTTGACAACGCCAAAGAAACTAGAAATAGTCTTAGCACCGTCATTAACAAAATTTGGCAAAGACAGAAAAGAGTTGATTAGGACGAAAACAATAAAAGTCATCACAAACCAAGGGACCGACACTTTTTTAACTGCGTGAACAGCCACCTTTTCTTGTTCGCCTTGATCTTTTTTAGCCGCCATACGAGCAAACACAAAAACAACTACTGACAATAGAATCACGCGCAGCATCTTGAACAATGTCGCAAAAGTCACAACAGTCGGATTCACTAAAGCCGCAGTTCCAACAACTTGTCCGACAGACTGGACCGTTCCGCCAATTAAAGCTGAAATCAACAGATTTTGCTGACCAAACAGTGCCGGACCTAAAACTGGCAGAGCAAATAATAAAATAACCCCGCTCAAGGAAACGGTCGCGACTGCCGTACGCCTTTGATCATCGTCTGCACCAATGGCCGGAGCAACTGAAGCAATCGCACTCGATCCGCAGACAGCATTCCCGCTAGCCATCAGCATGGCTGATTTACTCGACACTCTAATCAAACGCTGCCCAATCCACATGACAAACAAAATCGTGGCCGTCATCTGCAGCACGATAAAAATAACACCTTGGATTCTTAAAGAAGCAATGGTCCGTAAAGTAACAGTCAGCCCCATCAAAGCAATGCCGATTTCGATTGGATACTTCTCAGCCCATTTCACGCCAGCCGACCATCTTGGCGCTGTAAAAATCGTATTGCCAACTAGAATACCCAGCAGCATTGCAATTGCTTCAGCTCCCAAATTCGGTAAAAAACGAGCCAAGAATCTTGCCGCACCAGACACAATTAAGGTGAGACAGATACCGCTGATCATATTTCTTTTAATTTTCATAAAAAAACACCAATAGCGTTATTGAAACACGATTGTATCCATTTGTAAAATAAATGTTTATAATGTTTACTATTAAAAATTTTAATGAAAGTGAGCCATGTTTAAACTATTAGAGAGTTTTATTGCCGTTTATGAAACACGAAATTTTTCCAAGGCTGCTGCGGAACTTTTTTTGTCCCAGCCAACGATCAGTGTGCGTATTAGCCGCCTCGAATCCCAATTAGATACAACTTTGTTTGATCGGAAAGGCCATACAGAAATTCAAGCGACAGAAAACGCTAAGCGTTTGTACCCAGCTGCTGTTAAGCTCATAGCAGACTGGCAGGCGGCGCAAAACATGATAGCTGATCATCAGCAGGCGAAGAAACTTTTTAAAATTGCTGCTTCCCATACAACGGCAACAACTCTGCTGCCAATGATTGTACGTGCTTTGATGCCCTATATTGATCAACTGCAGCTGGAAATCAGTTTGCATAACTCAGACGATATTTTGGCTATGATAGCTGAACACCAAGCGGACCTTGGATTGATTGAAAAGCCCAGTATTCAAGACGGTGTTTCCCGCCGTGAAATCGCCCGAGACCAATTAGTCCTGGCAGGCAACCTAAAAAGTCCTATCTGGCTGCTGCGAGAACAAGGATCCGGCGTTCTCCATTACACCCAACAATATTTACGCACGCAAAGTATCATACCGGAGCAAGTGATTCGCGTTAAAAGCAACACAATGATCGCAGCGTTGCTGGCAGAAGGCCTGGGAAAATCGATTATTTCAAAAGATACCTTAATTCCAGGCACGCCTTTTGTCGATATTGGTGAAGATTTTCATCGCTCTCTCTATCTGCTGACTCCTGAACACGCGCAAAATTCTGAAAATTCAGTCATCATCTCAAAGCTTTTGCGGGCAATACCAGACCATCAATCTCTATAAATGTTGCTTAACTCTCTTTTTTATCATGAAAAGTATGTTTAGAATGGAATTAGTTTTGATAAGCAAGTAATAAGGAGAAACAAGTATGGACGAAGCAAATCGATTTTTCAAATCACTTCTTTTTTTCATCAAACTTTTCCTAACAGTCGTCAGTCTTTGCATCACTTTTACGCTTGTTAGCCAAATTATCAGAAATTATTTATTCTTTTATCTAGTTGCAGCATATGGCGGCACTATTTTCGGGTTTTTCCCTTATCTGGCCGTCTTAAGCAGCTTGTTAAACATTTTCCAGCCTATTTGTCTTTTCATAGGATCGTCAAGATTCACCAAGACTTTCCTGTTTACGAGTGCCATCGTTAACTCTCTCGCTTTAATATTGCTAGCTCTTATTTGGCACCAAGTCTTCTTTGTCGCCTTCTTGAATATGATTATTACTGCGCTAGAGGTTGCAACTTTTTATTCTCGTGCTACGTTCGCTTATCAATCAAATAAATAAATTAACAGCTTGCCGATTAAAAAATATGCATTATCATAATTTTTCTAAATGCCACAGACCTTGCTCTGCCTGCAAATAAAAAATCTCGCTCTCATCTTTAAAATTAGCTTTACGATAGACATGATGTGCCGCTGGGTTATCACTCTCAACGGCCAGCTTAAAAGAATGATGCCGTACAGCTGCAAGTTGCTGCGTTAATTGAGCGATAAATCGACTGCCCAGTCCCTGACCTCGATAGTTCTTAGCGATAAACAACCCGAATAAATAATCATACTCACCAAAATCCACGGCACAATAACCAATCAACTTGCCTTGATAACGACAGACATAACCGCAGCTGCTATGAGACTGAAGATTTTCGGTTAAATAGCGGTTAGCTTCTTCCTTGTTACTATCTGGAAAAGCGTCTACGTAGGCCGGCAAAAGGGCCGGAATGTCAGCTGCCTGCAGTGCAGCCACATCAAGATCCGTATCCCTTTCATGGTGACTATTAACTTTTAGCGTCATCTGAAATTCACTCACGGGGTCGGCAGCCAGTTCTGTATTGGCTAAGAAATTTGGTGCGGCCGTTAAAAACGCCTTCTCGACCAAAAACTCGGCATCATGATAACCATATTGCTGCAAAACGGGCCGAGCCGCCTGCCACAATTGTTTGGCTACACCCTGTCGGCGCCAAGCCGGCACAACATTTAAGGTCACATCGACACTGCCGCTAGAATCTTCATCAGCGTAGAGTGTTAACAAACCAATTAGTTCTTGCCCATTCAGAGCCAAAAAGAGAGCCGGCATGTCCGAAAAATAATTGAAACGATTGCTTAAATAAGGATCGCGAAATGTCTGATCGTACTCGTGCACTTTGCTGATCAGATGTTGGACCGCCACTTCTTGTTGTGGATTAGGTTTTGTTGTTGAAATAATTACGATATTTTCTGCCATGATATTCCTTGACGAATAGCTTAACAAAAAACGGACCGAAGTCCGTTTTTCAAACATATTGATCAAAAAATTACTTTAATAACGTAAATCCGCCATTCCAGCTGATTTTTTCAGAGGCAGCCAAGGTCATTTGGAAGAAACCAATTTCTTCCAATTCTTTGGCACGCTTTAATGAACCTGCATCCACAACAGCCAAATTACTGCCGGATAAAGCTTGTGCAATAGTTTCCTTGGCCGCATCATGATCGGAAGCCAGCAGCACCGTGGTTGTTTGTGCATCTCCTATTTTTTTGCTTAACAAAGTCGAAGCAAAATTCGTATTGAAGCCCTTAACAATTTTTGCATCAGGCAATAGTTGAGCCAATTCCTGTGCTGCCGAACTATCAGTTGGGACTGTCAGGCTATCAAAGGTATCGAAATTCACTGGATTTGTAATATCGATGACGATTTTACCGACCAATTGTGCGACATACTTTTCGGCAATGTCTTTCAAAGCTGGATAAGGAACAGCTAAAACGACGATGTCCCCCAAGGTCTCCGGCCGATCACTATGTCCCAGATATGTCACTGCATTACCGCCATCAGCAAAATTTCCGCCGATCGCTTTGCCCATATTGCCTTTACCAAAAATTGTTATTTCTGTCATTAGAATTTACTCCTGTTTTTTATTTTTACTTACTATTTGATAGTAAGTCATTCATTACCAAAAGTAAATCGGATTTGATTGGAAATTTCAAAAATACGATAAAACTTCACTTCTCCTTCACAAGCGTGCTTATGATATGCTGCATAATTAAATGGTGCAGCAATTAACAGACGCAATTCTCAGAAAATATAAAAAAAATTGGGAAAAATTCTTCGTTATCGCCATCAGCGGTTCTGTTTCAGTTGGCAAAAGCACAATCGCCAAACAACTGGCTGAGTCATTGAAAAAAAGTTTTCCTGGCCTAACCCTATCGATTATGTCAGTCGATTCCTTTATTTATCCAAATCGTGTTTTACAAGAGCGCGGGATTTTCAACCAGAAAGGTTTTCCGGAAAGCTACGATTTAAAAGCATTGTCATCCAAAATCGCCGAGCTGCGATCTGGAAACGATCAGATCGAAATTCCCTTGTACAGGCAGGAAATCAATGATATTGATGCTTCACGGACTGTCATTGTAAAGCGGCCTAAGATTTTAATCGTAGAAGGCGTGACGGCTTTAAGGCTTAAAAAAACTGACTATGCCATCTATATTGATGCTGACGAAAAAAACATTTATCAGTGGTTTTTAAAACGGACTTTGTCTTTTATCCGGGAAAATCGGCAAATTCCAGGAAGCTTTTATTATTCCCTGTCAAAAAAACCTGTCACAGAAATTATGTCCTTGATCCAGCAAACATGGACACAAACAAATCTTAAAAACCTGAAAACCTATATTGAACCTCAAAAATCCAATGCTGACGCCATTATTCATAAAAAGCAGAATCATGAAATTGATCGGATTATATTTCAAAAATAGGGCGATTTTAAGCCGCGTATAATTGAAAATAGGATCAGTAAAGGAAAGCCAATGTTTCAAAATAAACATATTTTATTAATTGTCAGCGGCAGTATCGCAGCCTATAAGTCCGCCTATTTTTTAAGACTACTGATAAAACAAGGCGCTCAAGTGCGCGTGTCTATGACACAAGCGGCAGAAAAGTTTGTTAGTCCACTGACTTTTGCAACATTAAGCCGTTTTCCAGTACTCACTGATATTTTTCAGGCAAAAGATGGCAGTGTGCCACATATCGAATGGGCACAGTGGGCTGATTATATTTTCGTCCTGCCGGCAAGTGCTGATATCATCGCTAAAATTGCCAATGGCATCGCTGACGACACAGCCTCAACGATCATGCTGGCCAGCCAGGCCAAGAAAATCTTCGCGCCCGCAATGAACGATCAGATGTGGAATAACCCTGCCACGGTCCGCAATATTCAGCAGCTGAAAAGAGACGGTATTCTCATTATCGACCCAGTCGATGGCTTCTTAGCTGAAGGTTACGAAGCTAAGGGTCGTTTACCCGAACCCGAGGATATCTTAGAGCAAGCACAGATACGCCTTTTGGCAGAAAAGGGCTCTTTGCAAGGTAAAAATATCCTGATTACGGCTGGCGGCACGCGAGAAGCTATTGATCCAGTCCGTTATATCAGCAACCGGTCGTCAGGAAAAATGGGCTACGCACTGGCACAAGCAGCCGCTGAGGCCGGTGCCAAAGTCACTCTGATTGCAACTCAAATCCGCCATCTGCCCTATTCAGTATCTTTGATTAAGGTAGAAAATGCCCAAGAGATGCTGCAAGTAGTCCAAGAAAAATTCCCCCAACAAGATATTTTCATCTCGGCCGCAGCTGTTTCTGATTATCGGGTTGTCCATCCTGCCAAAGAAAAAATTAAAAAAACAGGAAAAAATGGCCTAACACTTGTTTTGCAGCAGAATCCCGATATCTTAGCCGATGCTGGTTCACACAAAACAGATCATCAATTCGTTGTCGGCTTTGCGGCGGAAACGCAGAATTTAGCGGCTTATGCACAGGAAAAACTGGTGAAAAAGCATGCTGATATGATTGTCGCAAATGATGTCTCAAGTACAGCATCTGGATTTAACAGCGATCAAAATCAAGTCACAATTTTTCAAAACAAAAAAGCAGCCATTAACCTGCCCTTGCAAAATAAGCTGAAACTAGCGCGCGGTATTATGGCTGAAATTTCAAATAGTATTCAATAAGCGATTATTCCCGCTTTTTTTTGATTTTCGTATAAACATAAATAGTGGCAAACACAGCAACTATCACAGCAGCGGTTTCTAAAATCGTCTGAAATATTTGTCCGACAATCGATAACTGCCCTTTTTTATGTTGATTAGTCAACAACAAAGTTGGCTCAGTGGAGCTGACAGAGGTTGTATTACCTAAGGTTAACTGCGAGCTCTGTAAGGCCGAAGATGCTGCAGCTGAACTAGATTTGTTTTTTTTAGAAGCAGCGACCGAACCGCTTTGCTTACTGGCTGGATCCGGCCGTGAACTCGCAGCTGTACTGCTATTAATTTTTGCATAGATAAAGACAACCAGCTGGCCCTGTTGACTCAGCTGACCACTTGTCTGTCCTCTAACTTCCTGAAAATAGTAGCCGTCAATATTTTTTCTAACCGCTGTATAACTATCACCGATCTGTCCCTGAATCAGGCTGCTTTGAGAAATACTCTGACCTCTAGCGTCAACATATTGGACTGTCACTGGTGCAGCTGCAGAGGATTGGCTATCGAAAGACAAATTAAAGAGAAGGCTAAACGGTCCAGTGAAACCATCAATTTGGATCGGTAATGATACACCGCCTTGATAACTGCTCCCTGATTCCCTAAAGGCGTAGTTCTGGTCGGACAAATCTCTATAAGATACTGAGTCTGGATTGTTCAAAGTAAAATCAATCTGAGTGCCGTCATCTGAGGGCTTAGCCGTGTAGGAAATATTTGAATCTGTAAATCCAGTCAAATGGCTGCCTTCACCCTGAATTTTCCAATTTTCATCCAGATTCGGGATACCTAAATTCGCAGTCGAAATTTGAAAATGACGATAGTTAGCAGGATTCAGGTGCAGAGCCGCATTCGAGCGCCAAATAGTCAACGGAGCGATCTCAATCGACTTAAATTCTTTTAGCGAAGCAAATTGAAAACCACTGGGAAAAATTAGTCGTAAATCGTGGGCCAAGACTAAGGTTGTCTTGCTTTGAAAATCTTTGGCTGTGCCAAACCATTGTGACCAAGAAAACGACCCTGATTTATTCCAAAGGGCTTCGTTATTTTTATCTGCTAAAACTTCAATGCGAATTGATCTAAAATATTCCAGCCCAGCTGTGCTCGTGATTTGCAGAAACTGATCAGTCGGAATCGTGATATCAGTGTTCGAACAATCAGCTAAGGTAATCGATCCAATTGGCTTACTCTTTCGAATGGTTTGGACAGCAATTTTTTGAATAACGGGATCAAGATTGAGGTTTTCGATTGGTGTGTTTTCATCCATCGCCGAATCAGTTTGACCCGGAGCTGGGGTCTGCGGTGCTAATGGCACAGAGGGTGCAGATGGTCTTGTGCTGCCTGTAGATTCAGCTTGTATAGACTTTGTTGGTAAAAATAGATTGTTTAATAAAAAAATCAGCAGGAAAAATAAAATCCATCGAAGAAGATTTTCATAGTTGAATTTCCCTTGTCTAGTTGTGCGTGCTTTTACCCAAATCATGGCCAACTCGAAATCAAGTGAGATACGATTATCGTTTATTCTAACAAAAAAGAATTTCAAACAATTTACAGCATTATTTTATCGTGTAATAAACAGCAGTAAAATAATCGGCAGCCATGCAGCCATAACAATCGTATCCACCAGCCGCCAATGCATCACACGGAAACGCGTACGCTGCCGGCCATCTGTATAGCCACGCATAATCATCGCAGCTGCCAAGTCTTCGGCACGTTTAACACTATTCAAAAATAGCGGTGCCATCACAGGGATATACATTTTCATACGATGCAGCAGAGATCCGCGATTGAAAACTGCCCCTCTGGATTTTTGTGCATCCAAAATACTGGAGAATGTGGCAATCATTGTCGGCACGAAACGCAAAGCAATCGAGAGAGTCAGCGTGATATCATCGACCGGTAATTTTAAAATTTTCAAGGGTGAGAGGAAAAAGGCCAAAGTATCGCTAATGGCAATTGGTGAAGTTGTCAATAAGAACACAGTCATCGCAACAAGAGCCGTTAAAAAACGGAGAAAAAAAATCACGCCGGTTTGAAGGCCCATCTGTGTCAGCTGTAAAAATCCCCAACTAAAAATAACTTGCCCGCCACGGCTGAAAAGCAGCTGAAGAACGGCCGTTAAAAAAATCATAAAAACAAAAAATCGAATACCGCGAAAGAAGAAGTTCAAATTCAGTCTGGCAAGTCTAATCGATAATAGACTAATAAGTAAAAAGAGAAACAGCCAAAGCCAAGAGGTTGTCAAAAGGTCCAAAGCAACGATCAACAAAACAGAAATCAACTTATTTCGCGCATCAAGATCGTGAATGAAAGATTTGCCAGGCATAAACTGGCCAAAAATAAAATCAGGCATGCGGCGTTGTTTCCTTTCCTGAGGGGTCTTGTGATAACGCTCGCTGTAAAAACGAAATCAGCTCTTTTTCACTAATGGGCAGCTTCTGGTTCGTGTATCCTGTCTTAGCAGCAAATCTGATGGCAAATGTGGTCACCTTCGGCAGGGCTAGGATTTTTTGAAAAACAAGTTCTTTTTCCTGGAACATGTCTTTGGGCGCTGCTTGTTTGACTAATTTTCCCTGCTGCATCAACAAAATTTGATCGGCGAATTCCGCTGCAGCGTCCATATCATGCGTTGCCATCAAAATCGTTAAATGTTTTTCCTGCTGCAATTTCTTAAATAATATCATCACGCGTTTGGCTGTCGAAGGATCCAAGCCTGCAGTCGGTTCATCTAAAAGCAGAATTTGAGGTTCAGTCGCTAAAACACCAGCCAAAGCCGCTAAACGCTGCTGGCCGCCGGATAAATTGATTGGCGATTGATTAAGAAGTGTCATATCAAAGCCCAACATCTCTAGTGTCTTTTTGGCAATCTGTTCGGCCGATGGCTTTGTTTGACCGAAATTTTCCGGCCCAAAAGCAACATCCTGCAGAACAGTTGGGGCAAACAATTGCGTTTCCGGAAATTGAAATAAAAAACCCACGTTTTTTCTCAAATCAGCCAAATCTTTTTCCGATGTCTTAGAGCTAATGATTTGATCGCCGACTATGACCTGGCCGCTGCTAGGCTTTAATAAACCGTTAATATGTTTTAAAAGCGTTGTCTTGCCGCTTCCTGTCTGTCCGAGCAAAGCTGTAAAAGAGCCGTCTGCCAGACGAAAACTGACATTTTTTAATAGCTGAAAAGCATTCGGTGTTTTCGATTGATAGCTGTAATTCACTTCTTTGAATACAATTGCCATAATTGATCTATCAACTCCTCTTCGCTTAAATAGCCCGATGGTAATGCTATTGATAAAGCCAATAAGTCGCGCTGAACTGTGCGGCTCAAGGGCAGTTCTATACCAAATCCTGACAGAGCCTGATCTTCAATGAGAATTTGCGACGGCCTGCCTTGTAAAGCAACGCCGCCATGATCCATCACAAGAATTTGATCGGCCAAAAATGTCTCTTCAATGTCATGCGTGACAGACAAAATCGTCATCCCAAAACGATTTTGAAGCTGTTTGACTAAAGCCAGTAAAGATTGTCTTCCTATCGGATCGATCATACTGGTTGCCTCATCTAAAATAATCAGGTCAGAATGTAAAGCCAGTACGCCGGCCAAAGCAACACGCTGTTTTTGTCCTCCGGATAAACGCGCCGGCTCCCAGTCGTAAAAATCCAGCATCCCCACATTTTCCAAAGCCTCTTTGACTCTCTGTTCCATGTGGCCACGGCTTAAGTCTAAATTTTCCAAGCCAAAAGCAACATCATCAGCGACAGTCGGTCCGACAAATTGATTATCGGGATTCTGCAAAACGAGACCGATATGCAAACGTATCTTGTCTACAGTATCTTCACTCAAAACCCGGCCAAACAGGCTAATCGCATCCTGTGATTTATTTTCTAATAGGCCAGTAAGAAGTTTGATCAAGGTAGATTTACCGCTGCCGTTTCGGCCAACAATTGTCGTCCAACTGCCCTTTTCAACAGACAGGCTGAGGTGGTCTAACGTCATACTATCGTGCTGAGCGTAGCGGAATGATAAATTTTTTACTTCGATCAGAGCGTCAGCCAATCTTATTCCTCCTGCTTTTTATAAGAACTTCAATCAGCTTTGTGGACATACTGATAGAGTGGTAATGCAATGACCGGTGTCACAATGGCAGCTAAAATAGCTTCTGGAATGCCATTAGTCCCAATGACAGTCAACAGCAGTCCGCCAATCAGCGAAGGATTAGCCACCCCATATGCACTAGCGACTTCCGGCGTGCGGTAAAACAGATAAATCATACCCAAAACCAGTACAGTATTAGTCAATGCACCCGCTAACCCAGCCAGCATCATAGCAAAGGCTTTTTTAACCCGGATCTTGGTTAAGAAAATAAATAAATAAGCAGCCACAATTGCGATCAGAATTCGCGGCAGAATAGCAATCAGTGGATTCGTGAAAATTAGCGGCTCAACCGGGCTGGTCGGGGCAGCAAAGGCACGAATTAACGAAAGCAGTCCCCAGACTCCGCCTAAAATACCGCCCGGCAAAGGTCCTAAGACAATTGCCGCAATGATGACCGTAATGTGAATGGTTGTCAAACTTAATGGCCCGATCGGAATATAACCGAACAAAGGAACGAAATTTTGAATCAGAATAAAGGCGATAAACAGTGCCAAAATAGCTAGTTTAAAAGCTCTGGTCTTTCTAATCATCTGAATACTCCTCTAGCATGGCTTTTTTATCATGCAGCCGCCTTGCCGCCAGTCTTGATGATCAAAAAGATCTTAAGAACCGGTCAATCATTATCATACAATATCCGAGATAGGCAAAACACTTCATATGAAGAAGCGGTTATCGGCTTAGCTGTCTGCGCCATGCTCGTCCAAACTTACCAGCCAATAAGTGATTTTGATTGTCATATTTTCAGACTATACTAGTGGCGAAAAGAAAAAATGGAGGGAAATCATGACTGAAAAAACAACATCGGAAATTAAAATTCCCAAAGAAATGGCTGCTTGGGAAATCATTCAAAACGGTCCAATAGTTGGTCCCACAGCACCGATTCGTTTTGTAAAACGGCCAGTACCCATCCCCGGCCCAGGTGAAGTCCTGGTCAAAGTGATTGTCTGCGGCATCTGCCGAACCGATCTGCATGTAATCGAAGGCGACCTGCCGATTCATCGTCAGAATCTGATTCCAGGCCACCAGATTATCGGCAAAGTGGTCAAAGAAGGACCTGGCGCCAGCCGTTTTGCGATTGGTGACCGGATTGGAATTCCTTGGCTGCGTCATACTTGCGGTGTCTGCAAATACTGCCGTTCTGGTCGAGAAAATCTATGTAAAAAATCAGTCTACACAGGCTGGGATGCTGACGGCGGGTACGCTGAGTATGCAACCGTTCCTGAAGGCTATGCCTACCGCATCCCTCATCAATTCGACTCGCAGGCAGCAGCACCACTTTTGTGTGCCGGAATTATTGGCTATCGTGCTTTGAAACGGGCGCAAATTCCCGCTGGTGGCAGTTTGGGTATCTATGGATTTGGCAATTCAGCACACTTGACAGCACAGTTGGCGATTGCTCAAGGTACACAGGTTCACGTCTTTACGCGGGGCGAAGATGCGAAAAAATTCGCTTTGAGTTTGGGAGCTGCTTCTGCGCAAGGTGATTTAGATCCATCACCCGTGCCTTTGGATTCAGCAATTATTTTTGCGCCAGTCGGTGACTTGATTCCGGCCGCCTTAACAGCTGTCGCACCAGGAGGTACGGTTGTTTCGGCTGGTATTCATATGAGCGACATCCACGACTTGAATTATGAAAAACATCTTTTTCATGAAAAATCTGTAACCAGTGTCGAAAGCAACACCCGCCGAGACGGTGAAGAATTCCTGACTTTGGCCTCGCGGCTGGATATTTATCCAACAATTCATAAATACGCTTTAAAAGATGCCTTAAAAGCGCTGATAAGAGTTTCTAAGGGCGATGCTGCTGGCGCTTGTGTGCTGCAGATAAGTTCCGAAAATTAAAACGCGTTATCAGCAAAGCCGATTACAAATCGCTTCATGATAGAATCAAAGTAATTAAAGATATATTTAGGTTGAAGCCGCTGCTTTCAAGAATTTTTTCTGGTTGGGTTACCAGGAATTTTTGATTGTCAGTGGTTTTTTATATTAAGGAGCGGAAAATGGCATTTTTAGGAATCTTATGTTTGATTTTATTCATGACAACGCTGGCTGGGCAGCTCAGTGCCAAAGCCAATTTGCCAGTCGTGATAGGCCAATTAATCGTGGGTGTTGTCATTGGGCCGGCCCTTTTGAATTGGGTTCAGCCGAATAACTTAACTCAAATATTTTCTGAAATTGGTGTTGTGATTCTCATGTTTATGGCCGGCTTAGAAAGCGATCTGCATTTATTGAGGCGTTTTATAAAACCAAGTCTGCTAGTTGCAGTGACAGGCATGTTGCTGCCACTAATCAGTTTTTATGCGATTGGTGAACTTTTTGGTCTGGACCACAGAGAAAGCCTGTTTTTAGCTTTAATTTTTTCAGCAACCTCCGTCTCCATCACAGTCGAAGTACTCAAAGAAATGAATCGCCTTAGCAGCCGCGAAGGCATTACGATTTTAGGCGCGGCCGTTGCAGATGACATCTTGTCAGTCATTTTATTAAGTCTAATTAGCGGCGATTCAGGCACATCAAACATTTTGAAAACGATCATCGGTCAAATCGTATTCTTTATCATCCTCCTCGCAGCAGCCCGTTGGCTGATTCCACAATTAATGAAATGGAGCGGCGTTTTTGATCTGCGTGTGTCTGAAGTCCTCATGGCTTTGATTCTGTGTCTTGCTTTTAGTTATCTAGCCGAACTGATGGGCCTTAGCAGTGTGATTGGGGCTTTTTTCTCAGGAATTGCCATCGGGCAGACTCCCTTTAAGCAAACTATCAATGAAGGTATCCAGCCAATCGGGTATGCCCTGTTTATTCCCGTGTTTTTCGTCAGTATCGGTTTAGATTTGCGATTAACCGGTCTTGTTCAGGATTCGTTTTTCTTTATTATCCTCACGATCGCTGCTGTACTCAGCAAAACACTGGGAGCGGCTTTTGGTGCGCGCCTGTTTGCTTTTTCTTATCGCAGCTCGCTAATGATTGGCTTTGGCATGGTATCGCGTGGCGAAATGGCTTTAATTATTGCTCAAATCGGCTTTCATAGTAAACTGCTCTCTAATGATCGTTATTCAGCCGTGATCGCTGCCATTTTTGCCGCCACCCTGATTGCGCCATTTTTATTAAAAGCAATCATCGGCCACCAACAACAAAATGTCTAATTGCTATAATTTGTAATTAATAGGGGAGGAGAAGTTTTGCTGAGAAACAGTGTCATTATTTTAATTTGTGCTTTTTTTGCAGGTGCTTTAAGAGAATTGCTGGAATTGTCTTTTCAAAGTCCCTTTCACTGGGTAACACTCGTCATTAATTTAACTGGGGCTTTACTGATGGGCATGACTTATGAATATGTCGAGCTCTCTGAAGAAAACAGCGGCATTTTCTCCTTAATTGTTGGCACGGGTTTAATCGGCAGTTTCACGACTTTTTCGACTTTTATATCAGAGATCTATGCTTTCATCAGGCAGCAGCAATTTTTGCTAGCACTGCTTTACCTAGTCTCATCAACTGTTTTTGGTATACTGCTGCTCATCAGCGGCAAAAAAATCGTCAGGGTCATGAAACATGCTGATTAAACTAACCTTTATTTCAGCCTTAGGTACTGCCCTTGGCGGCGAAGCTAGATACTTGATTTCGCGCTACCCGCACTTTGACCGGCTTTTTGGCTTTTCTCTGGCGACTATTCTGATCAATATTATCGGTTCTTTTTTGCTGGCAATTGTGTTAAACAGTTCGCTTTCCCTGCCTTGGCGAACTTTTTTCGGCAGCGGCATCATCGGCGGCTTGACGACCTTTTCAACTTTTATTTTAGAAACAGTTAACTTGTCGACCAAACGGCAACGCCAAAAAGCCCTGCTGTATCTTGTCAGCTCCGTATTATTATCTTTGGCAGCCTTCGCTTTTGCCGCTTGGTTGATGCACAAATAAAAAATCCAACCTTTGGCTGGATTTAAGTAAATTATTTTTTTAGTTGTGAAACAGTTTCTTGAATTAATTGCCTTTGAAAATCGGCAGCAAACTGTTTGCCCAAACGCTGTTGGGCCTGACGATCAGTTGCTAAAGCAGGCTGTTTAGCGATTGCTTCTTGCATATGTGTCTGCACGTAAGCCGCGGCCTGCGTCTTGGCTTGAGCTTGGAATTTTGCGCTGCCCATTTGCTTTTGTAAAGCTTTAGCTTGAACAGTCGAGAGACGAGGCCAAGATTTTGGCAAGTAAAAACGATTAACTCTGCGCGTCAATTCATGGCCGTTTCCGGCGATGCCGAATAAAAAGCGATTGAAATTAGAACGGTATTCCCAATGCGTTTCACTGGTCTGAAGTCGAGCTTTTTGAGAAGACACGGCTATCACACGGTTTACAGTCATCGAATTAGCCTGCGTATGGCTAGGTTTTTTCTGGTTAGCTTTGGTCGTGTAGATATAGACATTATCCTTGCCACTAGTACCGATCGGCTGATATAAAAGCAGACCAACTGGCATTTTACTGCCCGCTGAAGAATAAATGCGGCGAGTCTGCTGAGTCGTCACCTTTTGCAGACCAAAGTGATCATGATAATTGGCAGCTATAGCAGCTAAAGATAAAATCAGCACAACGCCTGAAATAAGAGTCAGTAAAGTTCTTGGGAAGAGACGGTCAATATAGATAAAACTCACGAAAAAAGCGACTGCAGAAAGAATCAGTAGAATTAAAATCATGCTTCACCCCCTTGAGCAAGCGGCTTTTTGGTGTCCTGTAAAGTATCTTCTGAAAAGATTCTATCCTCTTTATTTTTCATAAAGAAAGCAATCAAAAAGCCGGCAGCACAGAAAGCAACCGCAATCCAGAAGGCTGCATGATAACCTGACATAGTCGCATTAAAAGCCTTTACTTGATAAGCCAGAGGCGACGCCTTTAACAAACTCTGTTTTGGCATTTGATTGTTCGTCACATTGGATAAAACAGAAATCAATATCGCAGTCCCAATCGAACTGGCTACTTGACGAACTGTGTTATTAACGGCCGTACCATGAGCAATCAGATTCGTCGGCAGCGCATTCATACCGGCTGTCGTTGCAGGCATCATGACCATTGAAATACCAAACATGCGCAGTGCATACAAAACTGTGATGTAGATAACAGGTGTTGTCTGTGTGATCATCACAAAGGATAACGTCCCAGCTGTTAACAAGAAGAGCCCGGCAATCGATAAACGTTTTGCACCAATGCGGTCAAAGGCACGGCCGGTAATTGGGCTCATAACCGCCATCATCAAAGCGCCCGGCAGCAATGTCAGGCCGGAATGCAAAGCGCTCATATGATGAACAATCTGTAAATAAAGCGGCACGATCATTTCGACACCGACCATCGCAATCATCACTACCGAACTCAATGCCGTTGCAATTGTGAAAGTCGAAGATGAGAAGACACGCAGCTGCAAAAATGGTGTTTTCATAGCCAATTGGCGCCAGACGAATAAGATAATTAAAATCAACCCAACAATTAAGCAGGATAAGACTGTTTTTGAACCCCAGCCATCATCGCCAACTGACGAAAATCCATACAACAAAGCGCCAAATCCAGCTGTTGATAAGGCTAAAGACAGCCAGTCTAATTTTGGACGCGATGTTTCAATAACCGGCTTCATAAAGAAGAAAGCAGCCAGCAGCACGGCCGCAACAATCGGGATAATCATGCCAAACAAGTCACGCCATTGCCAGGTGTCAATCACCCAGCCGGACAATGTCGGTCCGATAGCAGGTGCAACGCCAATAACAATGCCGGCCATCCCCATCGCTGTGCCACGCTTATCAGGCGGAAAGATGGATAGCATAATATTCTGCAGCAAAGGCATCGAAATGCCGACACCGACAGCCTGAATCAGACGTCCAGATAAGAGAAAGGCAAAGCTCGGAGCTGCCCAGGCCATGATTGTGCCGATCTCAAAAATGGCCATCGATGAAATATAAAGCCACTTGGAGTTGAAACGGTTGGACAACCATGCTGAAACAGGAATCATAATACCGTTGACCAGTAGAAAGCCAGTCGTCAGCCATTGGACTGTCGAGGTCGAAATATTGAAAGCCTTCATTAAGGTTGGAAAGGCTGTTGCGAGGATTGTCTGATTGAGGACAGTACAAAACGTACCAACCAATAAGACAATGATCATCATCAAACGATTATAGGGCTGACCCTTAGAATCAATTGCTTTTGACATTGAAATACCTTCTTTCTTGTGTTTGTGATTTCTGCTCGTTAAAAATAACTAGTCAAATATACCGCTTTAGCAGATAGTTGTAAACATTTGTCATATCATCATTATGAAAAATATATTAATTCTAGGATTCGTAGTAACTTTAGCATGATAAAATAGACTCATTGGTACAGATATGAGCGACATACAAGCAGACACACAATTCAACGATTTTACTGATTTTCGTCCCTTAATTCAATCAATTGTTAAAGAAGATAAGGTCTTAATCGGAATTGCTGATCTTTCACAGGCGACCGGCGTTTCTCAAACACAACTACGCTACTGGCTGGAGAAAGGTTATATTATCAGCCGTGACGATCCAAAAAAGAAAAAGTTTTCCTATGGCACCGTCTTTCGAGTGGCCATCATCAAGCATTTGCAAGATGAAGGTTTCACACTGGCCGCAGCCGTTGCTAAAGCCGACCATCATTCAGCCGTTGTGAAAGCCTTTAAACATCTTGTCGCAGATCGTCTGAACGGCATTCAAGAGACCGATACAGCGACATTTATTGATTTTGGCAGTTTTGACCCCCAGCCTGATAAGCACCTAATCGCCAAAGTCACCGATACGGAGATACGTTTTCTCATCCAGTAGGCTCACAGTGTCTATAATTAAGAAAAGACGATAGGACTTAAGCGAGGCTGAAACATTGGCAGAGAAACACATCATTTTAGACTGTGATCCGGGAGTTGACGACGCTTTTGCAATCGTGGCCGCAATCTTAGACCCGACAATCAAGTTAGATTTAATTTCGACCGTTGCCGGTAATGTGAGCGTCGACCGAACGACGAAAAACGCACTTTATTTAGTACAGGATATGAAAGCCAAAGTACCTGTTGCCTCCGGTGCAGCTCGTCCTTTATTGCGCGAACTGGAGAGCTATGAACCCTGGTTTGGCGAAAGCGGGCTTGGTGATTATGCCAACGGTGATTTGGTGATTTCCGAGACTGATGAAAATGCCGTGGCCAAAATCTACGAAACACTAATCGAAAGTTCTCATCCAATGACCATCGTCGGGACTGGCGCCTACACGAACCTAGCATTGCTGCTGGTTGAACACCCGGATATTAAGCCAAAAATCAAAGAGTTTATCCTCATGGGCGGTACTTTGTCTCAGGGCAATATGTCCAGCGTCGCCGAATTCAATATTTATTGCGACCCGGAAGCTGCCGATTTGATTTATCGTTCAGGAATCCCGATTATTACGGCGGGTATTGACGTATCGCAGAAAGCGCTGATCCAATTTCAGACTAATGACCAGCTGGCTAGATTTGGTTTTGTTGGCGACAAACTTGCAACTTTATTGAAAGATTATGCCGAACGCCAGGAAAACGGATTTATCGTCTACGACTTAAACACAATTGCCTACTTGCTTCATCCGGAATTCTACAAAAGCCGCAACTACTATATTGCCATTCAAAAAGACGGGCCGGCGCGAGGTGCCAGCGTGGCTGATTTATCCGACCGCAGAGATACAAATGTCAAAGTATTGACCGATGTCGATAGTCAACAGCTAAATGGCTGGCTGATTAAAGAGATGTCTGCCCTGTCTAAAATCAACACATAAAAAAGCCTTCCTATCTGAGAGGCTTTTTAATTTAGTTATTAGAATAAAACAAAGCCGATCAGAAAACCCAAAATACTGCAGACAGCGCCCCAAATGATTTCCTGCATTGTGTGTCTTCCTAAATATAGCGAAGCCCAAATGACGATTACAACGGCGACCCCCAGCCAAAATCCATATCCCAGCCCCAGAGAAAAGCTAGCCATTAAATACGGTCCGACCGTGCCGCAAGTATGTCCACTGGCTCGAATGTGAAGGATTTTATTAAAAATTACGAGAAATATGGCTGAGATCAAGTAGGTCAGCAGCAGTTTAAAAGTCAGCACTTTAACTGAGAAGAACAGTGCGTACAAAAAAGCCACAATGTAGCCTATCGGATAAACGTAGAATGCAATTCGGCGTTTCCCTTCCGGCCCACGCCGCCGGACCTGCGGAATAAAGTCGGCCAATAGATAGGAAGCTAAAGGCAGGATAACCAGCAGTGCTAAAACGACAGTAATCTGATCTAAAGCAGTCAAAAGGCCAGTCATGTAAAAGATCACCATGAGATATACAGTAATCATTGGCGGTTCGCATAACGCTCGAATCAATTTCGCTAGATTTGTTAAAATTTTCGGATGAACGATTGGATGAATCATAGAAATAAACCCGCTTTCTCATCAAATAAATAATTGTTCAATGATTAACATATTAGTGCATCAGCAAGGAAAATCCAACCCTTTTATCGATCACATCTGAGAATAATGACAAATAATTGGTCATTGAAATAGCAATCGACTGATTTGGTTGCTATACTAAAGTAAGTAAAAAGGAGATCAAAAATGAAAATAACAGTAATTGGTGCAACGGGTATGGCTGGGTCAGCAATCGTCTCAGAGGCAGCCAAAAGAGGCCATGATGTCACTGCCATCGCACGATCAGCAGAAAAATTGGTTGATTTGAAGACTAAGATACCGAGTATTCAAACTTTGCTTAAAGATGCTTTTGCTCTGACAAAAAATGATCTATCAAACAGTGACGTCCTGATCGATGCCTTTGCCAGCAGCCCTGACAAGGCTTATCTGCATGTTGATTTAGCGGCCAAATTGATTGCTCTGCTTCGGCAAAGCAGCCAGCCGCGTTTATTCTTTATTCTTGGTGCTGGCAGCCTGCACATTAGTGAAGATCACCATCTAGTTGTGAAAGATATGGAAAAAGATCCACAAAACGATTCCTTTATTTCGGTACCGCAAAATCAATTAAAGGAACTGCAATTTTTGCAAAACGTCGATGATGTTAATTGGGTTGCTGTATCTCCTGCCGCTTCATTTCATGCTGGTGCTGCTACAGCTATATTAAAAGGCAAAGATGACCTGCTGTTTAATCAAGCCGGCCAATCCGAAACTTCTTCAGGAACAATGGCCAAAGCAATTTTGGACGAGATTGAACACGAAAATTATCACCAAACGCGTTTTACAATTGCTGATGGTGATTAAAAATAAAAAAAGTCGTGCGATGATGAGCTCGCACGGCTTTTTTAATATGAAGAGAAAACTACAATTATGAAAAGCGTTTAACTAAATCAGCAAAAGTATTGATAGCGGTTTGCAAAAAAGCGATTGTGCCCGGATTAGTTATTTTGAGATTATCATCCAAGAGGTTTCGGACGTTGCCTATGTACACCTCAGGTTGAGCGACCACTGGCATGTTCAAAAAGACCAAGGACTGGCGCAAATGATGGTTGGCACCAAATCCAGCAATGCCGCCGATAGAAACACTGATGATCAAAGCAGGTTTGCCATTCCAGACACTCTGTCCAATTGGCCGAGAACCCACATCCAAAGCATTCTTTAAGGCAGCCGGCATGGAGCGATTATATTCAGGTGTCGCAAAAATCACAGCATCAATATCAGCCATCTGCTGCCTAAAACGCTGCCAGCTCTCCGGAACCTTTTTTTCGTCATCAAAGTCCTGATTATAAAGTGCCAGATCCGAAATTTTCACGTTAACAAGTTCAAATCCTCCAGGCAGCAAGGCGGCTGCTTGTGTTGCAATGGCACGTGTATAAGACTTTTTTCTTAAACTGCCCACGATTAAGGCCACTTTTTTAGTCATGATATTCTTCATATCTCCTTACTTTTTGTAAGTTAAATATAACGCTAAAAAATAAGGAAATCAAGCGGTCTTTTATAAAGAATGGTGATGATGAAGATAGATGATTAATAAGAGCATTAAAATAACAGTCACGATTAACGAAATCAACCATGCTAGTGATCCTGCGGCCAGCGGCAGATGCATATTCATACCATAAAAACCGCTCACGATGGGCGGAATGGCCAACAGCAGCGACCAGACTGTCAAAAAACGCATAATCGCATTCAGATCATTATTAATCAAGCGATCATAGGCATCACTTAACTGCTCAACATTTTCCGATATCAAATCGATCAATCTGGTTGACTGGCGAACTGCGAGATTGAGTTTCCGAAGTTTGCGTGCAGATACCGTCTTGATCTGGACATGTGTATCTTTGAAAAAAGAATGGATCTGAGAAAAACAGTCAGCATTTTCTTTGACGGCCGAGCGAAGATAAACAACATTCCGATTCACTCTTGTCAGATTTTCAAAATTTCTGCTATTACGATGGGAACTTAAATGCGTCTGAATGTGTTCCGTTCGCTCAGACAAATTTGAAATGATATCCATATATTTGTTCAGGGTCAGAAGCAAAAGATCTAACAAAAACTCAGCACGATCGCCTTCCTGCTGTTTTAACAAATCCATGACGCTATCATGAATAAAAGTCATTTTTGAGGTCACAAACATCAGCATCTGCTGTTTGTGAAAAATGACAGAGATAGGCTCAGAATGCGATTTTTCACTGATCGGTACCCAGAAAACAATCACAGCATCCTCTAAGGAGTCTTCGCTTTCAATGCGCGCCGGACCATTCTTATCATCGACATACTCAAGCAATAACGGATCAATCTGATATTGATTTTCGAGCAGGTCCTTATCAGCTTGGGTATAATTCTCGACCAAGACGAGATCGAAGCGATGCCTGCTGTCAGATGAATATTTTTTCAACAAAGTCAGGACTCCTCCCGTTGTTTTAATTAACCGCGCAATAAGGATTTGTTTCTGGAAGCGCTTAATATTAGTTTAACCCTTGGCTGATAAAATAAAGCCATCGGCAGAAAACCGGTACAAGTATGATCATTTCCAAGGAGGAAGAGCCATGTCAGTTAAAGAAGATCAAGCGAATTCACTCAAGGAACACAAACAAATCCAAGCACCTGAGGCGGAAGACAAAGCAACCGCAGACCAATTAAAACTTGCTAAGGGCCAAAGCGATCAGCTGCTGAGCCAAGCCGAAAAGAAGCTCTACGCTTTAAGAAACGCTGCCAAAGATAAAATCAGCGAAATTAATAAATAAAAACCTGTAGATGAGGATGTCTCAAAATACAGGTTTTTTATTTTATATAACGATTCAACGAGGCCACAATATCAACCGCAACCTGCTGCTGATAAGCCGGGTTCTTGATATATGGAAAATCAAAATCGCTATCCATAAATCCCATCTCAATCAGGACAGCCGGACGGCGGTTATCCCGCAAGACTTGAAAATTACCATAGGCAATGCCGCGATCGTATAAAGGCAGATTGTGGAAACCCTGATCAAGACTAGCCGCGAGCTGGTCGGCATTATGATGATATTTAAAAACCTCATAGCCATAAGCTAAATTGCGCTGCCCTGCAGAATTAAAATGAAAGCTGATAAATAAGGTTGCCTTGACACGATTAGACATCGCCGGCCGTGCCGCCAGACTAACAGTTTTATCACTGTGCCTTGTCATTAACACACGAGCATGTTGAGCTTTTAACAAACGATAGGTCTTTAGAGCCGTTGGCAGCGTATAGTGTTTTTCCATTGCGCCGTCAGGTGCTAAAGTGCCGGAATCAATACCGCCATGACCAGGGTCCAGCACAATCGTACTTTCGGCTAAACGACCGCTCTTTGCCGCATCGTAACTCTGATCTCTTAAAAGCCAGGCAGCCACCCAGCCTTTGCTAGAAGCCGATCTTACATAATACCAATCCGTTTGTTGATTGCGTCGGAGAACGGTCACTCGTTGGCCTCTAGCCACACGTCGAATAATACGCGACCGCGGTGAAGGCGAAGCACACAAATTCACAGAGCCAGCCTGGACAGTCAATTGTAAAGAACGATGCAGCAGATAAAAAGTTCCTGCAGCCAGCAAAATCAGCAGTATAAAAATAGCAATCAACCATCGACGTCTTTTTTGGACCGACAAACGGTTGATGAATTTTTTTTGCCGCCAAATATTCAAACTGCCGCCGCCAAACAATCGGCACAGACACCGAAAAGTTCAAAGTCTGTTGAATTAATTTCGCAATCAGGAATTTGTTTTTGGAAATCAGTCAAATCCGGTCGTTTTAATTCAATCACACGGCGGCATTTTTCACAGATAAAGTGGCAGTGTTTCAGATTCTTGAAATCACATTGATATTTCACACAAAGGCCGTTTTTAAAATTACGTGTCTCAAGCACTGAAATTTTTTCGAGTTCCTGAACATTGCGATAAACCGTTTCATAACTCATATGTTTGTAAGTCTGACGCAAAAAGAGATCAATCTCTTTAATGGGCAGATAATAATCTTGTCGATCTGCTAAATACTGCAGCATATCGCTTCTTTGATTTGTAATTTTCAGGCCGTTTTTTTTCATGACCTCGAGTGCTTCGCCGATACCGACTGTCTTTATCATGCTGATATACCTTCTAAAACCATATAACTAATCCAAATGGCCTTCGTTTAAAACAATAACATAGCATTCTTATATGGGGCATCATCTTCCTATTTTTGCGCTTTGATGGTCTTGGCAAATAAGCTGGCCAAATAAAAGAAAGTTTCGATCGCTGCGATGAAAAATGTGACCGGCCAATTAGTTTCATAAGCCAGATACAGGCCAAGCCAAGTACCAACTAAGGAAAGGCCAATACTGATAAAAATCATAGCCGAAACAGAACGGGCGTAAAATTGTGCCGTATAAGCTGGCAATGTCAGCAAAATAAAAATCAGCAAAGCCCCAACAATTTGTGAAGCGACACTCACGCTTAAAGCCATCATGACGATGAAAATAATATTGATATAATTATTTTTTCTATCTGTAATTTGAGAACCAATCTGATCAAAAGAATCAAATTTCAAACGGCGATAAATCAACATCGTCAGAATCATGACAATCATAGAAACAACAATGATTTGGATCACGTTGCCAAAACTAATCCCGACGATACTACCGAATAAAATACTTGTTGTATAGGAAGCATTTTTGCTGGAAAAAGAAAGAAACAGAACGCCTAATCCCATAAATAAAGCCGAAACAGAGCTTGTTGCTGCATCCCTTCTCTGCTGATTAATCCCAATTCGACTGGCTAAAATTGAACTCAGAAAAGTGAATAACATCATCGACTGAAAGGGTGCCCATCCGATCCAAACGCCAAAGGCCGCACCGGAAAAGCCGATTTCAGAAAGTGTGTGAGCGAGAAAAGACAATTTTCTGGCAACCACAAAAACACCAACAATGCCGCATAAGATCGCGACAATCGTCCCCGCTTCGTAGGCATGCTGCATAAAATCTAACGATAACATGGATTCTCCTTTCAATTTTCAGCCAAATCGGCCACTTTACCGTACTTAAATTTGTCGGGGAATAATTCCAAATAATGTTTCCCGTACTTTTTGACCAGCGGCCAATCATGAGAGATGAAAATAATCGTGGTCTGATTGTCTTTGTTCAATTTAGTTACAAGATCCAAAACATCATATTTAGACTGCTGGTCAAGGCTTGCAGTTGATTCATCTAAAATCAAAAGTTTAGGCTGATTGAGAATCGCTTGTGCTAGGTAAGCACGTTGTTTTTCACCGCCGGATGCCTTGCCCATAATTTGTTTTCTTTTCTGCCAAAGATTTGTCTTTTCAAGTGCTTGGCGTACCTGTGCGCGTTCAGAACAGCTTAGCCAAGGCCTGAGAGAATGGCTTAACTTCAAAGCGACGAAATTTTCGATTGAGAGCGGGTAATTTTCTTCAATATTGCGAAACTGCGGGACATAACCGATATCATTTTTAGTCATTATCTCAGGATTGAGCCATATTTTACCGTCACTAGGAGTCAAGAGACCTAGCAGCAAATATATTAAAGTTGTCTTGCCGGTGCCATTAGATCCTAATAGACAAAAAAAATCTCCCTTTTGAATATCCAAGTTCAGATTTTCATAAAGGACACGATTTTTAAAGGTCATTTTCAAATTAACAAAAGAAATAATTGCTTGTGCTGCTTCTGTCAAATGTTTTTCTCCTTAGTTAGAAAAGGTCTAAGCCATAAATTACTTAGCTTCATTTTGAATCCGGCCTACTTGATTATACTGGCTGAGCATCCATTGTTTATAGCTCTTGCCTTTCGGTTTCGTTTCAGTCACTTTTAGAACTGGTACCTGATACTTTTTGGCTAGTCTGACCAGATTGCCGACGGTTTTATCAGTAGCCTGCGTATTTTGAACAAAAAAGGCAATTTTCCGTTTGCGGATATCCTGTTGCATGTTGGCAACATCCTTAGGCGCAGGGTCGGTGCCATCTTCAACAGACTTGGCAAATCCAGTGTTGTTCTCCTTATATCCAAGACTTGCAAGTGCGTAATCAAAGACCGGTTCGCTGACATCAACTAATTTACCATCGCTTTTTTTGCTCAATGCGGCGATTTTGCGGTTAATCGGCCGAATGTTGTTTTGAATATACTTTTTCGCATTTGCTTTGAAATAAGCTTTTTCACTCGGCTTTAAAGCTGCAAAATGTTTAGCCAGATAATTTGCAACTTTCGGCATTGTCTTGCGATTGTACCAAAGGTGCGGGTTATCACCGTTTTTGCGGTTCATAATATCTTCACCCACACGGATGGTCAGGGCACGCTTGTTATTCTGAGCTAGTTTTGACATCCAACTGTCATATCCGATACCATTATAAAGAAGCACATCAGCAGCATCGGCCTGCTTAGCGACATTAGTTGTTGGCTGATAATCATGCGGATCAATGCTGGTCTTTTTGATCACGTTTTCAACTGTTCCCTGATTGCCTAAAACAGCCTTAGCCACTTCACCATAAAAATCCACTGATGACAGCACTTTGATCTTCCCCTTAACTTCTTTTGCGTTAGCGGCCGGCTGACTGCCAAAAGTAAAAAACAAACTTAAGGACACAATTAATGCTGCGATTAACAAACAGACACTCTTAAAACTCTTAACCATATTCCCTCCAATTCCTTGCTTAAATAGTAAATATTACTAATAAATCCTAACATATAATTTATCAAAATAAGCCCGAAATAGTAATTTTTCCTCTTTTAAGCTGAATTTTTCATAAAAATCACGAGCTATTAACTTATTTCACAAAGATTTTTGGCAACGGCACTAAAAAACCGCCATCGGCAGGCGGTTGACTCTTTAATTAATTTTTCTTTTCGGATTCAAAATTCCCATGGGATCAAAAAGATTTTTTAACTGATGCTGAATGACATCAACATCGTCACCTAATTCTTCGTTGGTCCATAGGTTTTTTGACATACCGACCGCATGCTCGCCGGAAATGGTTCCGCCCAGCGCCAAGGTCTTATAAAATAAGCGGCGAATCCCTTCAATAACAGCGTCAGGCGGCGTTGGCTGGCCGTCCCAAAGCAGGCTCGGGTGCAGATTACCATCTCCAGCGTGCCCGGCCGTGTAAATATCCAGTGATAAGTCTTTGGCTGTCTGGTCGATAAAATCAGTCATCACAGCTAATTGCGATAATGGGACAGCCATGTCTTCCATAATGTGATATTTTGTATTGGCAAACACAGCCGGCAGCATGTCCTGGCGCAGCTTAACTAACTGTGCTGCTTTATTCGGATCATCAGTGACTGTAATATTCCAAGCTTCATGCTCTTTTAAGATTTTTTCAGAAATCTGCAGCTGCGTGTCGCTAGCGCCGTCAAAGCCAAAAATCAGCATGGCTGAACTGGCCGTCTTGGCATAATGACTGTCTTCATATTGATCCAAAGACTGAACCGTCTTGCCATCCAGAGCTTCCAGCATCGTCGGATACAGACCAGACATCCGTAAGGCCTGAACACCCTTAGCTAGTTTGGTCATATCATCAAAGAAAGCAATGCCGCGAATCGTTTTGCCATAAGGAATTGGAAACAGTTTAACAGTCACTTCTGTGATAATGCCAAAAGTGCCTTCAGAGCCGACAAAAAGCTGCGTCAAATCATAGCCGAAAGCCTGCTTCAGTGTCCGGCCGCCAAGCTTGATTTCATGGCCGTTTGTCAGCATCACTTTCAAACCTAGCACTGAATCTTTTGTCGCCCCATAGCGCGCACCGCTGAGGCCGCCAGCATTCGTCGAGGCATTGCCGCCAATTGATGATAAGGGTTTGGAGGCTGGATCCGGCGCATAAAACAAGCCTTGTTTGCGGGCGGCTTGATCCAAATCCTGATTAATGACGCCAGGTTCAACGACGGCTAATCCGTCGCCTTGGCTAATCTCGATAATATGATTCAGTTTGGCAACTGAAAGAATAATCCCACCATTGACACCGTCAGCGCCAATCACAGTACTCGTATCAGCGCCCTGCGCGACAATCGGCAAATGGAATTTCATGGCGGTTTTTAAAACGCCGCCGATATCGTCCTTGTCGCTAACGGCCACATAAGCAAAAATTTTGCCGTCAATCTGGTCCTGCGCCCGGCCATTTGCCGTATGTTCGTCCGCCATAAGGTCACCAATATGAATCTCAGCGTGAGGTGCGGCTTTTTTTAAATAATCAATCATCTCCTGATGACTATGAGCTGTAAATACTGCCATACTTAATATCCTTTCAAAATCAATTGCTGCATTTTTAGTTGGTTAAAAATCGGCCTTTAAAATAATAAACAACCATATGCTTACTAAAAGTAACAATAAATCAGTTTTACAACGAAAGCGCAAACATGTCAAGAAATAAAAGAAATTTGTTAGCAAATAATTCAAATAAAAGCAGTCAAAATAAAAACCAGCCCAATCAGTGGCTGGTTTTTAATGTAAAAAGAATTAGATTATTTATTACTCCTTGTCGTTAACCAAGAAACAATTAAGACGACAACGACTGCACCGATGATTGATTGGAAAACAGCTATCCCGGCAACATGCCAACCCCAATCTCCGAGAATGGATTCGCCAAGCCATGAACCGACTAAACCAGCTACGATATTAGCGATCCAGCCCATTGACTTGCCTTTACTCGTAATCGCACCAGCAATTGCGCCGATGATCGCGCCGATGATTAATACCCAAAGTAAATGAAGCATGATAATTCCTTTCCGGAGCTTTTTTATTGACCTCAGTTGGCCACAACTCTATTTTAACAAAAATCACAAAGTCACTCATTTCTCGGATTTGAAGGTCTTGTTGATCTTGCCAATATTGGACATTTGTATAATTTAAGTATTGGTAAGCGCTTTCTGTTTGCCAAAATAGATGACAAGGGAAAAATAAAAATGAGAAAGCTGGTTCTATTTTTACATGCTTCACTTGATGGTTTTGTAGAAGGGCCGAATGGTGCTATGGGTATCGGCTGGATTGCTTACGACGCCGATTTAGAAAAATATGCAGAAAAAGTTCTGAACACTGCAGATACTGTCATTTGGGGCCGCCGAACTTATCAGATGATGCATGATTATTGGCCGACTGTCCCGGCGAATCCATCAGCCTCGCCATATGAAAGACATCACGCTGATTGGATCGAACAGGTAGACAAAATTGTGTTTTCCAGAACACTTAAGGAAGTCGAATGGCATCACACAAGGCTCGTCCAAGATAATGTCAAAAAAGAAATCAATCGCCTGAAACAGCAGCCGGGTCAAGACATGGTGATACTCGGGAGCCCTAGATTGGCCCACTCTTTGATGGCACTGGATTTAATTGATGAGTATAAGATTACCATTTCGCCTGTTCTGATCGGCCAGGGACTGCCTTTATTTCAGGGTATTAAGAACAAAGTTGACTTAAAACTGCTTGAAAATCAAAGCTTTGATTCCGACGCTCTGGGCCTTACCTATCAGACGATACGGTAGAGGTATCGCAAACATTTTTTGTCTGTCATTTGCTACAATCAATGACAAAACGAGCTGGTCTTGCCGGCTAGGGACGGAAAACAATCGGTCAGATGCTAGAGATAAGATTCTTAAATGAAAATGATTTTGATCAATATCGGCAAATACGATTAGCTGCTTTGTTGTCGGATCCAACCGCATTTGGTTCAACTTATGAAGAAGAAAACCGTTATCCGGATCGGCATTTTAAAGACCGCCTCCAAAACAGTAATGGCCGCTTTATCGTAGGGGCTTTTATAGGATCTGATTTGATTTGTATTGCGGCTCTTAGAAGGCTAAGCAATCAAAAAGAGCAGCATAAAGCAGAATTAGTCTCAGTTTATTGTTTACCAGAATATCGCCATCGAGGTATGGCCCGCAAAACGATTCAATTCTGCATCGATCAGGCTCGTCAAATCGAGGGTCTGAGACAGATTCTGCTGGCCGTGTCAGCCAATAATCAACAAGCAATCAGTTTATACAAATCACTAAACTTTGCCAAATACGGCACCGAACCTGATTCTTTGTTCGACGGCAAAGAATATTTTGATGAAAACCTCATGATTCTCATGTTAAAAAACGACTAGTATTTTACTCGGCCACCGTGACTTCGACTTTGATACGGTCGGGATCCTCAAAATATAAGGCATAATAATTCTCGCCGCCAGCATAAGGATAACGGTCAGCATAGAGTTCTTTATAAGGCTGATCGGCCAGCTCTTGTCTTAAATCATCAATCTCATGCTTGCTGGACATATAAAAAGCCAAGTGATTCAAGCCAATGTACGTGCGATTGTAATTAAAAGCCAGTTTTTCCTGATCCGTTTGCACAAAGACCAAATAAGTGTCATCCAAAATGAAGCTGATGCCCTTATCCCACTGTTGATAGATTTTGTAATTTAGATGCGAGACTAACAGCCATGACCAGAATTTTGTCGTGGTCGTAAGATCGGAAACATAGATTTCAACGTGACTGATGAGGCCTTTTTTTGTCATAAAAACTCCTAGTTATTTGCGTCAGTCAGCAGGACTTTTTTCAAAGCTGCGGCAAGTGCGCTTTTCATATTGGATAATTCAGCTGGTGACGGTCGATTATCATCTGAAAACATCTTCTCTTTTGGCAGCCACCATACCGGGCCTGCGATCGGCATATCATTTTCTCGCCGCGGAAACAAATGCCAATGCAGATGGGCATTCCCGTTTCCCAACAATTCACAATTCATTTTTTCAGCGGCAAAAGCCTGAGAAACCGCCTCACTCACCAGGCTCATCTCGTGAAGAAACAAATCTTCATAGGCCCGTGGCAGAAAGTGCAGCTCTGTTTGGTGCTCTTTGCATAGAAATAAGGTGTAGCCCCTGAAAAACTGATGATCACCGAGGACAACATATCCCGTCTTCAATTCAGCGACAAAATAAGGATTTGTGCCCTCTTTGATCATGTCGATTCGGCGGCAAATTTCACAATTATCTGTCATGGCTGCTCCTTTGAATATAACAATATCATAAGCAGATCTGGGCCGAATCTAATCGAACGCTGCCATAAAAACGCGGAAATTATGATTCGAGCAGCTTTGCCAGTTTATCAGGTCTAAATCCAGACCAGCTTTCACCAGCAGCAACCACATATGGCGTTTGTTTGATGCCAAGAGCTCGTAACCATGCCAACTGTTTGGCATTCGACGGATCGCTGATATTAATTGAATCAAAAGGGATATCGCGTTCCCGCAGCCAGCGCATCGTGGCATGGCACTGCGGGCAATTGTCTTTAATATAGATCGTCAACATGGTTTTTATCCACTACTCTCAATATACAGATATTGAGAGTAGATTGTCGACCCAGTTCGATGTGAAATCCAATTATTCGAAACCTTCAAAGAGTATAAAAAAACGCTATATCAGCACTCACATAAAATGCAAATATAACAGTCAGAAAGGTGGTAACGGGAATCGGACCCGTGATAACGGTTTTGCAGACCGTCGCCTTACCGCTTGGCTATACCACCAAAAAGTCACCTTTAAAATCATAGCAAAAAGGACAGGTAAATGTTTTTAAACTTTATAATTTAAGTATGGACACGATTAAGCTATTCGCAAGTGATCTCGACGGTACCTTTGTGACCGACAAAAAGACCTTCGATACGAAATATTTCAAGAACACGATCGAACAATTAGCAGCAAACCAACAATTCTTTGTTGCTTCATCAGGACGGTCCTATAACGGAATCGCGATGATTTTCAAAAGCTACATTAAAAAGTATAACATCAGCTTGGTCTCACAGAACGGTGCTTCTGTTTTTGCGGACGGCCGCAACATTTTTCGTTCCGACATTGACCCAGACATTTTAGAAAAAATTTATGCAGCCATTCCCGAACTCAGCGTCAAACCGGACAGAATCATCTTCGAGGGCGATGATACAACCTACGCACCAGATTATCAAAAACAGGCCAATCTGGACAAAATCAGTTTCTACAATCCAAAAATGAGAACTATTCACCGTTTTTCAGAAATTAACGAACCTATCGAAAAGATCGCGATTTTTTGGCATGATAGCGATCAAAAACTCATGGCTGAAGAACTGATCGCGAAAATCAAAGTTCAAGGTGTCCGTGCCACCTCCTCGGGATATGGTTCTATCGACATTATCAATCGCGGCATTTCCAAAGCGATCGGCCTGCAGAAACTCGGCTCCTACTTGGGCCTGCATCATGACCAAATGGCCGCCTTCGGGGATGGCGAAAATGATCTGGAAATGCTTTACTATGTGGCTCATCCCTATGTCATGCCCAATGCTCCGGACTTCATCAAAAAAGAGTTTGCATGCGACCAAATTGCCTTGGCCGACAATAACCACGATGGCGTCTTAAAAACAATCAACCAAATCATTGCAAAATAAAACCACGATCGCAGATAGAATCGTGGTTTTATTTTTAAGCCAAATGCAAACTCACTTCACGAGCTCTACTTGGAACAGTCACAGTAACGGCCCCTTCTGATTGTGCCATATCACCAGTTTGGCCATCAATCTTCAAGTCCATCACCTGTTTTGCATGAATGACGAATTGGAAATGATCATATTGCTGAGCATATTGAGCTGTCGGCTCGCTAATTTGAATCGTTAACTGATCTCCCTTTCTGGTTTGACGAAAATTATACAGATTATAGACACCGTCACGATAATCAAAACTTTCGCCGTCGTCACGATAATGTTCATAAAGGCTTTGCCCATCACTGGTCAAAGGGTAAATATCTAGAGTTAGTTCTGTAATTTGTTTCTCGCCAACATAATTCTGTACAGGGTACAAAGGTATCGTACTTCCCTCTTTGACGTAAATCGGGCAAGTGTCCAAAGGTGCTTGTTTGACAATGTACTGGCCGCCTTGAAAGACTTCCTGTGTCCAATAATCAATCCAGCGATTCCCTTTAGGCAGATAAACGGTCCGCGCCTTTTGCCCTTGTGCCACGACCGGTGCGACAAGCAGATTAGAGCCGCTCATAAATTCATCATTAATTTCGTAAACAGCTTCATCATCTTGATAATCCAGCAGTAAAGGCCGAATCATGGCCAAACCGCTGCTTTCTTCGGCATGCATAATATCGTAAAAATAAGGCAGCAAACGGTAACGTAATCTAATGTATTTGCGATTGATTGACTCAGTCTGCGGATCAAAAGCCCAAGGTTCCTGATCTCGTGTAAAGACGCTGGAATGGTTCCGGAAGAGTGCCGTGAAAGCGCCTACCTGCACCCAGCGCGACAAAAGTTCGGCCGTCGCATCAAAACCAAATCCACCGACATCCGTGCCGCTAAAGGCCAAACCGCTCAAACCTAAATTCATCAGCATTGGCAGCGACATGCGCAAATGCTCCCATAAACTTTGATTATCGCCGGTCCAAACAGTCGAGTATTTCTGCGTACCAGCATAGGCTGCCCGCGTAATCACGAAAGGCCGTTTATTCGTAGCCGCTTTAATCCCTTCGTAGGTCGCTTTTGACATATAGTGCCCATAAACATTGTGAATTTCTCGATGATCCGTTAAACGGCCATCATTATTGAATTGCACATCATCTGGTAAAGGTCCGTTAAAACTGGCTGGTTCGTTCATATCATTCCACACACCGGCCACACCGTGATCGACGAGAATTTTTTGATTCTCGGCCCACCATTTGCGAACCGGCTGATTAGCAAAATCCGGATATAAAGCATCCCCAGGCCAGACACGGTTTACATAAGGCAAACCGTCTTTATCAGTTGCAAAGTAATGATTTTTAACACCTTGATCGTAAATGGCATAACCCTGATCCTTTTTAACGCCAGGGTCGATGATCGTGACCACTTTAAAACCCTTATCTTTCAATCTTTTCAACATCTGTTCGTGATCAGGAAACTTTTTGTCATCCCAAGTGAAGACACGATAGCCGTCCATGTAATCTATATCCAGATACAAGACATCACAAGGAATGCCCTTTTCCCGAAAATCGTCAGCGATCTCTTCTAAGCGCTTTTCCGGTGCATAAGACCATCGTGATTGCTGATAACCCAGTGTCCATAGCTGCGGCAGCGGCGTCCGGCCAGTTAAAAAGGTGTAACCGCCGACCACTTCTTTGGCTGAAGGACCATAAATAAAGTAGTAGTCGAGATTACCATCAATAGCGCTAAAAGAATAGTACTGACTATTTTCCTTGCCAAAGTCAAAAAATGTTTTATAGCTATTATCAAAGAAAATGCCATAAGCCGTCTTTTTTGTCAAAGCAATGAAAAAGGGAATCGATTTGTACAAACTCTCAAAGCTCTCAACATGGGGTTCTGGATTGTCCGTATTCCACATTTTATAGTGGTAGCCGCGCTTATTCAGATGTCCAGTTTTATCGCCAAGTCCGTAAAAATAGCTGTCAGGCTGCAATTGTTTTAGAACACGAATTTTCTGGGCTGCTTGTTCGGCTTCAAATTTGTGTCCTTCCTCAGCTGCGATATCCAGATCATTTCCGGTACCGCGACGGACAAAAGGCCGATCCTCGCCACGATAATCGGCACAAAGCAGGTTGCCGGTTAAGTCATAAATATCGACAATAAAATTATCGGCAACCACGGCTTTTAATTGACTTGTATAGACAAGCACTTGGCCGCCTGCAAAATCTGTCTTGATTTCACCTGGGGCCGGCTGTAAATTCTCGATGGCTTTAGATGGGCGCCGTTCTGAAGAAATTGGCGAGAAAAAATTGATAATTGATGGCGTAACCACCGTGACAGTCGCCTGGCCGTGTTCAAATTCAATTGAAACGACATTGTCTTTCACTTCGTAATACTTAATTTTTCCAAACATAAATCTGAGATAATCCTTTCAATTGAATTTTGTGAAACTATTTTGTTTGTATCTGTTGTGTGTCGTCAGCCCGTTTACTAATTTCTTTATCCAGACTTTTTTTGAAATAATGCGTAACTAAAAGCACACAGCTGCCAGGAAAGAGGATTGGCAGCAGCGGCGGAAAAGTCACCCATAGCAGAAAGGCAGTCCCTGCAACATCAATCATCATGAGAAGGCTATTAACAGGATGAGCCACCAGCATAAAAAAACTGTTAGCAGCATAAGCCCGATAGGATAACTGCTGATCCACAAGAAAACTGTAGAGGATCATAAAGAAAAAAGGCAGTAGAACCAGCAGCACAATGAAAATAACAGCTAGAAAAGCGAAGAACCGCGCATAATATCTCGCAGAAACATAGAAGATAATCAGCAAGCTCAAATTAATAAGACCAAAAATCAGGCTTTTCAAGTAATCGCGGCGGTAATAGAATAGCTCCGTTTTCCAGGATGGCAAATGATGGCCATCCTTAAAATATCTTCTAGCTAAAGCGAGTGTCGTGACAGTTGCAGGGATCGCTGATATGGGCATGAAAAGCAGGCCGCTAGCAACAGCCGTTTGCACCATAGTGCTATTTTTAGCCGTGAAAATCATGACCGCCAACAAGGCATAGGGAAAATTCAGCAGCCACCATACAGCCGATAAAAATAAAATCGGTGAGACAATATTAATAATTGTTTTACTCAATTTAACCCAATTCATTTATTTCCTCGCCTCAAAAATCAACCCTTGACTGATCCAATAATCAGTCCAGTCGTGAAGTATTTCTGCAAAAACGGATAAACAGCCAAAACCGGCAGAATTGAGACCACAATTTTCGCCGCATTCAAAGTCTTGTCTGAAACAGAAGCCAAAGCTTTCAATTGCGATGGATCGGTAATTTTGGTCATGTCAACATTTAATTGCTGAATATAAGTCTGCAAAGGATAATTTGCAGGATTGTTCATGTAAAGCAACCCGCTGAAGTAGTCATTCCAGTGGCCCACGATAGCAAAGAGGCCAATCGTCGCTAAGGCCGGTACGGAAATGGGCAGATATATTTTGAACAGGATTGTGAGTTTAGAAGCGCCATCCATCATAGCGGCCTCTTCCAAAGATTCCGGTACGCTTTTAAAGAAGTTCATCAGCAAAATCACATCGAAAATCGGCACAGCGCCAGGCAGGATTAATGCCCAAATCGTGTTCATTAGTCCCAAGCCTTTAACAACTAAGAACAGTGGAATCATACCTCCGGAGAAGAGCATCGTGAAAATCAGAATGTTCATATAAATATTGCGGGCTGCAAACTGTTTGGTCGTTTTCGATAAAGGATAGGCCATCAAGACACTGAGAATTAAATTCAGCGAAGTACCAATGACGACTCTTTCTATAGAAATGAGAAAGGAGCGCCAGAATTGTCCGTCTTCGAGCAGAAGGCTATAAGAATTCAAATTAAAATGAACTGGCAATAAGCCAACTTGATTCGCCGATGCCGCTGAACTATTACTAAATGAAATAGACACCATGTTCATCATTGGGACGAAGCATAATGCGGTCATGGCGAGCAGAAGCAGCCAAATAATGATATAAGATAAACGACTGCCGAATGATTTTGATCTAATCATATTTTATGCACCTCCCTTAAAAAATCCGCATGTTGGCAAATTTGATTGATAATTTATTCGCCGAAATCAATAGTACAAACGACACGACAGATTTCAGCAAACCAATAGCCGTAGCAAAACTGTATTGTTGTCCTAACAGGCCGACACGATAAACATAAGTATCAATCACATCACCAGTTTCATAAACAATCGGATTGTACAAGGCATAAATCTGATCAAAACCAGCGTTTAAAATATTGCCTAAATTCAAAGCTGAGATCAGCATTATTGTCGGCAAAATCCCCGGTAGTGTTACATGCAGCAGCTGTTTGAAACGATTAGCACCGTCCATCGCCGAAGCCTCATAAAGGCCCGGATCAATACCGGTCAACGCTGCTAGATAAACAATGGCACCATAACCGAAATTCTTCCACACATCTGTCCCGATCATGATTTTTCTAAACCAGTGGTTGCTGGCCAAAAACATAATTGGGTGCATACCAAGACCAGTTAAGAAGTTATTGATTGGTCCTGTGTAATCAAAAACGTTTATTACAATCGCAGCCACAACTGCCCAAGAGAGAAAATTCGGTAAATAAACAATCGTCTGCATTGTTTTTTTTGCCCACTTCAGCCTGATCTCGTTCAGAAGCAAAGCGAATATAATTGGCACAATCGTACCAAAAATAATTTTTCCTAAGGCAATAATGACCGTGTTTCGCAGAATGTTCCAGCTATCCGGAATTTGCAGCATATACTGAAAGTTTGCCAGCCCAACCCATTTAGAACCAAAAATTCCTTGGGCTGGCACATAATTTTCGAAGGCCATGACAATTCCCAGCATGGGAACAAAGCTGAAAATGACGAGAAATATCATCCCCGGTGCCATCATAAAGTGATAAGCTAATTGGCCAGTGCGGCCTTTATTTTTATGCATTCAAATTCCCTCTTTAATAAACTTTTTAAAATATGGATGCGGCTTGTACCGCATCCATATTAAGATCTAGAATTATCAATTCTATTTAACTGCTTGTGAAACTTCTTTTGTAATCTGAGTACCGCCTTGCTGATGCCATTGCCGAACAAAAGTTTTAAAATAACTAACAGGTTTTTGCCCAGTCACAATTTGCAGAAAGGCTTCGTCTTCCAATTTCTGAAGATTAGACCACTTCAGCTGCATACTCTTGGTCTGCCCGAAATAAAGGGAATCCACATTCTTGACCTTAGTTGTAGCCATTAGCTTAGCGCCAAGCATCCTAGACCAATAACTGCTTTTTGCATTCACAGGTGCATTTTTCGGATCTTTTAAATAAGTCTTAATAGCGTTATATGATGTTGTATCGTCCAAAGTCAGTGTTTTGGGATCTTTTTTGCCATCAACCGTTGCCTGCAAGTTTTTATACATTTGTGCGGTAGCATTGTCGAAATTTACCAAAACATTGATTGGTTTGCCGCCATCATAGCCACCCTGAACAAAGTCGACAACCGGCTTGTAATTTTTATCTTTACGAACAAGCCTGTCACTAAGAGCACTTACAATTTTCGGCAAAATTTCTGGGTGCGCATAACCCTTTTTAACAACATAAAACTCTGAATCCGGATCCTGTGTATAAGCACTAATCTTGCCATTACCTGTCTTAGAAATAATATATGGTTTCCAATCCGCTTTTGGATCCTTTTGCAGGGCACTATTGATTGGATAATCGCCAGACCACCAAGGACCAAAGAAAGCACCGGCTTTGCCGCTGATAATTAGAGATTCAATACTGTCTCGTACAGCCATCTGCGGATCGATCAAGCCTTTCTGGTACCAGCTAGCCAGCTTAGCCAATCCTTGTTTCGTTTGATTAGTCGTGGACCCATAGACCACTTTGCCATTCTGTTTAATCCACTGACGCGGATAAGAATTGTAAATGGAGAAAAGACTGTCAGCTACAAAAAGTCCGCCATATTCGCCACCAACTGATTTTGAAAGAGCCAAACCAATCGTGTTGCCTTTGCCATTATTGCCGGGATCTCTTTGAACAAAAGCCTGCAGAACTTGCTGGAGTTGGTCAACAGTTTTCGGTGCCTTTAGGCCAAGCTTATCCAGCCAGTCCTGACGAATCCAAAGCATAGTTGGGACATTGGCATTCTGAGTGGACGGCATTGCCATCAGTTTGCCATTAAAAGTCGCTTCCTTCAGTGCGCGGCCATGATAGGAGTTGTACATTGCTTTAATGTAAGGAGTCGTACTGCTCTTATAGACACTCGATAAGTCCTGAATCTCATTGTTGGCCACCAATTCCCTCAAGGTGTTCAGGTCGACTGACATAATATCAGGCAGATCGCTTGAGGCAACGGCCATTGAAACTTTTTGATTATAAGAATCACCAGTTTCAGCCTCAAATGAATCTTTATTCTGAATATTCAAAAGCTGCTTCAGATATTTTGTATAAGCATTTTTTTCATAAGTCGATCCCTTCGGAAGTTTCGGAATTCCCGGAGTTGACTTGCCGATTGTATATGTAATCGTTTTTTTGTATTTGCCAAACGGTTTCAATTGCTGTTTCGTTGCAGCTGCTGCTTGCAAATTGCCAGTAAAAGGATTCGGCAGGCCCACCAAGCCAACGGTGCTGCTAGCCAGCATAATGCCCGCTGCAATACCTGCAATTATTTTTTTCTTCATAAATTGTTCCTCCTCATTTTTCTCTCTGGGAAAAATGATCTTACCAATCTAAATCGCTTCATAAATCTGACTTTCATCTCTGATATCGGCATTAGGACCAAGGGTCTAGTCGGTTCAGATCAAATAACAGTAGTCCAACACCTTTCCCCATCACCCTCTCTCGTAATTGTGAGCTAGGTGTCACGTAACACCTAAACG
This sequence comes from Oenococcus kitaharae, assembly GCF_025758695.1. GTDB lineage: Bacteria > Bacillota > Bacilli > Lactobacillales > Lactobacillaceae > Oenococcus > Oenococcus kitaharae_A. The sequence continues at coordinate 98,409 of NZ_JANJQP010000001.1, read as the reverse complement.
ACAAATACATACTACCATAAAAGTAAAGCGCTTACAATATCAAAACAGAGAATAAAAAAACACCCCTGAGTGTGTTTGAACCTGTTCCTTGAATTGCAATTTAAAAAATCATGGCAGAACTTCGGATGGTTTTGCCGTACTGCCCTGGACAATTAATTCCGTATTCAAGAGAATGTTAATTTTTCGTCCAACGTGTTTGCTCTGAATTCTTTCGACCAGATAGTCGACTGCCAGTACTGCTTTTTGATTCACGTTTTGACCGATTGTTGTCAATTTAGGCCGAATTTGTTCCGAAAAAATATTGTGGTCAAAACCTGTAATTGAAAAATCTCTGGGAACCTTGATACCGTTATCATAAAAGACATTGATCGCATCAACAGCCAGAAAATCCGAAGTAAAGACTAAAGCTGTATACTGTTTTAATTGATTGCGGCTGATTTCTCTCAAAAAAGCGTGACGTTTGTCTGCACGATAATCCAAAGCAAAAAAATCTTTTCGTTGGAAACTAATGCCGGTTTCGGATAAAGCCTGCTTAAAACCTAAGAAACGTTTTTCATCCACGCCAATTAAATGGTCGCCGTCGGCAAAGAAAGCAATTTTGCGATGCCCAAGACTGATCAGATATTTTGTAATGTCATACCCGCCTTGAAAATCCTGCAGCCCGACATTGATAAAATCATCATTCATATATGATTCATCAACATAAGTGTCAATGAAGGCCAAAGGTCTTTGCTGCTGCTGAATGAATTTTTTGGCATCATCCGGAAGAGAACCTAAAATAATCAGCCCTTCAATGTCCCAAGCAGTTGCCAAACGGAGACTTTCAGTGACGCTGCCTGAGGTATAAAGCATCATGAAGTAACCTTGCTTACGAATTTCTTCTTCAAGAAAACCAATAATTTGATCGTAAAAGGGATCAGAGACGATATTGACTTCGGCGCGTCGATCAAAATTCAAAATGACAGCAATAATTTTTGAGCCGTGGTGTCCTAATAGACGGGCGCCCATATTTGAAATATAATTCGTGTCCTTTAAAGCTGAACTGATTTTTTTGTAATTTTCAGCCGAAACCTTCCCCTTGTGGCCATGAATGACATTGGAAACTGTCGTTGGGCTTAAGTTAACAAGTTTAGCTATTTCCTTTATTGTTACCATCTATCTCATCGCTCCTGCTTCATTGAAAAATTCGTTTTCGAATATATAAAAAACAATAATGGATATTATTATTTTAGAAGAACAATGTTACAGGGACGATACTAAAAAGACAAAATAAAAGCCTTGAAGACAGCTAGTATCCTCAAGGCTTTATACCGGTTAGTTGCCCTTATGACGGCCAACTTTTTCACGTTCGTTAGTCTGCAGAATAATCTTGCGCAGACGCGTATGCTCAGGCGTTACTTCGACCAATTCATCATCATTCAAAAATTCAATTGATTCTTCCAAAGTTAGATGCGTTGGTGTCTTAATAATCGCAGTCTGATCCTTAGTTGAAGAACGGACGTTACTTTGTGCTTTCATTCGTGTGATATTGACAGAAATATCATTTTCACGCGAATTAGAACCAACAATCATGCCCTCATAAACTTCGGTACCAGGATCAACAAAGACAGTGCCACGATCCTCAATCTGCATGATCGCATAAGTCGTTACAGTCCCCTGGCTGATTGCAACTAGTGTGCCATTGCGACGTCCAGGATTCCATCCAGTGATCACTGGCCGGTAATCCAAGAATGTATGGTTATAAATACCGTATCCACGTGTTGAACTCAAAAATTCGTTAGAATAACCAATCAAACCGCGAGACGGTGCAACGAAGTGCAGACGTGTCTGGCCGTTACCTTGAGGTTCCATATTCAGCATCTCGCCTTTTCTTTCAGACAAAGCTTGAATGATGGCACCGGAGTATTCCTCTGGCGTATCAATCTGAACATCTTCAAAAGGTTCGCAGCGCTGGCCATTGATTTCACGATAGATAACTTTTGGACGGCCGGCCTGCAGCTCAAAGCCTTCACGGCGCAAGGTCTCAATCAGAATTGACAAATGCAATTCGCCTCGGCCAGAGACAGTCCAAATACCTGGCATATCAGTATCGTCCACACGCAGTGAAACATCAGTGTGAAGTTCCTGCTTGAGACGGTCTTCTAACTGGCGGGCAGTCACAAACTTACCCTCTTTGCCTGCAAAAGGCGAATCGTTCGTGCGGAAGGTCATCTGCAGTGTTGGCGGGTCAATTCTCAGTGGCGGCAAAGCCTCAGGATGATCAGCCGCTGAAACAGTTTCACCAACATTAATTTCTTCCATGCCGGAAACGGCGATCAAATCACCTGCTTCAGCTTGATTGATATCAATTCGTTTGAGTCCCAAAAAACCCATTAACCGTGTGACACGGAAATTCTTCCGAGACCCATCCAGTTTCATAACAGTGACATTATCACCAACTTTGATCTTGCCGCGAACAACACGGCCGATGCCAATACGGCCGACAAATTCGTTATAGTCCAGCATAGCCACTTGGAACAACAAGGATTCATCAGAATTATCTACCGGCGCCGGAATTGTCTTGAATACCGTGTCGAAAATCGGCTTCATTGTATGTTCCTGCTTGCTGACATCCGGTGAAAAGCTGCTCGTGCCATTCATTGCCGATGCGTAAATAACTGGGAATTCCAGCATTGAATCATCTGCACCAAGTTCGATAAAGAGATCCAGCACTTCGTCAACAACTTCCAAAGGACGGGCACCAGGGCGGTCAACTTTATTGATGATAACAATCGGAGTCAGGTGCTGTTCAAAAGCTTTTTTCAGCACAAAACGCGTCTGAGGCATCGTACCTTCAAAAGCGTCCACGACCAAAAGAACCCCATCAACCATGGTCATGATTCGTTCAACTTCACCACCAAAATCCGCATGTCCGGGCGTATCAACGATATTAATCTGCTTATCGCCGACTTTGATTGCAGTCGTCTTTGACAAAATCGTAATGCCGCGTTCCTTTTCAATTGGATTTGTATCCATTGCCCGATCAGCGATCTGAGTATGAGAGTCAAACGTATCCGACTGCTTGAGCATCTCATTAACTAAGGTCGTCTTACCGTGATCGACATGGGCAATAATTGCAATATTTCTAATATTTTCTCTTGTTTTTACCATTCGCAATCCTTTACAAACAAAAAGCCGCTTATGCAGCCACTGACATACTATGATACACGATAATTGGACGATTGGCTAGTCTGGTATACAATTGAAAATATGATATTAATGGAAGATATTGTACGTGATGGAAATCCGATATTACGCGCACAGGCAGCCCCCGTAACGTTTCCGCTAGATCCTCAAGTCAAGGAACTCGGACATCGGATGCTTGAGTTTTTAGAGGTTTCCCAAGATAAAGAAGAAAATGAAAAATACCATCTGAGGCCAGGTGTCGGACTTGCCGGCCCGCAAGTCGATAAATCCTTGCAAATGACAGCCTTGCTGATCCCCGCCTTAAATCCAGAAGAAGACCCGGCTCCTTACTTCAAGGGAATCGTCTTCAACCCGCAAATTACACGAGAATCAGTAAAAAGAGCCGCTCTTGAAGCCGGAGAAGGATGTCTATCCAAAGATGAGGATACACCTGGAATTGTGCTGAGAGCCGATAAAATTACCGTAGAATACGATGATGAAAGCGGCCAACACCACTCAATCCGATTGAAAGATTATCCAGCAATTGTGTTCCAGCACGAGATTGATCATCTGCGCGGTATCATGTATTACGATCACATCAACAACTTGGATCCTTGGACAGTCGCTGAAGATGTTGTCTTGATAAAATAAAAAGACCTGACGGTCTTTTTTTAATACTTATTTGATAACTGTACCTGCAAAACTCGGCATGAAATATCTTGAAATTGTCTCAACTTCAACGTTGCGGCCAGGAACCGGTGCAGCCACATATTGGTTATTCCCAATATAAATGGCAACATGGTAAGTAGCACCAGCATTTCCCCAGAATAAGAGATCGCCAGGTTTAGCTGCTGACACAGCATGTTTGGACACGTAACCCTCTTGTGAAACAGTATATGGCGTCATCGAAATGCCGGCAGCATGCTGGAAAACATAGGAAACCAAGCCGGAGCAGTCAAATCCAGCTGTCGTGTGGCCTCCCCAAACATAAGGAATACCTTGTCTTGACAACTGCAGAGCCAGATTAATAATCGCTGTTACAGTACCGCTTTGAGCAGAAACGCCCAATTTTGCCGGTGCAGCAGGTTTAACCGGCGCTGCACTTGCCGGTGTGCTGGCTGCAGCACTTGCAGCCGCTGCCGAAGAAGCATCGTAGGCACTTGCTGCAGCTGTCGCAGCTGCCTGACTGGCAGCAACTGATGAATTATAGGCACTTTGTGCAGATGACGCAGCAGCAGAACTAGCTGCTGCCGGTGCGCTGCTGACAGGTGCAGCCTGGCTATCTGCAGACAGCTTAATCTGGAGCACTTGCCCTATTGTGATCAGGCTCTTGCCACCATTTGACTGAAGCAGATCATTTACCTGCGCACCTGTATTCTGTGCAATCTGCCAAAGTGAATCACCGGCTTTAACCGTATAACTAATAGTCTTTGCAGATCCGCTGTTAGCCGCTGGCGCCGTTGCAACAGGGGCGCTGGATGATGCTGCGACTGCCTGCTGAGCTGGTGTAGCAGCGGCTGAAGATGCCTGATCAGGGACGTCGAGTGTTTGGCCGGCAACAATCAAATTTGGATTGACAATATTATTGCGGCTGGCCAATTCACTGACGCTTAAGCCGCTTTTTTGCGAGAGAGACCAGAGTGAATCACCGGCTTTAACCGTATACATTTTAGCCTGGGCAGCAACAACTGCTGTACCAGTAACGCTCAATGCAGAAATAGCTGTGAGCAATGCTTTGGATTTTAAAGAAGCTTTTTTCATTTTCTACCTCGTATGCTTCAAATTCTAGTCGCTTACGAGCCTCTTTGGGTTGCAGAGGTATTACAAAAAATTTCGTTTCCTTTTCAAACAAGTGTTTGGATTGAGTGGAAATTAATCGCGTTTTTTACGAACGTATGGTTGAAAAAAACTTTCTTGTAACATACAATTTTAATTTTTATTTAAAAAAAGTGCCTATCCGGCACGAACAAGCACTTTTTTAATGTTACATAATTGTTACATTTCTGATTTAAGAACACCGCCGACTGCGATATGATCTTTGCGGGACTCACGTACGACAATGTTGACCGCATCAGCTGATGCATTGGCGTCATTGACCATCACTTCCGTAATATCTTTAACAACCTTCTTAATCTGCTCAGCAGAACGCCCTTCCAGCATATCAATTTGAATGTATGGCATCTTCGTCCACCTTTCTGTTTTTAATATCTGCCTGTCTGTCCGCATCCAGCCAAAGGCCGCTGACAGATATTGTACTAAGAATATCAATAAAAGCATGCGGATCTATTTCTCGCACGATATTCTCCATATCATATAACTCTACGCGGTTAATTACCATCATCAGCGTCGATGACTGATGATGCGAAAAAGCACCAACCGATGGGAGTATCGTAATGCCGCGTACCAGCTCTTTTTGCAAGGTTTTCGTCAGTATATCGGCTTTTTCAGTGACAATCAAGGCTGTGAGCTTGCGCTGGCCGGTATAAATCGCATCAATCACCTGCCCGCTGGCAAAAATTCCGATTAACGTATACAAAGCATTCGGCCAACCGATAAACATGCCGGCAATCAGCACAATTGCCGCGTTAATCGTATTGCTGATCACACCCACAGAGCGCCCGGTCTTTTTCTGGACAATCATAGCAATAATGTCCATGCCGCCGGTAGAAAAACCAAAACGCATCGATAATCCCGTAGCCATGCCGACCAAGACACCGGAAAATAATGAAGCTAGCAAACTGTTTTTGGCAACGTCAATCACAGGCACATACAAAATCAGCAAAGATGTGAAAATAGAGTTGGCCGTACTGAGAATTGTAAAACGCGATCCGACTAGTTTCCAACCAATCACGCCGATAACCAAGCTGCTAACCAGTAAGAAAATTCCTGTATTAATCTGATAGGCAAATAAACGCCGGCTGGCTAAGGAAAGCAGCTGCGAAATACCATTGAAACCGCCCGTAAAAATATGGCTGGGCGTCAAAAACATATTCATTGCAATCACTTCTAAAAAAGCTGTAAACACGAGAATCAGCAGTTGTAAAAATAGCTGAGGAATTTTATTTTGAATTCTTCTAATCTTTGTCATCAATTTTCCCGATAAAAAAAGAGCTCTTCTGAGCCCCTTTCCAATATTACTTTGCGGCAGTCTTCTTGGCAGTGCCCTTAAAATTAAGGTTTTCCTTAATACGAGCTGCCTTACCGCGAAGTGCCCGCAAATAATACAACTTAGCACGACGGACATGACCGCGGCGAGTAACCTCGATCTTATCAACACGTGGTGAGTTCAGCGGGAAGGTACGCTCCACACCAACACCGGAAGAAACTTTTCTAACGGTATAGCTGGCCGTGATACCAAATCCCTTGCGCTTAACGACAACGCCTTCAAACAATTGGACACGTTCGCGTTCGCCTTCGACAATACGGGCATAAACCTTAACATTGTCCCCAGGACGAAAGTCTGGAATGTCGGTACGCAACTGTGACTGCGTCAGCTTTTCTAATAATTGGTTCTGTTTCATTTTATACTCCCAACGAAAACATTGATATTAAATACCTTGGCACAACAGCGCAATGTTAGTAATTGGCAAAAAATAGCCAAGTTGTATTGTATCAGTTTTCATCGCTTGGAATCAAGAGATTCCTCGTATTTTATATCATCTAGAAAGTCGCGTTCTTCATTAGTCAGCTGTTTATGTACTAATAGATCTGGCCGGCGCAGATAAGTCCGCCGCAAAGATTCTTTTAAACGCCAACGCCGGATTTTCTCATGGTCGCCGCTGATTAAGACATCCGGTACTTTCATGCCCTGAAAATCAGCTGGACGTGTATATTGGGGCTCCTCTAGTAAACCGTTTTGAAAACTATCGTCTGCCGCCGAATCAGCGTTGCCCAAAACATCGTCCAAAAAACGTACCGTTGCGTCAATAATCACCATGGTCGGCAGCTCGCCACCGGTCAAGACATAATCTCCTAGACTAATTTCTTCATCAACCAGCTGGCGGATACGATTGTCATAGCCTTCATAATGGCCGGAAATAAAGGTCAGGTGCTCGTATTTGGACAAACGCTGAGCTGTCTGATGGTCAAAACGCTTGCCTGCCGGATCAACTAAAATCACGTGCCCGCGGTCGCCTTGGTTATCAGCTTCAATGGCAGACATGGCAGAAAAAATAGGCTGCGGTGTTAGGAGCATCCCCGCACCACCGCCATAGACCAGATCGTCGACGTGCTTCTGCTTATTTAATGTATAGTCACGAAAATTCGTGACTTTAAAATCGATAATCCCTTTTTCCAGTGCCTTGCCGATCATCGATTGACGCAGCGGGTCAAACATTTCCGGAAACAAGCTCAGTACATCAATCTTCATCTAAGCCCTCCAGCAAGTCGATTATGACTTGTTTGGCATCCAGATCTACTTTTTTCACGACTTGATCAATGTAGGGAATGAGAATTTCTCTGCCATTAGCTTTTTTAACCGTCCAAACATCGTTAGCACCAGTATGAAAGCTGTCAACAATTCGGCCAACGAGGCGGCCATTTTCATCCACTGCTTTCAGACCGAGAATTTGAGACACTAAAAATTCCCCGGGTAATGTTTTTGGCTGAGAGATTGATTCGTCGACAAAAATATCCTCCCCTTTATACTGCTCGACCAAATTAATATCTTCGTATCCGACAAATGTCACAAGCCAGAATTGCTGGAAAGGCCGGCTGGATAAAACAGTTAATTCTTTATCAGCCACAAATAATTTGGCCTTTTTAGCAAAACGCTGATCGGGAAAATCTGTGATAACATCGACCTTCAATTCACCCTTGATGCCATGTGTATTAATAATTTTTCCGACTCGCAGTTTGGCCAACTCGTTCCTCCAATTCCAATAATGCTCGTTTAATGATGGCACCGTCCCGATACTGCCCCAATTCTCCAGACTGATGGACAATCCGATGACAGCCAATCACGACTTCGACAGGATTTTTGCCAACGGCACTCGCTACTGCCCGCACTGCTTTTGCTTGTCCAGCTCTATCTGCTAGGTCGCTATAACTAGTTCTGTGTGTGACCGTCTGCAAAGCTGTCAGTACTTGCCGGCTGAAATCGCTCAAAGACAAAAAATCCCAGTCAATCGACAAATCTACTTGCGTTTGACGACCGGCAAAGTAAGCTGAAAACTGCTGCTCGGCTGCAATATTTTTTTGTGGTGATGGAATACCGGCTTTAGTGAACCGTTTCCGAAAAGCATCCACAGCATCAGCTTGAAAAGTCGTGAAAATCAACCCTTTATCAGTGTAAAAATAACTGAATGACCAGTCTTGAAAAGGTAGTGACGCATAATAAATTTGTGGCTGGGCTTGCATTTTCATCTCTATTAAATCATACAAAAAATCCCGCCTGAATGGCGGAATTTCTCACTTAGCAGCTTTTTTAGCCGCTAATTTTGCCTCATGAACCTTCTTCATAAGACCAGCATTAGACAAGAAACTGCGAACAGTATCAGTCGGCTGAGCGCCCTTCATAAGCCAAGCGAAGATTTCATCTTCATTCAACTTAATTTCAGCAGGTGTAACGATTGGGTTATAGTAGCCGACTTCTTCGATGAAACGGCCATCACGGCGGGCACGGGAATCAGCGACGACAACACGGTAGAAGGGACGCTTCTTAGTTCCCATTAAATGCAAACGGATTTTAACAGACATATTTTCTCCTAGTAATTAATTACTGAAATATCATAAACCATCGAAATAACCGTGTCAAGGTTAATGACTTGACAAATGAATTCAATTTTCGTGTACGCTGCGCGTGAATTTCTTTGCCAGTCGCGCACTTCTTGTCTTAATCGCTGGCCACAGCAAACAGCCGCGTGAAAATTCTTTTAAATTCGGCGCACGATAAGTTTTCAAAAGTACTAAACGAAACTCCGGATCATAGTGTGAGACAGGTTCGATATCTAAATTGAAATGCCGGCTATGGTGATGGTTCCAAGTAGTAGTTTGATTAGCATGATAGTCATTGCCGTCAGCAAAATTAAAAGAAGCCCCATTAATAACCGCGCCTGGTTCCGGAGATAAGATAGTTAAAAAGTGCCCCTCCTCCGTTAAAATAAATTCTACATGAAAGTTGATGAGGATCTTGTAGTTAACCTTTTTTAGATAAAAACGCGTATGCCCGGCTAAATCTGGTCGCAATTCTTTTTCGTGCAAACGGGGGCTGCCAATAGACCAACGCTCCTTAGCAGCTGGGAAGGTCTTCAGATAATCGATGAGCTTTTGACGATCACTGGCTTGCCCTGACAGACTGCGAACGTAACTGACCAACCAGCTGTCGATCAAATACCTGAATTGATGCACACGTTGAGCCAAAACTTTTTCTGCCGAACTTAACTGCTGATCGAAAAGTCCCAAAGGAAAAGCTTGCTGAACTAAGTGCGCCAATTGCTGCCAAAAAGGGTCGGCTGGTGATAACTGACCATTAAAAAGTGCCTCCAAAGAAATCTGACGGATGTCGCTCCCTCTTTGAAAAACACTGGCATCCAGCATTCGGCGTAAAACAATCTGAGCATCCTGGCTTTTTTCAAACTGCCAATCTTGGATAAAACGCGGATCGCCGATTTTTATGAAATTTGATGGTTGTTTTGTCATGAATTAATACCGAAATTCCGTAATAAGAAAAGTGCTGATACTTTTCTTTATTTTGGGTGCCTGTATGGCTTCTTTCATTATGTGCTTAGCGGATCGGATTAATCGGCAGATCAGCCTAAGGGGCTTTTCTGTTTGCGACAACTGCCAGCATCGTTTGGATTGTCTGTCACTGATGCCGATCTTGGGTTGGTTGATTTCTATCGGACATTGTCGATATTGCCGCTGCAGCATTCCAATGAGCTACCCTATTTTCGAAGCTTGTTTTGGTATATTATTCATCGTATTTTCCGACCAGCTTGATTGGCTGATTTTAATTTGCCTGTGCTTATTTTTAAGCTGCGAAGATTTATACGATCGCCGAGCTCATGCCGCTATTCTATATCCAGTGATTATTTTCGAATTAGTCTGCCATTGGCAATTGGAAACAGTAGCCTCGCTGCTAGCCATCACGCTATTCTGCAGTTTTTTTATTTACTATCGGCGATCTATGGGCAGCGGTGATCTCCCGGTTCTGTTAATCCTTTACCTAATGGTCGAGCCAATCACTTTTGCGGTTACGATTTTACTCGCCAGTCTATCTGCTATTGCTTGCTGCTGCTTGAAAAAAGTCCAAATACTGCCCTTAATCCCGTTTTTAAGTGCTGCCGTCATTGTTGCCAGACTATTTGTATATAACAATTAGTTGATAATGCTGCAATTCCAGATGTCGTCATAAGCAACCACTTGTCCAGCGATCACAACGCCATCGTCACCATATCCTTGAACAAATCCCACAATCGTCTGAGCCACATAATGATCCTTGTTCTCTTCGGCCAGCTGCACGCTGACCTCTTTTTCGTTAGCAAAAGCGTTAAATAGATTAGCTGCAATCTTCTGGAAATCCATTTGTTTTTGTAAACGGCGTTTCTCGTTTGCCCGCCGGCTTTTAGCCTTTTTCTCGATCACGCGTGTATGATCGGATAAATAAAAGCCACCCCACTTCATCATGCCGCGATCGCGATAATTGCGGATAAACTGATCACGAATCCGAGGATCATAATTAGGATAAGGGTTACTCATAACTATTGCCGCCATTATGCCCGCCAACCAGTCCGGCCCGCTGGATGGCCGTACCGCCGGGTAGTGTTGACGATGCTTTGACCAATTTTGTAAAGCCGAATTTCAAACGCAACGAGTCGACAGTTTTGTCTAAAATTCTCTCCTGCATCTGACGTTCCGGTGTTCTGAAAAAATCCAGCTGCTCGAAATTATCCGGCAGCAGATCGCCAAAATAAACCGAAATATTGCGTATCTGATCGCCTTTCCAATTCGCTCGAAACAAATCAATCACAGTCTGATTGAGAATACGGCTTTCATTGGTCGGAATAATGCGCGTCTGCTTGGAAAAACCACCATCTGTATATTCATTGCCAACCCAGAGATGTACCAACCTGGTCTGCATATGGTGTTTGCGGATTCTTGCAGCTACCTGTTCAGAAATCTCTCTGAGTACGACCTCGATTTCCGAAGCCTTTGTATAATTTTTCGGCAAGACTTGCGAATTACCATACGATTTCTCTTTTGGGCGTGTCTTATCAGCAATCACGGCTCGGTCAATGCCCCAAGATAATAAATACAGCTGGCCACCAATGATGCCAAATTTATTGGTTAAATCATAGGGATCGTGATGTGCTAAATCCGCCAAAGAATGGATACCAATTCTTTCCAACTTTTTAGCCGTTCGGTCGCCAATGCTCCAGACCTTATTTAATTGATTAATCGGCCACAATTTATCCGGCACGGTCTCATAATGAATCTCCCCGACAAAAGTCGTGCTATGCTTGCCATAAATGTCCATCGCAATTTTAGCCTGTGTTAAATTATCGCCAATGCCGACCGTTGTATAAATGCCCGTCTTATCATGCACTTCTTTTTGAATGCGGCGGGCAACGTGCATGGGTGTATCACCGAATAAATGCCAAGATTGCGTCATATCCAAAAAACTTTCATCAATCGAGTAGATATGCAGATCCCGATTATCAACATATTCTCGATAAATGTCGTTAATTTGCGAATTAACATGGATATACAGATTCATACGCGGCGGCACCATTAACAGATTTTTAACGTCTTTGGGCAGATCCCGCAAACGACTGACATTAGATTTCAAGCCGTATAATTTTTTAGCCATTGGACTCGTGGCCAAAATCAGGCCGCCTCCGCCGACATTGGGCCCGGTAGAGACTACGATAATAGCGGCGCGTAAGGGGTTTAAATGGTATTCTTTAGCCTCCACGCTGGCATAAAAAGATTTACTGTCAATCGCAAAAATAACGCGGCGTTCTTCATTGTTAAAATAATTAGACATCTCCCTACTTAAAATGATACGAACACCTGTTCGTATGTCAAGAGATTAAAAAAAATCTCAATCATTTGTTCGTGGAAACAAACAATCGAGATTTTGATGACACATTTTGCAGCATACGGCCTAATTTCGGACTTGGCATAATTTCATAAAGACGCTGAGCAGCGATAATTGAGGCCGTTTTTTCTTTGTCCAGCATCCGCTCTCCAGCAATTTCAGCATCAATAATCAATAATTCTCCTAAGTGCCAGCTGGAATGCTCTGCATGCAGGATTTTAAAGGCCCGTCTTAAATATTTTTGTGCCTTCTCGGGGTTTTGATTCATTAAAGCATGTTCTGCTAAAGCTTGATACATACGTACATAGCCATGCATAGAACTGCTAGCCAGCTCATTGTTTCTGTCGTTTTTCGACAACAAAAATTCTTCAACATTTTGAAAACACACACTGGCTTTATAAAGATCATTTTTCTGCTGCCAAATTTGTGCCTTAATCGTATGAACTAAGGCGTGATATAAAGGATCTTTATCTTTGTCGGGAATTTGCATCAGCTGATCACACCAAAAAGAGGCATCCTCAATTTGACCGCTATGGAAGTAGGCTGAAGCCTTCAGATAAAGCAGCCGCTGCTTATCTTTGGGAAACACGAAATCATTCTTATTAACCTTTTCCAGGCCATCAAACACACGACGATAATGTTCGTTGTCCAATTCTTTTTGCAAATTATTCAAAGCCGAAGATGCTGGATTTATTGACATCACATCTTCAAGCGATAGATGGAGGCGATTCATAATCTCCTCTAAAATCCTCATACAAGGCAACGCGCCAAAGCATTCCAAAGAACTAATCGTTCCCTGAGACGCGATCCCATCCGCAAGCTGCATCTGGCTGAGTTGCATCTCTTTTCTCCTCTGCCTAAATATTTCTCCGTTAATACTAACCATAAATTATTCTTTCCTAACGACAAACTTAATTTATATGATCGTAACAAGGATTAAAAATATAGTCAAGCGTTGAACAATAATTAAATAAGTTAATAAAAAAATCGCTCTGCATAAGCAAAACGATTTTCAAATTACTTAGTCATCAATTTCAGAAACAGTGCCGGCACCAACAGTATGGCCACCTTCACGGATAGTGAACTTCAAACCTTTTTCAATTGCGACAGGCTTCATCAATTCAACAGTAAATGTTACATGATCGCCAGGCATAACCATTTCAACGCCTTCAGGCAATTCTACGACACCAGTAACATCAGTCGTATGGAAGTAGAACTGAGGACGATAGTTAGTGAAGAATGGCGTATGACGGCCACCTTCTTCCTTAGTCAAGATATAAACTTCACCCTTGAACTTCTTGTGGGTCTGAATCGAACCAGGCTTTGCCAAAACTTGGCCACGTTCGATATCATCGCGGTTGATACCACGAAGCAAAGCACCGATGTTATCACCGGCTTCACCAAGATCCAAAGTCTTACGGAACATTTCAACACCCGTAACAACAGTGTTCTTAACTTGATCTCTTAAGCCAACAATTTCAACAGTATCATTGATCTTAACAGTACCACGGTCGATACGGCCAGAAGCAACAGTACCACGACCAGTGATTGTGAAGACATCTTCGACAGGCATCAAGAATGGCTTATCGATATCACGAACTGGTGTTGGGATATATTCATCGATAACATCCATCAAGTGCAGAATAACTTTTTCCTGTTCAGGATCGCCTTGAAGAGCCTTCAAAGCAGAACCACGGATAACAGGAATATCGTCACCAGGGAAATCATATTCAGACAAAAGTTCACGAACTTCCATCTCAACAAGATCAATTAATTCTGGGTCATCAACAAGGTCAGTCTTGTTCAAGAAGACAACGATGTAGTTAACACCAACTTGACGGGCAAGCAGAATATGCTCACGAGTCTGTGGCATAGGACCATCAGTAGCAGCAACAACAAGGATAGCTCCATCCATTTGTGCAGCACCAGTGATCATATTTTTAACATAGTCAGCGTGGCCAGGCGCATCGATATGTGCATAGTGACGCTTTTCAGTTTCGTATTCAACGTGGGCAGTATTGATCGTGATTCCACGTTCACGCTCTTCAGGAGCGGCATCAATTGAGGCATAGTCTTGGGCTTGCGCAAGGCCCTTTTCAGACAATACCTTAGTGATAGCTGCAGTTAAAGTGGTTTTACCGTGATCGACATGACCGATAGTACCAATGTTAACATGCGGCTTAGTTCTTTCGTAATGTTCCTTTTCAGCCAATTTGGTTTCCTCCATTTTTTGTAGTTCATCTGATAAACGATGTAGGCTTAAAATTTTAAGCTTATACTTTATGGCAAATTGCACTAAAAGTAAAAAGCCTTAACTATTATACAAAAGTCAGCCTAAAAAACAAAATATCTTGCTTTTTTAAACTTTTGTTAACTATAGATTGCAATGACATCGCCAGCTGCAAAGCTAATTCTAACATCTTGGCCCTCAATAAACTCATTGGATGCAAAGACACAGGCTTTATCTGACGAAAAATCATGCAGTTCATACTTGGCAGCCGCAATTGAAAAGTGCTGAATGCCATTCAATGTTGCAAAACCCAGATATTTCTTCTGATAAAAATCAGAAATCACATAATCGCCAGCATGATAAAAAGTAACAATATTGCCAGCATCAAATAATCTAATCTTGGGCAGCAGCGGCGCATAACGATCCTGAAAAATATTCAGCAGATTATCCAATTCATGATCCAAACGGCCGCCGGTCATTCCGAACAAATTAATTGTTTGATACTCACTGATATCAAAATGACTTAGAACACGCTGCAAGGCCAATTCTGTATCAGTGAAATCTTTCTCCGGCTTTGCCTGCTGAAAATCATCGGCATTAACGTGTGCTTTCACAAAAGCCAGCTGGTCAGCCGTCAGCGAGTCAAAATCACCGATCGCAGTTAGAGAGGTTACCCCCTTTGTCACAAGATAATAAGAACCGGCATCTACGCCGATCCAATCAGCATCAGCAGCTAAAAAATCGGAAAAATTATCCGGTAAAACCGTTGTCGGCCCACCTGCTAAGATGTTAATCGACTTCAAAATCCGTAGCCTCAATCAGTTTTTTCACTTTGGCTGCTGGATCTACTTTGTCATAGACATATGAACCGGCAACAGCTACTGTCGTGCCAGCTTTGTAGGCTTCAACAATTGTCTTGCCATTCACACCGCCATCAATCTCAATATCAAAATTCAAGCCGTGACTCTTCTTGTAATCACGCAACTGAGCCACTTTTTCGATTTCTTCAGGCAGGAATTTTTGTCCGCCAAAACCAGGATTCACGGTCATCACCAAAACCTGATCAACCATATATAAGACAGGTTCGATCAAAGCAACCGGTGTACCCGGATTAATCACAACCTCAGCACGAGCACCAGCATTTTTGATCATTTGCAGTGCGCGGTGGATATGCGGCGTTGCCTCAACATGAACACCGATAATATCAGCACCAGCATCAGCGAAAGTATCAATGATCTTTTCGGGATGATTCACCATGAGATGAACATCCAAGGTTAATTTACTGCCGCTGGCCTTGATCTGTTTGACCCAATCAGGGCCATAAGAAATACTGGGAACAAAGTCCCCATCCATAATATCGATATGCAGATATTTTGCACCCGCGTTTTCGACTAATTTTATCTGTTCTCCTAAATTTAAATAATCAGCTGCCAAAATTGATGGCGCAACAATAACACTCATTTTTTCTCCTTTTTTTCAAACAAACAACAAATCCGCTGAGCGGCCTTAATTTGACGAACTACTGGATGAACTACTGGATGAACTACTATCCGGTGTGCCGCTGGAATAGATCAAGTTAATCGTATCAGTTCCGGGAATCACTTGTGACCCTTGTGCGAACGACTGGCTAATTAATTTCCCATTTTCAATCGTAGATGAACTTTGATAATTGATCGAAATAGAAACTTTGTTGCGGCTTCCCCAGCTTTCAGCTTGGTCACGCGTCATAGATGTGAAATTAGGTACTGTGATCTTGCTGATACTACGGGCAACTTGCAGGACAACCGCTGTGGTTGCAGAAATTTCAGTTCCTGCACTTGGATTTTGGCTGATCACGTCGCCATCGTTATAATCGCTTGTCTGACTATAATTAATTTGCAATTTGATACCATTTTGCGTCGCCCATGCTTGAGCACTGGACAAATTACTAAAGGTCGGCACTGTAATCTTGCGGGTTCCCCTAGAAACAGTGAAACGGACAGTTGTACGATAAGGATCTACTTTTTTATCCGCCGCAATTGATTGCTTGATAATCTGGCCATTGGGTACTGAGTTGGAATAACTTTGTGTCCGACGCACCTTGTAGCCCTGATTTCTCAAAACATTAGCAACAGTCGAATAATCAGAACCAACATAATCGCCAAAAGTTAATTTGCGTGCACCATTTGACACGATTAAATCAATTTTGGTTCTTTTAGCAACATGTGTCCCAATATTCGGGTCGGATTTAATAATCAATCCCTTCTTAATCGACCTGGAAGTCGTTCGGCTGATATTACCAACTTCCAGATTATTGGACCTGATCAGGCGTTCAGCTGTACTAAGCTGCTGGTTGCGTGTATTAGGCACCTGAACATCACCCGGCCAAAACATCATGACGAGTATAACACCAAAACCAATAACCAAAAGGCCGGCCAGAATCCAAGGCCAGATGCGATGCTTTTTTTTCTTCTTGCCAATTAACTGCGACTGGTCTTCACTTGAAGTTTCCGCCATTGGTTGAGAGGGGCTAGTATTTGGCGAGGTTCTTTGGATACCGCTGGCAACTTGTGATTTCAAATCTTCCAAAGGAATGACGCGTGTCTGCGCCTGATCATCGATAAATGGCGGGAGTTTAGCTTCTTTTGCACGACGAGGAGACAAGCTAGTTCGCAGATCATTTGCCATGTCTTCAGCCGTCAAGTATCGATTATCAGGGTTCTTGGCTGTTGCCCGCATAATGACATTCTCTAAAGCCTGTGGAATGTTCGGATCAAGTGCTTTGGCTGACGGCATCTGTTCAGAAGAATGCTTCATCGCAATCGAAACCGCTGTGTCCCCTTTATATGGCACCTGCCCAGTCAGCATCTCAAACAAAATCACGCCCAGCGCGTAAATGTCAGATTTATTAGTCGCCATGCCGCCGCGAGTCTGTTCTGGGCTGAGGTAGTGAACAGAGCCTAAAACAGCATTCGTCTGCGTCATGCCGAATTCACTGCGAGCGATTGCAATACCAAAATCGACTATTTTAATCGAACCGTCTTTGCCAATAAGAATGTTCTGCGGCTTGAGGTCTCGATGAACGATGCCGTGGTTATGTGCCATAGACACAGCCGAAAGAACCTGTTCCATGATATTAATGACCTGAGCATATGGAATAGGAAAATACTGGGCAATATAGGTCTTTAAGTCCATGCCGTCAACATATTCCATGGCTAAGTACTGCATGCCGTCGTAAGAACCGGCTGCCAATACTTTTACGATATTAGGGTGAACCAGTTGTGCCGCAGCCTGTGCTTCTCTTTGAAAACGGCGCACAAAATCCGGATTATCCTGCAAATCCAAACGCAGCACTTTAATCGCAACCTGCTGATTATTCTGTGTATCGGTAGCAAGATACACATTAGCCATGCCGCCTTCGCCGAGAGGACGGACAATCTGATATCTGTTTGCAAAAATTGAACCAGGGTTCATCACTTCTCCTCCGTGAATTGCGACATCAGCAGCACTGTCACGTTATCAAATCCGCTTTGCTCATTCGCCATACTAATTAATTGTGCCACCATTTCACTCAACGACTTATGTTTGGACTTAATGACATGCAGGATGTCTGCTTCTTCAACCTGCTTGGTCAAACCATCCGTGGCAAGCATGATAATGTCGTTATTCGTGACACGGTGTTCGGCAAACGACATCTCTGTCTGAGCATTTAATCCAAAGTAACGGGTAATGCTTTGATGATGGGGTATTTTATCCACCTCTTCTTGCGAAACCTGGCCGCGTTTTAACAGTTCATTGCCAAAAGAATGATCAAAAGAAAGCTGTTTTAAATTCCTGCCGTTAAATACATAAGCCCGCGAATCACCCAGATTACCGACTAAGACATCAGATTTAATCGCGATTGCCAGTACCATGGTTGTGGCCATTTTTGACAAATCGCCAAAACGTTTGCCGGCTTCCAAAATGCGGTGGTTTTCTTCCTTAGCCTTGCCGGAAATCCAATCCTGCGCCGCCTGAATGGATGAAATGTCCGTCTGCTGCCAGCCGAACCCAAAATTATTAACCACCATTTCCGCAGCAACATCACCGCCTTTTTCACTCGTGACGCCATCAGCAACTACGGCTAATTTGTACTGGCTTTTATTCGTGAAAATCCCGACAAAGTCTTGGTTTTCTTTTTTTCTTGTTCCAATATCACTTAAATAGGCGATTTGCATAAGTTATCCGTAATGTTATCGTAACATTATATCTCATTTGTCTTGCTGCCAACATTAAATGTTCTTCCCTGGCCATTTAAAAACGCAGCCACAGTCATCACTTTCTTGCCAGCCGGTTGCAAACGTTCCAGTAAAACGATCCTGCCATCGGCTGCTGTGATACCGAATTGTCCCTTATTTTTGATAGAAAGTTGTCCAACTTGTCCGATTTTATCGCCAACTTTAGCTGACAAGAGTTTGATCCTCTGATCTCCCAACTGAAAAAAAGCACCCGGGTGCGGTGAAAGCCCGCGGACAAGATTAACGACTTGCTCAGCAGACTGCCGATAAAAATTAATTCGCATCAGCTGCTGATCAATTTTAGGCGCTAAGGTAGCAAGCGAGTTATCCTGAGGCTGCCCTTTCGCCTCGCCTGTCACTAATTTAGGCATCGTTTTTAATAATAAATTGCATCCTAAAACAGCCATCTTGGCAAACAGACTTCCGGCATCATCCGATGCTTCAATGGCGAGCCGGTCAGTCGCGATCACATCCCCAGCATCCATTGCTTTAACCATATACATAATCGACACGCCAGTCTCTTTATCACCATTGATTAACGCCCAATTGATCGGCGCCGCACCGCGATAACGCGGCAGCAAGCTGGCGTGTACATTGATAGCAGCAATTTTGGCTGATTTCAATAATTTCGTTGGGATGAATTGCCCAAAAGCTGCCGTCACCAAAAAATCAGCTTGTAATGCGATCAATTCAGCCATCTCCGGAGAACCTGACAACTTTTCCGGTTGAAAGACCGGTAATTCATGAGCCACAGCCAGCTGCTTTGTTTGTGTCTGAAGTTTGACCTTTTTTCGACCAACAGGCCGGTCAGGCTGGCTGACAACGGCAACAACATCAAATGCCGGATCATCGACCAAACCTGCCAAAACACTTTTGCTAAAATCTGAAGTTCCAAAAAAAATTACTGAATTAGCCATTAGATAAATGATACCGGATCTCGATCAATACTTAAATAAATATCATGCGGCAGACGGTCGGAAAATACTGATTGCAGATCTGTTAATGTCCTTTCTAAATTTTCGTCCTTCTTGTATTTTAGGATAATTTGGAAATAGTAGCGATTACGTAATTTTGCAATGGCTTTCGGTGTCGGCCCCAGCATAATCGTTTGTTGTGCCAACCTGCCCTTAATAAAATCAGCTACGGCATCAATTGCCTGACTGGCCATAAATTGATCCGGCCCGTCCACGGCAATTTGCAGCGTGTAGAAATAAGGAGAATAATCCGCTAAATGGCGTAAGGACATTTCCTTTTTATAGAAACCTTCATAATCCTGTTTGGCGGCATACTGTATCGCATAGTTATCCGGATTAAAAGTCTGAATAATGACTTGACCGCTTTTACCAGACCTCCCAGAACGGCCGGCAACCTGAGTCAGCAGATCAAATGTCTTTTCACCTGAACGATAATCCGGCAGATTCAAACCAGTATCGGCATTGAGTACGCCGACTAAAGTCACTTCGGGAAAATCCAGTCCCTTTGCTACCATTTGCGTACCCAACAGCACATCATATTTCTGCTGGCCAAAATCACGCAGAATTTTTTCCAGGCTGCCTTTTTTGCGTGTTGTATCCTGATCCAAACGTGCAATTCGAACATTGGGAATCAAAGCCTGCAGTTTGGCTTCAATCTTTTCTGTGCCGCTGCCAACATAACGGATTTGAGAACTCCCGCAGACTGGGCACTTGGTCGGAATTGCAGTCTCGTAGCCGCAATAATGGCATTTTAAAGAATGACTGTCCATGTGAAGCGTCAACGACAGATTGCAGTTCGGGCAATGCGGCACGTAACCGCAATTTCGGCACATCACAAAAGAGGAATAACCACGGCGGTTTAACAGCAGAATTGTCTGTTCTTTTGTGGCCAAACGCTGCTTGACAGCATCTAACAAATCCGGGCTGAAATCACTGTCGGCGTGTTCTTTTTGCCAGACTTCGCGCATATCGACAATCGACACCGCTGGCAGCATTGCGCCGCTGACGGCTCGATGATCCATATGTAATAGCGTAAACAACCCCCGTTGGGCACGGGCTCGCGACTCCAAACTAGGCGTCGCTGAACCGAGCAAAGTCACAGCACCGTGAAAACGAGCCCGCCACAAAGCGACATCGCGCGCATGGTAACGGGGATTATCTTCTTGTTTGTAATTGCTTTCGTGCTCTTCATCAATAATAATCAAGCCGATATTGTCTAATGGTGCAAAAATAGCAGAACGCGTCCCAATCACAATCTTAATTTGGCCTTGCCGTATCTCCTCCCATTGATCCAAGCGTTGGCCATCAGAAAGGCCTGAGTGAATCAAAGCCACTGCATCAGAAAAACGCGCTTTGACTCGGCGAATCATCTGCGGCGTCAAAGCAATTTCAGGCACTAAAAGAATCGCGCTGCGCCCTTTTGCAATGGTTTTCTCTATTAATTGCAAATAGACTTCAGTCTTGCCCGAACCGGTGATCCCTTCTAGAAGAAAAGTCTCCTGCTTTTGGCTATCAATCGCCTGAGCAACCCGCTGGAAAACTTTTTCCTGATCCGGATTAAGAGCAATGGCCTGGCTTTTGGCGACTGAAATCGCGTGAACAGGGTTGCGCGTCACTGGCATCTGTTTGGCTGTCAGCCAGCCTTTTTTCTCAGCGGTTGTCAGACTAGCGGGTGAAATATCAAGGATTTCGGCCAGCTCTTTGGTCTGAAAATGATCGTCTGTGTGCTGCTGCAAAAAAGCCAATAATTTTTTTTGTGCTGCCCGATGCCCTTTGTCATCGAGCAAATTGGTCAATTGGTGTTCACTTAGTGCATTTGACAGGACTTTGACGGTCTTGGCTCTATTTTTTTTAGCGATGGTCGTGGTCTGCACGATTTTGCCTTGACTGATCAGCTGATTCAATACTTGCAGCTGTCTAGTGTCATATTGCTCAGGCAGAAAATTAATCTCATCCTTGTCTAAAAAGAACTGTTTTTTAATATCATCCGGCAGCTCACCGACTATTTTCAATCCTTTTAGATATTTGGCTTTAAAGGCGTTAGGCAGCATGGCTTGGATGACTTGGATACGATAAGAGAAAACATAACGGGCCAGCCAGTCCGAAAGTGCCAGCATTTCTTTGTTCAGTAAAGGTTTCTCATCAATAATTGAATGAATTTCCTTTAAGTCATAATCACTGTGGGATATATCCTGAACTGCAACCACAAAGCCCATCAAATCGCGCTTGCCAAAAGGAACCCGAACACGATGCCCGAGCAGATCAAAATCAATCAAATCTTGCGGAATTAAATAGGTAAAAGGCTGATTTGTCTGTTTTGTCGGCAAATCGACGATCACAGAAACAGTTTTCAATATATCTCCTTGAATGCATAATGAGCTTGGTAATAATTGGCCATCAATTCGCGCAAAATGCCGTGAAAATCAAAGGATACCTCGGCTGATTGCAACGAATGAAACCAAGGCAGAAAATAATAATGGTCCAAACTGGCAATTTCATAATGTGCATCAGGATCGACATCTGCTTTTTGAATGCCGAAAAATAGCATCTCACCAAAGGTATCGCCGCGAAAACCTGATCCATTTATATGCAGATTAAAAAGATGATCGCGCTGAGACTGGACCTCATCAAATAATTTTAGCAGGACGCTGCCGTCAATGTCGATTTTCATCGGATTGATTGTGTGCGGCATATCGGTTAAGAGTGAAAAGGCATTCAAGGGCCCTGCAGAAAGATCTTGAAGGAACATACCAGTTGACAGCATCGCAATCTGAGTATGAAAGTTGGCCATCAAAGCTTGGGCACAATCAGTTACCTGCTGCTTGCGGCTGCGTTTGGCCGGCAAAAATGCCATGACTTGATCCGCCAATAATTCTCGTCCCGTATGCTGCCAATTGCTAATAAAACGGCTTTCTGAAGCGACTTCCGGCAAATCTTCGAATTTAATCGTGTGTGCAGCTTGTGCAACAATGGCGTGATTATCAATTTCTAGCGTGACCTCGCCCACATTTTCACCATATTTCCCCGCCGCAGCTAATAAAGACCGATTGATGCGCTGGCCATGCGGCAATAAATGATGCGTATGAGCACCCAAAATAACAGAAAGCTCGTTAAAATGGTCAGCTAAAGCCTGATCAGTAGGAAGCCCCAAATGCGAAAGCAGAATACGGATGTCCGATTGAGCAGTTACCCGCTGCATCAAAGAAGGCAGGACATCAAGCGGCTGAACCGGCAGCCAATCGTTTAAGGGATAAGTAGATTCATAGGCCGCTGTCAAGCCGAAGGCCGAAAGTCGTGTACCGGCCGGCGTCACAAAAATCCGGTAAGCTTCTGCCCAGTCCGGCAATTGGCGATTGTTTTCTAAGATATTATCCAGTAAAACAGCAAACTTGCGCTGTGAATACAGATCTTCCATACGGTCATGCGGTAAGGCTAATCCCTCATTATTACCAATCGTCACAGCATCGTAGCCGGCATCGTTTAATAAGTCAGTATTGGCTTTGCCCCAACTGGCCTGCGTATTGGCATCAGACCGATCAATAAAATCGCCGATATCGAATGTCAGAACAAAGTGGCCCTGCGCCTGCAAAAAAGCCCGTCGCGTTTTTAGCCAGTTGGCAATCCTAGGCCAATGTTCAATATGGCTGTGCAAATCGTTTGTGTGCAGAATTGTAATGAATTCATGAGCCAAAATTATCGCCTTTTTGCAAAATCATCGGATTTTGCCTTGATCAAATATTCAATTTTCTCCATAGAAAGGGGTGCACCGAAGATTGGTTTCATTTCTTTGGGAAAATAATCAAAATCTGCAGAGTCAATGCCAACATTGATGTTTTCTTTAATATCAATCGAGCTGTGATGAATATGGCCATGAAGGTTGATACTATTTTTCGTGATACCGAAAATCAGCGGGTAATGTGTCAAAAAATATTGTCGATGGTCATATTTAAAGTAGGCGCCGACATCCTCGAAGGCAAATTTATCTGCACCATTTTCGGATTTGAAATTATGATTATTCAGATACTTGAAGAAATCATGGCTGTCATGGTTGCCCTTGACGAAAATCAGGTTGCCATGCAGATTTGTCAAAAGGTCCAGCATCGCCTCTTTGCTGCCTTGCCGATAGAAAACGCCGATATCGCCGCAATGATAAACCGTATCTTCCGGCTGAACAGTCTGATTCCAAGCGTCGACAATGGCATCATTCATTTCATTGACCGAAAGAAAGTGCTGCCGTTCAGGAGCAAAGTGGGGATGTCCTAATAGAGCAGTGTCAAAAAAATGTGTATCCGAGGTCACAAAGATCATAAACTAATCTTATCAATTTTCAGAAATATTCAAAATTTTCCTTTTTTAATGTGAAGAAATTAATTTAAATGTTCGTGTTTTCATGATTAATAATCTCCTCGTGGAGGAAAAATGGATCAATATTTCGAACTAAAAAAGAACAATACGACAATTGGTCGGGAATTCGTTGCCGGACTGACCACTTTCGTATCGATGGCCTATATTCTTTTTGTAAATCCGAGTGTGCTCGGTGCTGCTGGAATGAATAAAGGCGCCGTCTTTGTTGCGACTGGCCTGATTACTGCCATCGCAACTATTTTTATGGGGGTTGTGGCCAAGTATCCCTTCGCCATTGCACCAGGTTTGGGCATAAACGCTTTCTTTGCCTACTCAGTTGTTATTGGCATGAAGGTGCCTTGGCAAACGGCTCTGGCAGCGGTATTTATTGCCGGTATTTTGTTTTTTATTCTCACGATTTTCAAAATTCGTGAAATTGTCATCAATTCCATTCCAAAGGATTTAAAAGCCGCGATCGCAGCCGGAATCGGATTGTTTATTACTTTTATCGGATTTGAAGATGGCGGTATTGTTGCTGCTTCTAAAGATACGATGGTCACTTTGGGAAACTTTGGTACCCCAACGACTCTGTTAACCATTTTTGGAATCATCTTGACTTTTATCTTGTATGCACGCCACGTACCGGCTGCCATCTTCCTAGGCATGATTGGTACAACGATTGTCGGCATGCTCACAGGCTTGATCGGGCTGCCAACGGGGGTTATTTCCGCAGCACCATCACTTGCACCGACCTTTGGAAGAGCACTTGTTCATTTGGGAGATATTAATACACCTCAATTGTGGGTTGCTGTATTTACCTTCTTATTGGTTACTTTCTTTGATACTGCCGGAACTTTGGTTGGCTTGGCCAAAAATGCCGGTTTTCTAAACGAAAAAGGTGAAATTCCGCGTGTCGGCGAAGCTCTGATGTCTGATTCTGTCGGCATGCTGATTGCGCCTGTCCTTGGAACATCGCCAACATCAGCCTACATTGAGTCATCTGCTGGTATTGCCGTTGGCGGCCGTACAGGTCTAACAGCTATTTTCACCGGTATTTTGTTCCTGTTTTCACTGATTTTCAGTCCTTTGCTGTCGATCGTTACTTCGCAGGTAACCGCACCAGCCTTGATTTTAGTTGGTGTCTTGATGGCTTCCAACCTGGCTGATATCGACTGGAAAGATTTCCCAGTTGCTGCTTCAGCTTTGCTAGTCGCAATCGGAATGCCTTTGACTTACAGTATCTCTGATGGTATCGCATTTGGTTTTGTGACATACCCGATTTTGATGCTTCTGACTGGCCAAGGCAAAAAAGTAACGCCTGTTATGTACGCTCTTGGAATTATCTTCATTGCCTTTTTGATTCTTGTCAGATAAAAATCTGATAACATTAAATTGTTAAAAGTTCGTCAATAGACGGACTTTTTTTGTTTTTCCAATCATCGCGTCCATATCATTGTTGATTTCCGAACTAACTTGCGAAAATTTCAGAAAATTATTAACATAAATGCATGAGCCAAAACGAAGCGCAATACCTCAATCTCGCTAAAAAAATTCTCACAGAAGGCCATGAAAAAATGGATCGGACCAAGACAGGCACACGGTCTTTATTCGGCGCCCAGATGCGTTTTGACCTGCATGAGGGCTTTCCTTTATTGACAACAAAAAAAGTCTTTTTCGGCTTGATTAAATCAGAACTATTATGGTTTTTACGTGGAGATAATAATATCCGCTTTCTGCTGCAACACCATAACCACATCTGGGACGAATGGCCCTTTAAAAAATGGGTACAAAGCAGCGATTATACGGGTCCGGACATGACAGATTTCGGCCTAAGAGCACAAAAGGATCCTGTTTTTGCTGCCCAATATAATGAACAGAAGCAGATTTTTACCGATCGTATCTTGACCGACGATGCTTTTAATCAAAAATTCGGCAACATCGGGGATGTTTACGGCAAACTCTGGCGCAGCTGGCCTGATAGCCAAGATAACGGTGTCGTTGACCAGATCAGTCGTTTGATTAGTGAAATCAGAACAAACCCCAATTCCCGACGCTTGATCCTGACAGCTTGGAATCCTGAGACAACGCCTTTCGCAGCTCTACCATCTTGCCACGTTCTCAGCCAATTTTATGTTGCCGATGGCAAACTAAGCCTGCAGATGTACCAGCGTTCCGGTGATTTCTTCCTCGGCATTCCCTTCAATATTGCCAGCTACTCTCTTCTGCTTTCGATGGTTGCAGCGCAAACCGGCTTGCAGGTAGGTGAATTTATCCACACAATCGGTGACGCACATATTTACAGTAATCACATCGAACAAATCAGCGAGCAGCTTACCCGGCCGATGCATGAACTGCCCACCTTAAAATTAAATCCGCAAGTCAAATCAATTTTCGATTACCAAATGGCCGACATTAAAATCGAAAATTATATTCATGAAGATCCAATCAAAGCTCCGGTAGCAGTTTGATATAATAGTCAGCGGAGCTTTTTTGCGAACATAGTTCAGTGGTAGAACGCCACCTTCCCAAGGTGGAGGTCACGGGTCCGATCCCCGCTGTTCGCTTTATCAGTCAGGCTTATTTATACTGGATACATGATCTCATCTCTGAAACAAATTAAGGCGCTGAATCTGCTCGCCTATACAGTCGGCTGTGCTTTTTACGCCCTTTCTCTTATTTATGTCAACATTCCCAATCGTCTGGCCGAAGGCGGCGTCACCGGTGTCACTTTGATATTCCGGGCACTGTTCTCAATCGATCCAGCGATTACGAATATTCTTTTTAACTTACCGATTCTGGTCATCGGCTATCTCAAATTGGGCAAACGACAAATTATCTCAACGCTTTACTGTATTTTAATGCTGTCTTTTTGGCTCTGGCTGTTCCAGCGATATCCAATTACGATTAATTTAAATCACGATCCGCTCATTTCGGCTTTACTCGCCGGTCTTCTTATAGGCATCGGTTTAGGGCTTGTCTTCCGCTTTGGTTCCACGACTGGCGGATCCGATGTAATTGCCCGTATTATCGAACAAAAATTCGGTGTGACGATGGGAAAATCGTTATTTGCGATTGATGCAATCGTTCTGGCCATGTCCTTGGTTTATCTCGATCTAACGCAAATGATGTACACGCTGATCATGTCTTTTGTTTCAGCTAATGTGATTAACTTTATTCAGGACGGCGGATATTCAGCTCGAGAATTCTTGATTTTCTCAAAGTATCCAACCGAAATTGCTGAGCGAATCATGTCAGAATTAGAGCGCGGCAGTACCTACATCGACATTGAGGGCGGATATAAAAAAACAGCTGCTAAAGCTGTTTACGTGGTTGTCGATCCCTCAGAAGTTCGTCAAGTTAAGGAAATTATTAATGAAATTGATTCAAAAGCCTTCGTATCGATTCGCGTGGTCACTGAACAAGTCGGTGAAGGATTTACTTTCCTAAGAAAAAAGCGCTCAATTTTCGGGCGCTAAAATTTGTTGGATTCTGACATCGAGTTTGTCAGTTGGGATAGTTGCCAGCAACTGATCGTTTAAAGCTAAAGAAAGCGTTTTACCGCTATAATCCGATAAGTAACGGTCATAGTAACCAGCCCCGAATCCCAAGCGTTTACCAGTCTTTGTGAAGGCCAGACCTGGCACAATCATCAGATCGATGTCATTCTTCGAAAAAGCTTTGGATTCCTCCGGTTCGGAAATTGACATCTTACCTTTAATGATTTTTGTTGTTTCTGTAAATTCAACAAAGATCATTTTTGTATCAACGATTTTCGGCACAAAAACGTGTTTATCCAGTTCCCAAGCCTGCTGAATGATCGGACGCGTAGATAATTCAAGCGGCAGACTCAAAGTAATCGCAATATTATCACTCGACTGCCAATCAGGATTTTCAAAAAGCTGGCGATATAAAGATAAAGATTGCTCTTTTTTTGCGACAGGGTCGATTGCCGCCAAGCGTGCTTTTTGTTGATCACGCAATACTTTTTTGTCTTCTATCACTGTCATAACATTCAAAAAGGATTTGAATCGAAAGGAAATTTGTCCATGAAGTCAAAGACTTCCTGCTTGATTTGTGCCAAAGCCGCCGTATCGCCAGCATGATGAATGGCGCGCATAATAAACTGCTCAATCTGCAGCATATCCGCTTCCTTCATACCCTTAGTCGTCATCGCTGGCGTACCAATCCGAACACCAGAAGTAACAAATGGTGACAGTTTCTCATTAGGCAGCGCTTCTCTATTCAACGTAATCGAAACAGAATCTAATAATTCCTGCGCCTTTTTACCAGTCAAACCGGTCTTAGTCAAATCCAAAGTAAACATATGGTTATCCGTACCGCCTGAAACGACACGAATATCATCTTCCTTAGAAAATGCATCAGCCATTGCCTTGGCATTCTTGATAATCTGAGCCGAGTAAGTCTTGAATTCCGGCTGCAAATCTTCATAGAAAGCAGCTGCTTTCGCTGCGACAACGTGATCCAAGGGGCCGCCTTGAGAACCAGGGAAGACAGCTGAATTAATTTTCCTTGCATACTTCTCGTCAGCTAAAATCATGCCGCCTCGAGGCCCGCGTAATGTCTTATGTGTCGTGGTAGTGATGACATCGGCCAAACCAACCGGGCTAGGATGCAGGCCGGCAGCAATCAGGCCAGCAATGTGTGCAATATCAACCATCAAATAAGCACCGACTTCATCGGCAATATCGCGAAAAGCCTGAAAATCAATCGTCCGCGAATAAGCCGAAGCACCGGCAATAATTAATTTTGGTTGAAACTCTTTGGCTTGTTTTAAAATAGCATCGTAATCCAGCAGTTCGGTTTCTGGATCGACTTTATATGATTCGGCTTGATAGAGCTTGCCAGAAAAGCTCACGCTGGCACCATGCGTCAAGTGGCCACCGGAATCCAAATTCATCCCGAGAATTTTATCTCCCGGATGCAAAAAAGCCATGTATGCCTCAAAATTGGCAGTCGAGCCTGAATGCGGCTGGACGTTAGCATAGCTAATCCCGAAAAGTTCCTTGGCACGTTCAATGGCCAGATTCTCAGCAATATCAATGTACTCGTTGCCGCCATAATAGCGTTTGCCAGGATATCCTTCGGAATATTTATTCGTCAGAACACTCCCTTGCGCCTGACGCACGGCCTTAGAAACAAAATTTTCAGAAGCAACCAGCTCGATATTGTGCTTCTGCCTCTCTTCTTCGCCTAACACGGCTTTTGATAACTCAGGATCCAAAAAATTTTTTGCCATCTGCACTCCTCAAAACTTTTTCAGTCTAACATGCTTAAAATTATTGCGTCACGAATTGGTTAAGAAAACTAACAAGGGCTTTTAGCCAAATATTTTTGCAAGCGTACCAAAGCTTCTTTTAAATTGCTTTCAGAAGCCGCATAGCTCAAACGCAGATAGCCTTCACCGCCAGGTCCGAAACAAGAACCGGGAATCACCCCAACCAAAGCTTTATGTGCTAACTCACGTGCAAAAGCCACATCATCTTGATTCTGGTCAGCCGGAATTTTCAAGAAAAGATAAAAAGCACCATCAGGAGCCGCGACATCAAAGCCCAATTTTTTAAATTCAGGAATTAAAAAGTCACGCCGTTGCTGATATTCGGCCCGCATCTGTTCGGTGACAGCGTCACCTTCGTTCAAGGCTGCGGTTGCGCCAGCCATAGCAGGATTTGAAACGGCTGTAATCGCAAATTGATGAATCTTGACGATTTCTGAAATCAGCTCTTTTGGCGCTGCAACAAAACCGATTCGGTCACCAGTCATGGCGTGCGATTTGGAAACACCGTTTAACACAACCGTCTGTTCAGGCAGAATGCTGCCAATTGAGATATGCTGGCCGACATAATTTAGAGTCGAATAAATTTCATCTGAAACAACCAGCAGATTTGTTTTAGCAATCACATCAGCCAGCTGCTGCAGCTGCTCACGGGAATAGTCAACGCCAGTTGGATTGTTGGGATAAGTCAGCACAATCGCACGGGCATTAGGATGCTGAGCAATCGTTTCCTGCAATCGCTGGGGCGTCAGGACGAAATCAGTATCATTTGTCGGGATATAGACCATTTTTGTATGGTTGACATGTGCCAGTTGTTCATAGAGCGGATAGGCCGGTGACGGTGCCAGCAGTTCATCCCCTTCTTTTAAAATCGTCGACAAAGTAGCAAAAATCGCTTCAGTGGACCCAACAGTTGTCAAAATTTCCGTATCCGGATCAAAATCTAATTGGTAGTTGCGCTTTAAGAAATCAGCAGCTGCCTGACGGAATTCTTCCGAACCTCGTGCAGTTGAATAATGCGAATGATTTTTCTGGATAGAATCTATCATCGCCTTTTTAACCAAATCCGGTGCATTAAAATCCGGTTCTCCCAAAGTCAAACGCAGCAGACCGTCAATCTGGCGGAATTCCGTGTCGATGGCACGAATCTGGTTCACTTTGATGTTTCTAATATCTGGACGAACGTTTTCGATCAATCCTTTTTTTAATTCTGGCATCAGTTCTCCTTAAATAATTCATATGAAGCTTCAGGATCAT
The DNA here is from genome assembly GCF_025758695.1 of Oenococcus kitaharae. GTDB lineage: Bacteria > Bacillota > Bacilli > Lactobacillales > Lactobacillaceae > Oenococcus > Oenococcus kitaharae_A. Next base: position 67,850 of record NZ_JANJQP010000001.1, on the reverse strand, counting down.
CCACATGAAGCAAATCTCTTTTAACCAACTCTTCGGCAATCTGTACAGCATTCCAAGCAGCACCCTTTAGCAAGTTATCAGACACGACCCACATCCAGTAACTGCCGGGATTTTCATTGTCAGCACGGACTCGGCCAACAAAAGTCTCTCGTTTTCCGGCGGCGTTAATCGGCTGCGGATAAAGTTGTTTGGACGGATCATCTTGCAAAACAAGGCCAGCACCATCTGCAATTGCTTTTTGAATTGCTGAAACAGAAGCTTGGTCACTATCAGCTACCTGAAAGTAAACTGATTCGCCATGACTGACCGGTACAGGCACACGCACGCTGGTTGCGGTCACCTTAATTTTATCGGAATTCATGTCGTCAAAGAAAATTTTCTTTGTTTCATGAATCATTTTCCACTCTTCATGGGTATAGCCGTCATCTTCAAAAACATCAATCTGCGGCAGTAAATTAAAGGCTAGCGGATAATGCTTGTCCGCCGACTTGACTGGCAGAATATGTGCCTGCATCTCTTTTTTATCCAGATAGTCAGCGGCTTCCTGTTCCAATTCATTCCATCCCGATTGGCCCGCACCAGAAGCAGCTTGGTAAGTGGAAACAATCACTTTATCAACGCCGAATTTATCAAAGACCGGCTTCAAAGCAACGACCATCTGAATCGTCGAACAATTCGGATCCGAAACAATCCCTTTGTGATAGCTCAGCGCCTGTGGATTGACTTCAGGGACAACCAATGGCACGGCTGGATTCATGCGAAAATACGAGGTATTGTCAACACAAACAGCACCACGTTTGACTGCTTCTGGCAAAAAATGTTTGGAGACTGAACCGCCAGCAGAAGACAGAACTAAATCAATGCCGTCAAAAGATTCCGGCTTGGCTTCTTCAACTATGTATGTCTGTCCTCGAAAAGTCTGCTGTTGGCCAGCCGACCGAGAAGTAGCCAGCAGTTTCAAAGATTTAACCGGGATGGTTGATAATGCCAACTGTTCTCTCATGCGGCTGCCGACTGCACCCGTAGCACCCAAAATTGCAACATTGTATTCTTTTGCCATTTATTTTAACCCCATTATTTTATCTAAGCCGACTAGCAGAGTTGTCTGCTGATCGGCATTTTTAATTGCTAATTGTACGCCTGGCATAAAGGATTTGCGATCCAAGCTATTTTGTGCAATCGACAAAGTTTCATATTCATTAGCGAAATTAACTGATTGGTAGGCAACGTAGCCAGCTTGGCGTTTTGAAATGATTTGAATGCCATCAACTAAATTACTTTGTGATTGATCATCTAAGCGGCTGTCATCAGGCTTGGTTGTCGCTGCACCTGCTTGAGCGAGTATCGCAGCCGTCATTTTCGCCGTGCCGCTGGGAGCATCAACCTTGTCAGGGTGGTGAATTTCTTCAATGCCGACATTGGACATAAATTTCGCTGCCAAACTGGCAAAATACATCATCAAGACAGCCGAGATACTGAAGTTCGGTGCAATAATACCGCCAGTCTTTGCCTTTAATGCTGCCTGCTGCAGCGTTTGGATTTGATCATCAGTCAATCCGCTCGTACCAATGATCGGATGGATGTGATGTGAAATTGCCCATGAAGCGTTTTGAAAGACAGTTTCCGGCCGCGTCACGTCCAGCCACAGATCATAATCGCCTTGGATCTCATCTAATTTGTAAAAGATTTTTGTCTCAGCGGGAAAAGCTGATTGCGTAGACGGATGATGCAGCAAAACAGCTGACAGCTGCCAGTCATCATGTTCGACGATTAACCGCTGAATGGCCTGACCCATTTTTCCAGCCGCACCGGCTAAGAGAATTGTTTTCATGCCTGCAGTACCCGCATAATTTCATCAGTCTGCGCTGCAGTTAAGGGCAGAATCGGCAAACGCGGCTTACCTACGTGAATACCCATCCGCTCATAGACGGCTTTGACTGGCGATGGCGACGGATGACTGAATAAAGCTTTCACTCTTGGATTGATATAACGGAAATCAGCTGCGGCCTGTTTCATATCACCACGATCGACAGCTGCAAACATATTGACAAACTGCTTGGCATAAAAATGCGAGACAACTGAAATCGTCCCAGCACCGCCCAGCACGTAATTCAACAACGCTTGGCCATCCTCACCTGTGAAAATCAGAAAATCTTTTGGTGCATGTTCGATTAATTCCGACATATCATAATCGGAATTGCACTGTTTGACCGCAATAATATTTGGATGTTTAGCTAATGCCAGTAATGAATCGACAGTCAGACCGGAAATGCTGCGGCCTGGAATATTGTAAATAATGACAGGCAGTGGGCTAGCATCAGCAACAGCTTTAAAATGCGCGGTCATGCCGTCCTGATCAGGTTTGTTGTAGTAAGGCGTCACGATCAGAACGGCATCGATTCCCTTAATCTGCCCGACTTCCTGCGTGAAGCTGATCGTTTCGGCCGTATTATTTGATCCCGTCCCGACAATCACCTTTGCCCGTCCGGCAACAAAGTCGACCGTTTTTTTAAATAAGGCAATCTTTTCATCATGTGTCAGCGTCGGTGCTTCACCAGTCGTCCCTGAGACGACAAAGCCTTGGACACCATCGGCCAATTGCGAATCAATCAATTTCTCATAAACTGCAAAATCAATCTCATTCCTATCGTTAAAAGGCGTGATAATCGCAGTCAATAATTTTGTATCTGCTAAAATATTTGTCATTTTTCCATTCTCGCTGTCAGAAAACCAGTGATAGCTGTAATCCCCTTTTCAATAGCTGACTCGTCTGGTGATAAATGATCGGAATGTAATGTATGTTTTGGATCATTTACGCCTAACCAGCACATGGTTCCTTTAAACTGGTTGGACAAAAAACCAAAATCTTCTGCGATCATTGCCGGTTCGACAATTTTGAAGTCGACGTTATCAGCTTGTTCCATATACTTAATAAAAAAACTGCTGCTTGCTTCATCGTTGACCACAGGCATATAACCGCCTTGTCGGAAATTGATTTTCAATTCCTGGCCAAAAGCGTCAGCAACTCCTTGTGCGATCATGCGAATATGTTCTGTCATGACCTCCATGCCCTGCTGTGTGAAGCTGCGGATAGTGCCTTCGATGTCAGTCTGTCCGGCAATAATATTCATAGCTTGGCCGGCATTGAATTTGCCAATCGTGACCACGCCGCCTTCAATTGGATCGATATTACGGGAAACGACCGTCTGAACACTAGTCACAAAATTAGCTGCTGCAACAATTGAATCATTCGCTCTTTGCGGATAGGCCGCATGGCCAGATTTTCCGACAAAACTGATCCGCAATTCATTAGATCCGGCAAATAGCGTCCCTTGACGGCTGCCGATCTGACCAGCTGGCAATTGTGGATTCACATGTAAAGCATAAAATTCATCCGGTTTATAATCACCCTGAAAACCACCAGCATCAAAGAAACGTTTGCCACCAAATTCATTTTCTTCAGCCGGTTGGAAGAAAATCAAGAGATTATCAGCCGGCTGATGTTCAGCAAAATAAGACAGAATTCCAAGAGCAACCGTCATGTGAAAATCGTGGCCGCAAGCATGCATGACGCCATCGTTTTGACTGGCAAAAGGCAATCCCGTTGCCTCTTTAATCGGCAAGGCGTCAATGTCAGTCCGCCAGCCCAAAGTCCGCTTGGGGTTAGATCCTGCGATACGCACGAGAATGGCCGTCGGTACTTCCGGAATTGTTTTGATTGAAAGATGGTCCTGAGGCAAACGGGCAATTTGTTTTAACAAGAAATCATGCGTATGAAATTCCTGCATACCGATTTCTGGATCTTCGTGTAAATGACGGCGAATCTGAATTAACTCTGCTTCACTTAACATTAAAGCTGCCTCAAAGCGTCAACCAGTGCTGTCTTTTGCTCAGTCTTGGCATCAATCTCTTTGATCACACGAGCAGGCACACCCGCAACGACTGTATGAGGAGCCACGTCTTTAATCACTACTGCGCCAGCACCAACAACGGCACCTTCGCCAATTTGCACGCCTTCTATCACAACGGCATTGGCACCGATCAAGACATTATCGGCCACACGAACCGGCTGAGCCGAGGCTGGTTCAACTACCCCGGCTAAGACAGTCCCAGCACCAATGTGACAATGTTGACCAACAATCGCACGGCCGCCGAGCACTGCACCCATATCGATCATGCTGCCTTCGCCGATTTCAGCACCGATATTAATCACAGCACCCATCATAATCACAGCGTGATCGCCAATTTTCACCTGATCGCGGATAAAGGCGCCAGGTTCGATACGGGCATTGATATTTTTCTTGTCCAGCATTGGGACACCAGTATTGCGGCCATCGTTTTCGACAACGTAATCCTGCGGATCCAACGCAGACAGCAGCGGTTTGATATCCTGCCAATCACCAAACAGCAAACCAAATCCATCGCCAGCAAATTGCTTAACATCCTGAGGCAGTTGACCAGTCAACTGGCCCTTATAAGTCACTTTCACCGGCGTCTTTTTCGGTGCGTTCGCGATAAAACTAATAATTTTTTCTGCATCTAATTCAGTCATTTCCTATCTCATAATCTAAATCCAAATGAGTAATGTCAGCCATGCTCTCACGCTTGACCACTAGTTTTGCCTTGCCATTTTCGACAAAAACAACAGCCGGGCGCGGGTTTCGGTTATAGTTGGATGCCATAGAATAGCCATAGGCTCCAGTTGCCAGGATTGCCAGCAAATCACCAGGCTGGGTCTTAGGCAGCTTCTGCTGCCAAACGAGAACATCGCCGGACTCGCAGTATTTACCTGCGATCCGCACAACTTGTTCGCTGGGCACGTCTGCCTGATCGGCTAATACAGCTTCATATTCAGCTTGATAAAGAGCTGGTCGAATATTGTCGCCCATGCCGCCATCAACTGACAAATAAGAACGAATGCCGGGAATATCTTTGCGGCCGCCGATTGTGTATAAAGAATAACCAGCCGGTCCAACAATTGACCGGCCAGGCTCGATCCAAATTTCCGGAAGTTGGATTTTGTAAGTCTTTGCTGCTTGTTTGACTGACTGACAAATCAGATGAATAAAGTCGGAATTAGGAATCGGATCATCTTTTTCATTATATTTAATGCCAAAACCGCCGCCCAAATCGATGATCTCAGGCTGGAAATGCCAATCGCTAGCTGTTTTGACCAATAGATCAGCCAATTTCGAATAACCATTTGTCTCAAATATCTGAGAGCCGATATGAGCATGCAAACCGCGAAGATGCAGATATGGTGAGGCCATAATCCGATCAAAAGCTTGTTTGGCCTGGCCGGAAATCAAATCGAAACCAAATTTGCTGTCCTGCTGGCCTGTGGAAATAAATTCATGCGTGTGTGCTGAAATACCGGGACTGATTCGCATAAGAACATCCTGCGTCTGATCTTTGGCACTGAGAATCTCTTCTAGCAGCTCAATTTCATGGAAATTATCGACGATAATGGTCCCGATATGACGATCGATGGCTGTCGATAATTCGTCAAAGGACTTGTTATTGCCATTAAAAGCCACTTTCTGCAAGGAGAAACCAGCTTTCATGACAGTGGCTAGCTCGCCGCCAGAAACCACGTCACAATGGACTTTTTCAGCCGCAAGCACATCGTACATGGCAACAACCGAAAAAGCTTTACTGGCGTAACTGATTTCATAGGCAACATTTTCGGCCTGAAAGGCCTCTTTCATCTCGTGAATCGTTTTTCGAATTTGACCGACATCATAGACATACAAGGGCGTTTGAAAACGTTTGGCGATCTCGCTTGCTGGCAAACCGCCGATATAAAGTTGATTATTTTGAATTTGCATAATAAAAACCTCCGTTTGCTAAACTAAACAAACGAAGGCTTACGCTGAGTCGTTTGTCCGTCCTAGCACTCCACATTGCTGTGACAATCCGTGGCCTATTGAGCCGCGTCTCAATCATACAGTGCCCGCTAACGCTGATGACTTCGGCAAAGTCCCTTTTCGTTATCCGATCCCTAGCGGGGAATTTCCCGGAAAACTACTCGTGTCCCATGCAACCTCTATTACGGATGATAGGTTAAGTGTATCATAAGAATAAAAGCGCGGAAAGTTATTCCTGAGATTGATTAGAGCTTGACTTTCGTGTGTTTTTTTGGGAAACTAAGATAGTTATTCAGTAAAGGAGCACTTCATGGCTGTTATCTCAAATAAAAATTCTAAGTCACATAAGCGCAACCGCCGCGGCCACATCGCTTTGGAAATTCCTAATATCGTTTTAGATAAGACGACTGGCGAATACACAGTAGCACACCGTGTTTCACCAAAGGGACTTTACAAGGGCCGCCAAGTGATTGCTGCAGCAAAACAAAAGTGATTTTATAACAATCCTATCGGATTGTTTTTTTTATACAAAAAGAGCTTGCCCTCTTAAGGCAAGCTCTTTTTTTAATTAACTCAGGCCCGTTATTTGGCCATTTGCATCAACATCGATTTTTTCAGCCGCTGGCACTTCGCCCAAGCCCGGCATCATCAAAACTTTGCCAGCCATGGCAACAACGAATCCTGCACCAATTTTCGGAATAAAGCGGCGAATATGAATCGTAAATCCACTCGGCGCACCATGGATTTTGCTATCATCGGTCAAACTATTAGGTGTTTTAGCAATCACAACTGGTAGCTTGTCCCAGCCGTTAGCCTTCAATTCGGCTAAATCAGAGACAGCACGGTCAGACAATTCGTAATTCTTGCCGCCATAAATCTTTTCGATAATGGTGGTCATCTTGTCTTCAATGGTGTCGTCAGCGTGATATAAAGGCATAAAGAAATGATGATTATCAGCGGCGGCAACCACTGTTTTAGCTAACTCCAGCGAGCCTTCAAAACCATCGACAAAGCTTGTGGCGATCTCCATCTTCAAACCTTTTTCATTCTCGACAAAATCCTTAACAGCTCGGATCTCTTCCATATCGTCGCTGGCAAATTTGTTCAAAGCCACAACCACAGGCTTGCCGTAACGGGTCATTGCATCCAAATGACGGTTCAAATTGCCCAGCCCTTTTTTAACTGCGGCGACATCTTTTTGTCCAAGATCAGCTAAAGCAACCCCGGCATGGAACTTTAATGCTTTGATGGTGGCGACCAGCACAACAGCGTCAGGTTCTTTTCCCAAAACCGGCACTTTGACATCCATGAACTTTTCGCCGCCCAGATCAGAACCGAAACCTGCTTCTGTCACAGCGTAATCAGCTAGCTTCAAAGCTGTATCCGTAGCAATCACAGAATTGGTCCCTTGAGCAATGTTAGCAAATGGCCCGCCATGAATGATGAAGGGCGAATGTTCCAAAGACTGGACTAAATTCGGATTAATCGCGTCTTTTAAAACAGCCGCCAGCGCACCGGCAACCTTTAAATCAGACACAGTCACAGGCTCCCCTTTAACATTTAAAGCAACGACAATCCGGCCCAGGCGCTTCTTCAAATCCGACAAATTCTTGGACAGCGTTAAAATCGCCATTATCTCAGAACTAGCCGTAATATCAAAACCAGAATCGCGCTCAGGACCGTTAATTTTGCCTTTGCCCAGGGTGATCTGGCGTAAAGCACGGTCATTCATATCCAGTACTCGGCGCCAAAAAATGTTATCCGGATCAATCTGCAACGCGTTGCCCTGGTGCAGATGATTATCCAAAACTGCCGCCAGCAAATTATGAGCGGCGGAAACAGCGTGAATATCACCGGTAAAGTGTAGATTAATGTCATCCATTGGAATCACTTGGGCAAAACCACCGCCGGTCGCACCGCCTTTTAAGCCGAAAACTGGTCCCATTGAAGGTTCACGCAGAGCACCAATCGCAGATTTACCTAAACGATTAATTGCATCAACAAGGCCAATCGTAACAGTGGTCTTCCCTTCCCCAGCCGGCGTCGGGTTGATTGACGTAACAAGGATCAATTTGCCTTGGCGTGGTGCGTTTGCAAGGCTGACAACATCGATTTTCGCTTTGTCGTGACCGTAAGGGATCAGCTGTTTTTCAGATAAACCAATTTGCTGAGCAATTTCTGTGATCGGCAATTCCGTGGTATCGTGCGCTATTTCAATATCTGACTTCATGAGTCCTATTTTAGCAAATTGTCAAAAGATAACATAGACGAACAAAAAAATACCTGCCTGGGCAAGTATTTTTTTAGTCTTTAATCAGCTGTTGTATAGACAGCCAGCACGTCATCGTTGTCTTCTAATTCATCGACGAGTTTTTCGAATTTTTCTTGATCTGCTTCCGGCACATCTATTGGATTTTGCGGGATCATTGTAATTTCAGCTTCAGCCAAATCGTAACCTTTTTTGACTAGTGAATCTTCGACTGCAGCGAAATCAGTCGGATCCGAATAAATTTCAAAAGCCTCATCTGAAGTCTGAACATCTTCTGCACCAGCATCAATCGCATCTTCCATGACTTGATCTTCCGTGATTTCCGGATGCTCCTCGCGATCGATCACAAAGTGGCCGCGACGATCGAATTGGAAACTGACAGATCCCGTCGTGCCAAGAGAACCACCGTGGTGACTGAATGAATTTCTCACAGTCGAAACCGTGCGGTTGATGTTATCTGTCGATGTCTCTACTAAGACTGCAATGCCGCCTGGCGCATAACCTTCATAGGTAGCTTCTTCAAATTTGATGTCGCCAGCACCAGTCGCTTTATCCAAAGCGCGCTGGACATTATCTTTTGGCATATTGGCCGCTTTGGCCTTGTCCATGACAAGACGCAGACTAGCATTAGCAGATGGATCAGCACCGCCAGCCTTGGCTGCAACATACAAATCGTGACTTATTTTCTGGAAAATTTTTCCACGTTTAGCATCCTGAGCATTTTTGCGGCCTTGGATGTTGTGCCATTTACTATGACCTGACATATGAACTCCTTTTTATCAACGTAACGATTTTATTATTTTTCGCGTTAAAAGGCAAGTTTAGCGCACTCATTGTATTATACAGCTATTTGAAACGGACGCTTAACCATAAATACCTGTAATCCCGCCGTGAACTTCTGCGATATTACTGCTGGTAATAAAAGCTTTTGGATCGAGCCGTTTGACCTCACGGATAAAAGTCCGATAGTCGGCATTCTTGACAACCACAATCAGCATTTCTTTATCATCTTTGCTTTTCCCGCCGACTACCTGCAGAATCGTAAAGCCATGATCAAATTCATGTTCGATTAATTGCTTAATTTCCAATAGATGCGTCTCGCTCATAATCGAGAACATTTTTTTATGGTCAAAACCGCTTTCGATATAACGCATAACAATTGTCGTAATCACTTGAGAAAAAATCGCGAGAAAAAAGGCATTTGATCCGCTGACGAAAATATTGCAAATGATAATTAAACCATCAATGATTAACAAGCCGACTGAGGTATTCAGATTAAAAAACTTCTTTAAAATCATCGGCGGCACGGTTGATCCGCCGGAAGAGGCACCAACGTGATAAAGCAGCGCAATACCAAAGCCAAACACACTGCCCGCGATCACCATGGCCAGCAAAGGATCGTCAACCAGTTTGGCGGTTGGCGTCAGCCACATGAGCAAAGGAATCGCAAAGGATCCGAATACAATCTTAGCGATCACTTGCCGTTTCAAGAAAATAAAAGCCAGGCCGATCATCAGAAAATTAATCACCAAAACCGACAAGGCACGGTTAAAATGAAAGGCCTTATCCAGCAGAATGGCAATACCTGTCGATCCTCCAGCAGCAATCCCTGCCGGTACATAGAAAAAATTCAGGCTGAGGACAATCATCTCTAAAGCGGCCAGCATGACAAGCCACTGGAGCCATTTGTGCTTTTCAAGCAGATTCATTCTTTAAGCATAACAAGAAAAGCATTTCCAGGCAGAGAGCCTAATGAGCTAGTTGACCGGACTGATTTTACCGGCTGACAATTGCAAGTGCTGAACATGATTTGCTCGAATTTGATCTGTGTCATAGTGATGGGCAATTTCGATAATCGTCTGTGGCAAACGATAAATGAGATCGCGCAATTTTTCAGAATTTTTCTCATCCAAAGCTGCCGTGACTTCATCTAACAGTAATAAAGGCCGTTTTCTTAATAGCGCTCGCGCAATCGCAATACGCTGTTTTTGACCACCGGAGAGATTCTTGCCGCCTTCGCCACACTGATAATTCAAAGGATCATCGCCTAACTCATTAACCAAGTTAACTTCCTTGAGACTGGCCAGCAAGGCTTCGTCGGAAAAATTCTGTCCTAAAGTCAGATTTTCTTTGACGGTATCATTGAAAACCCAATTGGTCTGCGTGATATACGCAAAGTCGTTTTCATGAATCTGCTGGCCGCCCAAGGTAATTGAGCCGGTTTGGACGTCCAATTTGTTCGTTAGCAGATTCAAAAAAGTTGATTTGCCGCTGCCGGAATCACCGCTCAAAAGCAGTTTGCCGCCATAAGGCAGCGATAGGGAAACATCTTTTAAAATGGGATGGTTTTTATAGGAAAACGAAACATCAGCAACAGATAAAAGGGGCTGATCAGGCAGGCCAAGCGCTGAACTTTCTTCCGGCATCAAATCAGGAATAATGCCCTTACGCAAAGCCCGCGTTGTCTTCATCCCGGCATAATACTGAATCCCCGTGCGAACTTGTGTGGCAACATTGCCGCCAGACAAAGCCAGAGTTGCGATCGCGCTGATCGTCACGCCAAAGAGCTGGTATTGGCGAAAAAGTAAGCCGATCAAAACAGGCCCGAGAAAAGAAATAATAATCATGAGCCAGGAAAAATACTGCGTGAAAAATTGACGGTTGTTTAAGGCCAGATAACGGTTTTCGCTCTCATTCAGTTTGGCATCGTTGGCCGCCAGCATCGTCTTTTCGGCCCGAAAATTTTTGATGATGTCAATGCCGGCGAATATTTCTTTAACTTGGCCCAGATAATGCTGATTGGCTTTTGACCAGTCAGATGAATATTGATCGAGTTTCTTATTATCGAATAAAGTCGGGATCATGATTGAAAAGCTTAAGATCACATCAATCAGGCCAAGCATAGGATTGACGCCAATCACAAAAACTGAGGAAGTAATAATGGCAATGATTGAAAACATGAGGTTGGATAGATTGCTAAAGTAGCGCTGCTCGATCTGTTTGGCATCAGCTGTGACCTGATTTAACAGCTTGTCAGCATCTTGGTGAACATAATCAGTCTGAAAAGCGTTTTTCATGAAAGCCTGCTTCAGTGCCACATTCAGATATTTGATCGCACGATTCTGCAGGAGAATGAAAATATACAAGCTCGTGTAGACGGCGAAATAAATCAAGACGAAACGCAGAACGAAGAGAGCTGGGCTGGCAACACGTGTCGTCGCAATCGCGGTTATCTGCCCAATCGCATAGCCGGAAATGACGCCTTCCAAAGAAGCGATAACCGCAAAGATGATAATCAAGATCAGCAGCGAAACCGGCAGCTGAGCAAGTACCCACTTCAAACCAAGATTTTTATTAGGATGCCCTTTATTTTCCATAATTGCTTTGATTATATGCCTCAATCATGTGTATCGAACAATAAATAAGCAAAAAAATCAATTGAAAGTTATCAGAAAAATCGTTATAACCAGTTGTATTTTTTGGCAATCTGAATTGCTGCGACCCGATTGGCCGCTTGAAGTTTATCTAAAATGTGTTCCTAGTGCTCTTTGTCAGCAATCAACATGACATTTGTCACAAAAAAGGTTCCCAATCGCGGGAGCCTTTCACATTCACTCATATAAGAAAACTTTGCTTTCATAAGGACGAAGTAGTGCTGGATCCTGGCCGCTATCAGCGTAATTGCCAATCAGCAGTTTGCCGGCTGCCTGCTGATTATAGTCGCGGCGAATATTTCGTTTCGTGAAATTGCTGATTACGAGCAGCTGCTGGCCTTGATAGCGGCGGAAATAAGCAAAAGCCTTGTCGTCGTGGAGATCTAATTCTTCAAAACTACCCAGCGAGATCAGATCAAAATCATGTCTTAAAGCAATTAGTTTCTGATAATAGTAGAAAACAGAATCCGGATCGGCCAAAGCTGATTGCACATTAATCTCCGGATAATTCGTATTCAGGGTATACCAAGGTTGCCCTTGAGTAAATCCGGCATTAGCGGAATCATCCCACTGCATGGGCGTTCTGGCATTATCGCGCGACATGTTTGCCAGATAAGCCAGCATCGTCTTACCGTCAACCAAGCCCTCTTTATCGACAAATTCATGATAGGCATTTAAAGATTCCAAGTCCTCGTACTGCGACAATTTCGTTAAGTGCGCGTTAGTCATGCCTAATTCTTCGCCTTCGTAGACATACGGTGTCCCTTGCATCATGTGCAGCGTCGTTGCCAGCATTTTAGCTGCCCTGACGCGATACTTAGGATCATCTGTTGCAAAACGCGAAACAGCACGCGGTTGATCATGATTATTCCAATAAAGACTGTTCCAGCCTTTGCCGTCCAAATTCGTTTGCCAACGAGAAAGAGTCTTTTTTAAATCGAGCAATTTGACTGGCTGATCATGCCATTTTCCTAAACGTCTGTCAGGATTGGCGGACAAACCAACATGCTCAAATTGAAAGACCATATTCAATTTCTTAGCATCCAACCCAGCATATTTAATCGCCGAAGATGGTGTCGCGCCAGGCATTTCGCCGACAGTCATGATGTCATAATGTGAGAGAACCTGATCATTCATTTCCTGCAGAAATTCCTGCAAACGCGGGCCGTTAGCAACCAAAGAACCGGCATCACCAAAAGCTGCCCCATCTGCCTGAGGCGCATCCGGCAGGCCTTTAGGCTTAGAAATCAGATTAATCACATCCATTCTAAAACCGTCAATTCCTTTATCGAGCCAAAAACGCATCATGTCCCAGATACTTTGACGCACAGCCGGGTTCTCCCAATTCAAATCAGGCTGGCCCGATGCAAAAAGATGCAGATAATATTGTTGTGTCTGAGCATCGAAAGTCCAAGCTGATCCGCTGAAAAAAGACCCCCAATTATTTGGTTCAGTACCATTCTTAGGATCACGCCAAATGTAATAGTCGCGATAAGGATTATCCTTGGACTTCCGGCTTTCTTGGAACCAATGATGCTGATCAGAAGTATGGTTCACAACGAGATCCATTAAAATTTTTAAGCCGAGTTCATGAGCCCGGTCCAATAATGTTTGAAAATCCGCCATCGTCCCGTAGGCTGGCTGAATTTGGCGATAATCGCTGATATCATAACCATTATCTTGATCAGGCGACTTGTATATCGGATTCAGCCAAATCACATCGGCACCCAATTTTTTAATATAAGGCAGCCTGCTGGTCAGACCCGGCAAATCACCAACACCGTCACCATTACTATCCTGATAGCTGCGCGGATAGACCTGGTAAACAACCGATTTTTGCCACCATTTTGTCTCTGCCATCGCATCCTCTTTTCTGATTCTGGCCTTGGCCAGCGTCTCAAGCAACCGTAATCGCTTACATTTTCAAGTATAAAATAGCCTAAAAACCATTGCAAGAAAGACTTACAGCTATTTCAGATCTAATCTTTCGCTGCTGCCATTCGCTGCATCTGTTCGGATCATTTCTTGTTATGATATCCGCATGGCAAAAGAAATGGCAGCAAAACTGGCTTTAAGATTAATGACCAGCACAGAATTTGATCAATTCGTTTCCAAGGCAATTAAAGATTACGCCGTTGACAAAGTCCAAGCAGGCAGCTGGCTAGCTGATGAAGCAATGAAAAAATCTGAAGAAAGCTTTAATTCGCTTCTGCCCCAAGACATTAACAGTCCAGACAATTATCTATACAGCATCATTTTCCAAAAGGAAAAAATCGGCATCCTTTGGATGGCCAAGCTTAAAGACCAGCCGGATACAATTTTTATCTATGACTTTGCAATTGATGACGCCTTTCAAAATCAAGGATTCGGAAGCAAAGCACTTGTCTTGGCCGATGAAGAAGCCAGAAAATTATCTTTCAAACACATCGCCTTGCACGTTTTCGGCCGAAATGCACGTGCTTTGCACGTTTATCAGAAAAGTGGTTACGGCATTACGGATATCAACATGCAAAAGGACCTGTAGCCCGCATAGGCTTGCCTAAAAGACTGATATCATGCATGATTAAATCATATTGTCTCAAAGCTCCAAAAATAAAAATCATCAGCTGCCCTTAATGCTGAGCCCCGCCGTTTCGCAATTAGGTTCGGCGCTCTATATTTTAGGACAGAACTGGCTGGTCGTGAGATCTACAGGAACCACGAGTCTGCTTGGTATTATCGAAGCCGTCGGCGGTGTCGGCTTCTTTTTGGGTGACCTTTTTATCGGTGAACTCGTTGACCACCACAATCGGAAAAAAGTTCTCCTGTGGACTGATCTTTTGTCTGCTGTCATTTGTTTTTTTGGAAGTTTCCTTATTAATAATGAAAGTCCGCAGGCATGGTTGCTAATCCTAATGACCTTTACCTTGAATTTCCTCTTCACGATTAACTACCCGGCCGCCAAATCAATGGCACCGGAAATTATGGCCGGCAGCAGATTACAGCGTTTTAATGCCTTGGCAAACATGGTTTTTAACTTTGCCAATATTATTTCACCTTTGATCGGTGGTTTATTGTTGTCAATTAAAAGCATTGATTTTAGCGAGTTCGTTTTGATAAACGCAGCTTCTTTTCTCGTGGCCGCCTTTTTAAACTTTTTGATCCAATACTCTTGGCCGCAGGACAATGTCGATCGCAGCAGCACCAGTTTCGTTCAGGACATTGCCAACGGATTCAAATATGTGTTTAAAAATAAAAATCTGTTTCAATTTATTCTATCCATGGCAATCTTCAATTTCTGCAGTGCCGGTTGTCTGCTGATCGCACCTTATATCGGCAATCATTTTTTTGGCGGCAAGGCAGTCAACTACAGTATCTTTTTAGCCGTTAGTGCCATTGGCGGCTTAATCGGCGGCAGTCTTTTAGCTATACAAAAACAAGCCGTTTCCAGCCAAACACTTTACCGTGAAATTATACTGGAAGGACTTTCTCTTTTGGTAGCTGGGCTGTTCCTTCCAAGCAGTTTGATCGTTTGGTTCATTTTGGCTTTTATGATTGGTTTGATTCAGTCGAGATTCTTCAGTATCTCAATTACGCTGATTCAAAAAGAGACGGAAATTGCTTATTTGGGACGCATTTTCGGCTTGACCTTTCTTTTTTTTGATGGCATTCAACCCTTAGGAAGTTTGATTTTCGGCTATTTGATCAACAGCTGGCGGCAATATACCTATAGTTTCATTGGTGCCATGCTGCTACTGTTTTTCTGCCCATTTTTGCTGCACAACAAAAACAAGCAAAATAAAAACGCAGCCGTTTGACTGCGTTTAGGCAACTTATGATTACCAGCCGCCAGTGGTTGGAACATTCTGCCAGCCGCCGTAACGGTTGCTAGCATACCAATTAGCAACTGCATCTTGATGAGCTGGACTGAAATCAGAAACAGACCCGCCAACCGCAGCAACACCGGCTGCCCATGTACCACGGGCGAATTGATAGGCACCCAGGTAACCATTGCCAGTAAAGGTATTGTAATTGTTACCCGATTCTACCTGACGACGGCGCAATGCATTTGAACCAGTCACTGCAGGCTGATAACTCCGAACCGGTGCTGCCGGTACATAAGTTTGTTGAACCGGGGCCTGATAACGGGGAGCAGGAGCTGCCGTTTTAGCCGCAGGAGCGGCAGGTGCCTGATTGGCTGCAGGCGCTGCTGCTCCGGCAGCGCCGATTGAAAGGCGGCTGCCAGTATAGATTAAGTTGATATTTGCAATCTTATTTGTTTGTGCGATTGTCGAAACGCTCGTATTAAATTCCTTGGCAATTTTAGATAAAGTATCGCCGGATTTAATTGTGTAGATCGTGTCAGCGTTGGCACTAATCACTGAAAATGAAAGCGCGGCTGCTGATGTAAGAATAATTGTTGTGAGTTTTGCTTTAAGATTTGGCATATATTCAATGTAACTGAGACAGTTTGCATGAGTTTTGTACTGGGATTAAATTAATTACTCTTTTTTTACATCACTAAAGCCACAGTAATTAGTGAGACTTTGTCGCAACATAGTCATCGATATTTAACGCAATTGCAATCTAAGCAGAAACTTTTTTGTAAAATATCCTGCATTTCAAAAACGCACAATTCAATTTGTGATCGTTTACATACACAAATGATAATCGTTTGTATGCTAATATTGTTACAAATAAACGCTAAGAGGTATCAAAATGAACGCGACGCAACAGCTTCCAAAAAAAATCCAAATCACCTGGTTCGTGCACGCCTGTGCTAATTTAATCCTTTCTCTTATTATTCTTGCTGCCATCTACCTAGCAGGGCACGCCTGGCATTGGCCAATCTGGTTTGTGTACATCATTACTACTGCAATTGCACTAGGCACGATTAGTGAACTGGTTTCTATTCCCTATCGTTATCGTTTTTGGCAATACCGTATTACTGAAGATGCCGTGGAAATGCAATCCGGCTTTATTTTTCGCAAACGCATTGCCATCCCCATCTCACGTGTTCAAAATGTGACACTTTCTGCCGGCCCGCTATTGCAATGGCAGAAAATGCAGAAAGTGGCCGTCGCAACCGCTTCGAGCACGCATACAATTGACGGTTTAGACAACGCTAAGGCTGAAAAACTTCGTGATCAGATCATGGCACTTGCATTAGGGGCTTTAGATCATGAAATCTGAGCATCTTCATCCCCTTTCGATTGTGATTTTCATCGGCCGAGTGATTAAACAGCTGTATATTGTGCTCGGCCTGCTTTTGTGGGATGTGATCGCCAAGAATCATGTCAATCCATGGATCTATTTAGGCATCGTTCTATTGATTATCGGATGGGGAATCGTTCGCTATATTTGTTTTACTTTTGCTTTTGATGAAAACGGCCTTACGATCAATTCGGGTCTTTTTATACGCCGCCACGATCATATTCCCTTCAGCCGGATCCAGACAACTCAGCATAAACAATGGTTTTTCCTGCAGCCGTTCGGTATTGAATCATTATTGATACAGACCGCTGGCCACGAGGATAAAAAATCTCAGACGGAATTACCGGCTGTTTCAATTAAAATTTCCAATTTAATTGATCAGCTTTACCAAAATAAAGAAAAAACTGATTCGGATCTTCCTATTGCTAATCAATCCGATCAGGCAAACCAAATACCTGATAATTATGCGACCAGCACGCAAGATTTATCAAAATATGCGCTGACTTCCTTTACGATCTTTCCGGTGCTGGGTGTATTGATGACCTTATATTCGCAGCTGGATCAATTTCTGCCAAAACGCTTTTTAAAACCCTTTGAAACTATCCTGAATCACTTGCGTCTTAACGACTGGCTGATCGTTGTGACAGGTCTTTTGCTGCTTGGCGCCGTTTCATCCTATCTATTGATCCTCCAGCGTTATTATCATTTCGTCCTGATCAAGAAAAATAACAAGCTGACAACCGTTCGTGGTTTGTTTCAACGCCAGACGCTCGGATCTTCACTCAAGAAACTCCAGGCAGTTATCATTGAACAAAATATCCTGCGTCAATGGTTTCATTTGGCGACAATTAAAGCAGTTGTCGCATCTGAAGCGGGCAGTAAAGACCACGATGATGACAATTTCATTATTACACCCGTGATTTCTGCAAAAGATGTACCAAATCATCTGCATCATTTTTTTAATTGGATTCCAGCTAGTTTTCCTGAGTTAGATCATCTGCCGAAGGTCTGCGACTGGTATTTTGTCCGCAATGCTGTCTGCTTATCACTTATTCCGGTGGCGCTTTCAATCTATTTTTGGCATCAATGGGGCTCTGTTTCCTTATTACTGCTGCCAATTTCGATATCACTGGGCATCTATAAGGGCCGAAACACAGCTCTAGCCCTGCTTTCAGATAATCAAAGTCTGCTGTTGCAGAGCGGATATTGTTGGACCAAGAAAACTACGATTCTACAGAGAAAAAATATTCAGTCACTGGTCTGCAGGCAAACCATTTGGATGACTGGCCGGCATTTAACGCACTTATGTGTGAATGTTCGCCAAGGCGACGGCAATCAAGAAGTTCAAATTCGCTATTTATCAGATGCAAAGGCACTGGCTGTTTACCATTGGTATTTACAAAAACCCGATTCTAAAAATCAGTGAAAGTTACCTTTCCTGTAAGGGCATCAATGCTGGTTTCTGCCATTAGCGGCGTTGTCAGCATCGGCACTGCGTGGCAGGAATCGTAATCATAGATAATCGGTATTTTTTTATCAGCGAGTACTTCTAATAAGATATCAATTGGCCGCCGGCCGGATCCACAGTCGTCAAAAGCAGCATGTTTGCCAAGAACAATGCCGCCAACTAAGTCGAAAATACCGGCATTTTTCAACATTGCAAAATTCTTTTCGACTGTGGCCGCGTCTTTTTCCGCATCTTCGATAAAAAGAATATCTCCCGATTGAATCTTGGGAAAAAACTTTGAGGACAAAATCCCGTATATCGTATTCAAATTACCGCCGATCAGACGGCCCTTTAAAACTGGTGATCCAATATAAGACCAATGATTTGACCTTCTTTGTTTGGGCTTTTGAAATTCATTCCAATTCAAAGCCTCGTCACTCCAAAAAGCTGGTGCCGGCAAGCTCACACTTTCGCCTCTTTTAGCGAAGGCAATTTTGGCAAAAGCCTCCCAAGTCTCATCGACATAAGGCGGCCATTCACCAAAAGACGCTACTAAAGCAGGACCATAAAGTACGCGACAATTAGATGCTTGACTGGCAACTGCCAATAAGAGTGCCGTTGCATCAGAATATCCAACAAAAGTTTTTGGATGGCTGCGCAGATAATCAAAATCAATATCAGACAAAATTGAGTTCGTGTTGCTGCCGCCGATCGTTGACATGATGATATCAACATCATCCCGATGGATCAATTGGTTAAGTTCCGCTGCCCGCGCCTGAATCGATCCCGACCGGTAGAAATCTGATTTTCCAGTTAAAGACCCAGCAATAAGTGTGATCCCTTTATTTTCAAGATATGTTTTTGCCCGCTGAAATCTGATTGGCGATAAAGCCGTAATTGCTGTTGATGACGAAAAATAACCAATAGTTGTCATGACCACTCCCTTAAAATATATTCAGCATAGCGCAGAAGAGTTGAGAAAACTATTTTATAATCGAACTAATCGGAGGACTTACATATGAAATATAAAATCGCGGTATTATCGGACAGCCACGGGAACGCCAGTGCTTTGAAGGCGGTTCTTGATGATGCCAAAGAGGCTGGTGCAGATGAATTTTGGTCCTTAGGCGATATCGCATTTGGCGGAGCCGGGTCCGAAGAATGTTTTCAATTATTAGAAAGTGTTAATACCACTCAATACTTAATGGGCAATTGGGAAGCAAGCTACAACGAAGTGATGGATAAGTCGCAAATAGATTTATCAGATCCGGGCGACGTTTATTTTTTGATGCTGGCACGCTATGATTACCAGCGTTTTTCCAAGGGACGCAACGACCAGCTAAGGACTTTGCCTATGACGGCTCGCAAACACATTTTGGATCGTGTTTTTTCGCTCTCGCATAACTTGCCCAACAAAAATTTCGGTCACGAACTGCTGGCAACCGCCGATCAGAAAAATTTTGATCAGATCGTAACAGACCCAACAGTGGATGCCGCGCTTTTTGCACACATCCATATGCCTCTATGGCGTTATACGAGCAGCGGCCAACTTGTGCTGAATCCTGGTTCTGTGGGGCAGACTTGGTTCACGCGGCCACATTTTCTAAGAAATCGTGATGCCAGTTATCTACTGCTGACAATCTCCGAAAAAGGAATCATCGATTTTGACTTTCGTCGAATCCCCTTCGATATTGAAAAAGAACTGGCTTTTGCGAGCGCCAATGGCTATCCTTACGTAGACTTATATCAGAAATTATTGACGACAGGTTACGCCTCGACTCACGACCAAGCATTATTGGCCAAAGTTAATCAGGAACGAGGTTACAAAGAATTAGCCGCTGAGTTTGTTCATAGCCTTCCCTAATTCCTGCTGAAAATCTTTTCAAGAAACGTCAAAAGAACTATCATGCAATATATAACTAATTTTTCACCTTATCAAACGAAAATAAGACGTTTGAAAATTACTGATAGTTTTTTGACATAATTGAAAGGATTTTTTTGGCCAAACGAACCTTTAGGATAAATTTAATCGTACTTTGGATCGGCTGTTTTATCACGAACTTGGGAAATTCAATGACAATGCCCTTTTTGCCGCTCTTCTTCCGCCAACTCGATCCCGTGAATACGAAAACTTTGACATTGTTAAGCGGCATCGCATTTTCCATCACATTTCTAGCCAAGGCAATTGTTTCGCCTTTTTGGGGTCGTTTGTCCGACAAAAAAGGACGTAAGCTCATGTGCATCCGGGCTTCCGGTGTCATGGCCTTAACAATTACAACGATTGGTTTTGCCGGCAGCATTTGGCAAGTCATTGTCCTTCGTGCGATTCAAGGTGCCTTTTCAGGCTATATCAATAACGCAACGGCCCTGCTTGCTGGTATAACTTCTGAAGATCATCGTGGACACGCCTTAGGGTTGTTAGCGACGGGCAGTGTTTCTGGCACTTTAGTGGGCCCATTGATTGGCGGCGTGATCGCTGAGTTCTGGGGCTACCGTTTATCTTTTTATATCATTGGTTTTTGCATGTTTGCGATCACAATTTTGACCCTGATCTTTGTCAAAGAAAATTTTCATGCCAACACGAGCAGCAAGCAACTAGGCATTCTACAAACGATCAAATCAATTCCGCACCCAAAATATATTCTTGCCATGATGATCACAACTATGTTCATTCAAGTAGCAGTTACGACGATCACACCAATCATCAGCTTGATCGTCGGCCACATGATGACCAGCAGCAGCGGTGTCTCTTTGATGAGTGGAATTGTGGCAGCCGCCCCCGGTATTGCAACTTTGATTGTTGCCGAGCGTTTTGGCCGTTTGATTGACCACGTCGGCCCTTACAAAGTTTTAGTATTCGGACTTATTTTTGCCATGATTTGTTTTATTCCGATGGGGTTTGCTCGCAGTGTCTGGCTGCTGGCTTTTTTGCGTTTTCTGGTCGGCATTTCCGATGCTGCTCTGCTGCCTTCAGTGCAGACGGCAATGGCACAGGTTCCTAAAGAGATTTATGGCCGTGTATTCAGCTACAGCCAATCATTTGAAGCCAGCGGTGATATTGTTGGGCCGATGCTGGGATCATTCTTCGCCAACCAATTCGGTTACAGCAGTATTTTCTTTGCCGCAGCCGCCGTCATGCTGCTGAATTTCGTGATTGTTCGTGCTAATCGCCGTGAGGCTTGAGGCTATGTTTCCCTGAGATCGTTAACCCGCGCAATAAAATCAGCAATCAGTATCAGTTGATCATGCGTATATTTTTCAGCTAGGCGTTGTGTTCGTGCATCCATCATTTGATGATAAGCAGCATGATATTGCTGAATGCGCTTGCCAGATGCAGACAATTTCACATAAGACTCTTTTTTATTGTCCGCGTGATGATACTTCGTCAGCAAAGACAAGCGGCCCAGCTTAGCAATAACTTTTGACACAGCCCCTTGCGACAAAGCCAAAGTAGAAACTAGCTGAGACAATGACGAATCTCCTTCAGGATTTATCTCGCTTAAAACCTCCAGATCTGTCAAGGATAATTGGCCGCTAATCGATGATAAATCCCTGGGCCCTTGTAGTAATAAATATTGTTTAATCTTCGTCTCGACATCATGATCGCGGTATCGGCGTAATTCATTTGCTATTTTACTGATCTCATCCATTTTAAATTCCTTGGAATACATATTGACTTTCATAGGTTTCTGAACAATAATAATTATATTCCAAGGAATATAAAAAGAAAAGGAGCAGCAACATGCAAGCTGTTATTATCTTAGATCATCCCTATGATTTTTCCGTCAGCCATAATCAAGTTCATCGCCGTGCCTACTCGGCCGCTCTAGCCCAGCGTGCCTATGATGATTTAACCGACGCCGGTTATGATGTTGATTTAATCGATTTGGAGAAAGATCATTTTGACCCTGTCATGCACGAAAAAGACCTGGTCCGTTGGCGCAGCCAAGCCTTTGTTGACCAACAGAGTCACGACTACTTTCAGCGTTTGCAGCGTGCAGATGAAATTGTCTTCATTTTTCCAATATGGTGGGAAATGATGCCAGCTTTGACAAAGGGCTTTTTTGATAAGGTCTTCGCCAAAGGAGAAGTTAAAGTTGTGAATGGACAGCGGCAGCTTTTCCAGAAGAAGACGAAAATTCGCGTACTGACAGCCATTGGAACGCCTAACTTGATCTACAAATGGCATTATGGCAATCCAATCGGCAAGATGCTGCAACGCGGTGTCTTTGCAAAAATTGGTTTAAAAGATTTTAAAATTAAAAACTTCAATGCTGAAGATGAAAAAGAGAAAAAACGCCTCTCGGATTTGAACAAAGTCAAAAAAGTCTTGTTATAGCAGCTTAAGAGAGACGTTTTTCTGTTTTGTAATCAATCGGCAGCCAGTTCAATACGTCTTCAATTCGCCGGCTCCAGTAGTACCAGTCATGTTCGCCATGATTCGTGTGGTAATCAATATCGTAGCCTAATTTCGTCAAACGGCTGACGGCTTTTTGGTTGGCTTCATAGAGAAAATCTTCTTGACCGACCCAGTTGAATAATTTTGGCAATGGTCCTTTTTTGGCAGCTTGTTTTTCGGCCAAAGCAAAAATATCATTTTCAGATCCTGAAAAACGGTTCAAATCCCCGAAAATTCCCCGCCAATAGCTAGGTTTTTCCATCTCTAGAAATCCGGGATAATTGGTATCCTCAATTAAAGCACCCGATAATGAGGCCGCATAGGAAAAGTAATCAGTCGCAAAAGCTAATTTGTAAGCACCATATCCGCCCATCGAAACACCGGCCACGAAATGTTTCTCACGTTTTTTAGAAATTTGTGGAAACAAGCTGGCGACTTTGACTGGCAGTTCCTTAGCGAATTCATCAAAATAATTTAAGCCGTAAGTCGTATTTGCATACCAGGCCAGGCTCGTGGTTGGCATGATAACTGCCAATTTAGTCTGACGCAACAAGCGCTCAATCTCAGTCTTTCGCTGCCAATCCAGCTGATTGCCTGACATGCCATGCAGCAGATATAAGACGGGCAGGTCCTGTAATTGGTCGTTGGTCCAATCCGGCGTATAGCCTGACTGTTCAGGCAGAATCACGGCCATCGGCTGGTTCATACCCAATACCTGAGAATAATAATTCAACTCCAAAAAAGCCATGTTCCTCCTATTGCGGCTGTTTAACTGCTAATTCCTTCTTTATTATCACTCAAGCAAGCCATTTGCCATCATGATTTAAAAAAAATCATCAGCAAGATATAATTGGTTTATTCGCTGTAGAGGAGAATTGCAAATGGCTGAAAAAACAGGTTTTTCTGATTTTGAAAAAGAAGCGATGCGCGACCGGATTGAAGAACTGCGGCGCGAGCAAAGCAACAATAAAGATCCGAAAAAAGGTGAAGCTGATGTCTTGGAAAAAATCTCCGAAATGACAGGCCAAGAGGCCAACATTGCTTTAAAGCTGCATCGTTTAGTACATAAAATTGCCCCACAATTACGAGCGAAAACTTGGTACAGCATGCCGGCTTACTGCAATCCGGACGGTAAAGTCCTGCTCTTTTTTCAATGCGCCACTAAATTCAAATCACGTTACAACACGCTCGGTTTTAGCGACCAGGCTCATTTGGATCATGGCACATTGTGGCCGAATTCTTTTGCTTTAACAGCATGGACAGCCGTCACAGAAGCACAGGTCAGTGAGCTGATCCAGCGTGCCCTCACCCCAGTCAAATAAATGGCTCTTTGAGCTATGATGAAAGGTATGTTTTTTAGTAGATATCCAGGCCGCCTTTCATGAGCACAGCCTTGCTTAATAGACAGATTTTGCTAATGTTCTGCCTCATGCTGGTTGGTTATTTAATTAATCGTCTGGCCTTTATGCATCCACAAACAGCTGATGATTTGACAAAAATTTTATTGAATATCGTCTCACCCTGCTTGATTTTAAACGCTTTTCAACAGCCTTTTTCCAGTGATCGCTTAACACAGCTGGCCTTAGCCAGCCTCGCAATGCTGCTTTTTTATTTATTGGAAATCCTTGTCACGCAGCTGCTTTTCAAATCTGTGCAGGACCCGAATTTAAAAAGGGCCGCTAAGTACGGCAGTGTCTACTCAAATGCTGGATTTATGGGCGTTCCCTTAGCCAGCGCGCTTTTTGGGCAAAACGGCGTCTTTTTTGCAGTCGTTTCTTTAGCAGCTTTTAATTTGTTCAACTGGACACATGGCAGTGCTTTATTCCAAGAAACGACTTCCCCGGCCGACAAAATCAAAAAGATTTTGTTAAATCCAAACATCATCACGATCGTGTTTGGCCTGATTATTTTTCTGACTCGCTTCCAGCTGCCAAAAATTGCCTCAGCAACCATCGCTGCCATCAGCACGATCAACACACCCTTATCCATGATCATCATCGGAAGTAGTTTGGCAACAATTAAAATCAGAAAAGAAATCACTAACCCCTATGTTTGGTTTGTGATTCTGTTGCGTAATCTCTTATTTCCAATCGCAGCCATTTTAATTTTGCAGGCCTTGTCGGTGACAAACACAGCTTTCTATACAACAGTTTTAATGGCCGCCTGCCCAACAGCAGGATTGGTAGTGTTGTTTACGATCCAAGCTAAAGGCAATCCCTCTCCTGCAATCGCAATCATGGGCCTGTCAACGATTCTCAGCCTTGTGACAATTCCAGCGATTTTCTATTTGGCTAATTGGTTGATGGCCCTTTAATAATTGGCATACTGGCCGGGTCATAGATACCAATATCTGCCACTGTAACTAAGCCGGCCAATTTTCGTCCCTGTTCTGTCGCCATGGCCAGCTTGTTGTATGACATCGTGACAGTTTCATCCGCTTGAACGGCCGTGCCCAGGACTTTCCCATCATCGGCGTGCAGGCCGCTGGCAATATCCACTGCCATTACGGCCGCTGGACTCGCGTTAATGCGATCAACTGCTTGGGCAAATTTGCCTTTAATATCTCTAGACAAACCAACACCGAAAATCGCGTCGACCAGGCAGGTATAACTAGCAAAGTCCTCTTCATCAATGCGATCTTTAATCGGTACACCGTAATTTTCTGCAATTTTGAATTGCAGTTGAGTTTGTTCGGAAGCTTTGTCAGGATTGCCCAAAAACCAAATAGTCACGGAAGTGCCTCTTAGATAAAGCAGTCGAGCCACAGCGATACCATCACCACCGTTATTCCCGGACCCGGAAATAACCAGCACCTTTCTCAGATTAAATGCCGGGCTTCTAAGCATCCTGTCATAAACTGCAAGAGCTGCTTT
Organism: Oenococcus kitaharae; assembly: GCF_025758695.1. Classification (GTDB taxonomy): domain Bacteria; phylum Bacillota; class Bacilli; order Lactobacillales; family Lactobacillaceae; genus Oenococcus; species Oenococcus kitaharae_A. Next base: position 42,368 of record NZ_JANJQP010000001.1, on the reverse strand, counting down.
TTCCATTAAAACAGCCGAGGGAACACCAATCTGATTGATTGTAAAATCATCAAAAGCTGAAGCCTGTTCAGCAGAAATATATTGTCCTGTCATCAATACCTCATTGTATAACTGGCTCAACCAAATAAAAACGCCCCAAGAATTATGGGACGTTTTTTATATCAGGCATCGTTCGGCAAAACGGTGTTCTCATCAGTAGTCTCTGCTGATCCTGTCTGGCCAGATAAATGATTATAAAAATTGGCTAATGTCAGGTTAATATATGGTGCCACCCAGATGGATGCAATACCAAGAGTGACCAGCACCAGCATTCCCCATAAAATGAAACTCAAGTATAGAACGAAGTAATCTGCCTTATAACCATTCATCAATTTCCGGCTCTCAGTGATCGCCTCAAGGTAACCAATCGGGTCATTATTATCCAAATGATCACGATAAATATAAAAGGCTTGCGAATAAGAAATTGATTTGATGAGGCCAGGAACGATGAATAAAAGCATCCACAGCACAGTAAACATCAGTTGCAGCAGCGAAATACAGATAAAGCCAATAAAGTATTGACCGTTTTCAAAAATACGAAAGGACTTCTTAAAGGACTCAGTAAATTCAATCGGTTTGCGAAGGCTATCCATGGCAGTCAGCATGGCTCCCGTGAGCAAAAAACCGCTAATAATACCAAACAAGCTGGAAATACTGTCCCAATTCGTCCACACATACATTGGTGATTGCACATTCGATCCTGCTGATAGCCAGCTGAAAATCAAAGCGGGCAAAAATAACAGCAAAAAAAATGGAAAGTGTTGATTGAGTAGTGTCTTAGCCTCTTTTTTTAAAGCACGTCTTTCCAAAATAGCCTCCTTCAATAACCTATTCATTCATTTTAACGTATCTCTGCCAAAAAGATGGCCAACATAAAAAGTTCTCGACTTGCAAGAACTTTTCAACACTCAGATAAATTAATTTTCCGAAACAGTCACGGATACTTCACCCAATCCCTGGTCAAATGTCGCTTGCCAATGTCCGGCTTTCAAAGATTCTGGCAGCAGGAAGGTTCCGCTAGAAACGCGCTGACCAGCTTTTAACTGCATCCCCTGCTCTGCTAATTTGCTTGTCAACCAGTGCAAAGAATTCAAGGGATTGCCTAGTACTTCTGAAGATGCGCCATCCTTGACTTTTTTATCATTAAAGAACAATTGGCATTTTACATGTGCTAAGTCATCAACCCGATTAAAGAGCTGATCTGTATCAGTTTCGTGACCATAGACTACATATCCGCCTACCGCCGCGTCTGCCATGACCATGTGCTTGGATAAGCTTGGGAACCAGTCCGCGAAACGAGAGTCCGGTACTTCAACGGCTGCTGCAACTTGCGTCTTATGCATCAAATCCTCTAGTGAATCTTGACTGGACAAATCCTCTTTAGCCGTAAAAAGCATCTCCACTTCCGCCAACGGTGCCATTAGCTGCTGCTGTTTCAAATTTGCTGGCGACTTCAAAAAATGGCTGGCTACTTGAGCACCATAAAGTGGTGAATCCGCGTCAAACATATCCTGTGTCTGCTTACTCGTCAATGAAACTTTGTATCCACCAACTTTTTCATTTTTCAATTCTGTTAACTGCCTTTGAACACGATAGGCACTCTGGTCATCAGTGACAAGCCCTTTAAAATCCGACTCTTTTAGTGCTTCATGTGATTGGTAAGCCTGAAATAAAGCGTCTACCATTTTTGTTTCGTTAACAGATAATCCTTGATAATTTTCTACTTCTTCGGTCATAATTTTTTCTCCTAATTTTTAACTATTTTAATTTTTTTAATTACGCCTGCTCGATGAGAGGCATTTGCTAATAATTCGAATCAGACTCCTTCTAATATCAGCTTTATCTTGATCTTCACTTGAACCCATAATGTCAGATTCCATTTGCCTCACCACCTTTAGAAAAATTATCGTAAATAATAAAAAAACGCCCTCAATCGTACACGAATGTACAATTAAGGACGCAATAGCGCGATACCACCTTATTATCACAATCCTGTCACCAGAATTGCCTCACGCGTACGGCAAAATGCGATACGCTGGCACGATAATGGGTGCACCCAATGACACCTACTACGCGATAGCGATTCGGCACATAGCTCAGAGACGATAATCAGAAATGATTCGGTACTGCTTTTCATCAACCAGCAGTTTTCTAAAACCAGAGTCAAACCCAAAAGTTCTCTTCAACGCTCTAACTATTTAACGATTGACATTAGCTTACACAGAGAATTTGATCATGTCAACAAGAAAATTTAAAAAAATCAATATTTCACATAATCACAAGAAACCGTCCCAATTTCAAAAATTCCAGCAATTGATAAAATAGACTTGTTAGATGAATTTTTAATGAGGTTTGTCAATGACAAAAAAAGGAATTAAAACAGCTTCGGCCGAAATAATTGAAAAAGTCAAAAACAGAATTAAGAAGAAACCCAAAAAACGACAGCAAAGTAAAAATACAAAACATAATTGACGATTTTAAGAAGAAAAGAAGGACCGAAAATGGTACTTAATGCTCAAGAAGCGCAAATGACACCAATTAAAAAACTCGTTGACCCTTGGGACAATGAGCAAGTTAGACAGATTAGAATTATCCCAGAAAATGACCCCCTTGTCTCACTGAATTATTTTCCCGAAAAAATCATCATCAGCCCCCAATATTTTATTCAAGGATTAGACGGTGCCCTGCCCGACCTTTATGCACGCGAGCGTGTTTATCAGCAGTTATTAAAAGCTGCGGCTCTATTGCCTGCCGGCTATAAATTTGTCATTTTTGATGCTTGGCGCAGTATCGCGACTCAAATGGCTCTCTTTGAAAAAATGAAAGGCTTTGTCCTCAGAGACCATCCTGATTTCGATGACAAACAAGTCACAACAGCAGCTAGACGGATTGTAGCTTTGCCAGCAACAGATATCGAAAAACCATCCCCACATAATACGGGTGCCTCATTAGATTTAAGTATTGCAGATGCTTCCGGCCGGCTTTTAGACATGGGCGGCAATTTTGATGATGCCGGTGCTTACAGCAGAACAGATTTTTACGAAGATCACACGGATACGCCACAAGACCAGCAGGCACAAGAAAACCGCCGGCTGCTCTATCAGTTGATGATCACGGCTGGTTTTAGCAATTATATTGAAGAGTGGTGGCATTTTGATTACGGCAATCAAAACTGGGCTTATGCTCTAGGCAAAGATCATGCTTTATTTGGTGCAGCCTCGCCAAAATTCCCTTGGATCTAATCCGAGTAGCGCCATCTCTTATCCATGATCAGCCGTGCAACAAAAAGACCCATCGGTAGGAACATGATAATTAAAATTGCCTGAGTTAGCCAGGTGGCACCGGCCGAAATATGATTCAGCCCGATATAATACATGGCACGATAAATATACAAGCCTGGCACCATGATCACAATCGCTGGCACAGTCAGACTAATTCGAGGGAATCCGGTCTTACGATTAATAAAGGAAGCCAGCATGCCAGCAGTTAAAGCACCGGCAAACGCCGCGGCCGCTGCTGGAATATTCGTTAAATCAACCAATTCCAACCGCAGCGTATTTGCGACAGCACCAATGCAACCAGCTAAAAAGGCCATTCTCCAAGGGCTGTTGAACATCATCGAAAAGCCATAGACACCACAAAAACTAGCCGGAATCCGCAGCAGCATCAGCTGCCAATCATTGAGGCCCAAAGGCAGAAAGTTGCCCGGCGCAAAATGGACCAGCAAAGCAACCAGCCAGCCAACCAAAGTAGCCACTAGAGTAATCATTAAGGCATAAGTCAATCGCTCCAGGCCCGAACGCATATCGGACTTGGACATATCCAGCATGCTCGTAATGAATGGGAATCCCGGGACGACAAAGAGCATGGCGCCAATATAGCCGACTTCATGCTGAGGTGCAATCATAAAAAAGATACCAAGTAATTTAAAAATACCCAGATATGACAAGCTGGCCAAAGCGACGCCTGCAGCCGTGCAGGCCAATGTTGTAATGTGATGGTCGATCAGTTTTCGGCGCAGCAAGTTTCCCATGCCAGCGCCAATAAAAGAGCAGATCATCTCGACAATCCCGCCCCCAAGTAGGAAAACGAATCCGCTGCAGGCCAATGCTGCCGCAAAAGCAGCCTGCCAGTAGGAATAGTTACCGGGTTTTCTTTGAATCGCATCCAGTTGTTCATGAATTTCACGGACAGATAGGGGCAGACTTTTTTCTTCAAAATGGTCGACAAAACGTTCCATCTGATCCAGTTTGTCTGTATTCACACCAGTCGTCGGCAAAGACAGTACCTGCGTATAGCTGAGATTATCGCTGAAACAGGTGTATTCGATCGAAATGAGTCCGATATCTGCCGAACATGTCAGCCCCAGGCTGCGTGCAATCGTATTCATGGCCTCGCGTACGCGCCAGGCACCGGTCCCACATGCCAGCATTAAAATACCAACACGCCCAACGACCGATGATCTATCTTCTAGGGCAGCCGAGGCTGATAAACTATCTCGGTTTGCAACAAAACGCCCCCAATGAATCGTCATGTGGTGATTGGGCAGATTGCCAGTATTTTTACGTATGATTTTATTTCTTTTATTAAACATCTCTCTCCGCTAGACGTACTAAAAATAAAAAACTGCTTGCCCATTAAAAAATGGACTACTCACAGGGACTCATTCTAATGCCAATTTCGACGAATAATGACGCAAAAACAAGAAAAAACGTCCGTTTTCGCATCATTAGATGGTCGAAATATTAAAAAAGCACAAAATGGCAAAAATAAATATAATGAACACTAAGACCCCAAGGAGCACATTCATGTATAATGGCAGACCGTTTCTGCAGATTTTTATTTTCTTAAAAAAATTTTTAATCGCCACAGTTGCCCTACAACTGGTTTTTTCGCTGATCGTCACGAATATTCAAGAATTCCCTATCAGTGATAACCGTAATCTCATTTCGACTATTTCGATTTACACAGCCATTTTCATCGCGCTGCTAAACACTTTCCAAGGCATCTGTGTCTTCGTCGATGTTAACCGCCTTTTCAGAATTATTTATGTGGTCAGCTGTTATCTGAGCAACGCCTTAATTGTCACCGTCTGCCTTGTTAATCTTCAGATATCAAATTTCATGTACGCTGGCATCGTTGCCGGCGCGATCGGTTTGTCCCTACTGTCTTATGAATTTTATACAAAGAAGTCTGCCATGTTCGATGAAACTGATTAAATTGCTACTCGATCAAATAAGATAAATGGTAGAGCTTAGCCGGCCGGCCTTTATATCTGCTATTGCTGGTGCCAACTTCTTGGAATAAATGCTGATGTGTTTTTTTGAAATTAGAATTATCAATCTTATCAATCGGCAGCTGCAAAAAGGCGGCAAACACTGATCGTGCTTTTTTGAGCGTAAAAGTATCACCTAAAACCAGCAGAATGTTTGGCTGGTAATCCAGTTTGTTTTTAATTCTCTGACAAGCAGCTTTGACAATCCATTCATGGTCAAAAGCTAAGTCCGTCTGAGGCGACAAGGCATTTAGATGTTCGTAGTAGACAGCTTCATCATCCTCTGCGGCTGTATAAAAACGCGATTGGCCATGTGTCAGGCAAAAACGGCCTTTATGTGATGAGAATGAGAACCAGTGGGCATCCAAGGCACCATAACCAGCCTTTAGCTCAGGCATTTCCGGCAGAAAAGTCATATAGGCCAAAGATAAAACACGCCGATCCGGCGCACGCAGTTTATTCGTAAAAGTGCCTAACTGTTCCGTATGGACACTGGATAAATTTAAACCGATTTTCTCTTTGATCAAACGCAGCACAGCTGTCTCGCCGCTTTCCTGAGTCCGCATAAAAGTCTCTGGCAAGGCCCAATAATTTTCATAGGGTTCGTCTGCTCGTTTGACTAACAATAGCTGCAGCTGATCATTTATTTGATCGTAACTCCAAATTACATTCGTAATCGTGATATATGGTCGTTCGAGAACCGTTGTTTCCAGCACAAAACACCTCTTATAACTAATTTAATACAAACACAGCCAGCTGACCGAAAAAAGTGGCAAGGCCGATCAAAATGCTGGTCTGCCTCATCAGGGTAAGCGCTTAATCTTGATTTAAAGCGCCTTTGATAGGATTAAGTCATCGGCAATTAACCGATAAACTACTATTTTCCAGGAGGAGAAGCAATGTCATTGAAAGATAAAGCAAATTCACTCAAGGAACAAATCGCCGGAAAAGCTAAAGAGGCTGAAGGCAGAATCACTGGCGACAAGGCCAGAGAGGCTCAAGGAAAAGCTCAAAGCACAGTCGGCGATCTGAAAAGCAAGCTGTCTGATGCTAAAGATGCCGTCAAAGATAAAGTTGACGACGTCAAGGATGACTGGTCCAAGAAAAAAGATCAGTCAATAAAAAAAGTCGATGAGGCCGAAAGGCAACAGAAAAAACACGATTAAAATTAAATAAGAGAAAAGGTCTTCGGGCCTTTTTATTTTGTCCATTAATAGACTGCCAGCAGCAGGGCGCGATAGATATGCTTTAGTTATAAACTTAATAAAGAGGCCCAAAACAAATCATGAATCTGCTCTTTTCGATTACAGATAACTATGTCCATCAGTTGGAAACGACACTCTTTTCAATCAAGTGCAATAATGTAAAACAACAGTTTGAGGTTTATGTCTTGCTGGCTGACACTGAAAATTCTGATAATCTGACTGACCTGAAATCCTTTTGTCAAAAACTCGACATGATTCTGCATCTGATCCAAATACCAAACAGCACTTTTGCTAAAGCACCGAAAAGCCAGCGCTATCCACGGACAATTTACTATCGTTTGATCGCACAAAATTTTCTGCCCCAGCAAATGGACCGCATTCTTTATCTGGATTGTGATCTTCTATGCCTGAATCCTTTCAAGGATTTTTACGAATCTGATTTCCAAGATAACTTATACATCGCGGCTAGTCATACAGAAAACATTAAAATCGGTCGCACTTTCAACAAAATCCGCCTTGGCAACTATGATGTCGACAATTACTTTAATTCCGGTGTCCTGCTGATGAATTTGAAATTAATCCGTCAGCAAGTTAACATGGCCGATATTTATCATTACATCGACAGCAACAGCCTGCAGCTGTTTTTACCGGATCAGGATGTCTTGAATGCCCTATACGGCGATAAAATCAAATCCGTAGCTGACGTGCTTTACAATTACGACACACGTTATTTCAGTGCCTATAAATTATTAAACGGCGGCACGACGGATCTGGACTGGGTCGTGCAAAACACGGTTTTTCTGCACTTTTGCGGTCAGGGAAAACCCTGGCACAAATCTTATTCCGGCAAATTCGCGGCTCTTTACAAATATTATCAATGGCTGGCGCAAAGAGATGTTCTCGCCTATCCCGATCCTGTGACAGATTAATGTGCCCGAGTCAGCTCTTTATAATTGCTTATACATGAGTTTCCCGGGCTGATTATGGCCATCTATCGTCAACAAAAGTGGATAGTCACCGGATATTTTAAATCCAAATTTTTCATACAAGCGTATCGCTCGTGTATTACTGGTTAAAACATCCAAATAAATTACAGACAGCTGCCAGTTTTGCTGGACATAGTTAATCACTTTTGCCATCAACGAACTGCCAATCCCCTGCCCCCAGTAATCTTCATCAACACTGATGGCTAATTCGCCTCTTTTTAAATACCTGGGCAGCAATCTTCGACTGATAGATGCTAAACCAACAATTTTCTCATCGGTAATGGCCACAAAAGAAATATTGCTGTCGTTGTTGCCCAAATGGCCTCGCATTTTGTCAGGGCGAAAACGCTGCTTCACATCCGCCGTACTAAAACTAATGTTGGATGTCTGTCCCGCAACCTTAAGCAAATACGCATACCAATTATCAACATCGTCTACATTTAAAGGTCTAATCAGCATTTTGCACCTCGAATTTCTTCATCCTGTTCTTGCTTATTATAGTGTCAAGGCCATCTTATAATCATCAATACCCAAGCGCGAATCGTGATAACGCGGCCCGATATCTTTAAATGCGTTTTTTAAATAGAAACCATGTGCACTGGCGCGTGCCGTCAGCGTGACGTTTGTATAGCCGGTTGTTTTTAAATCTGCTAAAACAAATTTCAGCAGCTTGCTACCCAATCCTTGTCTTTGAAAATCCGTACGGACTGCAAAGGCAACAAGACAAGCTGTCGTTGGCGAAAGCGCGTAAACACTCATCGTTGCCAATAATTCATCTTCAAGCAAAAGACCGTAAAATTGATTGTCTTTTTCAATCGCCAGCTCCGCTCGATTAAGTGTTTTGCCAATCGGCTTGCGTAAAACATCATTTCGCAAAACTAAATTCTGCTCATAATACTGCTTGTCGCTGCTGTGAAATTTAATTTGTTTAAAATTATCCACCATTGTTCCTGCTTTTCTTTTGGATTGTTGCCCAATATTGTAACAAAACCCATTAATCCACCCGGCAAACAAATCTCATTAAGGATATAATCTGCATTATCTAGGCAAAGGGAGGCTCAATGAATTCTTCATCCATAACTGTCTATCTCCAGCTATTTGGCTTGCTGCAAATTTTTTTCTTGTTCCTAGGCGCATTGAATATCATCTGGATATTCAAAATTAGTGCCCGATTCAAAAAAATCCGTTCCGAATTCAAAGAAGCAGGCAAAGAAATGCCCAACGCTGCCAACAGTCCGATTGTCGGTAGGATTGTCTTAAGCCGCCAACGAAAATTGAAAATCACCCAGCTTATCACGATAGCTGGAGGCGTCATGTTCCTGTGGGTCATGTTAACATCCCCCGATAAAACTTCGCCAACATTTCTTGTTTGGCCCTTAGGCTTTTTCAACTTCGCTTTTATTATGAGCTGCGTCTCTTCCTGGATAAATCTCAATTTTCTGCACACAACGGAAATCTGGACCCAGCAATCAAAAGAAAACTCTTTTGGGTTGAAAGATTTAATCCTTAATAATCGCAAACGCATGAAGCGCGTGGCCATTATCACCCCAATTTGCCTGCTGATTGATTTGTTTCTCTACGCTGGATTGATTTATTATATTTTGACTTTGTTCGGTAAATAGGCAGGAAATTGCGCTTCTTATTTCGCCAATTTTGCTGAATAGATTTCAATCGCTATAATAAGCTTAGTTACTTATTAAATGTTAGGAGATCATGAATATGGCAATTTTAACTGAAGCAATGAAAGATATGGTCAAAAATCAGTTTTGCTTTTTAGCAACAGCTGATGCAGAGGGGAATCCACAAGTTGGGCCAAAAGGGTCTATGCACGTCTTGGATGAGACTCATCTGATTTATTTTGAGCATACCTTCCGGCAGGCCTTTAACAATCTGACCCTAAACGGCCGGGCGGCTGTCGCTGTCGCTGACCGTCAAGCACAGAAAGGTTTTCGTTTCGAAGGGACAGCTCATATTCATGAAGGTGATGACTATGCCAACAGCATTCTATCGAAGACAAAAATATTCGATCGCTTTCCACGTGCGGCTGTTGTTGTGATTGATGTTGAGCGTATCTACAAGCTAGACAACACTTTGGAAGCTGGTATCCAGATCGCTTGATTAAAAGAGATTAAAGAAAAAACCGCCAAATGGCGGTTTTTGTGTAGATACTTTTACAAAATATTCTTTAACTGCTCAATGCGGTCAATCGTCACATCGCTGTGCCAGCTTTCATTTTCTGCTTGAAAACGACCAAAGCCTTGCTTGATTCGAATGGTCATGAAACCCAATTTTTTAGCCGGAATAATATCGTTATCTACACGATCTCCGATATAGATAGATGTCTTGGCTTGTGCGTGAGTGGCGGCCAAAGCCGCCTTGAAAATGGCTGGATCTGGTTTCTTAGCAGCAAGATCAGCTGAAGAAATAATTGAATCAAAATAGTCCAGCAAATGAGCATCTTTAAGTCGCACAGTTAAACCCGGAATTTGATTTGCAATAATACCCAGTCGATAAAAACTTTTTAAATAGGCGAGCGTTTCTATCGTCTGCGGATAGGGCTGCTCTAACTGCGGTTCCCAGTCGGGTTTAGCTAGTTCTTTTGTGAAACTACGCCAAGTACTGTATAAAGGCCTAGGCTGATTTGTACGATAAGCGTGCTCAATAATTTTAGCGTAGGAACCACTTGTGATTGAAACGCCATGAGCCTGCAATTTTTGTTCACATAAGGCAAAGTGCCTGGCATAACTGTTTGTTTCGTCAATTAAAGTTTCACCAACGTCAAAAAAAATCCACTCAATTGCTTTCATAGAATCATTTTGGCACAAAGAAAAGGATTCAAATCAATCTTTTATTTCCTGTTTGAAAATACCCATGATAAAACTGTCATGGTACTGTCCGTTAGCAAAAAAATGTTTGCGCAGCCTGCCCTCTTCAACAAAACCGAGCTTTTTGTAAACGTGCAAGCCGCGAGCATTATCAACATCAACAAATAAATAGACTTTGAACATATTGATCATATTGAAGGCATAATCCAAGCCTTTTCTCATTGCGACCGTTGCCAACCCTCTGCCGCGAAAAGAGCGATCAATGATAATCTGAATTTCAGTCGTGCGATGCAGAAAATCAATGTCGACTAATTCAAGAATGCCGGCAAACTCGTCATCGACATCAACGACAAAACGCCTTTCGCGTTCATCATGAATATGTTTGTCATACAAAGTGGTTAATTCATCCAAAGATTCATAAGGCTCTTCGAACCAAAAAGCCATCGTGGCCCTCTCATTATCCAACTGATGAATAAAGCCTAAGTCTTTTCGTTCCAGCGGCCGTAATTTGGTGACCATACTATCTCCTCTTATCGTTTATAAACATATTTTAAGCATAATCAGCATGACGAAACGGGTCAATTGCCTTTAACTGGCTTTCTTTTGTCCGATAGTAACCACCGTCCCCTGATTAATCTGGGAATCGACATGCACAGTCAGTGATAAGTGATCGGCCACTTCTTTTACCAAAAAGAAGCCTAGACCAGTTGCTTTTTGAAAGCGACGGCCGTTATAGCCCGTAAAACCATGGTCGAACAAACGCGGCAGGTCCTCTTTTAAAATACCGATCCCTGTATCTTGAATTTGGATCGCATCCGGCCTAATCGTAATCACAACACCACCGCTTTTCGTATATTTAACGCTATTACTGATAATTTGTTCCAGCACCAAAGCCAGCCATTTTTCATCAGTCGTCCACACAGCATCCCCATCAATTTGAACACGCAGATTCTTTCTAATGAATACAGGTGCAAATTTACGCACCACCCTCTGTAGCAAAGCTTTTAATGGAACCTTAGTAAAACGGTAATCCGTCTGCTGATGATTCAAACGCAGATGGTTTAACAATAAATCCAAATAATTTTCTAATTGAAAAGTCTGTTCCTTGATATCATCAGTCGTGAAATCGCCAGTCTGCCCCATCAAATCCAGCACGGACAGCGGCACTTTCATTTGATGGCTCCAGATGCTGACAACATCGGTCAACTCCTCGTCAAATTGTGTGATACGCGCAAGCTTTGCTTCGTAAAAATCTTTTTGTTCAGCCAACAGCCGCAGCATATCAGCTTCAGCCAACGATTCAGCTTTCAAGTCAACTTCCGGCACCAGTTGACGCACTCTTTCTGCATGCCGGCGGCGAAATTGGTAGTAACGATAAAGGACAAACAAAATTAAAATCGTCATGCCAAACAGTAAGGCCGACCAAAGTATCTCAAGCGGCACATGACGCAAATAAAATGTCGCACACATAACAGCGATAAAAGCCAGCAAACTGAAAAACGCTAAACGATTTTCACGCCAAAACATAACCAACTCCGCGAACTGTCCCGATATAATCAAAACCAATTGTCAGCAGCTTCTTGCGCATACGGGCAATATTGACCTGCAAAGTGTTGGCATCAACGTATTCATCAGATTCCCACAGCTTTTCCAGCAAGATTTCCTTGGTGACAGTTTGATTGGGATGCTCAAATAAAGTACGCAGCAGTTTGCTTTCAGTCGGTGTCAACTCAATACGGTCACTGCCCTTTTTTAGTTCCGAGCCCGCCAGCACGAACTCTTGAAAAGCCAATTGTGTTTGGGAAAATTGGTAAGTCCGCCGCAGCAAGGCATTGATTTTTGCCTGCAGTAAGTCAATCGAAAAAGGCTTTGTCACATAACCATCGGCACCCATATTCATTGCCATGACTTGGTTCATGTCATCATCTGCCGAGCTGAGAAACAAAATCGGCGTCGTTGCCTGTTTGCGGATTTCCGCGGTCCAATAAAAACCGTTAAAATACGGCAGCTTGATATCCATCAAAATCAAGTCTGGCCTTGCGGCAGCAATTTCCTGGGCAACGCTGCGAAAATCCTGCACGGAAAGCAGCTGATAATCGTTAAAGGCAGTCTTGATCTGTTTGACGATTGCTGGATCATCTTCAACAATAAATACGATTGCCATATTTTTTCTCCCCTGTGCTTTGGATACATTTATTCTAATGATTTTCAGCTGATCGGACAAATAAAAAAGCTAGGCCGAATTCGGGATAGCTTTTAAGATCATCTTTCAACAAGCCGGTAATAGACTCTGCTGGTCTGTTTGAAAATCAGATAATAAACAAGGGCGACGACCGCAATTGTGGCAGCACTGGTAAGTAATAATAAGCTCAATCGAGTTGGTACAAAGAGACCAAGCAATTTTTGGATCATCACAAAAGCAAAAGCAAAGTGGCAAACCGCGACAACAATTGGCATGAAGAAGACCAACAGGACTTGTGAACGAATTGTCTGGCGTACCTCCCGTTTGCTCAAACCGACTTCTTGGAGAATCTCGAAACTGCGCTTGTCTTGTTCTCCCTCAGAAATCTGCTTGTAGTAAATAATCAGAGCTGTGCCCAGGACAAAGGTGAAACACAGAATTAAACCAATAAAGAGGAAAGCACCAGCAAAAGACATAAGCACCTGACGTGTCTGATCATAACGCATCACGTTTGGTGGTGTTCCCATGCCGCTTTCCAGCTGCGATTTATCAGAAATCTTACGAATCGGCTGGTTGCTGCCATTCAGACGATAGTCCGATAGTGCTTTATCCAGTTTGACTGCATTTTTGGCAGATAAATCCATGCTGATTGTGCTTTGGAAATGCAAATCTGAATTAAGGCTGTTTCCTCTTTTTCCGGATTGGTCTAAGATAGGCTGAACTTGTTTTTCAGAATTAACAATTAAAAGCAGCCAATTAGAAGCCGTCAGGCTGCGAGTCGGAAAGTTGCGCATACTGCTGATTTTTTCTTTGATATGAAAGCGATGCTGCCCAAAAGTAATCTGTTTGGCGTCAAAATTACCGATTAAGGGAAAAGCGATTGCCTGATTATCGGATAACTGGACTTTTTTGCCAGTTAGCTGCGTATACATATCAGCTGTCATGAAATTAATCGCAGTCAAAGTCGAAAAACGCTGGATGGTCTTAAATTTGCCTTGTTTGATTGACCCATAAAGGCTATCCGACATACTATAAGCAATGCTGTTTTTCAACGGAATGTTATTTTCCTTGGCAACTTGTCCGATTAAAGATTGGCTCTTAGGTAAGGTCGTATTAAAATTAATCATTGTATTGCGAACGAAACTGCCGCGCAGAAAACCGTTAATACTCGTATATAAGTCAATCGTCGTCGCCAGAGTCACAAAAGTCATTGTGACTAAAATCGTGATATTAGCTAGTCCGACGGCGTTTTGCTTCATGCGATAAAGCATGCTGGAAACGGTAATAAAATGTTTCGGCTGATAATAATACTTCTTGTTTTTCTTGCGGCGTTTTAAAAGCCAAATCGTAAAGCTCACATAGAACAAGAAAGTACCAGCAATCACAAATAGAACTGCGATAAAAAATTTGACCAAAGCATCCAGCGGCGAAGCAACTGTGACAGCCATATAATAGCCGATAGCGAGAAAGATAATGCCCAAAAAAGCCAAGACGACACGTGCTTTCGGTTCTTTTTCACCGCGGCTTTCATTCTTTAGCAGTTCCAAGCTGGACTGACTTTTAATCGTGACGGCACTGATTATCATGAGCAGCAGATAAATAAAGAGAAAAGCGATTGTGATAGTCACGATTGCTGTCGGGCTCCACTGTAAATTAAAGTAATTCGTACCCAGAATATTAGCCAAAATCAAGTAAAGGAATTTAGCTAGGATCACGCCAAGAGCACTGCCAATAACAACAGTTACGATCAGCATCATGAAGAGTTCCAAAACAGCAATACGGATGATCTGCTGTTTTTTCAGACCCAAAATATTGTAAAGGCCGAATTCCTTCGTGCGCCTTTTCAATAAGAAACGATAACTGTAAATCATAAAAACCGTCGCGAAAATCAGCAGCACAATTAAGCCTAAGGCCAGCATCATTGCAGCGTTTGACGCACTCCGAACCTTTCTCAAGCTGGGGCTGAACAAAATACTGGCAATCGTCAGATTCATGACAAACATGACTATACTTGATAAGCCAAAAGGCAAAAAAGTACTCAGCGACTGACGAATATTGCGGCTGGCAAGTTTCAAATAAAACATTTACTGCACCTCGGTTCCGAGAATATTCGTCATCGTCAGACTGATTTCCTGCATGAAGGCAGGCACTTCCCGATCAGCACGATAGAGTTGATGAAAAATACGGCCGTCTTTGATAAACAGGACGCGTTTGGCATGTGCGGCTGCCATCGCCGAGTGTGTCACCATCAAAATGGTCTGGCCAGCCTGATTAATTGATTCCAGCAAAGACAATAAAGCCTCGCTATTTTTAAAGTCCAGCGCCGCTGTCGGTTCGTCTGCGAGAACCAATTCCGGTTGTGTGATTAAGGCACGTGCAATTGCCACACGCTGCTTTTGACCGCCGGATAGTTCAAAGGGCTGTTTATTTAATAGGTCTGCGATATTTAATTTTGGTGCCAGCCGTGCTAAACGCTGTTCCATGACGTCAGCTTTTTGTCTGCCTAAAACCAGCGGCAGAAAAATATTATCGCGTACAGACAAGGTATCCAGCAGATTGAAATCCTGGAAAATAAAACCGAGATGTTCACGCCGATAGACAGCTAACTGGTTTTCTTTGATTTTTGTGATATCCTGGTCGTTTAGAATTACGGAGCCCGAAGTTGGCTTTTCCAAAGTTGCTAGTATATTCAGCAGCGTCGTCTTCCCTGATCCGCTTTCACCCATGATCGCAATATATTCGCCTTTGTCGACGCCAAAAGCCACGTCTTGTAAAGCGGTCGTCTTCTCTTTGCTAAAACGCGTCTGAAAAATTTTCTGTAAATGATTAACTTGCAGCAGCATATTTTTTATTCCCCTTATCGCTTAGTTGCCAATAAATCGAGTATACAGGGCTCGCCAGTCGCCAGTCTGACATTGGTGCGGAAAAAGCTGACAATTTTGTCAGCTAACCGGTTGACTAGTTGCGAGAGCTCTTAAAAATGCGATGCCTTGCGATCAACAAGATGGCAGCAACGGCAGCAAGCAGCCAGGCAAAACTAGCAAGCAGAATAGAAAATCTTTGCAGAGCTGTCTTTTTATAGGTGAGAAGGTAAGTACCCTGGCCTTTGGGAATTCTAGCCGCCACATAGCCCTGATGCGAAAACACCTTAGCCCTTTGCCCACTGCTAAGCGTCACACGATAACCGTCATAATAATATTTAGGGAAAATAACGGTCGTTGTTTGCGGAAAATGATATGCCTGATAGATGGTATCCCCTATCTCTGTGGGAATGATGGTGGTTTTACCAGCTGCTACTTGTCTGGTCTGAAAATGTTTTGGCGGTTTATCATAATTAATCCCATTTGGTACGAACTCTTCGCCACCACCGATAATTTCATTGCCATAACTTGAGAATTGCTGATCAGTTGTCGCGTGTATGCCCATATTCTGAAAATTTGCTAAAGTCTTAAAATTAAATGTCACTGTCAGCAAAACTGATAAAACCATTAATCCGACTTGATACTTTGTTTTTCCGGCCAGCACTGTCAGCAGCAATACAGTAAATAAAGTTGCAAAAGTTAATAGACGCCATTCGAATTGGATCTTGGCAAGCGGCGTCTTATCGGCAAATGACCAAAATAACAAGTTACTAGATAAGACGAAAAAAGACGATGCAATGAGGAATAATTGACGAGTTCTGACGACCATCCTGCCAAAATGCAGCCCAGCATAAATTAGCGTTATGACCAGAATCGGCCCAACATTGGGAGCCAAATTCTGCCAGACGCCAGCACTGTTTGAAAAAGAATTGCTTATTAGCGAGCCCAATGAATAAGACAAACCCTGAGGAGCCATCCTATCCTCGCCCATGAACTGATAACCGCTGTCCATCATCTGCTCCATAATTGGCAGAATGACAGATGCTGACAACGCAACCGCCAGCATGTAGGCGGCTGTTTGCCGATACAAAAAACGCAGTGAATATTTCTTTTGCACAAGCAGCAGCAAATTAAAAATAATCACAATACCTACAATCATGTAGACGGATAAAAAATGAATGTTTGCAATAATGCCAAGCGCGATCCCCGTGATAAAAACACCATATTTTTGATCCGTGACAAGTCGATAAAAGCCTAAAAAGAACAGCGGCACAAAGGAATAGACCATCGCCTCGCCCAGAGCGCCTCGAACAAATAAATCAATCGCATAATAGCTGCTGGTCGTATATAATACTGCCGCAAATAGTGCCTGCTGCCGTTTTTTAAAAAAACTGAGCGCACAATAATAACTAATCAATGCCGTCGCCATCACATAGACGAGAAGCAGACCATAGTAAGAGGCAATGAAGCCAAAGCCGAAATAGTAAAAAATAACAAAGGGCAGTGTCCACAAAGATGGATAGAACAGATCAGCCGCATAGCCGTAACCTCTCGCCATCGTACCAAAGACCATCGGATGAAAATCAAAATGAGTCGCAACCGCCTGATAAAACATGAGCAGACGATTCTTATGAAAAAGAAAATCATCCTGGTTATAGATTTTATGAACAAACAAATAAGGCAGCAGGACTGAGATGGCCACAACTGTCAAAATCAAAATATCATGCCCACGGAAAATGAAAGCTCTGATTTTTGTCATTACTCAATACTATAAATCGCAAACATTGCTCATATCTTAAAGCAAAGCCTTAATCGCCGGCAAAACAAACTGCCACATGTTTTCAAATTGCCCCTTAAAATCCACTTGCCCCCAACTTTTTGAGAATGCCGGCGCAGTGAACCAGGAAAAAGTCATGATAATATTACTTGCCGCCTGCTCCGGTAGACCGGTCAAAGTGACTAATTTAGTATTTAAATCCTGCATATGGCGAGCTAACAATGCTTCATCGTTATCGACGTAAGTCGTATATAAGGCAAACATTTTCGGATCATTGACAAAGCTTTCATACTTGGCACGGCTCAAAGACCAAAGCCAATCATGAATCAATGGTACTTTGTCTGAATATTGGCCAGCATCAAACGAGAAAGTCTCTGATAAAATCGTGTCCAACCATTTAATCGATAGAGCACCCCACAAATCTTTTTTGTTTTGAAAATATTTATATAAGGCTGCATGAGAAGTACCTAGCCGCTCAGCGACATTCGATAATGAGACTTTTTCCATCCCCGAGGCTTCAATCATCTGCTCGGCAGTGGTTAAAATCAATGTTTCGGATAACTTTTGCATGTCCCTATTTTAGCATAGGAGTTACAAAAACAAAAAAATGTCAGTGACAACCATTGACTTTTGTAACTTCAAATATTAAGCTGTTTTTAGTTACAAAAAATAAAAGTTGTAACCTTATCGGAGAAAAAATGCAATTATCAAATAATATCATCTTAATCACAGGCGGAACATCCGGCATCGGCTTGGCCTTTGCCAAAAAATTGATTGAATTAGGCAATACTGTCATCGTGACCGGCCGTTCTCAAAAGAAGATTGATCGGGTCTTATCTGAAAATCCTGGCTTAGTTGCTTTGACAGCGGACGTTTCAGATCTGGATTCGGTTAAATCACTGGTGCAGACAATGACAAAAGATTATCCAAAGCTGAACATAGTCATTAATTCGGCAGGAATTATGCGTCCCGAAGACCTATTTGATCCAAAGCTTGCACCGGAAGAGCTCACTGAGGAGATTGATATTAATCTAAAAGGTACTATTTGGATGGATCAGTTATTGCTGCCCCTATTGAGTGCACAAACAGAATCCATGATCGTCAACATTACATCCGGACTGGCAAATCTTTCCATGCACGCCACGCCAACTTATTCGGCAACAAAAGCCGGTTTGCGTATGTTTACAAACGCCTTGCGTTTCCAGGCAAGCAGACAGGCGCCCGGGCTGCACATTGTCGAACTTGTACCGCCTTTGGTGCGTGGAACCAGTCTTGAAGCCAATAAAAATATTCAAAATCAAGGCATCACAACTGATCAGCTGGTCACAGCCGGTATCGCCGGAATGGCCAAGAACAAAAAACGCATCAACGTCGCTCAATCCAAAGCAATGCAATTGATGGGACGCAGTTTTCCAATGTTCTTTGAGAATCGCATCGCAAAGTCAATGACGAAAGCAAATCAGAAAGCAGGGCAAAAAGCATGACAGCAATTCCTCAGGCAATTCATTCATTTATCACAGCAACCAACGAGGCCAACGATACAGCATTCGTTAACGCCTTTACACCAGACGCTTATCTTGAAGATTGGGGACGCGTTTTTAGCGGGCACAATGGTGTCGCTTCTTGGAATCGCAGTGACAATATCGGTAAGCACAGCCATTTCGATTTCGTCTCGATCAAAGACGGTTCCAAAAGCGATGAATATATTGTTACCTTAAAGGTAACCGGGGGCGGCTATAATGGCACCAGCGACATGGCAATGACGGTTGCCGGCGACAAGATCAGCCGTTTAATTATTGGTGCTTAAAAACAAAAAAACGTTACAAGATTTCTTGTAACGTTTTTTTAGTAGCTCGATCGGGAATCGAACCCGAGATTTCGCCGTGAAAGGGCGACGTCTTAGCCGCTTGACCATCGAGCCAAATGGTCAGTGTCGCAATGAAGCAACGTAAATATAGTACGGGAAAACGAGCCGAAGGTCAAGCCTTTTCTGAATTTTCTTTGACAGTAACCAAAAGAATCAGCCCCAGCAGGAATAAAATAGCCATGCTAAAGGCACCAATTTGGACATGTCCAGAAAATTGGGCTGTCACACCAAAGAGAAATGGGCCGATAATCGCGGAAAATTTACCAAAAATATTGAAAAAGCCAAAAAACTCCGAAGCATGTTCTTTGGGGAGCAGTTTGCCAAAATAGGAACGGCTCAAAGCCTGAATGCCGCCTTGAGAAGTTCCCACCAGCACCGCTAAAATCCAAAATTCTAGAACAGAATTAATAAATAAAGCGTAGCAGACAATTAAGAGGTAGATGCAGACACCAACAATCAGCATGCGTTTTGTCCCTACCCGTTTGCCCAAATAACCATATAAAATCGAAAATGGAAAGGCCAGCAGCTGAACAACCAGCAAGACAATCAATAACTGCGACGGTTGAATCCCGACTGCTAGACCAAATGGCGAAGCAACCGTAAAAATCGTGTTAACACCATCAATGTAGAAAAAATAAGCTAGCAAAAACACAGCCAGTTGCCGATACTCCTTTTCTTTAAAATGTTTCACGGTCCCTGCAATTTCCTGAACGGCCGAGCGGAAAGCATGCTCAGGCAGGGGCAGGCTGCTTTTTTGCCTGACATTCTGCCAAAATGGCAGCGTCCAGAGCAACCACCAAATTGCGGCAATCAAAAAGGCCGCATAATAAGCTGTGTTGCCTTTTAAAAGTCCACTAGCTACCATACCGTAAAAAACCGAAAAAGGCAGGAGACCGCCCATATATCCCCAACCGTAACCAGCCGAACTCACCTTATCCATGCGATCATCAGTCGTGACATCGATTAAGTATGAATCGTAAAAAATATTGCCGGCTGAATAACCGATATTAGCAATCACAAAAATTCCAAGAAGCAGCCAGAAACGCTGATCCCCTGCCAAAACCAGAGCAGCTGTGGCTGTAATCCCAATGATTGTAAAACTGCTGAATAATTTTCGTTTCATTCCTGCGAAATCTGCCAATGCACCAAGCAGAGGTGCCAAAAAAGCAACCAATAATGTCGAGATGGAATTAGCATAAGACCAAAAGGCTGCCGAAGACGCTTGCGAATACCCGCTGTTTTGGCCGACCGACATTAAAAATATTGGTAGAACAGCCGTGACGACAATAATGCCGAAACTGGAATTAGCCCAATCATATAAAATCCAAGACCATTCACTTTTATTTAACCGCCTGTTTTCGACTGCTTTATCCTGCTTATTTGAAGACATCGTCGATTGTGCTGCCATCAATTGCCTCCTTGAATTGAAGCCCGAGTATGCGTGCAAAAGTCGGTGCCTCGTCAATTAGACGGGCCTGTTTGACGGTGTGCCCTTCTTTAATACCGGGTCCGGACAAAATCAGTGTTGTCTGATAATCTTTTTTTGCTGGCAAAAAACCGTGGACAGCGTGATAACGATCCGTCTGACCAATCGTCCTTGGATCAACTTCTTCGATTAAATTGTTAACAGCCGCTTCATCGGTGAAATAATAACCCGGCTTGGCCTCGACCATTAAATCCGCATTGGCATCAGCGCCCATTTTGACCAGTTCATCATGCGTGTAGACTTTTTCAACACCCGCACCGGCATGATCTTTAATCAAATGTGCGATTCCGGCGGCCTTTTTTGGATCTTTCAGATAGATATAGGTCGACCCGTCTGTTGTCTTAGCTAGCACCTGCCAGTCTGTAATGATGCCTTTATTGGCATCATAGTCCAGCCAAGAATTTTGTTTGAACAGATAATTCAAATGGATCATGCGACTGACATTAATTTGATAGTGATCACCTAAAACGACAATATTCGTCTCGTTAAAGCGGCCGTCTTCTTTGAGTGCCTCAATCATCAAACCAAGATGTGTGTCCAAGCGCGACAAGGCTGCCAATGCTTCCGGTGATTCGACGCCATAATGGTGACGCATTGAATCCAAATCTACCAAATGAATCAGGGTCAGATTCGGAAATTTGTGTCTCAGTGTCCAGACAGCCGATGCTGTGACAAAGTCATCCAATTGCGGCTGTGAAATACCATGACGCATTTTGCCAAACAACGAATTCATGTGAATCGTAAAAAAAGGCGAGCTAGCGCGAAAAGACTGCGTATATTGATTCTGCCAAATTCGATTAGGAAAAATTTCAGCAATATTATATTTAATGGCCGGGCTGCCTGCCGTAACAGGCCACAAAAACGCTGCCACAGTCATCTTATTTTCATGAGCTAATTGGTAAAGCGTCGGTTTTTTAATATACTTAGCCCACCAATACCAATCAGGCGATAGCCCGCGGGATAATTGCGTCAGCGTATTATTCACAATACCGTGCCGACTGGGATAGTCTCCTGTCGCAATTGTCGTATGGCTCGGATAAGTCAGGGTCGGATAGATGCCAAATACTTTTTCGACATGCGTGCCACTATCAATCAAGGCTTTTAAATTCGGCATTAAATCCAAATGGTTCTTTGTATCCAGTTCTCCCAAAGCGTCAAAAGAAACTACCAGTAAGTGTTTCTGATCATTTAGCATAGTCATATTCTAAAACAGGACGAAAAAAAATGCTCCAATTCAAGAAGCATTTCACTCATTTAATACCAGCCGTAAATACGATGGTGCTCAGCTGCGGCTTCCCACGATCCATAGCGTGCCGCAACATAACGATCTGCTGCCGAACCCGAATAGCCGCCGTAACTAGCTGCAGCCTGTGAACCCATTTGGAACAAGCCCTGATATTGGCCGTTAGCTGCATTAGGATTGCCACCGGACTCGATTGATTTAATCCATTCTTTGGATGCATTTCCCGTAACGCCGTAACTGCCGCTTGATGCAGCAGAATTGACTTGATAACTGGTTGGACGAACTTGGGCAGCCCGTTGAGCTGCTGCTCTCTGTTCGGCTGCGCGTTGTGCTTGTGCCTTTGCCTCAGCTGCTTGTTTGGCTTCTTGGGCTTTTTTTTGTTCAGCCTCTTTCTTTGCTGCTTCTTGTGCAGCAATTTTTTTATCAGCTTCAGCTCTGATTGCAAATTGATCGTTAATCGAATTTTGTTCAACAACATGAGCCGAAGATAAACTATTTATTTGTTTTTGGAATTTGCCCTGACCATTTAAAACTCCCTGCGCAGTGGTGATAGTCGAGGCCTGGAAATGTCCGGACATGACGACTGCGGCCAAGATCATAGATCTGGCAACAGTATTGACGGTAATATGTTTCATTGCAAGAACAATGTTCCCGCCCGAAAATTACTGCAAAATATCATTTAGATTGTCTTTTTGTAACACAGGTTTTTAATTGTATATAGCAATAAGCCTTAAAAAAGGGATAAACTTTTGTAATATTTGAACTTAAGACTATTTTTCACTTTAAACTTTTTTAATAAGTTAAAACAAACAGCGAATTATCACCCACTTGTAATATACAAATTTATAAAAAAAGGGTCAAAATTGCTTTTTTGTTCAAAAAAAATCAATTTTTTTAACTCAGATTAAGTACTCATTTGCGTTTTCCATCCGATAGGACTGTGTCAAAATAGCACTTTCAGCAGTTAAAAGCATACAATTAAGAATTATGCGTGCACATTTTTATGCAATCGTGAATCAGCATGCCGGTAATTATCGAGGTTATAAAATCTGGCAGCAGATTCAAGAACACATGATCGGGATGAATGTTCGTCTATCCGTCCTGCTTTCTGCCTACCCTGGCGCACCGGAAGATCTGGCTTATGATTTAGCCAGCAGTCTCCCAGACAAAGAGTCAGATGTCGTTGTCTTGGCTTTTGGCGGCGATGGCACGCTGCATGAAGTCCTTAATGGCCTGATTGAAGCTAAGCGCCAATATCCGTTGCCGTTAGCCTATATCCCTGCAGGCTCTGGCAATGACTTTGCTCGCGGCGCTGGACTGAAATCAGCGAGTCACTGGAAACAAGGCCTTTCTGACCTCTTACGGACGACACATTCCCAACCGATCAATATCGGTAGTTATCAGCTACAAGACAATCAGCCTAAGCGTTTCTTTATGAACAGTTTTGGCATTGGTTTTGACGGTTCTGTTTTAAAAAGGGCTAATCAATCCTCCTACAAAAATCTATTGAATCACATTGGCTTGGGCGCAATTAGTTATTTGATTGCAGCTGTGTTTACCATTTTTCAAACCAAGGGTTTCTCAGCCAAAATCCAAGGACTGGATCTGACTAAAAGCTATGCCAAAGCCTATCTGATGATCGTCACCAATCATCCCTACTTTGGTGGTGGTATTAAAGTAGCGCCGGATGCAAAACTGCATGAAAATAATCTGAAATTCGTGCTGTTTCAAAGACACCATCTGTTCCAAATCATTATCGACATGCTGGCAATTATTTTCGGCGGTTTTCAATATCATATGAAAGCTGTTGATAATGCTTTGTTAACACACGATTTTACGATTGAAGTCAACAGCAGGCAAACTGCACAAGTAGACGGCAAATCAATCGATCAAGAAAATTATCAGGTTCATTTTTCCAGAAGCAGCTACCCTTTTTGGCTGCCGGAGACAATCAATAAAAAACGCTGACAGTTTTCTGCCAACGTTTTTAATAAATTTTTAAAACTCTTCATACTCGGCTGGATCCTGATTATCGCTTCGGCCATCGGGTTTTGTCAGACTATTAATTATCGACATATCACCATCTGAAATCACAAAGTCGAACAGGTCCATGTTGCCGAACTGACGTGCCGGAGACGATGCTTTAGGAATCGGCAATGTTCCCAATTGCACTTCCCAACGGAGAATCAGTTGGCCGACATTTTTATTGTATTTAGCTGCTAATTTAATTAACGTATCGTTTTTCAGCATTTGACTGGCACGTCCTAACGGGCTCCAGTCTTCAGTCAAAATATTGTGCTTTGTGTCATAATCGCGCTGTGATTGCTGATTGAAGTATGGGTGGAGCTCAATTTGGTTAATTACAGGCATAACGCCTGTCTCTTTTTCCAACTTGTCTAAGTGTTCAGGCAGAAAATTGCAGACCCCAATCGAGCGAATCAAGCCAAATTTCTGAGCTTGAATCAGTGCCTGCCAAGCTTCGACATATTGGCCGCGCTTAGGATTAGGCCAGTGCAGCAGATACAGATCGTAATAATCCAATCCTGCTCGATAAAGTGATTCCTGAATCGTGCTGATCGCATCTTGAAAGCCATAGTGCCTGCCTGGTAATTTAGAAGTAATAATCAAGTCGGCACGATTGATGCCAGCCCGTTTAACAGCTTGACCTAATGCGCCTTCATTTTCATAATTAAAAGCAGAATCCAGCAAACGATAACCAGCCTGAATGCCGGAAACAATCGTATTCACCCCTTGTGTACCGTTCAGCAGGTAAGTACCAAAACCAACTTTAGGCAAACGCAATCCGTCGCTTAATACATAATTTTCCATGAATTTAATGCCTCCATGACCCATATTTTAGTTGAAGGAGCATGTCAATAGACAAAAATCACAAATAATTGGTCTAAATTTTAGTTATAGCGTACTTTAAAACGCAGATCATCTGCCAGATAATCTTTATCGTCAGCCGGTGCTTCAATAGACCCAAAAGGCATTTGTGCTCTTAAAATCCAGCCGTCGGGAACTTGAAAGGCTTGTTTGATCTGATCATCAATTAAAGGATTGTAGTGCTGCAGACTGGCTCCTAGCCCAACATTAGCCAAGGCTGTCCAGACATTGATTTCAGCTCCGCCTAGCCCCTGTTCAGACCAATCTCGGAAATTATCTTTATAAAGGGTAAATTGTGCCATATCTTTTTCAATCGTCGGCTGATCCGAGAAATAAAGAATTGTACCAAAACCAGCCTTAAAAGCGTCAATCTTAGCCTTTGTCTGCTCATATGCCTCTTGGTTGGGTACTTCTGCTTTCAAGCGTTCTGCGATAATTTCCCAGACCAGATCAGATGACTTGCCAAATAAAATGATGGACCGCACAGTCTGGTTATTAAAAGCCGTTGGCGATTCTTTAATGACTTGCTCAACCAAATCCGTAATTTCTTCTTTGCTGTAATTGACGTTCTTTCCGATAGTCCGAATGGAACGCCGGCTTTTCAATAATTCAAGGTAACTGTGATCAATCATACTGATAGAATCTCCCATATTTTTAGATTAAGATGTTACTTTTTTTATAACATGTTAGATTCTATGCCTGCCAATATCACTTGTCAATGAGCTTCAAAGAGCCTTGTTGACAAAGAATGTGTTATATAATAAGTGACAACTATTAAGGTGAAAGAAAGGATTATGGCTAATACACAGCTTTGTGATGCCACTCATGTGCTGGCTTATATCGCAATCAACAACAAATCCCAAGTTAAAAGTGCTCAAATTGCAGAAAGCCTCCAGACTGCCCCTAGTCTGGTAAGACGTATTATGAGCCGTTTGTCCAAAGCGGGCCTGATCAATACCGTACAAGGCGCGACTCAGCCTATGTTGTCCAGGCCGGCAAATAAAATTTCGCTGCTGGATATCTATTTGGCCTTGGATGAACACCCTGAGCTTCTTAAAATTGACCAGCATACCTCGCCGGATTGCCCGATCGGCAAACAAATTCCGACTATTGTTCACCACTATTATGACGAAATACAAAACGCTGCACAGGCCAAAATGGCTGTGATTTCCTTGCAAGATATTGTTTCCGACATCAAATTGTCTAGAAAACAATCAATTGCAGAGACTAAATAACAGACTTTGGAAATTTTCATTTAATACATTGTGAAATTTTGCCTTTTTTGCTATAATTGCACTTGTGATTTATTGTACATTAAGGATTTAAGGAGAGCTAAAGGAAAAATGTCGGATAAAGTTGCAGTTGTTACGGGCGCCGGTCAAGGTATCGGCGAAGCCATCGCTAAGCGTTTGGCAAAAGATGGTTTTAAAGTTGGTTTGGTCGGCCGTCACGTTGAAAAAGTCGATGCAGTCGCCAAGAGCATCAATGATGAATTTGGGGCCGACACAGCCTTTGCAGTCAAGGGCGATGTTTCCAAGCGCGATGAAGTTTTCGCTGCTGTCGAGAAAATCAGCGACAAATTCGGTGATTTGAATGTGATCGTAAATAATGCCGGCGTTGCACCAACGACACCGATTATGGAAGTCACTGAAGATGACATGGAATGGACATGGAAAATCAACGTTGACGGTGTCATTTGGGGCACACAGGCCGCAGTGACAGCTTTCAAGAAGTTTAACCATGGTGGTAAAATTATCAATGCCACTTCACAAGCTGGTGTTCAGGGTAACCCTAGCTTGACTGTCTATGGTTCAACCAAATTCGCGATTCGTGGTATCACGCAGACAACTGCCAAAGAACTTGCAGCTTCCAATATTACGGTTAATGCCTATGCGCCCGGTATCGTTAAGACACCTATGATGGAAGACATTGCCCACGAAGTTGGCCAAAATGCTGGCAAAGACGACGAATGGGGTATGGCACAATTTGCCAAGGGAATCGCTTTAGGCAAACTATCCGAGCCAGAAGACGTTGCCAGTGTTGCTTCATTTTTGGCTGGGCCTGATTCAAATTACATCACCGGTCAGACAATCATTGTCGATGGTGGTATGGTATTTAACTAATTTTCTGATTGAAAAAGCCTGCATGCGCGGGCTTTTTTGTTACGTTCTTTTTTAGATGCGGTAAGATTTTATAAACGAGATAATCAAAAACGAGTAGAGCATGCAGATAAGAGACATTCAGGCTAGAGATGATGCGCCTTTAAAAGCCATCATCCAAAATAATTTAAAACACTTCGCACTGGACATCCCAGGAACCGCATACTTTGATCCAGAGTTGGCTCATTTAAGCCGTTTTTACGCTGCGGCCAAAAATCGTGCCTACTTCGTATTAACGGATGAACAAGACAACGCGCTTGGCGGCTGCGGGATCGCCGAATTCGATAGCACGCATCATATCGCCGAACTTCAAAAATTGTATTTATCCGATCAGGTAAAAGGCCAACATTATAGTTACGATCTGCTGCATCAGGCCTTGGTTTTTGCCAAGCATGCCGGCTATTTGTCCGTCTATTTGGAGACGCATCATCGTTTAAAAGCCGCCGTACATATCTATGAAAAGCTCGCCTTTAAAAAATTGCCCGCTGCCTTGTCGGGTTCTTTGCACAACAGCATGGATCTGTTTTACATGAAAGATTTGACAACCTTTGCATAATAAAAAAACAACCCCACCAGCAGTGACGAATCATATGGTTTTACCCAACTCTTCAAGACTGTGAACATTTAACGAACAACTGATTCTAAAGCAATGACGCTCCATTGATCACGTCGCTAAATGCTGATGAGATTGCTCCCGGGTCCTTTGAGATCCAACTTTGCTCATTCGCGAAATCTTTAACAGTGAATCCAATCACCGCTTGTGATCTCCTTGACCCTGATTTAATTATAACAGCTTTCGTCGCTTAATGAAAGCGCTTTCTAAAAAATCTTCCTCTTCTCTTCCTTTAATATTCCTTTAGGCTGCCTTTGATAAAATGAAGCCGGTTATTAATCTAATCAAACACAGAGGAGTGCAATATGTTTAATCTCATCAAGGATTTATTAAAGGACAATGATCATGTGCTTGTCACTTTTACAAATGGCCAATCTCGTGAAATAAAGAAAATCGATCAGTTGCCTGATAACACAAATATTTTCAAAAGCACCGATACGGCAGATTACAAAGTTTATTTTCGTGAAGCAAGCATCGTGACAATTGTACCTGAAGCCAAGCCCACTCAAATCGATCCATTAATCTAAAAAGCCAAATTTGGAAGGGCTTTTTTATTTAGTCGTCTGTCTTTGCCATTTTGTGACGTGTTTATAAACAGTTAATTTTCATTTTGTATGTTAAAAACCGAGTATTTTTTTAAAGCGTGGAGGTTTTATGAAAATTGATAATTACGTCGCAGAAAATGAAAAGAAACAAACAACAGCCAAACGAATTAAAAGCCTTAAAATGATGAGCAAATTCGCCATTCTGGCTTGTTCGCTTATGTATATTTCCTATATCCCACAAATTATGTCCAATTTCTCCGGGAATCCGGTTTCACCCATTCAGCCTGCTGTGGCCACGATTAACGCAACTCTTTGGGTGGCCTACGGCTGGTTAAAAACTTACAAAGATTGGCCGGTCATCATTTCAAACGCACCCGGCATCCTTTTCGGATTAGTCACTTTTGTAACGGTTTACGTGCATTAACGGTTCCTGTTAGGTGGTTAAAAAAGTTATTTTTTGAGATATTTTTAGAAAATTATCATCAAAATATTGTATTATCCACCCACTTTATGGACATTATTCCTAAAAAATGAAAACAGATCAATTTTATCTAAAGTCATGTTCAAACTTTTTTACGTGCCAATAATCGCGATGAACTCGCATTATTTTGTATGATGCCTACTTTGTAATTTTCGGTTAATAGCCAGCACATCTTGATTGATTTGTGTGGTCACAACAACCCATACGCCGATATAAATAATCACAAATGTCAGCCACCACATTTCCCAGGAATTGATTAAAAAGTGATTGACTAGGCTGTAGACGAAAACAAGGGCAGCCGTTAGAACAAAATGAATCACCAACTGACTGGCAAAATTTAAATAATCGTCTAATTCGAAAATCATCGAAACAAGACCGATCGAAGCACCCATAAGCAAGGTGCTGACGATTTCCAGTTTTGAAAAATTCACCGATCCGGAGAAAAGTTTGCCAATCAAATAAATTGATGATGCAAAACCAATCCCGATTAAAATATATCTGATAACTTTTTTCAACATGAGGCTCCTGGTCAAATCCCTAATTTATGTTTCAAATTAACAAGATATCTTCTGCTGATCGGCAATTTCTGACCATTAGTCATAACTGCGACCGGATTGCCGATAAAAACAGTTTCCAAGGATTGCAGAAAATTAAGATTGATGACTGTGGCACGACCGATTTGAATAAAATCACTATCTAAGTGCTCTAAAATTTTATAGAACCTACCACGAGCCGTCAGAACGCTTGCGTCGCTCGTCACCCTCAATTCATCATGAAACACCTCAATAAACATAATATTTTTCTGATGAACCACTCTAACGGACTCGCCGTCATTAAAAGACAAAATGTCGCTAATTTTGTCGTACTTGTCCAAATAATCGTTGATTTTTTGAATCTCGGCCGTATATGCCACTGCTTCGATGACGATATTAACTTGATTGGCCGGCAAGGTTTTATTGGGTAAAAAAGAAATATGCAAATCGGCCTCCCTTATAAAATAAAGTCATTATAAAACACTTGCGGCGCTCACGCCTGTCTGCTGTTGACCCAACGGTTCTTGGCAAGCACTAGCACTAAGGCAATGACCGTCACAGCCGCTAAGACAATAAATTCTTGAGTAAAGGTGGTCATAGATTCCCATTGATAACCAATGCCCAGCATTTTTTTAAACAAGGCCAATTGCCCTTCTTTGACATGGCGAAAAGAAACGGCTATCTGGGGCTGCATTAAAATTCGTCGAAAGAGAGACGCTGAATAAGCGCCAGGATAAAGCTTAATCAAGTTTTGAGCAAAAGCTGGCAGTGTGCCGATGGGAATATAAATACCTGCTAAAAATCCTGAGGCTGTTCCGACAATGGATCCAATAATGGACAAAGTTGTTACTTTTTTGACAAAAGAAATAATCACAAGATTCAAGGCTGTTGCACACAATCCGTTCAAAAAAATAATTGCTATCAAAGCTGGCAATGTCCTTAGTCTTATTTGAATTTTGTCGGCAAAACTGAAATAACCGGCAGCGACCAATAACACAGCCAGTTGCATAATCACCGCAATCAAGACTGCGCTTAAAAAATAACCCAATTGAATCCAAGCTGATTTGGTTGGCGTGACAAGAAAATCCTGCAGCTGATGCCCTTGCCGATCACGGACTAACTGTTCAATGGCATTGAGACTTGCCGTCGTCGCTGTGACAGACATCATGCCGCCTATGAGCCAAGGATCAAGTAATTGAATCGCATCAGGCAGATGCGACCAATTCTTTTGCATGCCGTTTTTCAAAAAAACAAGATAGAGTCCCAGCACGATCAAAGCACTCATCAGTGAAAAAAGAACGCTGGCTCGGTTTCTAAAATACAATTTAAGATTTCTTTGCGTGATGGCCAGCATTAGCGGATCTCCTTTCCTGTCAAAGCCATAAACATATCGTCAATCGTACCTGGACGGAATTCAAAATTTTTAATTTTATCGGCAAAATCCGATAATAAATGAATCGCGTCTGCAGTGTTATCCACTCGCACAACAATTTTTGAATCAGTCAGCTGGCGGCTAAACTGTTTGGGCAGCTGCTGATTGAGTTGCGCCAGTTCATCAGAAAAAAGTGTTAATTGGCTTTTTGCAAAACGTTTTTTTAAATCTGCAGCTGTACCCTGCGCGATGATCTGACCATGATCAATGATATCGACTTGATCAGCCTGTTCAGCCTCTTCTAAGTAATGAGTTGTCAAAAAGATCGTCATCCCCTGTTTTTTACGCATTAATGACAGCATCTGCCAAATCAAGCTGCGCGTTTGAATGTCCAAGCCAGTCGTCGGTTCGTCCAAAAAGAGAATTTTAGGCTGGTTAATCAGAGCTCGGGCAATATCAACGCGCCTTTTTTGCCCGCCCGAAAGCGAGCCGTATTTTTGATTCTGAAAGTCCTGCGCATGCACTTGATGAATCAGCTCAGATACGCTGCTTTTGGATTGTCCTCGATATAATTTCCAACGAACAAGTAAATTTTTCCGGACCGTTAAATCTGCATCCATGACACTTTCTTGAAAAACAACAGCAATCTGTTCGCGAATTTTTTCTGGCAGCTGTTGACCATTGATTTCAATACTGCCAGCCGTCGGTTTTAAAAGAGTTGTCAGCATCTTAATCGTTGTCGATTTTCCGGCTCCGTTTGGGCCCAAAAATGCAATCAAGGAACCGCCATTTTTAATAGTCAAATCTATGCCTTTGACCGCTTGACGATGACTGTAGTTTTTCTTTAATCCTTGTACTTTTAACACGTCTATCATCCACACATCCTCCGTCTCTTTGTGACAAGAAAAAGTGTAAACAACTAGCAATGCTGAAAAGGTTCGCTGCCGATGAGTGGTCGAAAAAGGCCAATAAGCGGTTAGAACAAGGACTTGATTGCATTATTCTAGCGGCAAGTCTTGTCTTTTTAGGCAACAAAAAAACTCAGACAAAATGTCTGAGTTTTAGTTTAAAAAGAATGTTTTTTGCTGCTTTGAAGGATTTTTTTGCCAAAATCCGTTTCAAAATAGTGATCAATCGCGTTTAGCAATTCTGCTCGATTAAAATCGGCGCCAAACACGTTCGTTCCGGGTTCTAATTTAATCCCTTCAGCGAGCGAATCCAAAATCACAGGTTGAAAACCTAGTCGTTTCACAATCTCTGCCACGACTGCGCGGCTTGGCACATCATCAGCGGCTACAGCGATGGCTTTTTTCGGATCTGACTGGTCAGCATAATCAAGCAGGTCATGATAACCCATATGATTAAAAGCTTTCACAACATGGCTTTGATTTAAATGAGCTTGCACCATTTCGCTCGTCGACAAGACGGGGTCTTGAAATTCAGGATGCCGGCCATCAGTCTCCCACCAATAATTCATGGCGTCGATCACAATTTTATTTTTGAAAAGTAGCGGGTCCAGTGTTCGATACTTGCCCAAAGGAAATGCCAGAATCACAACATCAACTTGTCCAAGCAGTTCTTTTGCTAGCATCAAGTGAGCTTGGGGCAGCAATATGTCAGCAGTCAGCGCAATTTTATCTGTTGTACCGGAGCCAGCAATGTAGACATCATAACCGGCCCTAACAGCTAATTGGCCAAGCACCGTACCCAGTTTGCCAAAACCTAAAATCCCCAATTTGTCTGCCATTAGTAAACTTCCTTTTCGTCCTTTAACAAGAATTTCACTCTTGGAATCACTTCATTGGCGTATAAAGTAATCGTTTGCAAACGCTCTGCAATTGTCTGCTTCCCGGCACCATATACCAAGTCAAAACGCTGCAGCTGCAGATTTTTAATCACGTGGGCAATTTTTACGGCAACAATTTCAGGCGTTCCGACATACATGGAGCCATTTAAAATTTCTTGCTGAAACTGTTCTTCTGACATCGCGGCCCAGCCTCTTTCGCTTCCTATTTTGTCTAACATGGCACGAATCGTCCGCCAAGCGCCATTAACAGCCTCTTCGTTATTATTAGAAACAAATCCGTGCGAGTGGATGCCAACAGGGCCGACTGTCGTACCCAATTTTTCAGCGGCTCGGTGGTATAAATCAATGTAAGGCTTGAATCTTTCAGGTGCTCCGCCAATCACAGCTAAAACCACCGGAAAACTGTACCTGGCAGCTCGAATGATTGATTCCGGAGAACCACCGACCCCAATCCAGGTTTCGATATTACCTCCGGCCGTCTTTGGGAAAACGTCAGCATTTTTTAATGGTGCACGCATTTTTCCTTGCCAAGTCACTGGTTTTTCTGATAAAAGCTGTTTGAAAAGAGCCGTCTTTTCTTCAAATAGTTCATTATAATCGGTTAAATCATAGCCGAAAAGCGGAAACGATTCCGTAAAAGAACCACGGCCCAAAATAATTTCCGCCCGGCCATTAGAGACAGCATCAAGTGTCGCGAAACGCTCAAATACTCTGACCGGATCCTCGGAACTCAACACAGTCACGCCAGAAGACAATTTGATGCGTTTGGTCTGACTGGCAATCGCAGCCAAAACCATTTCAGGACTGGAAATCGCATAATCCGGCCGATGGTGTTCGCCCAAGGCAAAAATATCAACACCAAGCTGGTCCGCTAAAATGCCTTCCCTTTGGACTTGCCTGATTGCTTGCGCATAAGTTGTTAATTGGCCCTTGTCATCAAAAGCTAAATCACCAAAGATATCCAAACCGAAACTGATTGTATCCATCACTAGTGCTCCTTTTATCTTACTTTTAGTAAGTAAACCATATACTAACGTTGATTGCAAGATACGCAGATTTTTGACCTGCAATGGTTTTGCATTTGATGCATGATCAAGGTTCTCTGCAAACGTCATTGGCAACAAACATAATAGTTATAACCTGTCATACCGGCATTTAGGCACAAAAAACCGCCATACCGGCGGTTATACTTTCGAAATATTTTGATCATAAAGGCCATTATTCAACACGGTTTTTTGACCTCTGGTTTTGTCTAATAAATCTATTCCTACTTGGCCGTGTCCTAATCGCTGCTAAACGCTTAGCTTCAATATTTCTCTTATCGCGCTCTTCTAACTCTTTTAGTCTCATATATTCATCAGCATGTAAGAGCTTTGTTTTTTTAGGCAACCTTTTCTTCAGAAAAGATTCTAATATCTCTGCAGCTGTGTCAAATATGATTGAATAGCTGCCACCCTTTTTAGATTCAAAGGTAAGCATGGTGCACTGACGAATTCTTTCAATGATGACTTGGTCATATCGCTCATAATCGCTAGCATTGCTTACCGATCCATAAGTAATCACTTTCGACTCTCCCAAACCTTGGTGATAAAATGCAACACTGAAAAATATAGCAGCTATTATAAATGACTGAATGTTCTTTTCTAAAACCGGACTCCAAAATAACCAAATGAGTGATGCAGAGGCTATCGAAGCTAAAAACAATTTCAAACGAGAGTTTTTTGCTCGAATAAGTAATAATCGTTGTTGTCGAAATTCGAAATACAAGAGTACTATCAACAGGAATAACGTAGCTATCAAATTAATCATAATTGCAATTCCTACCACTCAGCTATTGTGCCATCATAGTTCTTCCATTTAGGATTGGTCCAAACAAGCCCTTCTTGAGCAACTTCTTTAATTTTGTCTTCATCCATATCAATACCAAGCCCCGGGCCTGTAGGGAGTTCCACATAACTATCTTTATATTGAAAGATTTCTTTATTTTTAACAAAATCCAGCAGATCAAATCCTTGATTATAATGGATTCCCAGGCTTTGTTCCTGAATAAAGACATTCGGTGTGCAAGCATCCAGCTGCAGTGTGGCAGCCAAGGCCACAGGGCCATAGGGTGCATGCGGTGCCACGGCCATATCATAAGCTTCGGCCATGGCGGCAATTTTTCTTGCCTCAAGGATACCGCCGCACATAGCTACATCCGGTTGAACAATATCGATTGCCCCTTGGTTAAATAGTTCTTTAAATTGCCAGCGTGTATACAAGCGCTCCCCGGTGGCAAGAGGAATTGAGACCTCGCGTGCAATATCGTCAAAAGAATCCCAGTTTTCTGGCAGCACCACCTCTTCAAGAAACATGGGATGGTAGGGCTCTAGAGCCTTAGCCAGGACTTTGGCCATTGGGCGATGAACACGGCCATGAAAATCAATCCCAATCTCTAAAGCATCCCCAACGGCGTCTCGGATAGACTTAACGCGGTCTACCACAGCCGTCACCTTGTTATAAGAATCAATATAATGCAATTCAGATGTTGCGTTCATTTTAATCGCTGTAAAACCGAGATCCACGCGTTTCTTAGCTTGTTCAGCCACATCGCTAGGACGATCGCCGCCAATCCAGGAATACACGCGAATCTTATCGCGAGCCGGACCGCCGAGCAGTTCATAGACTGGCACACCGAGCGCTTTGCCCTTAATATCCCAAAGCGCCATCTCTAGTCCAGAAATAATCGTGCCATTAATTGGGCCGCCTCGGAAAAAGGAACGGTGCATTTCCTGCCAAAGCTTTTCAATCTGATTGGGATCTCGGCCAATCAGTGTACGGCCAATCTCATAAGCACCACTGACAACTGTTTCTGTTTTGGTGCCGGAGATCATCTCGCCCCAACCAGAAATGCCTTCGTCAGTCATCACTTTGACAAAAATCCAACGAGGCTTAACTTTGTAAACAATCACATCTGAAATCTTCATAAAATTAAATCTTCTTTCTTTCTCTTATGCTTCTGTTGTTTGAGCATTCACACTGGCATTCACATGTTTAATCCCATCGAAGTAGTACCAAACAACGGCAAAGACCAACAGCAGAATTGGAATTAGAATCAATTGGTTGGTCGTAAAGGCAAAGTAAACGGCAAAACTTTGGATCATTGACGTTGCCGCGAAAGATGAGATAAATAACGAATTTGTACCCAACTTGATTCCAACTGATTTAGCAATGGCAGTTAGAACTGGCGCCGTGGTTGTTCCGCACCACAATAACGAGGCCGTAACTGCCAACCCAATAATGATATTTTTAAGTAAATTACCATTAGTGAGAGCGACAACCATGGCTACTCGAAATGGCACAACGGCCAAGTCTGCAAATGGTAATACACTGTTTCCTGGTAAAACTAACGCCATCGCAATCGTCAGTGGAATAATGATCAAGGCTGTTGTAATAACATCCTGATTTCCAACTACAACAGCAGCATCCAATCCGATAAATAATTTACGACCTTTAAAACGCTTTTGAGACCACTTTTGGGCAGCCTCCGAAATTGGCATCAATCCTTCCATGAAAAGGGCAGTCATTTTAGGAATTAACACAAGTACTGCAGCCATGCTAACCCCCAATTGAAGAACTTGCATTAAGTTATAACCCGCAAGCGCACCAATAACCATCCCAATAATCAGTCCCATAATCATAGAGTCCCCGAAAAATCCGAGATATTTCTGTGCATCACGAATTGAGAATTTGGCCTTTCTGAAGAATGGGATTCGATCAAGCAGCCAGTTGAGCGGCCAGGCGATGACTAGTGAAGACAATGCCGAAACTGTTGGTAATGAAACACCAGGAATATGAAAGAAATTTTCAACCATCGGCTGTGACCAATCTGCTAACTTAAAAGTGATCAGAGCCATCACAACTGATGCACCTACTCCTAACCCAATGTTCTTTGTTACAAAGAATACCATCACTCCCACGATTGCAACGTGGTGATAATTCCAAATATCGACATCCAAAGTATTAGTTCGCTTCAATATTAATAAAACAATGTTGACAAGCAATATGGCGAAAATCAGTAGAGCAATAATTGGTGATGCCCAAGTGATCGCTGCTATAGAACCCCATCCAACATCCAAAGCATTTAAGTGAACACCAGTACGCTCCACCATTGCTTTGGCAGCTGGGCCCACATTTGTTGTCATAAAATCCAAAATGAGCTTAATGCCCGCAAAACCGATCCCTAAGGTCAGGCCAGATTTAAAACCTCGACCAATATTCAGACCGAAAATAAGACCAATAATAGTAATTATGACTGGCAGCAAAACCGTTGGGCCGGCCGCAATAAGCCAGTTAAAAACATTCATTACATAGTTCATTTGTTATTTTCTCCCGACGTTATTTTTTCTGGGTAATGTCGTAAATTTCGTTAAGTGTTTGTTCGGCACCGATACCGGTTAATAAAGGCATACCTTTCACATATGGAACGCCTTTAGTTTGGCCACTGAATTCGCCTGTCGTAACTAATAAATCATAATCTTGGATCTTGCCAGGTACTTCCATCAATTTCGTTTGCGTTGTCTCTGCTTGAACGCCCTTAGAAACTAAAAATCCTTTAATTTTTGAAGCTACCACAGTAGAGGTAGCAATCCCGTTTCCACAAGCCACTAATATCCGAATCATTTTTTTCTCCTAATTTTCCTTTAATTCATTTGTCAGTAATATCGGTGTGATCAATTGTTGCAGCTGGTCAGATGTTGTTGCATCTAAAATTTTTTTCCTAAGTTCTTCATTTTGAATCAAAGAAACAATTCTTTGTAACATTTCGACTTGACCATGCGGCTCGCTAATCGCCATCATAATAATGATTTCTACATCGAGGGTCGATTTAACATCTTCCATATTGTGAAAAGAAATCGGTTGTTCCAATGTGCCAACTGCTAGCGATGTCTCATTTACTAAATTGTAATCAGCATGTGGGATCGCAACTGCAGGTTTGGTAGATGGGAGCCCAGTCGGATACTCATCTTCTCTCTTGAGAATAGCCGCTCTATACTCAGCCTTAACTTTGCCTTGTTTATAAAGTTGATCTGCAAGGTATGTTAAAGCCTCATTTTGCGTGTGAAACTTTAAACGGGGCAGCAATAAATTTTTATCTATTACTAAATCAACTGTCAATTTCTCGATACCACCTCTCCATATGTTTTCAGTGTTGCGACAAAGGACGCTAAGGATTCAGATAGACCAGTAATATTGTTTGTCAAAAGATCTTCACGATTAAACATGTTGGAACCAATACCAAGATATTTAGTACTATGACTCAAAAATTCTTGAGCATTTCTAGAGGAAACACCCCCCACAGCCATTAATCTCAAATCTCCAAGTGGGGCCTGAATGGACTTAAAAAAATCTGGTCCAACGGTAGTTGCTGGGAATATCTTGACAATATCCGCTCCTGAATCAAACATCCTCATGGTTTCACTCGGCGTCATTGCAGCGGGAATAGCAAGCGCATTCTTTTGATGTGCCAAATCAATGATGGTTTTTGTAAATGCCATTGGGCCAAGAAGAAATTCCGCTCCCGCGTCAAGTGCTTGCTTTGCTTCCCCTAGATGCAATACCGTTCCGGCACCAATATGAATTCGGTTACCAAACTTAGCCTGCCCCTCTTTGATGATCTCAATTGCATGATTTGTGTTCATGGTCACTTCGACAGCAAAATACTTTTCGTAACCAGACATGGCTTGCATAATTGAATCAGCTTGTTCTTTTGAATAGCCACGCATGATAATTGTAAAAATAGGGTATTCATCAATTTGCATTCTATTTCCCCTCTCCTCTTTTAATACTCGCTTGAATCAAATTTGTCACTACTTGAGGATCCTTTGCCGAAACGATTTGAGTCATTGCCTGACGATCCGTTCCAAGCGCGGCCAGCTGTTCAATCGCGCGAAGATGCTTGGTTGTATTTTTGATAGCAATAGGCGCAATTACGGAAATTTGTTGTCCATTTGGAAAAATTGTCGGTTTACGCAAAACTAAGAAACCAAATGCATCTTTCAGGACACCATTTTCAGGTGTTGTATGAGGGATGGCCATTTGGGAACCTAAAAAACTATAATTTTTCGTAGATGCCGTATTACTTAAGATCACCTGCAAATATTTTTCAGTCACAATATCTTTATCAATCAGAGGTTGAGTGGCCATGCGTACAGCCTGGTCCCATGTCAGATCTTCATTGGCAACTTGAATTAAATTCGGATGAATATATTCTGATAAATTAGGAAGTAGTTCAATATTCTCTCGCAAGCTACGTTGACCTGAAAACATTTTTTTCAAATCTGTCTCCAGACCTTCAATGTCTAATATTTGAGTGTACTTCCTAGCTAGCCGCAGAATTTTATCTACGGTAATTGTCGTATCGTGAATGCCTAGATCATTAAGGACCTGGTATCGAAGCTGCAACGCTGAATTGGAGGACATCACTGGCTGAATAATATACTGTTTTGCATCCGTATTCAAAGGAACTGTGGTAAAAACCAAATCATAATCATTGGAGAACGATTCGAACTCTCTTGCAGAAGTAGCTGATAAAAAACTAATTTCTGGAAAAAGACTAATCAAATTTTCAAACATCAATTTGGCGGCAATAACACCGTTCGTGCATACAACTGCAGCCCTTTGTTTGATAGGAACAGCATCGCTCGGCTGTACAAGATCCCCTCCGAAATAAAATGCGATTAAATCAATTTCTTCATCCGGAAATGGTCGACCAGTCAACTCCTCTAACGGCAAAATACTTTTGCGAATCGCTGACGCTAGAACCTTATGTTGAGGATCATTCGGCATGACTTGCGAAATGCCTATCTCATTCAAATGCAATTTGTATTTCACACGATAGACGGCCGGGCGTAAATGAGCTAATAGCCGCTTTTCAAAATCAAGTTTATCGTGAATCTCTAACAGCGTCTGCTTCTCAAAATTTGCGATCATTTCCTGTGTGGCCTTTAAAATAGCTATATCGGAAAGTGAAAAGTCTCCTTTTATAGTATTCGCTGAAAGAAAAATGATTGATAGCCATTCAACGTCAGATTGATCAAAGACCCAATTTGGATCTAAAATGTCGCGAATAATTTGAAATTCACATGTGTCAGCAATTTGATTAAAAAAATACTTTGGATTACTTACCCTTTGTGATCTATTTCTAGTAATGTGCATGAGCGAAACATAAACCAAATAATTAAAAGCATCATCCGAATATGAGACTCCCACCTTGCTTTCAACTTGATGAACAAAATGAATCAACCTCTCGATGTTTAAGTCAGCTAAACGAGCAATTAATATTCGGCCATCCAAGTACTGCAAGAGATCAGACACGGCTTGGTTAATTAGTATCCGCTGTGATAGTTCTTCACCTCGAATAAAATAACCTAGCTGCCTCGTATAGGCTAAAACTAAGTTTTTTTCTCCTAATACTGATCGAATATTTTTTAAATCATTAGCAACTGTTGTTTTACTAGCATTGACGAGATTTAAAATGTGTGCCAATGACAAAATTTTAGAACTAGTCAAAATTAACAACACAATCAAAGATCTTCTCTGTTCTGCATCATGATAGACATAGCCAGATGTTCTGGATTGAGGATGATCAATAAAAAAAGTTTTAACTTCTCTTGGAATGACAAATGTCCCTATAGAGGTTCGAGAAATCAAGGGTAAGTGATTATTCAGCAATTGGGAGTTAATATTCTTCACAGAATATGATAACTGCCTGCGAGTAAGGTCAAAACTTTTCTCTAACTCTGCACTTTTTAAATCAGGATGCTGAACCAACTCAGTTAGGACGATCAAATCTCGTTTATTCACGAACTCACCCCCCATAGGAACAACTTAATTATATTTTGAATATATTGATAGTGTATGCGCTTTCTTTCCAATTTTTGTGCACTGTTTCTCAAAATAGTGAACAGAATTGAACTGCCGTGACTAAAAGAGCACTCAAAGCGCTCATTGGTACTTTCATTTCATGTATCAAAACAATTGTTAGATGGTATGAGGCATGCAACTAGTTGCTAATGACCTAACTTTCATGCTTGGCGATATTTTTTTATGATAACGCTTACATACATATTAATTCATAGTACAGAAAGATGGGAACGCAAATGTATTGGTCACACGGAGGCGATGGCCCTATTTTAGGGTGGTAAATGTGGTAAAAGTTAGTGGCATTTATTGGCATGCTATGAGTAAGCAATGAATGTCCACAAACCTTTTTATACCGGCATTTAGGCACAAAATAACCGCCATGACGGCGGTTATTCCCAAGGACACCAGATTTGCACCTAGTGCCCCCTCCCGGATTATCAAACGCCTATATAAAGGCACTTTATATGATTTTGTGGCAAATATGTGGCAAAATACAAGTTCTCAATTTGAACGGGGCTTTTCAAATCTTGTGTTTTTCGATATATTCATCAATATCTTTAACTTGCCACATCTTGCGATTTTTCATTTCATAATGTGGAATCTCTGCAAATATGCCATATTCATATGAACCGGCTTTTCTTTATGAAAATAATATTTTGTTGCTTCCGTTATACTAAGCAATGTATCTGGATTTAAATTTTTAAAATCTCGCATGATATTCCAAATTGTAAGTGTTAAATAGAATCCAAGGCACAAAAACTCCCAGTGATCAGCTGGGAACCAGATACTAGAGATATCTACTTGGATAATTACACTCTGTATGCGTTGAGGGGGATAACGATTGATAGGCGCCTATCTATTATAAGCGTTTACATTTATTATACTAAAAAACACTTATTAATAAGTTGTGAGTGCTGCGCATTATGAGAGGCTGTGTCCTCAATGAAAATTAAAAAATGCCCATCACAATTAAGTCATGGACACTAAACAATGCTTGAGTTTTATGGGTGTAAGGGTTTGCACTCCCCTACGCACTTGATTATAAAACAAAACCTTCTATTTTTATCGAAGGCCTGGCCAATTTGTCCGATGCTCATTTCGTTTGTTGTAAATAGCTTAAACGGAAGTATGGCACAACCTAAATATAGAAAAACTCCCCAGCGATTCACTGGAGAGTTTTTCGATCCCCGCCTTTTCATTAGTTCGGATCACATGAAAACTGAAATAGCACTAAGACTAATTTAGTTTTAGGTAGTAACTACCCGTATTCAATTTTACCAGAACATTCGCTAACAAACCCGCCATTGTATGATGGACATTTCTACAAGCCAACTATCAAAAAATAAATAAAAAACAACAAGGCATGGTTCCCTCAACCATCATTATAGAAAAACCCACCATCGATAGTGGGCTGCATTAATAGAGTTAGGTAACCTTGAGGACCTGCACCTGTCCTCAAGATTTATTATATTAAAAAAATATCTATCACAATCAAGATAAGCACCAGAAAAGCTGTCAATTTCTTTGGAATCTTCGTTTGGGAGTTCTCTGACAGGAGGTCGTATCAAAAAGCCTTCGACTTTTCATCGAAGACAGCTGTAAATTTTTGTGTTGCTCATTTATCGGTGCAAGCACCTTGGATAAAAGTATCATGTGGCTAAGACGCAAAAACTCTCCCTGGCAGTTGGGAGAGCTGTAAGTGCTATATATGACTTATCACAGTAAGCAAAAAATATGAGTTTCAGGCACTTATGAAAGCGCCTACATTTATTATACAAAAAACAGCCCCTCAACAGTTTCGAGTCATTTGGTTCTGCCCAAAATCTCTAGCTGTGCACATTTCAATGAACGTTGATACCAAAAGCTTGCGCTCCAATATAGCCGTTACATAAATGCTGAAAGGACTGCTTCCGGGTCATCTGAGATCCAATTTGCTCATACGAGAAATCTTTCTTAGCGGCCAATGGCTGCTCCTTATGATCTCTTTAACCCTATTCATATAATAACACGATTCATCATTAAAAGAAAGCGCTTTCTAAATTCCAAGGACAATCAAAAAGTCCCCGCATAAAGCGAGGACCTATCATAGCGTGAACTATGGATAAAGATATTGGATATCGACCATGACATCCATGGATCATTATATACGATAAACATGTTTGATATCTATAAATAAACAAAAAGCACCCGGATATTTCCGAGCACTGATAGACTTAGTTTGAAGTGATGGTGCTTTCACACCAGAATTTAGTATACAGGTTTAACTAGCTAGTTGACACAGGTAGCCAATGTTAACAGACATAACTTCACTAAGCTGTTCA